>NZ_JABUYL010000004.1 GCF_014897315.1 Proteus sp. FME41 | reverse complement strand
CCTTACAGCCGAGGGATTTTAAATCCCTTGTGTCTACCGATTTCACCACCTGGGCATTAATGGAGGCGCGTCCCGGAATCGAACCGAGGTACGCGGATTTGCAATCCGCTGCATGACCACTCTGCCAACGCGCCTCAACTGCTCAATCTCATAAGAGATTGGAGCGGGAAACGAGACTCGAACTCGCGACCCCAACCTTGGCAAGGTTGTGCTCTACCAACTGAGCTATTCCCGCATTACCGAACTCGCTGATTTACTTATTTATTTCTGTAAACCGTTGTGCCTTTCGATGCGTTGCATTCTACTGATTTCCTGAATCTAGTCAACACTATATTTGCATCTTTTTGACTGTTCGGTGAATTTTCAGTCATTTCGATCAACCTTCACGCAAATCTGACCATGCAGCGCTCAAATATTGAAACATTGACCAGAAAGTCAGCACCGTGGCGACATACAATAAAGCGAATCCAAACCACTCAGCTTCAACCGTAGGACGCCATAATAACACAACTAACGATCCCATTTGTGCGGTTGTCTTCACTTTTCCAATCCAAGAAACAGCAACACTGTTGCGTTTTCCTAATTCTGCCATCCATTCTCTAAGTGAAGAAATAATAATTTCACGAGCGATCATTGTTGCGGCAGGTAATGTTATCCACCACTCATGATAATACTCCGTAATTAAAACGAGTGCTGTTGCAACCATTACTTTATCAGCTACTGGGTCAAGGAAAGCCCCAAAGCGGGTAGTTTGTTTCAATCTACGCGCTAAAAAGCCATCAAACCAGTCTGTTGCAGCAGCGACCATAAAAATAATCGCGCACACTAATGGAGCATCTTTAAATGGTAAATAGAACACCAAAACAAAGAATGGGATTAAAGCGACACGAAACAGAGTTAGCCAAGTTGGGATATTTAGTTGCATAGCGTTCTACACGACCTAGAAAAGTGAGAGTTATTAATATGGTGCATCAATACACTTAGTGTTTCAACGCATTAAAAATTTTTTCTGCTAATGCAGTCGAAATTGTGGGAACCTTCGCAATTTCTTCAACACTGGCGTCTCGCAAAGCTTGTAGTCCTCCCATATATTTCAATAACATTTGGCGGCGCTTAGGGCCAACCCCTTCAATAGACTCTAGCGAGCTGGTATTTTTTACTTTGCCTCTACGTTGACGGTGCCCAGTTATTGCATGACGATGTGATTCATCCCGAATATGTTGAATCAAATGTAATGCCGGTGAATCAGAAGGCAATGCCATACCTTCACCTTCCGGGATAAAAAACAAGGTTTCAAGCCCTGCTTTACGATCACTCCCTTTTGCAACACCTATTAATTTAGGGTGTGACTTATCCCAATCAACATTAAGAGCATTAAATACGGCTATTGCTTGCGCTAACTGCCCTTTCCCTCCATCAATAAAAATAATATCGGGAACTTTATTTTCTTCCAATGATTTACCATAACGCCGAGTAAGCACTTGATTCATCGCCGCATAATCATCACCAGGAGTAATACCACTAATATTATAACGCCTATATTCAGATTTTAATGGGCCATTCATGTCAAATACTACACATGAAGCCACAGTTTGCTCTCCCATGGTGTGACTAATATCAAAACATTCCATTCGTTTTATCTCTTTCATATCAAGAAGAGATCTCAATGAGGTATAACGTTGTGAAATTGTCGATTGTTCGACTTGTTTTGACGCTAATGCTGTTGCAGCGTTTGTTCTTGCTAACTTCACGTAACGCGCCCTATCACCACGCGGTTTTGTTTGAATTTGAATTTTTCGACCCGCAATAGAAGAGATAGATTCAGAAAGAAGCGCTTTATCTTCTAAATTAAAATCGAGTAAAATTTCATTGGGTAAAGTTCGAATGGCACTTCCTTGTAAATAAAACTGACCGATAAAGGTTTGAACTACTTCATCAAGTGAGGTATTTGCAGGTACTTTAGGAAAATAGCTTCGACTTCCTAACACTTTTCCTTGTCGAAAGAAGAGAACATAAACACACGCAATTGCACCATTAAACGCGACACTAATCACATCAAGATCATCACCAATATTGGCAACAAATTGTCTTTCAGTCACTTGTCTTACCGCTTGAATTTGGTCACGAATACGAGCCGCTTCTTCAAAGCGTAATTCTTGACTGGCTTCTTCCATTCGTTTAACAAGGCCATCAAGAACTTGCGTGTCATCACCTGAAAGGAAAAGGCGGACATAATTTACTTGTTCAGCATATTCTTCGTCTGAAACATACCCTTTTACACAAGGTGCCAAGCAACGACCAATTTGATACTGCAAACAAGGCCTTGAACGATTGCGATACACACTGTCTTCACATTGACGAATGGGAAATAGCTTTTGCATCAGCGCTAAGGTTTCTCTTACTGCAAAAGAGTTAGGAAAAGGTCCAAAGTATTCTCCTTTTGCATGCTTGGCACCACGATAACTGGCAAGCCTTGGGTGTTTATCGCCACTTAAATAAATGTAAGGATAAGATTTATCATCACGTAACAACACATTATAACGAGGCTGATAGCGTTGAATGTAGCTATGCTCAAGCAATAAAGCTTCAGTTTCTGTATGAGTAATCGTGACATCAATATTTGCGATGCACTTTACTAATGCCTCTGTTTTACGGCTATTGACTTGTACACGAAAATAGCTTGAAAGCCTTTTTTTCAGATCTTTGGCTTTACCCACATAAATTACTGTGTCTGTTGCATCATACATCCGATAAACACCTGGTTTATCTGTGACTCTGCTTAAGAATGCTTTGGCGTCAAATTTGTCTTCCACTTTGTAAATGACTCTCTATCTCAATTAACCCATAACGTATTGCTATATGTGTTAATTCTACATCACCTGAGATTTTAAGTTTACTAAACATTCGATAACGATAGCTATTTACTGTTTTTGTATTAATATTGAGCTCATCTGCAATTTGTGTAATTTTTTTTCCTCTAATTATCATAGACATAATCTGTAACTCTCGTTCAGACAAATGATGCAGTGGATTTAACTCTTTTTGTAGTTTTGTCAACGCGATTTCCATCGCTAACTCTTGGCTAATGTAACGTTGGCCTATACAGACTTGCCTAACCACTTGAAGAATATTTTCACAAGAGGTGTCAATAACAACAAAACCTTCAACGCCTAATTGAAGAAGAGGTATTGATAAAATGGAATCTGTTTTAGGTGAGATAATAATAATTTTAATTGATAAAATTGCACGTTTTATTCTTTTTATAGAATCAATTAATGATACGGTAGGAACTGAGTAAATAATAATAAGATTGACGGAAAATTGGCGACAGTAACGAAAAGCATCCGTTTCATCCGCCATAGTCTTCCGAATGTTAATTTTCTTAATTTGAGAAAGCAGTGTTTTAATTCCTAAGCTGACTATTTCAACCTGACTTATTATTAATGTATTAATCAATAACATTTCCCTTTTAAATAATAGTCTAACAAATAATGATTTATTATTGTTTAATTTAGTAGAGTGAGCATCATATTGTAATAATAATTAACGTTCTAGCTTTTATTTTAATGAACATTTAATGACAACAAACATTGGCCTTGATACATAGATTTTCTCCTCATTTTTAAGCCACTCATTACTTTAAAGTAATGAGTGGCTTACTTTTCTACAATTCACCTATTTTAAATCTAGAAACCGCTATATTGATGTATTGTTACTTTGCTTTTTAGGTGGTAATGGTGAGAAATATCCAATTAATAAAATCAGTATTGCAACACCAATAAAGGCCAATGCTCTGAGTAATCCGCTACTTAACGATGTATCAATTAAGAAAAGTTTAGCAATAACAACAGCCAATAACACCCCACCAATAAACCAACTCGAACGTGATTTTTTGCGTGTTGCCAATACCATCGTGACTAGCGCAGTAATAGCCCAAACAATAGCTAATACGGTTTGAATTACTTTAGAGTTAATGATTTCATAACTTGCCCAATCAATATCTGTTGCAAATACAAGTCCTCTTAATAAAATACCATTAGCCCACCAGAAGATCATTGCAGGAATAATATAATTGTACATCGGTAAATTATTTTGCAATAACTGTTGATATTTAGAAGACTGTTTTATTATTGAAATATATTTATAGCCCACACCTATTCCAATAATTCCAATAAGATCCATCAGATTAAAGAGTGGTATAAATGTAACACCACTTTCAGTACCACTATTAAAGTTTGCAAAAATTAAAGAAAGTGCCAACAAAACTAATACAGGGATTGTCATTGCTAAATAAGTATTTTGATACGTTTTTATCCAGCTGATTTTTATCACGAGCATAGCGCTTATTGCTATATATAAACTGATGGCGAAAATAACACTCGCAAAGTGTAGGCTTGCATAAAGGTAAGTGGTATCCATTAACCAGACTATTTCAGTGAATAAAAAGAGTCCAATAAAAACAAGATGTATAATATGGATTAATGCTTTATTTAACCTTTGTGTAGGCAATAACGTATTAACCTTAAGTAAATAGAAGCCACTTGCAAATATTGCTATCCATACAATGGCACTTAACCAATTGTCAATTAATGATCCAGCTAGGAAAATATACACTAGCATAATAAGCGCTGACATTGGCCACAATAAAACAGAGCAACTCGCTAATTCAGAGAATTGTGTTTTTTTACCTACAAAATACATTCCCCAGCAACTAATAAGAATAAAGGCAAAAGTAATGGCTTTCGCACTCGGAGAGAACCAATATTCGCCATACTCTTGTAAAGTGAATACGCAATATCCCCAACTCACCGCAGCAATAAATAGTGTTACATATCCAATAGTTCGATGATCAATATTAGTAAATTTAGCTCGATACCACAGTACTGCAACCGCAAATACAACAATCACTTGTGTTATAAACATTAGCCAATCACCTAACGAAACAACACTCGTGTTAAATAATAAAACAAAAGAAACCGCAACTAAAATAGTCCCTGCAATAGCGGGCTTATTTTGTTGCTGTAAAACAGAAAATGCGAGGATCATCACCCCTTCAATTGCCCATACAATCGATGTCCATTCAGCAGAGAACGCAAATGGGACAGCCAAAGTTGCAAAGGTGACGGATAGCATAAAGAAGGCAATAGCCAGTAATTTACCTTCTTCACGATAGCGCTTAAGCGCAAACCAACTCAGTGCAAAATAGGCCAACCCATAAAGCGAAGAAGCAATAGCAACACCGTATTCCCATTCTGATGCTAATCGATGTTGAAAGATAAAACCGATTAGTGGCGTACCAAATAGTAATGTGGCATCAAAAGGCAGATTGAGTTTCAGCTTATTTTTTAAGGTTGAAAGTTCAGTTGCTACACCAAAAATAAACCAGTTAGCGATTAAGAAAAGTTGGCAAGGTAAGTAATCGGCATGAGTATAATTTGGTATTGCCCACATAAAACCGATACCAAAAGTAAAAGCAAAACCAATAAGGTTTAATAAACGCCAAACTTGCCAATGACTAATAACAAGAATACCAATTGAAAGGATCAGGTAATAACTAAACAAGGCAACATAATTGCCACTTCCTGTAGATAATAAGACAGGAGCTAAATAGCCACCTAATGAAGCTAATACCGCTAAACTAATCGCTCGATGAAGAACCGCTAAAATAACACTGACCAAACAGATAAACACCATAATGGCTAAAGCGATACCAATAGGAATAAAATCATAAATTTTAGTCGCTGCAAAAATAGTAATATAAAGACCGCCTATGCCGCCACCTTGTAAAATCAGCGCATATATCAGATTTTTCTTTCTAAGCCACCAGCCAATACCTAATAACGCTAAACATCCTCCTCCTGCCATCATTAAGCGTGTTGATGCCGATACAAGTTCATTTTCAATGCTGTATTTAAGCAAATAGGAAAGACCAAAAAAGAGCAATAGCATCCCTATTTTAGCCAACGGATTTCCTGTTACGACCCAATTCCAAATAAGTCCAATAATTGATTTTTGCTGAGCTTGATGACCCGTATTTACAGCTGGTCGGTACTGAGATGCTGGTCTATTGACTTTATTTGTGGCCGTATTTGAATCCGATATTTTAGGCGCTGAAAGAGTCGCACTTGCCACCGTTGTATTATTCTCTGAAGTTTGACGTTGCGTAACATCAATCGATGTTTGCTTCGGCTCTTTTTGATAATGGTGAGCAAAACGACTTGTCGAGGTTTTAGGTTGGTAAGTTGCTGGCTCTTGTTGAGTTGGAATTGATGACGTTGTTATGTCTGGTTTATTAGATTGTCTATTTTCTACATTACATTCTTGGGTAATAATAGAAGCATTAGCAATCGGAGATTGTTCCTTAGGAGAAACTTTATCAAATGTTGTTCCTTGTGATGCTTGCGCTTGTTGATATACCGACGTTTCTTTATTTTCCGCCGGATTTTGCATCCTTTCAGTTGGATTAATAGACGTTTTATCTTGAGGCTGATAAATTGATATTGTTGATTTTGAGTCTCTTTTTATCTCTGGTGATAAATCCTTAATTTCATTTTTATGAGTGTCAAAATCTGCGCTAGTATCAGCAGAGTTACCTTTATTTAATAACTTAAATAATTTTTCTTGTTGCTCGATAAGCTTTTCTTCAAGCTGTTTAATTCGATACAACAATGAATTGGTATTTGTATAAGAATGATATTGCCAATACAAAGACACTACGACAAATATCGCAATAATAAGCGTCAAAATATCCTCCATAAACCTATTCCTTTTGAATAAAGCATTACATGCTTTTAATCTCTTTACCTTAGTTATACTTAAATTTTCACAGATTAATCTTAGTTAATTCCTAAATGCCCTATTTTAAACACTCTTGATTTAAACCTAGCACACAATTTCAAAAAAAAGGTATCATCAATAACCTATTTTAATTTTCTCTTTTCATCAAAAAATACACTCATAATATGAAATTAAATGACGAATTAACTCATGCGATTGCTTCTGTTACAGAAGCCGCCGCCATTGCAGCAATGCCTTGGATCGGAAAACAAAATAAAAACGCAGCAGATAACGCTGCCGTTAATGCAATGCGCGAACGTTTAAACAATCTAGATATCAATGGTGAAATTGTCATTGGTGAAGGTGAAATAGACGAAGCACCTATGCTCTATATTGGCGAAAAAGTAGGTAATGGGAAAGGCGATAAAATAGAAATTGCCGTTGATCCCATTGACGGTACTCGTATGGTGGCAACGGGTGAAAACAATTCTCTTGCTATTTTAGCTGCAGGCTTTGAGGGCAGTTTTTTACAAGCTCCTGACATGTATATGGAAAAACTGATTGTTGGTAAGCAAGCTGCCGGTGTCATTGACCTTAACCATTGCCTTGAATATAACCTTGATGCTATTGCACAAACATTAAATAAATCTATTGAGCAGTTAACTCTCGCTATTTTAGATAAACCTCGTCACCTCGATATTATTAAAGATTTACGATCGAAAGGTATTAATGTCATTACCCTACCTGATGGTGATGTGCTCGCGTCTTTATATGCCACAATGCCAGACAACAGTATTGATGTTATGTATGGCATTGGCGGCGCTCCTGAAGGAGTAATTAGTGCGGCGATTGCCAAAGCATTGGGCGGAGATATGCAAGCACGTTTAATTACTCGAGATATTGCCAAAGGAAACAGTGCAGAAAATAGAGAGCTTACTGTTAGTGAAATCGCTCGTTGCCATAAAATGGGTACCGATGTAAATATCAAATTATCGTTAGATACATTAGTGCGTAATCAAGATGTGATGTTTGCCGCAACAGCCATTACAGCAGGTGATCTTTTATCGGGTGTTAATCAACAAGCTCAATATCTACATACCCACTCTTTAGTGATTAATGGTTCAACGCATTCATTACGTTATATTGAAAATTATCATTTACGCTGATGCCTTTAAGTAATATTCATTGAACCATCACAGTGATAGTGATGAAAAAATAAAAAAGCGGCACTTTAAAGATGCCGCTAACTATTTAAAGGAATATACTTATTGTTATTTATTTGAACACAGATTTAAGCCAATAAATTTGCAGGATTATCAACACATAACTTATCAATAATCGATTTATCAATGCCTCGTTGAGCTAATAATGACAGAAATACATTAGGCACAAATCCCCAACCATTACCGCCATTTTTTGCCCACATCTGTTTTAAAAACACATCATGACTTAATACAATTTGGCTACCGTAACCTCTTTCAATTAAGGTCGCGACAGCGTTAACAGTGTCCATAACGCTAGGTGCTGCACCTTCTTTAGGAAACGAGATATCAAGACCAATCATATCAAACTCAAGCCAAACACCGCGATCAAGCATTTTACATTGATAATCAATATCTTTCCCTGAAGGGTCAGAGTGAGCCAATGAAATTTTAGCGGGATTACACCCCATTTCAGTTAATAAAATATCTAAAACTTCATCGCCACGGCGCTGCCAACCTGGCATATGAATATTCATTGAGGCATGAGGGTTATTATTTTGGGCAATAGCGGCCGCACGAAGGCTATTTTTCTCTCCATCTGTAAAGAAAGGAGAAACCCCAATTTCACCGATCATTCCCGCACGAATATCTGTACCATCAATACCTATATTTAGTTCGTCATCAATAATTTTCGCCATTGCATCTATATCATCAGCAAGACGTTGACCTTCAAACTTTTCAATATAAAGTCCTGATGAAGCAACAACATTAATTCCTGTTATTTCTGCAACTTGTCTTAGTTTTCTAATATCGCGCCCAATAGAAGAAGAACCGGTAGCATCAACGATAGTTCTGCCGCCTAATTCTTTAAAATTATTTAATTCAAAAATAACATCTTCAATTGGCTTTTTATCCATATTGTCGCAACAGCAATAAGGATCATATTTAAGTCCCCACTGAATATCTGCACTGACTTTCTTATCAACTAATACATGCGAGAATTCATAAAAAGGTTCATCAACAACACCTGAGAGATCATTAAACAGGTGTTCATGGGGCAATGTCAGTCCCATATCTTCTTTTTTAATGGGGCCCGTTACAGTTTGAATATAACCTTTCATTACGCTACTCCTACGCTTTAACTGATTTAGCGGCTCTGAATTCTGGGATTGTGGTGACAATCGCCCCCACTAACGCAAATAATGTACCAATAATTGTCACTAAATAGACGGTATTGCCTAATGCAGGTAATAACATATCAATTAAGACAGAACCTAATAATTGACCCGCTGTTGAAGCAACACCTAACATCAGTAAGCCTAAACCACGAACTAAAATAGCCATTAATGCGATAGACATGAGTCCTAAAGGACCGCCTAAATACATCCACCAAGTACCTGGTAATTCAAGAGTGATATGACCTAATGCCATACGAACAATAAGAGCAATGGTTAAAACGGTGAAGCCAACGATAAAGTTCCAAGTGATAGACACCATCATAGAACCTGTTGCTTCTGCAACTTTAGAGTTACCTGCTGGCTGCCAACCGGCTAATAGACCTGCAAGGAAAGGTAAGATAGCTAAATAAATAAAGGACGTTGAGTGCCATTGTGGAGATACCACAAATAACGTTGCAACAACGGCTAACACAGCACCTAATACACGATATGAGGTGAAATATTTTTTCTCATCAACACCCACACCAAAGCGATCACATAATAAGCCTGATAATAAGAGTGCTGAAATTAAGGCTGTTTGGAAAGTTGCAATCCCTAATGCACTCGCAGAAGCGCCCTCAGAGAAAACAACCATTGCACCACAAAGACCCGCAAACCAGTTCCATAATGGAATTTTGCGCGTTTTAATTAAACTTGGAATTGAAGCAAATTGCTGACGGTACTGTTTTTTCGACATAATGATAAAAAACATGACCACTAAACCACTAGCAAAAGAGATAACCGCACTGGCGTTACCGTCTTTTAAGACATGCCCTAACTGCCCATTCACCGCTGATTGCATTGGTGATAGCATACCTGCTAACACGGTTGCTAACATCAGCAAAGGTGTTGATAAAGTTTTTGTACTCATAAGATGTTCCTTTTGGATTATTGGCTATGAGTGATTTCTTTTTTTATTTTTCAAGTAATCGGTTTTTATTCGCGCAGAGCGGCAACTCTGCGCTTTTTTACTTTTTATGACAGTGCTTATTAATCTAAATTAACGGGCAACTTGTTTAAGAATGTTGACCCACATATCCGCATAATGAGGCCATGCTAAAAACTCTTTACTTCCCCAGTGCGGCGAACAGTCGCTCATAAAGCAACCCGTTTTTCCTTTTTCAAATTGACCAAATACCAGTAGTGGATCTTCACCAATATTTAATACAGTTTCTGTCTTCTCTTTGGCTGATACTTTGTTATAGCCAAGGAACATCGGCCATTCACCAAAACCTTTTACTGACTCGTGGTTTGCATTAACCGCGTTTGCAAATATTCCTTCAGGTGCTTCAACACGATCATCACCATCTAGCATTTCCACAGGCAGAACTTCTGCAAGTAATGTGTTTTTATAGTTTGCTTTGGCTTCAATACCCATAAATGACAAGTAACCACCTATCATTAATAAGCCACCACCATTAACCACAAACTCTTTAATTAACCCCAACGCATTAGGGATGACTTTCATGTTATAGAATGTGTCGTTTTGCAGAAGGAAGGTATTAGCGCCAATATCACTAATCACAATGACATCATATTTAGCTAAGGCTTCTGCAGTTTGTGGAAAAGCAACTTGAACGGTATGAGCTGGCATATAATCAACTTCAATACCTTTCTCTCTTAAGCAACTTAATAAGAATGTTGAGCCCTCTTCATATTTGCTGGACGTAAAGCTGTCGTAGCCTTTAGAGTGGATCATATGAATATGCCATGACTCACCAATAAATAAGATTTTCATTTTTATTCCTCTTTCAAAAAAGATTATTTATTCAGGGGATTGGGTGACAATCTGTGAATATGTTGTTTGATTGATGCGATGCATGACATTAATATCTTCAGGCATTTCTGAAGCATTACTCGTCTCAACAGCTAATGATGAAAAAGCTGATGCATAGCGTAACGCATAAGAAAACTGCTTTCCTTTTGCTAATGAAGCGGCGAGTGCGCCATTAAAAGCATCACCAGCCCCTGCGGTATTCTTTACAACCGCCGGATATGCCGGCGAGTAAATATACTTATATCCGTCATATGCTAACGAACCTTTACTACCCAGCGTAATAACCACCTTATTTACGCCTTGTTGATAAATAGAAACTGCGGCATTTTTTGCAGATTCTAAATCAAGTACTTCTATTCCAGATAATAAACTCGCTTCCGTTTCATTAGGTGTTAACACATCTATCATTGGAAGTAATTCATTCACTACTTTGTTATAAGGTGCTGGATTAAGAATAATAGGAATATTATTTTCATTTCCAATAGAAATTATTTCTTTTAGTGCTTCAATATTTGTTTCCAATTGCAATAAAATGATATCTGCATCAATGATTTTATCTTTTTGTATCTTCACTTCATCTGCTGATATATCCATATTAGAGCCTGAATAGATAGAAATAATATTCTCTCCACTTTCTTCTGAAACAAAAATAGAGGCGGTGCCCGTTTGATAATTTTCAGTTTGATATATCGTTGATGTTTTTATTCTTGATGACGATATAAAATTAACGGCATAATCACTAAATTGATCAGTGCCTATTTTAGTAATAAAATGTACTTGCGCATCAGCATAACTTGCGGCTAACGCCTGGTTACAGCCTTTACCTCCTGGTGAGAAGATAAATTTATTCGATAATAAAGATTCCCCAGCTTCTGGCAATCTAGGTAAATAGCTAATCATATCAACATTAAATGAACCTAGTACGCACACCTTATTTATTGCTGTTCTATTTACTAAATCATTTTTATCAATTTGATCATTACATTCTAGAAATTGTATAATTTCTTTTTTAGCAACTTTATCCAACGTTTCAAATTCTATAAAAGCGCCACCATGGCATCGTTTTACAATTCCCTTTTCAGACAGCGTATTTAAATCTGATCGTATTGTTTCTTTGGTAACATCAAGTTCTTTTGCTAAAACAGAAACTTTTACTGCACCATGACCTTTAATCAGATTAATTATTTTTTTATGACGTTCTGCTTTCATTTAATGTTACCTCTATGGCAACAACTTTAGTTTATTAGTTGTTATGGGATTGTGATTACAATCATATGTTATTTATTAAAAGCAAAAAAAAGCAGAAATACAAAAATAAAAAACAAAAATAAACAGAAATAAATAATGATAACCGTAAGATTATTTAATAAATAAATTAATATCTTATTTTTTTAAGAAAAAACAAATTCGACAAATAATTTATTTTTATTTTATTTATCATAAGTAATTTTAATGCTATATTTTTTTGATTGGCTATGGATAGTAATATAAATTAAAATAGAAAAATAAAAATCACCTTTAAATATAGGTAGTTACAAAAAAATAATTTTATCTTCCTACAAAAAAACAGTAATAATGCTTAAATTAAATACAATTTAATTGAATCGAGCAATGCATTAATTATTTTTATCATCATTATTTTTACATCGTTCTTATAATAAAGAAAATTTAATCATTACATTGACTGAGAAATGAATATCTCTCTATAAATTAGCATCATTTAGTTAAGAAATATAAAAGCAACGACTAAAATACACTCAATATTCATCTTCCATTTTTGTGATCTTGATAACATTAAGTTAGATAGCGAAGTTCTTTTTTAGAGAAAATAAAACTTATTTTTTGACTTTATCTTTTTTTCTAGCAATTTTTATCAAAAAAATTCATTATGCTTTGTCTATTTAATACATCATTTAGTCAAATTTTAATTTTGTTTTGTAAATCAAAGAGAATTTTTAGTCTTTCATTTGCCATCAATGAAGACTATTTGTTTTTTACACACTCAGTTTAAAGTTAGTATAACTAGTATAAGAATAAAAGCAGAGAATAAAATTAAAAAAAGCAACACATGCGATATTTATCGCTAATTATTTTTGTCAGTTAATCTTTTTATCAGAAACATTTTGACATAATTCTTTCCTCGCACTTCATCCATTTTATGCCTAGATTTATACATACCGTTAGACACAACATAAACTCCTGACAAAAAATACAACATAAAATAAGGATATATAAATGAAAATAAAATCACTTATCGCAATCTCATTATTAAGCGCTAGCTTTTCTCTTTTTGCTACTGAGAATTCAACATCATCTACTAATATGCAAGCTCAAGGTGTTATTCAAGCTCAAAAAGAGCTGAATAAGTATGAGAAACTCATGATAGAAAAAGTCTGGGTAACGACTGATGCGATAGATGAAAAAGGCAATAAAACAGACGCAGATAATACCCAAGTAAGTAATTATTTTGGCCTTGCTGAATATTATCCTAATGGCACATTTATTATGTTTACACCTGAAGGTAAACAGAAAATGCAAGGCGATTGGTCTATGTCAGATGATGGCAAGATACGTACCTTAGTTGCTAAAGATACTGAAGGCAAGACGTTGTTTACCCGTGATGTAGAAAATATCACAATTAAAAATGATGAATATACTTATCGTATTTATCCAAATGCAGAAGATCGCAACACCTATTTCGATATTGTGCATCATATTAAAAAATAAATTTAATATGGTTTTTTACCTGCCAATAAATCCCTCATAAATAAAAAAAGGGCTATTTTGTAGAAATAAAATAGCCCTTACTTTATGGTTATAACGTATTTCTCATTTAATTATTTAAATAATGCTAAACACTAAAATTAACAGACTAAATTAAAGCAATGTTTGTGATTTCCCTTCGATCCAATAAATTACTTTATGTGCTTCTTCTGGTGTTGGAACCTCTAATTTGCTTAACATACGTTCCATTACTTTAATAGGAACCACTTCATTCCTTGCATTATTTTGCTTTTGCCATTGAGCATAAGGCACTTCAATGTAAACCAGCGTTATTTTTGCATTATAACGATAAAACAAAGAGATCAGCTGATCCCGCATTTTTCTTGTAATATTCGTAGCATTCCAAACAAAAGGTTTGTGCTCTCGTAAATAAACTCGAGCTTGCTCTTTTGCTTGTTGTGCTATCCAACCATTAGCATCTCGATTATCGGGTTTAATATGATGTTGGCGGCGTAGCTCATCTAAACTTACGATAGGAATATCTGCACAATATTGGTGAATATAGGTATCTTTTCCCATCCCGGGTAACCCACACAGTACCGTGACGTCACTTCCTTTTTCAGGATAAGGCTCATAATTACAATCAGTACTATTCTCTGTATAAAAATAATGGAAACGTGCGTTATCAGACGAGAATAGAGCTGGCTTACGCCAACAATTTAACTCTTCACAATAAAGTATAAATAACGTAATTTTGTCAAAAAGCCCTTGTTTATCATCACAATCTCGCCCTAAAACATCGGCTTTAGCCAATAATGTCAGCAAATAGCAATCCACTCTTAAGGATGCTGCAATAAGTGCTTTTTTAGGATCAGGCTTATCCATCACCCACAAAGGTAATCCATGAAAACGAACCAAAGCTGCAATGTGCTCTCTATCGGCAAAACTTAAAGGTACTTTTTCGTAGAGAAAACGACGTGTTGTCAATTCACCTTTACGTGCATGGCCCGGAGAAATAATACGTCCCTCTTCTTCCCGTGTTGTAGAGCGTTTTTCTACATCATGAAGAAGTGCCGAAATCCATAAAATTTGTTGCTCTCTTTCTGTCAGGGTTTTATATTCAGGTAATAATTTAACTGAATTGATTACCCTTTGTGTATGTATTGCTACATCACCTTCTGCATGATGAATAGGATCTTGCATAACACCCGCCATATCACTCATTTCATCATACAGTTCACAAAGATGTTCCCATGACATTTCAGTGTGTAATTTCTTATGAAGTATCATCGAGACTCCTGTGTTTTTTCCCAATTTAACGGCGCACGTCGCCAGTTCTTTTTCCAATGCACATCCGTTTTGACATGATCTTTTCTAACATATTTAAAAACACGATGAGAAAAGTCATCTAAAGAAAATGATTGTGCATCTCGAGTGACAATACCTTCCATTGGGCTAAGTTTTTGCGTTAAAACATCTTGAGATTGAAAGAAACTTGCCTGTTTCGCTTGTGAAACAATCATATTTTCAAAATCAATTTTATCCTGGCATTCAGGCAATTTAATTTCTGGCACAGTTGGAAAATCAAAAAGTGAGGCATAAAATTGCACTTCTTCCCAACTTAACCATTTATCTTTATGGCGAACGGCAAATACATAAAAATATTCGTCTAAGTGTGCATATTCAATAGAGTGAATAGCATATAAATTTTCGCCAAAAATATCTAAATCGTCTAAATCATTTTTCATCAACTGCCAACGTTGACGTAATTGAGAAGTCCATGCTGATTGTGTTGGTGTCGCATGAGAGCGAGCAAAAACGCCCATTTTATTTAAGCAATTATTTTCTCCATCCAGTTTTTCTGTATGGATAAGATGTTTTATATTGCAGATATCCTGCCACCATTGCGCATTTATACGATCGTCGTTTGTTGTGCCTGGTGAAAAAGGATAGTGATAAGTTCTATCATATTTTTGTGATTGATTATTCATTATTTTATACTCATTAAGTAACAGAAGCCCTACCAAATTTAAGAGTCATTCGGTAAGTTAATTTTTCTGTATATGCACCATTCCTTCAGTGCCTTAATGCGTATTACATAATAACAACCTACAATAAAAAGAAGTGATAAATAAATAAGGAGATTATATTAGCGATAAGATTGGCTGAACGCTAGATAAATAATTCTTTTTATCACTCATATCACTTTTTGCCTAATTTTTAAATCAAATATCGGAGGATGTATGTACAACGATCTCCAAGGAAAAATCGCTGTTGTTACAGGTTCATCACGAGGAATTGGTGCTGCTGTGGTATCACGGCTTATCACTGAAGGAATGAATGTCGTCATTAATTATCATTCTGACGAAAAAGAAGCCCAATCCCTTGCTGATAATTTAAATAAATTAAACTTAGGTAAAGCTATTATTTTTGGGGGTGATATCAGTAATGAAGATGTTGCTCATCACTTTATTTATTACGCTATAAATTATTTTGGCAAGCTCGATCTTCTTATTAATAATGCGGGGATTGAAACACAAACCCCCTCTCACGCCGTTAACTTAGCCGATTGGCGTAAAATTATCGATGTGAATTTAACAAGTTATTTTCTTACGGCCCGCTCTGCACTAAAATATTTTGTAGAAAATAATATTCAAGGCAATATCATTAATATGTCTTCTGTGCATGAGATTATCCCTTGGCCAACCTTTGCAAGTTATGCCGCAAGTAAAGGTGGAGTAAGAATGCTGACACAATCTCTTGCTCTTGAATATGCAAACTACGGTATTAGAATTAATTCAATTGGTCCAGGTGCAATCAATACGCCTATTAATCAAGAAAAGATGGAGGATGATGCCCTTCGCAAAGAGTTAGAACAAATGATCCCAATTAAATATGCCGCTGAGCCAGAAGCTGTAGCTAATGTCGCAGCTTGGTTAGCATCTGAACAATCTATTTATATTACAGGACAAACTATTTTTATTGATGGTGGAATGACTCTTTATCCTTCTTTTCAAGGCGGAAAAGGTTAATCTTTAAAAATTAATATTATAGGTTTATTTCTGTCAGCCTAATTATTCTATAAATACTATCTGTTCTAACCGAATTAGAACAGATAGCAAATAATCTAAATAACAATATTAAAACAATAGCCCATAGGCGAAAAACAATTCTATTTGTTTTCACAATACCTTTATGTATATTATTTCCTGTTTTTTAGGTTGCTTTCCTATAACACATTGCTAATAATTACAAATAAACACTAGAAAAATTGTGATCATATACGCCTTTTTACATCATTAATGTCATTTAAGACAAATAGAAACTGCTTTTTTATCTACAAGTAGGTAATCTATTTATCTGATTTTGATGACCAAACATGAATAGTTAAAAGGATATTTTATGTTTACTTCACAGCTCATGCTGGTCGGTTACGTGTTATTAGTAAGTCCTTGTGGAAATGATTCTTGTGATGCCGTTCCTGTTACTGAAGCTATTTATACTAAAGATGAATGCACAACTCGACTTAACTACTTAAAACAAAAAAGACCAGACCTTATTATTTTCTGTGGAGAAGTCTTAAGAGATCCTGATGTAACTGATGAGAATCCTTACCTCACACCACCAAACAGTGCAGATGATGTTTTCCAAATTAAGTAGTTAACCGACTCTTAATTTTATCATTAAGATGAAATACAATTTAATTTGTTTTTTGTTTACGGTATACTCTTTGTACTTGAATATGTAAGGACACGTATTAGGAGTCACTAATGTCTATTGCGAAACGTACCAAAGACAAACGCATTGCGTTAGATTTAACACAATCCGAACTTGCTACTTTAGCGAATACCACACAGCAATCTATAGAACAGTTAGAAAGCGGTAAAACTAAACGCCCTCGTTTTTTACCAGAATTAGCCAAAGCCTTAAATTGTGATTTAGCTTGGTTATTAGACGGTGAAGAACAGCCTAATGTCGCTTCTGAGATCCCACCTGAAGATGAATGGCAACCCGTTAGTGAATGGGATAGCAACACCCCTTTAGGGGTTGATGAAGTCGAAATTCCCTATTTTAAAAGTATCGAGCTTGCCGCAGGTGATGGCTGTTGTACTAACGAAGATCATAATGGGTACAAATTGAGATTTTCAAAAAGCACATTACGCCGTTATGGCGCTTCTTCTCAGAATGTTATTTGTTTTTCTGTCTATGGTGATAGCATGTCACCGGTTATTCCAAATGGGTCAACCGTTACTGTTGATACAGGAAACACTCGTATTGTTGATGGCGGTATTTATGCTATTGAACAAGACGCCTTATTCAGAATAAAACTACTCTATCGTCAACCCGGCGGTAAGTTGATTATTCGTAGTTACAATAAAGATGAATTTCCAGATGAAACAGCTGAAACTGAATCTGTAAAAATTATGGGTCGTATTATTCACTGGTCCGTAATGGCGTGGTAATCAGCAAATAAGTATTTAACCTCACAGTATTGAACTTTCAGTAACAATTTGCCCTTTAGACAATAAAATCGTTTTATCTGCTAACGCCCTAATTTCACGGGGTTCATGTGTGACCATAATCATCGTTATCTCTTTAGATTTTAAAGTGTCGATTAGGTCCCAAAGCTGATGACGCGTTTCCCAATCCAAACTCGAAAAAGGTTCATCCAGTAGTAAAAGTTTGGGTTGGCTAATAAGTGCTCTTGCCAGCGCAACACGTTGCTGTTCCCCTCCAGAAATTTGATATGGGTAACGAGCCATCAAATGTGCAATTCCCATTTGATCTAATATTCCCGCTTCTCTTTCTTTACTTCGTTTTTGCTTTGCACCATATTGTGCTAACCATAAATTTTGAGCCACCGTCATAAATGGAAATAAATAAAGCCGTTGGTTTAAATACCGACAAGAGCGTAACCATACAGGTTGTGTATTGATATTTTTATCTGCAAGATAGATATCACCTGAATATGAAGCATATCCCGCTATTGCATTTAAAAGTGTTGTTTTACCGCTTCCTGATGTGCCACTTATTCCTAAACAAGTTCCCTTTTCTACCTTTAACGAGACATCTTTTAATATACCCGTAGTTAATGAGCGTATTTCTAACATGATGTCTTCCTTTCTTGCTGTAAACGATGCAATGCAAATAATAAAGTAATCGCAATAGCAATAAGAACAAGCGCGCAGCCTATTGCCAGTGTAAAATCTCCACTTGCGATATTCAAATAAATTGCCATGGGTAGCGTTTCTGTTTTTAATCGGGTTGCACCGGCTAGCATCAGAGTGGCGCCAAACTCACCTAATGCACGCGAAAATGCAATGATACATCCGCTCATTAATGCGGGCCAACAAAGTGGTATTTCAATCAAAAAAAAGGTTTTTGTTGGCGTTAATCCTAAATTTTGTGCGGTTTGAATATAAGCGGGATCAACAGACTTAAAGGCAGAAAGACTATTTCGCATAATAATAGCACTAGCGACATATGTCTGAGCAATAATAATACCTAAAGGTGAGAATAAAGAACGTGATAATTCAGGGAGAAACCCTGTTAAAGGTCCTTGGTTTCCTAACAATAATAATAATCCGATGCCAATCACTAAAGGGGGAGTAACTAAAGGTAAATCTAATAGTGCATCAATAAAGCGATGCCCTTTAAAAGGAATTCTCGCCATTGCCCATGCAGCAGGCACACCTAAGATAATAGCCAAACACAAAGAGGTGAATGCCGTACTCAGTGACATACCAATAGCAAAATGAAATTCAGGATCGGTAATAACTTGCCTAAGCTCAATATAAGAAAGCTGACAAATTAGTGAAATTAACGATCCTAAGATCAGAAATAACAGTAAAAAAAGTGGAATTAATGCCCAACGGAACACGCTATTTCCTTTTCTAAAAACAAAATCTATTTTGCTGTAATAATAAAAAAAGCCACCCGTGAGTTGGTGGCAAAAAAATACAATTTATGTGAGAAAAAAATCTATGGTTTCGAAATGACAGGAAGAAAACCATAATCAGTAAAAGCTTTTATTCCTTCTGGGCGTGTAAAATAATCAGCAAGTAATTGTGCTTCTTTTGGGTTTGCTGATGTTTTTAAGATCGCAAGTGTTGCCACTTCTTCTGGGCTACCTTCAGGAACCGGAAGTAAAACCAATTTATCTCGGTTTTTCATTGCATCTGCATATCCAATAATGGCGGCATCTACTTCGCCATTTAATAAATACATTAGTAATTGTTTAATCGTTGCTGTACGAACAATCACTTTAGTGCGTAATTTATCACCTTGACCTGATGCATCAATAAGCTGTTCGCCACTTTTACCGAGTGCAATAGCTTTAGCATCACCCATGCCTAACTTTAGTGAGCTGTTCGCAAGATCTTCTAGCGTTTGAATATCACCTACTTTGTCTTTACGTACTGCAATAACAGGAATATGCCTAACGATAGGATATTGATTAACAACCTGCCCTTCTTTATCTAATTTTTCCACATAATCTTGTGAACCAGGGAAGAATAAATCTCCCTGCTTAGTTAAATTAAAGCGTGTTAATATTTGACCAGAACCACCGTACTCAATGGTCACTTTATTGCCCGTTTCTTTTTCAAATGCATTAATAACTTGTTCTACTGGCTGTTTTAAACCAGCCCCTGCATAAAGATGAAGTTCAGCTGCAAATGTATTATGACAAATTAATCCTAGTGCCAGCCCTAAGCCAGCAAACCATTGGTATTTCATAAAATAATTAACCCTAGCTATCGCTATATAATTTTTTATATAATGAATGATATAAGAGCTTAAGGCAAGAGACTCATATAAAAAAAGAGAAAAATGTTAATAACTTATCATTTTACTCTTTTTTCGTGAGCCACCCTTAGGGGAATAATCAATAAAAATAATGATATTACATATTTTATTTTTATTAAAAAGCATCAATCCAGCCGTGGATCCTCGTTTTCACGAGGATTGTATTATTTGCTATCCATTTCCAATAGTGCAAGAGCGGTAACTTCATCAATTACAATATCAGTCGCGTAACCTCCTTTTATCGCGCCTATTGTTGCTTGAATATTTTCCACTCCACCCGCAATAAAAAGTCTTTGTGGTATCTGTCTTAATTGAGCAAGACTTATTCCCATTATTCTAAGGTCAATATCAGCAACCAAAGGATTACCTTGTGCATCATAAAAACGCCCACAAATGACGCCCACAGCACCTAAATCACGGTATTGCGCCATTTCACTGCTAGTCAAAACGCCCGTTGCAACCAAGGGGTTATCATCAAGTGTATTGCCAACAACAAAAAGTGCTTTATTACACTGATTTAATGCTGAGAAATTACGCCTAATAATAGGTTCAGCTTGCAGTTCCATTGCTAAACGCGCACTCGACACTACTGCAGGAACATGTAAATTAATACTGCACCCTGATAGTTTATTAGCGATTAATGCCGCTGCCTCTGTTGTTTTAAAATCAGGCTGCGGTGCGACTGCCCCTATCATTTGTAGTACAGTGACGTTGTTTAATGACTTGAGTGGAAGATAATTACCTAACTTATAAATTGTTCGTCCCCAAGCGACACCTAAAATATCATTATCATTAATTATTTGAGAAAGATACATCGCCCCTGCTTTTGCTAATCTTTCTCTGTTCATATTTAAAGTGTGTTGCGATTTGTTTTTTTCTTCATCAGGTAAAATAAGCACATTATTAAGATCAAATTTGGCTTTTATTCTGATTGCATAATCAATCGTAGAAAATACTGATGAATCCAAGCTAATATTTACGAATCCTTTTTCTCTGGCTAGATGTAAATACTTCACTACAGTAACCCGAGAAACACCCATAATATTTGCAACTTCACTTTGACTGAGTCCGTCCTGATAGTAAAGCCATGCAGCATAGAGAACGGGATCATTATCAAATAAACTCGCGTTTTTAAGCGAATTATTATCCATTTTAAACCCCACAAATTTTTATAAATTTTATGACTAATTAGTTTATTTTATATTAAAGATATTATTAAAGATAAAAATGCCTTTGGCTAAATTAAACCTTATAACACAAATAGATACATTTCATTAATCTACTCATAATATCGGCACCCTGGTATTTTTCTTTACTACAAGAACCTCATAATACGTAAAAAGCCCTTAATAATGCCGTAAATGGTTCATATCGAGAAAGTTTTTTTTGAAAACACTGTTTTATTTTGCTAAAAATAAAAATATTAGCTTTAAGTTTTAAAAAGTTTTATTTTGGTGAAATTAAAATTACCCAAATCTTATCGTTACTACTAAAAAACAGATTAATAACAAAAGGAAAAACAATGATAATTGCATACTCAACTGTGCCAAATGAAATGGTTGCTAATGAAATTGCTCACTATCTCATCAATGAAAAACTGGCAGCTTGTGTAAATTTGATACCTAATATTAAATCTATTTATTATTGGAATAATAAAATTATTGAAGATAATGAAATACTTATGATGATAAAATCCGAAAAAAGAAAACAACAAACTTTAATTGATACACTTGTCGAAATACACCCTTATGAAACTCCTGAGGTTATTATAATACCGATTGAAAATGGTTTTAAAGGTTATCTTAATTGGATACACCAATCGTTGAATTAAAATAACGTTAAGTTTTAACAAAGATCTCTTTTCTGCTCTTTAAAAAAAATGATCATAACTTGTAAATAAAACGTATCATTGCATCTCGATTATTAGACAAGTGCAGTTATGTTAATATTAAAAATAATTTTTCATTTTACTGTTGTTATTTTTATTTTATTTAAAACAATTTTATTCACATAATATTCTTATACTTAATTGTTACTCTTAAAAAAAACAGTTAATAGCCTTTAATGCTAAATTTAAACACTTACCAACATCTTATTCTTGTTATTATCTGCTATACTCAATACGCTTTTTCTAAATTACACATGAAAAGGAGTGAGTTGTGAAAACAAACAGAGTCGCAAGACGTATTTTAGGTTTACCTTATAATTTAAGCCGGTCTAAAAAGAAAGTGCGTTTTTCCATTATTGCCTCTACAAGTGCAGAAAATCTACCTGCTGAGCTAAAAAACATGGCTCAAATCTGTTTAAAACAAGATTTTAGAAAAAAAGCAGAGAATAAACGTATATATATGAAACTAGTAGATGCTTATCCAGAGTATCTTGCAACTAATTAATTTTTTATACGCTAATGCTATTTATAAATAATTATCATATTAGTTTATTTTTTAATTATTAAAAATAGTATATCCCTTACTTTATGTAAGGGATATTAAGTTGTTAAATAACCCTACTTTTTATAAAGTGCTTTCCGAATACTTATAAGTGCTGACTGAGCCGCTAAATAATCAATTTCTTCTGGCAAATAACTTAATTTAAATGCATTTCGAATACGTTTAATCAAAGTTTCACTATGCTCTAATAGTTCATCATAACTAAACTTACCTGCTTTAATGGCTAATAGCTCCTCTCTGTTATCACACCAAACGTTGACTTTACTTTCTTGTGCAATACCTAGAGCAACATAGAGCAATCTAAATGTGTGCATCATATTTTTGCTATCGTAACTTCGCCCATGATCAATATTTTGCTGATAACGGATATCATTACGTTGCTCTACCCATTGCCAGTAGTCATGATATTGCTTGCGATATGCACTATAGCCTTCTTTATTGAAACTGAGATAACCTTGTACTTTAGCGTCTTTAGGAATACTGCTTAACAATACATCACTCGCATTTTCTTTTCTAATAATGCCTTGAAAAAGAGAAGTACTATCATAATACATTGCATATAAATCTTGAGCGTGAGCCAATTTTACTAACCCAATATGCTCTTGTTTCCAATGGTGGTTATCTAACCACGTATTAATTAATATTGTTTTTCCATCTTCAATCACATAACAAAAATCTAAAATAGTTTTTAGCTTTTTCTCGACTGGATTTACTATTTTTTTATTTAATCCTTGTGCTTTTTTAATTTGTCCTTGAGCATAATGCACAAATGTTTGAATGCAGGTTTTAGATAAGAACCATTCTGGCTTAATTAAAGACATTAAAGGATGTCGATATATAACAACTTTCTCAGGAGAATTCAGTAACTCTAAAATGTTAGGGTTTGAAGCACATAATAACTCAACAAATCGCCCAAGCTCATAATAAACAATATCATTGGTTTCATTACTGACTTGCGGTGTATATTCCAATCCATAGAAAAGATCTTTAGGAAGATAAAACACACCTTTAATATCTGTATCTGATGTTTCAGTCGCAAGATTATGTGAACGGCTTCCTGCGATACTTTCAAACAAAAGGTAGGGTTTTATATCTTCAATTGTCAGTTTCATCTAATTTTTTCCTAAACCAATTATTTAAAACATCATTATCTGGTACTTTCCGCTTTGTTAATTGCACATCTGTCTCTTGCCATAAAAAAGTAATCAAACATTGCATTATATCTGTTGGCATCCAAGTAAAATGCTCATCTTTATCTGATTTAAACTCTACTAATTCGTGGATAGACTTTTGTTCTTCAATAGATAGGATTTTTATCAATTTATTTAGCTCCATAGGTGGAATATCACCCGTTCTTACTGTCCAATAAGCAGATAGAAGAGAACGTAGCATATAGAACCATTTTTTTAATTTTATTGGTGCTGCACTAATCTTATTTTTAAGGTTATTTTCAGGAGAATATCCACTCACAACTTTAGCAATCCCTCTGTAATGATGAACAATCACTTTGGGTTGATAATAGAGTTTTGCAAGCTCAAATAGTTCTTTTTGAACATTAGGATATTGTTGATAAATTATTGGTGATTGAAGCCATTCTAATAATATACAGTTCGATTTACGTAATAAGTGTAGTGCTTTAGTAATATCCCAAGCGCCCACATCAAACCAACTGTTTTCTATCCATTCAAATGTTTCTTTAGGTTTATCAATAGAAAGATAAGCATGACGAGGACGTATAAAAACGCCTCGTACATCATAGTCACTGTCTGTTGATGCAAAGCCCCAAGCACGGCTTCCACTTTCAGCAACGTAGAGTAACTTCACCTGATGTTCTTGCTCTATTTGTGGCAGTTTTTTTAAAATCTCATTTTGCATGATGTCCTTATCTCCTTTATTTTACTTCTTTAGCTAATTTACATTTTAATACTAATATTTTATGGTTATAACACAGTCATGCGCCAATACAAACTTGACCAATTTTTTATTTTATCCATGTATAATTAGAGGGATTATTAGTAAATATTGGATGGATATAGACCATTTGAAAGAAGGTCATGCTGGATCAGAAAAAGAAGAATACATTCCGACAGAAATTAGCAAAATACTCTCAGATAACATCACAACATTCATGTTAAACGATGGAATAAAATCAAGAGTTAAACTTTCCGTTGACTCAGGTCTTGCTCAGTCAACGGTTAACCGCATTATTAATTGTGAAGCAAGTGCTACGGCTGAAAGTATTGATGCTATAGCTAAATCAATGGGCCGCCAAACTTATGAATTGTTAATCCCTAAGAATGATAAAAGTGCTATTAACTACGATAGAAAAGCCTATTCTAAATTACCTTTAAGTGAGCAAATATCAATTCAAAACTTTATTGAATTTATTATTTATAAAAATAATCCTATTACTAGAAAATGATTATATATAAAAAAGCCACCAGTAACATACTGATGGCTCTTGGTTTTTTAACCTTTATCAACTATTGCTGATAAACGGTAGTTTATTCCCACTCAATTATATTCTGGCAATCTAACTCACTGATAAATATAAATTATATTTAAATTAGATATCACTAACACCGTCACCGATACCGCCATTATGAAATCTGTCTACTTTTTCATCGGTAAGAATTGAGGAGTTTTTCCTTTGCTTCCAGCTCTGAAATACAAAGGTTGAGTGTTCTGGTGTTTTCATCTGCACGCTGAGCTTCACGCCCATATCGTTCAAGTGTTTCTCGTAGTTGTCGAGAAAGTTCACTGGCTTTGGATTTCTCAACTCGGCAGGTATTGGCGTTATCGGTACTTGTAACTTCTGTTTTCGTGGTACCAGTTGAGAGCTGCATCCTGTCAAAGTGATTAAGAACACGATCAAGCAAAGCGTCTGTGCGTATCGTATCATGCTGTTGTGCGTCATGATATATCTCCAACCTATTCTGCTGTTCATTGTCTGCTTGTTTACGCAGTTCAATATTTGTGGCCACTTCCTTTTCATCTAATTGATTACCTGCAATCTGTTTACTCATTGCTCGGTTATCAAAATAAATACCGCCAGCAACAAAGCCAGCGGTAAAGGAAATAGCCAAAGCAATTAACGCTATGACGGTTTTATTCATTAACGAACCCCATTGTGCTCTAATGAAAAATGATTACCGTCAGGACGAGTTTTAAAACGCCCGCCCCAACTTCCGCCCAATGATTCCCAATACTCCCCCAGTTCTTTATAGTCGCTGGTGGCTGTAAGGTATTTTCCGTTAGCATCAAATAGGTTGAAATCAACTGCTAAACGTTGAGTATGCAGACTGTTGCTAATACCCGATCCTTTCTTTGCATTTAATTTAGCTTGTTCTTCGGTACGATAAGCCTCACCAAACGTCAGTTTATATCCCTTCTGCTGAGCAAAGGTGATCAGCTTTGCAACCATACCTGTAAACGTATTCTGTTTATCGACTAATGACATATTCACCCCTTTATAAACTTGATGACATTGCCTTTACTGACTAGCAACGTTGTGCAGATCAGGATATTGGCAAAGATGTTGTAGATATCAGCGTGATAATTAGGATCGAAATAAGCGCGAATAGGTACGCTTGAAGAGTAAGCAAGAATGAGGAAAGCTAACCATCCACCTTTTTTACAGTGTTGTCTGCCGTCACGTTTAAAATAGAACACACGTAGAAATATGACGGTACAGATGATGGCATTAACAATAGTGAGCAATGTTTCGCATTTCATTGTTGCCCTCCTTGTTTCGGTATATCAGCCCTTCCATATGCTTTTACGCTTAACTTAACCACAAGCAAAGCGGAAACAAAAGCCCCTACGGCATCGATATGTTCGATTTCGTATTGCTCCGGTTTCACACCGAAAAGACCAGTAACAGAAATAAAGATAGTTGCTGCAGGACTAAAGAATATAAGACCACAAACGAAGCTTAGAAAAGCTAATACCGATCTACGTTTAAAGCTATATTCAGTAGCAGCAGTGGTAAAGAAAATGGCTCCCAACAGTGAACCCATAACAACTTCTGCTGGAAGCCCTGCGAAGTAACCAAGAAAAGCAGTAGTGCCGATCCCAGCTTTTGTGTAGACATCTTCTTGCATGAGTGTAGTACCAGTGATTAATGAATAATCATGATACTATATAACCAGGAAGATAACCAAAAATGCAAATAACAAAAAAAGGCACAAGAGATGATGTTTGTTTCATTCATGATAATTAATATATATCATATATAGTTATTATTAATATATATGGAATTATAATGGAACGCATATTATGGGTTGATGTTGCTAGGGTGATCGCTATTTTTCTAGTTGTGTTCACTCATGCTCATGAAGTTGTTGCTTATGGAGATATTTATACAAAAAGTATTTTTTATTCCATAGATAGGCTGGCCGTCCCTATTTTTATAATGATTTCAGGTGGGTTAATATTACCAAAATTATCAAATGTTAATATCCTATCATTCTACAAAAAAAGAATCCCACAATTTATTCTATTGATAATTTTCTACTCAATTTTTACTAGCGCCATAAAATATATGACTGATGGAACAGGATTCTATGACTCATTCTTAAAAGCCGCCATTGAAAACAATGGAATAACAAATAACAATAAATATCCCGGCTCATATGGTTACGCAAGGCAAATGTGGTATATGTACATGATTGTACAACTATACTTGATGGCGCCGTTTATATCTAAAATGGTTACAAATACCAAAACGTCACACTTAGTTTTATTTATATTCATTTGTCTATTTTTTAATCAAATGAAGGATACCTTATATCAATTAGGCATTGAAATTGACTTTATATCAAAATTAGGCAAGGATTTTACAGGTCCATTTATAGCATATTTTGTTGCTGGATATGTCATTATGTGCAGAGACCCAATAAAGTTATTGGATAACAATATTACTAAATTATTATTATTAATAATCCCTTGTTTAGCCTTGCTCTATATTGATGTTACTAACAATAAGGTTAACTGGTCTTTGCACTGGTACCCAAGATCTTTATTTATATTTTTCTCTAGCATCGGATTTATTTTATTGATAAAGGAATTTTTTAATAAAACCAACAATAAAATTATTAGTTTTATTAGTTATTTCTCTTTTGGCGTATACCTAGCACACTATGCATTTATATTTATCACATTGAAAATAATGAAAATTTATGGGTGGGATGACAATAAAACACTATTACTGATTTCCCTGTTAGTCATCCCAATTATCATGTCACTCATTTATGCGAAAATTATGAGCCTCAATGAATATACTAAAAAATTAGTATGTTAAATATAAACTGAAAACGAGATAGTTTTGTTTATTGTCTCTCCAGTTGTACCTACCATTACTCCATCTATAGGGTGCTGCAATCTAATATTCAGCGCCCCCGCTTTTGTAAATGATGCAACAGGCTGTAATATTGCGTTTCTTACTGGTTTATCATCAGCGTTATAAATTGATGTTATGTTTACGATGGGAAGTCTGTCTAGAGCTACAATTTCTTTTGGTCTTACATCTAAGTTAATACTTGATGCAACAACCTCTCCTATATTTCTATGATCATAAGAGTTGTCCAGTGTTGCAACGCCATTTGTTAGCTTTACAACGCCGTCCATTAGTATTCGCCTAGAACCTAAGTTTTGTGATTTTATTTCAAAATAAATATCTGTAAAATAAGCGATTCCCTCAGTTCCGTATGGAAGAGCTATGATTAAATTAACAGCACTAGGTGGGTACTCTGTTGGTACTTTCCATGATACACGGTGTAATACTGCATCTTCATTATGATTAAGTGTTACTATGTTTTTTCTAACTGAGTTTGGGTGTTCTATTGCTATAACACACTGACCGGATGCCAAACTTGTTGTTTGTCCTATTGCGAAAATTGTCACCTCGTCGCCAGCCATTAACAATAAACTTTTATTGATAATAGACCTAGACTCTTTATCTGAGTTTTGTAGACGTATGCGGCCATCATCATTCACGCTAATGCTTCCACTGCCACTTGTATATCTGTTAAAGTTGCTAAAATCTCGTTCTGTATGAATATAACTCATTGTTAGCCTCAATTATTTATTTAGAATATCAGCGAAATCTTTGTCTAAAGTTAGATGTCGAATGCCGTAGGATAGGACTTCATTTAATTGCTCCATCGTATAAATAGTCCATACACCTATGGTTAATCCATTTGCTTCCCATTGTCTTAGTTTTTCTATCCCTACTTTAGGTAAGGCAGCTCTTGCTATATCGACAACCCCACCACCCCAAGAAATCAGCTCATTTATATTTTCATCCATATAAGGCTCATATGATGCAATAACATAACCATATGATGAAGTTGAATTTATATTATGTAGATATTGGAGTACTGGAAAATCAAAACAAATGAATGTTGTTGTGGGCGCTAATCCATATGTTGAAATAATTGTATTGTACTGGGAACAATCATCTATAGTTCTATAGCCCTTAATTTCAGCTAACAGTTTCTTTCCTGTTCTTGCAGCAACCCTGCAAACAGCACTAAGAGACGGAATAGATAGCATATCTGCATAACGAGTGTTTTGAGCACGTTTGTAGCGATACGTTCTGATTTGTTGAATAGTGTTGTCTTTTATTGCTCCTTTACCTGTCGTTTGAATTGATAGATCGTCATCATGAAAACAAACAGCTACCCCATCTGATGTTGTCTGCATATCAATTTCTATCGCATCAGCTCTACACTGACTAAACGCGAGTAATGTCTGTTCAAAATAAGTTTCAGAATACCCTCGATGGGCGTTAATGATTAGCTGTCTATCTCTAATAGGTATTTGACTTCTAATGCTTTTATTCGATTCCCATATCAAGTTATTTGAATTATCTAGACATTCTTGAACGGTATCACCAGTGTTAGTTTTTACTAAACTAGCACCTGTAGGCTTAGCCAGCTCAATTAATACATCAGAAGCAGAACCACTCTCAGGCAAAACAGTGATTGGCTGACCATTATCATCAAACGCTAAAATTTTATTGGCGCGTTGTTCAGTGTTTGGTAACGCATTAATAGGTTTATCTTTGACTCGCAACGTCTTGCTATCAATATCCTTAATACTGTTATCAACATAGTCTTTATTTACTGCATCAGTACCTAACTTTGGCGGTGCCAAATTAGCAATACGATTGCCTTTAGCATCATAATAGTTCGATAGATAGGTAGGTTTTCGTAGGCTTAAAGAGAAAGTGCCCAATGATTTTTGAATTAACATCGTTAGATAATCAAAGGCATCTTCATGTACTTCTGCAAAGAATTTCCCTTGATTACGTAAGTCAGTTTCTTGTACAACGGGTAAATCACGTTCTAATAATATCTTCCAGCCTCTAGCTAAAGGTTTATTTAAAACCACCTTACCGCCATGATAGGAACCTGCACCGACAATAGTGTAATCAGTACCATTCTTTAATGTTGTTTCATTGCCGTCACTGTCAGCAACCACCACGATCAAATGTTTGCTTTCAAAGATACGGAAGCGGAAATCAAAATCCGTTGTTACGCCATTACCTACATACTCTTCATGGCTTAGTTCAGTAGATACCGTCATTGCTCATCTCCTCTGGTGTTGATGAGGATATGATACGTTTAACTACAAAATATATCCATATTTGCAATAATGGTTATCAAATAGAAAATTAAATTAACCATTTAGATGAACATTTTAATGCATTTACATTATTATAGTTTGCGTAATTATTTTCATTAGTGAGGACTTTAGCCATGGAAAAGAAGTATGAATACCCTGCACCAGCTAACTATCCAGATGTAGTGAATACCGATAAAGGGATTGAAAAGTTAATTACAAAATCAAACCTTGAAGCGCTTTTAACAAAGATGGAAGAAGATGGTCATGATGTATCAGCTCCACTTGTAGAGCTTATCGCAATGAGAAATTTTATAGTTCAGAAGATGAGAGGCAATAAAAATATAATACCGTTGGTGGAATGTATTTTAGCTGAATTAAAGAAATGAGAACAATGCACCGCTTAAGCGGTGCTATTTATATATTTCGTTAATAAAATCACTTTTTGATTCTTTATATTTCTTACCAAAAAGACTTTTACAAGCATCATCCATTACCAACTCTGCTTTTTTGAGCTTGTCTTTACAGTGAAAAAAGTACAAACATAAGCCTATTGTCACAAAAACAAATAATATGGTTCCGCCACGTGGGAAGATAAAGCTCATAAACAGACCAAAAATACAGGCAATAAGAATATATTTTGCTGTATTATAATTAAGCATTGCATCATCATAATCTTTCTGTATTTTTAATAATTTATCTTTATTCCACATGGCGTTTTCTCTACTTCATCTGCTCCTCAACCTGATTCAATAATGGTGACAAATAAAACAAGTTTTGGAAAGGTAATAGTTTGCGTACAGATCGCACTTCTCTATCATCAAACTCACCATTTAATACACCTGATGTGATGTTTTTAATATCACCGCCAAGGTCAAATGTAGGACCTAATAAGGCCCCAATCCCATTACGGCTTTGATAACGTGATGCTGGTGGCCCACCAAACATGGCACTCATACCATAAGTACCACCGCTAAGGTTTTCCAATACGTTGTTAGGCTCACCTAACCAGCCCATCATTCCTGACCAGTCTAAACCCTCTTTCACTAAGTTAGCCGGTTCGGTATTAATATCACGCCCTGCCATTTTAGCTTTAAGGACATAGACTAGGGATCCAAGTGCTACTTGAAGTAATGCCCCATAGTAAAATGATGCATCACCCGATTGTATGCCTGAGACCAGCGCTCTATTGTGAGTAGCAAAGAAGAAGGTTTTAAACTGCATAACTATCTTACCTAGTTCGCTACTCATCATTAATGGTGTATCACCAATACCCGGTGTGATAACAGTAGTTCTTACATCTTTTAATACTGCAGCCTGAAATGTTTCTCTCACAACACGATCATCCCATAAGTGGCTATGCCCTGTTAACATGCCATCTAAGTCTTCACCGTGTCGCTTAAACTGATCTGCTATACGCTTTAGCATTGATTCATCAATACCAATATGAGCCAGTTTCTTTATTTCTCGTTTACTTAACGAACCACCAGCATCTAAAGTGTTTGCTGCTCTCAGTACCTTAGATTGAGTAATAACACCAGACCACATTTTCATAGTATCGGTGTATTGGTTCATCAATGTAAGGTTGCCAAATTTCTGTGATGACCATTGTAAACCACGTTCTAAATAGCTACGTCTGCTATATGGATCGTTAAGGTCAGCAATCACCTTAGAACGACTGGATAATACATATTCAAGACCAATACCCATTTCACGTAAATCAGTTTTAGCAATACGCATAGCACCGATATCAGTTAGCATCTTACCCAATGGTTTTAACGCACTACGTAAGCCGTGTTGCATAATCGGACGAGCCATATCAGGTAACGATGATATTGTCATGCCACCTAATAAACGTAAGAAGTTAACGTGACGAGCCACACGACCAGCACGAACAAAGAAACTAGATGGATCTTTAGGTGCGCCATAAGTTCCTAATAGACGGTCACGCATAGCACGAATATCACGTAAATCAGCTTCTCTTCGTGCTTCTAATCGACTACGTTCTTTAGGTGTGGTTGCATCAGCAATAAGCTGGTTGTATTCCTCTGTAATCGCTTTGATTTGATTATCCATATCAACACGACCAAATTTAGCCGTGAGTTCAATTTCAGGCGCAACTTGGCGAATATAGTTTTCCATCACATAGTTAACATCTGATTCAAGATAGTCTTTAATGCGTTCATCAGGAATGTTAAGCGTTCTATCTTTTGTAAAACCAGCACGTTTAACTAACCCATCAGGGATTAGCTCACTGGGTACAATGCCAGATGGTGCACCGATAATTTTATTAACAATATCATCTGCTGCCGCATCTAATTCTTCACGCTCTAAAGGTGTCATGCGATTTAATGCGGATTGTCTAATTCTGTCATGGCGAGTTAATGAATTTGCAGTTCGTGTTAAACGACGATGTTCATTTCTAAACTTGCGAGGGTTATCAAGAATATCTACGCTACGTTGTAACGCAGGCAATTTATTCTCAGCATCATTAATACGCTGTAATTTTCTTTGTAATGTTGCCTGTCTTCTTGTTTGTGTTTTATTTAGCTTAGTAAGGTTAGAAAGTGAATTTAGCTCAACTTCTACCGCGTTCTTTTCATTAATGATTTTTTGATATTTATTAATATCATCCATCAACAAAGATTTTTTACCTGACCAACTCTCAGCCTCTTTAATCTCAAGCCCTAAACGTTCAGCTTGTGGTGAAGCGTTACGTGCTTTATCAATACCAATTTCAGCACGATCAAGGCTACCTTTGGCTTTATTTATCGAGGTTTGATTAATCTCTTCTAACCAGTCAGCAATGATTTTCTTAAATTCAGTACGATCATTTAAAATTTTGTCGAATTTATAAATACGAGGGAAATAGCTTTGTGCAGTTGTCACCTTTACACCTTCACGTAAGATCCCTAATTCAACCATTCTATCTTTGGTTGCTTCGACAATAGGTCTAATAGAACGTGCCGCCTCTGCAATTTGTGGTATCGCATGAGTATCACCATTGCGCATAGCATCACCAACAGCTTCACTAAATTGGTAATAGCTCATATCACGGCCACCAGATTGACGATACTGTTTAAAGTGATCTTTCGTCGATTCTACTTGCTTATAAACAAGTGTTTCATAACCTCTCACTTTTGTTTCAACAGCGGTAAATGTCGCAATACCTTCTTCATTTTTAGCAAAGGTAAAGTTATTTTCTGTAAGTTGTTGGTTAATTTGGCGCGCTGTTTTAGAGGGTGATTGAGCAACACGGCCAACAGGGCTAACCATCATTGTTCTATTAACAAAAGATGGTCCTTTTAAGGTTTCTTGTTCTAATGTGGTGTTAGGGACTTCCATTGCACCAACACTAGAATTATCAGGAATATTATTTGGAATATTTTGTTGTCCTGATTGTTGTTCTCCAATTAAATCATTTCTTACTTTTGTTACCAATTCACCACGGTTTTTTACTAATTGCGCAGCTGAACCTAAGGTTCCACCAATCATGGCATCCAGTGTAACGTTAATTGCACTTTCAGTTAATGTTCGTGTTTCTTGGGTACTATGTAATGCCATTTCAGAAGCTACGCCACCAGCGGTATTTGCTAGCGCAAACTTACCTGCTGTTGCACCAACACTACCGCCTTTTACTATTGCACCACCAGGTATCATCATTGCGGCAACATTAATTGGATCAATAACCCCCATTGCTATACTACTCACAATACCGGCACCGCCTGAATCCATTAATTGCTGTCTGTCGTTCTTCTCACGATCAATACGTTGTTTTATTGCGGCGGTTTCTTGAGGAGAGTTTGAATGAATAAAGGCATCGGCATAGTCTTCATAGCCTGAAAGCGTTAATTCATCTTCAAATGGGTTATAGCCATCTACATCTTCAAATTGATTAAAAGGTGCAGTAGCAATCAAGCTACCCACTGAGTTATCGATACGAAACGCCGCATCACGTAATTCTTTAGTTTGCCGTCTATCATCAAGCGGATTAATAGGGTCATACCAAGATGGTGAAACATTATCACCGTAAGTAGGTTCAGTTTGCTGAACAGCATTAATATCCGCAGATAAAATATCATCAGGTTGTTGTTCGTAAATAGGCATCAGTTTTTATCCCAAGAAAAATAATTATTGAATTTATTTACTCGCTCATTGTGAGCTTCTTTATATTGCTCACGGACACTTTGACGACGTTCATCAAATTCTGAGCGCGATTTATCCAATGCTTCTTCTCGTTCCCTTTTATCCTGAGCTTCCTTAACGCTTTGCTGGCGTTTTTCCATTACCTCTTTATACATTGGTGATGATGACTGTTTTGGTTTAAAGCGAATAGGTAAGCCGTTATCTCCCGTGTATGGACGATAAATAGGGATATCATCACTACCGGTTTGTTTTATCATTATGCCGTAGCTGTAATCTCTTGCTGTCACTGCATCAGAGACAATAACGATTTCAGTGCCAGAAGAAGCGCCACCAAATGACATAGACATTAATTGCTTTTTCTCTTCTTCCCATTGTCCAGTGATCCAGTTGCCAGCACCTGATTCATTAATACCGTATACGGCTTCTGGTGCATAACGCATAACTTCTTCACTGCCATTAATATTAGATACCGCCCACGTTCTTTTAATTTGAGCGTTGGTCATTTTCTTGGCGAGTTCTGCGTCACCGCCTGTTTCAGCAAAGTTAGCGTCATACAGTGTTTGATAGTCACGTAAGTAAGCGCCATTTTGAGTACCCGGCTTACTAACGCTTGGTGAAGAAAATGGTTTATACCAAGGGTAAAAATCATTGATATTAGATTGCGCTGCTTTATCTCTATCCTTGATATATCCTTTATCCCTGATTTGAGAAGCGATCATTTGCTTAGTGCGTTCATCTTGTTCAAATGTCGTCTTAAATGCAGTTTCTACCGCTTTATCATCAGGCATACCCGCACGATTTAAACTATATACTTTTGAATAATACGCCATTGTGCTTGATGGAATATCCGTAGCTGATGCCGGATTATTATCAAATATCTGCCCATACATTTTCGCGATAGGAAGAACAACTTCAGGATCTTTAGACGTTGCCCCCATATTCAATACAGACTTAACTTGTGATGGGATAATCCCTGTTCTTGCTGTAAGTTCAGCAACGGCATTTAAGCTATTATCATCACGTAAATTAAAGCTCTGCTGAATATGTTGTTCAAAGTAATCATCTGCTGCCTGCTGATTATTCTTATCATTAGGATCAAGCGGAAAGTTATTTTGAATGGAAAGCTGTAATCGGTTAGCTGCAAACTGTTTATCTTGTTCCTTGATATTACCTTCAACGAACTTACCAAATTTCTCCCAACGTTGAATTTTGCTTTCGTAGTTTGCTTCACCCGTTTGTGGCCTGATTTGAGATAACAAAGCTTGCTGTGCTTGTGGCGACATCTCTTTAGCTGCTGACATAAAACCAGCATAACGTTTAGCTTCTTGCATATCAGCAGACATAGCCGAGCCTTTGTCATAGCCAAACGCAGAGATTAATTCATCATGAGTAGGCGCATCAGGTGCATCAAGTCCTCTTTCCCATGCTGCGTAAGAGTCAGCGACACGAGTACCAAATTGTTGCTGTAACTCACCTTGCTTTTGCTTACGTAGCTGTTCTGCTTGTCGTAAATATTTTGCTTGGTCAGCTTCATCTAATGCATCGAAAGCGGCAGATCCAGTTAATAGTTTTGGTGCTTCTGATGTCGCTTGTAATTCAACAAAACCAAGTGCTGATTGTATTCCCGTTGCTATCTGCTCATCAGTGTAATTAACACGATTACGGCCATTTTCTTTATACATTATCGCTGTCGATAAATGCGTTAAGGTATCAAGATTCGTTAAATCTAATGGCTGATTAGGTTCAACACCAAGGTAATCAGATACATACTCAATGTATGCCTGAGTATCATTATTATCTTCTGGTGGCGCCCAACGATTAATGATCTGCTCTGGTGTAACAAACCCTTGTCGAGCATAAGAAAGTAGATTTTTACCTAATGCTCTAATGCCGTGCTCAGGTGTGGCAAACTTAGCAAATGCACCATCATCACCGGTTTGCCCTACCCATTTATTACTAGATATACGAATATTACCGGGGTTATTGTTTCTAACACCTCTTGTATCACCATTACTAGGTGTATACATATTCTCTTGCTGTTTATGCAGATTATCAGCGTAAGCAGTAGCATCTTCAGGGTTATCAAAAACCCCTAAGTGCTTACCTGTTTGCTCATATAACGCAATGGCTTCATCATCAGATAACAGCTTACCATCGTCACTTACGGTAGGTATTAGCACTTCGCCATCATCGGTACCAATAGAAATCGTTCTTACTGTACTAATTGAGCCGTCTTCGTTTTTAACTGTTGGCCTATTGAGTAAATTAATATTACCCTGTTGGGTCATTCCTTTAACTTTACCAACAGTACCACCATAGAACGCATTATTTCTGGTAGCACCACCAAGGCTTGAAGGTTCTCCATTTCGTTCCAAGAACCCCATATAATCAGCACCGAGTTGATTTTCAATCGCTTTACGAGCAGTTGCCACTTTGAATTCTTGTTTCTTGGCGAGGATCTGCTCTTCACCCCAACCGTGTGATAATCCAAACTCTTCTATTTGCTGAAACACTTGTTTATGTGCAGAGATATAAGCCTGATTATCACCGTACATTGATGCGGCAGACTCTGCATTTAATGTTAGCGTTGATTGAAACTGATCTTGTTCATAAGCTTTGATTTGCCCCATCTCATGACGATTCGCTTGTGATGCAAACTGAACACCCATTTCTTGCGCTTGTTGCATAAAGCTTTGTCGAACAATATCGTCAGGTAATGTTGATGATATTTCACCAGCATAATCACGAAATGACTGCTCATACTCAGACGCTTTACCAATCGCATTTTTACCTTGTTGAGAAAGTAATCCATTTTGTGGATCGGTCATCAGTTCGTTGGCTTTCTGTCGTAGCTGTAATGCGGCATCTTGCGCCAGTGCAACATTGGCTCTTTGTTTTGCTTCTGCAAATAAACCGACATATTGCTCACCAACACGACCAAAGCCAGCGCCAAAAGCATCAGGTGATGATTGAACAGAAAACCCATTATTTGGTAACTGTTCTGGCATAACCGTTCTATTATCGTATGTAGGTACCTTTGGCATAATTAAAATCCTTTTGGTGCTTTAGCAAATGTCTTACCCGCTTTCGCAGCACCTGAGCCACCACCACCGAATGGACTCCATGTACCACCAGCCAACTGATATGCGCCATAAGCTTGAATCGGTGCTGTTAATAACGTTGTCATTGTCCCCATATTGCCTGAGCGTCTTGCCATTTTTGCATTAAGGCGATCATTCTCAGCTTGCATACGATAGCCATACGCTTCACGAGAAGCGTTATTTACCATAGTTAACGCATCAAGCTCACCCATTGCGGCAGTATCACCCAAAATATCTAAAGCACCCGCAGTGCTTAAATCAATGCCACTGGCTGACATTGTTGCCGCCTGTGTGCCGGCTAATTGGCGAGTACGTCTACGCTGTTCTTGTGCCTGAGCGTTGCCTTTATTAATTGCATCAAGCGCAGCATCTTCATTAATTTTGGCGTTTTGATTGGCCACTGATGCTTGAAATTTACCATCGGTATATTGTCCGTATGCTTGCAATGCAGAAGTACCAATTACTGCTGCCGCTAATGTTGTTGGTTCACACATTATTTAGCCCTCAATGTAAAACGATGGAAAGGTAACTGAAGTAAACCTGCTGGCTTTGCTTCTTCAATCTGAAACCCCAACCAGTGGAGCCAAGCCTTAGCAATATGATTACGTTCATCGACATAATTCATCAGTGTTGGGTATTGCCCTAACATCTGTTTTAAGATGGGTTTACAGCGTCGTAGAAAGGTTTTCTGGTGTTGCTCTAATAAATCAGTTCCCACCAACCAAGGAACACCTAAACCAGTAAGTAATGAGCCAGAAGCAACACCAAAAATAGTCACCACCTCATCATTAATAATGCCGGTATAGGCTTTAGTAGAAACAGATAAGCCATGCCGTAATACCTGTTCAGGTGTTTGCATTGACATAGCGTAGAACTCATCAACATCAGCTTGTCTTACATGTGGCAATAAACGAACGATATGTTCATGAGTGGCAGGAATAATTTGTACATGATGTTTTTTCATATTAGAAACCACCAGCATCAATACGCGGAATAACAGAGAGCACCGCTAACGGTAAAGGATCAACCTGTCTAATAAAGACACGTCCGTTTTTGCTCCAATCTGCATCTAAATTAATTTCAACAATGCCTGTGGCATCATCAACAGGATTGTCGTAAAACTCGAATTGACGTTGAGGATACTCATATAGCCGTTCTTTTTCAGTACCGGCCCAAATACCCCGACTACTATTTACAATTAAGCTGGCAACCTTAATAAGCTTCTTCTTATCAAGTAATGTTTCTTGCCCATTGATATGGATATCAAGCGTTTCTAATTCGCTGGTAATAGGTAATCCGATATGTACTACGGCTGATGGCGTATCAATTTCCACTGCACCATTGGTGACAATAGCCTGTGGTGAAACATTAGCGTCAGAAAGAATATTAACTGTCTTACCTTCAAGATGATTTAAGCCAGCAAAGCGATAGCGGGCAATACTCCATTCAGTAGTGGGCGTATTTTGTAATGCTGGTGGAATGTTGCGATTAGCAGAAATAACCACTTGATTTGCAGATACATATTGAACAATCTTACAGCGAAGCTCTTTATGTTCATTATCTTCAAAATAAGGAATATTGACGGCACTACCAATATCAGAAGCACTAAAGACCGGATTGCCTGAAATCACTAATTGATAGTTTTCTTGATAGTTCCACTCACCCGCTCCACCAGTGATAGTTGCTGTTTTTACATCATCTGTGTTTCTACCGTCATAACTTAAGCCTGAATCCACAAAGAAAGCATCTTCTGTACGAGTAAATAAACGGCTAGCCAAGCGCTCTACATATCGAACCTGTTTGCCGTTTACTGTACGCTGGACAATAAAATAAGCTGAGTCTTCATTGCCTTCACTGATCGAACACGTTGACTCAAATTTCCCTTCTGTCGATTGTGGCGCCCATGCAAAAACTTGCTGTTCTCTTAAATAGGTTAAAGCCAGCATTAACCCATCGTCACGAATGCACCATGCAATAGAATATGGAACCGTAGTAAATGACCAATCAACAATGCGGTGACGTTGAAATAGGTGATTTGCCAACATAGTTAAGTCAGTGCCTTGATACCCATCGACATCAAAGGAATACGATAAATCACGCACAGCACTACCTTTCTCTTGTATATAAAGCGCAATGTTCGCAACAGAGATTGGCGGTAAATCACTTGAACCGTTAGCACCTTGTGATGACATTGAAAAACTGGAAGGTGTAAGCACTTTGTTCTGATCGCCTGTGATTTGATATTCACCACCAGAGGTCAATGCCACCAGCGAACCGACATCAATCAAATGGCGAATTTCATTAACTTGACGACCTGCATACGTGTAGATAATGCGATCATCATCTTGAATAGGATTGTTGCGCCCAAAGTCTTTATAGTCACCGCTACGACTGGCCCATATCGTTTGCGGGTAGGCACGAGAGCTAGCAAAGAATAAACGTTGTTGATAATAAACAACGGTGCTTGGATAACCATCGACATCATTCCACACTGCACGCGCCCATTTATGGCTTGCATTATCTTCACCAACGGCATTGGATGGAATATAAGAGATCACCTTTCCTGTGGCTGTTTTACCATCTTCACTTACAGTTTCAATTTTTACGATACCAAAACCACTATGCAGATATTCCCACTGGATCCCTGTATCACCACCCCAACCATCCCAGCTCATTCCTTCCGTGTGAGACGGCCTTAGTGTTCCTGTTTTACCGCCACTATTGGCACGATAGTAGTTACTGTCAGCACGACGTTGATCATTGAGGTTGGTTGTTTTATCTGTTTCCCAGACAGGAACCGCATCAATATCACGTTGCTCTAAATAGAACTGTTTACCTATTTGCTCGGTACCAAAAATATCATGCGTAGAGGTTAACGTAATTTGCCCCGTGCTTGCACTGGCATAAACTTTCATTGCCTTATCGGTATTGATATCTTCAAAGGGGCCGTTCTTGGTTTCAACGGAGACTAATTTCCAATCATCATGATCGTAACGCTGTAACTCCATTGGTGGATAATCAGTATGAACAATCGTCATAACATCGGCTGATTGCGTATACTTCAAATCAAATAAATCAGCTTCTTTATAAGGTGTCGCTAATTCAAACACTTCGCCTTTATGTTCACCATCAGCATAGAGAACCTGCCCACCATCTTTAAATACGCGAATATAACGATCACCAAACTCTAACGCATAGGTTTGTACGGTGCTGAATTGGAAAGGAATAAGGCGAGACTTCTTATTTTGATACTTTGTTTCAGCAATAAATCGTGTGCCTGGTCTATTCTCAACGCCACCATATTGACGAACAATAAAGTTATGGCACTTGCGCAGTGCAGTTGAATACTTCGCAAGATCAACACGACCATATAGGCTTGGTGCAATTTCACCGCCTGAAAAACTAGGTTGAATAAGACTAAATGGCATTATGACAACCTCGCTAGTGTGAATTCATCCATATAATCAGTTGGCTCTGCTGACTCACTTAATGAATGTGCGGCCGCGCTTTTAATTACACCTTGGTAAATTTGTAGTGCTTCACCACCAATACCCGCATTTGATGCCAATGGACGAGCCAATTCAGCCGCTAAACGCCATGCAAGGGCATCTTTAAATAACGCATCAAACATATTGACGTCAGTAATACGTGCAACATACTCAAGCCATGCACTAGGGTGATCAGTAAAAATTAATCGGCCAGTACCGTTTTCATCTGAACCAACATGAAAATGAATTGCTGTATCTGGCCTGCGGTACTTTTGATGAGGTTCGACAATACCAATGGCTTTTAGACAATCATTAGGATAGCGATAGGCATACGCCCAATTAGGTGGAGGATTATTTGTATTGGCTAATGCCACCTTTTTAGTCGCAAAGTTCCAAGGAAAATCGGCCAGCACACTATCACGGCATTGCGCATAATGAAGGTTGCATTGAACGGCTTCTTTGCTGGCTTCAGTCATGCTATTAATTGAACGACTATTACCAATGCGACTTAATGCAATATTGCAAATTTCAATTTCTGAGGCCATATCATTTATCTCCAATAAAAAAGGGGCTCTCGCCCCCTTTATCATCGGGGGTTAAACCCCAAGTTCTTTCCGCTTTTCATCTATTGCGGTGCGCATTTTATCTGCGCCCATATTGTGATGAGGTGCTTTACCAAATAGCTGAGTATATTGCTCACGAAGCGCATCAAGGCTTGAGTCAATCGCTACACCTGAACCGCTAACAGCAATATTACTTACGCCTTTACCAGTATTATCACCAGCCCCATCAGCCACACTATGAGTATTAAGTCGAGCATCAGCGCCACCAATTAACGCTAAGTTATCGCCAGCTATACCGTCGTACTCAACCTCTTCACCGATTTCAAGTAGACGCCCAGCGATAAATGATTTTTTTAAAACCTTATATCGTGACATGTCACACCTTATTGAGTTACAGCATCGTAAATAGGATGAGCATCAACAGTTAGGTTAATGCCCGCAGTGAACTTACCCGCCGTTAATGGACCTTCTGCAACAACGTATTGCAGGCGTAAATACTTCAGAACGCCTTGAGGTACTTTCGCCACAATACGTTTTCCTGCATTTAAATCAGCAATTGGCATTGCCACAGATTCAAAGATAGATTTAGCATCAGAGAATTTATCATCTGTCGCGGTTTCTAACTTAATTTGAACAGTCGCTTCACCTGCTGCTTTAGCCTGTTCAGTCACCTGTGCAAACAGCTCTAATGGCTCACCAATACCGATATCACGAAATGCGCCATGCACTGGCGTTAAGTCGATAATTTGCTTACTTACAGCAGATGCAGTAACCGCCTGATCCAGTGAAAAAAGCGTTTCTTTATCTAAAATCATTTTGACTATCTCCAAATAAATGAAAGTTAGCGGAGCCGTTAAACGACACCGCAATAACTTATTTCACCTGATCTTCAGTCGTTAAAATGGCATCAACACGGCGAACAGGAATTTCATCGAATGAAACAACTTTCTTACCGGCAACTTCTGCCATAGAAATATTGACGTTTTTGCTGTTTTTAATTTGACGACGCATCCAGCTACGGATTTGCTGGTTACAATAAAAAACAGGACGCCCCATAGAGAGGTTAGGGATCTTCTCAATCGCTTGAATAAACAAGTCTGGTAAATCTAGTGTGTCCGCTTTTTCTGGATCTTTACCAATTTTAGATAAATCAATATTGGCGATACGGACAACATAACGCCAGTCACGAACTGAGATACCATTTTTCCATTGGAAATGAGTACGAAAGCCTTGGTATTTACCTTTGTTCTCATCTTCTAAAGTAACTTCACCTAAATGGTTTTGCTCTAAACCTGCTTTAGAACCTTTAGGGAAAATACCGTGAACCGTGTTTTCACCCCATACCACTAACCACACAGACGTTAAATTACTGCCAGTACCACCAGCATCAATGATATTGACCGCATTCTTTGCGTTCATATCGTTAAAGCGTGCAGCTAAACCCGTAAAGCGCTGAGGATGAACCGTCGCATCACCATAAATAACCGTTTCAGCCATTTGCTGGTTCATTGACTCTAAGAATGCAATTGATTCAGACAATAGAAATTCATTCTTTTGTCCGTTCAAATTAGCAAGGTCTTTATCAACTTCAGAATAGGTTTCAAGCATACCAATCGCATCAGTAACCTGTGCTGTGGTTGATTTGCTTGGCGGTACGCCATAGTTAAGCAAGCGCCATGTTGCAGATGGTAAACCAGTACGAACGGTTGTACGGTGACCCGTTGGTAAGTTACCTTCAACGAAAACCATATCATCAAGAATTTCATTAGACTGATTCAGCAATTCGACGATCTTCGCTTGCTTGCTGTCAGGGCCTTGTCGTTTAGCCCAATCAACGAGAGTTAAAGCAGGCATGTTATTTCCTCTTTGTTATCCAAATAAAACATCAGCAGCACTTTTACTGCCGTTACTGTTGCCAGTGACAAGACCGTCCTCTGACATTGCTTTGCCAATCTTGGCAAAAGCCCGAATAATCTCTGGGTGATTACCTAACCCTGTTTCTGTTAAATACAATTTCAAATCATCAGAACCATAGGTATCTAATGCCTTTTGTGCTGCACCAATAGACTCATTTGATCCTAATTCTTCATCTGCTTTAACAGTTTTAACCCATTGCTCAGTCTGCTTTTGCCAACCATCATTGATTTGTTTCTGAATAGCAGGCATGATTTTAGAACCATAAACATCAACCAGTTTTTGCGCTTGTTCGTTGTTTAAATTCAGCTCACGAGCAATAGGCTCAAAGACTTCTAATGCACCTTTATCAAGCTCTTGCCCTTCTTCTGGTGCTTTAAATTCATACTTTTCAGGCGCACCTACATCTGATTTATTGGCATCATTTTTCTTATCATCCGGCTTGACCTGCTCTCCACCATTCTCTTTTTCAGTGCTTTTAGTAGGATCATCACTGTTTGCTGGTGGCTCATTTTTATCTGTTGCTGATGTTTCTTGAGTAGGTTCCGTTGCTGTACCGCCACCGCCTTCACCTCCCTCGCTGTGTTGCTCGTTATACAAGCGACGCATGATTAATTTCTGCCATAAGTTCATGACTGTTTCTCCCATTCTTTAAATCTTGGTTAAACGCTTGGTGTAACTGCTTCATTTGCCATTTGCGCATAAAGCTCAGGGCAAACTTGGTGTAATTGATTGAAAACTTTTAACCCATAGTTACGCTCGCCCTCTCTAAAGGCAGTTGCATATGGATCGTTAGAAAAAGAGTTACGAAATACGCCAGAGTCAGAAATCAAACGCCAAATAACAGCACGCCCAGCTTCTGTGGACATAACCTCTTTTAGCTGTTGTTCTTCTTTCTCTTGCCTATTTTTTTGTTGAATATCGTATTCAGTGCGAGCAATTTTCTCGTCTTCATACGCATCGAATGGATGTGTCATTGAGCACCTCCACCAGCCATAGCGGACAAGGCACTATCATTATCAAGATTGGTATCACTGAGGGTTTTAGCACCATCAATAGCAGACTGCGCCATTTGCATCTGCGCCATTTGTTGTTGCTGTGCTTGTCGCTGTTGGCGTATGGCTTGTACTTGCTCATTGGTTGCAACGATAGTTGGAGAGACACCAATTGCTGATGCATAGTTATCAATAGCATCATCAGCATTAAGTTTATCTAGGGCCTCTGGCTTAACTTTTGCCAAATTTCCAACAAAGCCAGCAAAGCGTTCGATACTGCCAACGCCAATCGATTTCTGTGCCTGAGCCATTACAGAAATGTACTCAACCTTTAGATCCATTCCCTGCATTTCATCAGGCGCAACGGGAAGTAAGTTTTTGTTTACCAAGATTGAGAAAGTGCGATTAATCAGCTTGTCGAGTAACTCAGAATCAAGGCGTTGCAGAACGGGCCCTAATTGCAATAGCTTCTCTTCTCGCATCTCAACAACGGCTTCAATCGGCATAGAGCGCGTATTCACCATTTGCATCATGCGGAATAAATCAACAAAGTAAGCGGTATCAATCAGTTGACGAGTATCTTGAACATCTTCAAGTAATGCTTTCAATGCTACAGGTTGAACATCAAAAATCGTTTGAATTTTATTAGTAGGATTTGCCTCATCAAGATAGTTAATGCCCCCTGGTATGGTATTTACCCGTTGGTTTTTTAATGATGCAGGTACTTGTAAAGGTGGGTTAGTCAGCTTATCAATCATCTGCGCTTTACGTTTTTGCATTAATTGAAGTGCTTTAGTACCACCTAACGCCAACATACCAGGGCAAGATGAGCCGTAAACATCTTCACCATTCACTTCCCAACGTGGCGCCATGATGGGAAATTCATCATAGCCAGATTCACGTAACACTTTCTCGTTATCGCCTTCCACTTCAAGATAAACGGATTTAAAAGGCTTATGCTTTGCCTCTAACTTTCCTGTTTGTCGTTCAAGGTTTGGATATACAGCATGAACCACTTCAACCCATTGGCTGTACTGGCTTGAATTCCACATTGATTTAACAGTATCGCTGACACTATCAGTCCCGAACTCCATCACCAACTGGCGAACGGTCATCGTAAATTTGCGATAGCAAACATCAACACTCAAGCTTGGGCTATTCGCAATGTAATAACTACCAAGGGGGAAATGAACAGTGCGAATAATACGCTGACTGTCTTCAACAACAGCCATTGCAGCAGTGCCAAAGGTACCTAAATCACCATACATCAACGGTAATGATTGATAGAGATTAGAACGATTGAACACTTCGTTCATGCGTTGTTCGGTGGTTTCTAGCCAAAGTTTTACAGGGCCATAATCCATTAAATCAGGATCAGGTGTCGCTAAACGAAACCAAGGACGAGCAGGACTTGTAATACCTGACATCATGCCACTGGAAAGCACCGATGAAGCTAAAGATGCTGTAGGGTCAATGATCTTACTATTACGGCGATCACCCCGATTAACATCAGATGCAGTAAAGCGCGTACTACGAGGACGAGTGAAATCTGACAATTCACGCCAATGCAGTTCAAATGAGCTACGCTCTGTTTCCAACTGATTAAGTTGTTGCAGTAGCTGTTGTTTCAATGGCGTTGACATAGTCACCCCTTATTGACCAAGTAAGGTTTTACCGCTGGTGGATGCTGAACTTGTCGCACCCTGCGCACCTGTTAGTAACGTAGACTTACGACCTGCGGCTGCACGGCGACGACGCATTTCATCATCACGACTACCCGTTACTGCCGCATCTTGTTCTTGAGGTGCTGCCTGAACAGCAGGAGGAGTTGTAATTTTTGGAGTATTGCCAAATGGATTACACATATCGACACACCTTTATAATTAACCAATATTGCATATTAAATTAATAATACATGTTATTTGACAATATTGAAAATTATAACTACCATTTTGGTTATGCAATGCCACTGCATTTTTTCTCGGTATTGTTACCACGACAGCGTGCTTTACCTTAGGACTGTTTGCCCTCTACTCCAGAGGGCTTTTTTTTATGCGAATGGATCGTAATCTGAATTGCTGACATTAACGCCAGAATGAGGTGAGGTGTAATTTCTATCTATTTTAGTGACTGGATAGGCGAATGTCAGTGCTAGTGCATCACCTTTACCAGGTGAACGACCAAGACGTTTTTTAATTTCTGTTTTATCTTCTAGTACAATCTTGCTATCAATAACACGAACTTTGTATTCACCACATGACAAATCATCTGCGGTTTCCTGATCATCAATAGCCCCGCCAATTTTTAGCCATGTCTTAACGCTGTTATACATTTCACCACGTTTGTTTAGCATTTGTGGATCAGTTGATGCACCACCAAACTTAACTAAACGCCACACGCGCCCCCAACTTGTTCCAATTGAGTGAATGCCAGTACCATATCCAAAGTCGATATGAACAGCGTCAGCCTTATATTGATCTTCAAAGTCAGCAATACGCTTTGCCATAACAACATCATCAGTTGTTTTAAAGCCCGTCCACAAACATTTACTGAATAAACCTTGGCGCAGATAAATCACCGCATCATCAATACCAGAATAGGCAGGGTCAACACCAATAATTACTGGAGCATGAGCAACTTCTGCCTGTGTGACAATGCGCTTCATGGCTTCATCCGTCAAACCTGTTGGAATAAACTGCAACTCTGATGCTGACGGGAACACACCACGAACACGGACTTTAAAGAAGTCGCTATCTTCGCCGTAGTCCTCTTCCCAGTTTTTAATCTGCTCTTTGTTGCTACCTTCAACGGTACGGCTATCAATCTGCTTGGTGTTCCAACGATGTTTAAACTTACGAAAACACTCACGAAAGCGCCCTGTGTTACGAGTTGGGTTACCAAATGCTATCCAAATGATTTCTGTGCCTTCATCCGTTAACGCTCCTTCTGCCACTTCCCATACCAGATCGGCAATGTTAGACGCTTCATCAAACACAAGGATAATACGCTTACCTTTGTTGTGAAGCCCTGCAAATGCCTCCGTGTTGTTCTCTGACCATGGTACCGCATCAGCACGCCAAGCATTAGCGTGATTAGGATCATTTGAGTAGATAGCTGTCTTAGTGCAAGTAAACCAATTATTGGTAAGTGATAGACGTTGCCACTTCGCTATTTCTGGCCACGTTTTAGTACGTAGCTGATTTTCGGTGTTGGCAGTGACGACTACCTTACAATCTTCGCAGGTATCCATACCCCACTTGATGATCATTGAAATAAATGCCGATTTACCGATACCGTGACCAGAAGCACGAGCAAGTAACAATGGCTGGTGGCGTGTCTTTGGATTGCGTAGATGTTCACCGATTTCATTTAATGCTTCGGCTTGCCACTGACGAGGACCATTGTATTCTTCAAGCTCTCCACCAGCTTCACCCCACGGAAATGCGTAATACGCATAACCTAATGGATCATGCGTAAATGATGCGATATCTTCAATGAGTTGTTCTTCTGGTGACTTCTGCAAAGCTTCTGACATTACTCAATGCTCCCTTGCTGAGCACGTTTACGAGCAGATGCCAACTTATCAGCAAGCGATACGTTTACATCGACCTGTACTCTGTCTCTAAAGGCATTGATATCAACATGCTTACCAATCAACTCAAGCACCTTGATTTTATCCAGTAACTTCACTTTTTTAATGCGTGTATCACCGTCAATATCAATGATATCAAATGCAGCAACACTTTTACGCCAAATAGGTGACCATTCAGATATTGGTTTAATATCGCCTTTCTCATTGAGAATATCGGCAATATCCGCATCAAGCATATCAACCAAACGCCTGAGTACATTGTCAGCACTCATCTTGGTGCGCTTATTGCGCTGTTGCATAAGTTGAGCGATACGCTCTTGAATACGGGGATCAGCCATTAGCTGTGATGCGCGCTTGCAAGCACTGCCAGAAGCATATCCAGCAGAGATTGCAGCATCAGTTTGATTATCGGGGGATTTGATATATTCCTGACAGAAACGTTCCATCTTGTCGTTGATAGGCGTTGGCTGTCGTGCAGGTTTCTTTCTTGGTCTTTTGATAGTCATAATCATCACCTCTTTGGTTATTATGGCTATTCAAAATATAACATTCAAATCTAATTAGGTATTAATACACCAATTTAAAACCCCAGTATTCGAGGGAATTAAAATAGAAATGAACACCCGACGGCTATCTGGTTGACAAAATCGCGTCAACCAAATTTCTATTTTGCTATCGTTTTGTCAACCAAGTTAAGCTGTAATTCGCGATATCCATAAGTGACCCAACATTTAGCATCACCAGATAAACAGCATTGCTGAACGGGTAACTGTTCGCCACAACGCTCACACTTACGCTTAGATAGCTCCTCAGCTTGTCGCTTATACTCCGCATCATCTTTACGAATAAGCATCTGTATGTATTCAACAACATCATACTGTTCACGACCAGGCATACGTAGAACACAATTACGCTGTAACATCTCCAGTTCCTGATTATCCACCAGCAGTTCAATCTTCGTTACGCCAAGTTCCTTTTGGCGCTTACGTTGTAATGCCTTACGTTCAGCAGGTGATTTAGCCATTAAGTGACACTCCAATCACAGTAACAACGACACACCAGAATACAGCGAATAAAATGTACTTAGTTAGCATTTATCAGCTCCTCAGGTATCTCAACTTCATCACCTATCTCAAGCATAACAACCGCTCGGCAAATAGCTTCTTGAGCAGTATTAGCAGTGGCATAATCACCCATTAAATGTGGCGGTGATGCATAGCAATAATTAACCCCGTCAACTTCTTCAAACATTAAATCAATCCAGTAGTTATTTATAAACTCACCACACTTTAACCAGTCGCTAGATGGGCTATATACACAGTTATTAGCATCAACAATAAACTCTTTGCCAATACGAGCATCAACGCCAACGGCTTTACCTACTGCCCAATCAAGCGCTAATCCTTTTAGTTTTGAGGTTTTAATTTTCATCATTGCAATTTCATTGCTTTGCAAATCATCCTCACCCTGTTCGTTAAGATAATTATTTATTGCACCACACTGCTTACATTCCGTATGAGATAAATTTGTTATAGGCCCAATCCAAACAACTTCTCCACCACAATCAGCACATACCATTATTTCGACCTCAATTAAAAAAACTCACAAGTTTCAATGAATTTAATCGTAACAATCGGTTCATAACTCGCTCACTACGATATGGCTTATATAACTTACGATTCCAATCGTCCGCTTGTTTTCCAGCTTTCACATATCTTCGCTTACGTCTCATCCTTTCATCAGAATAAATCCACATCAATTTTTTAATTTCTGTTCCTTTCATCACTCAACCCTCAATTAATAGCGCTGTGGTATTCGACGCTCAAATTGTCTGCATGAGCGCCACATAAATTAGCCCAGAAGATTACCGTTGCCTCTGCATCTAATTCACATTCAGCTTGCATTAGCTTTTCAAATGGTTTTCCGTTCCATGTGCCAGTAATTTTGTAAACCGCCCCGTCATCCATCTTAAAAATCCTCTTGCGTGACATGTCACGATTGTTTGATTTATTGAATAAGCCTAATAGCATCAATTTCTTGGCTCATAATTTCTTCCCAAACTCATTCAACGATTAATTAACTCAGTCACGAACTTAACTCATGGTAATAAGTTCATGATTTTCTGTATTTTCAGGTAACGTTACCCCTATCTTTCCCTGCTCACCCCAAAGCTTTGACGCGCTGATATTCCACACCCTGCAATCTTCATCAAAGATGGCATCCATAACAGCTTTAATCAGGTTATCGACATCAGGACGTTGCTGGTGGGGTTTACCATTCATCTCAATGCGTTTTTTCTTGCTCCATGATTTAGGCATAGGAATAACAAACGTTAGGTGAGCACCGCTTTCCGGTAACGTAAAACGGTTAGCTCTCATCTCGTCACAAAAAGCGTGGTACTTAACGACAACGGGCCTTTTCTTCCATGCATCACGCTGTGTCATACGTGGTTTTGGTACAGGGTTGATATAATAAATTTGCTGTTTCATGCGCGTACCGCCACCAGCATTGCGTTCATACGGTTATGAATATCAGCAATCTTTCCATGCTGTAACGGTGGTAAGCTCTTTCTGACGTAGGTTAGTGAGCCTTTCTGACAGATAACATGCTTATCCGTAGGTTTTGCTGGCTTCTTGGTCATTAGAGAGGCTTCTTTTTTGATATCTAATTCACGTAGACGCTCCATGTAATCAGGCGCTAGCGTGTATACATAACCAATGCCGACTACCGCTTTGCGCTCAACAACCGCGCATTCAACCAACTTGATCAACGCATAATTGGTTGTTGAGCGATTTTTCTTACCATCAAGCTCTGAGGCAATCTCGGTTATTTCGTTAACTGATAACGGTTTTTTCTTGTCATGTAATATTTCAACAACAAAATCCTGCATAAATTTCATATACGATAACCCTTAAGAGATTAATCATTATGGTTAATATATCCAATTTGGTTATGTTTTCAAGTATAAAAAAACAGAGTTTTTAATTAAACTCATACCCACTTAAAACGCTCTCAAATCGCCTATACGCTGTTTTCACTACTCAGACATCCAATCGCATACCTACAACAAATAAAACTCACCAGTGTTTATTACGCTAAGGATTTTGATATCCAATAAACCTTATGCCGATTTATGTTTACGTTTATCAGCATTTTCTAATAAATCCATCCATGCAGGTCTTGGCTTGGTTTTATCTTCAAGTCTTAACGTGGGTTTAGGTATTACCTCTCCTCGTTGTACTCGCTCAGACCACATACGGATCATTTTATTTAAACACTTCTCAACCTCCGCTTCTGTCAGCCTAAGGTCATATACCTTTTGCCTAAGGTCAGTGAAGATCCAATACTGCACCGGATGTCTAAAGGGGTACATCTCAGCACTATGGTAATTACATCGTCTGGCTAGGTATTTATTGAAATCTCTCAGCATTTCATCAAATGGAATTCCAAAAGCATTAGCGTCTACCAACTTGTCAGAAAGCATTGAAATGACATCAGATAACTCTGGTGGCCACGGATTACCATTGCTACAACGTTCAATGCAGAATTTAAATATCAAATCGAATTGATCGCTATTCAATCCGCTGAGTGCTCGTTTCCACATCAATGAGGGTTCCGTCCCGTTCTTGTTTGTCCATTTCTCCCCATAGAACTCCGTCATTTGTAGCCAAAGAGTCGAGATACTCTTGCCCATGTTTTTCTCTGATCTTATGTTCCACGAGTTGTACGGCTCTTGATTTGCCACTGTTTGGATCGAATTTAAATTCTGATTTGCCATTATTATTTACTCCAGTATTGCTGTTATTCGCTTTAGCACGTTGGAATTTAATACTTTTTGCCAATGCCATTTCCCATTGTTCGTGATGTTTAGCTTTCCCCTCGGATTTCCAGTACGTAATAAACTCGGCAAGTTCAGTTGGTTTAACTGGCTCTGTTAGTGCATGTCCCCAAAAAGCAGATTTACGTAAAAAATCGCTATCAGGTTCCCATTCATCAAACATCACAAATTTACCGTCAACGCTAAAACCACCAGCAGGAACTCTGTCATTTAAAATGGCATTATCCACATCAGGCAAATTTCCTTCGCGCGCGTTACAGAGAGTTGTTTTAATACTTCCTTTCCCTTCCTTTCCTAAAGGTAGTCCTACCGTATCACTACCGTAGTCATATGGTAGTAGATTCATCTCTTTGATTTTACTTGGCGTTTTCTTGTTTACGACTTGATGTTTTGTAAAATTATTTATTAATCCAAAGTGCTTCCCATTTTGGGCAGAAAATAAGCTGATATAGCCACAGTTGGAAAGCTCCTGTAGTAGTACCGGAATACTACTGGAGGTTTCACGTATTGGAAAAATAGCCGCTTTTATTAGCTTCGGATTAGCATTGAAATAGCCTTCATCATCAGCGTAATTTAATAGCCCTATCGCCAATAAACACGCTGACTCAGATATTTCAGCCATATCCTCATCAGTCCAAAATGTTGGCTTAATAGTCCTGATACGGGCCATATCACCCCCTGATATTGTCTTCATAAGCAATATTTCTATTACGAGCCATCTTTAATAATCGGCTGACTTCTTTTCTGTAGTTGGATGAATTAATTGCAGAACATTCAACACAAACACCATTACTGGTAAAACGCTCAGAATCATGACCATATCTACATAATTTTCCCGTATAGAAACGACTTAAACCATTTTCAATGGCTTGCTTTCTAGTCACAATTTTCATCACCACCTCTTTTTCTATGATTAGTTAGCAATAAGATTATCCATTATTTTAAAATAGATCAACCTAAAAAGACTTGTTGGTTATCAATAAAAAATTAAGGACCACCGAAGTGATCCTTATCTATAAACAGCCTTTGAATTGTTATCGAATAAAGAAATTGATTAATTGCTCTCTGGTTGTATCTGCACCGAATTCAATACAAATATCATATAACTTATTGAGTTTACTTAGTGAAGGCTTACGTTTTGCATAGCGTAGCTGATGTGATAGATACAATTGGCTATACCCCGTTCTTTGAGAAAATGCTTCTCTTTGCTTAATCGTTAAGCTATTCCAAAATTTTTTAAAGTCGAAAACTTCCATAATTTCACCAATTTGATTAACCAATAAATAATAGTAACCGTTTAGGTACTTTACCAAAAGGGTTATTTGTTTGTTTAATACACCATAACTTAATCAAATTTGTATAAAGAATAGACACCAAAGGACTTGGATAAATGAAAAGCATTGCTGAAATTAGAAAAGATAACCTGATTTATATTATTGAACGCTACTACAACGGCAAACAAAAACTATTGGCTGATGCGTTAGGCGTAGCACCAAGTATGATCTCTCGTTACCTATCACCAAAAGATTTAAAAAGTCATCGTGAACTCACCGATCCAATGTCACGTAAAATTGAATATGTGACTAGAATTAGTAAATATTGGATGGATGTAGACCATTTAAAAGAAGGTCATGCGGAGTCAGAAAAAGAAGAATATATTCCGACCGAGATCGGAAAAATACTCTCAGATAACATCACAACATTTATGTTAAACGATGGAATAAAATCAAGAGTTAAGCTTTCTGTCGATTCAGGGCTTGCACAATCAACAGTTAACCGCATTATCAATTGTGAAGCCAGCGCCACCGCTGAAAGCATTGATGCTATTGCAAAAGCAATGGGCCGCCAAGCCTATGAACTACTGATCCCTAAAAATGATAAAGGCACTATTAACTATGATAGAAGAGCCTATTCAAAACTTCCTGCCAGCGAACAAGCTGCTATTGAAAACTTCATTGAATTTATCATTAATAAAAACCAGCCTATCTCCCACGACTAACCCTTTCCATTAAAAAGAAGTCATATACTGGCTTCTTTTTACTCTTAATAAATCATTAAATTTCATAGTGATAAAAACAAACATAACCATATTGGTGATTTATTTGTTTTTCATGGTTGACAATGGTTAATTTATGGTTATGATTAAAAGCATAAGTTAACCAATACGGTTAATTTGCTCTTTAACAATATGGATAAAAGAGACTGATTTTTTAATGCGCTCAGACATAACCAATTTGGTGATTAGTCATGATCTTTTATATCAAAGACGGTAAGCATGTATTTACCTTATCTGGCTTAAATGAGTCACAGTCATTTGACAATTTTAAAGCCGGTATTGAGTGGGCTTATGTAAGAAAGCTCGCATTACAAACAGAACAATTAGTAGGTAAACAAAATGTCAGACACTAAGCACTTAAATGTGTTGATTGCAAAAGCTCTTTTACTTAACCAAGATATTACTGGTAGCGAACAAGTAGATGCGCTAACAGGTCATATCAATGGTGATATTGAAAAAGAAGAGTTTAAGCAATATGACCACTTTATTAATATCACGTTACTCGCACTTTCATTGGTTCCTAATATCAGCAGTGAACTCAGTGAAGAGCAAATCGTTAACGCTATTATGTCATTTATTGATAACCCTGATATGCGTAGCGTTCGCCATAGAGTTAATCACTTTAACTCATTAATAAATCCAAAAACCACCTCAAATGAGGTAGAAAAAAAGGAAGTACCTCAGGAAGAGGTGATTTTTCACGCCAGTGTTGATAACCGAAACGGTCAACTCAAGGAAACGGAAGATATTCCAAAGGAAGAAAATGACCAACCTGCTTATTTTGAACCTGGTCGGTATCCCGATATTCCTAACGAGGTGTATCACAGTTCAAACGGCATCAGTAGTTCGATGCTAAAAGATGCTCGTATTAGTTTGATGTATTACGAGTTACGCCATATAACAAAAGTCATTGAGCGTGAAAATAAGCGTTGTTTCGATTTAGGTAGCGCATTTCACACGTTAACAATGGAACCTGAAAAGTTTGATGCTGAATTCAGTGTTAAACCAATTATTCCAGAAGGTGCCTTTACAACAACGGAAACAATGAAGTCATGGATTGACGAATACAACAATAAGTTGCCTAAAAAGCTCTCACAAGATGAGTTAAAAGCAATTATTGAAGAACATAATGCCACTCTGACACCGCAACTTTCCACCAGCGGAAAAGCCGAAGATCTAGGTCAGATATACATGCAGTTGCCCGATAAATTTAAAACTATCCCCGAAGATGGAAAATTTACTGGTGCAGCAATGAAAGCCTGTATCAAAGCCTATAATGATACTTTGCCAACACCATTGAAAACCTCAGGTAATACAGACGCATTACTTGAGCAGATATACCACCACATCAACCCTGAATTATATTTAGCAGAAACAAATAAGCCTGAGCCACTTAGAAAACCCGTCAAGAAAGATGATCTCATGCAGATCATTAAAGAAGTTAACCCTGATGCTGTATTTGAAGATGAAATCATTAGCCAGTGGCTTAGTGACGATTCAAAAATTCATGTTCAAACCGTTGACTATGAAATGGCAAATAACATGCGTAACGCTGTTATGAACCACAAAGAAGCATCCAGTTTATTAAATCACCCTAACCGTGTATCAGAAGTTAGCTACTACGGCATTGATGAAGATACTGGTCTTGAAATTCGTGTTCGTCCTGATATCGAAATTCAAACAGAAAATAACCGATTAGGTTTTGACCTCAAATCAGTAGCACTTGGTCGATTTAAACAAGATGCCATTGAAGCCATGATCCGCAGAGAAATCATTAATCGCGATTATCACATCAGTGCAGCTATGTATTGTGATGTGGCAATGCTGGATCAGTTCTTCTGGATATTCGTTAACAAAGACGAGCATTACCACTGGGTCGCTATCGTTGAAGCATTACCTGAATTACTTGAATTAGGTCGTGCAGAGTACAAAAAGACACTGCGTGATATCCGTGAAGCTATGGATACAGGATATTGGCCAGCGCCTATCACCACTACTCTCACTATCGGTATCACTGACTTTGAGCAGAGAAAGTTAGAAGAACTGCAAAACGAAGTCGCTTAATAAAAATGCGCTTGAACAATCAGGCGCACGCTTGGAGTAAATATTATGTCAGAAGTAGCAACTCTCGAAAGAAATCAATCAGTAATGAATAACACATCATTACTTTTTAATCCTGAATCATTAGACCGTATTGTCAAATTTGCTGAGCTAATGGCATCAGGTACAGCAACGGTGCCAAGACATCTGCAAGGTAAACCATCTGATTGTCTTGCTATCACAATGCAGTCCGCACGTTGGGGAATGGATCCTTTCGTTGTCGGTCAAAAAACTCATGTCATCAATGGTGTGCTTGGTTATGAAGCCCAATTAGTAAATGCAGTTATTACCAGTTCAAATGCTGTTGTAGGTCGATTCCATTACAAATACGGTGGCGACTGGGAAAAGATTGTAGGCATGAAAGATAAACGTGATGAATCGGGTTTATTTATTGAAGTCGGTGCAATTTTAAGAGGTGAAGAAGAAATTACATGGGGTGAGCCTGTTTACCTTGCTGATGTACAGACGAGAAACTCACCACTTTGGAAAACAATGCCTAAGCAACAAATCGCGTATCTCGCTGTAAAATATTGGGCCCGTCTTTATTGCCCTGAAGTTATTCTTGGTGTGTATACGCCAGAAGAACTTGAAGATCGCCCGATTAAAGACATCACCCCACAGAAAGAACGTGTAAGCATTGATGAAATCACTACCCAGCAACAACCAAATAATGCTGAACCTGTAAAAGAAGCTCAAGGCGAGTTTATACCTAAGTTCGATGCTGAAGCATTTAGATTAGCTATTGATGATGTTCAGACTGTCGAAGAAGCTAAAAATATTCGCGCAGAAATTGAGAACTTAAAAAATGAAATGGGGATCAACCTGTTTGCTGAATTAAAAAATAAAGCAGTACAGGCATACCACCGCATTGATGCACGTAATGCCTTAGAAGCTTCTATCAACTCACTTCCTGAATCTGGCTCACCCGAAGCCACCGAAGCATTTGAAAAAGTAGACAAGCTACTTAAATCAAGCAAGCGAAAACTCGGTGATGAGTTATACGAGTCTTTCTCTATCACACTTGATGATATGCGCCCTGAATACCAGTGATCCTATTTAATGCGGAGCGATACAGCTCCGCAAGGAGTTTAGATATGAATATTAAATTACCTATCAAACCTATCCGTATGCCTGCTGTTTTAAAGCTAACAGGACTTTCTCGCTCAACTATTCGCACCTTAGAGAAGAAAGGTGATTTCCCAAAGCGTATGTATTTATCGGTGCGCTGTGTTGCCTGGGAAGCTGAAGAAGTTGATGAGTGGTTGAAAAAACGTTCTCAATCAAGAAAGACGCCTAAGTATTACACCGAACGTAAGCGTAATGAAGCTGGGCAGTTTGTGAGTAACGCCTAACCCCTACCCGTTCAACCAAAGGATATAACCATGAAAAATAAAGTTGTTTTATATAATTCATCAGAATCAGCAAGCATCAAAACTATTACTGGCTGGGTTGATCGTGATGGTCGCTTTTGGGGTGATAACGAGCACCAAGCAAGATATTGTGGTGCAACTCATAATGTTTGTGATAAACACCCAAATCAAGAGCCATTCGTCATTAACTGGGGTTGCCCTGCTTGCAAGGAAGAACATCAGCAAGAACGATTTGAAAGCTTTGAACGTATTCAATGGGATGGTGAAACACCCATAACAATGTTTTTTGGTGATAAATACTTCTTTGATATCGATGATGTTCGTGATTATTGCGAAGAACACGAAGTATCTGTTGATGACCTAAAGCTAGTGTTATGTGAGCCAAATTACCCACATCAGTTAGATCCTAACGATATCTTTGTGGATGTCTTGCCGGAAGATGGTGAAGTTTCAGAGGAACTATATTACGCCTTTGAAGCGCTAAATAAAGTTATTGTCAATCACTCGCCATTAAGCTGGTCGCCTATTGATAAAGCGGTCATTGTCACATTGGATTAACCCACGGACTCAGTGCAAGGATGCAAACAGGAGATAGATATGACAAATAAACTCAAAGAAGAAATTAACGCACTTCAACAAGAAGTAGCTAGAGGTCATGTGTACGAGTGGGAATTACACAGACTAAATTTATTACTTTTAGTGATTGAGTATTACCTTTCAGAAAATAATGCCAAAGAGGCTCACTTGTGGGCGCAAAGCATATTCCAGTGGATTGACTCAGAGTTTTACGAAGAGATGAAAAGCAACACTGGAGATATTAACGCTTGGTTTAATAAACAAATGGAAGGCGCAGTAAGCACCGAGCAGGCGTTAAAAATAACTCGTGAATTATATCCAGAAACCGAAAAGCTACGGACAGCTTAATTTAACTCGCAGGGATGCAATAAGAGGAATGAATATGAATAGTTTTACACATTATGGGCAATTTATGAAATTTACATTGCCAGAACCAGACCCTAAGAATGTTTGTAATCTTTGCAGTGGTAACGTGGGTAAGGACAATTTGATTCAAGGTCAGGCGGCAAATATTTGTTTTGAATGTTCCGACTTAGCGAAAGAAATTGCAGATGAAAAGCGTAAGGAAATAGCAGAAAAGGAAATTCAGCAAATGGCAACTGATTTATCAACTGGTGGCATAGGTTTAGTTGATATGGGAATGGGTACTGCAAGAAAACATGCAGAGCGATTATATAGAGCTGGGTATAGAAAGGTGGAGTGATGAAATTAACAGAGCGTCAAATTAGCACATTAAAAAATGTAGATAATGGATATAGGCAGTTAAGCAATAGTATGTCAATTTTCTCGTTGGAGAATAAAGGGCTTATTAAGCTTCACCCAAAGGACGGATGGCAATTAACAGAGTTGGGTATTGAAGAACTAAAAAGGTGGAATGATGGATAAATCAAGACAGCAGTTTGAAGAGTTTATTAAGTTTCACATGGACGACGCAGAAATAAACAATAAATTCGAAACAGCAAATAACGGATTAAATTACGCTGACATCCATGTAGATATTATGTGGATTAGCTGGAAAGCATCACGCGAGAGTTTAATTAATAATTTACCAGAAAGCATTAATTGCACTACCGCACCAGAATTAATATGGCTACAAGTTGACCCCGAGCCAGATGAGATAAATAAACCTGAATTTCCAGTTAATTTACGTAGTGACGATGTAACTTGGTGTGCAGATAGAATTCATCCAACTGACACATTATATATTCGTGCTGATTTAATTCAAAAGTAAACAACCATGCAAATAATCGGATATGTATTACTCATGCTAATACGGGGTTCTGCACATCTATAGGAAATCAAAATGATATATTTAAGCTTGTTCAACGGAATATCCGCTGGGCGATTAGCGTTGTCTCGCGCTGGAATTAAATTTGATAAGTATTACATCGCTGAAATAGATAAATTCGCTAATAAGGTATCTGAATTTCATTATCCAGACAATATCCAATTAGGTGATGTTAATAATTGGCGCGAGTGGGATGTTGATTGGTCAAATGTGGGGTTAGTTACTGCCGGCTTTCCATGTCAGTCGTGGTCTGTGTCGGGGAAACAGTTAGGAGATAAAGACGAGCGCGGTAAATTATTCTGGACGACATTAGAAATAATGAGCCATGTATTAGAAAATAATCCAGATGCTAAATTCATGCTTGAAAATGTGAAGATGAAAAAGGAATTTGAGGAATATATAACACTGCATACGGAGCGCGCTTTAGGTTATGTAAATAAAACTCTTATTAATAGCTCATTAGTATCAGCACAAAATAGACAGCGTTATTATTGGACTAATTTTGAAGTTAGCCAGCCAGAAGATAAAGGTATTTTGCTGAAAGATATTATTGATGATATTAATTCGCATGGGTTCAAAAATAACAAAGTTATAAATAAATTGTTTAATGTAAATCCATCAGGGAAAGGAATGAATGGCAATGTTTATAGCGTAGATGGAGTTAGCCCAACATTAACAACAAATAAAGGTGAAGGAATAAAGATAGCGCTCAGATCATGCGAACCAAGAAAGAATATCAAGCAATCTAAAGACGGACTAATTCATGTTGCTAACGCCTCTGATATTAAAGGTAATGAACAGATAAAGCGTATTTATTCTGATGCTGGGAAAGCCCCAACTCTATCTACGTGCCAGGGTGGGCACAGAGAGCCGAAAGTCGCGATTAGAGATAAGAGTAAAACTATTCGCTCATCTGGACGCAATTCATATGATAGACATGAGTGGGATTCCATTACTAACTGTCATTATCGCAAATTAACTCCTACTGAGTGTGCAAGACTACAAACATTTCCCGACGGCTGGTGTGAAAATATAGTCTCAAATTCACAGTCATATAAATGCTATGGCAATGCGTGGACTGTTGATGTTATTGCTCACATATTTAAATGTGCATACAGAGAAAATAAACATGAAGCTATTCGTTCTACTGTTAATTATGAACAATCATGCAGCGCTAATATCTGAGGATTTATACACGCAATCGGAGTGCAATAAACATGCTGAATATTTAATGTCAGTGAGGAATGTTGAGGTTGTTTGTGGAGAAATATACAGATGAGACAAATTAAAATAAGTTCTGGTTCGTGGCAAAAAGATTTAGAAATGGTAATCACTGTTATCGATGAGGATAAATTTAAAAAATCATGTGAACAAATTAATAAATTCTATTCTGGTGATGAATATAGAGCTGATATACACGATAGCCATGAGAAAGCTGGTTTTGCAATGTTCTGTGCTGAGTGCTTCCAGCAAATAGCATTCAATAACTTCAAGGATGCAGAATGGCTTACCGAGCAATTCGATTGGTCTAAAGATAAAGGAATTGATGGTTATCCTTCTCTAGATGATATGGGGATTCGAATTGACGAAATAGAACCTTGGTTTATTGACTCTGACGATATAGAAATTACAGGATGGTAATCAATGAATAAATACACCGAACTATCTGACTTCGAGATTAATAAGCGCGTCTTTGTTGCTGCGAAAATAGAACATGAAGACACGAACTTACATAGTAATAAAGTTTTCTATGGTGATGGAGCAAACTGGATTGAATTTAATCCCTGTAATAACCCTACTGACGCAATGCCGATTATTATTGAGAATAAGATTAGCCTACTTGCTGGTGACGGTAATTTCTGGTGTGCTAGATATGGAGAGTGGAATATACTTCCTTGTCCATCTGGTATTGGGTTTATAGAAAAAGCACAAGTTATAAACGATAGCCCATATCGCGCAGCTATGGAATTATTTCTATTAATGAAGGATGCTGAACGTGAAACCAATACTTGATATGTGCTGTGGCTCTCGTATGTTTTATTTTGATAAACAAGATGACCGCGTTTTATTTAATGATATTAGAGCCGAAAAGCATATTTTATGTGACGGGAGAATTTTAAATATAACACCAGATATTATTTCTAATTTTAAAAACCTTCCATTACCAGATAATACCTTTTATCAGGTGCTATTTGACCCTACTCATTTAATTAGAGTTGGTAAAAATAGTTGGATGTTTAAAAAATACGGCTCGTTAAATAAAGACTCATGGAGAGACGATTTAAGTAAAGGGTTTAGTGAAGCATTTAGAGTGCTTAAGCCTGGTGGAACATTGCTGTTCAAATGGAATGAAACCCAAATACCTGTTAAACAAATTTTAGCACTAACAGACCAAAAACCAACAGCAGTACAGCGTGTAGGTAAAAATGATAAGACGCACTGGATCTCTTTTCTTAAGGAGGTTAAATGAAAAAATACGACCTTATCTATTGTGATCCTCCGTGGGATTACAAAAATAAAGTTTCAAACGGTGCTGCTAAAAATCATTATCCAACAACCTCCCTCTTCAATTTAACTCATATCCCTATTCATTCTATTGCATCTGATAACGCAGTTCTTGCCATGTGGTATACCGGTAATTTTGTACTCGAGGCTATTAAATTAGCTGAAGCTTGGGGCTTTAAAGTCCGCACAATGAAAGCTTTTACATGGGTTAAGTTTAACCCTTTAGCATGGCAACGAATTGATAAGGCTATTCAAAACAGTGAGTTATTTGATTATCACGACCTGTTTGAACTATTAGATGCTGAAACAAAAATGAATGGAGGAAACTACACCAGAGCCAATAGTGAAGATGTTTTAATCGCTACTCGAGGTAATGGATTACAGCGCATTAGTGCTAGCGTTAAGCAAATCGTATTTAGTTGTTTAGGTGAGCATAGCGAAAAGCCGTGGGAAGTAAAAAACCGTCTTGAAGAGTTGTACGGTGATGTAAATCGCATTGAGCTATTCGCTCGTGACATGTCACAAGGTTGGGATGCATGGGGTAATCAATGTCCTAACAACAGTATCGAACTTATCAATTCTCATTTTATTTGTAAGGAATAAATATGCCTGATATCGCAGATGATGCTAATGACTTAACGGCTCTACAAATCAACACCGCATTAGCAAACAGAGAACCACCAGCAAAAAGCTTAACTGGATTTTGTATCTGGTGTCGTGAAGAGCCTGTAACAGAGAACAGCGCTTACTGCTCTAAAGAGTGTGGTGATGATCATGCTCAGTACAAAAGGAAAAACGGATAATGATTATTGTACTCACATTATTAGCTGTGTACTTATGGCTTGCTGGATACCTATTTTCAGAGTCTAAGCACGAAAGCGACAATATAAAAGATATTGTGGCCAGACTGTTTTACTCCACAATCTGGCCTGTTGTTGGTGTGCTTTATCTATCATCACTACTTGCTTATAAAACACTTGGCAAAGAATGACTGAGCGTTAATCTTTCTCTTTTATCCATTCATCCACCATATCCGCCCACTCTTGTAACATCTTCCTGCGCTGTTCAGCATATTCAGCTTTGTTGTAAACGGCTCTAACGCCATTTTGAACGTGTGCTAAACATTTCTCTATCCAATCTGAGTTATAACCTGCTTCGTGCAATAGCGTGCTTGCCGTGCGTCGTAAATCGTGAATAGTAACCGATTCGAACTCAATACCTTTCTCATTGATACGTTTTACGGTGCCATCAATCACGTTATTCAATGCAGCATTAGAAAGTGGCTTTTTAATATCATATCGACCAGGCATTAAGTAATTGCTTCCCATAGCACAAACTTTCATACCAGTTAGGATATCCATTGCTTGGTCAGAGAGATAAATAACATGCTCTTTTCTCCCCTTCATTCGCCCTTTAGGGATCACCCATTGTCTATTTTTAAAGTCTATTTCATCCCATGTTGCATGAATAAACTCAGACTTTCTGACTAATGTTAGCAATACAAACTTAACGGCCAATTTTAAGGTTGGATAACAACTATAGTTTTCTAGTTCACGAAATAAGATACCGATTTCTTTCGGCGACATTGCCCTTTCGCGCGCTTGAAAAGTACCTATCGAAGATGCCTTTATTGCATCTGCTGGGTTACTAATTTCATAACCTCTGTCTATGGCATAAGTAAAAACAGAGCCAACAATCTCACGCACTTGTAATGCAGTCGCTTTTGCGCCCCTATCTTTTATCTTTTCACACAATGCTCTAAGCCGTGGTGTGGTGATCTCTTCTAGTTGAAGCTTGCCGAATACAGGATAGATTTCTTTTTCAATAATTGCTTCTTTCATGGCCCTAGTAGAGTCGGCATATTGGGCATCATTAAGGAAATTGACGGTATAGTCTTTGAATACCGTCCCTATTTTTTTACTCTCAATACCGTCACGTTTCTTTGAAGCTGGCGATATACCTGCGTTTAGTAGCCTTTTTGCTTCAATTAATTCGGCTCTTGCTTCTGCAAGTGTGATACCGTCAGCACTGTATCGACCAAAAGTAACCGTTTCTCTCCTTCCATTAAAACGATAATCATATCTAAATGAAATAACACCACTTTTTGTTACTGCAACATATAAACCATCTCTGTCAGACACTTTATAAAGCTTGTCTTGTGGCTTTAAACTTCTCAGTTTTGTATCGGTCAGCATGCTATAACCTCAATGCTGATACCGTCAAATGACAGCAAATTTATGACGGTATCAGTGTCTTAATTTTATAATTTATTTTTTGATACCGTCACATATACCGTCATTTTTTTCGGTTCTTGTCAACCATTACTAACCATATAAAACAAAAAAGCCATCAGTAACACACTGATGGCTCTTGGTTTTTTAACCTTTATCAACTAGTGCTGATAAACGATATTTTATTCCCACTCAATGGTTGCAGGTGGCTTGCCACTGATATCATAAACAACGCGGGAAATTCCACCTACTTCATTGATAATACGGTTAGAAACACGGCCTAAGAAGTCATACGGCAAATGTGCCCAATGTGCAGTCATAAAGTCAACGGTTTCAACTGCGCGCAATGAAACAACCCAGTCATATTTACGACCGTCACCCATAACACCAACTGAGCGGACAGGTAAGAACACCGTGAAAGCTTGGCTTACTTTGTTATATAAATCAGCTTTATGCAGCTCTTCAATAAAAATAGCATCTGCACGACGCAATAGATCACAATACTCTTTCTTAACTTCACCCAATACGCGAACCCCTAAACCTGGCCCTGGGAATGGATGACGATAAAGCATATCGTATGGTAAACCTAACTCTAGGCCAATTTTACGTACTTCATCTTTAAAGAGTTCTTTTAATGGCTCAACTAAGCCCAATTTCATATCGTCAGGTAAACCACCTACGTTATGATGTGATTTAATCACGTGTGCTTTGCCTGTCGCTGATGCAGCTGATTCAATCACATCTGGATAAATGGTACCTTGTGCTAACCATTTAACTTGTGGCTGTTTAACGGCTTCTTCATCAAAAATTTCAATAAAAGAATGACCAATAATTTTACGTTTTTTCTCTGGGTCGTTTTCGCCTTTTAGTGCAGTTAAGAAGCGCTCTTCTGCTTCAACATGGATAATATTAAGGTCGAATTTACCTTTAAACATTTCCATGACTTGCTCTGCTTCATTCAGACGCAGCAAACCATTATCAACAAATACGCAGGTTAAACGTTTACCAATTGCACGATTTAATAGTAATGCGGTAACAGATGAATCAACACCACCTGATAAGGCTAGAATAACGTGATCATCACCAATTTGCGCTTTTAAACGGGCAACAGTATCTTCAATAATAGCAGCCGAGGTCCAAAGTGCATCACAACCACAGATATCTAAAACGAAACGTTTTAAAATCGCTAAGCCTTGGTGAGTATGTGTCACTTCTGGGTGGAATTGAACACCATAAAAACGTTTTTCTTCATTGGCCATAATAGCAAATGGACACGTTTCAGTACTTGCTACTGTGACAAAGTCTGAAGGGATAGCAGTCACTTTGTCACCGTGGCTCATCCATACATCTAATAGTGGTTTGCCGTCTTCACTTACTGAGTCTTGAATGTCGCGGAATAATGCACACGTTTCACGGATTTCAACTTGTGAATAACCAAATTCACGCTCACCTGAAACTTCGACATCGCCACCTAATTGCATCGACATCGTTTGCATACCATAACAAATACCTAATACAGGAACGCCTGCATTAAAGACATATTCTGGTGCACGAGGGCTGTTGTCTTCTGTCGTACTTTCAGGACCACCAGACAAAATAATACCATTTGGATTAAATTCACGAATTTGTTCTTCAGTAACATCCCATGCCCAGAGTTCACAATAAACGCCGATTTCACGAATACGGCGTGCAATAAGCTGCGTATACTGTGAACCGAAATCAAGGATAAGGATGCGATGATTATGGATATTTGCTGTCATTTGTGGTGAATTCCAAAACAGATAAAGTCATAAAGTTGAAAGGCTTGTTCAGTATCGTTACACCAAGCCTTTCTCGGAATAAATTACATACCTAAGCGATAATTAGGTGATTCTTTTGTGATGGTTACATCATGAACATGGCTTTCCTGAATACCCGCACCACTGATGCGAACAAATTCAGCTTTAGTGTTTAATTCTTTAATGGTTGCGCAACCTGTTAAGCCCATGCATGAGCGTAAACCACCCATTTGTTGATGAACAATGGTTTTCAATAAACCTTTATATGCAACACGGCCTTCGATACCTTCTGGTACTAATTTGTCTGCGGCATTATCCGTTTGGAAATAACGGTCTGATGAACCTTTAGACATCGCGCCTAATGAACCCATACCACGGTAAGATTTATAAGAACGACCTTGGAACAGTTCAATTTCACCCGGAGATTCTTCAGTACCTGCAAACATTGAACCCACCATAACGCAAGCCGCCCCCGCTGCTAATGCTTTCGCGATATCACCAGAGAAACGAATACCACCATCAGCAATAACAGGAATGTTGCGATCTTTTAGTGCTTCAACCGCATCTGCAATAGCAGTAATTTGTGGTACACCAACACCGGTTACGATACGTGTTGTACAAATTGATCCTGGGCCGATACCGACTTTAACCGCACTTACACCCGCATCTGCTAATGCTAAAGCACCTTCTGCGGTTGCAACATTGCCACCAATGATAGGTAGATTTGGATATAAAGCACGAGTATCACGAATACGTTGTAGTACACCTTCAGAATGACCATGTGATGAATCAATAAGTAAAACATCAACCCCTGCCGCGACTAATGCAGCCACACGCTCTTCATTACCCGCGCCCGCACCAACAGCAGCACCAACACGTAAACGACCATGCTCGTCTTTACAAGCATTCGGTTTGCGTTCTGCTTTTTTGAAGTCTTTTACTGTGATCATGCCTTTCAGGTGAAAGTGGTTATCAACCACTAACGCTTTTTCTACACGTTTTTCATGCATTTTTTGCATAACGATATCGCGTGCTTCACCTTCTTGAACTGTCACTAAGCGATCTTTAGGTGTCATTACCGCAGTAACAGGTTGATCTAAGTCTGTCACGAAACGAACATCACGACCGGTAATAATACCGACTAATTCGTTGTCATTCGTCACAACAGGATAACCCGCAAAGCCATTGCGTTCTGTCATTGCTTGAACTTCACGCAGAGAAGTTTCTGGTGTTACGGTGATAGGATCAGTGACGACACCACTTTCATGTTTTTTCACGCGGCGAACTTCTTCAGCTTGGCGTTCGATAGACATGTTTTTGTGGATAAAACCTATTCCACCTTCTTGAGCTAATGCGATAGCTAAAGGCGCTTCAGTCACAGTATCCATTGCAGCAGAAAGCATAGGAACATTTAGGCGGATTGTTTCAGTCAGTTGAGTAGACAAGTCAGCAGTATTAGGAAGGACAGTGGAGTGTGCAGGAACTAACAAAACATCATCAAATGTAAGTGCTTCTTTTTTAATTCGTAACATAGCAATATCTCACCAAGGCGGCTTTTAGGAAATAGAAAATATTGCCGCGGAATTATACACACCGTAATCGGTTGCTTCTAGCTTTTTTTCAAAATATTTATTGATCCTGCCGCGAAGTTAGGTAGTATCAATCAATTAAGTCGTTGTTTTAAAATTTGATCTGGCTCACATGACACTACCAATAAACAATAATATTTTTACTGTTAGCCGTCTAAATAAGACCGTTCGCCAATTATTAGAAATGGAAATGGGTCGCATTTGGATCAGCGCTGAAATTTCCAATTTTACTCAACCCTCTTCTGGTCACTGGTATTTTACGTTAAAAGATACTAACGCCCAAATTAGGGCCGCGATGTTTCGTGGGCAAAATAGCAAAGTTAGCTTTCGCCCTCAGCATGGTCAACAAGTCTTAGTGCGTGCAACAATCACATTGTATGAGCCACGAGGTGATTACCAGTTAATTGTTGAAAGTATGCAACCTGCTGGTGACGGGCTTTTACAGCAACAATTTGAGTTATTAAAACAAAAACTCAGTGCAGAAGGTTTATTTGATGCTATTCATAAAAATTCCCTGCCATCACCTGCAAAACAAATTGGTGTTATCACTTCATCAACAGGCGCTGCACTACACGATATTTTAAATATTCTTCGTCGTCGCGATCCATCTTTACCCGTGCTTATCTATCCAACTGCCGTTCAAGGCGCTGAAGCACCTATGCAAATTGTTCGTGCCATTGAACTTGCTAACCGCCGTAAAGAGTGTGACGTTTTAATTGTTGGCCGTGGCGGTGGCTCATTAGAAGATCTCTGGGCGTTTAATGATGAACGTGTTGCCCGTGCTATTTTTGCCAGTAAAATTCCTATTGTCAGCGCCGTTGGGCATGAAACTGATGTAACTATAGCTGATTTTATTGCCGACCTTAGGGCGCCAACGCCTTCTGCTGCAGCAGAACTAATCAGTCGTAACAAACTTGAATTATTGCGCCAATTACAATCTCAACAACAACGTCTTGAGATGGCAATGGATTACTATTTAGCAAAAAAGCTTCGCGCAATAACACAGCTTCATCATCGTTTACAGCAACAACATCCTCATTTACGTCTTGCTCGTCAGCAAAATGTATTGGCTTCAATGCAACAGCGTTTAGTTTCTAGTTTTCAGCGACTATTGCAAGCCAAACAACATCAACAAACACAACTACAAAGACGCCTTAATTACCAAGCGCCTAGTTCCCAAATTCAGGCGTTACTTCGTCAGCAGCAACAGTTGATTTATCGTATGCGAGAAAGTATTTCACAACAGTTATCTCGTCAACGTGAACAGTTCGCTATTAGTTGTTCTCGTTTGGAAAGTGTGAGTCCTCTCGCAACACTTTCTCGCGGTTACAGTATTAGTGAAACAGAGTCTGGAGAAGTGCTGAAAAATACTAAACAGGTAAAAGTGGGTGATCCATTAAAAACACGTGTTGAAGACGGTTGGATCACCAGTGAAGTGGTGAAAACACAAAAAATAAGAGCAAAACGTAAAACAACCTCTAAAAAGAATGATTAGATCAAATCAAATAACTTAAGCTTTATGTAAATACAAAAGAAAAACGGCACCAAAATAATATTGGTGCCGTTTTTTATTATTTATATAATTATTACTTAATACTAAAAACGCACTTCTCCTGCAAATAGATAGCTTCTACCTCGAGCCGTTTCTCGATTGGCACCTGGATCTTGCATAAGTGGTGCCGAATTACTTCTATCAAGCGCATTAGAATAGTTTTTATTCATCAAATTATGCACTGCAAATTTTAGTGCGATATTTTTATTAATTTGATAATTACTATAAACATCAATTATCGTTGGGATATTATCTTGTTGCACCATAGGAACTTTACCCGTATCAGAATCAACACCCTCAGGTGAAGATTTACGCGATTTCCCTGTGATTTGGATCACGGTACCTAGTTCTAATGACTGGTCATCAAAGAAACGGACACCGGTATCAATAGAGGCATAATATTTAGGTAGTTCAGAAGCCGGTGTTTGCCCAAAGTCTGTACTAGCAATCGAAGTCGGTTGAGATGTTCGCTGGTCACTATAAGAAAGGTTTGTATAAAATACCCCTGCATCATAATTTGCTTGAAGTTCATAACCGCGTAAGGTGACGGGATCAAGACTATTAGTATAAAGATTAATATTACCGTCATATTCTATATTGCTGTAATCTTTCAATGTTAAACTGCCGTCATCTTTACAGCGTATCCCACCTTTACACACCAAATAAGAGTCACTAGAGATGTAATCTTTAATTTTTGAGTGATACCACAATCCTTTAAATCTTAAGCTGTCACCTTCAATAATTAAATCTGGACGATAGCTATTAAAACCAATTTGAACGGTATCGGCTTTTTCACTTTTTAAAAATGGATTCATTGAAGCGCCACCTTCATTGGCAAAAAAGATCTCTTGTGAGGTAGGCGCTCTCATTGTTTGTGCATAGCTGACAAACGGCTGGAATTCAGGAACAATTTCAGCGGAAAGTAACATGCCAGGGTCCCAATTTCTATCATGACGATTAACATTCATCTCACCTTCAGGGAAACAGGCGGCGGTTGGATCACAAGCAGGTTTACGTCCTTTAATATGATAATCCACATAATTTAAATTAAGATCTAACGTATAAATATCGTATTCAAATTTCATTTGTGAGAAGAAACTGGTTAAATCGTTTTTTCCTTTAGGTGCAAAGGTATTATATTCAACCATATTTTGTGATTGCCATGGATCAATAGAAGGCGCAATAACACTACGTTTGTATTCTGTTGACATTAATTTAGAGCCAAGTATTAATGCCATATCCAATTCACCATAATTAAAGCGACTGGTATTTTTTGCTACTAATGCGTCAGATATATTTTTGGCATTTGCTTCGCGCAAACTCACAAGAGAATCGCCTTCAAATTTTTGTGATGCTTGGCTGTGACTAAGCAGAATTTCACTATCAAATAAATCATTTAACGGTGTATAGCGATATTTCGCATAATAATCTTTAGCATCTATTTTGCGACGATTAAATTTGTTGTTATAAAAACGACCACTTAATTCTAATTCATGAGTATCATTTGGTTTTATATTTATTTTAGTGAGTTCTGAGTGTGGTCTTTGATTAAACTCTTTGCTTGTCGAAAATTCTTCACTATTAAAACCGGCACCATTTTTATAAGACGATTCTATTTTGTGTCCACTTAATGCCAGCATTGCACCCACTGTACCATTATCGTTAAATAAAGAGTGTTGCCCTGCCACAGCGACCATGCCGTTATAACCTAATCCATTCGTACCACCCACTGCTTTACTTCTTACTCCCCATGAATTTCCTTTAAATAAAACATCCTCGACACCAATAGTTTTAAAATTAGCGCTACCGGCTAAAGCATTAATACTATTTTCACCATCTTGTTGACCACGAGAAATATCAATTTTAATAATAAAATTCGGATCAATCATCGTATTAAATTGATTATAGGGTTGTGCGCCATGACTAATTTGGCTAGGTGATGTGCTATACATCGTTTGTGTAACACCATCTACCATCATATTAACGCGACCAAAACCACTAAGCCCGCGAATATTGACACTAACACCGGGTTGACTCACATCCATTTGAGTATATGTTCCCGGTGTTGAGCGCAATGCTTGCTCAACAGATCCAAGGTTATTAATTTCACCAATAGAACTATAAGCCCCTGGCTTTCCTAACGCTTTTTGCTCAGGTGTTTCTTTTTGTGCCGCAGAAATTTTTAAACGACTAAATTGAACCGTTTTATCTACTTCAGATGCAATAACAAGATGATTAACACCTGATAATAAAATAAGAGTGCTAAGTATTTTCCTTTTAAACTTCATAATAAACCTATTCTTTATTTTTATTTAAATAGGCTCACGCTGCTTTATATAAAATAATTAAACTAAGAAATAATATTATTATTGTTATATTAATTTAAAATAATAGCGCAGCCTCTCTTTAAGAGAGGCAGGCTAATTTTATTAAATTTATTTATTATGAATAACTAATCTAGTTAATATTTTGAGCTTTAAAATAGACTTCAGGTTGTTCTAACATCAGAATAAAAGCATATTCTTTTGCAGTATCACGTAAACGATTAAAACGTCCTGATTTACCGCCATGCCCTGCACTCATATTAGTATCAAGTAATAACAGGTTATCATCTGTTTTTAATTCACGTAATTTAGCAACCCACTTCGCAGGCTCCCAATATTGTACTTGTGAATCATGCAACCCTGTTGTGACTAATAAGTGAGGATAGGCTTTCGCAATCACATTGTCGTATGGACTATAGGATTTTAAGCGGAAATAGACATCTTTATCGGCAGGATTTCCCCACTCTTCATATTCCCCTGTGGTTAACGGAATTGATGCATCAAGCATTGTTGTCACAACATCGACAAATGGAACTTGAGATACAACGCCACGATATAATTCAGGTGCCATATTGACAACGGCACCCATTAATAAACCACCCGCACTACCCCCCATGGCATAAACATGTTTGGGTGCTCCGTAACCTTTGGTAATTAGATAGTTAGTGGCATCAATAAAGTCAGTAAAAGTATTAACTTTATGTTCCATTTTACCTTGGTTGTACCAACGTTTACCTAATTCACCACCACCACGTACATGCACAATGGCATAGACAAAACCTCGGTCTAACAAACTTAAACGAGGAGAGCTAAATGATGGATCAATGCTACTACCGTAAGAGCCATAACCATAAATTAAGATAGGATTTTCGCCTTTCTTAAATAAGTCTTTGCGATAAACCAATGATACGGGAACTTCAACACCATCTTGTGCTTTTACCCAAATACGCTCACTTTCATACAAATCACGTTCAAAGCCTTTCACCTCTTGTTGTTTAAGCAGTTGCTTTTGATGTGTTTGCATATTCCATTGATAAGTTGAAGATGGTGTTGTCATGGAGGTATAACCAAAGCGAAGCTCTTCACTATCTGCTTGAGGGTTAAAACCTAACCATGCCATATATACAGGATCATCAAAAGTCACATTGGTTGATTGACCTGTTTTCCAATCAATTTGACGTAATGACACTAGACCTTGTTTTCTTTCTTCAACAACCAACCAGCGATTAAAGAGATCAAAACCTTCTAAATCGACCTCTTTTTGTGGTGCGATTACCGTTTCCCAAGGCTTATCAATAGATGATGTCTTATAAAGGCCAAATAATTCACTCTCATGATTCGAACGAATATAGAATTCGCCATTAAAATGGTCGATATCATATTCACGACCATCTTGACGCGCAGAGAAAATCACCATTGGTTTTTCAGGTGCATTGGCATCAATTAAGCGAGACTCTGAAGTTGTGGAGCTTTCAATAGAAACCAGAATGTAATCTTCTGATTTACTTTTACCCATCCAGGTATAAAAGCGATCGTCATTCTCTTCAAAAATTTTGACGTCTTGTTTGCGATCAGTGCCATATTGATGGCGATAAATTTGATAAGGCAGTAGCGTTTGCGGATCTTTATCAACGTAGAACAGTGTCTTACTGTCATTTGCCCACACCAAGTTTGCCGAAATATCCGTTAATACATTCTCGTTCCATGTATTATCTGATAACGCTTTATAAGCAACATTGTAATTTCTGCGCCCTTCTTTATCTTCAGCAATAGCAATACGTTTGTTATCTGGGCTAATAGTCAGATCACCCAATTGATAGAATTCATGCCCTTTAGCGCGTTCATTTCCATCAACAAGCACTTCCCATTCTGCTTCGCTACCAACAGGCTTACGTTGATAAATTGGGAAATCTTTACCTTCTTGGTAGATAGTACGATAGGTATAACCATTATAAATATAAGGTACTGACTCATCGTTTTGAGCCATACGGCTGACCATTTCATTAAAGAGTGTTTCTTCTAATGCCTTACCTTCTTTCATTACGGATTCGGTATAGGCATTTTCAGCATTGAGATAATCGAGTACTTTAGGATCTTTGCGTGAATCATCTCTTAGCCAATAATAATTATCGGTACGTGTGTCACCATGTTCAGTCATCACATGAGGCACTTTATTCGCTTTTGGTGGCATCACTAGGGAGTCCTTTTGATTTTGAGCCAATGCAGGTGTTGCTGAAATTAACAAAGCCATGATCGCACTCGTTAATTGCAACGTCATCCGTTTTTTTGTTGCGACTAGCATAACGTTTTATTTCCTTTTTAACCTGACGTTAGAACGTTAGTGTAGAAAACTCAATTGGCATTTCAACTATTATTTTACCTTTCGACAATAACTCAATTGGCGGTATTGGTAAGGGCTCTGCACGTTTGAGTACTCTTTGTGCTTCTCTGTCTAAAGAACGAACACCACTACTAAAAATTAATTCACTAGATAAGACATAACCTTGTTCATCAACAATAAAGCGTACTTTAGAAATTCCTGTTCTGCCTTTGCTTTTTGCTTCTTCAGGATAAGCTTTATAGCGATTAAGATGTCCTTTCGTTTTAGCTTGCCATAGCGCTAATGCACTTTCTGTACTGTCTGAGTCACTATCATAATTTGCACTGACATCATTCGATTGCTGTTTAGCTGTAGAACGACTGCTTGAAGATGCCGATTGGCTAGACACATTCTCACTAATAGTCGGCGCGGGCTTCACGGGTGATGTAGCCGGTGTGACTTTAGCCGTTTGCTCCACATTGACTCTTTTTTTAGGTTTTTCGATAAGAATATCCGCATTTTCATTCACCACGAGATCAAGTTGCTTCTCAGCAATGTCCTGCTCTACCTTTTTATGGCTAGCAACAGAAAGTTGTTGATCTATACCGATAACCTGTTTTTCATCACTCAATGCTTGCACATTTTCACTTAAGCTCATCATAACGGCTAATTCAGGCTCTTGTATTAATATCGTATTTTCTTTATTGAGGTAAAAATAAGTCATGACAAAAACAGCATGCACACCGATAGCCAAAATTAATGCCTTATAACTACAAAACTGAAGCTTTGGCATTTGATCCATACAAGAGGAGATAAGCATAATCGTATTATCAATAAATTAAGGTAATGCAACGGGAGTTATCCAAAGATAATCAGCATGTATTGAGGTAATATCGCTTCCCTCTTCAGCCATTATCACCACAGTTACTTTTTCATCTGGCGCTAAATCGGCAATATGTAAAGGAACGCCCATGACTTTTGTCGCATGAAAAGAACCCACAATAAGTAACGCAGGCACAGGGGCATCTAATAAACTTTTTGCCATTGCACGATCACGTAGTTGTTGAATCGCCGTCATTTTCTCAACTTGCGTTTTATCAAGTGCTCCACCATGAGAAAGGGCGATCGTTTTTTGAATATGCTGGCGAACGGATGCATCCGTTGAATGCACACCATTAATGATAGGTGGGTTTTTATATGCATTAGATATTTCGCTACGATCAATATTGGCAGCTAATAAAGGATAATTTGCACGTAGCCCTTCCTTAACAATATTGCCATACCCTTTCCAAGGCCAGCCCGAATTCCATTTTAATTCGGCCATTAAACGCTCATCGCGTAGATATTCAGAGCCTGAATAGCGTTTTTTGGTACTATCAACTAAAGATTGCTGACTCGGCGTTAACATTTCCAGTAAAACTGCGCCTTGAGGACGTTTTTTGGGAAGTTCAGTCATTAGCCAATATTCAATATCATGGTGATAAGCATTGTCATGTTTTTCACCAATTATTACACGTGATTGATTTGCTAACTGCGTTAACAATTCATCTGCCGTGATCGCTTTCCCACTCTGAGTATCAATAATATTTGCTGAATTAATGATTGATAGACTCGCTGTTGATACTGATTGTTTTTCTATTGAATGGCACGCTGAAAGGCTAATTAACGACGCTAACAGCAAGATCTTTTTTGAGATTGAGAAAAACATAATCGCCCTATTAGTTATATATACTTATTTTAATTTGGCGCATAGATTAATATTATTAGTAATGATTATCAATATCATTCTGATATTAATTTGCATTTAACCTCTTTAATGCTTTATTCGTTTAAAAAAAAGCACCTTAAAAAGGTGCTTTTTTAGCATGATATCTATTGTTACTTAATGATTAACGTTGAGACTGTGTCTGAGCTTCAACAACAGCTAATGCCACCATATTCACAATGCGACGTACTGATGCAATTGGCGTCAAGATGTGTGCTGGTTTTGCAATACCCATTAAAACAGGTCCTACCGTTACCCCATTAGAACTTGTTACACGTAATAAGTTGTAGCTAATACGTGCCGCTTCCATGGTTGGCATAATCAATAAGTTTGCCGAACCTTTTAATGAGCTATCGGGCATTATGTCACGGCGAATAGATTCAACTAATGCCGCATCTGCATGCATTTCACCATCAATTTCTAATTCAGGCGCACGTTGTTTGATAATTTCTAACGCTTTTCTGAGTTTAATGGATGATGGACTATCAAAAGAACCAAAACTTGAGCGAGAAACTAGCGCCGCTTTTGGTTCAATACCAAAGCGACGGATCGTATCTGCCGCCATCAGCGTAATATCGGCGAGTTGTTCTGCAGTTGGATCTTCATTGACGTAAGTATCAGTAATAAAGGTATTACCACTTGGCAATAGCAGTGCATTCATTGCTCCTGCGGTTTCCATTCCTTCACGTAAACCAAACACATTCTTATAGACTTCGAAATGTTCAGCATAGCTTCCTACCGTACCGCAAATCAGACCATCAGCTTCGCCTCTGCGTACCATAATGGCACCAATAAGGGTTGGGTTACCAATCATTGCACGACGTGCTTGCTCTTGTGACACCCCCCGTCGTTTCATGATTTGATGATATTCTTGCCAGTATTCTTTAAAGCGAGGATCGTTTTCATTATTCACTACTTCAAAGTCTTTACCTGCTTGAATATGTAAACCCAGCTTCTGAATACGCATTTCAATTACACTAGGGCGACCAATTAAGATTGGAGTTGCTAATCCGAGGGTCACTAACTCTTGTGTTGCATGCAATACGCGACTTTCTTCACCTTCAGCCAAAACAATACGTTTTTTCTCTTTTTTCGCTTGAGAGAAAATCGGCTTCATAAATAAGTTAGTTTTATAAACAAACTCATTAAGGTGCTCGATATAGGCAGAAAAATCTTCAATTGGACGAGTTGCCACACCCGAATCCATTGCCGCTTTTGCAACCGCTGGTGCAATTTTTACGATCAAACGTGGGTCAAATGGTTTAGGAATAATGTATTCAGGACCAAAAGAGAGCTCTTGATCACCGTAAGCAGAAGCGACTTCTTCGTTTTGTTCTGCTAACGCTAATTCCGCAATAGCATGTACACAAGCAAGTTTCATCTCTTCATTAATGGCAGTCGCCCCTACATCTAATGCACCACGGAAAATGAAAGGGAAACACAATACGTTATTTACCTGATTTGGATAATCTGAACGACCTGTACAGATAATCGCATCAGAGCGAACCGCTTTTGCCAACGGGGGTAAAATTTCAGGCTCTGGATTTGCAAGCGCAAGAATAAGCGGATCACGCGCCATTTTTTTAACCATCTCTTGCGTTAATACACCTGGCCCCGAACATCCTAAAAAGATATCTGCATTATTAATCACATCATCAAGTGTACGACTGCCATTATCTTCAATCGCATAAGCCGCTTTAGTTTCTGCCATGTTGGCTTCACGGCCACGGTAGATAACCCCTTTTGAGTCACATACAGTGATGTTTTCACGTGTTAATCCCAAAGCAACTAATAAATTCATACACGCGATAGAAGCAGCACCCGCCCCTGATACGACCAGTTTTACTTTGCTAATGTCTTTTTGAATAATACGTAAACCATTGAGGATCGCCGCAGTAGAGATAATAGCAGTACCATGTTGATCATCATGGAAAACAGGAATATTCATTCGCTCCCGCAGTTTCTGCTCAATATAGAAACACTCTGGCGCTTTAATATCTTCGAGGTTAATACCACCAAATGTCGGTTCTAATGAGGCAATAATATCAACGAGTTTATCAGGATCTGTTTCATTGACTTCAAGGTCAAAAACATCAACACCAGAAAACTTCTTAAACAAAACGCCTTTACCTTCCATAACAGGTTTACCTGCTAAGGCACCAATATTCCCAAGGCCAAGTACCGCAGTACCATTTGAAATGACAGCAACAAGGTTACCTTTTGCTGTGTAACGATAAGCCGCAAGAGGATCTGCCGCAATTTCTAAACAAGGAGCAGCAACACCCGGTGAATAGGCAAGTGCGAGATCACGCTGAGTAATTAAAGGTTTTGTCGGTGTTACTGTGATTTTGCCAGGTACGGGAAATTCATGAAAATCTAGAGCGCTTTGTTTTAATTTGTCTTCCATCTTCATATCCTTTGTATCAATAGGGTAAGGGCTTCGTTAGTATAATGGTAATGGTACGTTAAATCATGACGGCTCCGACACTTTTTCCAATTTAGTAAACAGGATTTATTATAAACAACTAATACCTAGTTATAGGTATATTATTAACGTAGTTTAATTTCCCTCTGGTAATAAACTCGAACAGAAAAAAGACAATATTTGTTTATTATTTATCAGATATTAAATTAACATTTAAAATAATTAAACTTTTTATATTGTTTAAAAAAACAATAACTATTTTCATATGTTGATTATTTTCAAAATAGACAAACATCAATACAACCCATTGTAACTATAAGGATTTTATAGAATTAGAGGTTTTGTTAGTCATTTTAGTTATTTTCTTTTTTACCCGTAACAATAATTGGTGTAATATTGCCAACCGTCAATTTTATTTTCTTATTTTTTTATTAAGATGTCTGAATCTAATTTTTATTCCTCATTTGGAATTTACTTTTTTTATTTTCTGCTTTTGGAAAGATTACGCACATTATTATTTTTTTTAGGGAGAGGGGTTATGCCTAGCTACTCAATTATGATAGTGGATGATCACCCTATCATGAGATATGGATTACGGCTATTGTTAGAAAAAGACAAGGACTTTGTCGTAGTAAGCGAAAGTGGCAATGCACAAGAGGCGGTAACCGCTGCAAAACAGTTAAATCCTGACCTTATTATGATGGATTTAAATCTACAAGGTCGTTCAGGTATTGATATTATTCGGACACTTCGCCGTTCCGGTTTAACATCTTACGTTCTTGTTTTATCGGTTTCTGATTCACGTAATGATGTATATGCTGCGTTGGATGCAGGCGCAAACGGTTATCTTTTAAAAGAATGTGAATTAGATATGCTTTTGCTTAGCTTGCGTAAAGCTGCTGGAGGGCATCCTGTTTACAGTGAACGAGTTTGGCAATACATTCAGCTCAGACAAAATTATTCCGACCCACTTTCAGCCCTCACTAAAAGGGAGCTCGATGTCCTTCATGAAGTGTCAGTAGGCATGAAAAATAAACAAATTGCTGAAAATTTATTTATTTCTGAAGAGACAGTAAAAGTACATATTCGTAATATCTTGAAAAAACTACAAGTCACCTCCCGTTTAGCCGCGAGCCTTATTTTAATTAAGCATCAATACTAAACGCTTTACCCCGACACTGGGTCGGGGTAACAAGAGACATCCTGTTATATTAAAATGGCTTTTCAGCCGTTAGCTACTCAATAGGAACGGGATAGCTTAAGACTTTAAAGTGATTATCAGATGATTTTTCAATATTTAGCTGATAAACCTCACGATTAATCCCATTAATTACAATATCAAGTTCACTAAAAGCAGATTGTACCTCTTCGTTATTTGCCCATGAAGGTATGCCTTTCACACCATAATAGAAATAAATTCTACTTTTACCTGATCCTATCGGCTGTATTTCTTTTATTTGACTAATAAAAAGATGCCCATAACAGAAGTCTTGATAAGGTTGCCAAGCTTTGCGCCCCTTTTCACTAAGATTAAACACCCACTCTTCTCCATTTGATGTTTGTTCAATCAATCCTGCTTCAACTAATGCATGCATTCTTTCTAACACCCAAGGCGCGTCATCTTCATTGCTGTACACAGGCCATTTCCCTTCGCCCAAACACAATAAATAATCACTGTTAAAAAAAGCCTCTAAGGCTATTTTATACTCATCAACTTTTTGACTGTCATTTTCTTCATCTGCCCAGCTAAAAGAAGAAAGTAAAAGTAATATAAGACTCAGTGAAATACTTTTCATATTCTCTTTTACCAACGGAAATCTTTATTCGTATTTGTATTACTCTACGTTACACAATTCGCTACACTAACGTGACAGTTTAATATCCGATATATTTTATAATGTAAATAGGATTTTTCACTACAACAAAAGCTGTTATTTTGGAATTGTACAACACTCACTCTCATCAATACTAATATTACGTATTGTCATATAAGGAAAATATCATGTCCACGACAAACCTGACATATACCATGTACGGCATAAAAAATTGCGATACAATCAAAAAAGCACGTAAATGGCTAGATGATAATCATGTTCCTTATGTTTTTCATGATTACCGCAAAGAGGGTTTGACGGAAGCATTATTACGCACCTTTACAGAAAATTTAGATTGGCAGACACTTGTGAACAAAAGAGGAACAACTTGGCGCCAATTATCTGATGAAGAAAAGAACGCTATTACAGATGCCTCCTCCGCAATTTCACTGATGTTAGATAAACCTGCAATCATTAAACGTCCTATCCTTATCTCATCAGATAACCGCTTTATTGTCGGTTTTAATTCAAATGACTATTTGATCTTTACAGGAGCCTAATATTTATGTCCTGTCCGGTTATTGAGCTTGCACAACAACTCATTTCACGTCCATCAATCAGCCCTGACGATCAAGGTTGTCAGCAATTGATTATTGATAGACTCGCCCCTCTTGGTTTTACTATTGAAAGAATGCCCTTTGGTGACACTGAAAACTTATGGGCTTGTCGAGGGGGTGAGGGCGAAACGCTGGCCTTTGCCGGTCATACTGATGTTGTCCCTACAGGTGACCCCGCATTATGGGAGAATCCACCGTTTGAACCCTCTATTCGTGATGGCATGCTTTATGGTCGTGGTGCGGCTGATATGAAAGGCTCGCTTGCGGCAATGATTGTTGCTGCAGAACGCTTTGTTCGTTCCTATCCCGATCATCGTGGACGATTGGCTTTTTTAATTACGTCAGATGAAGAAGCTAAAGCGGCTGATGGTACCGTTAAAGTTGTACAATCTTTAATATCGCGCGGTGAACGCCTGGATTATTGCCTTGTCGGTGAACCGTCAAGCCAGCATCAATTGGGGGATATGGTAAAAAATGGTCGCCGAGGCTCAGTAACTGCAAATTTAGTCATTCAAGGTGTTCAAGGCCATGTTGCTTATCCTCACCTTGCAGAAAACCCTATTCATACTGCCTCCCCTTTTATTCAAGAGCTCGTTAATACTGTTTGGGATGACGGTAACGAATTCTTCCCCGCCACCACAATGCAAATCGCCAATATCCATGCGGGTACAGGCAGTAATAATGTGATCCCTGGTGAGCTGTTTATTCAATTTAATTTCCGCTTTAGTACTGCCATTACCGATGAAGAAATTCGTCAACGTACAGAAGCGTTATTACAAAAGCACCAACTTCGCTACCAATTGGAATGGTCTTTATCAGGCCAACCTTTTATTACGGGTCAAGGTAAATTGCTTGAAGCCGTTCGTTACTCAGTCAAGCATTACACTAATTTAGATCCCGAACTCTCCACCAGCGGAGGAACCTCTGATGGGCGATTTATTGCACAAATGGGGGCGCAAGTTATTGAATTAGGTCCCGTTAATGCGACCATTCATAAAGTTGATGAATGTGTTAATGCCGCAGATTTACAACAACTTAGCCGAATTTATCAGCGAGTTATGGAGCAACTTATTTTATGATAACGCCTTTAATGCTAACCGGTCGTTCTACCGATCATTTAGTTACTTTATCAGGCCAACATCGCTTACAATTTAATGCCACTAAAGCGTTTTTAGCATTACAACAACAAGCGACAAAAGCTGGCTTTAAATTAATGCCGGCCAGTTCGTTTCGTGATTTTAATCGCCAATTGGCTATATGGAATGGAAAGTTTGAAGGTGCTCGCCCTGTCTTAGATGCACAAAGCCAGCCGATTGATATTCATGCATTATCAGAAGGTGAACGCTGTACTGCTATTTTAAAATGGTCAGCACTGCCAGGAGCAAGTCGTCATCATTGGGGCACAGAAATTGATATTTACGATCCTTTCCGTTTACCAGAAGGTCAATCGTTACAATTAGAGCCTTGGGAATACGAAGAAGGTGGCTATTTTTCAGAGCTCAATGAATGGTTAACTGAAAATATGTCGGCATATGATTTTTATCGCCCTTTTACTCATAAAGAGAGCGATATTGCTTACGAGCCTTGGCATATCAGTTATTGGCCTCTTTCTCATGAAGCGTCTCTTGCTTATACACCTGATATTCTTAAATCCGTCTTAGAGGAAGAAAATATTGATGGTAAGCAGTGGTTATTAAACAATCTTGACGAAATATTTTCCCGTTATATTGTTTTACCTGAGTAACGTTTTGCTTAAATAACCTTATTTTTCACATGGAGCTTCTTGTTGATCATTCACAGGAAGTCTCCACATAAATATCAACAAACACGCTAGGATTATCAGTAATAATATTCTGACCCAAAGCATCGACACTAACCACAGTGAAATAGCAAAGGTAATTAAGATGACTAATATTGCTTTCGGCTTAGCGCCTTTAGGCATAGCTTGATACGTTTGCCAATAACGTAAATAAGGGCCAAACCAAGAACGGTAAAGCAACCAATGATGAAAACGTGTTGATGATCGTGAAAAACACCATGCCGCAAGTAATAAAAAAGGAGTAGTTGGTAACACCGGTAAAATAACACCCAGTGTTGCTAATCCAACACATAACCAACCTGCTATAATTAATAATATCCGTTTCATTCTGTGCTTTTCCAACTCATACTTTGTTACGTTATTTTATAGAGTTAAATAAAAAAGATCCTCATTCTCAATAACAATTTTAAAACAGAAGGCTTATTTATGCACTGGTTTGCTGACTATTGGTGGGTAATTTTAATATTCTTAGTTGGAATTATTATTAATGCCATTAAAGATATGAATAAAATCGATCCCAAACAATTTCTTAAAAATAAACGTAAATTGCCACCTCATCGTGATTTCAATGACAAATGGGATGATGAAGATGACTGGCCTAAGAAAGATCAAAACAAGAAGAATGAGAAAAAGTAGCTAACCACTGTTGATAATGCGATGTTAATTGAGGCTCTTTTTCAGCCATCAATTTCGCACATTGTTCTCTTAGTTGCTTAATTAAGACTTTTTTTCCTGATAAAGAAAATTCAGCCACACACCGCTCAATCGATTTATTGTCGATGAAAAATGCCACTAATAGCGGGTAGCGTTGCTCATAACCTAGCAAAAAATCAGCAACACTTTGATAAACGGTTAGTGCAGGACGGTGGGCAAAAGCAAAGCCCGCCATCATTCTCCAATGATCTTGTTGTGTCGCAATTTTTTGGGGCACCAACTGAATAGGTAAGCAAAGTCCCGTTTGTTGTACTATCTGCTGATATTGCAAAGAAAATGCACTTAACGCAGAGTGTAATAACTGTTCACCTTTTTCTGTTAGCGGGTAAATCGCCATTGCGGTATAGCATCCGCTACTCGCTTCTTTATGCACCCCTAATCGAACTATTTGAAAGCCACATTGTGTCCAAAATTGCATTAACATATCGGTATAACCAAAACTTACAGAAAGGTAATCAATATTCTGCTTTTTGCTTACGTTAACAATGTGGTCAATTAAACTCGCCGCAATTTTTTGGCGTCGATATTGAGGTAAAACGGCAATGCGGCTAATCCGCAATGAGGTTAAACACATCGCGTCAGGCGTTAAGCCATAAGTCACTAATGATTGAGCAACCAGATTACCCCTTGGCCTACGAGTGCCTAGCCATACATCATAAGCAAGCTCAAAAGGCAATTCTCCTTCTCCAATACACCATACCGCCCCTACACTTTCTTTATTAATTAGGGCTGACCAATAATGTTGTTTTTTACCATCAAGTAAACGTCGTAAATCCAAAGGTGTTGTTCGATAATGAGCACTGGTTAATAACTGATAAAAAGCTTGAAGCTGTGTGGTGTTCTTGTACCAATCACCTTGATGGCGCTGAATAAAGACATCACCGTGTTGCTTACGATCGAGGTTATAATTAGGTTCATCAAGCAATAATAAGTGATTAAGCCAATACTCTAACGGGCAATTTTTAGCCCAGCGAATCGGTGTTTGTAATTGATAGGTGTGTAAATGAGGAATGCTGTCTCCTAATTTAAGTATAAAACCACGTCCTGTTCCTTCATATCCTTGTACAGTGGTTGTCATTAACACGTTAGGAAAATAGCCACACAACCTAATTAATTGTGCAATAGGTAAAGAAGCTGCCTCATCAATAATCAGCCAATCGCATCGAATTTCATCATTAATACACAGTGCTATTAAATTATCTGGCGAATAAAATGAAATGGTTTTGTTAGTGTGTGAGGATAAAACATCCGTACTATTTTTAGCCGGTGCACAAACAATCACATTACCTTGATATCGTTCAATAAACATTCCTGCAAGCGCTGATTTTCCTCGCCCTCTTGGTGCAATAACACTCCAAACTCCAGATGTGGATGCCAGTAAATTATCTAAAATAATTTGCTGTTCTGCGGTAGGTAAACCCTTTGGAATTGACCAAGGTTCTGCAATTTCAATAAGCGTAGGTAACAAAAGTAGGGTTGATTGTTGCCATACAATCGCTTGGCTATTATCTAAAGTGATGCTTTTTAGCCAAGCCATAAAATTAGGCGTTGAAAGCACACCTTGGGTATCATTCCAGCGCTGACTATCGTTATCAATATAATTATCCCAGCTATCAATATCAGGTAAACATAAAATAAGTAAACTGCCCGCTTTTAATGTGCCCGTTAACATAGCTAAAGCATCTGTATTAAATTCTTCATTGGCATCAAAAATAGCATGTAGAAATTCTCGCCCTAACAGACGAATAGCTTGCTCAGGTAAAATAGCATTCGGCTGTTTAGGTGAAAGGGTTACCCAATCACCTTGGCATAACTGAGTGACCATCTTGATTTGTGTTGTTTGCCAAGTTTCATCACCCGCTAATAGCAGTAATTGCCGTTGCCCTAAGTGGGCTAACTTTTGCTGATATTGATGCAAATGGGAAAGTGACACTGCTAGGATTTACCAATTAATAACGAAAGAATACCGGCTGCAATTAAAGGGCCAACAGGGACACCACGGAACAGCGCCACACCAATCACCGTTCCTACTAATAAACCTGCCACCGTTGAAGGTTGGTTATTCATTAAAGAAACACCTCTAGCTCCTAACCAAGAAACAGCGATACCAATTGCAATTGCTAATAGTGACTTCCAATTTAAAAATGAATTTAGAACTTCTTGCCCAGAAATACGCCCTGTGGCAATCGGCGTCATAACACCAATGGTGAGAATTAAAATCCCAATAGTCATGCCATATTTTTCGACAACCGGAAAATATTGATTTAATGGTGTAATTTTAATGACTAGCAAAGCAAGCATTGCTAACGTCACGGTCATATTATGACTAATAATACCAAGACCAGCGAGAACCAGTAAAATCAATAATGAGGGATCAACATTGCTCATGTTCGTTCCTAACCCTTTCTCTTTATAGTGTTAATTGTCTTTCATTTACCAAAGAATGGTATTAGTTCAAAGACGAAGAAGCAAATGTATCGCAAGATTTTATATTGCCACTGTTATATCCACGCATAAACCACGTTTTACGCTGTTCTGCTGTGCCATGTGTGAAACTATCTGGTACGGCATAACCTTGCTGTTGTTGCTGTAATTTGTCATCACCAATGGCTTGTGCTGTTTTAATGGCAGCTAATAAATCACTTTCATCAATACGACCCTCACCCGCAATAAAATGTCCCCACATCCCTGCAAAACAGTCTGCTTGTAATTCTAGTTTTACGGATAATCGATTTACTTCTGCTTTTGAGCGTGCCATTTGTTGTTTTTCACGCATTTGAGTTGTAATGCCTAATAGATGCTGAACATGATGTCCGACTTCGTGTGAAATAACATAGCCTTGGGCAAATTCACCACCACCGCCAAGGCTCTGTTTCATCTCATTATAAAAAGAGAGATCAAGATAAATTTTTCTGTCAGCAGGGCAATAAAAAGGCCCCATTATTTTTGTGCCAGTACCACATTGTGTTGTTGTACTATTGGTGTATAGCACAAGTTTAGGGTAGCTATATTGTTTCCCTGCTTGTGCAAAAATTGCCTGCCAAAAATCTTCCGTACTTGCTAAAACAACACTGCTAAAATCAGCAGCCTCATTATAAAGTGCAGTTTGTTGTTCATTGCGTTGTGGTGCTTTATTTGTTTCACCCGTTAATGAATTGAGGTCAAACCCCATAAAGCTAGCTACCACTAAAACAATAATAATGACAAAACCGTATTTTGTACGTAATAAAAGTGCAATTAATCCTAAAGGGAGATTACCACCACCTGATGTAGAGGAAGGTTGTCCTCTTCTGTCTTCAACATTGTTGCTTCTTCGGCGATCATTCCAACGCATAAGTTATCCCCATTATTTTAATAGGCTAATTATCTTTATTATGATTAAATTTATCACTTACATTGAGATAATAACAAAATTTTGGCTTATTCTAGTCCCTATTTTTTGAGAGCCAAATGATAGGGCTTATCAGAGTAAAATAGATAACGCGCTATAGCGATCAGTAAATAGATATCGTCTGCAATAATACTGCTTTTGGAATGGTTTCATCATAAAATGCTTATCTCTACTTATCGTTTTTCCTTACTAATGCATAGATAACTTAATGACACGAACTCAGCGCTTACTCACTTTATTACAGATTTTAAAAGAAAACCGCTACCCCATCACCGCAGAAGTGCTGGCAGATAAATTACACATTAGTGTACGTTCGATTTATCGTGATATTGAGTCTTTACGTAATCAAGGGGCTGAAATTACAGGAGAAGCGGGTGTTGGTTATCAATTAAAATCAGGGTTATTGCTTCCCCCACTGACCTTTGATATTAATGAACTTGAAGCCCTTATTTTAGGATTACGTTGGGTTGAAAGTAACACTGATAAAGAACTGAGCCACTCGGCAGTACGAGCAATCAATAAGATCAATGCTATTGTCACTACACAACATCAAGCTTTGCTTGAACAAAATACGTTATTTGTCCCCACAAACCAAATTATTGAAGTTAATGACACAATTGCGAAAGATTTACGCCTCAGTTTGCGTGAAGAAAGAAAAGCAAAGATCAATTATAAAGATGCACAAAATCAATTGAGTAGTCGAATTATCTGGCCTATTGCCGTAGGTTATTTTCAATATTCACAAGTCATCGCAGCTTGGTGTGAATTACGCCAAAATTATCGCCATTTTCGGCTTGACCGGATCATTTCTTATGAAGTCTTAAGTGATAACCTGCCTTATCCTAAAAATTATTTACTCTCTCGATGGAAAAAACAGATCCTTGGAGAGGACTCCTGACAAGAACTGACACATCTCTCCCGTAATATCCACCTTGCTGTCCCATCTCAAATAAACATAAAGTGAATCGACACAGTAAGGAAATATCATGAGCGAACTTATTCTTTATACTAATACAGTATCTCGCGGTAACACAGTTGAACTTTTCTTAAAAATATTGGATGTGCCTTATCAACGTATTGAATTAGATTATGGCGAACCTATGCATCGCCCTGAATACCTTGCTATTAATCCGATGGCAAAAGTTCCCGCATTAGTTGATGATGGCCATGTTGTTACTGAAACCTCAGCCATTTGTGCTTATTTAGCAGATAAATTTATTGAAAAAGGGTTTGCTCCTGCATTAGATTCACCTGAACGTGCAGCTTATTATCGTTGGTTCTTTTTTACCGCGGGTCCTATAGAATCTGCATTTACTGTAAAAGACCTTGGCATTGAGCTTAATGAAGAACAACAAAAATCCTCAGGTTTTGGCTCATTTGAACGCGCTTTTCATTGTTTAGAAACAGGCTTAGCCAGTGCTAATCCTTATATTTGTGGTAAAAACCTCACGGCGGTTGATGTTTATATTGGTTATTTTTTAATATTTTTGTGTAAATACGCACTTATTCAACCTACCCCTGTAATTAATCAATACATTGATAATCTTGCACTTAATAATGAAATTAAACAATTATTAGAGAGCTTTGAATTACGATAAGTTTTCTCATCATTTAATACTTTTCAGCTAGAACAAAAAAAGGTCAGTTTTTAAACTGACCTTTTTATTATATCTCACTCTAGTTACGTAATCGTTTGCGTGTTTAGTCTAAAGAAACACCGATTCGACGTGCAACTTCTTCGTATGCTTCAATCAATCCGCCTAAGCTTTGACGGAAACGATCTTTATCCATTTTATCTAAGGTGTTTTTATCCCATAGACGGCTACCATCAGGAGAAAATTCATCACCTAATACAACTTTCCCATGAAATAGACCAAATTCAAGTTTAAAATCGACTAAAATAAGTCCTGCTTTATCAAATAGTTCGCTAAGGACATCGTTTGCTTTATAGCTAAGACGTTTCATTTCTGCGAGGTTTTCTTTAGACACCCAACCAAAGGTTTCACAATAAGATTCATTCACCATAGGATCATGACGCGCATCATCTTTTAAGAATAAATCAAAGATAGGTGGGTTTAAAAGCATACCTTCTTCAACGCCTAAACGTTTCACTAATGAGCCAGCCGCACGATTACGAATAACACATTCAACAGGCACCATATCAAGTTTTTTGACTAGCACTTCATTATCAGAAAGCAAACGTTCCATCTGCGTTGGGATACCCGCTTCTTCCAGTTTATTCATAATGAAATGGTTAAATTTATTATTTACCATACCTTTACGATCAAACTGTTCAATACGTTGGCCATCTAACGCTGATGTATCATTTCTGAATTCAAGGATAAGAAAATCAGAAGATTCAGTGGCATAGACCGTCTTGGCTTTTCCACGATACAACTCAGCTTTTTTCTGCATCTGACACACTCCAAAGATGTGATAGGTTTAACAAGAAATTTGCTTCACTTACTCTACTCTAGATTGGACAAAAAAGCTTTTAAAACGTGAGTATTATCACTAAAAAACCACCATCATAAAGTACCAATAACTCTATTTTTTCTTGAGCTAAAATAGAATTTATTCGCCACTATATTTTGATTGATTAATCTTTAATGTTTAAATTGATAACAATTTGTTACTACTATTGATGTGAGTAATATTTAGATAAAATCAGAATATAAGGAATATAAAAAGTCAAAATAAGAATAACCGTAGCTTATCTCACCACATTATCCCTAAATTCAGATAATATTCTTTTTTTAGTTAACATTGGAATGGTTTTTATTACTCTTATTTGGGGTAATCATAAATGAAAAACCAAATTAATATCCGTTTAATTGGATATTAATTTGGCGATAAGCATTAGTATCGGTAAAAATTAATGACATATCTTTATTGGTTTATCTATTTCTGTTTTTAGAATACCAGTATCATTTAATATATTTAACTTTCATTAAATAATAAAACAATAAATTTCATAAGCAAACCAACCTAATAAGGCGCCTGCTGGTAAATCAATTAAATAGTGTTGTTTAGTAAACATACAAGATAAGGCAATAAACAGTGGAAATAGGAAAACTAATGGTCCTAACGTTGCATAAGCGAGACAGGCCGTGAGTGTTGCAACCGATACGTGCATACTCGGAAAACAGTTTGAAGAATCATCAAAGTACTGAACAAACTTAAGAAATTTTTCTGAGGCTGTTTTTCCAGGATTAATTGTGCGCCAATGTGCTGGTGTAGCAACTGGGAACACAATAAAGAAAAACATCTGCATAACCAATAACACAATGTAACTAAAAACAATCATAATAAATTGTCTTGAGTCTTGAATAATCCAGTTGAGGTATAGGATTGCAGGATAATATAGAAAGCTATATATCCATGACCACCAAGGCCAGAAAGGAATTTTTTCATCAACAGGTGAATTAATAACTTTCGCTTCTCTCAATGTATATCGTTGAGTAAAAAAATAAAACTGATAAACACCTACAATAAGTATTCCACTTAATATTAAGTGAATAACCATATCACCCGCACTCATAAATACTCCTTCATATAGTCAGAGAATGCTTTGTTATTTTTAATAAGAATAATAATTGACGCAATATTGCATAATTTTAAGTGTATTGCATTAAGATTAATATTATTAATAACTCTAAATTAAAACCGTCATTAAAAGAGCATTCAATTAATGATGAATTTAATTAATGTTTTCTAATTTAGTTTCTACGAGTTAAATGGATGTAGATAAGCACTGTCAATTAAAAATATAAAAAAAGCCACACAATTCATCTTGTGCGGCTTCTCTTTATTTTATAAAGCGTAACGCTTATTTCACCGGTTTACTAAATGCAGCTTTCAGTGCAGCAACCATTTGGTCGTTTTGTGATTGTGTGAGTGGCTTACCTTTATCACTGATAAATTGTAAGCTACTGCGGTTATTCAAATCACCCACTTGTAATTTATAATCCGCTTCTTCAACTGTTGGTCTATCAACGCCTAACGAACTCCAATTCGCACTGCTCATTCCTTTATAGGTCACTTCAATTGAACCTTTAGAACGTGTACGATCCCCCATCTTCATACCCACACTTTCTAATGCGATTGGCAATCTATCCCAAACAACATCGAATGGCGCACGTACAATAATGACTGGAAGTCCCGCATTATCACTGCCACTTTGAACATCAATAATACCTTGCAGATTACTTGTTGCCGTATTTTCGCTTAAGTTACGCATACGGTTTAAGCCATCAACCAATTCATTAAGCATTAAAATATTGTAACGCTTCACTTCAGCCGGATCAGTTACCTCTGTTTCGCCTTGGCGCAAACCTTCATTAGTGACTGTTAATGAAATCACATTACCTGATTGAGCAATAGTTAAACGCTGACGCGTTTGGAAAGGTACATTCTCATCAGCACGTAACCATGTTATCCAATCAGTCTGAATTTCTTTTTGTCCTGCATCACTTTTAGTAACAGCAACACCTTTATCTTTTAGGATAGACGTGACTTGTTCATACAGTGTTGTATTTTCAGGTGAGCTTGGTAACAACAGCTTACTGTTATCCGCATTATTTTCACTGCGTGAACCACTTAATAAATTTAGTGCCTGTGTAGGAGGACGAATATCCAGCGCTAAACCTACAGGTTCTGTTCTTTTTGGGGTTGGAATATCATATTCCCCATTTTGTAAAGGCAACACCATACCCGCTGGAATCGCTAAATTCTTTAGGCCTGCCGTCTCTAAATAAGACTCATCACCACTGACCTGACGTTTATAGCGCTGATCACTCGAACAGGCTGCCAGTAAAACCACCAGCGACAGACCCGCGACTTTCATAATCTTTGATTTATGCAATAGTGTTGCCATTAAAATTCCCTAAGTTTTACAGTATTCCCGCTGTTAACAGCGCTTTCTCAACAATTTGCTGACCTGATGATGTCAACGGAGTCATAGGTAAGCGCAATGTGGCGTCTTCAATCAATCCAATACGTTGACACGCCCATTTAGCTGGGATTGGATTAGGTTCGACAAATAACTGATGATGTAAGTCCATCAGACGTCGATTAAGTTCGCGTGCTTTTGCAAACTCACCCGCATTTGCTAATCGGCATAATTCTACCATCTCTGACGCTGCAACGTTAGCAGTAACCGAAATAACACCATGTCCGCCAAGTTGCATAAAATCTAATGATGATGCGTCATCTCCACTCAATAAGATAAAACGATCATCATTGACTAACTCTTGGATTTGACTAACCCGACTTAAGTTCCCTGTCGCCTCTTTAATTGCCACAATATTATCCAACTTGGCTAAACGTGCAACTGTTACTGGCAATAAATCGCATCCAGTACGACCGGGTACATTATACAGGATTTGTGGCAATGCTGTGCTTTCAGAAATCGCTTTAAAGTGCTGATATAACCCTTCTTGAGACGGTTTATTATAATAAGGCGTTACACTCAAACAACCAACAATACCTTTATTTTCAAATTGTTGAGTAAACCAAACCGCTTCAGATGTTGCATTAGCCCCTGTGCCTGCAATGACAGGAATACGTCCATCCGCCATATCTAATGTCATTAAAACCACATCAACATGTTCTTCATGGCTTAATGTTGCTGACTCTCCTGTTGTTCCCACTGAAACAATAGCAGCACTCCCTGCATTCATATGATAGTCAACTAATTTACGTAAACTAACCCGGTCAACGTTGCCTTTTGCATCCATTGGCGTAACCAATGCCACCATACTGCCTGTAAAATTAAATTTGTTACTCACCATAATCATTGCTCCGAGATAGACTTATACTCAATGGTACTCATTCATTGCTCTATTGAAAACTACTTAACTCTAGGTTTCTAATGAAATTTGCTAATATTCTTTGATGTGAGTTAAAGAGATATAATAATTAAAGATAGTGAGCAAGGGATCTTGGCAGAAATCAAATTTTGTGTTTACCTGTTAAGAATAAACTGAAAGTCAAAAGGAACCTTATTTTGCCCATACCTGATAAACATTTTCTCGTCATTACTGCATTAGGCGCTGACCGTCCCGGTATTGTTGATACCATCACACAATTAGTCAGCCAATGCGGATGTAATATCGAGGACAGCCGACTTGCGATGTTTGGTCAAGAGTTTACGTTTATCATGCTACTTTCAGGTGGCTGGAATGCTATCGCGCAATTGGAAGCATTGTTACCCATTAAAAGTGCAGAACTTGATTTATTGACCGTCATGAAAAGAACAACCAATGGCACACCCATTACTTACCCTTCTACGATTGCAGCAAAGGTCGATATTGAAGATGCACCTGGTATTGTAGAACGTTTTACTAATTTATTTAGCCAACATAATTTTAATCTTGCAGAATTAATTTCTAAAACGCACCCATCAGAAGATGGAACACCCGCCCGTTTAGAGATACAAATTACGGCGCATAATCCATTAGATGATCATGGTCTTGTCATTAATGAGAAATTCAATCAATTATGTACAGAGCTAAATGCTCAAGGCACAATAAGTATCGTAAATAGTCTGATGATGAAACAGTAAAAAATGGAGAATGACCTAATGAACCCATTAAAAGCCGGTGAAAAGGCTCCTCAATTCAGTCTGCCCGACCAAGATGGAGAAATGATTAATTTATCTGATTTTGCGGGTCAACGTGTGCTTGTTTATTTTTATCCTAAAGCAATGACACCAGGCTGTACGACTCAAGCTTGTGGCTTACGTGATGAAATGGACGCATTGAAAAAAGCCAAAGTGGAAGTATTGGGCATAAGCACAGATAAATCAGAAAAGCTTTTTCGTTTCGCTGAAAAAGAGATGTTAAATTTCACATTGCTTTCAGATGAAGATCATAAAGTGGCTGAAGAATTTGGTATCTGGGGGGAAAAGCAGTTTATGGGAAAAACTTACGATGGGATTCATCGTACTACTTTCTTAATTGATAAAAACGGGATGATTGAACACGTTTTCGATAGCTTTAAAACCAGTAACCACCATCAAGTCGTTCTCGATTATCTCACCCAGCATCCGTAATAGATGCCTGCTCTTGATAAGACAACAGACAGTTTACACTGTCTGTTTTTTGTTAACTCAATTCATTTAACTTTTCTTGATATGTTGTTCATTCGCAATTTCATCAGGAAGTGCATGCAATACCGCTTTTATCAATGTAGCTAATGGAATGGCAAAGAAAACCCCCCAGAACCCCCACATCCCACCAAATATAATCACTGATAAGATAATAACCAAAGGATGCATATTCACGGCTTCAGAATACAAAATTGGGACTAATAAGTTGCTATCTAACCCTTGAACAACAAGGTAAGCAATAAATAATGCCCAGAAATCAGAACCTAAGCCCCATTGAGATAATGCGATCACAATAACCGGAATAGTTGCTAAAACAGCACCAACATAAGGCACCAAAACAGAAACACCAACTATTACGGCAAGCAATACGGAATAGCGCAAATCAAAAAAGGCGAAAACAAAATAAGTAAAGATACCTACAATCACCATTTCGGTGACTTTTCCGCGAATATAATTGGTAATTTGTTGATTCACTTCTATCCATACTTGTGCCGCTAATATTCTGTTTTTCGGTAAAACACGGCGCACTGCATTTAGCATTTGCTGCTTATCTTTTAGTAAAAAGAAGGTCATTAAAGGAACTAGAATAAGATAGATTGAAAGTGTAATAATACCAATTAACGAGGCTAAAGAGACTTTTAAGACAGACTCTGCCACTGTTGAGAACTTACTGCGTAAATTTTCTGCCATCATATCGACAATTCCCGCATCCATTAGTGCAGGAAAACGATCAGGTAATTCGTGAGCAAATGCATTGAACTTATTGATCATATTTGGGATATCTGAAATCAGTGTCATGCCCTGTTGCCAGACGGTGGGTGCTAAAATCAAAATAACAATGGCACTAATACCAATAAAGAGTGTCAGAATTATCGATACAGCCCAAATACGAGCACAACCTAATTTTTCAAGTAAATGAGTTGGCCATTCTAAAAGGTAGGCAAGCACAATTGCCACTAGCAAAGGAGCCAGTATGCCACTGAAAAAATACAGAATTAAAAAGCCTGCAATTAAGATAACCACAAGGGCGATAACTTGTGGATCAGCAAATCGGCGTTTATACCATTGAACAAGCAAGTCCAGCATGAAAATAAAGATCCTTTATAATAATCAGAATAATAGAGCTATATGTATTCATTTACATAAGCAATAATCTTTTGACAGATTTTACGTTAGGTTTTGCTATCATACATCATTAATTATTAATTTTTCGTTAAGATAGCTATCAGGATACAGTTGTATGAAACTCAGACTTAAAAAACCATTAGTCGCGCTTCTTGTTTCTGCGTTGCTATCAACATCAGTAATACCCGCACATGCAGCGATTGATATTGAAGATTCTCTACCTGATATGGGAACCACCGCAGGATCGACACTAAGCATCAATCAAGAAATTGCTATGGGTGATTACTATACTCGTCAACTGCGAAATAGTGCACCATTAGTTTTTGACCCTTTACTTTCTAACTATATTAATAATTTAGGGCAAAAACTTGTTTCGAATGCCAGCTCAGTCAAAACCCCCTTTCACTTTTATTTAGTTAATAACCCCAATATTAACGCCTTTGCTTATTTTGGCGGAAATATTGTTTTGCATTCCGCACTCTTTCGTTATAGCCGAAATGAAAGTGAATTAGCCTCTGTAATGGCACATGAAATCACACATGTGACCCAACGCCATTTAGCTCGTATGCTTGAAGATCAGGCTAAAACCACACCGTTAGCGCTTGCTGGGGTACTGGGTTCCATTCTGATATTTATGGCAAACCCCAATGCAGGTCTTGCAACCTTTACGGGGAGTATGGCGGGCATGCAACAAAACATGATTACGTTCACGCAAATGAACGAGCAAGAAGCCGATCGTATTGGAATACAAACCCTCTACCGAGCTGGATTTGATCCTAAGGGGATGCCTGACTTTATGCAAATTCTTGCTGACCAAGTACGATATAGCTCTAAACCCCCAGAGATGCTATTAACACACCCCTTACCCGATAGCCGATTATCCGATGCAAGAAGCCGTGCCAGCCAATATCCTGCACGCCAACTTCCTCAGTCAGCCGATTTTCTATTTGCAAAAATGCGTGCATTCACCATGCTAAACAAAACACCTGCATCAGATAATGCATTGCAAACTACACTGGATCAGTTTAAGCAAGGGACTACTCTTGAAAAATCTGCCGCTAATTATGCACAAATACTGATTTATTCTCGTGATCGTAAATTTGATGAAGCAAGAAAATTACTGGCTCCTATGTTAGAAAAAGAGCCTAATAATCTTTGGTTTATTGATGCGATGACGGATATCGATTTAGAGCAAAATCGGGCAAGCGATGCCGTAGCAAGGCTACAATTAGCATTAAAACAAAAACCAAATAATAACGTTATTATTGCCAATTTAGCCAATGCGTATATGCATAACAAGCAATATAACGAGGCTAATCGCCTACTTTATCGTTATACCTTTGATAACCCCAATGATCCTATCGGTTGGCAGTTAATGGCAGAAAATTCAGCCAAACAAGGTGATAGAGCCCATGAATTAGCCGCTTATGCCGAAGATTTAGCACTCAGAGGAGACTTTGAAACAGCGATTCGGTATTTAGGTGATGCAAGCAGACAAGTTAAACTAGGCAGTAATGACCAAGCTCGCTTTGATGCACGTATTGATCAGTTAAGAAAAATTCAGCAAAGAGACAGCCAATTCAAATAAGGGACAACATGACCAAGAAAGTGACGATTTATCATAATCCACGCTGTTCAAAAAGCCGTGAAACCTTACATTTATTAGAAGAAATGCACATAACACCAGAGGTAATTCACTATTTGGATACCGCGCCTTCTGTCAAAGAGCTCAAAGCCCTTCTTGAGGCATTAGGTTTTGATGATGCAAGAAAGTTAATGCGTACAAAAGAAGAGATCTATAAAACGTTAAAACTTGCTGACGAAACATCACAAGATGAATTAATTCAAGCTATGCATGAAAACCCGAAGCTTATTGAGCGCCCTATTGTGGTTGTGGGGAATAAAGCCCGTTTAGGCCGTCCACCAGAGCAAGTGAAAGCGCTATTGAGTTAACATTTTCAAATAAAGCCCTTATTTACACTGCATAATAGCGTGACTAGATAAATATGGGCTTTTTACCTGTTTATTTTCCTATTGGCCTCGCAACCGTTTACTCTCTTTCTCAAGTAATAAACAACACATTAAATGTTATTAATTTGTAAATATCATCATTGGTAAAATGTTTCTTATTTCTACAATAGAAAAAAGCAACTTACATTCTCCTTTCAAAATATTTCATCTCAATTTCATTTTTTTTATAACTAAGAAATCATCGGTTTTTGAAAAGTCTATAAAGATCACACTATTTCGTAATAAGTCACCCTTAAAAGAAAAAAATAATCATGCGTTTCATTTATATTGTGACTCAAGTCTCTTTACACAAATGCGTTCCTACATATCATGGACATCAGAAAATATGATAGCAGAATTGATAGACAATAAATTTTTGCCATTCTATTTTTTCATTATCATCCAAGAAAGAAATTAACAAAAAATAGACAATTTAAACAATACTACAACACAGCAATAAGCTTTCAATTTGTTATTTACGCTATCTCTTCTTTTGTTGTTAGCTTTTAACTTAATGACAATGACCCCGTGTGGAATGAAGTTATAGGTGTATGTGAAATAAACAACGTTATAGCCAACATTATGGGCAATTAAAACTAACCAATCATCATTATGGTGTCAGGTGATTGCTAGGCTAATTAGGAAAACAGATGAATATCGTACGAATATCGTACTTAGATTAAAACTTGTCTCATTCCTCCAGTTCTTTATATGGGGTTCTTGGCTTGTCACATTTGCCTCATACCTCTTTGGTGAACTGCATTTTAAAGGTAGTGATGTTGGGCTTATTTTCAGTGCCCTTGGACTAGCCTCCCTTATCGCACCTGTCATCATGGGATTTATTGCAGATAAAATAAATAACCGTAAATTAGTGTTTATTACCCTGCATATCTTTTCTGCACTCGCTTTAGTGTTAATGTCGCAGATGACGACGGTAACCACCCTCTTTTTTGCAACACTTCTGCATTTAATCTTCTTTATGCCAAGTATCTCAATGGCAAACAGTATTATTTTTGAACTGTTAGAACAAAAACATTTAGAGCCAAATAACTACTTTCCAAAAATCCGTGTCTACGGTACTGTCGGCTTTATCGCTGCTATGTGGGTTATTAGCTTCTTAGGTTTGGGCAATAGCTATCATCAACTCTTTGTTGCGTCTATTGCGTCTATTGTTTTGGCTATATTTGCCATATTCTTACCCGCAACAAAAGCTGCCGATAAAAATGAAACTAAAGCAGAAGAAGTGGCATTTAGTCTCTCTAATATTTTGCATGTATTTAAAAAGAAAAATGTCGTTGTTTTCTTATTCTTTGCAACGCTATTAGGGTCTGTACTGCAAATTACCAATACTTTTGGCGTACCATTCCTGCAAGATATTGCCGCATTACCCAATGCTGATGATTCATTTTTTGCACGTTATCCTTCTGTGTTCTTATCTATTTCACAGATCTCAGAAGTCGTATTTATTCTGTTCCTACCACTGTTATTAAAACGCGTAAGAATCGAAACTATTGTTTTATTTAGTATGATTGCATGGATCTTACGTTTTGGTTTCTTTGCTTACGGTGACTACACATCATTAGGTCAAATCGTCTTATTGTTATCAATGATTGTGTATGGTTGTGCTTTTGACTTCTTTAATATCTCTGGTTCATTGTTCTTAGAAAAAGAGATCCCATTACAATATCGTTCAACAGCACAAGGCATGTTTATGACCTTAGTGAACGGTTTTGGTACTTATTTAGGTGCCATGTTAAGTGGTTGGGTTATTGACTTATATACCACTAATGGCGCGGTTGACTGGAAATCATTCTGGTTAATCTTTACAGGTTATACTGTAGCAATTACTGCACTTTATCTGATTTTCTTAATGGTTCCTCAGAAAAAAGTAAAAGTAGTAGAAGCAAACTAATTATTTAACCCTCTCCTTTATTGTGTGTCCTCACCGCTAGCTTTTTATAATGCTAGCGGTTTTTATTTAGATGAACAGAAATATAAATAATGATTTATCATTATCTATCAACAAAGATAAATCGCTCTGTTTAAAAAGGGAATTGAGAAACGTAGAATTCTTCGCCTCACCTCAATAAGATGAGGGTTTACATTAAAGGTTAAGAATATCTTTTACGAAGGGGATAGTGAGCTTTCGTTGAGCAACAATAGAAGCATGATCAAGTTCATCGAGCATTTCAAATAAAGTCCGCATTTTTCGATCAAGGCGTTTTAACACAAAACGACCCACATCTTCTGGTAATTCAAATCCACGAAGCTTAGCTCTTAATTGTAAAGCTTGAATTTTTTCTTCATCACTTAATGGCTGCAAACGGTAAATTTGCCCCCAATCAAGGCGAGAAGCTAAATCAGGAAGTTGTAACTCTATTTGACGAGGTGGACGATCACCCGTGATTAATAAACATGTTCGACCATGTTCTAGCACGCGATTATAAAGGTTAAATAAGGCAAGTTCCCACTCTTCATCTCCCGCAATGCATTGAACGTTATCAATACAGACTAAAGATAAATGTTCCATACCTTCAAGAACATCGGGAACAAAATAGGCTCGTTTATCAAGAGGCACATACCCAACAGCATCACCTTTTAATGAAAGCTCAGCACAAGCGGCATGTAATAGATGACTCTTTCCACCTCCGTCACGAGACCAGAAATAGATATAACTGCCATGCGATTGATGAATAGCAGTTCGAATAGCCGCGACTAACGACGCGTTTTCCCCTGCATAAAAGCTATCGAATGTCTCATCATCAGGCAGAGATAGTGGTAATGATAGCTGTGACGGCGTATTCAGAAGCACCTCACCTGAATAGTTTAATAAACGTGGTGATTCTAACACAAATTCTCACAAGGTCAGAACCAATATTAAAAAAGCACATGGAGCTGATTAAGATAACAGCAAGCTGACTGTAATATGCTTATTTTATATACTATTATACGTTAAGTGTCAGCGTTGTTGGCTTCATTAATTCGTACCTGCCACTTGTCACCTCGCTGTACCTCCCATTATTTAAAGCAAAATCAGAAAATGTTCTTCATTTAATTAATCATTTTTATTATCTGAATCTTAATTTTGCAACATCGCTACCTGAAGGCTGTTGATAAATATCGAGCTTAAAATATTTTGCTGATGCATTTATATACTCGAAAATTTCCGATTGTGTCTCTTCATATTCAACCCATGTTGTTGCCCGAGTAAAACAATATAACTCTACTGGTAATCCCATTGGTGTAGGTGGCATTGTTCTTATTACTAAATACATATCTGGGCGAACATCACCGCGCATTTTTATCCAATTTAACATGTACTTTCGAAATAGCTGTAAATTGGTTACTCCTTTTATTTCTAACCATGCATTAATATCGCTCATCTCCTCTTCTTTCCCTTCAAGCATTGCTTCTATGCTTTTACGAAGAGGTGCTGTATTTTTTAACTCTAGCACTAATTCTTCTGTCGCAAATGAAATGGAAGATTGGTCAATATAAAAACTGCGTTTAATCCGACGTCCTCCAGATGAAAACATGGGTTGCCAGTTAGTATATTTCTCGGTTAGGAAGTCTTTTGTCGGTATGCGTGAAATGGTATTATCCCAATTTCGCACAGTAATTGTGTGTAATGCAATGTCAATCACCTCACCACTAATATTGCTACTAGGTAGCTCAATCCAATCATAAAGCTTTAATACTTTTCCATTAGAAATAAGAATATTGGCGACAAAAGAGATCAGTGTATGTTGAAAAACAAACATTAATACGGCAGCAATTGCACCGAAGCTTGAGATAATAATAAGGGGTGATTGTTCAGTAAATAGTGCAATAATCAGGATAAATGAGATTAGCCAAACCACGATTTTAGCAATTTCAATATAACCTTTGATCGAGTTATTACGATGCCACGCTTTTTTTGCATGCCTAATATTAAAAATATCCAGCGCATTATTCAGCAATGATGCAATATTGATAATAATAAAAGCACGAGCAACCGTCTCAAAGATAATATTCATCTCTGGTGAAAAAGACGGTAATAACTGGTTTATATAAAGGACTAACGTGACAGCAACAATAGATGCACTTTTTTTAGCGATGTCTTCGATGGTCTCTTCATCCGAAAGCTCAGTAAATAAAAAGAGTAAACGCTTCACTATTCGTCGGAATATCATTTTGGCGAGAAACCACACCACCAGCAATACGATAACTAAGAATATTGTGGTGAATATCTGCTTTGAAACAATGAAATCATAAATTTCAATGAGCTTTTCCATAAATTGCGTTATACCCTTTCAGAGACTTTACCAACCTTAAAATGAAGACCACTCAAACAGCAGATAAAATGCCTATTTCGTATAAAAACATACAACCATTGTCTTATTTATTTTATTTAAATAAATATCATGATTGAATAAATAATGCTTTTCTAAGTTTTAAATACTTAAAACAACAAAAATCTTAGTTTTTCATATTAACATAAAAACAAAGTACAATAAAAAAGGCGGATATTATCCACCTTTTTTATTAATTTCAGCATATGACTTTTGATTGACTTAAACGGTCATTTTTTATTAGCAGTGCCACTTACTGATTCTACCGTGTTATCGACTAATTCTGCTTCAGGGCGAACAATGCTCACTAATTTAAAGATTAAGCTTAACACGATACCTACAACCGTCGCTAAAGCCATACCTTTTAATTCAGCAGCACCAATTTGAATGGACGCACCACTCACACCCACGATCAAAATGATGGCCGTTAATATTAAATTTTGTGGTTTGTTATAATCGACTTTTGAATCTAACAAGACACGAATACCTGATGCACCAATAACACCGTACAACAGTAAAGACACGCCCCCCATCACAGGAACAGGCACTGCAGCTATCGCCGCGGCTAATTTACCAACACAAGATAACAAGATGGCGAGTATTGCCGCGCCCCCAATAACCCATGAGCTGTAAACTTTGGTGATTGCCATTACACCAATATTTTCACCATACGTTGTATTTGGTGTTGAACCAAAGAAACCTGAAATAATAGTAGAAAAACCGTTTGCGAACATAGAACGATGTAAGCCAGGGTCTTTCATTAAATCACGCTTTACAATGTTAGCGGTCACAACAAGATGACCAACGTGTTCTGCAATAACCACTAATGCAGCAGGCAAAATAATAAAGATGGCACTCCATTCAAATCGCGGAGAGTAAAACGTGGGCAGTGCAAACCAATTGGCATCTTTAATTGGCGTAATATCCACAACGCCCAAAAAGAAAGAGAGTGCATAACCGGCTAAGACACCGATAAGAATAGGAATAATAGCAAGAAATCCTCTAAACATCACAGAGCCCAAAATGGTAACGCCTAAAGTCACCATAGAGATAAGTAATGTTTGATTATCAACGGGTGCATCTGCACTGGGTAATAATCCTGCCATTCCTGCCGCAGTTCCAGCTAACTCTAGCCCGATGACGGCAACGATTGCGCCCATTGCCGCAGGCGGAAACATCACATTAATCCAGCCTCGTCCTGCTATTTTGACAATGCCAGCCACAAGGCAAAATAACACACCACAAACGATGAATCCCCCAAGCGCTAATTCATACCCTAAAGGTAAAAGTAAAAGCACTGGCGAGATAAACGCAAAACTTGAACCTAAATAAGCAGGAATGCGTCCTTTACAAATAAAGAGATAAAGCAGGGTTCCGATCCCGTTAAATAACAATATTGTTGCCGGATTAACTTTAAATAAAATTGGCACAAGTACGGTGGCGCCAAACATTGCAAACAGATGTTGAAGGCTCAACGGAATTGTTTGTAATAATGGTGGGCGCTCTTCTACCCCGATTGCACGACGAGTCATGCTGACGACCTCTCTTTAATATGAATGTAAAATTGGTTTGTGTTTTTAACTTTATACTCGTCATACTTCAAGTTACCGCATTGTTGACTAGGCTCATTCACGCTAGTCACATATTTTTATATGTGCCAAGCAACTCATTTACTTGTCGCCTTGTGGTATCTTGAAATATTTAGAGTATAGAACAAATAAATGGTCCAAAAAAAAGCCGACTATCAAAGTCGGCTTAATTATTATTTTGTACCAAATATCTTATCACCAGCATCGCCAAGACCTGGAACGATGTACCCATGCTCATTGAGATGGCTATCAACTGATGCAGTATATAACTCTACATCAGGATGAGCTTCTTCTAATGCCTTAATACCTTCTGGAGCAGCAACCAGTACTAATACTTTAATTGAAGTACAGCCCGCATTTTTTAATAAATCAATTGTGGCAATCATAGAGCCACCCGTTGCTAACATAGGGTCAACAACAAGCGCCATACGCTCTTCAATATTGGATGCTAATTTCTGGAAGTAAGGGACGGGTTTTAATGTTTCTTCATCGCGGTAAACGCCAACTACACTGATTCGGGCACTAGGAATATTTTCTAATACTCCATCCATCATCCCGATACCTGCACGGAGGATAGGAACTACTGTGATTTTTTTTCCTTTAATCTGTTCTATCTCTACCGGACCACACCAACCTTCAATCGTTACCGTTTCTGTTGCTAAATCGGCGGTAGCTTCATACGTCAGCAGACTAGAAACTTCTGAAGCCAGCTCACGAAAGCGCTTAGTGCTTATATCATGATCTCGCATCAGCCCCAATTTATGTTTAATGAGTGGGTGTTTTACCTCAACGATCTTCATAATTTCTCCTAATGTACGACGCAGCCTGACAAAAAAATCGCGAGATTATACCGCTTTTTCGCCAACATTCCATCGTTTTTCTATTGATATTGATCAAGCGCACAGCTTTTAACCACACTAACATGAATAATTGTGACCTAGAAAGAAGATTCTCGCAAACGATTGCTTTGCCTGTTAGAATAGCGCTCGCACACATTTTTTCTTAACAGCAACTTGCCGTGAGGGCTCTACGTGACTACCAAATCCTCTCTCAGCTATAAAGATGCCGGTGTCGATATTGATGCAGGTAACGCTTTAGTCGATCGTATCAAAGGTGTAGTAAAAGAAACCCGCCGTCCTGAAGTCATGGGAGGTTTAGGTGGTTTTGGTGCACTTTGCGCAATCCCATCTAAATATCGTGAACCTATTTTAGTTTCAGGCACTGACGGCGTTGGTACTAAACTTCGCTTAGCAATGGATTTAAATCGCCATGATGATATCGGTATTGATTTAGTCGCAATGTGTGTCAACGATTTAATTGTTCAAGGTGCAGAACCGCTTTTCTTTCTTGATTACTATGCCACAGGAAAATTAGATGTCGATACTGCGGCACGTGTGGTGACAGGTATTGCTGAAGGTTGTAAGCAATCAGGTTGTGCCTTAGTCGGTGGCGAAACGGCTGAAATGCCCGGTATGTATCACGGTAATGATTATGATATCGCAGGCTTTTGCGTCGGTGTGGTTGAAAAATCAGAGATCATTGATGGCAGTAAAGTTAACACTGGTGATGCGTTAATTGCCTTAGCATCCAGTGGCCCACACTCTAATGGTTATTCATTAGTCAGAAAAATTCTTGAAGTCAGCAATACCCAAGCAGAAAATACGCCATTAGGTGATAAATCACTGGCTGACCATCTGCTAGCGCCAACACGTATTTACGTAAAATCACTGCTGTCATTAATTGAAAATATTGATATTCATGCAGTGGCACATATTACTGGCGGCGGTTTTTGGGAAAATATCCCTCGTGTATTACCTGAAAATACACAAGCACGTATCGAGAGTAAAAGCTGGGAATGGCCCCTTGTTTTCAAATGGCTACAAGAAACAGGGCAAGTCAGTACACATGAAATGTATCGTACCTTTAACTGTGGTGTTGGGCTGTTAATCGCGGTTAACCCGAATGATGTTGAAAAAACATTAGCGCATCTTGCTGAATGTGGTGAAAACGCATGGTTAATCGGTGAGATTGCGCCTCAAGCAACAGGCGAAGCACAAGTTATTATTAATTAATGAAAGCATGTGAATGAAAAATATCGTTGTCCTCATTTCAGGAAACGGCAGCAACCTACAGGCGATTATAGACGCCTGTAGGGCAAATAAAATCACAGGTAATGTGGTTGCTGTCTTAAGCAATAAAGCTGATGCCTATGGTCTTGAACGCGCCAAACACGCTGATATTCCAGCTTATTTTATTGATCCAAACCAATTTAATAATAGAGCTGATTACGATAATGCATTAATTGAAAAGATTGATGCTTATCGGCCTGACATTGTGGTTTTAGCGGGCTTTATGCGTATTTTATCGCCTGGTTTTGTCACACATTATCAGCATAAATTATTAAATATTCATCCTTCATTGCTTCCTAAATACCCCGGATTGCATACTCATCGTCAGGTTTTAGCCAATAAAGACTCTTTTCATGGTGTTACCGTTCACTTTGTCACCGAAGAACTTGATGGTGGACCAATGATTATTCAAGCTCGTATTCCTGTTTTAACTGATGATACTGAACAATCATTGCAAACAAAAATTCAAGCTGAAGAGTATCGCATCTATCCATTAGCTATCCGTTGGCTAGCAGAAGATCGATTAACAATGAAAGATAATCAAGCTTTTCTTGATGATATTGCGCTATTCGACAATCTCGATTAACTATTTCATTTAAGATAAAAAGTCACATTGTGCTACACTGTAGCCCGCGTGACTTTTTTTATGTCACCCTTTTCTCTTTTTTATTCAATGCATTCACCGAGGTGCTTATGTCCGGTGGTAAGAAAGTTCCACCTATAAAACTGCGTCCTCTCGAACGAGAAGACCTCGCGTTTGTCCATCAACTTGATAACAATGCCAGCGTTATGCGCTATTGGTTTGAAGAGCCTTATGAAGCTTTTATTGAGTTAAGCGACCTTTATGAAAAACATATTCACGACCAAAGCGAACGACGTTTTATTGCTGAAAGTGATGGCACTAAGATCGGACTTGTTGAGCTCGTTGAAATCGATTATGTTCATCGTCGCGCCGAATTCCAAATTATCATTGCCCCTGCACATCAAGGCCATGGATATGCTGCACGTGCTGTAAAATTAGCGATGGACTATGCTTTTTCTGTACTTAATTTATACAAACTCTATTTAATCGTTGATAAAGAGAATGCTAAAGCGATTCATATTTATGAAAAGCTTGGCTTTAAAAAAGAAGGTGATTTAATAGATGAGTTTTTTGTTAACGGTGCCTACCGTTCTGCGATTAGAATGTGTACTTTCCAAGCACCTTACTTTGAACAAAAAGCCAAAGAGACAAAACCTGAAAATTTTGTCAAACCAGGTGCAACAATTAAGCAACACGTCTGATTTATTCAGATATTAAGATTTAACTTTAACCCTTGTTGGAGTTCAGATGTCCCAGGAACGACTCTATGTTGATAAAGAAATCAGTTGGCTTGCGTTTAACGAACGTGTATTACAAGAGGCGGCTGATAAACGAAACCCGTTAATTGAAAGAGTCAGGTTTCTGGGGATCTATTCAAATAATCTTGATGAATTCTATAAAGTCCGCTTCGCAGATGTAAAACGCCGTATTTTAATTAATGAAGAACGAGGTTCTCGCTCTGCATCAAGTCATGCCCGCCATCTTATAAAAAAAATCCAGTCTAAAGTAGCGAAGGCAGACCAAGAGTTTGATGCGTTATATAACGATTTGTTACTTGAAATGGCACGAAACCAAATATTTTTAATTAATGAACGTCAAATCTCGCCTAATCAGCAAATTTGGTTACGTCAATATTTCCGCCAAAACTTAAGAAAACACATCACCCCTATTTTGATTAACCCAGAAACTAATTTGGTTGAATTTCTTAAAGATGACTATACCTATTTAGCCGTTGAAATTGCACAAGGGCAAATAATTCATTATGCCTTGTTAGAAATTCCATCAGATAAAGTTCCTCGCTTTGTTATCCTGCCTACAGACCAAGGTCGCAGTAAGAAAAAATCCATGATTTTATTGGATAATATCTTACGTTACTGCCTAGATGAGGTGTTTAAAGGCTTTTTTGATTACGACTCATTGAATGCTTATTCTATGAAAATGACGCGAGATGCAGAGTACGATCTTGCGACAGAAATGGAATCAAGTTTACTTGAAATGATGTCATCCACGTTAAAACAACGCCTTACCGCAGAGCCAGTACGCTTTGTTTATCAACGTGACATGCCTGATGAAATGGTGGCTTTACTGCGCAGTAAGCTAGGGTTATCAAATAATGACTCTGTTATTGCAGGGGGGCGTTATCATAATTTTAAAGATTTTATTAACTTCCCAAATGAAGGAAGTAAGTTTCTATTAAATAAAATTATTCCGCGTTTACGTCATGTTTGGTTTGATAATTTCCGTAATGGGTTTGACGCCATACGTGAGCGAGATGTTTTACTTTATTATCCTTACCATACTTTTGAGCATGTCCTAGAATTACTGCGCCAAGCCTCTTTTGACCCTAGTGTTATCTCAATTAAAATTAATATTTATCGTGTGGCTAAAGACTCACGAATTATTGATTCCATGATCCACGCCGCACACAACGGTAAACGGGTGACCGTGGTGGTTGAGTTACAAGCGCGTTTTGATGAAGCCGCGAATATTCATTGGGCAAAACGTCTGACAGAAGCGGGAGTTCACGTTATTTTCTCTGCTCCTGGTTTAAAAATTCATGCGAAATTATTTATTATTTCTCGCTTAGAAGAGGGTGAAATTATTCGTTATGCCCATATTGGTACTGGGAACTTCAACGAGAAAACAGCGCGTCTTTATACGGATTATTCACTATTAACTGCGAATACTGAAATTACCAATGAAGTACGTCGTGTCTTTAGCTTTATTGAAAACCCGTATCGTCCGGTGACTTTTGAACATTTGATGGTGTCACCTCAAAATTCACGTACCCTTTTAAATCAGCTTATTACTAATGAAATCCACAGCGCACAAGCCGGACACCCCGCAGGTATTACATTAAAAGTGAATAACTTAGTGGATGAAGAATTAGTTAATCGCCTTTATGACGCATCAGAAGCGGGCGTAAAAGTTCGGCTTTTAGTCCGTGGTATGTGCTCTTTAGTCCCTAATCAACCGGGATTTAGTGAAAACATTCAAGTGACCAGCATTGTTGATCGCTTTTTAGAGCACGATCGCGTTTATGTTTTCACCAATAAAGGTGATGAGAAAATCTTCTTATCTTCAGCCGATTGGATGACGCGAAATCTAGACTATCGTATTGAAGTTGCTGTCGCTTTGCTTGATCCTCAACTGAAACAACGTGTTCTTGATATACTGGATATTCAATTTAATGACACCGTAAAAGCACGGTATATTGATAAAGACTTAACAAATAGCTATGTTCCTCGTGGGAATAAACGTAAAATCCGTTCCCAGCTTGCCGTCTATGAATATATTAAATTATTAGAACAACCAGGATCACGAGCGTAATTTTATGCCTTTATCACAAGATGACTCTTCACCACGTCCTTTAGAAATTGCCGCTATTGACCTCGGTTCTAATAGTTTTCATATGATTATTGCGCGTGTTGTTAATGGTGCATTGCAAGTATTAAGCCGTTTAAAGCAGCGCGTATATCTTGCTGATGGTCTTAACGATGATAACGAATTAAGCGAAGAGTCTATGTTACGAGGGCTTTCTGCTCTTTCTCTTTTTGCTGAAAGGTTACAGGGTTTTCCTGCCGAAAATGTGACCGTAGTAGGAACACATACATTACGTGTTGCCACTAATGCCAAAGTCTTTCTTCAACGCGCTAAAGATGTGATCCCTTACCCTATCGAGATTATTTCAGGCCATGAAGAGGCCCGACTAATTTTTATGGGTGTTGAGCATACACAGTCTGAAAAAGGGCGAAAACTGGTTATTGATATTGGTGGTGGTTCAACAGAATTAGTTATTGGTGAAAACTTCGAACCTATCTTAATTGAAAGCCAGCGCATGGGCTGTGTCAGTTTTAGTCGTCAATTTTTTCCTGAACAAAAAATAAGTGAATCTGCTTTTCGTAAAGCACGAGAAAAAGCAGCGCGCAAAATGGAAAAAATCGCATGGCAATATAAAATGACGGGTTGGGATGTGGCGCTAGGGGCATCAGGAACTATCAAAGCCGCACATGAAATATTAATCGAGTTTGGTGAAAAAGACGGTGTTATTACACCTGAGCGCCTACTGATGCTCACTAAACACGTTTTACGATTTAAAAAATTTAAAGATATCGCTCTTCCTGGATTATCCGATGAACGCAAACACGTTTTTGTGCCCGGTTTGGCGATTTTATGCGGTATTTTTGATTCATTAGGATTAAAAGCACTACACCTGTCTGATGGTGCATTACGTGAAGGTGTGCTGTATGAAATGGAAGGCCGATTTCGTCATCAAGATATTCGCCAACGTACAGCCAAAAGCCTTGCTGAGCACTATAATATTGATAGAGAACAAGCTAAGCGTGTACTGGCAACAATGCAATCTCTTTACGAGCAATGGGCACAACAAAACCCTAAACTTGTGCGCCCTGATTTAGAAGCTATTTTGGTGTGGGCGGTAATGCTACATGAGGTGGGATTAAGTATTAATTTAAGTGGTTTGCATCGTCATTCTGCCTATATTCTCTCAAATACCGATTTGCCAGGTTTCAATCAAGAGCAACAGCTATTATTAACCACCTTAGTTCGCTATCACCGAAAAGGGATTAAGCTTGATGAGTTACCGAAATTTAATCTTTATAAGAAAAAACAATATTTCCCACTCGTACAAATACTAAGATTAGCAACTTTACTTAATAATCAGCGACAATCGACGACAAAACCTACATCTTTACGTTTAGTGACCGATGAAAACCATTGGACACTTTATTTTCCTGCTAAATATCTTTCCGATAACACCTTGATGGTATTGGATTTAGAAAAAGAACAAGAGCATTGGCAGTCAGTTCCGGGCTGGAAACTGGATATAAAAGAGGAATCTACTTAACAATATGATATTATACAGAAAAAGACGCTAGCCAATGCGTCTTTTGTTGCATCTATCATACAACAACAATCACATAACAACATAGGTTTGATTTGTGACCATAATATGAACATCACTAACACAACATTGTTCAAGATTCATATTTTTTATACGGAGAAGACCGATAATCATCCTAAAATGGAATAATTAGCGTCAATGGTTATCTCCCTCGTAAGAATTAAAAAGGAATAACATGTCTCAAACAGCTATCAACAATGATACTGCGGCTGCCATCAATCCGTATTCACAAAAAGTGGCACACCTGCGTCAGCAAATTTTGAGCATCTTTCTCGAAGATGATCATTTTGTTGAAACCGTTTTAGGTGAAGCAAGTGAAAATGATAGGCTGAGCCACCATGAACTTCATGAAAAAATCACCACAGTTAGAGAATTACTGCAAGATCTACACGCGGCAGATATTGCAGATATTCTTGAAGCCCTCCCCTATGACGAACGTCTCGCGTTGTGGCATTTGGTTGATAATAATGAACGTGGTGCTGTTTTAGTCGAAGCCTCTGTCGCCGTTTGGGACAGCTTAATTAAAGATATGACAGACCGTGAGTTATTACGATCGGTCGCCACATTACATGTGGATGAGCAAGCGTACATCGCAGAGCACTTACCCCGTGATACGATGCGTCGTCTTCTTACCTATTTAGAACCAAGCCTGCGTAATAGGATCAGAGAAGTCCTTCAATACCCCAAAGACAGTGTGGGTCAAATGATGGATTTCGAGTTCGTGACCGTACGTGGCAATGTAACGTTAAAAACGGTACAACGCTATTTACGTCAACGTGGCTCTATTCCTGAAGCAACAGATAAAATCTTCGTTATTGATAATAAAAACCATCTGTTGGGTGAGCTTCCATTAACTACCGTTTTAACGCAATCTCCTGACAAACTTGTCTCAGATGTAATGAAAACAGATACCGTGAGCTTTATGCCTGAAGAAAAAGGCGAAGATGCGGCAGGTGCGTTCGAACGTTATGACTTAATTTCAGCCGCAGTTGTTGATAGCAATGGTCTTCTCATGGGGCGATTAACCGTTGAAGATATCGTTGATAACATGCATGAAGAAAGCGACACCAATATTCGTCGTATGGGGGGGTTAAGCCCTGAAGAGGATGTTTTTGCTCCCGTTGGACAAGCGGTTAAAACACGTTGGACTTGGCTTGCGATTAACTTGTGTACTGCATTTGTTGCCTCTCGTGTTATTGGTGTCTTTGAAGATACCATTTCACAGTTAGTTGCACTTGCAGCACTGATGCCTATTGTTGCGGGTATTGGGGGTAACACTGGTAATCAGACCATTACAATGATTGTGCGAGCATTAGCACTACACCAAATTCAAACAGGAAGCTTCTCTTTCTTGATTTTAAGAGAGCTTGGGGTTGCCTTAATTAACGGTATAGTGTGGGGAGGGATAATGGGTATTGTCACCTTCTTACTTTATGGCGACCTTGCAATGGGTGCGGTAATGACCATGGCAATGATACTTAACTTATTAATGGCGGCCATGATGGGCGTGTTAATACCGATGACGATGATTAAATTTGGTAAAGACCCCGCGATTGGTTCAAGTGTGATGATAACTGCCATTACCGATACCGGTGGTTTCTTTATCTTCTTAGGATTAGCGACTATTTTCTTAGTTTAAAATAATTCTGATTACACTAACGCCACTGTCAATAATATACAGTGGCGTTTTTATTTTCATTAATACATCAGGCCAAACTAAGCTGTTGTAGAGAGGTAAAAGTAAATAAGCAGTAATGCAACAGCGAGAGAGGTGATAAACGTCTTTTTAACAGAAGCACGTAGTAAATAGGTATTGTTTTGGTTGGTGGTATTAAGCATATTTTTTAATACTAACCCCCCACCTAATGCGATGATAGAAAGTGAGGCAAACAGAACAATTGCAGCTAAGAGAACCGCACTCATTGAGATAGAGACCATAAATCCTCCGACATATCAATTGACTTCCTGATGTAATTATAACCAAGAATAGCTTTTTTGATGCCTCTTTTTGTTTTTATTTTCAATTTCTCACGTTAATCCGAAAAAATCACACTATGCATAAAAACACATAACAGTGATTATATAAATTAATTTTATTGGCATTTAAATTCAATAAAGTCACAATAATTGAAATAATAAATCATTGAGGTGGTTTTTAACATACAGTAGAATATGCTAATAATCTATTTACTGTCAGATCATATCTTTCACTATTAATAAGAATAACTTTCTTAATTATCTAATAATAAGTTTATTTACAAAAAATAATAAATAAATTTTAAGGTTAACTTATTATTTAATATCTCATTTAGATTATAATGAATATATTCAATATAGCGTCTATTTTATTTAAAAATATTAAATTTACGTGAATTAACAACAAAAATAATATTTTTATTAAATATCACTAAAGTAGTAAATTAAAGAGTTAAACTCCACACCGCAAACAACATCATCACAATAAAATTAAAAAAGACCAATTAAATAGTTAATGATGTTGTTTTAAAATCGCCTATTTACATCATTAAGCGCTTCCTGTTATAACTTAAAGCATCATCACAACATTATTCTTTTTCGCATAAATAGCCTATAAATAACTATTTAATGTTATTTATTTTCTCTCTATTTTATTCGTTAATTTTAAAAGAATTCACATGTGATCGTCTGAGTTATTATTTTTTATCACGATGATTATTATAGGTTGTTATTATGACATCACACTCCACTCAGCCGTTGAGTCAACCTACGGCAAGACCCTTGAACCGCAACGACTATAAAACGTTGGGTTTATCCTCACTAGGAGGAACTCTGGAGTTCTATGATTTCGTGATCTTCGTGTTCTTTACGAAAACATTGAGCCACTTGTTCTTTCCGGGTGATAACGCTTTTATCGCACAAATGCAAACATTAGGTATTTTTGCAGCTGGCTATCTTGCTCGCCCTTTAGGCGGCATTATTATGGCACACTACGGTGATATTATTGGCCGTAAACGGATGTTTACCTTAAGTATCTTCTTAATGGCTGTTCCAACATTAATTATCGGTTTATTGCCAACTTATGCCAGTATTGGCGTTGCAGCGCCTTTATTGTTGTTATTAATGCGTATTATGCAAGGTGCAGCCATTGGTGGTGAAATGCCGGGTGCTTGGGTTTTTATTGCAGAACATACACCAAAACAACGTTACGGTTTAGGTGTAGGAACATTAACGTCAGGGATCACCGGCGGTATTTTATTAGGTTCAATTGTTGCCATTATTGTTCAACGCAGTTATAGCACTCAAGAAGTTAATGATTTTGCATGGCGTATTCCGTTTATTTTGGGGGGTATCTTTGGCTTAATTTCTGTTTACTTGCGTCGCTTCTTACAAGAAACGCCTATCTTTAAAGAGATGGCAGCAAAAAAAGCCTTAGCCCAAGAAATGCCTGTAGTTTCTGTGATTAAAAATCATAAACAAGCCTGTTTAATTACAGCAGCATTAACATGGTCTTTATCCACAGCTATCGTTGTCACCATATTGATGACACCAAGCGTGATTGTTGAAGGGATCTACAAAATTGATAGAACAACCTCATTAGAAGCAAACTGTGTTGCAACATTAACCTTAACATTAGGTTGCATCTTCTGGGGTTGGATTGGTGATAAATTAGGAACACGCGTTTCAATGACATTGTCATGGGGAGGATTGGTTGTTACCGCATTCCACTTCTATGGCAGTTTAGATGCCGCAATGTCAGGTTTTCAGTTAGCATTTAATTATGGATTGATGGGCTTTTTCGTGGGTGCGATTGCAACAACACCAATTGTTAGTACAAGAGCATTTCCACCATCAATTCGTTTTTCAGGATTATCTTTTGCTTATAATATGGCGTATGCCGTATTTGGTGGATTAACCCCAATGTTAACTGGCGCATGGTTAGAAAAGACCGCGATGGCGGGGGCGTATTATGTTGCTGGTGTATCATTATTGGCAATTGCTGTCGCCTATTTACCTCTAGCCTATAAAGGTTGGACAGCCATAACGCCAGCCACTCGTGAGAAAAACGTTGCATTGGCAGTTGATAAAGTGACAAGTTAAAGCATTATCAATTAACTCTACAAGTATCACCTTATGTCATACCGCTCTGATTGGGCGGTATTTTTTTATTAAAAATAGGATGTTACCCATATTCTATTGACTCGTTTAAACAAAAAAGGATACTCAAGGTATCCTTTATTTATTCAAATGTAAGTTTTTTACTAACACTCATTACTGTGTCATTTTACTCAACATAGGTGCAGTAAGTAGCATTAAGATTGCAATAATACCCGTCACAATACCGATTTGTAAAAAGACACTGCTGTAAACTTCTAATGAAGCATGTGCACTTTGTACATCTTCAGGTACGGCCATTAGGCTTGCCACTTTACCCGCAATAATCGCAGCGGCTGCCGAAGTTAAGAACCAAGCACCCATAATAAAACCCATTAAGCGTTGTGGCACTAATTGAGCAACCATCGCAAGGCCCAGTCCTGAGATCATCAATTCACCAATACTTTGGAAACCATAGCTTGCAACCAGCCACCATGAAGAAACGATCCCCGCTTCATTTGCCATACTTGCACCTAAAGGTAACACTAAGAATGCAGTCGCACTTAGAAACATACCGATAGTGAATTTATAAGGCATTGGTAATTTATCACCCATAAAATTATAGATAGCCGCCAATAATGGGCTTGCTAGCATAATCCAGAATGGGTTAAGTGATTGGAATTGCTCTGGCTGAACACTGAAACCTAAGAGCGAGTGTTCAACGTTATGAATAGCAAAAAAGTTTAAAGATGTTGGCATCTGATCGTAAAGAACAAAGAAGACAACCGCCTCAACCATCAGTAAGAATGCCACAATCATTTTACGGCGAGCGGCACCTTTCATCATGAAGGTTTCACGTGCAAAAATCAGGATAATACCTAATGAAATAATGGCTAAAGACCAACTTGCCACTTCATTGTTGTGTAACAACCAAGTTGATATCGCAACTAATGCAACAATACCCACCAGCGTTAGCATCAGTTTTGAATAATTAAGCGGTTCAAAATCGGGCTTAGAGCCTTTATCTTTGATCCAACCTCGACAAACCATAAAGTTTGCTAAGGTGATCAGCATACCTACAACGCTTAATGCAAACGCAACATCCCAACCATAATTAGCGGCTAACCACGGAGTTGCTAACATTGATAAGAAAGAACCGACGTTAATAGACATATAGTACATCGTAAATGCACCGTCTAATTGCGGATCGTTTTTCTCATAACAGGTTGCCAATAATGATGACGGGTTAGCTTTAAATAAGCCATTACCAACTGCAATAGTTGCGAGTCCCCAATAAATCACATCTTTATCGTGATCAGAGAACGCGACCATGGCATAACCAATTGCTAATACGATAGCACCTAGAATAATAACCCTTTTTGTACCAAGGATTTTATCTCCAAGCCATCCACCAATAGCAACAAAACCATAAACTAACGCGGTAAATGCAGCAAAAACAGTGATAGCTTCCGCCTCACCCATTCCCAGCATTTTAACCAGATAAACGGCCATGATCCCTTGCAGACCGTAATAGCCGAAACGTTCCCATAATTCGATTGAGAAGATAAGATAAAACGCACGAGGCTGTTTAAATGCATTCAGACTCGGTTTTTGCCCATCATCAGGTGTGTTTGCAGTTGACACTAAAAACCTCTAGTTATTCTATTACGCCTTTATATTTAGGCTAATTTTTACAAAAATGATTATTTTAAGACAGAGTTAACGCTCGGTGAATTTCATACTGGATTGTTATTCTTTGAAAAGAGATCAAACACAGAGAAAAACAAGGTTGGCATTCTATCACTGGAAAGCATAATTATCTAAGAATTATAACTAACTATTGCGTTTTATCATAGTTACAGGCATTTGTACAAAATAGTTATGCGATTAAAAAAACATCAAGCAAAATAACTTACTGATTATCAATAAATTATTTTCCACTTAATTATCCCTATATAAACAATTAAGCTACGCTATTGTTTGTTCATTTTTTAATAAACTAAGGTTGATTAAATTACACTGATAAAATAATACTCACGACGATTTGTTTTGACTGCTTAAAATAGCACCAACAAAACACATTCCTTGACTTAATTTCCATATTTCCTCCATTTTTAACGATGAAGAAACAGGTAGAATGTCACTATTCCAAAATTTCATTTCAGTATTTCTGATTAGCTAGTTGCCAGTGGGATCACAAAAGTAATGAATAAAAATAAAAATGCTAAAAAAAGAGTTTCTCTCATTATCGCTTTAATCGTCGCCGCCGCAGGTGCTTACGCCTATTGGCAATTTAATGCAGCAAAAACAATGCCACCTGAAAATAAAGGGTCACAAGCGACAAGCTCACAAAATAGAAACACATCCGGATCACGCCGCCCCCCAATGCCTCCCGTTCAAGTGGCAATATCAACACAAGAAAATGTCCCGCAATTTTTATCTGCTTTAGGAACAGTCAAAGCAACCAACAGTGTGACCGTAACAAGTCGTGTTGAAGGGCAATTAATGGCATTACACTTCACAGAAGGCCAACAGGTTCAAAAAGGTGATTTATTAGCTGAAATAGATGCCCGCCCTTTTGAAGTACAATTAGCCCAAGCCAAAGGACAACTTGCAAAAGATCAAGCAACATTAGCCAATGCCCGTCTTGATTTAGCGCGTTATCAAAAATTAGCGAAAACACATTTAGTTTCACAGCAAGAATTAGATAATCAGCAAGCGTTAGTGAAACAATCTGAAGCCAGTATTCGGATTGATGAAGCCACGATCAGTAATGCTCTATTGCAATTAACCTACAGCAAAATTACTGCCCCTCTTTCAGGTCGCGTAGGGTTAAAACAAGTTGATGTCGGTAACTATATTTCTGGTGGTTCATCTACACCTATTGTTGTTATCAATCAAATGGATCCTGTTGATGTACTTTTCACATTGCCAGAACAAGATTTAGCAAAGGTCATTCAAGCACGTAAAAATAATGCTGACTTGCCAGTCACCGCGTTAGATAGAAATAATCAATTTGAATTAGCACAAGGCACACTGTTTAGTATTGATAATCAAATTGACGCAACCACCGGCACTATTAAGTTAAAAGCCCGCTTCCCTCAGCAAGAAACAACACTGTTTCCGAATCAATTTGTCAATGTGCGCCTTTATGTCACGGTATTAGAAAAAGCCGTTGTTATTCCTAATGCAGCACTGCAAATGGGCAATGAGGGCCACTTTGTTTGGGTTGTGGATAATGAAAACAAAGTGAGCAAATTGCGTGTTGAAGTCGCCTTACAAAATGCAGAGAAAGTGGTGATAGCCTCTGGTTTATCCGCAGATCAGCGTGTTGTGACTGACGGTGTAGATAGATTAACACAAGGTGCGAAAGTCGATATCGTGACACCCACTGCACCCAAAAATAAAGAAAACGACCGTGTAGTTGCGGAGAAAGCGTAATGACCGAAAAAACACACGGTACAGGTGGCGGTCCGTCTCGCTTATTTATTCTGCGCCCAGTAGCAACGACTCTTTTTATGGTTGCCATACTGTTAGCCGGTATTGTCGGCTATCGTATGTTGCCAGTATCTGCCTTACCTGAAGTCGATTACCCGACCATTCAGGTTGTCACACTTTACCCAGGTGCAAGTCCTGATGTTATGACATCGGCTGTTACTGCACCGTTAGAGCGTCAATTTGGGCAGATGTCAGGATTAAAACAGATGTCATCTCAAAGCTCAGGAGGGGCATCGGTGATCACACTGATGTTCCAATTAACATTACCCTTAGATGTTGCAGAGCAAGAGGTACAAGCCGCGATTAATGCGGCAACCAATCTATTGCCATCTGACTTACCCTATCCGCCGATTTATAGCAAAGTAAATCCTGCTGACCCCCCTATTTTAACCTTAGCGGTCACCAGCTCAACATTACCAATGACACAACTGCAAGATATGGTTGAAACCCGTATTTCGCAAAAAATTTCACAAGTTAATGGCGTCGGTTTAGTGGCTTTAGCGGGAGGACAACGTCCTGCAGTCAGAGTTAAACTTAATGCGCAAGCCGCTGCATCTTATGGCTTAGATAGTGAAACAATTCGTGTGGCTATCAATAATGCCAACGTCAATTCAGCGAAAGGAAGCCTTGATGGCCCAACTCGCTCTGTCACGCTATCTGCTAATGATCAAATGAAATCATTAGAAGATTATCGCCTATTAATTGTGGCCTATAAAAATGGTGCTCCCATTCGTTTATCCGATATTGCCACTATTGAACAAGCTCCTGAAAATAACCAATTAGGTGCATGGGCAAATAATGAGCAAGCGATTATTATTAATGTTCAACGGCAACCGGGCGTTAACGTTATTGATACCACAGATAATATTCGTCATTTATTGCCCGATTTAGTCTCTAATTTACCTAAGTCAGTGAATGTTGAGATCTTAACAGACAGAACCACAACGATCCGCGCGTCAGTTAAAGATGTCCAGTTTGAGCTGGGCTTAGCTATCGCCCTTGTGGTGATGGTGATTTATCTCTTTCTACGTAATGGTGTTGCAACATTGATCCCAAGCATTGCTGTGCCGCTTTCACTCGTGGGTACATTTGCAGTAATGTATTTTTGTGGTTTTTCTGTCAACAACCTCACCTTAATGGCATTAACCATTGCAACCGGCTTTGTGGTTGATGACGCCATTGTGGTGATTGAAAATATCTCACGTTACCTTGAACAAGGAGATAAGCCCCTCACCGCTGCCTTAAAAGGAGCGGGAGAAATTGGGTTTACTATCATCTCTTTAACGTTCTCACTGATTGCGGTACTGATCCCTCTGTTGTTTATGGGCGATATTGTTGGCCGTTTATTTAGAGAATTTGCGATAACCCTTGCCGTCGCCATCTTAATCTCAGCGGTTGTTTCGCTCACATTAACTCCCATGATGTGTGCACGATTACTGAAACCTGAAAGTGAAATCAAACACACCCGTTTTGAAATAGCCTGTGAACGCTTTTTCGAAAAAATGATTGCGGTTTATGCCGTTTGGCTAAAACGTGTTTTAAACCACCAATGGATAACCCTTGGTGTGGCGCTCAGTACATTAGTGCTCACTGTATTGTTGTATATGTTTATTCCAAAAGGCTTTTTTCCTTTACAGGATAACGGATTATTGCAAGGTACCATTGAAACCTCGCAATCTATTTCTTATCAAGCAATGGTTGATAAGCAGCAACAAGTCGTCGATAAACTTATTGATGATCCCGCTGTTGATAATATCGCCAGCTTTGTTGGCATTGATGGCAGTAATGCCACGTTGAACACAGGACGGTTACAGATCACACTGAAGCCACTTGATCAGCGTGATTCACGTATCGATACAATCATTCCTCGTTTACAAGAACGCATTGCCTCTATTTCGGGTATGACGCTTTATCTACAACCCACACAAGATTTAACGATTGATACGCAGGTTTCACGTACTCAGTATCAATTTACGTTACAAGCAACGTCATTAGAAGAACTGGCTTTTTGGGTACCAAAGCTTTCTCAAGCACTGAAAGCGAGTCCTGAACTGACTGATATCAGCAGTGATTGGCAAGATGGCGGCATGATGGCGTATATCAAGGTAGATAGAGACTCGGCAAGTCGCTTAGGCATTTCAATGAGTGCTGTTGATAACGCTCTTTACAATGCTTTTGGTCAACGTTTAATTTCAACTATTTATACTCAAGCGAATCAGTATCGTGTGGTATTAGAACAAGATATTCGCAGTGGCGATGGTTTAGAGGCACTTTCAGCCGTACATTTAATCGGTAAAGAGGGTGCGATGGTGCCATTACTTTCTATCGCTTCCGTAGAACAGCGCTTGGCACCGCTTTCTATTAATCATCAAGAACAATTCCCTTCTGCAACATTCTCATTTAATGTCGCCGAACAATCGTCGCTTGAAGATGCAGTGAAAGCAGTAAAATTGGCTGAAACGCAGATTTCTATGCCAAAAGATATCACCACACAATTCCAAGGTGCGACTCTGGCATTTGAAAGCGCACTCTCAAGTACTTTGTGGCTGATTATCGCGGCAATCGTAGCGATGTATATTGTATTAGGCGTGTTATATGAAAGCTTTATTCATCCTATTACCATTTTGTCCACACTCCCTACCGCAGGTGTTGGTGCCTTACTCGCCTTAATGGCTGCAGGTAATGAGCTTGATATTATTGCCATTATTGGGATCATCTTACTTATTGGGATCGTCAAAAAAAATGCGATCATGATGATAGACTTTGCCCTTGCAGCAGAACGAGAACAAGGGCTAACGCCTTATGACGCTATTTACCAAGCGTGTTTATTGCGTTTTCGCCCAATCTTAATGACCACAATGGCTGCACTTTTAGGGGCTTTACCTTTAATGCTAAGTACCGGTGTGGGTGCAGAATTACGCCAGCCATTAGGGGTTTGTATGGTCGGTGGCTTAATTATGAGCCAGATTTTAACTCTGTTTACAACACCCGTGATTTATCTGTTATTTGATAAATTGTCACTGTATGTTAATCGCAATAAACATGTTGAAAATAATAACGGGGCAGTATCATGAAGTTCTTCGCCCTCTTTATTCAACGCCCCGTAGCAACCACGTTGCTCAGTTTGGCAATTTCATTGTGTGGTGCACTCGGGTTTATGTTGCTTCCTGTTGCGCCACTGCCTCAAGTCGATTATCCCGTTATTAATATTTACGCCTCCTTACCCGGGGCGTCACCAGAAACGATGGCGTCATCTGTGGCAACACCGCTTGAACGCTCTTTAGGGCGAATTGCAGGTATTGATGAAATGACATCAAGCAGTTCGCTTGGCAGTACCAGCATTACGCTAGTGTTCGATTTAAACAAAGATATCAATACCGCCGCGCGTGATGTACAGGCTGCGTTAAATGCCTCACAAAGCTTGTTGCCTTCAGGTATGCCAAGCCGTCCGCGTTATTATAAATCGAATCCTTCTGATGCTCCGATTATGATCTTAACGCTCACCTCTGATACTCAAAACACGGGAGAGCTTTACGATCTTGCCTCAACACGGTTGGCACAAAAAATCTCGCAGATTGAAGGTGTCAGTGAAGTTTCTGTCGGTGGCGGTTCATTACCCGCGATACGTGTTGCTCTCAATCCTGATGCGTTATTTAACCAAAATGTCAGCCTCGATGATGTTAGAAAAGCAATTAGCCAAGCGAATGTGCGACGCCCTCAAGGCTTTGTCAATAACGATGAGAATCGTTGGCAAATCCAAACCAACGATGAGCTCAGTAAAGCGGCAGAATATCGCCCAGTGATCGTGCATTACAATCAAGATTCGGTTGTACGTTTAAGTGATATAGCCGAAGTTACTGATTCTGTACAAAACTCACGAGCCGCAGGAATGAGTGGCGGAGAACCTGCTATTTTGCTGGTTATTCGTCGTGAAGCAGGTGCCAATATCATTGAAACCGTAAATCGCATTCGGGATGAACTTCCAGAATTACGTGAACTGCTCCCTGCAAGTGTTGATTTAAAAGTTGCACAAGATAGAACACCCACTATTCGTGCATCATTAGCCGAAGTTGAACGTGCGTTAGCCATTGCGGTGGCACTAGTGATTTTAGTGGTGTTCTTATTTTTACGCTCAGGTCGCGCCACACTGATCCCTGCCGTTGCTGTACCCGTTTCATTAATTGGTACTTTTTCAGCCATGTATCTTTGTGGCTTTAGTTTAAACAACCTTTCATTAATGGCATTAACCGTTGCGACTGGCTTTGTGGTTGATGATGCCATTGTGGTACTCGAAAATATCTCTCGCCATATTGAGAATGGTTTAAAACCTAAAGATGCTGCCTTGAAAGGGGTTGGTGAAGTTGGTTTTACAGTGCTTTCAATGAGTATTTCTCTTGTTGCAGTCTTTATTCCATTACTCTTGATGGATGGGCTTGTTGGGCGATTATTTAAAGAATTTGCCATCACCTTAACAACCGCAATTGCTATCTCGCTATTTGTTTCTCTCACGCTAACGCCCATGATGTGTGCGCATTTATTAAAAGGGATGAAACCCAAAGCACAATCGCATTTACGGGGTTTTGGTAAGTTACTTTTTCGCACCCAGCAAGGTTACAGTGTCACATTACAGGCAGCACTGCGTCATCGACGCTGGGTTATGGCGATTTTTCTCGCCACATTGGGCTTAAATGCTTATTTATATATTAGTGCACCCAAAACGTTTTTCCCTGATCAAGATACAGGTCGTTTAATGGGATTTGTGCGTGCAGACCAAAGCATTTCATTCCAGTCAATGAAAGAAAAAATGACCCGTTTTATGCAAGAAATTAATGCCGATAAAGATGTTGATAGCGTTACGGGCTTTACTGGCGGTGGTCGCATTAACAGTGGGTTTATGTTTATCTCCCTCAATCCACTGTCAGAACGTACCGATAGCGCCAACCAAGTGATTAATCGCCTACGTGCAAAGTTAGCAGATGAGCCCGGTGCCAACCTCTTTTTAATGCCAGTACAAGATGTTCGAGCAGGAGGGCGTCAGGCCAATGCGAGTTATCAATTCACATTATTAGCCGACGATTTAAGTGAATTACGAAAATGGGAACCTATTGTACGTAAAGCATTAGGCGAATTACCTGAACTTGTGGATGTGAACTCTGACAAAGAAGATAAAGGCGCTGAAATGGCATTAACTTACGATCGCGATACTCTGTCGCAATTAGGGATTAATGTCAGTGATGTGAATAACTTGCTTAATAACGCTTTTGGTCAACGTCAGATCTCCACGATTTATGCCCCACTGAATCAATATAAAGTGGTTATGGAAGTCTCTGAACAATATACACAAGACGTTTCTGCACTAGATAAAATGTATGTGGTTAATAACCAAGGTGAGCGCATTCCATTATCTGCTTTTGCAAGTTGGTATCCAGCTAATGCACCGTTAAGCGTCAATCATCAAGGATTATCTGCCGCCTCAACAATTGCCTTTAATATTCCAGAAGGCTATACATTAGCGGATGCTATTAATTCTATTGAGCGCACCATGACAGAGCTGGGTGTCCCCAATACAGTAAGAGGTACCTTTGCAGGTACGGCACAGATTTTCCAAGAAACCATAAAATCACAACTTATTCTTATCGTCGCGGCGATTATCACGGTCTATTTGGTATTAGGTGTGCTGTATGAAAGCTATATTCATCCACTGACCATTTTATCAACGCTCCCTTCTGCGGGTGTGGGTGCCTTATTAGCGTTACAGCTTTTCGATACGCCTTTTAGCCTGATTGCGCTTATCGGCATTATGTTGCTTATCGGTATTGTGAAAAAAAACGCGATTATTATGGTCGATTTTGCAATTACAGCACAGCGTGAAGGTAAGCTGTCAGCCAAAGACGCCATTATTCAAGCCAGCCTATTGCGTTTTCGTCCTATAATAATGACCACTCTTGCTGCATTATTTGGCGCATTGCCCCTTATGTTAGGAAGCGGTGATGGTGCAGAGTTAAGACAACCTTTAGGAATAACGATTGTAGGCGGATTATTAATGAGTCAACTGCTTACACTTTATACCACCCCTGTTATTTATCTATTTTTTGATGGATTGCGTGAACGTTGGCAACAGCGACGTATCAGCAAAAAAGAGGCAAAGGCATGAAACTGAGAAGCAAGCTGTTCTTGGTCGTTTTCACCACCTGTATGGTCGTGGTTCTTGCGATGCATATCGGGATTCGCGGTAGCTTTCAACAAGGCTTTATTGGCTATATCAAGAAAAACAGTGAACAGCGTGCAACTCTTTTAGCTGAGGCCTTAACGGATCAATATACCTTAACGGGAGATTGGCGTTTCCTTAATAGAGATGATCGCTCTCTTTATCAAATTCTACGTAGCATTGACCAAATAAGCCAAAGCAGTGAAGGCCCACCACCAAGGGGATGGCGTACACAATTTTGGATTGTTGATAAAGACATGAAACGCTTATTTGGTCATGATAATCAATTTCCAGAAGAAACCTTTAGAAAACCGATTACTTTTCATGATGAGATTGTTGGCTGGGTGATTGTCAGCGCTGCCGATAAAATCAGTAGTGAAGCAGATGTCAGTTTTGACAAACAACAACTACGCACCAGTTGGGTCATTGCAGGTTTGGCTGTTCTTTTTGCTTTATTAATTACACTGATCCTTTCTCGCAATATGATACGCCCAGTGAAGCGACTGGTTGAAGCCACACATAAATTAGCTGCAGGTGATTTTTCTGTTCGAGTGACGCCCAGCAGTAAAGATGAAATCAGCCAACTCGCAACTGACTTTAACCAACTTGCCAGCACGCTAGAAAAGAATGAACAAATTCGCCGTGATTATATGGCAGATATCTCACACGAATTACGCACCCCTCTCGCCATTTTAAAAGGTGAACTTGAAGCGTTACAAGATGGTGTGAGAAAACCCACAACAGACACAGTAAACTCACTTTTATTTGAAGTCACAAACCTAACAAAGCTGGTGAACGATCTCCACCAGCTCTCATTATCAGACAGAGGCTCTTTAACTTATCGTAAAGACTTTATTGATATCAATGAGGTAATTTTATTAGCGGTAGCGTCTTATCGCCACACGTATCAAACCAAAGATATTGCCTTACACACTGAATTAGATGATTTATCTCCGCTGATTGTGCAAGCGGATCCTGATAGGCTTATTCAGCTTTTCCATAACCTATTAGAGAATAGTGTGCGTTATACTTATTCTGGTGGACAACTGCATATCAGCACAAAAAAAGAGCATGACCATGTCTTTATTTCATTAGAAGACAGCGCATCAGGACTTGATGAATCTCAATATCACATTGTTTTTCAGCGCTTTTATCGCGCAGAAAGCTCGCGTAATCGGGCAAGTGGCGGCTCAGGATTAGGCCTTTCTATTTGCGAAAATATTGTTGAAGCTCATAATGGTAAGATAAGTGCGATGCCATCCTCTTTAGGTGGCATGAAAATTCTTATAGAATTACCCGCATACTCTGATGATCTTTAAGCGTTATTACCACTGAGCCTATAAATATTGAGCCAATAAATGACAGCGTCTGAATCACCCTATTCAATCCTGATTGTTGAAGATGAACCCAAGCTTGCCCAATTACTCATTGATTATCTTCATGCATCGGGTTATCAAACTCACTGGTTAGCCACTGGCGCTGACGTTAGCCACTCTGTGAAACAACAACATTACGATTTAGTATTGTTAGACCTTATGCTACCGGTTAAAGATGGTATTACTGTCTGCAAAGAGTTACGCCAGTTTTCCGATATTCCCATTATTATGGTGACCGCTAAAACAGAAGAAGTGGACAGATTGTTAGGGCTTGAAATTGGTGCTGATGATTATATTTGTAAACCTTACAGCCCAAGAGAAGTTGTTGCCAGAGTTAAAACGTTATTACGCCGTTATTATCGACCTCAAGATATTGTTCAAAGTGATAAGTTAGTGGTCATTGATGAACAAGCTTATCAAATTCAATACAACCATAAAGTTCTCGACTTAACCACGGCTGAATTCCGTTTACTCAAAGCCTTAGCCACACAATCCGGAAAAATATTAACCCGTGATCAACTAATGGATCACCTTTATGATGATTACCGTATTGTGACGGACAGAACCATTGATAGTCATATTAAAAATTTACGACGTAAACTTGAGCAACTTAATGATCAAATTGAGTTTATTCGCTCAATTTATGGTCAAGGCTATCGTTGGGAAACCCAAGCTTATCGTTTTCGATAATATTTTTTCAGGAATACATTGAACCTCGCTACACTTAAGCGCTAGAATCCCCCCCTTTATGATATACCCCTACCCAATGTGTGGGGGACTGACTTGAAATCAGAACCAGGAAATTAACCATGTTTACACCCGAATTGCTTTCTCCTGCTGGCTCATTAAAAAATATGCGCTATGCATTTGCTTATGGCGCAGACGCCGTTTATGCAGGTCAGCCACGTTATAGCTTACGTGTGCGTAATAATGAATTTAACCACGAAAACCTTGCTAAAGGTATTCAAGAAGCTCACGAACTAGGTAAACGCTTCTATGTTGTGGTTAATATTGCACCGCACAACGCTAAATTAAAAACCTTTATCCGTGACTTAAAACCCGTCATTGATATGGGCCCTGATGCGCTGATTATGTCTGATCCGGGTTTGATCATGATGGTGCGTGAAGCCTTCCCTGAAATGGATATTCACCTTTCAGTCCAAGCCAATGCCGTCAACTGGGCAACCGTAAAATTTTGGCGTCAAATGGGATTAACTCGCGTTATTCTTTCTCGTGAACTCTCTATTGATGAGATTGCTGAAATTCGCAAGCAAGTTCCGGATATGGAATTAGAAATTTTTGTTCACGGTGCATTATGTATGGCATATTCAGGTCGTTGCCTGTTATCTGGCTATATCAATAAGCGTGACCCGAACCAAGGTACTTGCACAAATGCTTGCCGTTGGGAATACAAAGTTGAAGAAGGCAAAGAAGACGATGTAGGGAATATCGTTGAAAAGTACACACCCATTCCCGTTAAAAACGTTGAGCCTACTTTAGGTGTTGGCGCACCAACAGATAAAGTCTACTTAATTGAAGAAGCAAAACGCCCTGGTGAATATATGACTGCGTTCGAAGATGAACACGGCACTTATATCATGAACTCTAAAGATTTACGTGCGATTGAACACGTCGAGCAATTAACTCAAATGGGTGTGCATTCTCTGAAAATTGAGGGCCGTACTAAATCCTTCTATTACTGCGCACGTACAGCTCAAATGTATCGCCGTGCGATTGATGATGCTGTTGCAGGCAAACCATTCGATCCAACGTTGCTAACGACCTTAGAAGGCTTAGCACACCGAGGTTATACCGAAGGTTTCTTACGTCGTCATACCCATGATTCTTACCAAACTTATGAATATGGCTACTCTGTGTCTGACACTCAACAATTTGTCGGTGAGTTCACAGGTAAGCGTGTTAATGGTTTAGCAGAAGTCGATGTCAAAAATAAATTTGTTTTAGGCGATAGCCTAGAATTAATGACAACAACAGGTAATGTTCAATTTACCTTAGAAGCGCTGTTTAACAAAAAATTACAGCCAACTGATGTTGCACCAGGTAATGGTCACATGGTTTATTTATCTGTTCCTGAAGATGTTGATTTAGATTTCGCTTTACTGATCCGTAATCTGCAAGGTACAACAACACGTCAACCGCATAAGATTGATGCTGTAGAAGTGAAGTAAAGCGTCATAATCTGATTTAATGTGGTCAATTTCAAATGCAGATCACATCAATAATGATTTGTTTACCGTATCATCAGTTCCGAAAAATAAAGAACTAGAATGAATACAGTAAGACTAGGAACCACCTCCTTGGCAAATCCAATCTCCCTTGGATTTGCCTTTTCTTTTTTCACTTCGCTCTCTTCATTCTCCCCCCTTGACGTAAAATAGGTTCCATTTTCGTTATCCTTTGTAAAAAAAATAGTAATTTTCTCGATATCCATTACCTTTAAAAGAGTGATTCAATTAAAGGGACTCATCAATGAGTAAAATTAGTTTGCTGATCATTAATGGAAAAAGCGCTAACAACGGTGCATTAAGAAAAGCGGTTTACCAATTACGTAACGAAGGTTTTAACCTCCAAGTCAGAGTAACTTGGGAATCCAGTGATATACGTCGTTTTGTACAAGAAGCTATAGATATACAGGCAGAAACGGTGATTGCAGCAGGTGGTGACGGAACGATTAATAGCGTTGTTTCTGAATTAATTCATCTTTCCCCCTCATCTTTACCGACACTTGGCATGATTCCATTAGGCACAGCAAATGATTTTGCCACCAGCGCACAAATTCCTCGTGATATGGAAAATGCGCTTAATTTAGCGGTTAAAGGCCGTGCTGTTCCCATTGATATTATCTCCGTGAACAAGACGCACTATTTTATCAATATGGCATCAGGGGGTTTTGGAACCAAAATCACAACAGAAACGCCTGAGGCATTAAAATCAGCATTAGGAGGAGCCGCCTATTTTATTAATGGTCTTTTAAGTATCGACTCTTTAAAAGCGGATTATTGCACTATTGAAGCTGAAAATTTCCATTGGGAAGGTGAGTCTCTTATTTTAGCTATCGGTAATGGCCGTCAAGCGGGTGGCGGGCAAAAATTATGCTCTGAAGCCTTAATTAATGACAATAAACTCAATATCACCATTGTTGAAGCCCATGAACTTCTCCCCTCTATTTTAAGCAGCATGTTTGATAGCAAGAAAAATGACAAGATAATTGAGCGAGAAAGTCGCTGGGTAAACATTAGTGCTTCTCATGAAATGGTGTTTAATTTAGATGGAGAACCCCTTTTAGGGAATAAATTTGAATTTATTGTGTTACCTGAAGCGATCCACTGCCGGTTACCGCCTCAATGTGACTTGTTATCTTAATGTAGATAAATGACAATCACTCTCATCTCATCATGAACTGGAGTATGTAATGACTGATATAGTAAGTTTGTTAGGTGCTGATGCAAAATCATTATTAGACCATCGTTGCCAAACCATCCCGAGCGAAAATCTCTACCTGCCAGGTTCTGACTTTGTTGATCGTGTCATGATTGATAACAATCGCCCTAATAGCGTGTTACGCTCAATGCAAACCCTGTTTAATCACGGGCGTTTAGCGGGAACGGGTTATCTGTCTATTCTACCTGTTGACCAAGGTGTTGAGCACTCTGCCGCAGCCTCTTTTGCCGCAAACCCACTCTATTTTGATCCAAAAAATATTGTGGAACTGGCAATTGAAGCAGGTTGTAACTGTGTTGCCTCTACTTATGGTGTTCTTGCTTCTGTTTCTCGCCGCTATGCACACAAAATCCCTTTTCTTGTGAAATTAAACCACAATGAAACACTAAGCTACCCAGCGCAATATGACCAAACACTGTATGCCAGTGTAGAACAAGCCTTTGAAATGGGTGCTGTTGCAGTGGGTGCGACCATTTACTTTGGTTCACAAGAAAGCCGTCGCCAAATTGAAGAGATCTCAATGGCCTTTGAACGTGCTCATGAATTGGGTATGGTCACTGTATTATGGGCTTATTTACGCAACCCTGCGTTCAAAAAAGATGGTGTAGATTACCATGCAAGTGCAGATTTAACCGGTCAGGCAAACCATTTAGCGGCGACTATTGGTGCTGATATCGTTAAACAAAAAATGGCTGAAAATAACGGTGGCTTTAAAGCGATTGGTTTTGGTCATACTGATGAGCGTGTTTACACAAAACTTACCACTGAAAATCCAATTGATTTAGTTCGTTACCAATTAGCTAATTGCTATATGGGACGCGCGGGATTAATTAACTCAGGTGGCGCTTCGGGTAAAAATGACCTTGAAGATGCAGTTCGTACCGCCGTTATTAACAAACGTGCGGGAGGGATGGGCTTGATCTTAGGCCGCAAAGCGTTCAAAAAATCAATGAAAGACGGCGTTGCATTGATTAACGCAGTACAAGATGTTTATTTGGATAAATCTGTCACTATTGCTTAATGGATAGATTTGCCTGTGAAAGCCACTCGAATGAGTGGCTTTTATTGTTTATTATTTATTGCTTAGCGGCTAAACGTTTTTGGTTTTTGCACTTGCGTAACTGAATGTTGATGAGCCTTACTTTCGCTTTCGATCACTTTCATTGTGTTTTGCCCTGCTGGCAATGCTCGTTCAACCAATAGTTCTGCATGAGACTTCGCTAAAATTGTTTGTAATTGTTGATGCTGACTACACCAAATCGCATCAACATCTTTATCTCTCGCGGTATCACGTTGATGTGTTAACGCCACCGTTCTCGCTTGAAAACGTGCCTGTTTTCCGCCTAACTCTAAGCCATAATCAGGAATAGTGGCATGAGACACAACAACTTGCCCATTATCAAGCCATGAATTTACTGCATTTTCATGCACCACATAGCCTAACTCACTTAAACCCGTTAATACGGCTTCACATTGTTGTCGCATTGAAAGTTGCTGTTCATGAGTTTCAATGGCCTGTTTTAGCTTAGTGATCATCACATCCAGTTGCTCGGCTGTTGCTAATGAGGCAATCGCTTCTGTATCACGACCCAGTGTCAGCATCTCTTTATCATCAAAGCTTTCAAGCTCTGCACATAGACGTGTTAATTCGTCCATTAACTCAATGCGTCTTATGCTATTACGCAAGCTTTCAGCCATCTTCATTATCATTGAATCTGCCAGTAAACGCTGTTTCTTGCTATCAGAAAGTTTCTGCATCTCAATAAGCTGATTTGCATGATGATTGGCTTCTACTTCATTCCCCACCAGCCGTAATTTTTCAATCATCAATTCAATTTGGTGGCATTGCTGTGCAAATGGACTTTGAGGCTCACCACCTTGCCATAATTGTTGGTTATATGCAGATTGCACTTTTAGTTGTGCCAATAATTCAGTTTGTGCAGGGCTGAATTGTGCTTTTTGCGCTTCAATTTCACCCGTTACACGAAATAATAATAAGCTCATTTCCTCCATGCTCATGTTTTCGCTCAGTTCAATTTCAGCCTTCAAAACACTGTTGGGTGTTAATTGTGATTTTAATTGTTTTAACAGTGCCGATGATTTTTGTTTACCTTGGTGGATATGACGTGCAAGCGCTTTTTCTTCAAGCACTTGTTCGCGTAGGTTTTTCATATCCTGTCGTAATGGTGCAATAAACTGACTTAATTTTTCTGTTAATCGACTCACTGAATGAGCATCTAATACATCCAATTGTTGATTATCTTTAACCAATGCATTAAAAGTCGATTCAATTTGGCTCACACGTTCATCTTGATATGTAAGTTGTTCAACTAATGCCTTCCATTGCTTAAATTGTTTTTTGCTATTCGCTAATTGTCGATGATAGCGGATAACAGTGGTTTCTTTTATAGAGATATAATGTACCGATGAACTCATCATTCACTCACTTTTTCATTCAGTAAAGCGGCATGTTGTAAGGCTTCAAGAAGTTGTTGTTGTGCTTCTTGGCGATGATAAAACCATTGTGTCAACGAAACGCGATAATGATAGGGCACCACTTTACGCAAAATATCTTTTCGCCATAACTCACGCGCACAAGCCTGAGATAACCACTCATGTTGTGGCATATCGCACTCAATTCCCATCAGTAACTTACCTTGCTGTTCATCTTCAATTAAACAGTCAAAAGAGAAAATACCCACTTGTTGTGACGGTGCCATATGATATCCCTGAGACGCAATAAAGCGTTTCACATCTATAACAAACTGATCGTTTATCTGATCTTGCGTTGCCACGCTGGCTTGAGTTCGGCATAAACGGGCTAATAAACGTTTATTTTCCTCTTGTTTATTAATCTGATGGCAATGACTCGCGTAAGTTAAATAGCCTTGTAAGTAATCGCGTGGAATTTCAGGGTGTTTATGGGTACTTAATAAATCAGAGATTTCATCAATTGGCATTGATGACATGATCACCACTTGCTTTTTCGCTCTGGTGATAGCAACATTTAAACGACGCTCTCCCCCTGTTTGCCCTAACACACCAAAATTACGTCTAAAAGTACCTTGTGCATTACGGCCAAACGTTGTCGAAAATAAAATAACATCTCGCTCGTCACCCTGCACATTTTCAACATTTTTCACAAAAAACGACATATCTTCATCGTTATCCAAACGCGCACTTTCTTCGGTATAAGCCTTTAAAAAATCCACATCATAGTCATTTCGATCACGAATATGCTGATTAATTAACTGCGCTTGTTTCTGGTTAAACGTCACCACCCCCACAGAAGGACGTTTATCAAAAGGCGTTTGCCATAAAGTTGCTAAATGCTCAACGATCGCCAAGGCCTCTTTTTCATTGGTTTGATTAATATAAATGCCATTAATCGCCATAAAATGCAGTGGTTTTACTGTACTAACGGTTTTCGCTGAATGTTGAGCCGGAATGTTCAACCGATTCTCGTAAAAGGCATAATTTGAGAAATTAATTAATTCTCTAAATGCCGAACGATAGTGAATATCTAGGGTATGAATAGGTAAGACGGTTCGTGCAAGATGAAGCAAATCAGGACAATGGCAAATTTGACTTGAGTCCCATTGAGCACTGCTTTTCTCTTGTTGTTCATCTTCCTCGTTATCGCTATCTTCATCGTCTTCATTTTCACTAAATTTACCGCTGAAGAAAGAAGAAGGCGGCATCTGTTTCTCATCCCCACTCACAATCGCTTGTTTACCGCGATATAACGTCGGTAGTGCAAATTCAATGGGCATTTGAGAGGCTTCATCATAAATAACACTGTCAAAAAGCCCTGCTTTTAAAGGTAATACTTGGCTTGCTACATCGGGTGTCATCAACCAAATAGGGCGTAATCTTAACAATCCCATTTGAGTTGCTTCGTCAATAAACTCGCGTAACCGTAATGCTCTAGGTCCAGCTAAACGTGTAATTCTTTCCCAATGACGCGCATTTTCAATTTTTGATAATTCAATGTTGTCAGTTAATAATGCACGATTAATTTGCTGCAATTGCTGATAGTGCTCTGTCAGTTGCTCAATATATTCCTGCAATTGTTCAGCAGGCGTCTTTAATACTGGATTTTTTATTTCAATGTCCGTTTTGACAGCGACATAAAACTGATAACTCAATGTTGCTTTTAAAAGTTCGATAGGATTAGCGAGTGGGCTTTCACTTTCCTCTATTAGCTGTCGCGATAATGCTAAAACTTGCCAATCATTGGGCGAAAAATGTGTCGTTCTTTCTCGAAATAACTGAAATTGGTTTAAAGAAGGCAAGCTTAACGCTAATTGTTGTAATGGAGTTGTCAGTAATTCACCTTTGCTTATCGCTCCATAAAATTGCTGGTAACATTGTTCAGAGAGCGTTTCTTGTAAGTTGGCTAATTTATCAAGGCTCGTTTGATGTGCTTTAGCGCGAACTATAGCATTCTCAATTTCTAAACATTGCTGTTCAAAGCCTTGTTTTTTCGCTAATAGAATAGGTTTAATAAAATGTTCAGGTTGAGGATATAACGCTAATATCAAAAGATCATCACCACAGGCTTTAAGCTCAGTAATCACCGTATTTACAGTGTTCTGCCACTGCGTATCTTGTCGATCGAGACGCTGTTCTAGCCCTAATTGTTGATAAATAGGTTGCAACTCTTGATATAACAAGCGCCATTGTTGTTCAGTGATGATAGTTTTATGCAGTGTTATATAATGCTCAACTCTGTCTTCTTTACCACTTTGTGCAATAAAGCTTTTTAACTTACTGTTTCTACTATAATAATAAGGGTTTAAAAACCGCAAAAATGAGGGTTTAATTTTATCAGCCACAGCTCTTGATAACGTTGCTAACGTTGCATTATCTAACGGAGCCAGTAAGCGGAAAATCAAAGGATCACAACCTTCACTATCAATTTGCTGCAAACGTGCCTCTAATTGCTCTAATTGAGCAATCAACTGTTCCCCTTTATTTTGCTTACCTTGTTCATTTAAAAACAGTGTTAACCAATGCGATAAATTATCCCATTGGTGGTCATTGCGATTTTTTAACTGCTGTTTGCACTGCTCTAATGCCGTTTCGTGAGTCGTTAATTTATCGATTATGATTTGTTGATTAGGCAATCTATATGCCATATCACGCTGTTTTTCTGCTTCGATAAATAGCGGAATATTTTCATTAAACTGACGATATAATGGACTTTCAGGTAAGAACACTGTAACGCCATTTAATGGTGTGTTTTCATAATTAATCGCATACCAATCTAAACCATATAACGCTAAGTTATCGATAAGCTTAACAAACGTTGTTTTATTATATTGAGAAAGCAGTAAGGTTAATTTATCCGAACTCGTTACTAACTTTTGTTGTGACTCTAATTCGAGTAATGCGGATAACACTTCTCGATATGAATAATCATATTGTTTATCCGTTAGATATAACGCTTTATAGTAGGCATCTAATGTCGTTTCATAAAATTGAATTAAATTAAGCGTTCTATCACGATGGAAAGGGGTATCTTGCTTAACATCTGCAATCAGTTGCCGTTTACGCTCTAATTCCAGTTGTTCTCTAATAGCGGAAATAATCTCTCGCCCTTTAGGGTTTTGATGAATAATCAGCACCCTATCTTGCAAGCCATTTGCGACTAATCGTTTATACACCACATCCAGTGCAGCAGGCTTTTGACAAAGCACCAGTGCTGTTTTTTGTCGCCCTATTGCATCAGCAATTAAATTAACAATAGTTTGGCTTTTGCCTGTTCCCGGAGGCCCTTCTATTAATAACCCTGTTTGCTTTCTTGCGGCCTGAATAATGGTATTTTGGGAGGGATCTGCCAACGACAGCAAATAGTTATCGCTCAGTAGATCTTGTGTTTCTAACACTTGTGCCTGTGTATTCACTTTCAGCATAGTGGCAAGTGCCGTGCCATTGATAGGTAAATTAGCAATGTGTTGTAAATCGGCACTTATCATTTGCCCAATAAAAGACGTGTGGAATAACACCGCTGAACAATGAATATAAGCACTATTTTCTGGTATCTCTTCAGTTAATGCAGGTAATGGACTTAATGTATGATCTGATGTGTTTAATAAAGATGAGAGTGTGAGCATCATTTCACTGACACTCAAGCCCGTTTGTGACATTAAGCTATCGAGTACTTTTTGCCATTCATTAATGGCAGGAACACCGACAAAATTCGCCAAAGCTGGATTTAAACGCACCGATGCACGCTCTGTATCAAACCCAATTTGCACAGCACCTTGAGTGCCACCCAAAATATTCATTGAAACAGGCCACAAGAAAAGCGGTGCAATACGGGGTTTTATTTTATTGGGTTGTGTATTTAGCACTAAAAAAGGAAAGCCTAAATACATGCCGTTAATACCCGTATCTCGTTGGTAAGATTGAGTATTTTGTTGCAAGAGCCACAAGCGATTATTTAATTTCTCACGGTGGCGTAAAACGTCCCCCTCTAATGAGAACAACCTTTTCTTACGGTTAATTAAATGCTCAAGTAAGTTTGTTGCTTTTTCATTATCAGAACAACATTCGGTTAGATCAACACGTCCTGCATTTGGCGTTAAACGCATTCTAACTAAATTACCGCGTTGACTTGTCGACACTAATTTTTTAGCAAAAAAATGTAATACTTCTAAAATATATTTTTGTGATCCAGGTACTTGCCATTGTTCAACGGGAATACAAAGCATCACAATAATATGCTCAAGAGGCAATCTACGAGTTAAAAGAAAATCATCAGCCCATCTATCAATAATATCGATATTAACACGCTTAAAATCCCCTATTCTTTCACTAAGCTGTTCAATCAGTTGATATCGAGGTGTGGCTAATAATGTTTTTGCTTGTTGTTTATCAAACGCCTTAATAGCAAGATTTCTGGCTAATTTAGCCGCATTATTCACCAGTGAATCTACTGTGATATATTGCCCAATCTCTGCACTTAATAACAAAATATAGTCATTTTCATGCATATTCTTACGATCGATTAAGGTGCGTAGATTTTCATTATAAGTATCCGGAAATTCGGCACGAATAATTTCCCAACGAGCCACTAATTGACTTAAAGAGGTGATTAATAAATAGAGTTGTAAGCTCTCTTCATTTAATGGGATACGTTGTTGTTGTGCCCTTTCACGAACCGTACATTGACGGTAATAAAGCTGAACAAGCCAATGTGTCTCATCAATAGATTGCAGTTCAGTGGCAAAAGCCTGACAAATTAATGGGTAACCTAATAAGGGATACTCTAAAAGCCATGAAGGTGTAATGATCTCGCCACGGTAAATCAATGGCATATTGGGATTTAAAATTTGCAATGCGAGTGTAAAACGTAAACTTGGCTCAAGATCTTGTTTTTCAACTAATGACTGCAATTGAGCGACTTGTTTTCCACTATTATCAAATTGGCTTAGCCAAGTCGTAATGTCACCATGAATAAGCAATTGTGTTGCTTGATCCCAATATTGTGCTTGTGCCGCCACCATCGCAAATGCATCAGGTTGATTAAACTGATGATCTGCAAATTGAAATTGATAATATTGCTGACTTCCATTGTTGTGATTAATATCAGGCGCTTGTACCGCTAAACCTTGTAACCACGCATTAACTTCGTTCCATTGCCAGCGTTGAAAGCGATCACGACAGAGTAAACCGCGTAAAAGTAATTGAATTTTAGGATCTAAATCATCCGGTAACTCAACACCATTGGTCATGACTTGAATTAAAAATGCATTATCGTGGATATGTTTAAAACAGGCTCCTTGCGTTAATTGCTCCAGTAAAATAATCCCTAAACTCCACCAATCTGATGCTGCCGAAACACCCCCTGCTAATATTTCAGGTGCACTATAACGTGAAATTTCAAGTGGAGAGACAATATCGAGATCGAACTCAGATAAACATGCTGAACCATATTCAATCACCACAATATCTAGGGGATCACGAGCACGGATCATCAAGTTTGAGGGTTTTAACGCGCGATGACGCACACCATGTTCAGTTAATGCTGCTATCGCCGTACCTAATTCAGAGACTAATGCGTTAATTTCATACTGTTGCCAAAAATCACCACACTCAATAAATTGGCTTAATGAGCCGCCGTTTAATCGTTCAGTAACATGCCAAGCACGATTTTCCCATCGACCTGTTTCATAAAACACGGGAATATGGTCAGTAGAGATCAGGTTTAAGACTTGATAAATAGCGGGATCAGGCTCTTCGCCTTTAAGATAGAGTGTTAATACACCTTCTTGCTCTGTTTTGATATTGCTTACGTTATAGCGCTCTCTTTCGCTATTAATAGAATTAATGCGTTGTTCAAGACGCCAATCACCAATCAATCTAAATGTTTCGTTATCAGTAACGCCGCTATTTTCAGTCTCATCAGCTGGATCAGCACCACATTCAAAGCAGATAAAATCGTCTTCTCCCATCAAGTGTCCGTTAACACACTTTCTAGGCTGAATATCAGTAAAATCGGGGATGATCGTAGGTGTCTCAATGGAAGAAGATATAGGAGGAGATGGACGCCACCCTGACTCATGAATAGGTTCAATGGTTAGATCCCAGCCACAAGGTTTATCATTAACCTGTCCTGCACAGAAAATCTCGGTTAATTGGCGCTCCGTTTGGCAGTGAGGACAAAAACGTATCATGGTCATCCTTTATTCCATCTCTGTTATCTTTTTATCTGTTTTAATTGTACATCTTGTTGTGCTAATACTTCACGCAAACGCGCCATATCACCCTTTTGAGGAATACCTGTAAGATAAATACGCCCTTGGTTATCCATTGAAAGATCAAGCACTTTATCTTCTTCAGTCATGCATCTATCAAAAGCACTAAAACGTACACGTCCCATCGCCGTTAAACAATGAAGTTGCTGATTATCGCTACCTCGTAACATCAAACTTTGCGTGGTTTCCACTTGATATCGATCACTCATTAACGCATCAATTAAACCTGACATTTTAGTGACTTGAGGTTCTATCTCATTCCAGTGATAACCACTATAAATAAAAATATCCCCTGTAAATTGCTGGCGAAGTGCAATTAATAACGCATAAAGTGCCTCTGGTTGTTCAAAAGGTTCACCACCAGAAATCGTAATACCCTCAGCCAATGCAAACCAAGGTTGAATTTGTTGAATAAGCGTATCAACGGTTGTGCTTTCAGCTTTTCTTTCCCATGTATCGGGCGATAAACAGCCTTTACAACGCAAAGAGCATCCTTGAAACCAGATACCAATTCGTTTTCCAGGCCCCAATGTTGTCACTGGAAAATGCAGCCGAGATAAGCTGATCTGCATTAATTTGCCTGTGGTACTAAAATAATATTGGTCATTTCACCTATTTGAATATCCGCAATTTGATAGGCGTTTCCTACAGCTAAATCACTGTCAAAAATAGCTCTTGAGAGAGGGTTAATTAAATAAACCTCTAGTTGGTTACGAATACCACGCCCACCATTTGACAAATCAGATAAACAGTAGGATTTTAACGTCGATTTAGCCGTTTCCGATATCGACAATATGAGTGATTGTTTATCAAGGCTAGATAAAATATTTACTACCATTTGTTCAAATATCTGCTCTGCAACATCTTCTCGAATAAAATCAAAAACAATAATATTTTCACCAATACGGTTTAATAATTCAGGTCGATTTAAAACCAATTTAAAATGACGCTCTATTTCGCTTTTTACTTTACGGCTGACATTTTCAAACGGTTCATGAGGAAGAACATTTGCCACTCTCTCGCCATGATTATCAACGCGGTAGATCCCAAGATTAGAAGTAAATATAATTAAAGCTTCAGAAAAATAGACGCGATCACCACGTCCCGACGTTAATACCCCATCATCAATAATCTGTAGGAATTTATCCATTAAATGGGGATGTGCTTTTTCTATTTCATCAAATAACACAACGCTAAAAGGTTTTTCACGAATAGCATTGGTTAATTCACCGCCAGAATCATACCCCACATAACCTGGAGGTGCCCCAATTAAACGTTGATCTGCATGTTCAGCACTAAATTCAGACATATCAAAGCGAATATAAGCACTTTCATCGCCAAACAGCAGTTGAGTCACCGTTTTTGCTAATTCAGTTTTACCTACACCGGTTGGCCCTGCTAAAAACAGCACGCCCCGAGGTCTTCCGCCTTTATTGCTACCTACGCCCGTCATTGCACGCTTAATAATATCTAATAAGTGCGTGACCGCATGTTGTTGCCCTTTAACACGGCGTTGTATCACTTGTGGTGCATTACGAATTTTTTGTTTATCAATTTTTTGCCAAGGATCTTCCGTAATACCAACTTTATAACGTCTTACCGCATCACTAATTCGTGTTATTTCCACTTCTTCAATACGTGCTAATTGCACAATCGCCACTAAATCCAGCAGTAATAGCCCTTCTGTTTCATCAATAAAATCATTAAAAAGTGACTCTTTTTCACTCTCTATAAGCGATGAAAACCCAGCTAATGATACCAATAAATTAGGAGCTAACGCTCTGCGGATCTGGCTATCGGGTTTTGCAACAGGAATGGCTCGAATTCGAGGGTTATTAACGGTAAACCAATCCGGTAAATCGGTTTCTTTTTCCACTACCCAAAAAACACTATTAAAGAAAGGTTGATTATGTTCGCCAGCAGGTCTTGCTTTAGCTTGATGAGAAGTCACTAAGGCTCGTGTAAATAAACTATGTTCGGCAGGCGTAAGATTATCACGGTGAGAAAGTAAGCAAGAGGCGAAATCGATACATAACGCAATCGGCTGACCGGTTATTGTTTGCCATTTTTCTAATACGCTATTTAAGCTGTCGATATTACCTGATGCACGATCGCCCGTAACAGTTAATCCTAATTGTTGCATTAACATTGTGCCATCTTGCAAGGATTGCGTAGGATTCGCGATCCATTGAAATCCCGCTAACGGCGTGTAAGTGATGATATGAACGTAACCCACTTCATACAAACTGTTATAAAGTGACTGGTTAAAAGGCAGTGGTGTTATTACATTGGGTGCAACTTCGCTGGCTTGTAAGTCGCGCACATTACCGAATAACACAAACTGGCTTTTCAATGGAATAAAGCGAAGTAAATCACGTAACCAGCGTGGTTTTTGAAAAGCAGTATTCATATCATCCCTTATTGAAAATAAAATATATCTTACCTTAATTCCTCAATAGACAGGCTGTTAATATTGATGACAGTGTTAATTATCTAGAGAGTTTGATCATAAAAATGATAATAGAGCCATAAAGGCTCTATTTAAGATAAGTATTGTTGTAAGCAACATTACCACCAGCGATGAAAATGGTGTACAGGGCCGAAACCTTGCCCAACCTCTAAACTATCCGCATGTTCTAGCGCTTGCTGTAAATAGGCTTTTGCTTGTTCAACACAAGTTTGCCAATTAGCGACTTGAGGGCGAATAGCAGCTAAAGCGGCTGAAAGCGTGCATCCTGTACCGTGGGTATTTTTCGTATTAACGCGTTTTGAGGTAAATCGCCACTCGCCATCTTGAGTAAATAACCAATCAGGACTTTCATCTTCAGTTAAATGTCCCCCTTTCATCAACACCGCTTTGCATCCTTGTTTTAGCAATTCATAACCTTGTTGCTTCATCATTATTTCATCTTGAGCGACTTCACAACCTAGCAATGCCGCTGCTTCAGGTAAATTAGGTGTGATCAAATCAACCAGAGGCAACAGCTGATTAACCATTTTATTAACTGCATCAGGCTGCAATAGCGGATCACCGCTTTTTGCAATCATGACGGTATCAAGTACAACAAAAGGAATGGCATATTGCTGAAGTTTGTCGCAAACCACATCAATAATAGAGGCATTAGAAAGCATACCAATTTTGGCACTATCAATTCTAACATCAGATAAAACAGCATCTAATTGAGCGGCGACAAAATCGGGGGACAAATCATAAACACGACGGACACCACAGGTATTTTGAGCAACAAGTGCTGTCATTACTGTTGTGCCATAGACACCCAGTGCGGAAAATGTTTTCAGATCAGCCTGAATACCCGCACCACCACTGGGATCGGTGCCTGCGATAGACAATGCATTGAATCTCACTGATTAACTCCTCCTTTCACCAGTTACAGAAAAGTCGGGCTCTGTTAATCAGCAGAGTTACCTTGACTTCCCTACGCTGGCATTATCCAGATCAGGTTATACGGGTTCATCTCAGCCATAAGGCGCCCCGAGCCAAAGCCTGTAAATTCAGGCGATAAGGAGTATCGCACGCTCAAGATAAAGATGCTAGTTTGATAGCTCATCTCAATCTATAGATTCTCTATTGTTGAGATTTGTGATTCAGTAAGATAAATCAGCTAAGGTTGTATATAATAAATACTAAGCCGATGGCTTCTATTGCATGACACATCAATTTAAGGAATATATTTCAGCCATATTTAAATAAGAAGAATAAAATAAATTATTTTGTTCGTTTTAACGACAATCGATATATTATCTGCTAGATGAGGTATTTATAATGCATTTCTGGACAATCACACAATGCGGAGGGGCTAAATGAAAAATGAACCATCGCAACAGAATAATGGACAATCAATGCCTTATCTTATTCCTGATGCAGATTTTAATGTAAAATTGAAAATTCACTCTAGAAATATTGATCATACAAAAGAATTCCTTGAAAAAGGTGTTGAAGACTTTGTATTACCCAAATACAGCATCCCCGATGGGTATCGTTTTGTGAAATCTTTAAAACGAAATCAATATCGTTTAATTTCAACCACCAATGCACCTGAAACAGTTTATCTTGTAGAGCTCATTTTTCGTGAAGACATTATATTTAGTAAAACAACATGTACTCAAGTTAAAGTGTGGCGAACTGTTTCTGAAGAACATGATATTGCGACAAGATATCTCCCTAGATACTTCTTTAGCTATTTACTTCAAAAATACAGCATTGTTGTTTCTGATGAAGAACAGACAGGTGCAGGTAAGCGTTTTTGGGAAACAATGATTGATTGGGCTTTTACAGCTCACCTTAATGTTTACATTTCAGATGGAACAGAAGAAAACCGCTCTCTAACAGCGGTGAAAGATACTGATGATCTTTACGAAAACTGGGATGCTTTCTGCTGGGGCAAAGATCGCGATACGCATACCCATCGGCTACTTGTCATTAGCCAAGAAAAATTATCTCAATAATAAACAACCTATTTCCTGAAAATGTGTGCGTAAACATTACGTAAACATTTTTGCCTTAGGATAATCTGCATAAAAAACAGACGTCTTTCTAAATAAAACCACAGAACCTAAACACTTTATAAACTAACTCTAGATTTTTTCTTTTTTTTAGTTAACTCTTCTTGTTCATTACTCTATTATCCTGCTAGAAATTAACATTATTTTCATAACTAGATGTTATTGATACTAAATTTATATTAATATTTTAGTTAAGTCATAAAAATAGACATTTTATTCTTTTTTTCTGTTAGAAATGACTAATCTTATATTATTCCTCTTTAATCTTATTTATCAGAGAGTTATTTTCAATCTAATAAAAACTTAATTTTAAATGAAAAACAAAACGTTATCATTAAAAGATAACAACATTAAATATTAAAAAAAATGCATTTATAAATGCAATAAACTCACTTATTTTCTTTGTAACCGATTCTTATCCCTTAAGATTTTATTTAAGAAGTAAAGTTTCAGATACCTCTTATCTTAAAACCTTGTCGATTAAATAACACTACTACTCAGTTTATTTTGTCATCACCAGAATCATCGCTATGCCGTACTCGGAGTTATATTATGTCATCATCCTATTTTCACTCTAGCGTATTAGCCACAACGCTGTTTTCACTTGCGTTAACAACGTCCGCTTTCGCTTCTGAAAATAATACAAATACCCATCAGATTATTACGACAGAAAACCAACAAGTCGCCAGCAACGCGTCTCAATCTAATAATGAAGAGAGCTACTGGGGAAAGTTCAAACGTAATGTCAATCAAACTTGGGATAACGACCAATATAATTACTATTTACCAGTATGGACTTGGCATAACCGTTTCACTTACGATAAAGAAAAAACAGATCGCTATAACGAAACACCTTGGGGCTTTGGTATGGGTAAGTATCGTTATGACAATGATGGTGATTGGCACTCTCTTTATGCGATGGCATTTATGGACTCAAATAACCGAGTACAGCCTATTATGGGCTATGGTTTTGAGAAAATGTGGTATCCCGGTGATAAAGACGGTTTTCGTATGGGAGCAGGATTTACACTAAGTATTACCGCGCGTCATGAGTATGATTATATTCCTATGCCACTGCCTTTGCCGTTAGTCTCTGTAGGTTATGGACATCTTTCACTGCAAGCAACCTATGTACCAGGTACTTATAACAACGGTAACGTGTTATTTGCTTGGTTACGTTGGCAGTAATATCCTTATTTTGCCTACCAGAATAAGTGCAAGCAATAAAAATAGAACATAAAAAAACGCATCTAAATGATGCGTTTTTATTATTCAACAAAGTCTGTCAATTAATCTGTAATAACTTAAATATCTTGACTTGCTTGAGTACTATTAGGTGTTTTCTTCATACGGGAAATCTTAAATCCAACCCACAAGAAGGCAATCCAGAATGGCATTAAAATCACCGAAATATTCACTTGTGGCATAAATAAAATAATCACTAAAATCATGCACAAGAAAGCAAGGCAAATATAGTTACCATAAGGATACCAAAGTGCTTTAAAAGAAGGCTCTACCCCTTCTTTAATTTTTGCTGCTCTAAATTTCAAGTTAGCTAAACAGATCATGATCCAATTCAGCACTAATGTTGTCACAACTAACGCCATTAACAGTTCTAATGCTTGATCGGGTAATAAGTAGTTAACTAAAACACCTAATGAAGTTGCAACTGCAGACAATAATAATGACATCACAGGGACACCACGCTTATTCACATTGGCCAGTGAATGTGGTGCATTACCTTGTTTTGCTAAGCCATAAAGCATTCGGCTATTAGAATAAACACCACTGTTATAAACAGATAACGCCGCCGTTAATACCACAGCATTTAAAATATGGGCAACGACGAAATTATCCAAGTTATGGAAAATCAAGACGAATGGGCTTTCACCTTTTATCACCTGAGTCCAAGGATAAAGCGAAAGTAGCACCAACAGTGAACCGATATAGAAAATTAAGATACGATAAACCACTTGGTTAGTCGCTTTGGGAATGCTGACTTTAGGATTTTCAGCTTCAGCAGCGGTGATCCCCACCAACTCAAGCCCACCAAAAGAGAACATGACTATCGCTAAGGCAGACATAAAGCCCGTAAAGCCATGAGGGAAAAAACCTAACGCCCATAAATTACTGACCGAAGCTTGAGGGCCACCATTACCACTTGCCAGTAAGTAGCTCCCAAATAAAATCATACCGACAATTGCCAATACTTTAATAATGGCAAACCAGAATTCAGTTTCACCATACATTTTGACGTTAATCAGGTTAATTAAGTTGATAGCTACAAAAAAAATAGCCACAGAAACCCAAACTGGAATATCTGGCAACCAATAGTTAATGTATTTACCTGCTGCGGTTAATTCTGCCATACCGACAAGAATAAACATCACCCAATAGTTCCAGCCAGACAAGAAGCCAGCAAAGGGGCTCCAATATTTATTAGCAAAGTGACTAAACGAACCCGCAACTGGCTCTTCGGCAACCATTTCGCCTAATTGGCGCATGATCATAAACGCAATAAAACCACCAATAGCATATCCTAATATTACTGATGGGCCTGTCATGTTAATTGTTTGCGCTATACCAAGAAACAGACCAGCGCCGACGGCACCACCCAGCGCAATAAGCTGGATATGTCGATTTTTCAGACCGCGCTTAAGTTCTGTCTGTTGCGACTCTCTCGCCATACATCCTCTTCTTTTATTATTCTATCAACTTAATATGTAAACTAATGTTTACATTTTTGTTTAATTCAGGCCACTATTAAAACACTAATCTGACTTGAATAACAAATAGATTTTATGCTAGGCGAGAAATAATAAGAAAAGCGATTTTTTAGTTATGTTTTGAGGGAAATAATGTGGTGAGGCGGCAAATACCTTGTTGGAAATCTTCTCCACGATCGCAAAAATTATCTAACGCCATAAGATACAGACCAAAGCTAATGGCTAATGCAATAATTAAGCTAATAATTATTTTTTTTGCGTTCAATTTAAAATCCTTTAAATACATTTTGTTAGTCTAACTTATGGCGTTATAAGCATTCGCTTAAATACGATAACAATACAGGGGATTGTTGTTATAAAATTCGTAATCAATTATCTCTATAAGTAAATTTAGCATAACTTTCATGATGAAAGATAAACGCTTCCTCGACAAACTTCAGATAATTTGCATTATTTTCTCTAAATCGCAGGTAAAATGAACACATTTCATTTTAATTACACATTTTGCCAACGATAAGAGATCGCTATCCATTAATATGGATTTCTCTGTCTGCCACTTTTTGTATAAGATTAGGGAGTTAATTTTGATTTTTACCTTAACTTCATTGATAGAATGGAACTGTAATGCCACAAGATAATCATCTCGCATTGGTTTGCGCGCTAAGTAAATGGATTGAGGAGCATTTGGGCCGTGTTATCCATCTTGAAGAGTTGGCGGCTTATTCTGGGTATTCTCTTTGGCACATGCAAAAAATCTTTAAAGAAGTCACAGGCACCTCTTTAGGAAAGTATATCCGTCAACGTAGACTTGCTGGCGCTATCCATTTATTACGTACCAGTGAGCGTTCTATCTTTGATATCGCCCTCGATTTTGGTTTTGGCTCGCAATCTCATTTTACCTATATGTTCCGTAAAGAGTATGGCATTACGCCTTTCGATTTTCGGCAAAACGAAGATATTGCATTAGAAACCAAACAACCATTACATTTGCAATCACCTTGTTGTGATTAACCTTTCTATTTATGTGACATTATACAGAAAGCTTTTAATGTCACATAAATAAAACACAAGCTATGTGATGATAGACCGTTTCACACTTCCTTAATCATGACTGCTTTTATTTAATATGGGGATGCTAATGAGTATTAAGCTTATCGCTATTGATTTAGATGGAACCTTGCTCAATAAACAACACGAAATTACGCCTGAAGTAAAACAGGCAATTCAACGAGCAAAAGACGCTGATGTGAAGATTGTTCTTGCTTCTGGGCGCTCTTTCAATGGCATCTCTCCGTATTTAAAAGCACTCGGTCTTGATAACTCAGATTGTTACTGTATCAGTAATAATGGCAGCCAAATTCACCAAGCAGACAGTGGTGAGGTGATTATTCAAGACTTACTCAATTTTGAGGATTATCTCTATTTTGAAAGCTTAGCCCGTGAGATTGGTGTTCATTTTCACGTTATTAGTGATAATAAAATTTACACAACAAATCGCCATATCAGCCATTTCACCTGTCAAGAAGCCTTCTTATCTTGGACGCCACTTTACTATCTTCCACTTAATGAAATGCAATCTGATATGTATTTTAGTAAATTTATGATTGTTGATGCACCCGCGGTTTTAGATAATGCTATTCAATATTTACCCACAAATATTTACGAACAATACAGCATATTACGCAGTGCTCCTTATTTTATTGAAGTGTTAAATACCAATGTCAATAAAGGAAGCGCCGTTCAAAAAGTGGCTGAACAGTTAAAAATCACACCTGAAAAAATTATGTGTATTGGCGATCAAGGCAACGATTTGGCCATGCTAAAATATGCAGGTTTAGGTGTTGCAATGGGAAATGCCCCCGAAGAAGTAAAAAAAGTAGCGAAATTCGTCACACTTTCTAATGAAGAGCACGGTGTTGCAGTCGCTATCAATAAATTTATTTAAACACGATCTTTTTTGTGTTTTAGCGGGAATGTCTACAAAATTATATAGTCATTGTGATCCTTAGTAGAGGATCACACTGCTTTTAGCCCCAAAATACAGCCTTTTATTATTCTAGCATTGCTGTTAAATCTGCGTTAAATCAGCCTTTCTTCTTACATATCCTTCAGAATTTGTTACTATAAATTCACTTTTCGTTATTTAAACTGTATTTTCACAACATATTCAGCTATTGAATAGGCTAAAAGTAGAATAACAATATAAATCATTAATATAACTTCTTCACAGACAGGTAGTTTTAGTTATGCTTTCTACAAAAGATATGCTCGTTCTTGGAATGATGGTTTTTGCACTCTTCCTTGGCGCTGGTAATATTATTTTCCCACCAATGGCAGGTTTTCAATCAGGAAACCTTTGGTTTAGTACATCCCTAGGTTTCCTTGTCACTGGTGTCTTGCTCCCTTTTCTGACCTTAGTTATTGTTGCCATTCGTGGACGTGGTGAACGTCTCTCTGTTGATTTACCATCATGGGTCGCTGTGATTTTCTGGGTTGCGCTGTATCTGATCGTAGGCTCTACTTTTGCAATGCCTCGTGTCACCAACACCGCTTACGAAATGGGTTTCTTGCCTCTAGGCCTTATTGAGAAAAACACTGCAACACACCTAATTTTCGCACTTGTTTTCAATATTTCTAGTATGTTCTTTATGCTAAAACAAGGCACCATGATCAGCGCCATCGGTAAGTTTATGACTCCAGCACTTTTAGTTTTGTTGGTTGTTGTGGGCATTGCCGTTATTGCTAAACCTATTTCACCTATTGGTGAACCAACAGGCCTTTATGCCGTCAATGGGTTTTTCTCTGGCTTTATTGATGGTTACCAAACCATGGATGTGCTTTCTGCTATGGCATTTGGAGGGATTGTTGCTCGTGCTTTGTATACTAAAGGCATTACTGAACCCCGCCAGATTGGTTTTATTACCATAAAAGCGGGTTTAATTTCTGTTTTACTATTAGCAGCACTTTACCTATGTCTTTTCTACTTAGGTGCCACTAGTCATTCTGTTTCTGTTTTTGCTGATCCTGCACTCAATGCAACTAACGGGGGGCAAATTTTCTCCCGCTATGTCGATTCCCTGTTTGGCTCTGTGGGTACTTGGTTGATGGGGGGGATTGTTTTATTAGCCAGTATGACCACACTTGTGGGGGTAACAAGTGCTGCGGCTGACTATTTCGCAACATTTCATCATCGTTTAGGTTATCGCTTTTGGGTTGTGGTCTTTACATTAATGACCACCGTTGTCTCTACTTTTGGTCTTGATACGTTATTACGTGTCACTATTCCTGCATTACTGATGATTTACCCAACATCGGTCACCTTGGTATTACTGCAATTTATTCGCAATAAATTAAAAGCACCACGCTTTACCTACCGCTTTACTATTGCCATCATTGTATTAATGAGCCTTTTCGATACGTTGAAACAATTGAAATGGTTAAATACAGATTTACTGCAATTATTTAGCCATATTCCTCTTTCTGATTATGGTCTAGGTTGGGTATTACCCGGTGTGATCGCATTTGTCATTTCGTTAGTTGTTAGCTTAAATCTTAAAGAAGAAAACCTTCCAGTAGAAAATGCAGCGAAATAATAAATAGATACTGCTATTGTGTTATCAAAGTAAAAAGCGTCTTTTATTAAAGACGCTTTTTTATTATCGACTATCAGCTTTTTTATTTTTTTACACAAACAATCAAGCCCGATATTTATCAATTAAGGCCTTTAGAATTGCCTCTGATTGTGCATCCGGAATACCATTCGCTTTTGTTGACCTAAAATGCATTTGAAAAGCTTTAACTACTTTTTGTGCCTTATCATCTAACACACCATTCGTTGGTGTTTGATAACCATATTGCTGTAATAACGTTTGAAAGTTTGCAACATCAACAGGCTCTGAAGGATCTCTATCGGCTAAATACGCTTGTACTAACTGCTTATCAGGCCAAGCGCCTATTCCTTGGCTTGCAAGTCTTTCCCAAGGAAATAAAGGGCCTGGATCAACCTTTCTTAGCGGTGCAATATCACTGTGACCTAAAACGTTTTGAGGTTCGATATCATAACGATCAATAATATCTTTCATCACCATTGAAATAGTCACGATTTGATCTGCTGTATAAGAATACCAATACCTAAACTTACCATTATCACGATAGCCAAGATTCACTATTTCAATACCAATAGAACAATTATTTAAGCTAGTTGCCTCTCCCCATTGACTAATGCCTGCATGCCAAGCAATTTGTCTTTCATCAACTAATGAAATAACCACAGGCTTATTATCAATGGTTGAAGGATGTGTGGGAATAAGATAATGGCTACTGACTCTCCCGCCAGTAAGAACCTTAAGTGAGCGCTCATCATCTAACGCGGTATAATGCATCACTAGGTATTTTACACAGTCATTAGATACCTGCTTATTAGGAATTACTTTAGCAATATAATTGCCTCTATCAATAAACACTGACTGTTGAGCACAACTGCTTAAAAGGCTGATTGCAATTAGTAACCCAATGTAATACCCGCTAGACCTCATTACTGATCCTTGATGTTGTGTTCCCAAAGTTAAATTGTAATAAAAAAACCTACATTAAAAAATATAGGTTTTTCATTTTGACCTTTTTTTATTACTTTTTTCAGTTATTGCTTACTTTTTCACATCGCACTAACGGTATATCAGGAGTCGTCTCACTTCCCCAAATACCTTCTTCAATATCTGCTTGTAACTCGGGATATTGGCGTATATCAAATGTAGGTAATAAACCTGCTTGCCGTTGTTGGTTATAATCTTTAACTAATTTTAAGGCAACACCAGAAAGTAAGACGATTGCAATTAAATTCGTCATTGCCATTAATCCCATTGAAAGATCGGCCATTTTCCAGACTAGAGGCATATCGGCTAATGCGCCAAACATCACCATCGCTAAGACGGCTGAACGTAAAAGAAACAATCCTGTTGTATGATTACGACCAAGGAAAATCATATTGCTTTCAGCATAAGCATAATTGGCAATAATAGAGGTAAAAGCAAAGAAGAAAATAGCGATAGCAATAAAGGTACTTCCCCAGCCGCCAACACTTGATGACAATGCCATTTGTGTCAATTGAATACCATTAATTCCCTCAGGGTAATGATCAAGTACGCCTGATGATAAAATGATCACCGCAGTTGCACTACAGATAACCAAGGTATCCATAAATACACCTAGCATTTGAATATAGCCCTGTGATGCTGGATGAGGGGGATAAGGTGTTGCAGAAGCAGCCGCATTAGGCGCAGATCCCATACCCGCCTCATTAGAAAAGAGACCTCGTTGAATACCTTGTGTCATCGCTTGGCTAATACCATAACCAATTGCACCTGCAGCCGCTTCTTGCAAACCAAAGGCACTATTAAAAATTAAACGAAAAACATCAGGCAAACGTTCAATATGATCGGCTACAACCCAGAATGCTAATAATAAATATGCGGTTGCCATAATTGGAACAACAAGCTCAGCGACACGTGCAACCCAACGCAAACCACCAAAAATAATAAATCCGCTGGCTAAGACCAAGAATATTCCAACATAAAGTGGATCAAAACCGAAAGCTGAAGCTGTCGCTTGTGCAATGGAATTAGCTTGTACTGCATTAAACACTAAACCAAAAGCGATAATTAAGAAAATGGCGAAGAGAACGCCCATCCAGCGCATTTTCAGTCCCTTCGTCATATAATAAGCAGGGCCACCACGATAGTTACCCTCATCATCTTTTGTTTTATATAGCTGTGCTAGTGTGCATTCTATTAAAGAGGTTGCCATTCCAATTAAAGCAACAACCCACATCCAAAAAATAGCCCCTGGCCCACCTGCTGTTAATGCGATTGCGACACCGGTCAGATTACCAGTACCAACCCGCGCTGCTAAACTTGTACATAGCGCCTGAAAAGAAGAGATCCCTGATTTATCTGATTTATGACTATTTTTTAAAAGAGAGAACATATGGCTAAAATGTCGGATTTGTATAAACCCAGTACGAACAGTAAAATAAATACCTACACCAAGAAGTAAGTATATAAGGACATATCCCCATAAAATGTTATTTGCAAAGTTTATTAGCCCAGTCAAATTAATCCCCCTATATAATAACGTATATAACTTATCCTTACATCGCTATTGAAATAAAAACAAAAACCGTGTAATTGGATCAATTAGTGATCCAAGTATGTTTTAATGTAATATCAAAGATTGCTGTGTAAAAAGCGAATTAAATGTAACACAAGATTATACAATATGTATATTTTTTGTTTATTTTTTTACATGTTAGTATTTTAATTTAATTATCTCATTAACTAAAATCAACAATATTGTAAAATAAAAAAATCATACATATCATTGGGATAAATAATTATAATTTAACTTTATTAGCTTATAAAAGTAAAATACGCACTTTAATGATTAAGTTAATCAGTCATTTTAGAAAAGAATAAATAGATTAAAAAAACAGCAAGTAATAGTTTTTTCAATTTATCAAAAATACAATTTAAATGAATTATTAAAATGATTCGTTAAAATAGCATTGTAAAAATTGATTACTTATTATGATAATTAACATTTAAGAAATAAGGTTTTTTATAACAATTAACAATAAAAATTTTATATTGCCACATCAATAAAATGCTTTAATATTAATGAGATATTTAAATAAGATTAAAATTAATATTTAATAGAACCCTGATAGATTTATCCTAGTATTTAATTTTTAAAATCTCTTTTTGTTTTTAATTTACATGAATAGCACTGCTTGATTCTTAATCTATTTTTTATTCACTGACTATTCATTAATAGCACTCTTTTTTTTGAAAATTAATTAAAACTTAATAATTCTTTATTTAATATTAATAAAAAAATGAAGAATCACGTAAGTTTACCTATTAACCATTTAGTTAATTTTATTTATACTATGTTTTTCCCTGGTGTTGTATTATTTTTCGCCCTGTTTCCCCAACAGGGCATTTTTTTATTCTAATATTTCAGCATGTTATCATAAGTCCTTGTCAAATAATGTAAAATAAAAACAAGTGTAACTCCTGCCTAATGAATTAACATTGTTTACCTATTTTCAATACAAAATTCGTTGTTTTTTTCATTGATCTAAATCAAATTAAACTTTTAAATTATTTACTCTTTAAAGCGGTAAATTGTTTTTTTCGCTATTTTTAATCTATTTAATAACGTGTTTAAATACACTTTTTAGTATTATCTTTATTTTTATTACCTATAAAGTAGTATAACAATTAATGAATAATAATATTATTTTGTTATATTCAGCGGATTGTCTGATTTTTAGCCTAAATAAAATGATTATTTTTTTATCTCTATTTAATGACTAATATCTTTATTTACTTGCATTAATAAGCACGCTCTTTTACCTTACTCTTATCACGATAGGAGAAGAATAATGGGCCATAATCTTTCAGAATTAACACAAGAAGAAAAAGACAAGCTTAATGTGAGTTTAGCTGCTTCTGGGGTTGCGTTTAAAGAGCGCTATAATATGCCTGTTGTGGCTGATGCTGTTTTAAGAGAACAACCTCACGACTTTCAAGCTTTTTTTCAAGAAAGGCTGGTATTTTATCGAGCAAGAAGTCAACACTATTCTCGTTTACCTTATGAACCCCACGTAAAAAAATAATCAGATACTGTCTATTCTTTTTGTGGAATTAAACAAAAAAAGAGATAACCCATATGTTGGTTTATCTCTTTTTTCAATCATTCTACAACTGTAGAGATGTCACTTATCTATTATTTAGTCGAAACATAAGTGATAGTATTATCATCACAATTGACTTGAACATTATAGCGAAGGTCTGTTCTAGCACCTCTTACATTCAATATCATCTGATAATTATTATCCATCTTGATAACTTCATTAGCATTGATACTTGCTACAGGCTTTGGACCTAGTGCTTTTTTATCTTCTTGCCAACGAGGAAGTCGATTCTGTAGATAATCATTCTTCACTCTAGTAACCAGTTGATTGTTATCTAAATTAATGCAACTCGCAAATGGCGCAGAACGCACAACATCTTGATTAACATTATCGACACTTTCTGCAGATGCTCCAAAAGAAACAGCAAGTAAAAGAGCTGCACCAAGTATCCCTGTTTGACCTGCTAACTTGCTTAATTTCATATAACCTCCCGAAAATATCCTTTAAAACAGGATGTATTTCTTTTAAGCATAGCATAGTGTTAGCAACATAATTGTGACGTTTGTTAAAAAATTGTTTTATTCATTCTCATCATCAAACACAATGGAAACTGATTCGCGCGTGCTGTGTTTCTCTCTTAACTCTTGAGCAATTAATTGGATAGCCTCTCCACTGCTCATACCTTCTGACATCAGTAATTGAATTTTTTCTACTGCTTTTTGTTGTTCTTCATGTGTTAATGTAGGCATTCCTAGAAACATAATGTTACTCTTGTCTTTATCAACTACTATTTTGTATTTACATGAATGTTATCTTTTTGATTACATTCATTGTGCGAATAATGCAACATACTTTGTTTATATGGTCATAAGATGGATATGCAATTACAACAACATGAATTAATTTATACCCCAGATCTAGCACTTCGGGTATTTGCTCCTATTGCGTCATTGCCTTGGTCTAGTTTACTTCATTCTGGCTTTGCCGAACATCCTCATAACCGTTTTGATATTATTGTCGCTGATCCCGTTGTGACTTTAGAAACCCGTAAACAAACCACCACAATTAAAGAAAATAATGGCACCGTTAAACGCTCTAAAAAAGATCCTTTCGTACTGATTCAAACTGCATTAGAGCAGTTCAACTTTTGCCCTCAGCATAATGAATCATTACCTTTTTTAGGGGGCGCTTTAGGTATTTGGAGTTATGACCTAGGCCGCCGAATTGAAACATTACCTGAAAATGCTAAAAATGAACTTAATTTTGCCGATATGGCAGTCGGCATTTATGATTGGGCATTAATTGTTGATCATCAATTAAAAAAAGCAACCTTAATCAGTTATCACAATATTGATGAGCGTTTACAGTGGTTAGAAAATCAAACATCAACGTCTATTAATACTCCTTTTGCCTTAACAAGCGATTGGCAATCAAACATAAGTAATGATGAATACAACGAAAAAATTGCCAAAATTCATCAATACTTACTTTCAGGTGATTGCTATCAAGTTAACTTGGCCCAACGCTTTTGTGCAAATTACACTGGCAGTGAATGGAACGCGTTCTTAACACTGAATCAAGCGAATAAAGCCCCTTTTTCTTCTTTTATGTGTTTGCCCCATCATTTTGTGATCAGTGTTTCTCCAGAACGTTTTATTCATCTGGTTGATAATAAAATAGAAACACGCCCAATCAAAGGGACGTTACCGCGTAAAGCATCACCAGAAGAAGATGATGAGCAAGCACAAAAACTCGAAAACTCACGTAAAGATCGTGCTGAAAATCTCATGATTGTCGATCTTATGCGTAATGATATTGGAAAAGTGGCTATTACAGGTTCTGTTAAAGTACCTGAGTTATTTGTTGTTGAACGCTTCCCTGCTGTACACCATTTAGTCAGTACCGTTACGGCCCTATTACCTTCACATTTAACTGCAACTGATTTGTTAAGAGCGGCTTTTCCTGGCGGTTCAATTACAGGTGCACCTAAAATCAGAGCCATGCAAATTATTGAAGAATTAGAGCCTCACCGCCGTCATGGATATTGTGGCGCAATTGGTTATATCAGTTTTTGTGGCACGATGGATACCAATATTAGTATTCGTACTTTATTGACTGAGAAAAATAAAATTTACTGCTGGGCAGGTGGTGGTATTGTTGCTGACAGCATTGCTGAAAAAGAGTACCAAGAAACTTTCGATAAACTTGGGCAAATATTAACTGTTTTAAGTGAGTCTACTCTTAATGACACCCATTGATACCTTTATCAATCGTTTTCAACTCACATTACCTGATGATAACGTTAATCAGCACCCTCACGCCCAAAAAACGGCAGCTGTCTTGCTGCCTATTATTAATAAGCCTAATCCAACATTATTATTAACAGAGCGCGCCTCAACTTTACGGACTCATGCTGGACAAGTTGCTTTGCCCGGTGGTAAGCGCGATCCCGAAGATAGTAATCTTATTGTTACTGCATTAAGAGAAGCTCACGAAGAAGTCGCTATTCCTCCTGATGCCGTTTCCGTGATCGGTCAATTAGCTCCTTTACAAAGTTCTAGCGGATATTTAGTTACCCCCATTATTGGTGTTATTCCTGCGGGTTTACCTTTACGCCATAACCCTGCGGAGGTCGCTTCTATCTTTGAAATGCCATTAAGTCATGTGCTGAATGCTCAACATTATCAGCCTCTTAATTTTCATCGTTCAGGTGAAAATCATCAGATCTATTTTTATCCGTATGATGGGCACCTTGTTTGGGGATTAACCGCCGCTATTTTACATAGACTCGCCCTTCATATCACTTAAGACGCTATATTATATTCAGCTTGTGCTTTTTCTCATCACCGTCACAACTCTACTTAGCTATTTTAAAAAAATGTTGTAAACTACACCATTAACGGGACGATATAATCGTAAAAACGATCCCTTTACTATAAATAACTATATTTTATTCTTTTTTAACCCTCTCTCTTATTATTAAGGAGTCTGACGTGATTAGCGTTTTTGACATGTTTAAAGTGGGCATCGGACCCTCTAGCTCTCATACCGTAGGGCCAATGAAAGCGGGTAAAGAATTTGTCGATGAATTAGTCAGCCAGGAATTAATTGCATCCGTCACTCGCGTATCTGTTGATGTTTACGGCTCCTTGTCTCTAACAGGCAAAGGTCACCATACTGATATTGCCATTATTATGGGATTAGCAGGCAACGCACCTGCAACTGTTGATATTGACAGTATTCCTGGTTTTATTCGTGATGTTGAAGAAACAGGCAAACTCTCATTAGCAAACGGTTTGAAAATTGTCGATTTCCCAGCAGAAAGTATGCATTTTAGTAATGACAATCTGTCATTACATGAAAATGGTATGACTATTCATGCTTTTGCGGGCGACAAAGAAATCTATCGAAAAACCTATTACTCAATTGGTGGTGGTTTTATCGTTGATGAAGAAAATTTTGGTAAATCAACACTCAATAGTAAACCCGTTTCATACCCTTACGCCAACGCAGAAGAGCTATTAAAACACTGCAAAGAAACAGGCTTATCCATTTCTAGCTTAATGATGAAAAATGAGCTAGACCTGCACACCCAAGCAGAAATTAATGCTTATTTCGCAGATGTCTATAGAACGATGCAAGAATGTATTGAGCATGGTTTAAATACTGAAGGCATATTACCAGGACCATTGCGTGTCCCTCGTCGTGCAGCCGCATTAAATCGCTTATTAACATCAAGCAACAGCCTGTCAAATGATCCGATGAAAGTTGTCGATCTGATCAATATGTTTGCATTGGCGGTTAATGAAGAAAACGCAGCCGGTGGACGCGTTGTAACTGCTCCGACAAACGGCGCATGTGGTATCGTGCCTGCGGTATTAGCTTACTACGATCGTTGCATCGAACCCGTTACACCAGAAACCTATTTACGTTACTTTTTAGCATCAGGCGCTATTGGTATTCTTTATAAAATGAATGCCTCTATTTCAGGTGCTGAAGTGGGTTGCCAAGGTGAAGTGGGTGTTGCTTGTTCAATGGCCGCAGCAGGTCTTGCCGAATTACTTGGTGGAAGTCCAGAACAAGTCTGCATCGCTGCTGAAATTGGCATGGAACATAACCTTGGTTTAACCTGCGATCCTGTTGCAGGCCAAGTACAAGTACCTTGTATCGAACGTAACGCTATTGCATCTGTTAAAGCTGTCAATGCAGCACGTATGGCTATTCGCCGTACCAGTGAGCCACGCGTTTCTCTCGATAAAGTCATTGAAACCATGTATGAAACAGGTAAAGACATGAATGCTAAATACCGTGAAACATCACGCGGTGGTCTTGCAATCAAAGTACAATGTGACTAATTAACACTATTTAGGCGAAAAGCCATTCATTTGAATGGCTTTTTATATTTACTTTTTTTATTTTCGATCGTCACTTAACTCATAGATTATTAAAGAAAAATATAATATTTAAATTAAAAAATCTATTTTTTATAAATTAGACTTCTTATTTTTATATTTAAATCCATCTATATACACGTATTAAATATAGGTTTATTTAATATTCATTTAATATTAAAATAAATTAAAGCTTATTATTTGCAGGTGTACTACCTTCTTTTTTAAATTTAATTTATTATTATAAATATAGCTATAATACATTATTTATTATATGGTTAATATTTCATCACATTGAATTTTATCATTTTTTTAACATTAAGCGATCGTTTTAATTATATTTAAATCTTCCAGATATAATAATGATAATTATTATCAATATCATCTTTGAAATATAAAAAATAATATGTTGCCTTTAGAAAATAATATGTTATCTTCTGCATCAAGTCATTGGGGAGTAGCCTGTCTTAAAATAAAGATTTTTATTTTAAGAAGTCTGTATCAACATACTCGCTTATTTTCATTTAGCGTGGTGCAGATGCCGTAATACGGTTGGCAAGACCATAGACACATAATTGTACTTCTTTGGTTGGGGGTCAATTGTGTGTATATGGAAATACCCCAACCGAGGCTTTATTATGAGTTTCTACGCTACCATTATTCTCGCCCTTGCCCTTTCTATGGATGCATTTGCTGTTGCAGTCTGTAAAGGTGCCACATTACATAAACCTCATTTTCGCGAAGCACTCCGCACTGGATTTATATTCGGTATTATTGAAGCCAGCACACCTGTTATTGGTTGGGCCATAGGTTTATATACAAGCCAATATATTATTCAATGGGATCATTGGGTTGCCTTTGGATTATTGTTTATTCTTGGTAGCCGTATGATTTACCAAAGCTTAAAACGTGGTGATGAATGCCCTTGTGAAGAGGATGCTCCACAACGTCACGGCTCGCTGTCTTTAATTGCAACGGGCATTGCCACCAGCCTTGATGCAATGGCAATTGGTGTTGGTTTAGCCTTCCTTCAAGTGAATATCGTTCATACCGCCATGACTATTGGTATGATGACCATGATTATGGCAACACTAGGTATGTTGATTGGTCGTTATATTGGCCCAGTACTTGGAAAGAAAGCAGAAATTATTGGCGGGATCGTATTAATTGCTATTGGCTTTAATATCGTATTTGAACACCTTGAATTATTTATGTACGCCAAATAATCTCCTATACTGCACAATAAAAGCTTAGGTTTTAAAATACCGACCTAAGCTTTTTTATTTTATATAAATAATTATTCAACACGTTGATAAACACAAATTAAAAAGTCTGTTTCACATTCAAAGCTTTTATTTTCAGCTAATGACTGTTTTACGTCTTCACTTGCACGCCATGCAAACGGCGTCATCTGTAATAAATCAAAAGCTTGTTTACCATTTAAATTCATCTTATAAGCTACTTGGTGTTCAGCCACTTTATTAAATCCATTAAAATGTTCTTCTTTTAAAGGATGAAGATGGACTTCTGAATAAATCAATGCTTTTAACTGGTAAAGATGACGAGGTGCCGGTGTAACCGTAATAATATAACCATTGTGTGCAATAACTCTTGCTAATTCATCGCTATTACAAGGGGCATAAATACGAACAACCGCATCTAAAGAGGCATCGCAAAAAGGTAAACGTTGGCTAGAGGCCACACAAAAATGAATAGATGAATAACGCTTAGCGGCATATTTAATGGCAACTTTAGAAACATCTAAACCATACACTTGTGGATTATGTGATTTTAAATTCTGATAAAATTGGTTTGTATAATAACCTTCACCACAACCAATATCCAACACCACGCTATTATTTTCAGGCAATAATATTTGTATTAAATCAGCCACTTTATCTCTCATTGGCTGATAAAATCCCGCATCTAAAAACTCACGGCGAGCGTTTATCATTTCAGCGCTATCACCAGGCTCTTTTGAGCGTTTAAATTGTACTGGCAACAGATTTACATACCCTTCTTTAGCACAATCGAATTGATGATTATTTTCACAGATCCAACTGTGAGCTTGAAGAGAAAGTGCCTGATTACATAATGGACATTGATAGGACATAGTAATATTTTTGTATAACCCAGAATAAAATTGAGAGAGATAATAACATACCTCTCTCAATCTTGCGGAAAACCTTCTTTTTATTTTAAATCTTAAATCTCGACTTTGTATGCCAAGTGGCTTAACACCCGTAGCTTTCAGGCGATTAAGTTCGTTTTAATTTTTCAGTATTAGCAATAAATAACGCAATAACTAACAATAAAATTGCACCTGATTGAATTAGTGTATCCACAGAGTCTTTATGTTCAACAATAATTAAACGCACTATTGCAGTAATACCGATATAGATAAAATATCTCAGAGGGAAATGCCCGCCAGATAAAAAATATTTAACAATAAGTGCAATAAACTCAAAATAAAGAAAGTAGATCAAAATACCTTCTAGCAATTGATAAGATGACTCTTGTGCACCTAAATTAAATAATAATGAAGCAATGACATACGTTTCTTTGATAAGAAAACTGACCAATACAATCGCTAAAATAAGCAATCCAATATTCAGTACCCACTGCAATAGAGTCGCAATACCTTTAAGTAAGTCTTCGCTTGATTTTCTCATATAAACTATAACCTAGTGAGATCATTCCGTGATGTGTAAAAATAATAAAAATACCTATTAGGTAATTTAACTAAATATTAAAGTATTTACGCATTTACCACACCATTTTTTTGTCTTTTAGAGCCAAAAAATAAAGAATAATGATGCAATAATCGCAATATTCGTTTTTAAATTTTAACTTGTAAGCTAGTTTACTTATACTTAATTTAAGAGCTAATTTATTGAAAAGGCATACTATGGCTAACAAATACCTCGTTGCAATTGATTTATTAGAAGATAATAGAATTCAGCGCATGATCGACGATATTCACTTCCTTGCAAGGAAACCAGAGAATTATTTCCATTTCATTACCGTTATGCCTAATTTACGTTCTTTAGAAGCTTATGGACTTAATTGTGATAGCACATCTATCGTTGAGAAAAAGCAACAAGCTTTAGTGTTATTGACTGAAAAATTAGAGCAATGCGTAAAACAACAATTTAACTTACCTAAAGAGCAATACCAATGCCATGCCGTTATCGGCACACCTAATTATAATATTCTAGAGTTAACAGAAAAAGTGGATGCAGATACCATTATTATTGGTTCCAGCTCACGCAATAAACGCAATATATTGCTGGGTTCTACAGCAGATTATATAGTAAACAATACGTCACGTTCAGTAATGGTTATTCGCAAATAAAATTACTAGCCCTCTTTCCTTTTGGCAATAATATTAGATTATTTATTGCCAAAAGAACTCTGCAATTATCTTCGTTATAAATAGCACTAAATGCGCCTTAATTTTTTCACTTCAAATAGTTAACTTGTTAGAATACGAACCAAAAAACTAAAATTTTAGGTCTTTTTTATCGCTATTTCTACTTTTATCCTAAATTTAATTCCAATACATTTATTTTCATTCTCTGTCTTCCAAACCTTAAATGAGATACTTATGAATCAAGAACTAAAACAGAAAATCTGTACATTTGAAGAAGGTTCTCCTGATGAAAATCCGTGGGTAAATGGAAAACCAACACCAAGTGTAATAAAGATTGAGCCGTATAATGAATTATGGGTAACATTATTTAATCAACAAAAAGAAAATATTATCCAAAAATTAAAAGATAAATGTTTAGCTATTGAGCATATTGGCTCAACAGCAGTACCTGAGTTAGATGCAAAACCGATCATTGATATTGACTTAATTGTTGCAAATCCCGCTGATGAACCCAGCTATATTCCTTGGTTAAATCAGTTAGGCTATGAACTTACAGTAAGAGAACCTTCGTGGTATCAACATCGTATGTTGAAACTAGAAACACCCAAGGTGAATTTACATGTTTTTGCGCCTAATTGCCCTGAACATCTTAGACATGTTTTATTTAGAGATTGGTTAATTAACCATAAAGAAGATAGAGAACTGTATATCGATGCAAAACTTAGTGCAAAAGAAGATGTTGAAAATGTACATCAATATAACCAGAAAAAAGATCACGCTGTAAAAGCTATTTATCAGCGAATTTTTGATTCACTTTAAGCAATCTTTTCTCTTTTTTATTTCATATCCTCACTCAATTCCTGAAGTGAGGATATAAAATTTATTGTTTATTTTTATTCAAAAGATAAAGATTGTCCTGCGTTAAAATCTTTCGCATTAAGATATTTTCGCCCTAACACGCCAGTGCAATGGCATCCATAGACATCAATATTTGTATCTATGGCTTTTTTCGCGCGCTGTAATGCTGATGGTGTTGCACAACGCAAATGTAAGCCCCCCACAATTGCTTGAATTTGATGATTACCTGTTATTTTTTTCGCATGTTCAACTATAGATTCAATACCAGAGTGACTACAGCCCGTAATAATCACTAAGCCTTTTTTTCCTTGCCAAACAAGAAAACTATCATCAAGAACGTAATCATCCTCTTCGCCTGATTCATGAATAATAACACCGTAGCGTTTATTCACTTCACGTTGAGTCACCTGCCCTGAATAGATAAAGTTTTCTTCAATTGATAACGGTACTTGTGTTAATTCAAAAGAAAACTGTGCTTCAAGTTTTGCACGATCAAATAAAGGGGCTAAGCGTTTAAATTTGATATTTTTATTACCTAAAAAAAGTGCTGAATAACGAACCGAAAAGAGATGAGGATGAGCGATAACTCGTGGCTTATTGAGAAAAAATTCTACTGGTAAATGCGTAAGTCCACCAAAATGATCATAATGCCCATGAGACACAACAATCGTTTTCAATGTGGTTAAATCAATACCCATTTTTTTTGCATTTGAAATAAAGGTAAGATCTTTTCCAGTATCAAAGAGAATTTTAGCTTGGCACTCATCATCTTCTAGCAATAATGATAAACCAGGATAATAGTTAAGTTCCGGATTAATTGATTTGTTTTCTAGCAATGCGGTGATCGTTAACATAGCGATTTTTTAATTATTATCAGTAGATAACTAATAATAATTAAAAAAAGAATTAGTGCCAAATATAAAAACTGCTAATTTGTGCGATTGTTTTACCTTTTTAGTTACATAATCGCTGTTATGTACTAGATAAACATAACAGCGACATCACTAAACCTGCAAACAGTCTTATTTATCGCTCATAAACACATTAGGCATATCTTACGATTCTATTTACCTTACTACCATAACCGAACGTTTTGCATAACGTGTAATATCTGCAGCGGTTGAACCTATATGATAAGAATCATCTTCAGGATTATGCGAGCCAATCACAATTAAATCTGCATTCACTTCATCAGCAACCTGCAATATGGCATCTCGTGGTGTACCAATACAAATGTGAGTTTGCATTCTATCGTCAGGTAAATCAAAACGCTCAATTATTTTTTTTAGCTCTTTTTCTGCTGATGTTTTTAAGCATCCTTGATCTAATTGATCACCATTCATAACAAGTCGATAATAAGAAGATTGTGGAAGTTTAGGAAGTACATACAAAAAGTGAACGTAAGGATCTTCATTTTTTGCAATATCTTCTACTAACGGAATTGCTTTGTTCATCAGGTTATCTTCATCAATATCAATGGGAACCAAAATATTCTTATACATACCGTCTCCTTTTATTTTAATTGTAGGATAGTGTATTTTTAAAAAATTACCGGATGTAGTTAACATATTTTAAAAAAATTATATCTCTTAAAGATAATGTTTATTTTTCACTCAATATAATATTGAAATACTCGTAAATTAAATAAGTCATAGTGAATATAAATTTTATTTAAATATAAAAAAGAGCCTGATTATTTTCTCAATAAAAAAACCTTATCAAAATAAAATGATAAGGTTTTTTTGTATCCCGCAATGGCGTTATTTCTGAATAAGCCTTTTTTGTTTGTGTTTTTTAACGTATTGATAGCCAATTGCTAATGCAATAAACCATAACGGCGTCACACTTAATGCTTGCCGTGTATCATGTTCTAAAGCCAATAGCACCGTCATAAAGGCAAAGAAAGCAAGACATAACCACGACATAATAATTCCCAACGGCATTTTATAAATAGACTTCTCATGCAATTGTGGCCGTTTTTTACGGTATGCTAAATAAGAGCATAAAATCATACTCCAGATAAACATAAATAATAATGCAGAGACTGTTGTTACTAAGGTAAATACATGCATTACATCAGGAATAAAATAAATTAATACAATTCCACATGATAAACATAAACTCGTGAATAACAGTCCATTAGCTGGCACAGCTCTCGTTGATAATTGGCTAAATTGCTTTGGCGCTTCACCTTCTTTAGACAAACCGAATAGCATACGACTGGTGGAAAAGATGCCACTATTTGCAGAAGAGGCTGCTGCAGTTAATACCACAAAATTCACTAAACTTGCAGCCGCAGGAATACCGATCATGACAAATAACTCAACAAAGGGGCTTTTATCCGCCAAAATAGATCGCCATGGTGTTACTGACATAATAATTGCTAATGCCAATACATAGAAAGTAATTATACGGATAGGAATAGCGTTAATCGCTTTAGGCAACGATTTTTCTGGGTTACGGGTTTCAGCGGCTGCCGTACCCACTAATTCAATTCCCACAAAAGCAAAAATAGCAATTTGGAAACCAGCAAAAAAACCACTTAGCCCTTTAGGGAACATACCACCATCATTCCAAATATTCTCAAGTGCTGCGGTATGCCCCGCTGGCGATTCAAATCCAATACTGATCAGAAAAACACCGACAATAATCAAAGACACTATGGCCGTTATTTTTATCATGGAGAACCAAAATTCCATTTCTCCAAATAGTTTCACTGTCGCTAAATTTAAAATAAGTAATGTCAGCACACAAATAAAAGAGGTTCCCCATTCAGGGAAATTGGGTGCCCAATAACTAATATAGGAAGTGATAGCGACAATATCAGCAATACCTGTAATAACCCAGCAAAACCAATAAGTCCAACCGACAAAAAAACCAGCCCAAGGTCCTAATAAATCACCCGCAAAATCACTAAATGATTTATATTCTAAATTTGATAATAACAATTCGCCCATAGCTCTCATTACAAAGAACAGGACAAAGCCAATGATCATATAGACAAAAATAATTGATGGTCCAGCTAATGAAATGGTTTTTCCTGATCCCATAAATAGACCAGTGCCAATAGCACCACCAATGGCAATTAATTGAATATGACGATTTGTTAACCCGCGTTGTAGAGTGGCATTTTTTACTCTAGCGGGAGGAGAAATTTCTGTTTGATCTTCCATACAATACCTGAAGTGTGTTCATATTTTTGATGTTGTTTTGCCGCTATTTTATTTTTTGGCGCAGCAATATGTTTGCGAAATTATTGTGACACAAATCGCAGTGTAAGTAATGAAAAGATCACTTTTAGTAAAATGAATGATGCTTTGATAACCAGACAAGATCCTTTCTTTCATTTATTTGGCGATATTTTATCCATTTGGAAAAAAATTAAAATAAGGGCTTGACCATCGCTTTTTAGAGGTGAATAATCTGCGCATCGGGTTGTTAGCTCAGTCGGTAGAGCAGTTGACTCTTAATCAATTGGTCGGGGGTTCGAACCCCCCACGACCCACCAATTTTACGCTGAGAAATCAGGCAGATAGGCCACTTAGAAATAAGTGGCTTTTTTGTATCTGGAAGAAAATGGTGACAAAATGGCGACAGAAAATTTTACGTTTTTATATTAAAACTTAAACCTTATTTTAATATATACGTGTTTATAAATCACACAGAAAATATCTAATATAAGAACATATACAAGTGAAATTTTTCACTAATTAGTTTAGAAAAATAAATGTAATTCACTAACCTCTCTACTTTATTTCCCTTTTATTTTGAAATTCACCGCCAAAATCATCAATTAACACATAGCTAATCTGGTTTATTTGATTGTTTTCTAATACAGCTTGTTGTTTTGAAAAAGGCGCTAACATAGGGATAATGATATTAGGGTTATTCTCACCAAATGCAGATTTCACTGTGACATAAAAAGAAGTTGGATTTTCTATTGTTAACAACTTATCTGATTTTGTAAATTTTAGTGATTCACTTACCTCTGAAATTTTCATCATTAAATTATCTGGCCGATAAAATACTTTGATTTGTAACCTCACTACCACGTTAATTAAGTTTTCATCTTCTTTTTTATTAACGGGTTTTGGTGTAATTTCATATAAATTAAGCCAATAAAGTGTCTCTTTTTCTTTATCCATATTAGTGAATTTATTAATGACTCGAACTAATTGAGATTCACTAGGCTTTAATTGTAATACTGGAGGTAATGACAGAGCAGAAACATCTGTTATTGTTTCGGGTGTATTATCAGGATTTCCATCATCAACCCATGTTTGAATAACAACCGGATATTCTCCATCATTTTTGATATTTAATGATGCCTCTCTATCAGAATGATAAAGTACAACTCTTGAGCCATCTAGTGCTAAATTAGCGCTGGCTATAATAGAAAAACACATTAACAAAATAAATATCCCTACCCTCTTCATTTTATTGCACCTGTATAATCACTTGTACTGTCGCATTAAATTTTCCTGCTGTGATTTTTTCTCTTGGCAGAGCTTCTAGCGAGGCATATAAAGTCTTCGTTAATTCAGCAACTCCATTATTAAAAGAGACAGATCTTGCATCATCATAAATAGGATACCAACCATATCCATCTCCTTGCCCTTCATTTGCTAGCGTTGATAGGAAATTTAATGGTACGCCTGATGGACGATATATTCTCACCCCTACACCTTTTGTCATATTAGGGTTAGTACCATAACCATCTGTCACTAAATGAGTTATGCCGGCACCATTAGGTGCAGTTAATCCTAATTCAATTGCTTTATTAACATTGGCAGGGCGAGGTAAAAATCCCATTGCTGTTTGCCCTGCACCTGTGCCACTAGCAAGATTACTCATTCCTTCACTAGCCGGTGGGGTTAATTGACAATAAAAATCAATATCAATAGGCAGTTTTACTTTTTTACCTTCAGCCAATTCATTTATCGTTACAAGTGGAAAGGTAACATAAGGAGTGACATTTCGAACAAAGCATGTTGAAGCATTGCGAATATAAATACGACGAGCCATATTTACCGAAGCTGGCCAATAAGCATAAAAACCATGATAATTTGACGCATGATCAGATCCATCTTTCAATAAGTAAGAAAAATTAGAACTTTGAAAAGCAATATAACCAGCAGGTTGATTAATAAAAGTAATAAGCCCACTACTTGATTGTGCTGGAGGAATATCTGCCGTTCTTTCATAATTGATTTTAAACAACTCAACTTCCATATTAGAAAAGTCTTTCGCTTTCACCAATATCCAACCCTGGCTATCTCTTTCCAAATTTGTCAACGGACGAGATTTCCAGTAACGACTATAATATTCACCTGTAATGGTATTTTTAATTCTCATTCCTAAGCCTCTTGCAAGGCTAATATAAGTATCATTTAATCCTAAAGCTGGATTAACAAGCTTGTTCCCTGCATAAAGATAATCACCATTTGTTGAATAAAATTCCCTTAGTTTTCCCTCTTCATCTGCGGTACAACGAAAGAGTATTTGCTCGGGATCATACGTTTCATAACCCGCTTCTAATATAGAAACAAAACCACTTGCCACTAATGTTCCTGGAGGTTGGAATAGATCATTATTCACATTAATCACTTTAGGTGTCGTTCCCATAGAACCAGAGTCATCTCTTGCACCAGCCCAGTTTTTTCCTGTACCTTTACCTGGCTCTGTATAGTAAACACTATTTGGATTCGTTGTCGTCGTTGTTATTTTATAGCAGATAGCTGAAGTAAAAACAGGAAATAGCATCAACACGAATAACGTACATATTTTATAAAAGAAATAGTGGCAATTTAATTTCATAAGCATTGACCTGATAATAGAATGAGTTTATCTGCTTCTTTTTCTTCTGGTATCGAATAAGCAATTTTACAGCTATTTTCATCTTTACCGACAACTAACGAGCCTTCTCTATTTTCAATCCGAACATAAACTTGGTTGCTTTGCCCAACCATTCCTACAATATGCCCCTCTTTATCATAGACATTTTCACCTAAAGCCAATTGTGTTTCAGGTTTAACCCCAATTAATACAGGATATCCAACTCTTGTTTTAAAGACTATCTTGGTACTTGCGCCCGAATAGGGTGCTATTTGTTTAGTATTTTCCAATAGTTCAATATTATTATTCTTAATATTTTTACCCTCTAAGCTGACATTATTATATTGGTAAGGCACCAGAGAGGGCACAATTGCGTAACCAAAGGGATCTATTTGTGACCCCATCCCATTACTCACATTCGCCCCACTTGCACCTTTAGCCTCAATCAACGCAAATGACTCGCTGATACGAGGCCCCAATGTCACGCCACCACTATGGGCAACTAACGCACCTTGTATACCAATACTTCCTTGAGTGTAATGTTTTCCATTAGAAATACTGCTGGATAACGTTGTGAATGGCAGTTGTTTAATTAAATGCAAGCCACTTCCTATCGCTCTATTTTGAGAGTCATAATCAGTATTTATGCTATAAGACAAGGTTTTATCCTCACCTAAAAGACCTGAAAGATTCGCTTGATAGCTAGCATCATGACTAGAATGGTTTGAAGATAAAGATAACATTGGCGAATACTCTGACATCCCTAATGGCATAGAGACAGAAAACATAATCATATCTTCTGATGTAGGGTCTGTTTTTGTAGATGTAAATGTATTATTAGCTATCATCTGCCCTGTTTTTTGGCGACTATAAGCAATATTGTAGGCAATATTGTTATAGCTATTCGAATAACCAATTTGATACTGAGCATCATGCCCTTTATTACCATAATAATTACTCATTGAGCCTGAGATATAGAGCTGTCCCCATTTATCAAGAGACTGATTTACGCTCAGTGTAAATTGGCTTTCTTGGTTATAGCTATTTGAATTCCATACCAAGTCATTATTTGCACTTTTTCTTAATCCCAATACATCGTTATATTCACGAAAGTTTTCTGTTGAGTATTTATAACCCGCCAGCGTAATCACAGTATTTGTGGGGCTAAACGTACGACTATAACTCACACCTAATCGCCCACCTTGATAATTTTTACCATTAACTTCAGCATTAGAAACAGCACTATTAAATCCAAAAGCACCTAATTTTGTTGCAATAACAGAACCAGCAAATATTGATTGATATTGATGACCTACTCGTAATCCTGTATTTAACGTAACGGTATTATTTAAACCATATTGCAGAGCAATATCCGAAAAATAGCTATTCTCGGAACCAAAATTATTTACTTCACCTGCTGTAAAATTATATTTAAATCGACCTGGCCTAACGGATTCAGGTAATGCCGTAAAAGGAACAATAAAAGATGAAACTTTGCCATTACCTTCATGTATTTCAACGAACAAATCCCCTTCATAACTTGTGGGATAGAGATCATTTATTTCAAATTGCCCAGGAGAAACCGTGGTTTGATAAATTTCAGTACCATTTTGTTTTACTACAACTCTCGCAGTGGTTGCCGCAATTCCTCTAATCACAGGGGCATACCCTTTTTGCGAATCAGGTAACATTCTTTCATCAGACATTAATTGAACACCTTTAAATGCCAGACTAGAAAATTGAGCACCTGTTGTATAAATATCACCCACCACTAACATTGATTTTAATGAAAGTAATGGTTTCTGTAGATAAGTTCTTATCCAGTTAAATTCACTATCACTCGCTGATTTTGATGAGTTATAAGAATAAGAGGCTTGTTGACGAAATTGCCATGTTCCTAAATTCATCCCCATATTAATACTCGCAAAACCATAGTCTGATGTTTGCCCACTCGATTTGTTTTTATAATAATTACCTGAGTAGTTAGTAAACAACATCGTATTTCCGCTATCTAAATCAGCCTCATTAACATATCCTTGTGGCGTTCGTTTTAACAAAATTTGTGGTACTGCAATCGTTATTCTGAAATTTGATACATCGAAGGTATCTACAATATTTTTATTAATCTTATTTAACTCTAAGCATTGAAATCTTTCATTACTCAATCTGTTATCAAGTAAAATGCCTATCTCATTGATTTGTTGATAAGTAAAACAAGGAACAACTTTATTTTTATCATTTAATTGAAAATTTATATTTTTCCTTTCAACAAAACGGTTATTGATGTAGATATCAACATCGTAATCACCAGGAGTAATATAATTACTATCATGAAGTTGATTAATATTAATGTTATTTTTGCTACCTAATAATAAAGCAGGATCAAACTCATATTCATCTGCAAAGGCAGACGGCATTGAGTGAAAAATAAAAGCAAATGAGCTAATTAAGAATACACTTCTTAGTCTCTTATTGAATTTAGCGATGCTTTTTTTTGTTAATTTCATTTCAATGCCACTTTAATTAATGAATTAAATACGTTGCGATATTTTGTCCGCCTAAATCATTAAGATATTTATAATTTATCTTATCGGGTGAAAATGAAAGCTTGTCACTTGTTTCTGGTGATAATACCTCTGTAGATAGAGGCGAAACCATGGTGGACTTATATACAAACTTTTTCCCTGTTGAATTTGTGGCTTCGAGTGAGGAAAATGATACAAAAAATGGTGAGTCATTTTTAACTGTTATATTATTATTGGCTCCCTTTGAAAATGATATATGTTTTTCAATGTGACTAAATTGAGATTCAATAGAGGTCGGACGATAAAATATTTTTAATCTATGGTGCACAATAACGGTAAAACTATTCCCTTCTTTAATATCCTGATTCAGATCTTTAGGGGGAATTTGAGCTACATTTAAATAAAAAATTGACTCTTTATCTTGAGGGAGACCTTCTCCAGTATAAATAAGCCGAGCATCTCGTCCTGTCTTAGGGTCAATACGAAAAACAGGCGGTTGGATCATAAAAGGGGCATCCGCATTATCAGGCGTAGAGTTTGGATTATTTTTATCAGCCCATATCTGCATGATGTAAGGAATATCATCATTATTCATAAACTTTAATACTTCAAAGCGTGAATCTGATGAATAAACAATTCGTGTTTTTAACATCGTGACACTTGAAAATACGGTTGTGCTATAACTTAAAAAAAGGACTGCAATTAACATTATTATTTTTTTCATGGCTTATCTTCCTCTTATATAAACAAAAAATGTCTCCTTTATAAAAAAGGAGACATAGTAATATTATTGATAAGAGATAGAGTACTGCACACTACCTTCTACTTTACCTGCCGTCGCAACATCATCAGCATAATAACGAACGGCATAATCATAAGATGCTGACTTTTCGTTTGCTTTTAAAACAAGCCCCGCATTACCCACACCCGTTAAATCAATTTTTGTTCCTGTGTTTGCAGGATCAATAATTTCTAAGCTGACATTGTTATTTGCCGCAGAGTTACCAATACGACCATCTGTTGTCAGGTTATTTGCAACAAAAATTGTTTTAATATTGGTATCTGCGGGTTTGGAACCAGTGCAGCCGCTCACCGCAATAGTAAATGGAGTTTGTCCTGCTGTTTTACCTGCTGTATCTAAAGCAGTAACAGGAACTGTAGGTAATAAAACGACAGGAAGTGCAGAGTTGCCATTAATAGTTACAGTACAAGTTTCATCAGAAACCTCACCTTGGAAACGAATGGTATTATCTGAAGCTGCAAAAGCCGTGGTAGAAAAAACACCTGCAATTATAGTCGCAAGAAGTATTTTATTCATAATAAAACTCTCCGGTAATATATAAAAATAAGACTAGTTTATTGTGTTAAAAATATAAAAAGGCGAACATGAAATAATGTAGTTTATCAATAACAATATTTCATATTTATTGCGTAACAATCTGTAAGTAATTATGATTATCTGCTGTTTTACTCTAAATATGCAACTATTTAGCGTAATTTTAAGTATTAACACCTACATTATTTACAATAAATATCTTAATTAGACCTTCTTTTTGTGACTAATTGTTATTTTAAAACACCGTAATCGATTATATTAAGATTAATATTAAAAATAGCATTTCTTTATTTGAATTGATCCTTATCATTTTTATTTAATACTCAATCACTGATTGCATTAATAATTAAATTAACTAATTTAAAAACACAAAACAATAAAAACATAGCGATACAACCATGATGATTATTAATAAAAAAACAAAAATTAACTTATAAAACAAATAAAATTTATATTTCCTAATAATTAAATTAATATATTAAAAGTATTTAATACATTAATAAAAACCCCTCAATCAGCTATATCTACTTTCAATATGAGATAGTTTGTAGATCAAAAATAGCTAGAATGGCGATGTCTGTCATAAAAGAAAAAATTTCAACCTTTATATCGTCCATAAAAAATGAGCATTACCCCTTTATCGTCCCATTAATTTTATAGGATTTTATCTATACTATTTGGTAAAGGAATTATCTATACTAGGCTCATATTCTGTACTATAAATAATTCGAGGTGCAGCTAAGTGACAAGAACATGAGTCACTAGGCACATACAGAAGTTTACGGCTAGTGCGGAGTGAACGTAATCAACAGCGCTGCGACTTGAAGTATGATGAGTATATACACAGTATTATCACGGACGCTCCTATGAAATCACCCTTACTCCTTATTCTTGCATTCTATACCACGTCTTCATTTTCAGCGGTTACCCCCCCACGTCAATGCACAGATACTGAAAAACAAAATAATATTGCCAATAACACCATCATATTACTCAATTCTTATAATGGACCAATTAAGTCAATAACAATGACAAGTACTCTGCCTGATGATGGGCGATTTAAAGCACTGAAAGGTGAAATAAAACTTGATGAGTGTGGAAATTTACTTAAAGACAGCACTTCAATGCAAGAATATGTCGAAGGAAATGTTGAGACTAACCTGATACGAACATCCCCTGATAATCCTTATGTTATTCGATACCAGTTCCAAATAAAAAACCCCCAAAGAACACATTCTATCTATATGCAAGAAACTTATAGTAAAGATGAGCAAAATCGACTTAATAAGAAAATCACTCAATACTATACCAATGATGGCGTTTTAATAGAGACAGATATCAGCCGATTTGACTATAAAGATGGGCGCATCATTAAAGAAATCAGTACCTCATCATCACCTGATCAAGACGTTATCACAACACAGTATGCTTATAACGCTCAAGGAAAGCTGGTTCAAGTCATAGAAGATAAAAAACTAAATGTAGAATATCAATATGATGATAAAGGGAAAGTTATTAAGCAAGCAAACTATATCAAAGGTATGTACGATGAAGATAAAGCATTTATCACAACTTGCCTTGAATGGGATACATTTAATAACTGCTCAAAAGAACAACTTGAGAGTACGATTAAATATGGTGACGAAATCATTAATTATAGCAAAGCTATGCTTTATAACGAATTTACTTACTATGAATAATATCTAATTCTCTTCTATTATTTTAACAACTCACAAACAACATACAAATCAGACTATCTTAAATAGACTGTTTTGTATGTTATTATTTAAAAACAAATCTTTTATTAATACTTTCTAAAAAAAACAATTTGTGTAAAACTACTTAAATCAATAAATGATAAATTCATACTTACTAAGAAAAACGACTTATCTTATACTACTTATCAAATAATGATGAATGCACCTTGTTAATCGCATTCTTTAATAAATATTTTAAGACGGCGCATTATATGAAATTACCTTTATTTTTTATTTTTTCTTTATACACACCGCTCTCTGCTTTTGCTTGTGACGACGTACAAAAACAGGTTAACACCTCTAATAACATGGTCACTATGCTTGAATATTATAATGGGCCTGTTAAATCAATAATAACGACTAGCACACTACCTGAACATGGCCGGTTTAAAGCCTTCAAGGGGGAAGCAAAATTTGATGAATGTGGTAGCTTAACTAAATATCATTTTTCAACACAAGAATACATCCACGAGCATATTGAAACAAATATTTTAAGAATGTCAGATCCCTATGACACTAAACACAAATATCAATTAAAAAATCGCCATAGAAATCATACACTCTATTTAAATGAAATTTACAATAAAAATGAACAAAATCAGCTAACACATAAAATATCTAATTTTTATGATGAATACGGCACATTAATGGGCTCTGAAACAAGTCAATATTTTTATAAAAGTAATAAAATAATTACATCAACAGTTACTAAATCTGATGTTGAAAATCAAGGTAATACAATAAATTTTTACTATGACGAACAAGGACGGTTACTAAAAGTTATTGAGAATAATGACGTTACCTTAGAATTTAATTATGGTAATGACGGTAAAGTTTTACGCCAAACTCAATTATTTAGTAGCCTCTATGATGATATTAGAGAATATGATAATACATGCCGTGAGTGGGATAACTATAATAATTGTTTAACATGGGATTTAGTCAGCATAGTTAAACAAAACAATAAAATCATCGATACAAGTAAAGCTACTGTATATAATAAAATCGAATATTATGAATAACTTCTTTTTTATCTTAAAAAAAATTAATTATTTCAAACCTTAAATTAACAATTATATTTAAACATAAAGGCCACCTTATTTTGTAATAAAGTGGCCATTTATTTAGCTTATTCAATTTTTTATTATGTATTACGGTATTCAGTTTCTACTTCATTAAAACGCTGTTGGTTCTCTTTACTTGGCTCTTTACCCATCAAACTGATAACAATGATAGCAATAGAAGCAAAAATAAAGCCCGGAATAATTTCATATAATCCAAACCATTTATATTGCATCCATACTAATACAGTTAAAGCACCAATCAGCATGCCTGCAAAAGCACCATTACGCGTCATTCGTTTCCAAGTTACCGAGATAAGAATAACAGGACCAAATGCGGCACCAAAGCCAGCCCATGCATTACTGACTAAATCGAGCACTTTATTATTAGGATCACGCGCTAAGAAGATTGCAATAACCGCCACTAGCAACACCATCCCACGCCCTACCCAAACTAACTCTTTTTGGCTCGCACTTTTGCGGATAAACGGTTTGTATAAATCTTCAGTTAATGCACTCGCACAAACTAATAACTGACAGCTTAATGTACTCATTACTGCAGCTAAAATAGCTGACAGCAAAATACCCGCAATCCATGGATTAAACAGCAGTGATGCTAATTCCATAAAGATACGTTCATTTTTAGCGGTTACTGCCCCTGCTTGTGCTGGGTTCATTTCAAAGTAAGCAATACCAAAGAACCCAACGGCGACAGTACCGCCTAAACAGAGGATCATCCATGTCATACCAATACGACGTGCTTTACGAATAGTCTGGTTAGAATCAGCAGCCATAAAGCGGGCAAGAATATGAGGTTGTCCAAAATAGCCCAATCCCCACGCTAATAAAGAGACAATAGCGATAAAATCAAGGCCTTTGAACATATCAAGATAAGACGGATCTTTAGCTTTAATGATCGCAATAGAGGTATCAACACCACCAACCGCGAATATGACAATAATCGGTGTCAGGATCAGGGCAAATATCATTAGGGTTGCTTGAACAGTATCCGTCCAACTTACTGCAAGAAATCCCCCTAAAAAAGTATACGCAATAGTTGCAAGCGCGCCATAAATCATTGCTTCTTGATAAGGAATATGGAAGGTTGATTCAAAAAGCATACCACCTGCGACCACACCAGAAGCACAGTAGATAGTAAAGAAAATAAGAATAACGAGTGCTGAAATAATCCGTAATATCTTACTTTTATCATCAAAGCGTGATGTCAAATAGTCTGGCAGTGTTAATGCGTTATTATTTCTTTCAGTTTGTAACCGTAGACGCCCTGCGACTAAACGCCAGTTTAGCCATGCGCCTAAACATAAACCAATAGCTATCCAACTTTCAGAAATACCCGCGAAAAAAACGACACCGGGTAATCCCATTAATAGCCAGCCACTCATATCAGAAGCACCCGCAGAAAGTGCGGTCACCACACTGCCTAGCCGTCGCCCCCCAAGAATATAATCATCAAAATTTTTCGTTGAACGATAAGCAAGATAACCAATAAAAAGCATACCCAAGATGTAGATAGTAAATGTAATTAGCATTGGCGAAGTTAGAGCCATAATTGCAGTTCTCCATAAATCTGTTTCTAATCATCGTGATGTTTTTGGCCTGTACAGGAACGTTGCACATCGTTGCACACCAATGATCTTTTCAGTTTTTAATTAAAATAATTTCTTACAGCAACAGATAAAGCATTCACATCAATCCTAGAATAGGTTAACTGCATTTAACAAGAAATTAACGTTTAAATGTTTAAATTTTGTTTATGACTTCACATTATTTGTCTTAATTCGAGGGTGCATTATAAATACAAACATTAGTAAAATAAATATAATTTATTGATTTATATGTAAATATGTAGGAATTGATAAATTACACTCTTTTTAATTATGTACAAAACCTGACTACTTTCACATTATTTATAAATAAATTGTTAACAATGTTGCACAAAGTTGCAACATGAATGATATTAATAAAAATAACGGGTAACAGTACTTGTGAATGAGAAATAGAATATGAGGAGCACTGCATGAGTAGCACAACAATGGGTGTTAGACTTGATGAAGAAACTCGCAATAGATTAAAAGAGGCTGCACAAAAATTAGATAGAACATCGCATTGGCTAATTAAACAAGCTATTTTCAATTATCTTGAACAAATTGAAAATGATCAGGTAAATATTAGTAATACTACATTGCTTGAGCAAGATATTGATGAAAATACTGACGTGCCAGCATCCCACTATCAGCCTTTCTTAGAATTCGCTGAACATATTCATCCACAATCTGTTTTACGCTCTGCCATTACTTCCGCATATCGCACACCTGAAATACATGCCGTTCCAATGTTATTGCAACAAGCGACATTGCCTGAAAATGAAGCTCAAGCAACACATAAATTGGCCTATTCCATTGCTGAAAAATTACGTAAACAAAAAAATGGCATAGGGCGTTCTGGGCTTGTTCAGGGCTTATTACAAGAGTTTTCACTATCTTCACAAGAAGGTGTTGCCTTAATGTGTTTAGCGGAAGCGTTATTACGTATTCCCGACAAAGCCACCCGTGATGCCCTTATTCGAGATAAAATTAGTCATGGAAATTGGCGTTCACACGTAGGACAAAGCCAATCTATGTTTGTGAATGCGGCAACATGGGGCTTATTATTCACTGGCAAATTAGTTTCTACCCATAATGAAGAAAAACTATCTAACTCTTTAAATCGCATTCTGACCAAAAGTGGCGAACCTCTGGTGCGCAAAGGTGTCGATATGGCAATGCGTTTAATGGGTGAGCAATTTGTGACAGGTGAGACGATTTCTCAAGCACTGGCGAATGCACGTAAGCACGAAGATAAAGGCTTTAGCTACTCTTATGATATGTTAGGTGAAGCCGCATTAACGGAAAAAGATGCACAAGACTATTTAGTCTCTTATCAACAAGCAATCCATGCTATTGGTAAAGCCTCTAATGGCCGAGGCATTTATGAAGGACCCGGTATTTCAATTAAACTTTCAGCGTTACACCCTCGCTATAGTCGCGCACAATATGAGCGTGTTATGTCTGAATTGTACCCTCGCCTGCTCACATTAACCTTACAAGCAAAACAATACGATATTGGTATTAATATTGATGCAGAAGAAGCCGATAGACTTGAAATATCACTCGATCTCCTTGAAAAACTCTGTTTTGAACCTGAATTAGCGGGTTGGAATGGGATAGGTTTTGTTATTCAAGCCTACCAAAAGCGTTGCCCATTAGTGATTGATTATGTAATTGATTTGGCACGCCGTAGTCGTCGTCGCTTAATGATCCGTTTAGTCAAAGGGGCGTATTGGGATAGCGAAATAAAGCGCGCTCAAATTGATGGCCTTGAAGACTATCCTGTTTATACTCGCAAAGTGTATACCGATGTTTCTTATCTTGCTTGTGCGAAGAAATTGCTTGCGTCACCTAATTTTATTTATCCTCAATTTGCAACACATAACGCACACACACTTTCTGCTATCTATCATTTAGCGGGGCAAAACTATTATCCGGGGCAATATGAATTCCAATGCCTACATGGCATGGGTGAACCGCTTTATGCTCATGTTGTAGGTAAAATTGCAGAAGGTAAACTGGGTCGTCCTTGTCGTATTTACGCACCCGTGGGTACTCATGAAACATTGCTTGCCTACTTAGTTCGTCGTTTGCTTGAAAATGGTGCAAATACCTCATTTGTCAACCGAATTGCGGATACCACTATTTCTCTTGATGAATTAGTGGCTGATCCTGTTAAAGAAGTGAACAAAATGGCGCAAATTGAAGGCCAAATTGGGCTTTCTCATCCTAAAATTCCTCTTCCTCATCAGCTTTATGGTGATGAACGTAAAAATTCACCGGGCATTGATATGTCAAATGAACATCGTTTGGCATCTCTTTCTAGTGCATTATTAACATCAGCAACTGAAAATAGATATTGCGAACCTTTGTTAGGTGGCGATTTTATTTCATCAGAAAAAATGTCAGAACCTCAGCCTGTCGTAAACCCAGCAAATCACACTGATATTGTGGGTTCAGTGCGTGAAGCTACAGAAGATGAAGCTGATTTTGCCTTAACCATTGCACAAGATAATGGCGAAATATGGTTTGCCACCCCACCAGCACAAAGAGCGTTATATTTAATCCGTACAGCAGAATTAATGGAACAACAAATGGGGCCATTAATGGGTATTTTAGTGCGTGAAGCAGGAAAAACATACAGCAATGCCATTGCAGAAGTCCGCGAAGCGATTGATTTTCTATATTATTATGCGGCACAAGTTGAACGAGATTTCGATAACAGTACTCATCGCCCTTTGGGGCCTGTAGTGTGTATCAGCCCTTGGAACTTCCCTTTAGCAATATTTAGTGGACAAATTGCGGCTGCCTTAGCCGCAGGAAACACCGTGCTGGCTAAGCCAGCAGAACAAACACCATTAATCGCGGCAAAAGCCATTGAACTCTTTCACCAAGCGGGGATCCCACACTTTGCTCTCCAGCTTTTACCCGGTCAAGGTGAAACCATTGGTGCTCGCTTAGTGGCTGATGAGCGCGTTCGCGGTGTGATGTTTACAGGCTCTACCGATGTTGCTCATATTTTACAAAAAACCTTAGCGGGTCGATTAGACAGCGAAGGACGTCCAGTTCCTTTAATTGCGGAAACCGGCGGCTTAAACGCCATGATTGTTGATTCATCAGCATTAACAGAGCAAGTGGTTACTGATGTTATGGCATCGGCTTACGATAGTGCAGGCCAACGTTGTTCTGCTTTACGTCTTTTATGTATTCAGGAGGAAGTTGCTGAGAGTACAATCGAGATGCTTAAAGGGGCAATGGCGCAGGCTGTTATGGGTGATCCCAGTTTATTATCTACCGACATTGGCCCTGTTATTGATAAAGACGCTAAAGCAGGCATTGAACAGCATATTCACGTTATGCGCACTGAGGGGCACGATGTTTATCAAGCTTCACATAACAGTCTGTCAAAGCACATTGAAAATAACAGTACTTTTATTCAACCCACCTTAATTGAACTTGATAACGTCAGTTCGCTAAAAAAAGAAATTTTTGGTCCTGTATTGCACGTTGTCCGTTATGCCAGCCAAGAGTTACCCGCATTACTCGAAGAGATTAATGCAACAGGCTATGGCTTAACAATGGGTGTTCATACCCGTATTGATGAAACTATTGCTTATGTTGCCTCAAACGCCAAAGTCGGTAACTTGTATGTCAATCGTAATATGGTTGGTGCGGTTGTGGGGGTTCAACCTTTTGGTGGTGAAGGATTATCAGGGACGGGGCCTAAAGCAGGCGGCCCTGTTTATCTGTATCGCTTATTATCTAAACGCCCTGAAAATGCCGCAACGCAAACACTAGCACGCCAAGATGAAACACTTCCTCTTGATACTTCTATGCGCAATACGTTATTACAGACTTATCATAAGTACATGGAATGGCTATCAAACAAAACAGATAAACCACACTATGAAGCCTTAGAGAAATATGCCCTTGCATCCCAAGCAGGAACACTACGTGTATTACCGGGCCCTACTGGTGAACGTAATACTTACCAATTGGTTCCTTGCGGTAATGTGCTGTGTATTTCAGATAATGAACAAGATGCACTAACCCAAATAGCGGGTGTTCTCGCTTCGGGCTGTCATGCCGTTGTCGTTAATAGTCCATTCTCACAAAAAACGTACCGAGAGTTACCTGATATTGTTAGAAAAGCAATGACACTCACTGAAAACTGGACTGATGAGTCACTGAAAATAAATGCGGTGATTTACCATGGTGATGGCGATCAATTACGTGAAACTTGCCAGAAAATTGCTCAACGAAAAGGGGCGATAATTTCTATTCAAGGCTTTTCTCGCGGTGAAACAAGCCTATTATTAGAGCGTTTATTACATGAAAGAGCATTGAGTATTAATACTGCCGCGGCAGGCGGTAATGCCAGTTTAATGACCATTAGTTAATTAGCCCCCTCTCTTTTTCTCCTTGTTTTTGAGACCACCTTTAAACGCTGTTTTCTTAAAGGTGGTTTTTTCTTTGGCTACTCTATTATTTCTAAAGAGATAGTCAAAACAGTTATTTTTTTGAATGCTGTGATTGTTTTCACTTTTTTCATATTTATTATTCGCGATGAATTAGTTTAGTAAATATACTTATCATCAAGTCAACCTAGAAGTTGATTTAATTATATCTTTATGAATACCTGAAACTTGCGCCCCACTGTGGGCGCTTTTTTTATTTATTAACAAATATTTCACTAGTACAATATCGCTATAACTAGCTAATAATAAAAAAGAATTTAGAGATAAAAAAGAAATAGTAAAAAAGGAACAATAAGAAAAGAGAAAGAGGGATTCAAAATGGAAAAGAAAAAGGAGTAGGCTAGGCTACTCCTTTTAAGGTCTCTCTTGAGCGCAATTAGTGACTGCTATTCATCGATGGCGGCTCTTGGCACCAATCGAGATATTGCTCGTACTTACGTAGTGCAATGTTGTAGTTACTAAATGCAGAGGGAGTGAGCTTTTTACTCAAGTCTGACTGAATTTTCTCTGTCGTAAACTCTTGACGCGGAAAATTAGTGGAAGTCAGTAATTCATCGAGCCGACGTAAACGAACCACATACTCACGAACAGTACTGTGGCTCATCTCCGTTTGTTCAAACAAATACTGCTTAAAAGACATAATGTCAAAGTAGTCAGTTTCACTATTACAGTAAATCTCACTACAAAAACGGCATAGCGCAGAGAACTTCTCTTGTAACGTTTCCCACGTTTCATCATCAACTAAATCCGTCATTTCAGAAATGGCTTCTTTATTGATAACTTGGCGATTGAATACGAGAGAGATCCGATCAAGCGCCTTGTGGCAATGTAGACAATGAGTCTGGCTGTGTTTATAGTCTTTAATGTAACGGCTTAGCGGCCGTTTCTTTTGTGTTGAAACAGACATAAGAGATAAAGCCCTGTGTTGTAGTCTTAATAAACAAAAACAAAAATAAGCAAAACTTCTATTTCTCTGGGTTTAAGCGTGCTCGCAGCCTTTTTATGGCTTGGCTGTGTAGCTGGCTCACGCGGGATTCCCCGACATTAAGCACTGCGCCTATTTCTTTCAAATTAAGTTCTTCCTGATAATACAGAGTAAGAACCATTTTTTCCCTTTCGGGAAGCAATTCTATCGCGTCTATGACTCTTTGGCGAATATCACTTTCTAACAACATCTGTAATGGATTGTCATCATGATCTTCGTCTTGAGACGGTTCACAGCTTTCACCGTAAATTTCATGCCATTCGTCATAAGAGAACAATTGGCTGTTATTCGTATCCAATAGGATCTGCCGGTATTCTGCTAACTCAATCTGCAAATGATCAGCAACTTCCTGTTCTAATGGTGGTCGTCCTAGATCCTGCTCAAGTTGATGAATAGAATGTGTTACTTCTCTTGCATTGCGACGCACACTGCGTGGCGCCCAATCTCGACTGCGCAGCTCATCTAACATTGAGCCACGAATACGTTGAACAGCGTAAGTGGTAAAAGCAGCACCTTGCATTGAGTCATAACGCTCAACCGCATTTAGCAACCCAATTCCACCCGCTTGCAAAAGATCATCCAATTCAACACTCGCAGGTAACTTGACCTGTAATCGTAATGCTTCATGGCGAACCAACGGGACATATCGCTCCCAGAGGCTATTTTTGTCCATCACGCCTTCGGCGGTATACAAATCACTCACAACAAAAGACACCTTTGGATAAAAGACCGGAAACCATTATCTGGCGAAATAGATTTAGCAATCGGCGGAACAGTGGCGCAAAAGCGTCTCTTTTTCACCTATGCCAAATTTTCAGCGAACGTTGGGTTTTCATTGATAAATTAATTTGTCATTGCATTACGAGAACTACTTTACCTTAAAACACTCAGTGTTAATCCTTAGAAAAACCGTTAATTAAATTGATAATTTATCTCATTAAAAGAAATCGACATGTAAAATACGCATTCAGTTCATAAAAAAATAACATATAAATCATAGTATTTTATTTTGTGAGATTTTAGCGTCTTATTGGTGAGTTGAAATACTCATAAATGATTAATTAAAAAAACGATTGTTTTGATGAAAAAACACCCACTGCAAAAAAACTTGCAATGGGTGTCAATTGAGGATTATTTAAAAATAAGATTAACGTAGTAGAGAAAGAACAGATTGAGGAATTTGATTTGCTTGAGCCAGTACCGCTGTACCTGCTTGTTGCAGAATTTGCCCTTTGCTCATATTGGATACTTCAGTTGAATAATCTGTATCTAAAATACGCCCGCGTGAAGCCGATAAGTTATTCACCGTGTTATTTAAGTTGTTAATGGTCGATTGAAAACGGTTTTGCACCGCACCTAATTTAGAACGTGCTTCATCCACCTTATTAATTGCGCTATCTAAGGTTGCAAGTGCATCATCATTTACTGTTAAGACTTTAACATCAGCACCTGCACTAGCAGTAAATTCGTTAGCCGTTGTTTTTGATGCTGCTTTTATGCTCACTTCATTTTTAGTTGTCGCACCTGTTAATTCAAGGTCAGATGCTGAAACCAAATAGTCTTTAGTACCCGTAGCATCATGATAGATATATTTTCCTTTGACTTCTTTACCATCTTCCATATAGGTAGATAAAGTGTCACTACCTGACATTTTAGTTGCACCCACGACAATTTTATCAAGCTCCGCTTGCGTTGTAATACTCGTGCCGGCTTTTGTTACCCCTTTCTTAACTGTTGCTTCGGTATATAACTTATCGTTTCCAACACCTAAAACATCATTATCAATTTTATCTAATTTAAATTTAATCGCTTCTTTATCGTTAGTACCGACTTGAATGCTCATTTCTGTATCACCACTCAATACTTTTACACCATTAAATTGAGTTTGTTCTGAGATACGATCAATTTCCGCTAAACGTTCAGTGACTTCATTCTGAATAGATGAAATATCTGAACTAGAGTTAGTCCCATTTTTGGCCTGAACCGTTAACTCACGAACGCGTTGCAGGTTAGTATTAATTTCGTTTAATGCCCCTTCTGTGGTTTGAGCAACAGAGATACCATCATTGGCATTACGAGAGGCTTGTGTTAAACCGTTAATATTTGAGGTAAAACGGTTCGCAATGGCTTGACCTGCGGCATCATCTTTTGCGCTATTGATTCGCATACCCGAAGATAAACGTTCAATCGCAGTGCCTAAAGCGCCTTGTGATTTATTTAAATTATTTTGGGTCACTAAAGACAGATAATTGGTATTAATAACTTGTGCCATATAATATTCCTTCGACTTAATTTTAAAATGCTTTTAAATGAATAGGTTTGTTATCACGTCACCGTAATAACGTTGCCTAAACACTATCGTCATCAATTTCGAAGGTTTTACGATTTTTGGCGTCGCGAAAATAGCAATAAAAGCCAGTCAATTAATTTTTAAGAACTTATTGATTTAAAAGAAAAGAGAAATAAATTGAGAGAAAAATAAAAGCTAAAAAAGAGTGGGTTTAAAGATAAAATACAAAAACAAAAAAAGGCCCTCTTACGAGGACCTTTTGGATATAGAAAGGTATCTTTTGTGTCAGTGTACGAATTAACGTAACAGAGACAGAACTGATTGTGGTACTTGGTTTGCTTGAGCAAGTACTGAAGTACCAGCTTGTTGCAGGATTTGACCACGGCTCATGTTAGAAACTTCTGTTGCATAGTCAGCATCTAAGATACGGCTACGTGCAGCAGATAAGTTGTTAACAGTGTTGTTCAGGTTGTTGATAGTAGATTCAAAACGGTTTTGAATCGCACCTAAGTTAGAACGAGTAGCATCAACTTTATTGATAGCGTCATCTAAAGTAGCTAATGAAGTCTCATTAACTTCAACTTTAGAAGCAGTTTTAGCATCATCTTCGATTTTTTTACCTAAAACTAGCTTAACGTTGCCATCAGCATCAATTGATTTAGAAGTTACTTCAAATTTATCACCACCTTTAGTAGCAATAAATTTGTCATCAAACTCTTTAGTACCTTCTTTACGTTTAGCAACAGTTACTTCAGCGTCATCAGCAGTATCTTGAATTTTCTTAGTTGCAGTACCACCTAAAGCTTCAACGTCTTGTGCTGCACCACCAGTGATTGCTACACCTTCTTTTTCTGTGAACACTTTAAAGTCGTTCACACCCAGTTCAGTTTTATCAATTTTTTTCAGAGAAACATTGATTGCTTCGCCGTCGTTAGTACCAACATGAATTTTCATATCAGTATCTTCGCTTAATACTTTAACGCCATTGAACTGAGTTTGGTCAGAAATACGTTGGATTTCATTTAAACGCTCATCAACTTCTTCTTGAATTGATTTAACGTCTGAAGTTGAGTTAGTACCGTTTTTAGCTTGAACGGTTAACTCACGGATACGTTGTAAGTTGTTGTTGATTTCGTTCAGAGCACCTTCAGCTGTTTGAGCTAATGAGATACCATCGTTCGCATTACGTGATGCTTGAGTTAAACCATTTACGTTTGAAGTGAAACGGTTAGCAATCGCTTGACCTGCTGCATCGTCTTTAGCGCTGTTGATACGCATACCAGAAGACAGACGCTCGATTGCACTTCCTAAAGCTCCCTGAGATTTGTTCAGGTTGTTTTGAGTTACCAGAGACAGATAGTTGGTATTAATAACTTGTGCCATAGCTAGATTCCTTTAAAATCAAGTCGATAAAATAAAAGTTTGCCTATTCATTTTCGGTGTTAATCACCGGCAACAAGTTTATCGGCACCCCACATACAACCTTTAACTTTTCCTACAAATATTTCTGCGATTTTTTATAGAATAAATATCAAGCCAATGATAATTAAAGGATTTAAATTATTATTTTTTTATTCAATTTTTATTAATTTTAGTCTCACCTCTTTTTTACTGCTTTAAATTCGACTTTGGTCACCAATGGCAACAAAAGGCTTCTATATGGCAGCCTGTTTCACTCATCAAAAATACCAAATAGACGTAAACTTTTCGCCGATTCTACCGATAACACTTTTTGAGGATTATTTTACGAACACAGAAAGGAGACTGGTATGGCTGGTATTGCTTCACTAGGCGCGGGCTCAGGGATGCCTCTTAGCCAAACATTGGCACAATTAGAGGCGGCGGAAAATAAACGCCTTGAGCCCCTTGATAAACAGATGAAAAGCTACGAAGCGCAAATTACTGCTTACGGTAAAATTCGTGGCCAACTTGATAAGTTACAAAAAGCCTCTGAAGATTTAAAAAAATTCGACAAGATTGTTGCAACTAAAGTTGATGATGAGTTTGATGCCTTTAAAGTGACGACGGATGGTAAAGCCAGTATCGGTAACTATACCGTATCAATTAAAGAATTAGCTCATGCTCAGACACTGAAATCAATAGCAATTCCTGATATTGAAACTCCTATAGGTGAAACCTTAGGTGAAGGGAATAAACGCACCTTAGTAATAACTCAAAAAGGTGAGAAAGAACCATTACGTATTGAGTTAACAGATAAACAGACTTCTATGATTGAATTGCGTGATGCAATCAATAAAAAAGAGGGTAATGTTTCTGCCACTATTGTTAAAGCCAAAGATGGTGTTAACCATTTAGTTCTGACTTCTCGTAAAGAAGGAACTGATTCTCAGATGGAAATCACTGTTGAAGGTGATAACAAATTGAATGACTTTATTAGTTATTCAACTAAAACGAGTAGTGGTGCAATGCAACAAATCGTTCCTGCAAATAATGCACAAATAACGATTAATGGTATTGATATTGAGCGCCAAACTAATGAGATTAAAGATGCACCTGAAGGTATCACCTTAAATCTTAAAAAAACGACTTTTGATAATAAAGACAAAGCAGATAAGCCTGAAATAGTCACTGTTGCCCGTGATATTGAGCCAATGAAAGAGGCTATAAAGGCTTGGACAGACGCTTATAACGATCTAAATAGTACCTATAAATCTCTGACTAAATATACACAAGTAGAGAAAGGTGAAGCAGCATCGAAAGATAATGGCGTATTACTCGGCGATGGTACTAGCCGTATGATTATGTCTGAGCTAAAAAGTTTTGTGACTCGTTCTCAAGATGGCGTTGAAATGGATACCCTAAATAAAATGGGTATTAAGTTTAAGGTCGATGGCTCTTTAGATATCGATAATAAAAAACTCGATGAAGCGTTAAAAGAAAAACCGGCTAACGTGAAAGAGTTTTTTATGGGTGACGGTAAAGAAACAGGGTTTGGTACCCAAACGTTTAATTACCTAAAGAAAACCCTGCAATCTAATGATGGTACTTTAGATATCGCCACTGACGGTGTAAAAAAACGTAAAAAAACGCTTGATAAACAGATTAAAAACACGGAACGAAACATTGCAGCCACCATGGAACGTTATAAAAATCAGTTCCAACAGTTAGATAAAATGGTCAACTCCATGACTAACTCCAGTGCCTCAATCGGCCGTTTATTAGGTTAATTTTTTAAAAAGTAGGACATTATGTATCAACAATCAGCCAGTAAAATGTATGCTCAAATCGACGTTGAAAGCGAGATTTTAAATGCCACGCCTTACCAGCTGATCCAGATCCTATTTAATGGGGCGCTTAGCGCCCTTCGCCGTGCATTAATATTAATGGAACAAGGAAATATCGCCGGTAAAGGCGAAAATATTTCTAAAGCCATTAATATTATTGGTAACGGACTCAAACAAGGTCTGGATAAAGAAAAAGGCGGTGAGCTTGCAGAGAACCTGGAGCTCCTTTATGACTATATGGTTAATCAGCTACTCGATGCCAACTTAAAAAATAACCCAGAAAAAATTCATGAAGTCATCAAGCTCTTAACTGAAATTTCTGATGCTTGGCAACAAATTGGCACACAGATTAATTCTTATTAAATTAGAGTGGATAACAATATGGATATTACGGCGGCTTACGAGCATGTTTTGAAATCAAGTGAGCAAATGTTAACGCTTGCCAAAAGTCAGCAATGGGACGAGCTGATCGAAATGGAAATGGATTATTTAAAAAGTGTAGAAAATATCACTAAGATGGTAAAACCTGCTGATGGTGAACTAAGCCTACAGCAGCGTCTCACTGATATGCTAAAGAAAATCTTAGAAAATGAAAATGAGACACGAAATTTATTACGAGCAAGGTTAGATGAGCTCGGTGTGTTAATCAGACAGACTGAACAAGAGCAGAGGGTACAAAATAGCTATGGTCAGTTTACAGAACATAGTTATTATCCTGACCTCAATCTTAAATAACTTTCCTCTGCGCCAAAAGCGGTTTTATTAGCTAATGGCGTCTTTGCTTAGAAAAAATCACTCTGATTATTCAGCTAAATTTGTTATCGGTAACGTAAGAAAGTACAACTCTACTTTTATTTTTTTGATTAAACGGTCTGCGTTAAAATCATATCAACATGAGGAATGTTATCTTCAAGATAAGGTTCTGAGTCAATGATAAAACCATAAGATTGATAAAATGACACTAAATAAGCCTGTGCCATTATCTTTATTGTCTCTGTATTAAATTGTTTAAACGTTGTTGAAATGGCTTCTTTTATTAATTGATGAGCTATTCCCTTTCCCCGCTGATTTTGAGCCACAATCACCCGCCCTATTGAAGCTTCTTTAAATACAATACCTTGAGGCAATAAGCGTGCATAAGCAATAAGCTGCTGGCTATCTTCCTCTTTGGCAAACAGATGTAATGTATTTTGATCGACTCCATCCAGATCTTGATAAACACATTGCTGCTCACAAATAAAAACCTGATTTCTTAATACCAAAATAGCGTAAAGCTCATCTGTGGTGAGTTGTGAAAATGATTTTAACATCCAATTCATGCGCTTTATCCCGTGATTTAAAGTGATAACAAAGCAGTCCATGATAATGCAATATCATCGACAAGCGCTTTATTTAATAAAAAGAGTGAAATAATAATATTGGTTGCACGTTTTTTATTATAAAAACGGAAAAGAACAGGCGATAAAGCAGTCAATCTAAATACGTTCAGACTCCCCACGAGCCTTTACTTCTTGTACTATAAAAATAATCTTATAGTCGCTCTAACCCTTTCCACGCTCTATTTTTTACTTCTGTAACTAAAATGGCAGGATTTAAGGTTATTTTTGCTGCAATTGAAAAAGCTAACTCAATAACGTCTTTGTGACTCTCTGTTTCTGTATAGTAATTAAACTCTGCGAGTGGCAGAACATATTTACCTTTCAAACCATCAATCTCTTTCTTAAATCCTTCTTTTACCATCTTTTGTGTTAATAACACATAATCTGCATTTTCAGGATCGGATAACTCAACTCTAACAGTAAACTCAGGCATAGAAACCTCCTACAGTCTGTCTATGTCTAATGAAATTCTGTTAGCTCTCGGAAGGAAGTATATTAAATCAACAATCATTTTCCTAGTAAGAAACTGTGATAAATAATGTGATAATGATTGAAATAAAAATCGCCCACTTCACGGTGGGCGACCTATTAGTTCATAATAATCTGATAAATAATCCGCGGTTAAACCCGCTGATGGATTATATTGTACGCCAACGATCTCAGAGAATGCTTTCCCCTCTTTGCCTAGTGAGACTTTACGTTCATCTTTCCCCGTACTTTCATGGATAGAGTAAGTCTTACGGCGCATTGTAATGTACTTATCGGCATCATTCACCATGTCCGTGTGATAGCCCGTAATTTGTGTATCCGTTAAGGCTAATTTATTTGCTAGATCACAGCCCCAACGAGTTAAACAGACTTCGGCAAAATGGCGAACCACTAAACCTGGTGCATATAACGCATTTTCACCTTCGCTACCATCAATAGAGGCATTGCCCACTAATGTGGCATGACGACCTGAAATAGGGAAAATGTGCATTTTTGTTTCAGACGTGATGGTTGGGATCACACACGTAAATCCTTTTGAACGTTCATCTTTTGCATAAAATCCGACGTATTCTTTCACATTTTGACCTAACGTGACTTTTTCAGGTTGAAAATTCAATGGGCCCGGAACTGGGTCAATCGCAAAAATATTCACTGGAATATCTTTTAATTGTGGATCTGCCAACATCGCATTCGCAAGCATATGGCAAGTAATACCACCACGACTCCAACCCACTAAGTTAACTTGCGTTGGAATAATGCCATCTTTGCGGAAAATACGGATAATTTGCTGTTGAAGTTGCTGCTGAGTGATATGACGATCGCCATAATCATATTTGCGCCATAAAAAAGAGCCTGTAACTTTCACATCTTCGATAGGAATACCGGCTTTTTTTAGTTGGTTATACTGTTCTTCGGTCAATTTTTCACGTTGCCAATCAAAGTTACCTTTCATTAAACAAAGTGCATGATTGACGTTTTCTTCCCAACCACTGCCAAAAAGCGAACCCTTAATATCAGAGTAATTAGGGCTTTCAACCCATAAATCATCTTCTTGCAGATTACCACTGCCTGGGCCATCAACAATAAACCACTGTGCAAACTCTCGTCCTTGGTTGTTTTGCGCTAAAGTGGCAACTAATTCGCCTTGCCAGAAGGTAGGATTATTGTGATCAAATGAGTGAGAGCCAGTACCACATAAATAAACGGTTAATACGGTCATAGTGTAAATTTCCTTTTAATAATGACTAAAAAATCAAGATAATGATTTTTATTTCCTTGTATTGAGCTATTCCTTAGCCCACCAGCACATTAACCATAACGTTTTTTTTATTCAATTATTAAAAATGAATTAGTAAAGCTCAGGTCACATAATTGAATTATATTTAAGTAAAAAAAGTGTGGTTAGATCAAAATAATTAAATAATATAAGTAAATACTTTATTTTTGATAATTTGTAATTGGGAATAAATACATTACATAATGTGCTAAAATAGCCATTATTAGAATTGCTTTAATATAAAAAAATCCCACATAAATAAATGTAGGATTTCTATTAGGTAGGTATAATTTCTTATAAACGATTAAAAGCAACTACTCTCACTGCAGGAATATCTGCTTGAGCCCCTTCGGCTACTTCCTGACATGCTTTATCTAACGCAATATGGGGCGTGATCCCACTTTCTGTTTCTACAATTTTATGTCCGGCGTAGGTATCACCATTTCTGGAACGCACTTTATACGCAATAAACCAATATTCCATATCATCACCGTTTACGTTATTAATCATGTAATTACCATAGCGGTTTATGACTCGCTTTAATGTGATAATAATCAACAATTTTTAGTTTAATAAAATTGTTTTAAAAAATAATGAACGTAATCGCAGAAAATTTAAGCATTACATTCCATTTCTGATTGTACTAATTTTTTTATTTTGAGTGCTTTTTCAAAGTGATCAAATTTATGCGTCATAATCCACCATGTTGCAACTTCCATTAATAATTCAGGGTTGTCATTTTTATTTGCAAAAAAAGCATAAAAAGATAATCCCACCCCCTCTCCTTTAGCCCTTATTTTTTCATTACATATTTGAATGATTTTTTGTTGCAGTGATTTTCTCATATTCTCTCTATCTATATTTTTTAACATGATAATAATAGTTAAGAGTAAATACTTTACCCATGAAACTTGTTCCATAACTGAATCAGTAACCAAGCAGCAATAACCCAGCAGAGCACCGCCGTAACCAGTGCCGTAAATAATTTTACATAGTTGATCATCACATAGAGTGAAATTAGATAAACCATATAAGGAATAACAGCCCATAGACTAAAAATAATGGTGGTGCGTAACGCTTCAATAGAGCGTTCAGAGCCCACAACATAGTGTGCAATAAGTGCAAAAGTGGGAAATAACGGAACCAATCCCGCAATATAGTAGTGGCGAGATTTCGATAAAACGGCGATTAATACCACGACAAACGCACCTATCAGTGCTTTAACCAGTAAGCCCATTATTTTTTCATCAAGTTATAAAAACCTTAGTTTTATCATACAAGCTAACACCTGTATGTGAACTGATTTTATTTTTTTAGTGTAAGATAGTATGATATTTTTAACGATGAAAAAACAGACTACACTACGTGTTTTCCAGAAAATGGAATAAAAATAAATAATGACAGAACGTTATACAAAACTAATCCAACAAGAAAAAACACTTCATAAAAGTACCCATCGAAAAAATACAGATATACTTATTCAACTTCTACATAATGAGTTTATGGAGTTTTGTCGCTCTGGTATTTGTGTTAATAAAGCAGACACAATTAACAGCCTGACAAACGACAATCGCAATATAGAGATTTATTCAGAAAACTATCAAGGTTCACAACTAAGTGATGATGTGGTGCTATTAACTTACGTCAGCTATCAAGTAGAAGATAACAAAAAAATAAAGCAGACTTACCGTTCATCCCTCTGGATAAAAAACTCTCACGATGATTGGCAACTACGATTTCATCAAGGCACCGCTAAATCGGAAGGATAATACACATCTCAAGAAATGGGATTGAGCTAAATCTCATTATTTAGCTCAAAAGTAACATTCTTAAGCATCTAAATGTGTTTTCTTTTTTCCTGTTGTCGTTATTTTTTCTTTTTACAGCGATCATGTGAATATCTTTATTTAATATAAAAAATAGGGCTAGTTTTTAATTAAACTAGCCCTATCCTATTTGGTCATTATTGATTAAATATTAAAAAGTTGCTTCATATTCTTTGGATTTATTCTTATCAAATTGGTGCTCCCATTTTGCGATCACCAAAGCAGCCAATGCATTACCAATCACATTTAATGCCGTTCTTGCCATATCCAGTATTCGGTCGATACCCGCAATAAATGCCAGCCCTTCAAGTGGAATACCCACACTGCCTAATGTGGCTAATAACACCACAAATGAAACACCGGGTACGCCAGCAATCCCTTTCGAGGTGATCATTAAGGTCACTACAAGCGTTATTTCTTGCCAGATAGAGAGATCAATACCATATAATTGCGCAATAAAAATAGCCGCAATACTTTGATAAAGTGTAGAACCATCAAGATTAAATGAATACCCTATTGGAATAACGAAACTAGTTACTGATTTAGAAGCCCCATATTTTTCCATTTTATCCATTATTCGAGGTAATACAGTTTCAGAACTTGCTGTAGAATAAGCTAATATCAATTCGTCTTTTAAAATCTTAATCAGCGTAAAAATATTTATTCCACAATACTTTGCCACTAAGCCTAGCACCACGATCGCGAAAAATAGAATAGCGCCATGAACCAGTAATACTAATTTAATTAATGGGATTAATGAGGTAAAACCAAAACTTGCCACCGTGACAGAAATAAGCCCAAAGACCCCAATAGGCGCATACATCATAATCATATGCGTTACACGGAACATGGTTTCAGAGAAAGTCTGTAATACTACTAATAACGGCTCTCTTTTCTCAGCGGGTAATGATGAAAGTCCCATACCAAAAATAACTGCAAAGAAAATAACAGGCAGCATTTCACCACTCGCCATAGCTGCAAAAATATTTGAAGGCACCAGAGAGAGTATAGTTGCCATAATACCATGTGATTGGCTTTCAACTTGTTGAGTGGTTTTCTCATACTGAGATATATCGACTTGACTGAGTGCTGACATATCAATGCCCACACCTGGTTGAAATATATTTGCAAGACTTATCCCGACAATAATGGCTATCGTTGTGATAATTTCAAAATAGAGAATCGTTTTAAATCCCAATTTACCTAGTTGTTTGGTATTTCCAACACCCGCTATTCCTACCACCAGTGTTGAAATAACTATCGGAACCACAATCATTTTAATTAATTGAATAAATATTTTACCTGCGGGAGATAAAACATTAGCAATTAACCAATCTTTATTTTCATTATCGTGCAAAATTGCACCGACAATGATCCCTAAAATAAGGGCGGTAATAATTTGCCACCCAAGACCAAATTTAAATTTGTGTGCTTTGTTTGCTGTCATTATGATATTCCTATTTTTTGTTTCTATTTTGTTATACTTGATCTCCCATCCATAAAACAAATGAATATTTTATAAAAATGTTTTTAAGCGCACTAATCAAACAAAAAAAACCAAAGAAATTAACACGAGAATCAATTAATTAACAAAGGACATTAAAAAACAACAAAATAAAACCTTATCATTCTAATTTATAAGGTTAAATATCATACATATTATTAAATAAAACATTCTCTTTTACTTGAAAGATCACAATAACAAGCTTTTTATTATATTTAATTAAACTCAAAGTAAAAAAAAAGAAACGATATAAATATCTTTATTTTTTCGGATAACACGTTTTACATTTTTCACTTTCTATAATGAAATTTCTTTTCATTCTCGTCATGTTGAAGACAGATCATTTTATCTATTTTTGCTAATTCAAAATCTGAAAGAGAGCATACTCTTTAGTTAATATTTGGCCCGTAACATTCTAGGCACACTTTATTCTGAATAGACAGAAAAAATAACTTCAACCATTATGGCGTTTTCTAATATTATTCATATTATTACTGTTCCATAGAATAATGGATTAAATAGCTTATTTAATCATCATTTTTTATCCGTTTGAAATATAAGAAGCGATAAAAGAGTGAATGGCTTTGATATAGATGAGCAGAAGCGCACATCAATTAAATGATGTGTTTATTATTTTAATTCAAGTCGGGGCTCCCATTATCGAAAATAGCGGATAAAAGTATAAGTATTCAAATATTTAATAATATTCGATTGCTTAAACCCTCTATTCAACGAAATAAAGTAAGATACCCCATCTCTATTTTGATTGGCTGCTTCTTATAGAAATCATATAAAAGAAAAGCCACCTTTATCAAATGATAAAGTACTAAACTTGCATCGACATAATTTCTTGATAAGCGCCCACTAATTTATTTCTTACTTGGATACCCATTTGTAATGAGATACTGGACTTTTGCATATCTACCATCACATCGTTTAACTCAACACCGGGTGTTCCTAACGTAAATGCTTGGACTTTGTTGGTTGCATTGACACGTGTTTCATTAATTTTACCTACAGCTTCAACAAGCTGAGTGGCAAACCCTGCTTGTACTGGCTGGGGTTTCGCAATATTGGATGCTTGTAAAGTCTGGATTTGCATTTTATCCAGAACACTTTCAATAGCTGGAATTGACATATAAACCTCTGCGTTAATCATCTAATTCAATTACTGAATCAATGTCATAGTAAGGAAGTGAACCAACACGCTTACCGAGTTATACCCTAACACAGGGGCTTCATTCCAAAGCGAGTAATTGACACAAAAGTTAAGGGTTAATTACGCCATTAAATGAAACGCAAAAGGCCAATAATGAGACACCTGAGAGTAGGATTATTTATTTGCGTAAGGGGAGTCTGTTTTGTTACGCCACGCTTTTAGTATTCATCCCGAACTACAAGGCAAGGATTGTCTATGAATGCCGAAAAAACCGACGTTGTGAACCAGAATAAGGGTTTTAACGCCATTATTAACCGGATAAAAGCCGATCCGAAAGTGCCGCTCATTATTGCGGGTTCGGCGGCAATTGCCATTTTTGTTGCTGCATTTTTATGGTTACAAAGCCCTGATTATAAGGTGCTTTACAGTAATCTTAGCGATAAAGACGGTGGCGAAATTGTCACACAGTTGACACAAATGAATGTACCTTATCGCTTGTCACAAAATGGCGCTGCGATTATGGTGCCTGACAATCAGGTTCATGAATTACGCCTGAAACTTGCGCAAGCAGGGTTTCCTAAAGGTGGAGCTGCCGGTTTTGAACTGTTAGATAAAGAAAAGTTCGGGATCAGCCAATTTAGTGAGCAGATTAACTATCAACGTGCACTTGAAGGTGAGCTTGCTCGCACTATCGAGACATTGGGTCCTGTACAAAATGCTCGTGTTCATTTAGCACTACCAAAGCCATCTCTTTTTGTTCGTGAACAGAAATCCCCTTCTGCATCCGTTACGGTGGGTCTTTTACAGGGTAGAGCGCTTGATGAAGGTCAAATTAATGCTATCGTGCATATCGTTGCGAGCAGTGTTGCGGGCATGCCCGACAGCAGTGTCACCATCGTTGACCAAAGCGGTAAATTATTGACACAACCTGATGCAATGGGTCGTGACCTTAACTCTACCCAATTAAAATATGTTCAAGAGCTAGAAAATCGTTACCAACAACGCATTGAAACGTTATTAGGCCCAATTGTGGGTCGTGGAAATGTTCATGCACAGGTAACGGCTCAAGTTGATTTCTCTCACACTGAAGAAACTGCCGAAGAGTACAAACCCAATCAGCCGCCTAATCAATCTGCTGTGCGCTCAAAACAATTGAGTCAAAGTGAACAAAATGGTGGCATGTTAGCGGGCGGTGTACCGGGTGCGTTATCTAATCAACCTGTTGCTCCACCTCAAGCGCCGATTGAAGCACCAAAAGCGCAAGAAGGTGAAAAAACAGATGAGGCAAATACAACGGGCACTAATCGTACATTAACCCGTAATCCAAACAGCAATAGCCGTTTAGATGAAACAACGAACTATGAAGTTGATCGCCGTATTCGTCATATCAAACGCCCAGTGGGTAATGTCGAACGTCTTTCTGTCGCCGTTATTGTGAATTACAAAACGGTTGATGATACGAAAGAAGCGGTTGATGGCGAAGAACCGGTTGTTGAAACAAAACAAATCCCGCTAACGGATGAACAAATTCAACAAATTGAAGGACTTGTTCGTGAAGCGATGGGCTATTCCCAAGAACGTGGTGACTCTTTAAGTGTCGTGAACTCACAGTTTAACGATATTGAAGAAAAAGTGATTACCGTTCCTGTTTGGGAAAATCCAGAAATATTGTCAAAAGCATTGGATTTAGGTCGCTGGTTGTTACTTGTCATCATCGCATGGATCTTATGGCGCAAACTGGTGAAACCACAGCTTGAGAAACGCCGTGAAGCTGAAATTGCCGCACAAAAATCTGTGCTGAAAACAAAGCTAAAAGTAAAAGATGATGTTGATGAAACAGAATTAGATGACGAAGCAAGACGTAAACAAGCACGTAAACGTGTGAGTGCCGAATTGCAGAGCCAACGTATCCGTGAAATGGCAGAGAAAGATCCTCGTGTCGTCGCAATGGTAATTCGTCAATGGATGAGTAAAGAGCAATGAGTAATAACTTAACTGGAACCGAAAAAAGCGCCGTTATGTTACTAACACTCGGTGAAGACCGTGCGGCGGAAGTGTTTAAACATCTCAATACACGTGAAGTCCAACAGCTGAGTATTGCGATGTCATCAATGCGCCATATCTCAAACCAGCAATTGATTGATGTAATGGCAAGCTTTGAAGAAGATGCCGTCCAATACGCTGCGTTGAACGTGAATGCAAATGATTATTTACGCTCTGTTCTGGTCAAAGCATTGGGTGAAGAACGTGCAAATAATCTGTTAGATGAAATCTCAGAAACGCGTGAAACAACAACGGGTATTGAGACACTTAACTTTATGGAACCACAAATGGCGACCGATATTATCCGCGATGAACATCCGCAGATTATCGCTACCATCTTGGTTCACCTCAAACGGGGTCAAGCGGCAGATATCCTTGCTCTGTTTGATGAGAAATTACGTAATGACGTCATGTTACGTATTGCGACATTTGGTGGTGTTCAACCGTCTGCATTAGCAGAGTTAACGGAAGTATTGAATAACCTGCTTGATGGCCAAAATCTTAAACGCAGCAAAATGGGTGGTGTTCGTACTGCCGCTGAAATTATCAACCTGATGAAAAGTCAGCAGGAAGAGAATGTCATTACAGCGGTACGCGATTACGATGGCGAGTTGGCACAGAAAATTATCGATGAAATGTTCCTGTTCGAAAACCTTATCGATATCGACAACCGCTCTATCCAGCGCATTCTACAGGAAGTGGAATCCGACTCCTTGGTTGTGGCATTAAAAGGATGCGATCAAGAGCTACGCGATCATTTCCTCAACAATATGTCGCAACGTGCTGCTGAAATTATGCGTGATGATCTGTCTTCTCGTGGCCCAGTTCGAATGTCACAAGTGGAAGCAGAACAGAAAGCCATTCTGCTTGTGGTACGCAGATTAGCAGAGACTGGAGAAGTTGTGCTTCATGGAGGAGACGATACCTATGTCTGATAAACATACTGATACTAACTGGACGCCTTGGGTTCCAAAAGAACTCACTGATTGGGCATTAGCTGCTGAGGATACGGCAGAAGACGAAAAGGAAGTCGAAAAACAGGAAAAAGAAGTCGTTCAGCAACAGAAAGTCCTTGAGCAAATTAATATGCTTGATGACATGAAAGATAAGGCCCAGAAAATGGGCCACACTGAAGGCTTTGAGGCAGGGAAAAACCAGGGTTATCAGGATGGTTATCAAGCGGGATTACAATCAGGTATTGAAGAAGGCATTCGCCAAGGTATTGCTCAGCAATCCCCTTTAATTAATGAGTGGCAAGGATTGTTAGCAGAGTTTAGACATTCACTTAATGGGCTAGACAGTGTTATTGCATCGCGTTTAATGCAAATTGCACTGACCGCAGCAAAAGAAGTGTTGGGCCAACCCGCTGTCTGCGATGGCTCGGCATTACTTGCTCAAATTAGCTTAATGTTGCAACAAGAGCAGATGTTCTCAAGTCATCCTCAATTACGGGTTAATCCTAAGCATATCCCACAGATTGAAAAAGAGTTGGGTGAGTCTCTTTCTGCTCATGGTTGGAAAGTCGTTGCCGATAACAGTATTCATGTAGGTGGATGCCGAGTGGTAACGAATGATGGTGATCTTGATGCCACAATTGCAACTCGTTGGCATGAACTCTGCCGTCTTGCTGCGCCGGAGGCATTGTAATGACAGCCAGATTGGGGCGTTGGTTAGAAAAACTCGGTGAAGCAGAAGCACGTTTAAATAAAATTCCGCGTGTACGCCAATATGGGCGTTTAACCAGAGCAACAGGTTTAGTCATGGAAGCTAAGGGGCTTGTTATGCCCCTTGGCTCTACGTGTTTAATAGAACGTACCATTGGTAAAACGGTTGAAGAAGTTGAAAGTGAAGTCGTCGGTTTTAATGGTAACAAAATGTTGTTAATGCCTTTACAGGAAGTTGAGGGATTAACACCAGGGGCGCGTGTTTATGCACAAGTCACACCCAATGGTGAAAATGAAGGTCGTCAATTACCACTGGGTGATGCGTTATTAGGTCGAGTGTTAGATGGTTCTGGCTACCCTTTAGATGGTTTTCCACCACCAGACACTGGCTACCGAGCTCCACTTATTACGCCGCCAATCAACCCATTACAACGTACACCGATTACAGATGTACTTGATGTGGGTGTGCGTGCGATCAACGCGCTGTTAACCGTAGGTCGTGGTCAACGCATGGGGCTATTCGCAGGCTCTGGCGTGGGTAAAAGTGTGCTTTTAGGTATGATGGCGCGTTTTACTCAAGCTGATGTCATTGTGGTTGGGCTAATTGGTGAACGGGGTCGTGAAGTCAAAGACTTTATCGAAAACATTCTTGGTACTGAAGGATTAGCGCGTTCGGTTGTCGTTGCAGCTCCCGCGGATGTTTCGCCCCTTCTCCGTATGCAAGGTGCCTCTTATGCAACACGTATTGCAGAAGATTTTCGTGATCGCGGAAAACATGTTTTGCTGATTATGGATTCACTGACGCGTTACAGTATGGCACAACGTGAAATTGCGCTTGCTGTCGGTGAGCCACCAGCAACAAAAGGTTATCCCCCTTCTGTCTTTGCAAAATTACCGGCACTGGTAGAGCGCGCAGGTAATGGTGTTGATGGTGGTGGTTCTATCACCGCTTTTTATACTGTTTTAACTGAAGGTGATGATCAGCAAGATCCCATTGCAGACTCAGCGCGTGCCATTTTAGATGGTCATATTGTGCTTTCTCGGTCACTCGCTGAATCAGGGCACTACCCTGCTATTGATATTGAAGCCTCTATTAGCCGTGCAATGACATCATTAATTGATAAAACACATTACCGCCGCGTACAAGTGTTTAAACAGCTTTTATCAAGTTACCAGCGTAACCGCGATTTAATTAATGTAGGGGCTTATGCCGCAGGAAGTGATCCAATGCTGGATAAAGCTATTGCGCTTTATCCGTCATTAGCAACGTTCTTACAACAAGATATTCAAGAGCAATGCAGTTATCAAAGTGCATGTGAGCAACTTAATCAACTGATTACATTAAACTCATTCTGAACATAATCAGAGAAAGTAAAGAGGGTTCCAATGCGGGAGCAGTCACCTTTAGTGACACTGAGAGAACTGGCACAGACAGCGGCTGAACAAGCCGCTATTCAACTGGCTCAGGTCCGGCAGAGTCATCAACAAATGGAACAGCAACTCAATATGTTGATCGGGTATCAGGATGAATACCGTGTACGTCTAAATGAAACGTTAAATTTAGGGGGGATGTCGTCAGCATCATGGCAAAACTACCAACAATTTCTCAAAACGCTTGAATTGACTATCGAACAACATAAACAGCAACTTCGGCATTGGCAGGCGCAACTTGATCTTGCAACTGAACAATGGCGGGAAAAACAGCAACGACTCAATGCTTTTGAGACTTTGGAGCAACGTGCCGAAGATAGCCGTAAGCGACATCTTGATCGTATTGAACAGAAACAAATGGACGAGTACGCACAGCGTAGTACTTTACGGAGAATAACTTGATGGAGATAACGCTTCTGACCATGGATGTCGCTGCAGCCTCTCCGGGAACGACATCTGCTACAAACAGTCAGCCCGGTGATAATGCCCCGACCTTTGCTCAGATTTTGGGCTCTCAACCCCAAAATACACAGAGTGATAAAAAGACGGTCAATATCGCAAATCATTCAGCCAAAGAAAGTAAAACACATTCACACACTGATGAAGACAAAACAAAAGAAGACGACAGTCATCTTGTGTCTGTTGCCACAGCGCCAAATGTGAAAGAAGAGCCAGCTGTAGAAAAATCTCAATTGGCACTGACCTTGCCAGATAATGAACAATTTGCCACTATTGTCGAAAATAGAACATCCTCTTCATTAATGTCAGCAGAAGAACTTGCCGCTGAACTTCCTGTTCAATTAGCAGGCCTACCGGGATTAAAACGTCTTACTCTTCCATCCGAGCAACTGGCCCAAGCATTACAACAGCCGCAGTCAGTTAGGCGAGAAGACGGTTTAACCTCTTTGGCACGCACTTTTTCAAAAGATAACGATATGTCGGAATTCAACCTTACCGACAAGCTAAATCTATCGAAGTCAGATGAAAAATCACTACTAACACAGCGACGTCCTGAAACAGCGACATTAGTGGCAGAGAGCACCCTTGTCAGTACACAGCAAACAGAAAAGCCATCGACTAAAAAAGCAGATAGCATTGCCACCCTTTTAACGCCAACTGCTGAAAAAGTGAATACATTGCTAAATGGCGATAAGCAAATGGCAAATCAAAAACTGACTGACAATATTGCTCAACAAATGATGCCTGGTAACAGTGTTGCAGAAAGAGATCTTCACAGCACCTTATCCAATTCGTCCTCTTTTGCATCGCACGGCATTGCAAGCCATACCCCCTCTTCTACGTTGACACAACCACAAATGCAATTTTCACCAATGGCAACACAGGTATTAAATGCACAAGTGGGAACGCCCGAGTGGCAACAGCAACTGAATCAGCAAATTGTGATGTTTAGCCGTAACGGTTTACAAAAAGCTGAGTTACGTTTACATCCTGAAGAGCTAGGTTCATTGCATATTCGCATGAAAATAGAAGATGGACAGGCACAGTTACACCTTGCGTCACAGAATGGACAAGTTCGTACTGTATTAGAAAATGCCATGCATCAATTGCGTCAAGCACTCTCTGAAAATGGGATACAGCTCACGCAAAGTCAGGTGTCTAGCGACACTAATGACAGTTGGCAACAACAAAATATGTCAGATTCCTCTCAATTTAGTGGAGATGGTGCCGATAATCATCAAGGAAGCGAGGGTAATTCAACGCAATTAGCCTCTGAAACGGCACTACAAAAGATAACGCTTACGCCTCAAGAATTAGCATCTGCTCGTGGTGGTGTTGATATTTTTGCCTAATACAAATGTATTGGGAGGGCACACTGTGTCAATAAACGTAAGAGTTAATGGTTTTTTCCCTATCTGTTTCTGCAATTAAAAAACAGAAATAGCGGGATAATTAAGGTTGATTTAGATGGATATGGAAGTCCACAACAGTGAACACGTATCCACTACAAAACAGGAATTTAACTGTCCATGTCTAATTACAGCAATGAACGTAAAAGCTATAGCTTAATTCTGATCATCGTATTATTGGTGATCGCCATTATTGCAGCGGCATTCGGTGGATATAGTTGGTGGGCATTGAAGCATGCTAAATCAGGTTCAGCGGGCACTAATCAAGAAAAAGTTATACCAGCACCCGTTTTTATGTCATTAGAACCCTTTACGGTAAATCTAATTGATGACGAAGAACACTTAGACAGAGTGCTCTACATAGGTATTACATTAAGATTGCATAATGAAGAGACTCGTAAACGTCTACATGATTATTTACCTGAGGTTCGTAGTCGCTTGCTATTACTGCTTTCTCGTCAACAAGCAAATAAGCTTGCGACAGACAATGGAAAACTCCAGCTAATGACGGATGTAAAAGAAACGCTGAGACCGACTCTCGTACCGGGAGAATCTGAACAGATCCTCTCCGATGTACTGTTTACCACGTTTATTCTGCGATAATCATTATGAGCGATAATATCCTTTCACAGGCAGAGATTGATGCTCTGCTGAATGATGACACATCAGGTGACGACGCCAAAAGCGCGAACAGGGAACCTGCGATAGCGAAGGATCCGAATGAACCGGATATTCAGCCTTATGACCCCAACACGCAACGCCGTGTGGTTCGAGAACGTTTACAGTCGTTAGAAATTATTAACGAACGCTTTGCGCGTCAATTCCGTATGGGGCTGTTTAACATGCTCCGTCGGAGCCCAGACATTACTGTTGGTGGCGTTAAAATTCACCCTTATCACGACTTTGCTCGTAACTTACCTGTGCCAACAAATCTTAACTTGGTGCATTTAAAGCCGTTACGAGGAACAGCCTTATTTACCTTTGAACCCAACTTGGTTTATATCGCGGTAGATAACCTGTTTGGTGGTGATGGACGTTTCCCTATCCCTGTGGAAGGCCGTGAATTTACCAATACAGAACAACGGATAATCAACAAAATGTTGAAACTGGCACTTGATGCCTACCGTGATGCATGGGATTCCATATTCAAAATTCAAGTTGAATATGTTCGTTCTGAGATGCAGGTGAAATTTACCAATATCACTTCATCACCGAATGACATTGTAGTTACGACACCTTTTCAGGTAGAGATCGGCTCAATGGTAGGGGAATTTAGCATTTGTATTCCTTTCGCCATGATTGAACCATTACGTGAACGACTGATCAATCCACCAATTGAAAATGTTCGTCAAGAAGATGGGGTTTGGTTAGATAGTTTAGTCAACCAAGTTCAGCATTCTGAGCTTGAGCTGGTCGCAAACTTTACTGACATCCCACTGCGTTTATCAAAAGTGCTTACACTTAAAGAAGGGGATGTTATCCCTATTGATAGACCAGAAAGATTAATTGCACATGTTGATGGTGTGCCCGTATTGACTAGCCAATACGGTACAGTAAATGGGCAATATGCCCTTCGTGTTGAACACCTAATTAACCCTGTTTTAAACGCTCTGGATGAGGAACAAACCAATGAGTGATGCGAATCGCCCAACTGATAATTCACAATCTGCTGAAGATTTGTGGGCCGATGCAATGGAACAGCAAACTGGGAAAAGCCAGGACAATAGTTCCGATCTATTTGAACATCTTTTACCTGAAGACGATACGCTTAATCATCTGTCCGATATTAATTTGATTATGGATATTCCTGTCAAATTAACGGTAGAGTTAGGCCGTACCAAAATGACCATTAAAAAATTACTTAGCCTATCCCAAGGTTCTGTCGTTTCACTGGATGGTTTAGCTGGTGAGCCGCTTGATATTCTTATCAATGGCTATTTAATTGCACAAGGTGAAGTGGTGGTCGTTTCTGATAAATACGGTATTCGCATTACCGATATCATTACACCATCAGAACGTATGCGTCGCCTGAGCCGTTAATCTATGGAACAGCTTCCTTCCTTTTCCAGCCAAGGTGCGGTAAATACTACCGCGCCCGCTACAACACAGACTCTTCAAGCGCCTACACAACCCTTGCCTGTAGGACAAAGTCTTGCGCAAGTCAGCACAGCACTTGCAGGCATTATTGTTCTTATTATTGTGGCTATGTGGTTATTCCGCCGGTTCGGCCTGACACGTGGTTCATTTAAAGGAACAAGTGCACAACTTAACGTCAAGGCAAGTTGTTCATTAGGGGCAAAAGAGCGTGTGGTTGTTGTTGAAATTGAACAGGAATGGCTTGTATTAGGGGTAACCTCGTCGCAAATAAATCTGCTACATAAGTTACCTGTCCCTGAAAAAGCCTCGCAGGAAGCGACTACATCACCCACATCACCATTGTTTACTCAATTATTACAAAAAACGCTAAAGCGAGATAAAGGCAACTCATAATGCATCAGTGTGTCACTTTTTTTAACGCATTAACGCGTTGGCGTCTCTTCGCTAGTGTGCTGGTTTTGGTTTTATTGCCTAGCAGTGCGTTTGCTCAATTTCCAAGTGTGATTACACAATCTTTACCCGGTGGTGGTCAAAGTTGGTCATTACCCGTACAAACCTTAATCTTCATTACTGCATTGGGTTTTATTCCTGCTGTTTTGCTGATGATGACCAGTTTCACGCGGATTATCATTGTATTGGGGTTACTGCGCAATGCATTAGGAACGCCATCAGCACCACCAAACCAAGTGGTTCTTGGTTTGGCGTTATTTATGACCTTTTTCATTATGGCGCCTGTATTTGATAAAATTTATCAAGATGCCTATATGCCATTTACTGAAGATCAAATTACCTTTGAGCAAGCATTAGAGAATGGTTCTAAACCTTTGCGCGAATTTATGATGCAACAAACACGTGAAACAGATTTAGCCCTGTTTGCTCGTCTTGCAGATGCCCCCGCATTTGAAACGCGTGAAAGTGTACCTATGCGTATTTTGGTGCCCGCTTATATTACCAGTGAGCTAAAAACAGCATTTCAAATTGGTTTTATGATTTTTATTCCTTTTCTTATCATCGACTTAGTTGTTGCTAGTGTGTTAATGGCACTGGGTATGATGATGGTGCCCCCTGCAACCGTATCTTTGCCGTTTAAACTAATGCTTTTTGTTTTAGTTGATGGTTGGCAATTAATACTGGGCTCACTTGCACAAAGCTTCTTTAATTAGCGCTGAGGTAAATCAATGACACCTGAATCTGTCTTAGCATTGGGTACGGAAGCGATGAAAATCGCTTTATCACTTGCTGGCCCACTTTTATTATCAGCGCTGGTAACCGGCCTTGTGATCAGTATGCTTCAAGCTGCAACGCAAATAAACGAAATGACATTATCGTTTATCCCTAAAATTCTAGCGGTATTAGCGGCTATTTTAGTGGCAGGCCCTTGGATGTTAAGTTTGCTATTAGATTATATGCGCAACTTATTTACGGGTATTCCAGGGATGATTGGTTAATTGCAATGATAACTCTGACCAGTGAAATGCTTAACGGCTATATGAGTGATTTTTTCTGGCCTTTTGTGCGTATTCTCGCGCTTTTTAGTACAGCACCGTTATTTAGCGAAAAACAAACACCTAAAAAATTTCGGATTGCTCTCGCCTTTTTAATTACAGCGTTAATTGCACCTGGATTACCGCAAAATCATGTCCCTTTATTTTCGATCATTGCTTTCTGGGTACTTATACAACAAATTCTCATTGGGACGATTTTAGGGTTATCAATGCAACTCGCATTTGCATCTGTTCGTCATGCGGGTGAAGTGATTGGTTTGCAGATGGGGCTTTCATTTGCGACCTTTTTTGACCCATCAGGCGGGCCTAATATGCCTATTTTGGCACGTATCTTTAATATGTTGACTATGTTGCTATTTTTAGTTTTTGATGGTCATTTATGGTTAATATCGATATTAGTTGATACGTTCTATGTTGTTCCTATTGAAAATCAAACCTTTAATTCGTTAGGTTTTTTAACATTAGTTCAAAGTGGTGGCTCGATATTTATTAACGGTATGATGTTAGCCATGCCATTGATCACCCTACTCCTCGTACTTAACCTTTCATTAGGTATTCTAAACCGTATGACACCACAGCTTTCAGTTTTCGTGGTTGGTTTCCCCCTCACGCTGACTATCGGTATGTTAGCATTATCCATGATTATGCCTGCCCTACCTGTATTTACAGAGCGTATCTTTAGCGATACGTTTAATCGCATCACCTTAATATTACAGCAATTGGTTTCTTGAGGTTTAAATCAACTTACCTACCCCCGTATAAACATAAATAAAATTAATACCTTTAAGGGCTTTTTTCTTTAAGATTAATCTGGTTGAGTTTTCTTAATAGGAAAATATAGCCATTAATAATGCAATAATTAATATTACAACTAATTTTGGTCACATGCTTCCCGTAAGCAAAATAAAATTAGATCGTATTTATTATGAAGATTCACAGGATGTTATTAATAATTGGCGAAAATCTAATAAACGTGATTGGATAGAATTTGATTGGTCTCATACTCGTTCTCGTCAAACTAAAAGAATTGATATTACCATTCGATGTTGTGATATTTTATGTGGATTAATGCTAGCAAAGCGTTCTAAAAAACGATTGAATGTAACATTACATTATTTGGAAGGTAATCCTAATGAGCCCCCTCTTTCAGGCTATATATTACCTATTGCATTAATTATTGCTGAAAGTTTCGCTTTTGAATACAACATTCAACAAGTCTGTATCAGCGTCTAGCCAAAGGGCTGATAGCTCAGTATATGGCTCAAGGATATGAACTCACTTCAACGGATAAAGCACGACAAAAAAGAAACAATAAACCCCGAGCAAAACTTATGAGCAAAATATTAAACACTTGAGCTAACTGAACGATTATTAATCAATTAAGATAAACAGGAATAGTAAGAATGTAAGTTAGGAGGCGATATGAATATAAATAAATCATCCAAAACTAAGCACTATAAAAATAAAAGCTCAAACACATCTCCACACGAACAACTATCAACCATTATGCATCAAGCCTCAATCCAAAGCGAATATGAAGAAATTCTTGATTTTATGATCAAAGCTAACTTACAAAAAAGTGAAGATAATGGCGTTGCCTTAACAGAGTCGGCAAAAAAAACGATTGAAAGTGCAGCAAGAAAATATATTTTAGTCGCTCAATTACGCAATATTACGCAATATTACGCCTAGTAAAATTAAGCAAAAAATAACTGAATCTATTAAACAAAATTCTAATCATTCCAACTGGAATGCAGATACTCAGCTAGAAAAAAAGTTCAGTGTTATGGCTGGTGCTTACAGTAAGTAAAAAAATCCCCTGATAAACCAATATCAGGGGAGATATCAAAATAGTTTAAAGCTATAGTGCAATAATTAGCGATACATTTTGAACATCGACATATCTTTCATGTCGTTAAAGACTTTATAAGAAGCCTGCAATACCGACTCTTCTTGATAATAATCTGAAATCGCTTGTGTCCAATCTAATTCACGCAGTTCGCTTAAGCGTTTTGCGTTTCTTAAAGACGTATCTGCACCTAAATCATCTAAATTATCAAGCTCTTGAAGTTGTAAACCTAATTTAGCTTCTACACTTGAAATATTATTTAAGGTTGCACGATTAACACGGTTTGCAGCATCAATTTTTTCTAATGCAGCATCACGATCTGCTTGTGGTTTACCTGTTAAAGGCTCACGTAACGCGGTAATAGCACCGTCTAGCGCATTAAAAATATCAGGTTCGGTTCCTTTGCCTCCTGAAGATTGTAATGTTTCAATCCCCGTAAAGTTAGTCACCATTTCAATATTGCTGTCCACTTTTTGGGTAATTTGTTGATCACCACCTTGATAGGTGATTTTACCCGTTGCATCAGCAACAAAAGGCGGTTTATCTGATTGGAAACCTGCAAAAATATAACGACCTACACCATCTTTCGTATTACCAATGCCCAGTAGTTGATCTTTTAAGCCTTCTAATTGATCAGCTAGAGATGAGCGGTCTTCATCACTTAACGTTGCATCATTTCCCGAAGCAACCAATGTTTCTTGAATTTTAGTAGTAATATTCACCATTTGGCTGGCTAAGCTCATTTGCAAAGACATACTGTTTTTTGCAAATCCACGTGCTGTCGCATATTGCTGGTTACGTGATTCAGATTGCTTAACCATAACAGCTTGAGATGCCGCCATAGGATCATCTGAGGGTTTTTCTACACGACGACCACTGGAAATTTTATTTCCTTCCGTCATCCATTTACTTTGCGAACTGGTGATATTATCCACGCGTTGGCTAAAAATTTGATTAGAACTTAAGCGCACAGGTTATTCCTTATTCTGATGAAGGGTGACTTAGAAAACTTGCATAATCGCATCAAACATACTGTTTGCCGTTTGAATGACTTTCGCATTTGCCATGTAATATTCTTGGATGCGATACATTTCACCGTATTCTTCATCCATGTTGACACCAGAAACGGATTGCTGTTGTTCTTGAATACTTTTGGTAATAGAAACCTGAGCATCAAAATCAACTTGAGCGGTGTTAACCTTATTACCGACCATACTAATTAACGAGCCGTACCCACCAGCAATAGTCGTTTTTCCGTCAATAATTTTTTCATCAGGTAACTCAAACAATTTTTTCATGTTTTCGTTATCACTAGGGCCCGTATCTTTAGAACCTGCAGCTGCAATTTCACTTGGATCAGTGACAGCCACTTTCATACCCGCAATTACGTTACCTACAGATTGCACCACAACAGAATCACCTTCTTTTGGTGTACCATTGACTTTGATACTCATGCCATCAAATTCTAAGTTGCCCGTTGTGGCATTCGGTGTCGCTTCAAATTTACGGTTACCTGGCTCGACAGTGACATTCCACTTACCACTTTCATACTTAACCGTATAATCAGCCGCTTTTACTTCTTTTGTATTGGTATATTCAACAGTAAAATTAGCATCGCCTTTATTCTTACCGTTAGGCATCACATGAGCGCCACCTAATTCGAAGAATTCTTTACCTTTATCACCATTTAAATCAAAACCTTGTTCGTGTTGTTTATTAAATTGATCACCCAACACTAACGCTAATTGATTTAATTGATTACGACTTGGGTCTAGCACTTCTTCACGGCTACGATAAGCACCACCAAGTTCGCCACCTTTAATACGTTTAGCATCAACTTCGTGCACTTCATCAATGCCATTGCTGTAACCAATAACAAGACGTTCACTGTTTTTATTTGATGGAATAGCAGAAACTTCATAAGAGCGCGTACCAGACACTAATGGCAGACCATTAGCAAATGTGACGTTAACAAATCCCCCATCTTGTTGAGTGACTTGTACATCAACTAAGGTGTTTAGCTCTTGAATTAAACGATCGCGTTGGTCTAATAAGTCGTTAGGATCAGCGCCATTAAAGCCCTTGGAACGACTGATTTCATTATTTAATTTAGCAATCTGTTTCGTATATTCATTGATATTCTTAGTTGTATTATTTACCTGACTATTAATATCTTTTTCTAAATCACGCAATGATTGGTCTGATTTAGCAAACATATTGACCATAGCTTCCGCTTTACCAATCACCGTCGTACGCGCGGGATTATCTTCTGCGTTATTCGTCACGTTAGGTAAGCTGGTAAAAAACTCGTCAATGGCAGTAGAAACATCATTGCCTTTGTCAGCTAGCAAATCATTGATTTGTGAGATATTTTGAGTATAACTACTTAAAGCACTTTGTTTTCCCATTGCACGGTTCATTTGACCCGCAAGAAATTCGTTATACTCACGATGAATACGGCTAACATTAACACCATTACCGATATAACCATTACCGGTCATTGTGCCGCTGTTTTCATTAAACACGGTCATTTGACGGTTGTACCACTTTACATTTTGGTTAGCGATGTTATTACTCACAGTGCTCATGGCAGCTTGTGCCGCATTAAGTCCGCTCATCGCTGTATTAATTAAACTGTTGGACATTTGTCTATCCTTTTACGTTTAGTCATCTCCCGTATGCACGGAGCATAACTGGCAAGTTGGAATGAATGCTCTGGTCTTTATTATCGGTTCTTCCCCTCTAAACTTGAGGGGAAAATGATTAAAATAGATCGCTTAAATCATGAGTATAAGTTTTTGCAACTTGCTCACCGCTTCCTTTTAATTGACCAATAATTGAAACCAGTTTTTTGGCATAACCTGGATCGGTAGCATAACCCGCTTCTTGGATACGATAAGCAGCTTGTTCTGGGGTTTGAGCTTGGGGCACTTTGGCGTAACGAGGGCTTTCTGTGATCAATCTTAGATAATCTTGAATCGCTTCAACATACGAACCATAAACGCGGAAATTATCACGCATTTTTATTGACTTACCATCGATAACTTCGGTTGTCATAATATTCGTCACTGGGCCTTTCCAACTATTTCCTGCTTTAATACCAAACAGGTTATAACTTGGCTTACCTTCGCCCGTTAGAATTTCACGTTTACCCCAACCTGATTCAAGTGCAGCCTGAGCAACCACCAATAGATGGTGAACACCTGTACCTTCGGTAGCTTGTTTTGCAGGACCTAATAGTTTTGAAGCAAAAGAAGCACTGTTTTCAGATAATCCTTTAAGCTTGCCAATCGTACTTTCAACCGCATTTTGATAAGGCTGCATCGCACGATAAATTTGCCCTAGGGCCTGCGTTGGCAAGGATTGGAAAATATCACTGCCATCTAATGGCATTGGCGTTTTTCCTGCCATTTCGCTCGGATCCATCGTGACTTTTGCAGAAAGCTGTTTTTCTATCATGTCAGCAAAGCCCAAGCCTTTTTGTGATAAGTCTTGAGCAATTTGTTGATCATAAAGTGAAGTGTACATTTTGGTGCTTTCTGAATTGAACATACCTTCTTGAGGTATGGCATCTCGCATGCTCTTTAACATCATTTGAACGAAAACGCCTTCAAGTTGCTGCGCCACTTGGCGCAGCCCTTGTTGATCGGCATTCTGTCCAACCTGATATTTAAGTTTATTCAATGCATTACTGTCATACGCCGGCGCTGACATCGTCGGCATTGAAGAAAGCAGAGATAAATCTTTCATCAGATAATCTCCAATCTCGCACGTAAGCAACCTGCGCTTTCCATTGCCTGTAATATCGACATTAAATCTGTCGGTGTTGCACCTAATGCATTTAATGTACGGATCACTTCGTTTAGGCTTGCACTTGCACTCACTTGTTGTAATGAGCCACCTTGTTCACTCAAGTTCACGCTTGTATTACGCGTGACAACAGTGCTCCCCCCCGCAAATGGGGTATTTGGCTGGCTAACATTGACTTGACTATCAACCGTGACTGAAAGGTTGCCCTGTGCAATAGCACAGCTTCCTAATGTCACATCACGGTTCATCACAACAGAACCTGTTCTTGCATTAATGATAATCTTCGCATCAGCGACAACGCGTTTAATTTCAAGATTTTGAACTTCTGCTAAGAAGCGTACTTGCTCACTTTTACCAATAGGAACACGTAATTGAACTGTACGTGCATCTAATGGAATTGCCGTCCCCACACCACGCAATTTATTAACCGTATCTGAGATATTTTGTGCCAGTGTGAAATTTTCTTCATTAAGCTGTAAGTTCAATAAGCCTGTTTGACCAAATTGAGACGGTAACTCGCGCTCGATAATCGCACCATTACTAATACGCCCTCCCGCTAACTGATTAACCTTTACGCTATTTCCCCCCGCAGATGCACCTGCACCACCCACAACGATGTTACCTTGTGCTAAAGCGTAAATCTGATTATCAACACCTTTAAGCGGTGTCATCAGTAACGTTCCCCCTCGTAAGCTTTTCGCATTACCTAATGAGGAAACAACCACATCAATAGATTGCCCAGTACGGCCAAAAGGGGGTAATTTTGAGGTAACCATTACCGCCGCAACGTTTTTTAGTTGCATGTTGGTGCCTGGTGGTACCGTTATTCCCAATTGTGAAAGCATGTTATTCAGACTTTGTGTGGTAAACGGGGTTTGCATTGTTTGGTCACCCGTTCCATCTAACCCCACCACCAAACCATAACCAATCAGCGCATTTTCTCTTACCCCTTCCACCGAGGTGAGATCTCTGATCCGTTCAGCATGGGCGGAAAAACCGGTACATGTCATCACGATAAAGAAAAGGCTAATCGCTATTTTTTTCATCTGGACCCTACTCATTAAAAAGGTGATACATTTAAGAAGAAGCGTTGTAGCCATCCCATAGACTGAGCTTCATTGATATAACCGTCTCCGATATATTCAATACGCGCATCAGCAACTTGGGTTGAATTTACAGTATTTGTACCACTGATCGTCCGTGGGTTAACGACACCAGAAAAACGAATAAACTCAGTACCTTGATTGATAGCAATTTGCTTTTCACCAATAACATGCAGATTTCCATTAGCAAGCAGCTGATCAACAGTCACTGTAATGGTGCCTTTAAAGGTATTATTTGCATTTGCGCCACCCTTACCACCAAAATCACTGTTTCCTTCCATGCCCATATCTGTACGGCTATTACCAAACAATCCTTCCAAGAATCCAGGCGTAATAGAAGCAAGGAACCCAGCTTTACCATTACGGCTCGCATTAGCCGATGAGTTTTTACTTGCGCTAACATTTTCTTGCAAGGTAATGGTTAACGTGTCGCCTATATTTCGTGGTCGTCTATCTTCAAATAAAGGTTGATAACCAAAATAAACAGGTTGAGCTGACTGAAAAATAGAGCCATTAGGTGCAGGCGCAGTGGGTGCCGTTGGAACTGCAGTTGTGTCGCCTTCTACCAACGGTTTTTTAGGTATATGTGCGCATCCTGCTAGTGTCAGTACCAACAGGGCGGTACCTAAACGTTGATGACGACGCCATCTGACACTAAGCGTTCTTGCCCCAGAATTGTCAGTAATGACCTTTGTATCCATCTTCGATACTCTTTTAGTAATAGGCCTGACAGGCAGTCCTGTCAGGCTAATAAACAAACGAAATTAGAGTTGCGTTAGTTTCTGTAACATCTGATCAGACGTCGAAATCGCTTTACTGTTAATTTCATAAGCACGTTGAGTCTGGATCATATTGACCAGCTCTTCAGCTACGTTAACGTTAGAGGTTTCAACATATCCCTGATATAACAAGCCTGCGCCGTTAATACCGGGAGCATTCTCTGTTGGTGCGCCAGAACTTGCGGTTTCTAAGTATAAATTTTCACCCACACTTTCTAATCCGCTGTCATTAATAAAGGTAGTTAGTGTCAATTGGCCTACTTGTTGTGGCGCAGGATCACCTTCCATCTCAACACTGACTGTACCATCACGACCAATCATCACTTTCTTTGCGGTATCAGGCAAAATAATAGCAGGTACAACTTGGAAACCACTGGTTGTGACTAATTGGCCATTTTGGTCCATTTGGAATGCACCATCACGCGTATAAGCGTCTGTACCATCAGGTAACTGAACATGGAAAAAACCTTGTCCTTTAATGGCGACATCACGGGTTCCGTTTGTTGGCGCTAAGTTACCTTGGCTATGTAAACGCTCAGTCGCAACAGGACGAACACCCGTACCAATTTGCAAACCTGAAGGTGCATTAGTTTGTTCAGAAGTCATTGCGCCAGGTTGGCGAATTGTCTGATACAGTAAATCTTCGAAAACCGCACGTTGGCGTTTAAAACCATTGGTGCTGACGTTTGCGAGGTTGTTGGAAATCACATCCATGTTTGTCTGTTGTGCATCCAACCCAGTTTTAGCAATCCATAAAGAACGGATCATGGTTTTCCCCTTACACTATTTAACTCAGTGATAGCAATTGGTTAGCGCGTTGTGCGTTATCATCTGCGCTATGAATGACCTTCATTTGCATTTCGAAACGTCTTGCGTTTGCTATCATATCGACCATGGCTTCTGCTGGATTAACATTACTGCCTTCTAATACACCAGCTAACACCTTCACGCTATCATCCGCAGGTAATTCTTCACCCGCACGCGCAGTCCCTTTAGGGGATAAATGGAATAAGCCATCATCACCACGAACTAAATCGTTTTGCTCTGGTTTGACCATTTTCAGGCGACCAATCTGACCCAACATTTTAGGGAGATCAGTCGGCACATGCGCAGTCACAATACCGTTATTGGCAATACTGACATTGGCTTGAGGAGGTACTTCAATTGCACCGTTATCCCCCATTAACAAACGCCCTTGCACCATCAACATGCCATCTGCGTTACGTTGGATATTCCCGTTTCGGGTATACGCTTCTGTGCCATCGTCAAGTTGAACCGCTAAATAGCCGTTATCACTTAGCGCAACGTCCATTGATCGGCCGGTATAGTTCATCGTTCCTTGGCTTTGATCGCTACCTGGCGTTGAGGCTACTGTTAATGTCCGAGTCGGTAAGGTATCGCCATTGACAGGTACGGCTCGCATTGCACTAAGTTGCGCTTTAAATCCTGGCGTTGATGCGTTTGCTAAGTTGTTCGCCACGACAGCTTGATTTTCCATCGAGTGTCTGGCGCCGCCCATCGCGGTATAAATCACATGATCCATAACAGATTATTTCCGGCGTTATTAGCGCAAGCTAACCAGAGTCTGCAGGATCTGATCCTGAGTCTTGATGGTTTGTGCGTTTGATTGGTAGTTACGTTGAGCAACGATCATGTTGACTAACTCTTGGCTCATATCAACGTTAGACGCTTCTAATGCGTTGTTGGTTAATTTGCCGAAGACACCTGAACCTGCCACACCCACGATAGGAGAACCTGAACCATTCGTTTCAGACCACATGTTATCGCCTTGTGAGCTTAAACCGCCTGCGTTTGCGAAGTTAGCTAATGCGATTTGGCCGACAACTTGGCTTTGTTGGTTTGAATAAGTCGCCATAATTGAGCCATCTTGCTCAATACGGAAGTTAGTGAATTCACCCGCTTGGTAACCGTTTTGTGCCAGTTTAGACACACTTGATTCAGAGACTTTTTGCTGAGTACTGCCTTTAAAGTTCAGCGCAACATCCATTGCTTGAGAACCTTTATAAGATGCAGCTTTGAAATTACCCATAGTCGTTGCAACTTCATCTAACACACCATTGTCTTTATAAGCCAATGTTCCTAATTTTTGTGCTGCTTCATTTGTAGTGCTGTCTTGAGCATGAACGTCCCATTTATTATCATCCGTTTTCACGAAGAATAAATTAACGTTATGTTCGTTACCTAAGCTATCGTAAGTCGTAACGTTCGTACTAAAGTTATAAGAATCATTATCTTTAGGATCAAACGGATGCTTAACTGCATCAATCTTATCTTCACCTGAATTCAGGTTAACGGCCATATCCAGTTTATTGGTTGCACTCGCGTTCATCATATCCGTAGGAATAACGATAGGTGCGGGTGTTGCCCCTTTTTGAACAACATTTTTGCCGTCAACCGTTTGTACTGGGTAACCGGTAATACGCATACCTTGCATATTAGTCAGGAAACCGTCTTTGTTTTTACCAAACTCACCATTACGTGAATAGAAAACACCGCCGTTTTGATCTTCAATACGGAAAAAACCACCACCAGAAATGGCCACATCGGTTGGGCGGTTAGTGGTGGTGATACTGCCGTCTTTAAAGTTTTGGTTAATACCTGCCACTTTAACCCCCAAACCTGCACCTGAACCGGCGAAAACGTCCGCAAAAGAGACGTTAGCACCTTTAAAACCATAGGTTGCGGAGTTAGAGATATTGTTACCGATAGTATCTAAGTTAGCGGCTGCTGCGTTTAAACCACTTACTGCTTGTGAAAAGGACATGCGCCCTCCAAGTTGAATATGTGTTAGTTAAAGAACCTGACGAATTTCATCCAATGAAACGGTATTACCTAAGCCAACATCAAGGCGGGCACCACCATCTACCATGGATACACTATTCACCAGCGCATAATTCAGTGTCTTAACAGGGACCTGAGCATCATTAAGCGTGGCGTTAACGGTAAATTTATAACTGCCTGGTGGAACAGGATTGTCATCTTCATCCGTACAATCCCAAGAAAAGTTATAAACATCCGGTAGCATCTTTTTGTCCATATTGATTGTACGTACGGTCACACCACTGTTATTGGTGATGTTTATCGTAAGAGAATCCGTTGGACTGAGTAATTCAAACCCAAAAGGGGTTGAAAAAAGGTGTTCATCGCTAGGGGTATTTGGGTCAGTATCATCTGCTTTATACGTTCCCATTTGCTGGCGTGTTTTTTCATTTTGAGTGTCAGGTGTTGTAGGATCACCCTCACCAGGTTTTTCAGCGCCATCTTTACCGTCGGTTGGCTGAAAGACAACAATCTTATTCCCAGAAACCATCACACCACGCCCGACTAATGAAGAAGCACGTAATGCTTGGCTTTGGTCAATTTGCCCAACAATGTTATTCACGGTTTTATTCAGTGTTTCAATGCCTTCAACCGTTGAAATCTGCGCCAACTGCGACGTTAGCTCATTATTTTGCATTGGGTTTGTTGGATCTTGGTTTTTCATCTGAGTGATGAGAAGAGTCAGGAAATTCCCTTTAATATCATCACTACCCCCTTTTTTTGTGTGGTATGACGAAGGGGCTTCCCCGATAATAGTATTATCATAAGGTTCATTCATTGAGGACGAAATACCCACAATTTATTCCCCCTATTGACCTATCATCAATGTTTTCTGCATCAGCGATTTTGCCGTGTTCATGACTTCAACGTTAGCTTGGTAACTTCTAGAAGCAGAGATGGTGTTAATCATTTCACCTACCACATCAACATTCGGCATACGCACATAGCCTTTTTCATCGGCAAAAGGATGTCCTGGCTGATACTCCATACGGAAAGGAGCTGGATCATCAACAACTTCAGTCACACGAACACCACCAATCTCTTGACCGGCAGGCGCATTAACCTGAAAAACAACTTGTTTTGCACGATAAGGGTCGCCATCTGGCCCCGCAACACTGTCGGCGTTTGCCATATTGCTGGCACTCACGTTTAAACGTTGTGATTGCGCTGAAAGTGCTGAACTTGAAATATCGAAAATACTAAATAAAGACATGCTCTTTATCCTTGTTGCAATACGGCCATCATGCTTTTAACTTGCGAGTTAATAAATGTCACATCAGCCTGATACTTAAGGCTATTGTCAGCAAAATTACTACGTTCCATGTCCATATCCACGGTATTACCATCCATCGCAGTTTGATGAGGAACGCGATAGAGTAAATCCGCTTCTAAGCGGTAACCGGGTTTAATCGGAATATGGCGCTCTGATGTCATCGCCAATTGCATACCATGCGTACCAGTACGTCCGTTTTCTATGGTTTTCTTCAACTCCGAAGCAAAATCAATATCGCGAGCCTGAAAGCCTGGGGTATCTGCGTTAGCGATATTCGCAGCAAGAATTTCTTGGCGTTGATTGCGTATTGAGAGCGCTTCTTGTTGAAAATGAAACGTATTTTCTAATTTATCGAGCATCTTCTATCCTTGGTGGCTAAGCCACTTACCTCAGCTGATAAAACAATTTCAGTTGACAGAATAAACGCTCAAAAAAAAGATGATTGGAGGAATAGGCGTAAATTGGATTGCTATTTATGCGTTTAAGGCATGTGAAGACGATGTACACTGTTCTTGCTAAATAAGCACAAATGCACAATTAGCCTATAAACTTAGTAAGGTGATAAAAATTATGTCAGTTAGAATTCTTATCGGTCTATTTTCTTTTTTCTTTATGGTGAATGTGAGTTTCGCTAAATCACTCCCTGAAGAACTGCAAGACTTCTTTGTTGCACTTCACCAACAAGGCGATAAAGTCACTGTCAATATTTTAACACCTGAAGAGAAATGGCCCGTATGCCAAACCCAAGAGATCCAACGTCATTCTGGCTCTCGCAATTGGGGGCGCCTTTCGATACCTATCCAATGCGATAACCAACGCCGTTTTATTCAAATTGATGTGAGTGTCAATGGTGAATATCTCATCGCTAAAAAGGACATTAATCGTGATGATTCGATTGAAGCTTCTTCTATCAGTATGGCAACCGGTGAGTTAGAAAAATTACCTTATGATGTATTACGTGATCCAGCATCAATCAAAAATGCCATTGCGATGCGACAAATCTCGGCAGGAAAACCCTTAACATCTACCATGGTTCGCCGTCCTTGGGCTATTCTTGCGGGTCAAACGGTTACCGTATTTGCACAAGGCCCTCACTTTCAAATTCGTTATGAAGGCAAAGCCATTAATAATGCTGTCGCCAATGAAACGATCAGAGTCAGAGTAAAATCAGGCCAAATTGTCACTGGTGAAGCCCTTGAAAATGGCTCTGTTCGCATTCCACTTTAATCGATTAAAAACTGATAAGCAGAATAAGCCTATATTGAATTGCTTGTTACCCGTTTCAGTTATGACAAGCCAAGGTAAACTCTCTTGTATTACGTTTATCGATGTCACATTTTGAATAAGACTTTAGATTCGTTTACATACTTTTTACTCTAAGCTTTTTTACTCTAAATAATTCAAGATGTAGCTAGGCGACAAATGAACGAATCGCTAGAAGCATACATCAGTATGTGACTAGTGTGAGTGAGTGCAGTTAACAACGCTACGGTTTGAAGTATGACGAGTAATGGGACTAATGCGAGTGAGTGCGGTCAACAACGCTACGGCTTGAAGTATGACGAGTAATACTAAGATTAAAGTTTTTGATTCAACAGCCGATATAAAGAAACAAGATGATAGGCGAAAACACATAGGTTGTTTTACAATGGCTTCATCTGACTATTAATTGATGCCTAACAAAGGATTTTCCTATGAGTATTGAACGCGCAAATCCACTGCTCCCGATTAACGCTATTGCACAACGTAACCCAAGTGAAATTTCACAAGGCACACGCAAATCGGGAACAACTGAACAAAAAACTGCAACAGGCGACACTTCTGTTAAATTAAGTGAAGCACAGAAAAAACTTGTTCAACCTGGAAACAAAGACATTGACGTTGAGAAAGTTGCTCGCTTAAAAGAAGCAATTGCCAACGGAACATTAACCATGGACAGTGGTAAAATCGCGGATGCACTTTTCCGTGAAGCTGCTGAAAGCATAACTCAATAATATTTTAGTGATTATGATGGAAGAACTCCGCCAGACTTTAGATCTTCAGTTATCACAGCTCAATACCATTGCGGGTATTTTACGTGCTGAACAACAGTTATTATGCGCGGGTAGCATTGATATCAATGCACTTCATGAAATGACTGAACAGAAGAATTTTGTCTTATCGGCTTTAGGTCATACAGACCAACAGCGTCATACGCAAAGCTTACAAGCCGGTGTAGAAAAACCTTATATAGGGTTGCCTTTCCTGTCTGATTTATGGAACCAGATAATGGATATTTCGGCGGAACTAAAACATCTTAATCAACATAATGGATTACTGTTAGAGCAACATATTTCTCGTAATAGTGACACTATCCGTTTTTTGCAGAAAAACCACAGTCCGACCCTTTATGGTTCTGATGGACAAGCACAGCGTTCGTTATTAGCAGGACGTAAAATTCAGGTTTAGTGTTCTCAAAACTGATAAAAAACAGATAACGCCATCAATCATGATGGCGTTTTGTTTTATCTATTAAACTCAAATAGTCTTCCGTTTTCCACAACATCCGTTAATTCTTACCCCAAATATTCTCTTTGTTTTATTTCTTCTATTTGCCGCTTTATTAACACTCCCTCTTCATAACACATAAGATGTTATGGCTAGGCTAGGCTATACTTTATTCATTATTCTGCGTCCACGCTTATCATCACTAGATAACATATGCTGCCATTCCTTTCTTCTTATTAAGCATAATCATTGGCAAGGTTCATTCCCTCCATTGCCCCACGCTATAAGTATAAAAAAAGGCCACTTTATAAAGTGACCTTTTTAACTGAAAGATATCTTACTGCTGATTAATGAGGCTGCCCACCAATCATTGACGTCATACGGATACGGCGACCTTCACTCACTTCCATATTCGATAATACGGCTAATTGTGGCAAGCTACGTCGTAAGAAGCGTGAAAGTAGTGAACGCAATGTATGATTCACTAATAATACTGGCGCACCACCTGACATCTCTTGGTGACGCACTGCATCTGCTGCTTGTTGCTCAATATTTTCAGCAAGCCCAGGCTCTAATCCTCCCCCGCTTTGCATTGCTTGAACAAGAATACGTTCTAAGCTGGCATCTAAGCCAATCACTTGAATTTCATCTTGATCACCAAACCAGTGTTGCGTAATGGCTCGACGAAGTGCAACACGAACAACTGCCGTCAATTCAGCCGGATCTTTCTGCTCAGGAGCATGTTCTGCTAGCGCTTCTAATATGGTTCTCATATCACGAATAGGCACTTGCTCAGAAAGTAAATTTTGCAATACCTTATGTAATACCGTAAGTGAAAGCATATCTGGGATCATATTTTCTGTCATTTTAGGGAGTTCTTTACTGACCCTATCAAATAACATTTGTGCTTCTTGACGGCCAAACAACTCAGAGGAATATTTTGTTAATGCATGATTAAAGTGTGTTGCAATAACGGTGCTGGCTGCCACAACGGTATAACCTTGAACTTGTGCTTGCTCTCTTAAGCTGTCATCAATCCAAACTGCGGGTAAACCAAAGGCTGGCTCTTGGGTAATATCCCCTTCTAAAGATCCCACCGCATTACCGGGGTTAATTGCTAACCAACGACCAGGGTGCGCTTCACCATGACCAATTTCCACCCCTTTCATTAAAATACGATAAGAAGAAGGTCTTAATTCCATATTGTCACGAATATGCACAACAGGAGGTAAATAACCGGTTTCTTGAGCAAACTTTTTACGAATACCACTAATTCGGCCTAATAACTCCCCATTTTGGCGGTTATCTACCATTGGAATTAAGCGATATCCCACTTCCATCGCTAATGGATCTTCTAGTTGTACATCTTCCCATGACGCTTCAACAACCCGATTTTGCTTTTCAACTTGCTCCATCTCTTTTTGTTGTTGTACATCAGGATTAGCATCACGACGTAAGATATACCAACCTAATCCCGCTAACGCTATCGTGAAGAATAAGAAGACAAAGTTTGGCATTCCCGGCACTAAACCTAACAGGCCTAATACCCCTGCGGTTAACATCAGCACACGCGGATTATTAAAGAGTTGGGTGACCATTTGTTGCCCAACATCTTCATCTGTGGCAACACGAGTCACGATAACACCCGCTGCCGTTGAGATAATTAATGCAGGGATTTGAGCAACCAGACCATCACCGATGGTTAATAGGGTGTACGTACTTGCGGCATCATTTAAGGGCATATTGTGTTGAGCAACACCCACAATTAAACCGCCCACGACGTTAATCACAAGGATCATTAAGCCCGCGATCGCATCACCACGAACGAACTTACTTGCACCGTCCATTGAACCGTAAAAATCAGATTCTAATGAAACTTCTTTACGACGTTTTTTCGCTTCATCTTCGTTAATAATACCCGCATTTAAGTCAGCATCGATTGCCATTTGTTTCCCTGGCATTCCATCTAACACAAAGCGTGCACCCACTTCCGCAATACGTCCCGCACCCTTAGTGATAACCATAAAGTTAATTAAAATTAGGATGATAAAGACGACAATACCAATGGCAAAATTACCGCCGACAAGGAAATGGCCAAAGGCTTCAACAACACGCCCAGCTGCGGCAGAGCCAGTGTGTCCTTCCATTAAAATGATACGTGTTGAAGCAACGTTTAGCGATAAACGGAGTAACGTGGTAAACAACAAAATAGTTGGGAAAGCAGCAAAATCCAATGTGCGTTTAGTGAACATTGCCACCAACAGCACCATAATGGAAAGCGCGATATTAAAGGTAAATAATAAATCCAATAGAAAAGCTGGCAATGGCAATATCATCATTGACAGTATCAATAAGATAAGCACTGGCCCAGCCAGTATCTGCCACTGAGAACTTTTCCAATTTCCCGGCGAGCGGAGTAATGAGGCCAAATTAGCCATGACGATTATCTTCTCCAGCAAAGTCCAGTGCGGGAGGCACTGGCAAGTTCATAGGTTGTTTAGGTTTTAAACCACCTTCGGTTTTCCATCGTTTCAGTTGATAAACCCACGCAAGTACCTCTGCAACCGCACCATAAAGGGTTGAAGGTATTACATGGCCTATTTCACTGTGACGATATAACGCCCTAGCAAGCGGTGGTGCTTCTAGCAGCGGAATTCGATGTTCAGCACCAATCTCTTTGATTTTTAGTGCAATCTCGCCTGCACCTTTGGCTAATACTTTTGGCGCAGTCATTTTGTCGTTATATTGCAATGCAACGGCATAGTGTGTTGGGTTTGTGACGATAACATCGGCTTTAGGCACATCCGCCATCATTCTGTTACGAGACATCGCATGCTGTTGCTGACGAATACGCGCTTTCAGTTGAGGATCACCCTCTTGCTGTTTAAATTCGTCTTTAATTTCTTGACGAGTCATACGTAGCTTTTTCAAATGGCTACGGATTTGGAAAATAATGTCGAATGCCACCATCGGTATCAGCATAAAAACCGTGATATAAACGGCAAAAATCAGTAGCTTCATTGCATTGGCTAAGGCGCTCAGTGGCGGAAGCGTGATCAGATGGAGAATATCGTTCCAGTTATGCCATAAGAAAATGGTTGCCGCGAGTCCCACAAATGTCGATTTTAGTATTGCTTTAAATAATTCAGCTAACGCATTCATTGAAAAAATACGTTTTAATCCAGAAATAGGATTCCATTTTTTGGGATCAAACTTAATGGATTTGCTACTAAAATTAATGCCACCCAGTAAAGCAGACCCCCCGATTGCTACCAAGACTAAGCCCAAAAATACAGGGGATAGCGCAAAAACGGCTTGTTTAATTAAGCTACCAAATCGAGGGATCAACAAATTCTCATTACCGATAAGATGATGATTAAACGTAAATCCTTCCGTTAACATGGCATGTAGCCCACGAGTGATAAACCCACCACTCATCCACAGCAAACTCACACCACCTAAGATCATTAAAACGGATGAAAGCTCTTTAGAACGGACAATTTGCCCATCCTTTTTAGCTTTTTCCCGTTTATGGGGTGTGGGTTCCTCTGTTTTTTCGAGATCGCTATCTTCAGCCACAGTCTGTCCGATTTAGATAATGAGATTAAATGCATGAATGAAATGATGCTAAGCATGACAAATTCAGAGAAAATTGATGGGCTGAACAATCGCAAATTTACGGGGCTTTTTGGGCTATGACGGGAAATCTTAAGAAAATAACTTGATGATAAAAATAGAAACTTTGCCAATATGACCGATGATTATAGAGGGATCGGCGCAATTTACAGTAAAATTAGTGTTTTTCTCCCATTGGTGTTTATTTACCCAACGTCTGAAGCCGCTTAAAAAAAGCGGCTTACATTTTCTTCGATAGCATGGGCTATCAAAGCATTATTACGTGATTTTTTATCCATAAAGTACATCATCCTAAAAGAGCAGAGCCTAGAGCGAATACGTTTTGTATATCTCAACGTCCTTATCGCCCTAAAACTCATCAGCAGGTTAAAAACCCATACTTTCCAGTAAATCATCAACTTGATCTTGATTTTTGATCACACCGGCATTGTTTTTATTTACCTGTGGACCATTTAATAAAGAATCTGTCTCTTTTTTCACATTCGACTTTTCAAGTTGCTCTGGTGGCAGGTTTTCCATTAATACCATGACGAGTTGTTTTTCAATTTCTTGAACAACACTCATCATGCGTTTAATCACCTGACCTGTCAGATCTTGGAAATCTTGTGCCATCATAATTTCCAATAACTGACTGTTAGTAAAAGCCGTACTCTCAGGGATATCCCGCAAATAATTGCGGGTATCGGTAACAAGAGAGCGTACATCTTTCAGCTCTTCTGGCTGTTCAAACCATAGGTCCCAACGTTCAGTAAGCTTACTCGCATCGGAGCTTAGTGCATCCTGTTTAGGTTGCGCCGCTTCGACACAGTTCAATGTACGCTCAGCTGCCTGAGCGGTCATTTGAGCAACATAGTCCAGTCGTTCCCTAGCGTCAGGGATGGCTTCTGCTGCTTCGGCTATTGCTTTATCCAATCCTAATTCTCGCAAACTGTCGCGTAACATCCGCGTCAATTGTCCGATCCGGCTGATAATATCAGATGTCATTTCAATATTATCTTTCGGCATAATTGGATTCCCACTCATTGCGACTCCTTAGATGCCCAGTTTTTCAAAAATTTTATTTAGTTTTTCTTCAAGAATTGCTGCTGTAAAAGGTTTAACAACATATCCACTTGCACCCGCTTGCGCCGCTGCAATGATATTTTCTTTTTTAGCTTCAGCCGTCACCATTAATACGGGTGTTGCTGCTAATCCTGCGTCGCTACGAATATTTTTCAGAAGCTCTAGACCATCCATATTTGGCATGTTCCAGTCTGTAATCACAAAATCAATTGTCGAATTGCGTAATTTAGCTAACGCGTCGGCACCATCTTCTGCTTCATCTACATTCGTAAATCCTAATTCCTTTAGCAAATTACGAACTATGCGGCGCATTGTTGAAAAATCATCAACCACTAAAAATTTCAGATCCTTACTTGCCATTGAAAACTCCTTCAAAATATATCGGCAAATTACTGTATTGCTTTTTAAACTGAACTTAATCAGATACGCAATGATTGCGTGCTACTGATTTTCATCAGTACCGCTTTGCTCATCGAGCTTATACTTTTCACCTCGTCCACTGCGCCCAGTTCAACCGCAGCACGAGGCATGCCAAAGACGACACAACTCGCTTCATCTTGTGCAAAGGTATAACTACCTGCACTACGCATTTCTAATAATCCTGCCGCACCATCACTGCCCATTCCGGTTAAAATAACGCCAATAGCATTACGTCCAGCATATTTTGCGACAGACCTAAATAAGACATCGACAGAAGGGCGATGACGGTTTACCGCAGGCTCTTTATTAATATGTATTTGGTAATTTGCACCATTACGACGAAGCTCCATGTGAAAATCACCTGGCGCAACATATGCGTGCCCAGGTAATACACGTTCGCCGTCTTCTGCTTCTTTTACACTAATTTGACATAAACGATTGAGCCGCTCTGCAAATGAGTGTGTAAACCCTGCTGGCATATGTTGTGTAATTAATACCGCAGGGCTTGTAACGGGTAAAGGTTCTAGAAAATTACGAATAGCCTCTGTGCCACCAGTTGATGCGCCTACTGCAATCAACTTTTCACTCGAAATCATCGGTGTAAATGACAATGATTTAGAAGGCGGAGCTTGTACTTCTCGACGACTAATTCGTGCCAGTGCTGCAGCACGAATTTTCTCGGCAATCAGTTCACTATAAGCCAGCATACCTTCACGCAAACCAAGCTGGGGTTTAGTCACAAAATCAACAGCACCCAGTTCTAACGCTTTTAACGTCACTTCTGAGCCTTTTGCTGTTAATGATGAAACCATCACGACCGGCATTGGTCTTAATCGCATCAGTTTTTCCAAGAAATCAATACCATCCATACGTGGCATTTCAACGTCTAACGTTAATACCTGTGGGTTGTACTTTTTTATCAAGTCACGAGCCACTATAGGATCTGGTGCGCAATCAACAACTTCCATATCGCTATGGCTGTTGATGATTTCTCGCATGATTTGACGCATTAGCGCCGAATCATCAACACAGAGTACCGTTATTTTATTCATAACCTCTCCTTGCTGGTGTCAGCCCGTAAACGGTATGCCCATGCAAGTAGAAATCCTTGCTAAGCTGGCTTACATTTTCAGAATGCCCAACAAATAGCATTCCGTCTGGTTTAAGTAATGAGGTAAAGCGATTAAGTAGGTTTTGCTGTGTCGCTTTGTCAAAATAAATCATGACATTACGACAAAATATCGCATCAAAACCACCTTCTAAATCCCATTGCTTGTCGAGTAAATTTAAATACTGAAAAGAGACCATCTCGCTAATTTGTTGTCTAATTTTCACGTATCCATCAAAATCGCCGACACCTTTGAGAAAATATTTTTTCAAATATTCATCATTTAATGTTTTAAGCTCTTCTTGTCGGTAAACACCTTTTCGTGCTTTATCCAACACATTTGTATCGATATCGCTGGCAATGATTTTAGATTTATAAGGATTATTTCCAAAAACATCGCGTAAAGTCATCGCAATTGAATAAGGTTCTTCTCCAGTAGATGCAGCTGCACACCATACTCGATAGACGCCTCCTGCTCTTTTTTTGGCATGTTTTGCCAAAATAGGAAAATGATGCGCTTCCCTGAAAAATGCAGTGAGATTGGTCGTTAATGCATTAACAAACTCTTGCCATTCAGGGTTGCGTACATCACTTTTAAGAAACGCAAGATAGTCACCAAAGTTATTCATCCGTAATTCACGTAACCTCCTAGTGAGACGGTTATAAACCATCTCCCTTTTGTTGTTAGTCAGCACAATACCTGCCTTTTGATAAATCAATTGGCATAGTGATTGGAACTGATCATCGGACAACATGAACCGTTGAGTAAAAATATCCAACGGTTGAGCAGCGATATCTGATAAGACTTCAGTAACATTACGTTTCATTGTTTTTTAATGGGTCTTTTTAAAAAATGATTTTTTATCTGCTTTTTTCAACCCATTACCCGCTAAGGATTGAGAAGATTGATTCTCATCCGTGTCAGGCAACTCGAATGCCGATACAGCATTAACAAGGTTATTAGCCTGATCTTCTAATGCTGCGGCCGCAGATGCTGATTGCTCCACCAAAGCAGCGTTTTGCTGTGTCACCTGATCCATCTGACTGACTGCATCAGCGACTTGGTGAATACCTCTGCTTTGTTCATCAGAAGCTGAGGCAATTTCTGCCATAAGTTCAGTGACTTTATTTACTGATGTAACGAGTTCCTCCATTGTCTGCCCTGCGTTATTGACAAGCTGAGAACCTTGAGAGACACGTAAAACAGATTCATCAATCAATAACTTAATTTCTTTTGCAGCATCAGCACTACGCTGAGCAAGATTACGCACTTCCCCTGCAACAACAGAGAATCCACGTCCTTGTTCACCTGCGCGAGCAGCTTCAACTGCCGCATTAAGTGCTAATATATTGGTTTGGAACGCAATACCATCAATCACACTGATAATAGCTCCTATCTTTTGAGAACTTTGTGTAATCGCATCCATGGTTTCAACAACACTGTGCGTAATTTCACCGCCACGCATAGCTGTTCCAGAAGCCGACTCGGCTAACTTACTTGCTTGTAAAGCGTTATCGGCATTCTGTTTCACAGTTGCTGTTAACTCTTCCATGCTCGCCGCCGTTTCTTCTAATGAAGCCGCTTGTTGTTCAGTTCGAGAGGATAAATCCGTGTTTCCTTTTGAAATCTCTTGGATCCCGGAATACATTGCATGGCTGTTATCTCGAACAATACGAATAGAGCGTGCAAGTTCACCACGCATATCTCGTAATTGTCTAAATACATCCCCTATTTCATCATCCGTAAACACAAGAATTTCACGATTTAATTTACCTGTCGCAACATCGTTAAAATAACGGCTTAAACTCGCGAAAGGTTTAATGATATTAAAACTTAGCCAACGATGAGCCGCGATTGATACGACAATTACCATCGCTATTGCACCGATAAACATCAAGACAGCAATAGTATAGGCACGATGCCCTTGCTCAATAGAATCTGTAATTTCTGTTTGAACATAGTTCATGTAAGTATTAAATGAATTTTCCATTGCGGTTTGATAACGTTCTGTTGGTTGTTCTAAAAAACCTTGGAAGTTATTGTTCTTCAACATGCTATGTAATTCAGTTAATGCCCCGTATAAAACGCGATAATCATTTTTCACCGCTTCAACGATTTCTTTTTCTTCTGTAGGTATTGCCTCTTTGTCTATATCAGCAAGGAAATTTTGAAAATGTGTATTCGCCGTTTCCAAGCGTGAAAGTGCTATTGATTCAATAGATTGAATGTAATCCGTTGACTGTTCAGTTTTCACTGCGATTGCAACACGATTAATTGCATTACGTGTCTGTATTAAAGATGCCCAACTTAATCCTAATTCATCTCGCTTAGATGTATCTAAATCAACTCTGGTGATCTGTTCGTTATTCGAATGAATAATTCCCAGTGAAACACCACTAGAAATCACCTGCATAACGCAAAACATCATCAGTAATAAATATAGACTGGTGGATATCTTTAATTTGCGAAACCTAAACATGCCTTCACCTCGTTTAAAGCGGTGGTAAAAAGCCACCGCTTGTCAGCCACTTGTTGTTGTTAGAAAGTTTCCCAATTAGCGGGATCTTCAACACTGCTGCTCTTTTTCTTTTCTGAGGTTCCTGGTTTTATAAGTGGAGCAGCGGCTTTAACTACCGGGGTTGCATCCGATTCCTTTCTTTCTAGCGTTTTTTCTTCCTTACCCGGTAATTTGAAGATTGAAACTAAACGGGTTAATGCAACTGCTTGATCTTCAAGACCAGCAGCCGCGGCTGCAGATTGTTCTACTAAAGAGGCGTTTTGCTGAGTGACGCGATCCATCTCAGAAACCGCAAGGCCAACTTGTGAAATACCTCGGCTTTGCTCATCTGATGCAGAAGCGATTTCACCCATGATGTCAGTAACACGCGTTACTGAGTCCACGATACGTGTCATCGTTTCACCCGCACTTTCAACCAGCACAGAGCCCGTTTCAGTACGACTTACAGAATCTTCAATCAGTGTTTTTATTTCTTTAGCAGCTTCTGCACTTCTCTGTGCAAGATTACGAACTTCACCGGCAACTACCGCAAATCCGCGACCATGCTCACCGGCTCTTGCCGCTTCAACAGCCGCATTCAGTGCCAAAATATTGGTCTGAAATGCAATGCCATCGATCACAGCGGTGATATCGGTGATTTTTTGAGAACTTCCGGCTATGTCGTGCATTGTTTGCACCACATTAGCAACAACTTTTCCGCCTTGACGGGCGATATCTGAGGCATCATTAGCAAGGTTACTTGCTTGACGAGCATTATCTGCGTTCTGTTTTACTGTCGCCGTTAGCTGTTCCATACTGGCCGCAGTTTCTTCTAAAGAAGCCACTTGCTCTTCAGTCCGAGCCGACAGATCATTATTTCCAGCCGCAATTTCACTGGTACTGTTATAAATATTCTCTGTGCTCTGATAAACGCCACGAACAGTTAAAATCAGCTCTTGTTGCATATGTTTTAGTCCATTTGCCAACAAGCTCATTTCATTACGTCCTTTAACTTCTATATTTGGACGTAAATCACCCTCAGAAAACGTTTTAATACTCAATAAAAGTGAATTTAGCGGTCTAATCAATGCATTACGTAACGCAAACCAGCATAAAATTAATGCTGAAATGACGATAATGGCCAATATAAACATCGTGATGACAGTACGTTGGTGAGAGGCTTCTAATGCCACATTTAATTCATCATTAAACTTCTCATTACGCATCACATAGGCAAGGTACTCTTTATAAAAAGAATCTTGATAACCTGTCGTTGGTTGCTCAAAAAAATCTTTTAAATTCCTATCTTGAAGTAAAATTTCCAGTTGGTTTAATGCAGAAAAATATTCAATAAAACGCCCTTTCAGGCTACGAACATCATCTTCTGAGTGAACTTGATAAGCGGTAATGTTCTTTTCGAATTCTTTAAATTTTTCATCTGCACGAGACATATTTTTACGAGCAAGACCCGTGAGATAGTCAACAGACAAAGAATCATCCACATTCAGGTTTTTATCTTGTAACAAATAGCTAATCGCAGCGCGATTAATATTATTACGAGCTTGGAGTAAGTTAGCCCAGCTTTCATCTAGGCGCTCACGTTGATCCTGTATAATCAGTGTTTTATTAAGGTCATTTCTTGTCTCAACAATATTTGAGTAAAAAACGCCTCCGGAGATAAATTGCAAAACACCAAACAACAGAAGAATGGATAATAATCCAGTCACTATTTTCATTCGGCTAAACATAGTTTCCCTTTTTATAATAAGCGGTAATGAGCAAGTTATCGGCAGACTTAAGAGAAACTTTATAGGTTTAATTTCATCTTAGTACTGTTTTTGCCCCATTAGAAAACGTCGGTAATCCTGTTTTTAATTAAAATAATGAGTATAAAAAACTTTATAGTTATTTTTGTAAAAATAAAAATATGACACAAGGTATTATCTACCTTAATCTAATAAACAATAAAAATAGAACTTAACCTAAATTATAAATTCTATTTTTATCTTTTAATTTCACTTAAAGTTAATTTAACATCTTTATTATTCTTTAATAAAATAAGAAGATAGAAATAGCTATTCCGGCGTAATTACCGGAACAGTATTTGAATTATTTTTTAAAAATAAAAATTTATTTAGCTAGAATAGTTGCGCTATCAACTAATTCCATCTCTTCGCTATTGAGCAATTTCTCAATATCAACCAGAATAAGCATTCTTTCATCTAATGTCCCTAAACCTGTTAAGTACTCCGTAGACATTGTGACTGCAAACTCTGGCGCAGGGCAGATCTGCTCTGGTTTTAGCGTAAGAACATCAGAAACACCATCAACAACAATTCCAACAATTCTATTTAATAAGTTAACCACAATAACAACAGTATTGTCATTATAAGTTACACTTTCTTGTGAAAATTTAATACGCAGATCAACTATCGGAACAATAACGCCCCGTAAATTTGTTACCCCTTTAATAAAGCTAGGTGAATTAGCAATACGGGTAACTTGGTCATATCCACGAATTTCTTGTACTTTTAAAATATCAATTCCATATTCTTCATCGCCCAGCGTAAAAATTAGAAATCCTTGTCCAACAGTTTCACCGGATAATTTCTCGAAATGTTCCGAAGCCATAATCTTATTTTATCCTCGCTATTAAATGACTGCGCTTGCAGTTGTATTCTTTTTCTTATTCGTCATTTGTGTATGACTTAAACGTTGCAATTCTGGTACATCAAGAATTAAAGCCACACTACCGTCGCCCATAATTGTTGCAGCAGAAATACCAGGAACTTTTCGGTAATTGCTTTCTATATTTTTAACAACCACTTGATGCTGTCCAACTAATTTATCGACTAATAATGCATAACGACGTCCCGCACTTTGGACGATGACTGCAATAGCCTGCGTAATATCAGTTTGTGCACCTTCAATATTAAAAGTACGATGCAATTCAATCAGAGGTAAATATTCTCCTCTGACTTGTAATAATTTCTCGTCACCCGCTAATGGATAAATATCATCCTCTTCAGGTTGTAACGAACTCACAACAGTACCTAAAGGCAGAATAAAGACTTCATCTTGTACTTTAACTGACATACCATCGAGAATAGCCAATGTCAGAGGCAGTAAAATACGAATTCGTGTTCCTTTACCTACTTCAAAACTGATTTGAATCTGCCCCCCCATTTCTTGGATATTTCGTTTCACCACATCCATACCCACACCACGGCCTGACACATCAGTGACAACTTCAGCGGTAGAGAAACCAGGGGCGAAAATCAGCATAGCCACTTCTTCATTACTCATATTTTCAGACACTGAAAGTCCTGAAGAAATCGCCTTTTTCAAGATCCTTTCACGATTTAATCCCGCACCATCATCAGTGACTTCAATACAAATATTGCCACCTTGATGTTCCGCAGACAGTGTTAATTGTCCTGCTTCTGGTTTACCAACGGCAACACGATCGGCGGGCATTTCAATACCATGATCAAGGCTGTTTCGGACTAAGTGAGTTAGAGGATCAATAATTTTTTCAATTAAACTTTTATCAAGTTCTGTTGAGCTACCAATCATATTTAGCTCAACTTTTTTATTCATCTTACCCGCCAAATCACGTACAACGCGAGGGAAGCGACTGAATACGTATTCCATCGGCATCATACGAATCGACATAACAGATTCTTGTAAATCACGCGAATTACGTTGTAGCTGGGCAATACAACTTAATAAATCACTGTATATAGATGGCTCAAGGCTATCACTATGCTGTGCCAACATCGATTGTGTGATCACAAGTTCACCCACCAAGTTAATGAGTTGGTCAACTTTTTCGACAGCAACACGAATACTTGTGGATTCTGTTTTTGGTGTTGCCGCTGCCACAGGCCTTTTTGTTGGTATTGATGGTGATACCGGTGCCGACGCTACGGGTGTCGTAGTCACTTCTGGTGATAATGTTTTTTCTGCAACCTTATCTTGAATCAGTGCAGATGATTCAGCTATAGCGTCAACATGATCATCCTCAGCGAATGCGGTAGCACTCTCTTCTTCGATAATCGTGTTTTCTTGTGATGTTTCTGTCTTAGTGGCTTTTCTAAAAGAAATTTGCTCAGGTTCAATCACAAAACAAAGTACAGCACTGATATCTTCTTCAGTAGCCGTTGTTTTTAATATTGCTTCAAGGCCATGATGTTGTTTTTCAACTTGGCTAACATCACCAAGGTGTTTTAACTCATCAAGCATCAAATCAATATCCGTCTCTTTGAGATCTGACAAAACAATATGATGATAATAGTGTCCGTCAGAGGCCATTGTTGATGCTTCTTCTACTATGGCTTCACTTTGTAGATGTTCAGAGTCTAATGATTGAACCGAAACCTCAGTAGCTTGCGTGGCTGAAGATTCAGATCCAGCAATAACCTCGATTTGAGGGACTGATTGTTCTTCTTTTACATCGAGAGCCAGCTGACGCAACTTCTCACAAATATAATTAAATGTTTCCTCATCAGGTTCTTGTGAGTTTTTATGTGCATCCAATTGCTGTTGCATAATATCTTTCGCTTCCAGAAACAGGTTAATAATGTCGTCGGTGAGCGCCATCTCATGACGTCTTGCATTATCAAGCAAGTTTTCAAGCACATGAGTGGTCTGTTGAAGTTTAACGAAGCCAAATGTTGCAGCTCCTCCTTTTATGGAGTGTGCACTACGGAAAATCGCATTCATCTGCTCTTGATCAGGATTTTGAGGATCAAGTAACAGTAAATGCTGTTCCATATCAGCTAACAATTCATCTGCTTCATCAAAAAATGTTTGATAAAACTCAGTAATATCCATCGTTACTCATTCACCTTTACGCGATTACTCACAAATCAGGGGGCTGTTCCCTGCTTTGTCGTAATATTTGTCGATTGTGATGGCAAACTTTCCCCAGAAACTCCTGTTTCAACATTTTCCTTTTTTGATTCGGGAAGCTCAGATGCAGAATACACAGACGATCCCGTCTGTGTATTTTCTGCTTTTTCTTGTGGGGTTTCTTGCCCTGAAAGTAGAGGTTCAATTTCTGATGCCTCTTTTACTGTCGGTGCAACCCGCTCATTCTCATGTATAATTTTTTGTTCTGATTGCTTTGTTAAAACCAGAATACTGATCCGTCGGTTAGCCGGAGCAAAACCATCCTCTTTGACTAAATGAACCGTCGACGCCATTCCAACCACACGTAAAACTTTCCATTCGCCTAGCCCAGCACCAATCAATTCACGACGAGAGGCATTAGCACGATCCGTTGATAATTCCCAGTTGCTGTATTTAAAAGCACCACTGGCGTAAGGAATATCATCGGTATGGCCCGACAAACTAATTTTATAAGGTGTATCGTTTAGAATAGGTGCAATCGCCGTTAAAATGTCCTTCATATAAGGTTCAACTGTGGCGCTACCGACTCTAAACATAGGGCGATTTGCTTTATCTATAATTTGGATACGCAAACCTTCGTCCATCATGTCGATTAATAAATGAGGCTTGAGATCTTTTAATCTAGGGTCATTTAAAATGACTTGTTCTAAATTCTCTTTTAAGCGACGAAATTGTTGCTTTTCATTGAGCTGTTTATCTTCCTGACCTTTTGGCAAGATATCACCTTCATTGTAGACAGGATCACGCCCTCCTCCAGGAATAGGATTGGTTGCATCCCCACTAAATCGCCCTTTTTCAATAGCGACTTTTAATGGTGTACGAAAATATTCGGCAACACGAGTTAACTCTTGTGGGCTAGAAATTGAAAGTAACCACATCACTAGAAAGAACGCCATCATTGCGGTCATAAAGTCAGCATAAGCTATCTTCCATGCACCACCGTGAGCTTGATGTTGCTTTCTCCCTCGCTTTTTAACTCGAATGATTTGTGAATTACTCTTCATAATTACTCTTCTTTCATTGCATCAGGATTTGCCTGCATTGGTGTCCGTACCTGACGTACATGTTCTTCCAACTCAATAAAAGAAGGTCTGTCTGCCAGAAAGAGGGTTTTACGTCCAAACTCAACGGCTATCTGTGGCGCATATCCATTCATGCTAGATAACAGTGTTGTTTTGATACATTCCATCATTTTCATTTGTTGACTAGAGCGTTGTCTGAGTCTGGACGCTAATGGTGAAATAAAACCATAAGCTAATAAAATACCTAAAAAGGTACCGACCATTGCGTGTCCAATTAATACGCCCATTTCACCTGCAGGCCTATCCGCAGCACCTAATGCATTAACAACACCCATTACCGCTGCAACGATACCAAATGCAGGTAAAGAATCGCCCATTGCAGATAAACCGGTTGCAGGTACTTCACTTTCTTCCTCAAAAGTTGCAATCTCTTCATCCATCAAAGATTCAATTTCATAAGGATTCATATTTCCTGTCACCATGAGACGCATATAATCAGTAATAAAACTGAGCATATAAGCATCTTTCATGATGCGGGGATATTGGGAAAAAATATCACTCTGTTGTGGGTTTTCGATATCTCTCTCTAATGCCAACATCCCGTTTTGGCGTGCTTTTGACAATAAACGAAACATGAGTGCCATTAAATCCATGTACATCGCTTTATTGTAATTCGTACTACGAAGTAATTTCGGTAAAATCTTTATCGTCGATACAATCGCTCTACCATTATTACCTACAATAAAAGCACCGATACCGGCACCAAAGATGATTATAAATTCGGCTGGCTGGTATAGAGCGCCTAAACTACCACCGACGAGGAGGTATCCTCCGATGACGGCGCTCATAACCACGATATATCCTAAGAGTACTAACACGCGATATCCCTTTAGCTAATTTCGTTATAGAGAGAATGGCGAACATAGCAGCAAGAGATAGGAGGGGAAGAGGAAACGGCTCAGGTTATAGATAACTAAGCTCTATAACCTGATATTTAACTTTCAATCTCGAATCACATTGCAAACTGTTCAAGACCATCCAACAGTTGTAAGTTAATATCGGCAGGATTGGCGGAAAGTTTACGTTTTTTTATTGCGCGAGAAGGAGGCTGGCAAAGACTACAAACATAATTGCTAGCAGGCTGATGTGCGTGTGTAATAAATGAACCATTACATTTGGTACAAACTGAAAGTTGTAACATTCCACTTTCAACAAAACGCACCAATGTCCATGCTCTGGTTAATGCTAAAATAGGATCTTGATCTTTGGCTGGCGGGCATTGTTCTAAATATAAACGATATGCTTTTACGACCGCCTCAACGCCAACACAGCCCCCATTTTTCAAGAGAAAACGGTAAGCGTTATAAAACATTGATGAATGGATATTTTGTTCCCATGTCATAAACCAATCCGTTGAAAAAGGTAACATTCCTTTTGGAGGGGGGCTCCCTCTTAATTCTTTGTATAATTTAATTAAACGCCCCCGACTTAACTGAGTTTCACTTTCAAGCATTTGTAAGCGGGCACCCAAGGTGATTAATTCCATTGCTAAGCGAATATCTTTCGCTTCTCGGACGATACTTTTTTCACTCATTGTTATGCCCGTTTCTTTGTTGCAGTGGTGTCTTGTTCCGCTAATTGACGAAACAAGTTTGAAGAAAGAAGTATCCCTGTGTGGATTTGCTGTAAATCATCCACTCTAGATTCTTTAGTAAGTTGTTCTATTGTTTCGCTGTCTTCAAACCGGAAATTACAGATTAGTTGGTTTGTTTCAGCCAACTTAACCAATTGAGGCAATGTTAGCTCTGCAAGAGCATCAGCCATGGAATCACTAATACCAAGCCGAAACATTGCTGAAGCCTTTTCTTGGTTAATTAACCTTTGCGCCAAAAGCAAATACGATAAATTTATGTCATAAATATGCTTAAGCAATTCAACCGTACTCATCTCTTTACATCCCGTCCGATTATATTGAACAAAGAGGATCTCCCTAATGAAAGATCCCGAGGAAATTAATATAAATGTAATATTAAATTTCCAGGCCCCATTTTATGAACATGACACGTAGTAACACTACCTTGTATTACTTAGTTACGGTCATTTTCAAAAGTAGCGAAAAAAACATTTAAATTAAAAGTAAACTTTAAATGCTCGCCAATATAGCTTGTTAAGAATAATCCTAACGCGACAACTTTACTCCTTAACGATTAAGTTATTCAACGGATAAAGTAGTCTAATTTAAATACTATGTGAGTCACATCACAAAAAGATAATCATTATTATGGAATTAGTTCATTAACTATTCAAGTGATAAAAGTAATAAAACTTCGTGTAAATTAATAAGCGAATCTACCCTAATTAAAATATTAATGATAATTTTTTATTTTATACGATCTATTAAACTTATAAACCTAAAAATACAGCATAAAAATTTGACAAATCTACAATTGGAGATTTTTTTGATCACAGTAACATATATTGCAATACCTCCTCCTCATCTTTATCTAAACGACTCATTCCAATTTAATAAATATTTCTATAGATATTATTTTTTTCATCATTTACTTAAACCTTCAGAAATGATCACTTTTTATTTACAATTTGATTAAAAAACAGACAATTATAATTACTTATAGTTATCCATTTTTTTAAACCCATTTAATAAAATTAATTATACTTTAAAATCAATAAGATAATGATGTGCATTTTAAAGATAGTAGGAAAAGTCATATAAAATTAAATTCTTAGTTATGCACCTTTCCCCCTAAATCATTGAATATTTATTTCCATATTATTAAAGTTTCTACAGAAACAATGAAATTTAACTAATGATTAATAAAGTCACGTTAACACTTGGATTACAGAACTCTTAATAAGAGTTTTATTGACTGTAAATTAATCATAGATAAATAATATCTCCATATAATTAAGTTTTATTTATGAATTGATGTGTATTTTATAAGCAAATCCTTACCTTTATTATTAGGATCACAATATTAAAATAAGATTAAAAATCTATTTGATTTAATAAAAAATAATTATGATTTTATTATCAAAGTTAATTGGAATATAATAATAATACAATATTTAGCTTAAGTAAAATGTAAGTAATAAATAATATATTTATAATAATTAGCCATTTTTTATTTAAAATATCGAGATGATTTAAAATACAACGTTATTCAAATAAGTTTATTTATATCAAAAAGACAAGTAGAATTTAGTTATAGCGATAATAGTTAATAGAACAAATAAAGTAATCAAATAATTTTATATCTTATATTATTTGTCTTTTTTTATTATAAAAATGAAATCAATTTTAGAATATAAATTTCAATTTTATAAAAAAAGACTCAAAGATCCCCAATACAAAGTGATTAATTCATAAAAGAATAAGACAGAATATAAATTCTGTTTTTCCTATTTTTGATTGTCTTTTAACACAGAAAATCTCTTTACTGGCAAATACAACGCCCTACAGTTTACACTTGTATACGTCGGCCTTTTCAATGTAAACACCGTAAAATAAATATGATCAAAATAACATCTTATTGACTACTCTATTAGCATCAATACAAACTATAAAATATCAAATGTTACTTTCTGTCATTGAAACTACTTATGAACGTAAGTTATTTTACACCTATAAATGATGAGCATTCTTTCACTTTCCTTTACCTTGTATGCCCTGCACCTTCTTTTCAACCTAGTTAGCACAAGTCTCAAGGCATTACAGCACCAAAAGTGCTGACTTCTATGTAACACCATTGCTTAACAAAAGTTGATGTTAACGGGATTAGGAGAGCGCAAAGATTTAACTATCGTTATATCTTTACTTAGATAGCTAAAATATATTTCTAAATATTCCTCTGCTCTTACCACTAATTTGACTCGTTTTATTACCTTTTTTAGGCGTAATTTTAGGTTTAAAAAGGCTTTTCTTCTCCACCAGAATGTAATAAAAATATTGATATATCTAAATATTCAAGATCTATATCTCATTTATTAGATTATTCTTAAAAACAAATAACCGAGCCGAGTAATTTATGACACAAAAACGTTCTAGTTCTTTCTAAAGTAAAAAACTTGAAAAATATTGTAACGGTATTTTTCAAAAGTAATAATTGAGATTATTCATGACGTGAATGCAAATACTTTGTGTATTGCTTTCAGTTCTATTGAAATGAGCTTCATCATTCTTTGTAAGCTATCTTGAAATGATTGATCTTCTTTTTTACTTACACTTTTTTTAAATTAACGCTTATCTTATCTTTTTTAGTAAATCAAAAAAGGTCAATATCACAATTATCCTTTATATTTATTTCTAGAATAGAGCAGAATGGTACATCTATTTCACACTAAGATAATTCTCTTTCTGTAATAAGTAAGATTTACGTCCTTGACAAAGTTATAAATAACACAACGTTGAAATGATTATTTTATCAAAAGAAAAGGTTGGTGTGATTTTTCTACTCTCATTATAAGATTACTTATTGATATCAATTTTTCTACATGTTTTTTACAAAAAATCTTATAGTTTTTCAAAAAAAATTGGCACATCATTGATAAGCAATTACAAACCACATAATTACGTAATTCATCAGCTTTACTGTAGCGGTTAAAACAACCTATTTAGTCGATCTCTTCCTTCTTTTTTTTGAGCATTGACTTAGTTAAATTAAAAATATTACTTAAAAAATAAGATTTAAACTAAATCAGATAAAAAATATTGATAATGTTTTCACCAAATACATTGAAATAATTTGAGAGTATAATTCAGGTATTAAAAAAAACCCAATATAATCAATAGAAAACACATATTATCGCCCAAGATTCTATACTGCACTAAGCCCCTTAATAACGATTATTTGTCCTACAATACGCCTAATGGCCTCATTTAATAAGTAAACAGTAAAGTGCAAACGCTTACTTGATTTTAGGGTTTACTGCTTATTCAAAATAAAATAAACAGTGATAAATCAAATCGGCCTAAGATCAATGATTAATAAAAAAAGGATGCCATATCAATTACGCTCAAAACGAACTCATCATTTTTCATTCAAACCTCATTATATACGGGTTAACCACAATACAAATAATGGGCGACTAATCAAACTAAGTAAAAATGTTTGTTTTGATTAAATGGAAAATGAATATGACTACTCTATCCTCTTTTTTAATTAGATCTTTATAAATAAAATCCTCTGTTTTTTATTCCATAAAGTAATAGTTACAAATTAAATAATTACACAAACAAAATACTTTATTTCTATATGTTAGTAATAATACTTAATGTATGACTGGGATCTCATTATTCTCGTTGAAATAACTTAGTTTTAAAATTAAGCACCGAATTTATCTACTTATAAACTATAAGGTTATATTGCTGTCACTTTTTAAATATTCATATTCTTTTAAGATGATTTTTGATATCTGATGTCTATCCCGAGCCCTAATAAAAAAAGCTCCCTATATAAAATATAGAGAGCGATAACTAGAAATAAATCATAAATAAATTGTTCACTACACCGAGTGTTCTATCGCAATTTTCCAATTAATCGCACTGACACTCTTTTCTAAGCTTACTCGACACACGATAGCCTCTATCTCTTTTTGCTCAAGAGGTGTTGCCAGCAATTCAGCACAAACTTCCAGTTGACAAGGCATTAGTGTGTCAGCGCTGCTCAAAGATTGTAGCCGAACATGTAAACCATTTAGGGCTTGTAAAATCAGCGTTCTAACTAAAACCTCATCTTCTGCGTCACAAATAATGCGGATTGAGTAACGTTGCTCAATATCGGCTGCCTGAAGTTGAGGTTGGGCATTAATTCGTTGAGCGGCTTCTCGTAATAATATATTGGCACAAAGAATAAGAAGTGTTGCTATAGTTGCTAATTGATATAGACCTAAGCCACATAACACACCAATTCCTGCTGAGCACCAAAGCGTTGCCGCCGTATTAAGTCCTCGAATATTCATACCTTCACGCATAATAACGCCTGCGCCTAGAAATCCTATTCCTGAAACAACTTGAGCTGCGATTCGGCCAGGGCTGTCTGGTGACGTTTCGATTGAACTTAAGATAAAAACAGCCGCTCCAGTTGAAACTAAAGCATTAGTTCTTAAGCCTGCCATTCTTTGTCGCCATTGGCGCTCCGCACCAATCAAAGCACCAAGGCACATCGCAATAACAAGATTTAAAACATAAGGTGTCATCGTCATGTTTATTTCCTCTACATGATGATTAAAAATCAATATGAAAAATACCCTCTGAAATTTCAGAGTATTGAAATTAATTAATCACACTAGGCGGAGGAAATAATGAAAAAAATAGGTAGCACATACCTTTACCCTTCTCTTTTATATGAAATAAGGGAATGTCATTTGGGTAGATGCAACAACAGAAATATTAAGAAAGGAATATTACCAATGCACTGCCCACCAAAAGTGGTAAGCAGTTTTAATGAAGAAAATAGCCTACCAGACGGTTTGAATAAGTCTATTTTGGGTTAATTGATTTATCGTTAACCTACAACTTTGTATATCCAAGATGCTTTCTCCCCACTAAAATTTAGTCAAAGTATAAGTAGCTGATTTAAAAATGTAAATGAACCGTACCTAAACAAAATTTACTTTTGTTGTATTGGCCTAACAAAAATACCTTCATCACCTTCTTTTTCATTAAAAAACCAAATTCCTTTTGGGTATTCTGGCAATGAGACTAAATACATTGTTCCTTCATTAAATTCTTCGATAAGTAGGATAGTACCTTCACGATCATCAATGCCATCTGTTTTTACAACAACTTTATCACTAACCTGCATTTTCTCTCCTGATAAATATAATCATTCTCTTTTTCTTTATTTTACCCATAAAGAAAAAGCCTGCCACCATAAGGTGACAGGCTTGAAGAATATTTTTAAAAGGCTTTAAATTACAGAGCTGTTACGTTAGCAGCAGCTGGACCTTTTGCACCGTTTTCAATTGTAAATTCTACGTTCTGACCTTCAGCCAGAGTTTTGAAACCGTTACCTTGAATGGCAGAAAAGTGAACGAATACGTCTTTGCTTCCGTCTGCTGGAGTAATAAAACCAAAGCCTTTAGACTCGTTGAACCACTTAACTTGACCTTTCATTTTGTCAGACATGTAACTTTCCTATATATCAATAAAACGTTGCCTTCTCGGCATCTACTGGCCTGAACCACCTATAACTTATGGGCATACATGAAGAAAACGGTCAAAAAGCGATGCTGTTTAAAACTCATTAACTTAGAATGTCAATCATAAATCAGGTCTGTTTTTAGGCCTTACTCATTAACGCATGAGACAAGTTTAATAGCAATAGTTTTATGTGTCTAAAGATTAAAAAAAGGAGAATTGCACATTAAAAATACAATTATTCCTCTATTTTTATCACTACCTATAAAATTTATTTGATATTTTATCTCTTTTATTAACAACAACTAAGAATAATCTTAACGTCATCACAATAACAGTTAGCAGGTGAATTTGAAAAAAACTGTTCTACCCGCTTAGCTTGTCTCCATGATAATCTAGTTACCAGAAACAAGTTTGCAACATTCATCTCTTAAGGTGTTTACAATGAATGTATTAAAAGAAATCTTAGAACGTGATTTAGATCGGATCAATAAAGCAGAAAAAAGAGACGGCAAACCACATTTTAATAGTCAATTTTTAAAAAATCATATCTGGTTATGCATCAGTATGGTTCTTTCTTATATACTGCTTGCTGCTTTATTAATTTATTCTCCTTACTTTGGTGTTATCTCACTCGTCCTTTTTACTGCTATGTTCTTGGTTATGGCTGGGGTATTGTTATTTGATATTAAACCTGTCTATAAATTTGAAGATATTGGCGTACTGGATTTAAGAGTTTGCTATAACGGTGAATGGTATACCTTTGAAAAATTATCTGATGAAGCAATTAATGAGATCCACCAGCACCCAGCCATCTCTCAACAAATAAAAGAAGACATTCAAGAAATTATTCGTAAAAAACAAGAAATTCATTTTTATGATGTTTACTTAATGGCGTTTGATCCCATTCAAAAATCAATTTCAGCATCACAATTATCCCCCCAAGCTTAATTTATTCTCCGTGGTTACCACAACAACACGGAGAATAATTTCTATTATTTAACCACTTTGTCGATAAACCAACCAAACAAACATTTAATCTACTTTTAGCGTTGACACACTGATATATCATCGTTATTATGCGCCTCGTTCTCAAGAGAACACGCTTCCTCCATAGTTCAGTTGGTAGAACGGCGGACTGTTAATCCGTATGTCACTGGTTCGAGTCCAGTTGGAGGAGCCAAATTTAGAAAAGCCCGCGCTATTACAGTGCGGGCTTTTTGCTATTAACTATTCAAACAATATTTTTCTATTAAAATCAGCCACTTTTCCTCATTTTTAATCTATTTTTTTATTTCTACCGTATTGTGGCGGTTTGGGCTTCTTGTGAATAAGAGATAGCCAATAAATACGCTTGGCTACGTTTAACGATACAAACCAATAATTTCTTGTTCTAAGTGCTTTTTATATGCCTCAACATCTTTTTCAATTTGAGGTTGTTTTACTACATCAAACATTCCAAAGGTTTTTAATCCTTCCATGCCTAAAAACTGATTTGCTTTGTGGAATGGAAAATACACAGCATCAATACCTTTTCCTTCAAAGAATTGCTCTTGTTCTTCAAACGATTCAAATGGCGCATTCCAAGTCACAGAGAGTAGGTATTTTTTACCTTGTAGTAATCCACCAGAACCATATTTTTGGGATGGATCTTTTCGAGTACGCCCATCATCAATAAACATTTTCCCGTGACCGGCACTAAACACATCATCGATATATTTTTTTAAAATCCAAGGCCCTTCCATCCACCATGCTGGCATTTGATAAATAATCACGTCAGCCCATAAATATTTATCAACTTCTTCATCATTATCGTAGCCATCATCAATACGTGTTGATTGCACATTTATCTGATGTGAAGATAATAACGTTGTCGCAACGTGCGTTAAATAATCGTTGAGTTTACCTTCTGAACCATCAAATTCTTTTGATGCATTAATAATAAATACGTTAGCCACTTCAAACTCCTTTATATACCAATATCTAATAGCATGACTGTAACGCAATCATTCATTATTGCTTTAACTCATTTCTCCATTATTCTTGCCTAATAATCCAAAGATACCCTTTCAGGGTCAGATTCTTTTAATCGTTGAATATCTTTTAAAGGGGCTAGACCAAATAATCGATGATATTCACGACTAAATTGTGATGGGCTTTCATATCCCACTCTAAATGCAGCTTCAGAAACGTCTGCCATTTCAATTAACATAATGCGTCGGGCTTCATTAAGGCGTAGCCATTTTTGATATTGTAATGGTGTCATACCCGTTCGATTTTTAAAATGGAAATGAAATGAAGAGGTACTCATTCCGACTAATGTGGTCAAATCTTCAATACGAATAGTGTCTCGATAATGTAGCTTAACCCAATCAAGAGCATGATTAATTTGACGGCATTGAGGATGTTGTGATGCCAATAACTGCTGCCTTGCCCCACCATTTGATCGTAATAAGTAATAAAGGATCTCTTTTTGAATCAAAGGAGCAATGAAAGGTGCATCTTCTGGTGTATTAATCAGTTTAATAAGTCTAGTGACTGCTTGTAATATTGGTGCTGTCGCGGGAACGACTTGTTGAGCTCTATGTTGATTACGTTCTTGCAATAATTCAAATCGATTCTCAGCTAATAATTCAGGTAATAAAGAGAGATCTAATTTAAGTAAGATAGCTAAAAATGGTGCCTCTTTAGAGGCTTCACACACTTTAGCAAAAGTAGGTATATCAGACGATGTCAAAAGCATATTCATAGGTCGATAACAATTTGTTTCTAAGCCTATTGTTATTTGTTTTGCACCTTGTGCAGCAATAGCCAAACTTGGCTCATACATCCACCCTTCTGATTCTGTCGTTGTTGTATAGTGACACAGCGCTAATCCAGCAACCGCCGTATCCCAACCTCCTTCTTTATTTTTTGTATGGGAAAGAAGCGTTTTTTTAAATTCCTCGAACTCAATTAAAACCGGCGTTGATAAATCGGTGGTGTTCATTATCTCTGAATCTTCTATTTAACCTCTGCATTCCTTACATTGTATTATTAAACAGTATGAAAAACTTTCTTTTGAAAAGACCTCTTATTGTTTCTTATCGGCTTTAGAATTACACCGCATAATAAAAATGTCTTATTGAGCATAATATCTACTGATAACTATTTATTTTTTATACATTTTTATCAAAAAAGAAACAACTTGATGGACTCTTGAGCAAACGGTATTTTTTTTCATTTTTTTACTTTACAAGGCCGCGAAGGATAGCTATTATTCGCCTCGTTCTCACGAGAACGCGCTTCCTCCATAGTTCAGTTGGTAGAACGGCGGACTGTTAATCCGTATGTCACT
>NZ_JABUYL010000026.1 GCF_014897315.1 Proteus sp. FME41 | reverse complement strand
TGTCATAATGCCTTCACTCCAACGAGAAAACTGCTCAATTCCCATTCTATTTAATTGCTTTAACTCCGGTAAGTGCTGGTAAAGCGCATAGTGAACAAGATATCTCTATTTTACGAAAGGTATTAACGCTGTATCGTTATACTAAAAAAATTTAAAGTAAGCTTAATCCCCTCTTTATATCTAAGTTAGATTTTATTTTTTAAATTTAAAATACAAAACAAAAAAAATACACTATTTATTATTGAGGTTCTTGTTCTTCTGAACTCAATAAATCATAGTTTAAGAGGTTTTTATTACCATCAATAACCATTGTAGGTAATGTGGGCTGATAGCAATCACTTAATGGTGAATAGCATTTATTTGGTGAATGATGCTCTATACCTAACCAACTGCTTAAGAGCCAATAGTTGTTCGCTGTAGAATATGGCTGACTCAAAATCTCGTTGCTAATAACAGGTTGAGTTGTTGATGGGCTATACCAGATAAATAAAGGAATATCATAGGCTTCTTTACGAGGTGTATTTACACCATGATGGTAACGAACCTCTCTATTTTTATCGAGACGCTGTAAAGCGTGATCGGCAAAGTAGAGTATGGTGGCAGGTTTACCTTTTACTCTTTCAATAATGTTATTAATTAACTTATCTGTATAAGCGATAGAGCTGTCATAACAGTTATCGTCTTCTTGTTGTGTGAATTTCTTTAAATCTTGGCTTGGAAATCGGTTACAAGCTGGTTCATGACTACCATAAGTATGTAAAATAATAAGCTTTTTCTGTGTGGATGGCTCATTAAGTGTTTTATCTAGATAAGGAAGTAGCTCTTCATCATAACCAATAAACTCATTCCATTTTTTATTCTGAGCCATATTAGCAATAACAGAAATTACGCTTGTTTTTTGACTCCCTTTCCCTTGATTACTTAACCAATACGTTTTGAATCCAGCATGATTGGCGAGAGAAACAATATTATCCGCATAATGACTTTTATCTTGTAATTGTTCTAAACCAATATTTGAGAGTGATATTGGAACTGAAAGTATTGTGACTGGTGCCGGAGAGTAAACTTGATTAAAAAGGATCAAGTTACTCTTTTCTTTCCTTAAATTTGGTGTTGTATCATAAGGATAACCGTAGATACCTAAATGATCGCGACGAACAGATTCACCAATAATAAGGATGTAAATTTCTGTATTATCATTATTTTTACTATATTGATGCACTACCTCTTGAGAGGCGATCTTTCTTATTTGACGGTTTTCATGAAAAGTTCTTACTAAAGCTGCTGCATTATAAAAAGGGGTACTAAGGAGTGCATATTCAGCGAGTAACTTACTATTATTATCTGTTCTTAGTGCTAAACTTTTATATATAGGAATAATGGCTGTTAATATAACAAGTGCAATCAAACTCTTTTGTGTGGTTTTTATATTAAAAAATTGAGCACTTTTATGGATAAGAAAGTAGTAGATTATAAAGATACAGAGATAAAATAAGACATAGTACTTATTATAATAAAGCATACCAACAGTTTCACTACCGTTAGTATTAATAAAAGTTTCAGCAATAGAAGATGAAAAAGAAATATCGTGTTCACGATAGAAAAATAAAGAAATAGAAAGGTTTAAAGACCATAGTGCGCTAATAATAAAGGTCACTATTTTTCCAAGAAAAGAACGATAGATCCCACTGCATATCAACATAATTAGCCAACCAATAAGAACAATATAGAGTTTTTGCTCTATATAAAGAGTTGAGCCACCTAATATTGCAGGTGCTATTGATAAAAGTAATAAAAGTAAGCAATGAGTTAATCGAGACATAATCTATTTAAAACTGTCACCTCTTCTTATGTAGAACAAAAAGTTAACCATTTACTTTTTGACAATACAAGCCTTGTTTAACTGAAATGTGTCTGAAATTAACATTATTGCGATTTTTATCGGGATAAATGACTCTTTTTAATATATATCTCGCCATAAATTAAAAAAACAAAGGTTTCTGATTTTTATAATCTATTGATTTTGTTTTATTTTATATATCTATTTTAGTGTTAAATTAATTAATGGTTGATTTATTAAATAATCGTATAGATATGTATTTAAAAATTATAATTATTACTAAATAAGTAAATAGTAGAAATAGAATGAAATAGTCTCGTTATAAAAATAAAAAATGCCCACTTTTGTTGTAAAAGGATGGGCATTTTTATTGCAAGAGAGAGGTGGTTTTTAGTGCTCTTTACCTTGTTCAGCCCCTAAACCAATTTGAGAACGAATAAATTGTGCTTGGAATTTCATTTTTTCTTGCTCACCCAAAGATGATTTATCTGTGATTGAGAAGAACCATGAAACAACGAAAGCGATAATCATTGAAAATAAAGCTGGATATTCATAAGGATAGATAGGTTTTTCATGGCCCAAAATACTTACCCAAATTGTAGGCCCTAAGATCATCAATGTTACTGCAATCAATAAACCAGACCACCCCCCAACTACGGCACCTCGTGTTGTCAGCCCTTTCCAATACATTGATAATAAGATGATTGGGAAGTTACAACTTGCTGCTATTGAGAAAGCAAGCCCCACCATAAAGGCGATATTTTGCTTTTCAAATAAAATACCTAAACCAATAGCGACAATTCCCAATATTACGACAGTGATTTTGGAAACGTTAAGTTCTTTGCGCTCATCGGCATGACCATTTTTAATGACATTAGCATAGAGATCATGAGAAACCGCTGAAGCACCGGCTAAAGTTAACCCAGCAACAACGGCTAATATGGTAGCAAAAGCAACTGCTGAGATAAAACCAAGAAAGAAATTGCCCCCAACGGCATCCGCTAAATGAACGGCTGCCATATTTGTACCGCCAATTAAAGCACCGGCGGCATCTTTGAACACAGGATTAGGGCTAACGAGTAAGATAGCGCCGAAACCAATGATAAAAGTAAGAATATAGAAATAACCGATAAAACCTGTTGCATAGAAGACGCTCTTACGGGCTTCTTTGGCATCACTAACGGTAAAGAAGCGCATGATAATATGAGGAAGACCCGCAGTACCAAACATTAAAGCAAGGCCTAATGAAAGGGCAGAAATAGGGTCTGAAACTAAGCCACCTGGGCTCATAATAGAAAACCCTTTTGAATGAACACTCACGGCTTCTTTAAATAAGGTATTGAAATTAAAATCTACGGTTTTCATCACCATAACAGCCATAAAGCTGGCACCAGCAAGTAATAAAATGGCTTTAATGATTTGCACCCAAGTGGTTGCTAACATGCCACCAAATAAAACATACAGCACCATGAGAATACCGACCAGTACGACAGCAATATGGTAATTTAAGCCAAATAGCAGCTCAATTAATTTTCCTGCGCCAACCATTTGTGCAATTAGGTAAAGTGCAACCACCACCAGTGAACCAACCGCAGAGAGTGTTCTAATCGGCTTAGGACTTAATCGATAAGAGACAACATCAGCAAAGGTATAGCGCCCCAAATTACGCAAGCGTTCAGCAATGATAAAGAGAATAATGGGCCAACCAATAAGAAACCCAATTGAATAAATAAGGCCATCATAGCCAGAGGTATAAACCAGTGCAGATATCCCTAAAAAGGAAGCCGCAGACATAAAATCACCTGCAATCGCGACTCCATTTTGAAATCCTGTAATTTTTCCTCCCGCGGTGTAGTAATCAGCGCGAGAGCGAGTACGTTTAGAAGCCCAATAAGTGATATAAAGTGTCAATCCCACAAAGATCAGGAACATAATAATGGCCTGAATATTCATTGGTTGTTTTTCACCTCCTTCTGTTATTGCAGCTGCGTACGCTATCGTTGAAGAGAGGAAAATTAAGCTTATAGCATTGATTAACGTTCTCATTTTTCTACCTCTTCAATAATATCGGCGGTAAGTTTGTCAAACACTGTATTGGCTTTGATAACGTAAATACCGGTGAGTAAAAATGAAGCAATGATTAAGCCAATACCAATGGGAATACCTCGTGTAATGTAACTTCCTTCATAGAGAGGTGTGCCTAACCATTGTGGATAGAACGCAATAAGTAAGATAAATGAGACATACATAACAAGCGTAATAATTGAAAGTGTCCATGAAAAACGACTACGTTTTTTAACCAGTTCTTTAAAGCGAGGGTTATTTGCTATCTCTTGATAAATATTGTCATTCATCAGAGTTCTCCTCTATATAATTGTTTGGTTTATCACTCGATTTAGAGGTTTAAATCCCCCGCATTCCATGATTTTCAGGTAAGAGAGCCCAGCAAAGGCATTTTTCATGCCTTTGCATTGTCGTATCACGTTTTTAAATGACTGCTATGTTGTTGTGCACTAAGCGGTAAGTGATAGAGACTGTTTTTCTTCTAACAGTTTCTCTACAACACCTGGATCGGCGAGTGTTGAGGTATCTCCGAGGTTAGTTGTGTCGCCAGAGGCTATTTTACGCAAGATACGGCGCATAATTTTTCCTGACCGTGTTTTGGGTAAGGAATCTGTCCAGTGTAAAATATCTGGTGTTGCAATGGGGCCTATTTCTTTACGCACCCAATTACGAACCTCAGTATAGAGCTCAGGGGTTGGCTCTTCGCCATGGTTTAAAGTGACATATGCATAAATGGCTTGTCCTTTAATATTATGAGGAACACCGACTACTGCGGCTTCAGCAATCTTAGGATGTGCAACAAGAGCGGATTCAATCTCTGCTGTTCCTAAACGGTGACCTGAAATATTCAAGACATCATCAACTCGCCCTGTTATCCAATAATCACCATCTTCATCGCGGCGAGCACCATCACCAGAGAAATACATACCTTTAAAGGTAGAGAAATAAGTCTGCTCAAAACGGTCGTGATCACCAAAAAGTGTTCTTGCTTGACCCGGCCAAGAATCAGTAATTACTAAATTACCTTCACAAGCGCCTTGTTGTACTTCTCCCATATTATCGACAATTGCAGGCTGAACGCCGAAGAAAGGACGTGTCGCTGAGCCGGGTTTTAGATCCATAGCACCCGGTAATGGGGTTATCATGAAACCGCCGGTTTCTGTTTGCCACCAGGTATCAACAATAGGACATTGGCTACGTCCCATCTTCTGATAGAACCATTCCCATGCTTCTGGGTTAATGGGCTCACCTACGGAGCCTAGAATACGCAGAGAGGTGCGTTGAGTACCTTCAATCGCTTTATCACCCTCAGCCATTAATGCACGAATTGCTGTGGGAGCAGTGTACAGAATATTGACTTGATGTTTATCAACAACCTGAGCCATACGATTAACTGATGGATAATTAGGAACACCTTCAAACATAACGGTAGTGGCACCATTTGAAAGAGGACCATACAGTAAGTAGCTGTGTCCTGTTACCCAACCCACGTCAGCGGTACACCAATAAATATCGCCTTCGTGATAATCAAAGGTGTATTTAAAGGTCATTGAGGCATAAACGAGATAGCCCCCTGTTGTGTGTAGTACACCTTTAGGTTTACCTGTTGAACCAGAGGTATACAGAATAAAGAGAGGATCTTCTGCATCCATAACTTCAACATCACATTCTGTGCTGACACCTTGAATGATTTCATCCCACCAAACATCACGTCCTTCAATCCATTGTTCGGTATGTCCTGTTCGACGAAATACCACTACATGATTGATAGGAGGGATATCGGCATGATTTAAAGCATCATCAACATTTTTCTTTAACGGGATAGCGCGACCCGCACGTAATCCTTCATCAGCTGTGATCACTAATTTAGCTTTTGAATCGATGATCCGACCTGCAACAGCTTCAGGAGAGAAACCGCCAAAAATGACAGAATGGATAGCTCCAATACGAGTACAAGCGAGCATAGCAACCGCGGCTTCTGGCACCATCGGCATATAAATCGCCACAACATCGCCTTTTTTAATACCTAAGTTTTTTAATACGTTAGCGAACTGGCAAACATCTTGATGGAGTTGTCGGTAAGTGATTTTTTTCGACTCATTCGGTGAGTCACCTTCCCAAATAATGGCGACTTGATCTCCTCGTGTTTTAAGGTGGCGATCAAGACAGTTTTGACTGATATTTAGCTGACCATCTTCAAACCAGCGAATGAGTACATGGCCTGGGTCAAAAGAAGTATTCTTTACCACGGTATATGGTTTTATCCAATCAATGATTTTCCCTTTATCTGCCCAAAAGGCCTCTGGGTTTTTGATGGATAATTCATACTCTTTTTGGTATTGCTCTTTATTGATCAGGGCGTGTTCTGCAATGCTTGCAGGAATATGATGTTGGTTTATTTTTGTCATAATAGTTCTCCTCACTATTGTTAATACTATGTCAAAAAGTCGTTAACAAAAGAGGCTAAATAAACATTGTTTCTTTTTTGCGCAGAAGATCACGAATTAATGGAAATGATTTTCATGGAATGTTCAATTAGTGCTAAAGCAAGTTATGCATTATTAATCTATCATTTACTTGTTTAATAGAATATTTATTTAATTAATGGCTTTTAAATTAAAATAATATACTGTGAAAATTAATTAAATTGTGCTGAATAAAAAAACCACAAAAATAATATGGATATGATAATGATTTTCATTAACGTTTTTTTCACTATAATGAAATGAAAAGATAAATCACATGGTGTGATCCAAGATAAAACAGCACTGGAGATTAATATGAGCTATACATTACCTACACTGCCCTATGCCTATGATGCGTTAGAGCCTCATTTTGATGAGCGTACAATGGAAATTCACCATACTAAGCATCATCAAACCTATGTGAATAACACCAACACAGCATTGGAAAAATTACCAGAGCTTGTGGGCTTAGAGATTGATGAGTTGGTAAAAAACCTTCATAAAGTGCCTGCTGATCAACGTACTTTTTTACGTAATAATGCCGGTGGTCATGCTAACCACTCTTTATTCTGGAAAGGTTTAAAACTAGGAACGCAATTACAAGGTTCACTAAAAGACGCCATTGAGCGTGATTTTGGTAATGTTGATGCTTTTAAAGAATTATTTGAAAAAGCGGCTGCAAGCCGTTTTGGTTCAGGTTGGGCTTGGCTAGTATTAAAAGATGATGGCAAACTTGCAGTCGTTTCTACTGCAAACCAAGATAGCCCATTAATGGGTGAAGAGTTGGCGGGCGCATCTGGTTACCCAATTGTAGGGTTAGATGTGTGGGAACATGCTTACTACTTGAAATATCAAAATCGCCGCCCTGATTATATTAAAGCATTCTGGTCAGTGGTTAACTGGGACGAAGCGCAAAAACGTTTTCAGAGCAAAGCGTAATTGAATTAGATAACATCTTTCTTTTTCTATTTTCAATGCCGACAATTGTCGGCATTGTTTCTTTAGCGCACTCTCTTTACTATGGGTTATTCTTTTCTGTTTAGGGCGTGAGCTATGCGTTATTTTCCTAGTGTTTTTATTGGCAACATCACAACGACGTCTAATGGGTTTACCAGTGCGATCACCAAAAGGCTGGTGGATGGCCATATCAAACTCACTTCGTTAGGATTAGAGGGCGATGAGCAAGCAGAAAAGAGCTTTCATGGTGGGCCAGACCGTGCGTTATGCCATTATCCCCAAGAGCACTATCAATATTGGGCTGAACAGTTCCCTCATTTAATAGATTTTTTTAATGCCCCTGCTTTTGGTGAAAATATCTCAACAACAGGCATGACAGAAGAAAATGTCTTTATTGGTGATATTTATCAGTGGGGAACAGCATTAATTCAAGTTACTCAACCTCGCTCTCCTTGCTACAAACTTAACACGGTGACAGAAGTCAGTAACTTTTCGCAAATTATGCAAGATAGTGGTTATTGTGGTTGGTTATATCGTGTTGTGAGTACAGGTGAAACAGGCAGTCATCATCCGCTTGTCTTGGTTTCAAGAAACAGTGATGTCTCTGTTAAAGAAGCGATTTCGATTGCTTTTCATATGCCATTCGATGAAGAGCTTTATCATCGTCTATTAAGTGCCGCCGGATTATCAGCTAGTTGGAGTAAAACTATGCAGTTAAGACTACAAAATCAAACCATTGAGAGTTTTAATCGGCGGTTATTTAAGGAGTAAATAGTTAACTTATTGATAATTAATGTTATTATTAATAAAAATTAGCTTGTGGACTAATTTAACCTTGCATAAAATTAGCTTGTAGGCTAATTTTAAGTTAAGGAAAAGCTTGTGTTTGAGATTTTATACCACCCAAATGCTTGGAATGAAGTATTAGAGTTACCTATTCAAATACGAGTTAAATACGATAAACTTATTACTAAGATAGAACACGATGCTCGTTTATTAAGAGAGCCTGATACAAAATATTTAGGGAATGGTCTTTTCGAGATCCGTACTATGGGTACTGATATTGCTAGAGGCATATGGATATACCATAAAAGAAATACAATTATTATGCTTCGTGTCTTTATTAAGAAAACACAAAAAATATCAAAGAAAGAGATTGAGATCGCCCAAAAACGATTGATGGAGGTGCTCAATGAAATTGAGAAGTCATAAAGAATTACATAATGAGATGATGGAAGATGAAGAATATCGTGTGGCTTGGGATGATGAAACACGCAAGGAAAAATTGAGAGACACATTGGCCCAATGGCGTAAACGCGATAATCTGACAAAAGCACAAGTTGCTGAGCGAATGGGTGTAACACCACCCGTAATTACCAGAATAGAAAATAATATTACTAAAGCGAGTGTAGATACCTTAGCGAGATATGCGTACGCTTGTGGTATTAAGAACCCAATAATCCCTCTTTACTAAAAAAAACACCTCCCTAAAAATGAACTGCACCCCAAAAGTTGGACACCAACTTTGGGGTGTTTTTTTATGTATTAACGAAAAATTACGGATGTGCAATAAATCCGATTGCGTCATAAACCTTATCTAAGGTTGCTTGAGCACGAGCTTTCGCTTTATCAGCACCCTCTTTCATGATTTTATTAAGCAGCGCATCATCATTACGGAATGTATTAAAGCGCTCTTGAATATTAGTTAGCATTTCAGAGACTGCATCAGCGACAGCACCTTTTAGATGACCGTACATTTGGCCTTCAAATTCAGCTTCTAATTCAGGAATAGTTTTACCTGTAACACCCGCTAAAATATCGAGTAAGTTAGACACACCCGCTTTATTTTCAAGATCGTAAATAACACGAGGTGGCTCTTCTGAGTCTGTCATTGCACGTTTGATCTTTTTAGCTGCTGCTTTTGGATCTTCAAGCAATGCGATAACGTTATTACGGTTATCATCAGACTTAGACATTTTTTTAGTTGGATCTTGTAATGCCATTACACGAGCACCGCCTTTTGGAATAAAAGGATCTGGTACAGTGAAGATATCGCCATAAATCGCGTTAAAACGCTGCGCAATATCTCGGCTTAATTCAAGATGCTGTTTTTGATCAATACCCACAGGGACTTGATTAGTTTGATAGATAAGAATATCCGCTGCCATCAATACAGGATAATCGAATAATCCCGCATTGATATTTTCAGCATGACGCGCTGATTTATCTTTAAATTGAGTCATTCGGCTCAATTCACCAAAATAGGTGTAGCAATTGAGTGCCCAGCTTAATTGAGCATGTTGTGGAACATGTGACTGAACAAAGATAGTGCTTTTTTCGGGATCAATACCGCAAGCAAGATAAAGCGCCAGTGTATCTAAGGTTCTTTTTCTTAATTCTTTTGGATCTTGACGGACGGTAATAGCGTGTTGGTCAACGATACAGTAAATGCAGTCATAATCATCTTGCATTTGTACCCACTGACGCAGTGCACCCATATAGTTTCCGATAGTTAATTCACCAGAAGGTTGTGCACCACTGAATACAATTGGCTTTTGTGCCGTTTTTTCTACTGAAGTCGTCATGTTAGTTCTGTTCCACAGTTGTCATTGGCGTGATGTCGAGGATTGAGAGCAAATCAGCAAAATTATTAAGCGTATAATCAGGTTTACTGTCTGCGATAGGTAAACCATAGTTATAACCATAGGTTAATCCTACGCAAGGGCATTGTGCCTCTTGTGCCGCAATAATATCGTTGCGCGAATCCCCAACAAAAAGGAGTTCTTCCTTTTTAACACCAAAAATGCCCATTGTTAAATATAATGGTGATGGATGTGGTTTTTTTTCTTTGACATCATCGCCACCTAACACTAAGGAAAAATAGTTATCAATTTCCAGTTGTTGTAATAGAGGGGCAATAAATGGCGAAGGTTTATTGGTGACAATACCCAGTGGAATATTATGTGAAGCTAATACTTCAAGGGTTTCTTTAACGTGTGGAAATAAATCACTGCCTGTTTTAACGGAAGTTGCATAATGTTCATCAAAAAGGTCACGCATCTCTTTTAATAAGGGGGCTGTGACATCTTCAATACCCGCGTTATGTAAAGCACGCGTGAGTAACATATCAACGCCATTACCCACCCAGATGGTGACATTATGCTTACCTGCAGGTGGAAAGCCTTTTGCTTTTAATGCGTAATCCGTGGCTTCTGTCAGCCCAACTGCGCTGTCGGTAAGTGTGCCATCAAGATCAAAGGCGATAGCACGAATACCTTTGAGTTTTTTATCTATCATTACGATACCTTTTCTAATTCACGGCGCATATTGTCGATAACATGCTTATAGTCAGGTTGATTGAAAATAGCAGAGCCAGCAACAAACATATCCGCACCAGCTTGGGCTATTTCAGCAATATTATCGACTTTGACACCGCCATCAATTTCTAAACGAATATCATAACCGCCATCATCAATCATCTTACGAACTTGGCGTAATTTATCGAGCGTGTTAGGAATAAATGATTGACCACCAAAGCCTGGGTTAACAGACATGAGCAAAATAAGATCTAATTTATCCATAACATAATCAAGATAGTTTAAAGGGGTTGCAGGATTAAGTACCAAACCCGCTTTACAGCCACAATCTTTGATTAATTGAATAGTACGGTCAACGTGGTCACTGGCTTCAGCATGAAATGAAATATAAGTTGCACCAGCTTCTGCAAAATCAGGAATGATGCGGTCAACGGGTTTTACCATTAAGTGAACATCAATCGGTGCAGTGATCCCATATTTACGTAGCGCTTTACAAATTGGCGCACCAAACGTCAGATTGGGAACATAGTGATTATCCATGACATCGAAATGGACAACATCCGCGCCAGCAGCAAGCACTTTTTCAGTATCTTCACCAAGACGCGCAAAATCAGCAGATAAAATAGAAGGGGCAATCAGAAAGTCTTTCATCGCATTCTCCAGACAACACTCCCATTGTCGGGAGGTGTTAACGATTATTTATATAAGGCAAGTAATTCGTTCACTTTGCTACGACCGAGTGTGTTGCTACTGATTGTTCTTCGGACTTTCACACTGTGTAGCTCTTTTGCGTCTACATACCACTCTTTTGTCAACGCAGTCTCATGATTTGATATTAACACGGGTATCTGTCTCTCGTAAGCCAGCATTGAGGCGAGTTGAGCCAGATGTTCCTGTTCTTGAAAACTAAAGCTATTTGTATGGTATGACGTGAAATTTGCAGTAGGCGATAATGGTGCATAAGGCGGATCGCAATAAATGACGGAACCTTTCTCTGCATTTGTCATGGTTGATGAATAGTTTTGGCAAACAAATACCGCTTTTTGTGCCTTTTCAGAAAACCAAAGTAACTCTGTTTCAGGAAAATACGGCTTTTTATAACGACCAAAAGGGACGTTATATTCACCTTTTGAATTATAGCGGCATAACCCATTGTAGCAATGACGGTTAAGATAGAGAAATAACACACTACGTTGATAAGCGTCAGTTGAACGGTTAAATTCTTGCCGTAGTTGGTAAAACTCTTCTGCGATATTCATTTGAGGGGTAAATAATAAGCGGGCATCCTTCATAAATTTTTCAGGATGATGCTTTACCGTATTATAGAGGTGAATTAGATCACTATTTATATCGGCAAGAATATATGAATCGTATTCTGTATTTAAAAAGACAGAACCGGCACCCATAAAAGGTTCAATTAAACAGTTACCCTCGGGTAGATGACGTTTTATATCATCCACCAAAGGATATTTACCACCAGCCCATTTTAGGAATGCGCGTTTTTTTTTCATGCCGTCCAAATTTCTCAATCGTTTCAGAGTCGCCGATTGTACTCTGTTTCAGACAGCATATCAGCGGTGAACCTCGTCTTAATTATTTTTTTAGATCCTGATGAACATGTTTCATCGGTCTAACCCAAGGTTGTTTCGCTTGTACCGGTGCAGGTAATGAAGAAACAGCCTGTTTAGCTTCACTTATATTACGATAGTTACCATAGATGAGTACATACCATGGGTTACCATTACGCTGAGTTTTATAGATAGCGTAGTTTCCATTGAGGTTCTTTTTAGCGAAAGCCTCTAAGGTGTCTTGGCGACTCGCTCCACTTAACTGCAATGTGTAGTTTGACGCAGGAATAGAACTTAAATTACCCGCAGATAATGAACCTGAAACAACGGGCTTAGTAGTCGGTTTAGGTTGTGTGGTTGCTGGTGGTGTTACCGGTTTTATTGTTGGTGTTTTCACTTCAGCAGGTTTTTGTACAGGCTTGGTCGCAGGGGGCTGTGTAACTGGTTGCTCAGGTTTTGGTTGCTGGGCAGTTAACGGCTGCTGATTAGTTGCTTGATTAATTCCTGCTTGTTGTTGATTTAACGAATCAACAATATCACCAGGGATCTCAACACGCTGGCCTTGAGAATCAATCATTGGTGGTAAATTTTGTGAAGGTGGTGTTACTGGCTGTATCTCTTGTCCAGAAATAGCTTGAGGTGTTGATGGCTGGCCATTTTCTGAAGGTGTAACGGATGATGGTTGTTGAGACAGGTCGATATTTCTTTCTGTACCTGTTTGGGGGGTCGGTTGAGTGGTTTCTGGTGATTTTAATGCTGAGCTTATTGCAATAATTAAAAGAATAAGTACCAGAACACCCACGCCAATCATCATCTGCTGACGGGATACAGAGAAGCGTGCATTTTTTAATGGGTTGCCACGAGGTCGGCTAGTTCGACGTTCAGGTCTATCCGATGTATCAGGTTTGAGTGAACTATCACCCTTAGTTTCATTATCAGGTTTGAACTCGTCCATTATGCCCTCCGTCAGAGCGTCAAAAAGCGAAAAATATTCTATTCAGCCTTAGCCATTACCTCATAGTATAAGGATGAAACGCTTTTTCCGAAACGTTGCATTTGACAATATTAACCAGAATTATCCTTAAATGAATATTCTGGTTTATCTCTAGTCAGGTAATGGGGAGCTTAATTTGCATTAATGCAAGATGTTATCGCTTTGTGGACTTGTTCGCGAGAAATATCCGCACGCAATTCCGATTGTCCGATACCTTTTGGTAAAACAAGGTGTAATTTACCACCAGAGACTTTTTTATCTCTCATCATATGAGGTAAATAGTCATCAGGTGTCATTTCAACAGGGCCACAGACAGGGAGATTTGCTTTCTCAAGTAATTGAATAACGCGATGTGTTTCTTCTTCGGTGAATTGACCTAGTGCTTGAGCTGTTTTTGCGGCCATGACCATACCCGCAGCAACGGCTTCACCATGCAACCAAACACCATATCCCATATGGGCTTCAATGGCATGACCATAAGTATGGCCTAGGTTGAGTAATGCACGTAACCCAGTAGTTTCTTTTTCATCAGCAGCGACAACCTCCGCTTTAAGCTCACAGCAACGACGGATACAAAATGCCATGGCTTTTGGGTCGAGAGCTAAAAGTTTATCAATATTATTCTCAAGCCAGATAAAGAAATCTTTATCTAAAATGATGCCATATTTAATGACTTCAGCTAAACCGGATGAAAGTTCACGAGAAGGTAATGTAGCAAGGCAGTCAAGATCGACAACCACAGAAGCAGGTTGGTAGAAAGCGCCAATCATATTTTTCCCAAGAGGATGATTAACCGCAGTTTTTCCACCAACAGAAGAATCGACTTGTGACAACAGTGTGGTTGGAACTTGAATAAAGCGAACACCACGTTGATAGCTTGCTGCCGCAAAGCCAGTTAAATCACCAATAACACCACCACCAAGTGCGATAAGTGTTGTATCTCGATTGTGATTTTTTTCTAATAATGCAGTAAAGACATCATTCATGATCTGAAGCGATTTATACTGTTCGCCATCGGGTAAAATCACGCTATCAACCAGCACACCTTGGTTTTTTAAGGTATTTGTTACTTTTTCTAAATAGAGTGGAGCAAGTGTCACATTCGTGACTATCATGACTTGCTGACCCGCTTTTAGAGGTAAAAAAGTATCAGGTTGATGAAAAAGGCCAGAAGCAATGGTAATGGGATAGCTTCTTTCACCTAATGTGACAGTGATTTTTTCCATAACAGTGGCCTTTTTCTTATTGTCTTTGTTTAACCATATAAGTAGCTGAGCTATTAGTTTTGTTCTAATAGTTCAATTATTTGATTGGCTACAATTTTTGCACTCTGATCATCAGTATGTATTGTGATGTCAGCAATCTCTTCATAAAGAGGATTACGTTCGTCAGCTAATGTCTCTAAGACATCACGCACTGGTTCAACACCTTGCAATAAAGGACGTTTTTTGTCACGTTGGGTACGAGCGAGTTGCTTTTCAATGTTGGTTTCTAAATAAACAACCACACCACGTGCAGATAGTCTGTTACGGGTTTCTCGCGATTTCACCGAACCGCCACCTGTTGCCAGTACAATGCCTTGCTTTTCAGTGAGTTCGTTGATTATTTTCTCTTCTCGTTGACGGAAGCCTTCTTCGCCTTCTACATCAAATACCCAACCTACATCCGCACCTGTACGCCGCTCAATTTCCTGATCGGAATCATAAAACTCCATACTAAGTTGTTGAGCTAACTGACGACCAATAGTGCTTTTGCCGGCACCCATAGGCCCAACCAGAAAGATATTACGTTTCTCTGCCATGTTTTTGGTATTACTAAGATATTCGTTAATGATAACCCGCCCCGCCAAATTCATTCAGCGACGGGACCTAAACTGAAATTTATGAGTGTTTATCTAATTCACACCTGATAACATTTGTTATCTACTCTCATGATAAGACTGAGTTCTTTCAGTAGATCGCTATAAAATAGCCACATGCTGTCGCCAGCGACAACATAGGATAAAAATCCCTTTGCCTACAGTACATAACAAAAATAACGAAAAAAAGTCATCATCTTTGTTGGCAACGCGGAGATTCTAACACAATTTAGTCGGAAAACCGCATCTGATAATATTGTCTTTTTCGTCATCAATCGAACAATATTACATATAAAAAGCCCTACCTCCAAGAATAGAGGAAGTGCATAAAATGTATCCGTATTATCATTGTGATGTTTCAGGCTCACTCAAATTAGCTAACCCTTGTAAGCTAAATCGTCCTCACCGTCAAATCTATAAATACTGATTATAAGAAAAAACGATGAATAATTCTCAGTTTAATCCCAGTAAAAAACATCTAATTAGTTGTATTTTATTATAAAAATAATTATCACATAAAAAATTAGATTAATTTGGGTGTAATAAAAATAACCAATTCATGGCGGCTATGCTGATCTCTTTTGTGACTAAAAAGCATCCCTAATAATGGAATAGAAGATAAGAAAGGGATCTTTGCTGTATGTTCTTGCTGCTTTTGTTGAAATATTCCTCCTAACATAATGGTTTCACCATCATTAATGGTGACTTCGGTGCTGATTTCTTGTTTATCAATCGAAAGATGTTCACTCCCTCCTTGAACAAGGGCTATACCAGGTGTGTTTTGGCTAATTTTCAAGATTAACCTGATCTTTTTATTCCTTTGAATCATGGGTGTCACTTCCATACCGAGTACCGCTTCTTTAAATTGGACTCGAGTGGTTTCATTATCTCGACTGACATAGGGGATTTCAGTACCTTGTTTTATTGAGGCTGTTTTCTCATGAGCGGCTGTTAACCTTGGACTGGCAATAATGGATAGCTGTTTTTCTTGCTCTAATGCACTTAACTCAAGCTCTAATAATCGACCATTAATTCTGGCAATATTAAAGGCAATATAATGAAGGGGATTTTTGGTGTTTTGGTGAAGTGATAATGCAGAAAGTGAAGGCGTTGATAAGACTGAATTAAGCGGAGTTACTGATGGTATTGCATTCGATACGGCGGGTATTGCTTCTGTTGTTTTTAATGCTTGTAAACCCCATTGAGTCCCTAATTCATTTAACGCGTCTTGACTGCTACTCACAATATGTGCGGTGATATGGACTTGCTGTTGTGGTGTATCTTTTATTTTTATCCAATCTGCAATTTCAGAAAGTGTTTTATCATGATCAACAATTGAAAGGCTATTTGATTCACTATCTGCAATGACGCGCCCCTGTTTACTTAATAATGGAATGGCATAAGTACTAAGTTGTTTTGCTAATGTTTCAGCATCAGCATAATTTAATAAATAAAGTCGGTGGTGTAGTGCTTCCTCATGTTGTTCTGTTTTTGCTCCTAATTCATCAGCAAAAGTTGGTAGTATTTTTTCGTTATCCATAAGTTCAGGAAAGAAAGGATCTCTTAAGTGTGCAAAAGCTAGCGTTGTCATGCATAACAGAAGAATAAAAATCCCTATTTTCATGATATGTCACCTTGCTCGGAAACAAGATCATTAAGCCGTGTCAGGCTTATTTTTATTGAAAGCAGAGCAATATTGGTTGGGATCACACTCAGTGAAACAAGAAAAAAACCAGCTTGATTAAGCTGTTCTAATAAAGTTAAGAAACGAGAGTAAGATAAAATAAACGTGAGTTTATATAATGAGTCAGCCGTATTTTCCCATGTTTCAGGTATAAAGTGATAAGCAATAAGTAACGACTGTAATCGCTCTTGAGGGGATTGATTATCTAATGGAATATCATATTCAGTTTGTAGCGTCATCAGGGAATCAAGAGAAGGCATGGCGTCTAATAAAGACTGGTAGTGATTCATACGTGTTAGCCTTTGTGTTATCTCTGTTTGTTGTTGGGTTATTTCTTGCTGGTGATCCGTCACAATGAAGAAGTAATAAAGAAAGAAAATAATAAAAGGTAGAGTTAAGCTCAGTAACGTTATCTGCCATGTTGTTAGAAACGCGATAAACTGCAACCATTGTGTCTGTATCTTCATTGTCATTCCTCTTTATCTTCGATATTCCACAGGTCGCGTTTTTCTAAATCTCCGTTTAAATGAACTTCTGTGTAAGACGGATGCGTTTTACTTTGTTGTAAATAATCTAACGTCAAAAAAGAGAGAAAAGGATGATTTTTAAAATCGGCTATAAAAGAGAGCGGCTGTTTATTGGGTAAAATTAAATTCAGAGAGAGATGATTATTAATTGTCGAGTAATGATTTACCCAAACAGAGGAAGGCAGATAAGCTTCAATCGTTTGAAAAATACGAATGTAATGTAAATAGCGCAACCAATTTTGATAATAAAGTGAATAGTGCTGATAGCGTAGATGAGTTTGTTGTTTCTGCTGTTGATAAACCTCGAGTTGCTTTACTAACCTATTTTCTTGCTGTTGTGTTTGGTGCTGTTGTTCTGTCATGGCATATTGTTTTTGTCCTAAGCAATAAGTGTAATAGCCTAAAATAATGAACGTTAAAGTGACTAAAAATAAGGTTTGATAAAGCCATATTAATATTTTTTTTCTTAGTCGTGTTTGTCGCCAAGGGAGGTAATTTATTTGATACATAATACCTCGTTAGGACGTAATGCTAGGCCCAGTGCGATAAGGGATAATGTTTTTCCCTTTGATACCTTGTGAAATAGAGGATGGGAAAAATCAGGCCAAAGAGGCATGTGAGAGCTAAAATGCGCCATATCCTCGCCAGCAAAACAGCATTGCTTTAATGACCATTGCTGTTTTTCAGTAAGCTGGTTAATACCCGCTTGTTGTTCTTGTTGATTATCATAAGACAACGAGCCGTAATGAGGCATTTCATCATCGGGTGACACCCAAAGTAGCGAGTTATTTTTACAGTAAATAAGGCTGTTTTGAGGAGAAATATTGAGGTAAGTCGCTAAATAACGTAATGCACAAGCGGAAATATCAATGGCAGAAAGTGTTAAGTTTATTTTAGAAAACAAGGCAATATACTTATCTAGCATTGTCTTATGGCACAAATGGATGGCGAGTTTTCCGTTATTTTGCCGATAATCAAAATGAACAGGGATTTTTGTCTTTTGTGTGTAAGATGTGGCTCGTAATTGTGCTAGCCGATGACACGCGGCTGATGTCAGGGAAATAGCGTGAGGTAGCGGGACTATGTGATAGTTTTCATAAATATCAGGTAATGAGAGGGTAATATGTTTAATAAAAGGGAGATCCTTGCGCCAGTTCATTAAGATATTTCTTAATTTTGTATCATCTAAATCGTCATTGAGAGGTAAAGGGAATTGCCAAAATGCGCTGATCTTCCATTGTTTATTCTGCTGAAATACCAAAACAGCATTGATATGATGAGTGTTAATTTCAATACCAATCTGGTAATTGTGTGTTTCCATAAATGATATCCATATCTATTGATGAGTAATTGCCTATTTTCAAAGAGGCGTTACCTTTATACTACGCACTGTTTGTTTATAAACCGCCCAATCCACACTACATGGGAAATTTAAGGTGAAGTTCTTAAAATATTTTTTCATCTTCGTTTTTGCTTGCATAATTTTGGGAGCAGCCTCGATATACGGTATGTATAAGTATGTTGAGCCTCAGTTACCCGATGTCGCGACATTAAAAGATGTTCGTTTACAAACCCCTATGCAGGTTTTTAGTGCAGACGGAGAATTAATCGCTCAATATGGCGAAAAACGCCGTTTACCGCTGACGTTAGAGGAAATGCCTCCTCAGCTTATTAATGCTTTTATCGCAACAGAAGATACGCGTTTCCGTGAGCATCATGGTATTGACCCTATTGGGATCTCTCGTGCGGTTGTTGTGGCATTAACGTCGGGGCAAGCCTCACAAGGTGCGAGTACCATTACGCAGCAATTAGCCCGAAATTTCTTTTTAACACCAGAAAAGAAATTAATGCGAAAAATAAAAGAGGCCTTTTTGGCTATTCGCATTGAAAAAGAGCTCACAAAAGATGAAATTTTAGCGCTGTATCTGAATAAAATTTATCTGGGTAACCGTGCTTACGGTGTGGGTGCAGCGGCTTATGTTTACTTTGGTAAAAGTGTGCATGATCTTAGCTTAAATGAAATGGCTGTAATTGCGGGTTTACCTAAAGCGCCGTCAACACTTAATCCACTCTATTCTTATGATCGTGCTTTAAAGCGTCGTAATGTTGTTTTACTGCGTATGTATGAAGAGAATTATATCACCCGTGCACAATATGAAAGTGCAAGAGCTGAGCCTATTGTTGCGAAATATCATGCGCCTCAAATTGATTTTTCTGCGCCCTATCTGACAGAAATGGTGAGAATGGAGATGTATGAGCGCTATGGTGAAAATGCCTATACTGACGGCTATAAAATTTACACCACTGTGGTTCGTAAAGACCAATTAGCCGCAGAAAAAGCCTTACGCGACAACGTGATTGATTATGATATGCGCCACGGCTATCGCGGAGCTCAAGAAGTGCTTTGGCATGAAGGGCAAACGGCGTGGGATAATGAAGCTATTAGTAAGAAATTAAAAGAACTTCAAATTTATGGGCCTTTAATTCCGGCGGTCGTGTTATCTGCTGATGCGAAAGAAGCGAAGGTTGTTTTAAAAAATGGCGATAATATCACCCTTGATTTAAAAGCAGTGCGTTGGGCGCGTAAGTTTATTTCAGATACGGCTCAAGGTGCAACACCGACAAAAGTGGATGCTGTTGTTAAAGTGGGTGAACAAATCTGGGTTCGTCAAAACAATGATAATCATTGGGTATTAGCACAGCTTCCGGGTGTTAATGCGGCATTTGTAGCATTAAATCCCCTAAATGGGGGGATCATTGCGCTAGTGGGTGGTTTTGATTTTGAAATCAGTAAATTTAACCGAGTTTCTCAATCATTACGCCAAGTTGGCTCAAATATTAAACCTTTCTTATATGCGGCTGCATTAGATAAAGGCCTCACTTTATCGACATTGCTTAACGATTTACCTATCAGCCGTTGGGATGCCGGCGCGGGTACGGACTGGCGTCCTAAAAACTCACCACCAACCTATGCGGGACCTATTCGTTTACGCCAAGGTTTAGGTCAATCTAAAAACGTGGTGATGGTTCGTGCAATGCGTGCAATGGGAGTGGATTATGCGGCTGATTATCTATTACGTTTTGGTTTTCCTAATCAAAATATAGATAGAACAGAATCCTTAGCATTAGGTTCTCCATCATTTACACCAATGCAAATGGTTCGTGGATTTGCTGTTATGGCAAACGGGGGATATTTGATTGAACCTTACTACATCCAGCGTATTGAAGATGCAGATGGTGAAATCTTGTTTACCGCAGAGCCTAAGATAGCGTGTCCAGAGTGTACCGATATCCCCGTTATTTATGGTGATACGATGCGTTCTATAGCGTTGTCTGATGACTATATGGAAAACGTTGCTCAGTCTAATAAATCACAATCTGTTGATGCTGCGCCTGAAATTGAATTAGAACAAGCACCGTTAGCTGAAACGGTAAAAGAAAGTCCTTATGCACCGCATGTTATCAGCACACCGCTTGCATATTTAATGCATGACGCATTAAGAACAAATCTTGTTGGTGAACCAGGATGGTCTGGTACGGGTTGGCGTGCTTTGCGTGACCTTAAGCGTCAAGATATTGGCGGTAAAACGGGTACAACAAACAGTTCTAAAGATGCTTGGTTCTCTGGGTATGGTGCCAATATCGTGGCAACGTCTTGGATTGGTTTTGATGATAGTAGCCGTAACTTAGGTAGAACTGCCGCCAGTGGTGGGGAAGCCGGCGCTAAAACAGCACAGCCTATTTGGAATGACTTTATGAAAGTGGCTCTAGAAGGTGTGCCTGTCAATATGATGCCTGTACCAAAAGGGGTTGTGGCTGTTCAAATTGATAGAAGAACAGGGAAACTGGCGGGAGATGGTTCTTCAATGAAAGAATATTTTATTGAAGGTACACAACCAACAGAAAGTGCAAAAAGTGAAGTAGGAACACAGATTTTTGAGGATAATGGCGAATCTAACGAGTTATTCTAACTAATCAAAAAACCGGATGTTAAAGTCCGGTTTTTTATTGTCTATTTATTTTGTAAATAACGCTGTGCTAAGAATAGCGCACTGACACTACGCGCTTCAGTGAAATCAGGGTGATCCAGTAAATCCATCATTTTTGCGATAGGCCAACGTATTTGAATCAGTGGCTCGGGTTCATCACCTTCAAGGTGTTCAGGATACAGATCATGTGCAATGACAATATTCATTTTACTGGAAAAGTAAGAGGGTGCCATTGAAAGCTTGGCTATTTCTATTAAAGAGTGTGCACCGTAGCCGATTTCTTCTTTAAGTTCGCGATTAGCGGCTTGTAGGGCATTTTCACCAGGATCGATTGCGCCTTTAGGAAAACCAAAGTCGTAGTTTTCAATTCCCACAGCATATTCACGAATAAGGATAATGCTGTCATCAATAATGGGAACAATCATAACGGCTTCGCGGTTAGCGGGTTTCATTCGCTCATAAATACGCTTTTCTCCGTTACTGAACTCCAGATTAACAGATTGGATCTGAAATAATCGAGAACGGGCGATGTTATCAATGTTGAGTATATTGGGTTTTTTAAGTTCTTTCATAACAGTCCCTGATAAGAATAGAGATTAACCTGAATTTAACACATTAATGACAAAATAAATCTAACAATTAGATTTAGCTTTTAAGGGAAAATTGAGTACACTCCGCTACTAAACCTAGTTATTTATTGATTTTTTGAGAATATTATTATTTATTGATTCGCTATTTTACCTGAAGATAGCATTGTTAGCGGATATAAAATTGATAAGAGAAATAAATTATAACGCGACAACAAAAATATAATCTATTGTATTTAAATAAAAAATAGAACAAAAGAATAGGAATTGCCTTATGTTAGGCAGGGTTTTAAATTTGTTATTGTTACTACGCAGCATCAGTATACGTATGGGGAAAAAATGAGATTATCAGTCATTATATTGGCTATCTTGATGATAAGCCTATTTATAATGGCCGCCTTTCTATTCTTTAAAAGAAGGCGGCTTGATGACTCACATCATCTGCCATCTCTCGCCAAACCCACTTATCGTAAGCTCACTACTGATGATTATGGGCTTATTAGTGATTATTTATCTTATTTTGGTACCTCTGATTTTTCTTCAGGATATTCATTACAAAATTTCCCTGAAATGCCAATTAAAGGCGAAGTCGTTACGACATTAAGAAATATCGTGAATCGCTTTGCGGGTTCTTCTGAAGGATTAAATCATTGGCGCTATTATATTGATGCTGTCGAAATTCATATCCCTCCACTGCTTGTCCCTTATCTTCAGCAAGAAAATGTCCTCGATGTTATTTGTACACCTTCTATCCCCATCGTTGTGGGTGTTAATGGTCATTTTTCCGCTTTAAGTTTAAAACAGCTTTCTGAACCCATCTTGGCGAACGGTTCATCAACGATTCAAAAGAACGAAGGTGATGCAGCTCATTTATTGCAAATCCGAGAAGAAACTAACGAAGAACACCGATTACATAACTCATCAGGTTTTTGGGATGGCTCATTTGTTTGCCTAGGGCTGACATTATGGCTAACGGCGTTAATGATGCCTCAAGTCTTCCTTCCTTGGATTTTAGCCACAGGCGTGACATTTCTTGTTATTGGTGTTTTTCTTATCCATAAGCCCATTATTAAACCGCATAAACAAGAAATTCACTGTTTTAAAGGGCGTTTAAAACGTTGGGGGCTTTTTGGTAACTTCGATCATGGGCAAGTAAAAAATATTTCATTGGGAGGGATTGATCTTGTTTATCCACCCCACTGGGAACCTTATATTCAAAGTGATATTGATAAGGTGACCTATTTAGAAATGTATCCTAGTCATCATGTTGTAAAGCAAGGAAATTACCTTTCATTGCATGATGAAGAAAAAAATTATCCTTATAAACGGTATATTAAAAATATTATCTTCGTTTTTTGGAGCCTTTTTATTATTGGCATGTTGTATCTTTATCAACCACTTTCCCTTTCAATGAAGCTCAGTTTTTCATGGCTTAAAGACACCGAACCTCATTTAGTCACCAATTTTACTGAATTGGAAACAACCAATTTACATGTTGGGGATATTATTCAAGCTAAAGGCGTCGGTATGTGTTACATGCCACCGAATCTATCCAGTAAGAATAATAAAACAATTTTTGCTCCTTTTGATTGTTCAGGAATTTATTGGAATAATAGCAACCCAATGCCAATGCCTGAATCGAGCACGATAGAAAAAGCAGCCGCTTTATTGCATATGGTTGAAGAGCAACTTCATCCAGTATCTAATAACCGAGTTAATCCAAGCTTGGGACAAGCAATTACCAAGTCAGGTATGAATTTATTAGATAATTTTGATGGCATTATATTGAAAACACAGGATTTATGCCCAAGAGAGAATGAGTGTATTCGGCTTAAAATGGCGCTAGTGAATTTAAGTAATGTTAATGATTGGGCTGCCTTAGTTCAACGTGCAGAAAGCGGCAAACTAACAGGTACTAATGTTTTATTACGTGCAGTGAGTGCTGAGGCCTTGGAAAAGCTTATCGACACCACCACATCTTCTTTTATCTACCGCGAGATAGATAAAGCCGCAATACTGTTAAATAGCCCGCCACCTGGTGGTGTGCTATTAATTAGTGATGAAAGAAAACAACTTGTTGATTACGCTTCAAGTTCAAATTCTGTATTTGAGCCTACCCCGTTAGAACAGTGGCGAGAATTACAGCGGTTATCCGATATTTTATTGCACACTCCTTTTGATACAGGAGGGGTAATTACAGGCATAGTTGTTGATGCAAATGGTACGTTACAGATATTTTTACATAGCCTGCCAGACTCAATGACAATGTTATATTACATCGGTAATACGCTATTATTGTTTATCGCTATTGGGTTCTTAATATTGAACCTAATTCTTATCATTCATCGTCGGCGACAAAACAACCAACGCATGAATAAAATCAGTCTCTATTATGAGCACTGTTTTTATCGCCCTCCTCAGTAAGTCCCTTGTTGTGGAAGGCTATGTGTTTACACTATCGCCTTCAGAAAGAAGTTGAAGTTAAGGAGAAAGGGATGAGTCAACAATCACAAGAAAGTGGTGTCCGCTTAGATAAATGGCTTTGGGCTGCGCGTTTTTATAAAACACGCGCTATTGCTCGCACAATGATTGAAGGTGGCAAAATCCATTACAATGGTGTGAGAGGCAAACCAAGCAAAATGGTTGAAGCCGGTGCTGAAATACGCTTACGACAAGGTAATGATGAACGAACGGTAATCATTTTAATGGTGAGTGCACAGAGACAAGGTGCTACGCAAGCACAGGCTCTTTATTGTGAAACACCAGAGAGTATTGCTAAAAGAGAAAAAATTGCGTTAGCAAGAAAAATGAATGCGTTAACGATGCCTCATCCTGAACGTCGGCCGGATAAAAAGGAAAGACGGACCTTACTTCGCTTCAAACAGACAAATTTACAAGAATCGGATTAACCGATTCCCTGAAATGAGAGAAAGTTATGTCTAAAAAAGACGCTTTATCACGTTTTTTATTCGAAAAAAACGCGGTACGTGGTGAATTAGTCAATGTGACTGAAACCTATCAATCAATGCTTGAAAATCACCATTATCCTGAGCCAGTTCAACACCTTCTGGGTGATTTACTGGTGGCAACGAGTTTGTTAACAGCTACGCTTAAATTTGAAGGCGATATTACCGTTCAAATCCAAGGTGATGGCCCAGTGCGACTCGCCGTCATCAATGGTAATAATAATCAACAAATGCGCGGTGTTGCGCGTGTGGGTGATGATGTTAAAGCAGGAAGCTCATTAAAAGAGATGATCGGGAACGGTTTTATGGTCATCACTGTCACACCAGAAAAAGGTGAACGTTACCAAGGGATTGTCGCGCTTGATGGTGAAAGTATAGAAGCTTGTATTGATAACTACTTTAAGCAATCAGAGCAGCTACCCACACGTGTATTTATTCGTAGTGGTATGCAAGACGGTAATCCTGCGGCCGCAGGGATGTTATTACAAGTATTGCCTGCATCAGAAGAATTTACGGCAGAACATACGGCGGAACATTTTGAATTACTCACACAGTTAACTCATACAATCAAAGCTGAAGAGCTATTTACGCTGGATACTAAAGAGATCTTACATCGTTTATATCACGAAGAAGATGTTACTCTTTATGAACCTCAAGCTGTTGAATTTCATTGTACTTGTTCGCGTGAACGCTGTGAAAATACATTAGTAACATTGTCTAAAGAAGATGTGAACCACCTGTTGCAAGAACAGGGCAATATCGATATGGAATGTGAGTATTGTGGAACTCATTATATCTTCACAGAGGATGATGTTAATAATATCAATAAGTTGAATGAATCAGAATTGCACTGATTCGATTTAGCAAGGTGACTTTATCAAAAGGACGCTATTTTGCGTCCTTTTTTATTCAACAATTTTTCTGTAGTTTTGTGCATTAGCTCTCGTTATTAACATAAAAAAAATATAAATTTTCAAAATATTGATAACAATCGCTGTTAATTACTCGTAACACCCTAATATTGCTCGTAGAAAGGTCTATTTATCAGGAGCGACACTATGAGCGTTAAAGGTCTTACCCCTAAGGAACTCCAGCAGTACGGTATTAAGGACACAAGTGAAATCATTTATAACCCAAGCTATGAGCTGTTATTTAATGAAGAAACCAAACCGGGATTAACAGGTTATGAGCGAGGCACATTAACTTCGTTAGGCGCTATTGCCGTTGATACAGGTATATTTACTGGACGTTCTCCAAAAGATAAATACATTGTTCGTGATGATGTTACTCGTGACACCGTGTGGTGGGCAGATCAGGGTAAAGGTAAAAATGATAACAAGCCACTCTCACAAGAAGTGTGGTCTGATTTAAAATCATTAGTAACGAATCAATTGTCAGGCAAACGTTTGTTTGTTGTTGATGCATTTTGTGGTGCAAATGCGGACACTCGTTTAAAAGTCCGTTTTATCACAGAAGTTGCTTGGCAAGCCCATTTTGTTAAAAATATGTTTGTTCGCCCTGAACAAGAAGAGCTGGAAAACTTTACACCAGACTTCATTGTGATGAATGGCGCGAAATGTACAAATCCAAATTGGAAGGCACAAGGACTCAATTCTGAAAACTTCGTGGCGTTCAATTTAACTGAACGCATTCAGTTGATTGGAGGAACTTGGTACGGTGGCGAGATGAAGAAAGGGATGTTCTCTATGATGAACTACTTCCTTCCTCTTAAAGGTATGGCGTCTATGCACTGCTCCGCAAACGTTGGCGAAAGTGGTGACGTGGCTATTTTCTTTGGTTTATCAGGCACAGGTAAAACAACGCTTTCAACCGATCCTAAGCGTAAACTGATTGGTGATGATGAACACGGTTGGGATGATGACGGTGTCTTTAACTTTGAAGGGGGTTGTTATGCGAAAACAATCCACTTATCAAAAGAAGCGGAGCCTGATATCTATGGTGCAATTAAACGTGATGCACTGTTAGAAAACGTAGTTGTGTTATCGGATGGTTCTGTTGATTTTGATGATGGCACCAAAACAGAGAATACACGTGTCTCTTATCCGATTTATCATATCGACAATATCGTAAAGCCTGTTTCTAAAGCGGGTCATGCTAAGAAAGTCATTTTCTTAACTGCTGATGCTTTTGGTGTGTTACCTCCTGTTTCACGTTTAACGCCAGAGCAAACGCAATACCACTTCTTATCAGGTTTTACGGCTAAACTTGCGGGAACGGAGCGAGGTGTCACTGAGCCAACACCAACATTCTCCGCCTGTTTTGGTGCGGCATTCTTATCATTGCATCCAACTCAATATGCTGAAGTGCTGGTAAAACGCATGCAAGCGTCAGGTGCTAAAGCCTATTTAGTGAATACAGGTTGGAATGGAACAGGTAAACGTATCTCAATTAAAGATACCCGAGCCATTATTGATGCCATATTGAATGGTGATATTGATAAAGCACCAATGAAAACACTGCCTGTGTTTGATTTGGAGATCCCAACAGCGCTACCGGGTGTTAACAGTGACATTTTAGATCCTCGTGATACTTATACAGATAAAACACAATGGGATGTAAAAGCAGATGATCTTGCTGATCGCTTTGTGAAAAACTTCGATAAGTATACGGATACTCCAGCAGGTCAAGCATTGACTAAAGTTGGCCCTAAACGTTAATTATTATTAGTGACAATAAAGAAACACCAAACTCATAGGATGTGATTTTGGTGTTTTTTATTTGAGATCTTTGAGAAAAAAAAATCCCTGAAATACGAGAATATTTCAGGGAATAGAAAGAAAACAAAGTGAAAGAGTTTATTAGAGAAAAAGTGACTTTTGAGGGTGATAACCCAACTATGCTGTTACTGGTGGTAAATCAAACAATAAAACTTCACTGTCCTCATCACCAACAAAACGGATCATATCTTCATTCGCAATGGCTACACCATCACTGGTGGTCGCAATAATGTCATTAATCGCTATTTTGCCTTTTACAACTTGTAGCCAAACATGGCGCCCTGCTTCTATTTGGTATTGTGCTTCTTCGCCTTTTTTCAGGTTCCAACGCCACAACGTCATGTCTTGGAATACTTTTAAAGAGCCATCACGGGCATCTGGCGACAAAATAAGCTGTTTACTCACTGTCGTATCAAAACGACGTTGATCGTAACGTGGTGTGATACCAATGGTATTTGGCATAATCCAAATTTGGTAAAAATGAAGTCCTTTATCGCTATTCGGATTATATTCTGAGTGGGTAATGCCTGTACCTGCACTCATAATCTGAAATTCACCAGCAGGAACATTTTCTTTATTACCCATACTGTCTTTATGCTCGATATTCCCCTCAAGCACATAAGTTAAAATTTCCATGTCTTTATGAGGATGAGTACCAAAACCCTCACCTGATTTCACGCGATCTTCATTAATGACACGTAATGCAGAAAATCCCATAAAATCACGATCGTAATAATTTGCGAAAGAGAAGGTATGCCAACTATCTAGCCAACCATGATTAGCGTGTCCTCTTTCATTTGCTTTGCGTAGATAAATCATAATGTGTTTCCTTCTCTGAAGTTGTTAAACACAGTTTACGCAATTGCATAAAGTAAAAAAGCAGAGGAATTTAATCGGAGGATCCAAATAATTTGAACAAGAGGATGCGCAAAGATCGAATAAATGACAGAAAAGAAAAAGCCAGCACCCGGCTGGCTAAAGTAAAACACTGGAAGCAATGTGAGCAATGTCGTTCTTTCATATCACCCTGAAGGAGGTGTGTCTGAAAGTGTTATTGATGATAATGGTTCTCAGTATCATTTGTAAAGCCTTTTTTTTAAGCAATATCGAAAAAAGCAATGAAAAGCTTTTAACTTACTGATTAACGAGTTGTTTTATTTTAATAATTTTTTAAAATAGTAATATAACCAAATAGTTAACAATATTTTTTATAAGGTTATTCGTAGAAAAAAGAACAAGAAATACGTTATAAAACCAGAGTAAAAGAAGGGATATGAGTCATTTTAAGTCGCTATTCAGTGATAAAACAAAATCCAGCTATCACGGATTGATGATAACTGGGTTTTGTTATGTATGACTTATAAATTTATAGAATTACAAAACTAATATTTATAACTTTAACATTTGCAAATTTATTCATTATTGTGCAGTAAATGTCGATTTTGGTGTTGAAATTAGGCTTTGTGCACACGCATAAGCCGAACTCCATGCCCATTGGAAGTTATATCCGCCTAACCAACCTGTGACATCCACGACTTCTCCAATAAAATAGAGTCCTTTTACCTTTGTGGCTTCCATTGTTTTAGAGGAAAGGGCGCGGGTATCTACACCGCCCAAGGTAACCTCTGCGGTGCGGTAACCTTCAGTGCCATTAGGTTGCACTTGCCATTCTTGTAGCAACGTTGCAATTTGAGTAATACGCTCATTACTCAGTTGAGTTAGAGAGATATCTGGTAGCTGTTTATTTTCTATCATTATTTCAATTAATCGCTTTGGTAATAGGCGAGAAAGCGTATTTTTTAATGACTGATTAGGATGTTCTTGTCGCTTTTCTTGTAAAAAGCTTTCAAGATTGTTATTTGGAAGTAAGTTAATACTCACATACTCCCCGGGTTGCCAATAACTAGAAATTTGCAAAATCGCAGGGCCTGAAAGACCTCTATGAGTAAAAAGAATATTCTCTTTAAAATTTGTACCGTCTTTTGCTGTCACAATGGCAGGAACCGCCACACCTGAGAGTTGACTAAGTTGCTCAAGTTGTGGTTTGTGCAACGTAAAAGGGACTAAACCCGCACGAGTGGGTAAAACAGAAAGGCCAAATTGCTCTGCAACTTTATAGCCAAAAGGTGTTGCGCCTAAACCTGGCATAGAAAGCCCACCACTCGCGATAACAACAGATGAGGTAAAAATCGTTTTTCCATCAACAAAAACAGTAAAGCCTTCATCTGTTTTCTCGATTTTCGTTACTTCACTGCGTAAGCGAACACTTACTTCCCCTTTTTGACATTCAGTAAGCAATAAATCAACAATGTGTTGTGCTGAGTCATCACAAAAAAGCTGTCCCAATGTTTTTTCATGGTAAGTAATTTTATGCTTTTGTACTAATTCAATAAAATCCCATTGTGTATAGCGAGCAAGTGCTGACTTACAAAAATGAGGATTTTCTGATAAGTAGGCTGAAGGCTCAATATACATATTAGTAAAATTACAACGACCGCCCCCTGACATAAGAATTTTTCGACCTGCTTTTTTGCCATTATCGAGTACTAAAACAGATAATCCTGCTTGTCCTGCTAAAGATGCACAAAAAAGCCCCGCGGCTCCTGCACCTATAATTACTGTATCGTATGATCCCACAATGATGTCTCGTTCTTGGTTTTGTCTGACTACTTAATCAATGATTTTCGCGTAAGATCAGAGTGTTTTTGTAAAATTATATGGAGAAATTTGCATTTTTCACCTAAATTTACATTAGCAAAGATAAAAATTGTCAGAAATTTACTTTTTTTTTATTTTTATTAATTAAATGATATATAAGGAATTATCTTAAAAAGGCTCTAATTTTCTTGGTTATCAAATCAAAAAAAGGTTAAATTTCGCTTCCACCGTTCGCATTTGTCGCTGATAATGCGCCGCGTTCATGTCCAACTAACTGGCTTAACGTCTATGCTACATTTGTTTACTGACCTAGAATTTCATACAGGTTTAATGTTGGTTTTAGCACTACTTTTTGTGCTATTTTATGAGGCCATTAACGGCTTCCATGATACCGCAAATGCGGTAGCAACTGTTATCTATACTCGTGCTATGCGTGCGCAATTCGCGGTCGTAATGGCGGGTGTATTTAACTTCCTTGGCGTTCTGCTCGGTGGGCTGAGCGTAGCTTATGCTATCGTTCACTTGTTACCGACAGATCTTCTGCTGAATGTGAGCTCGGGTCATGGCCTTGCTATGGTCTTCTCGTTGCTGTTAGCCGCCATTATCTGGAACTTAGGTACTTGGTACTTCGGTATTCCAGCATCAAGTTCACATACACTAATAGGTGCTATCATTGGTATTGGTTTAACAAATGCTATCGTGACAGATTCGTCTATCGTTGATGCATTAAATATACCAAAAATGATCAGTATCTTCCTATCTCTCATTCTTTCTCCAATTATCGGCTTGGTTATTGCAGGTGCGATGATTTTCTTACTGCGCCGTTACTGGAGTAGTACGAAAAAACGTCGTCGTATTCACCTGACACCGGCTGAACGTGAGAAACAAGATGGTAAGCGTAAGCCACCATTTTGGACTCGTACTGCACTGATTTTATCTGCAGTTGGAGTCAGTTTCTCTCATGGTGCAAATGATGGGCAGAAAGGTATCGGTCTTATCATGTTAGTGTTAATTGGCGTGGCGCCTGCGGGTTTCGTCGTCAATATGAGTGCAAGTGGATACGATATCACTAAAACGCATGATGCCGTTGTACATTTACAGCAGTATTATGAAAAGCATCAGCCAGCACTACAACATGCTATCGATAATACGCCAACAGTATCAGCACAAACTGATCCTAGTGATACCGATTTCCATTGTAATAGCGCGAGAACGCCAGTTGTTCTAAATCAAACAGAACAAATGCTTGCCAATATTAGCTCTTATGATGAGCTAAGTGCAGACCAGCGTGCTCAAATGCGTCGATTACTGATGTGTATCGCTGATACCGCAACAGAAGTGGCTAAACTACCTGAAACTAGCGCCCAAGATGCACGGTTCTTAAAAACATTGAGTCGTGACCTGCTAAACACTGTGGAATATGCACCAATTTGGATCATTGTTGCAGTGGCATTAGCGCTCTCTATTGGGACAATGGTAGGTTGGAAACGCGTTGCAGTAACGATTGGTGAGAAGATTGGTAAAAAAGGTATGACTTATGCTCAAGGGGTTTCTGCTCAGGTAACAGCCGCAGTGTCCATTGGTGTCGCAAGTTATACGGGTATGCCTGTATCAACAACACAAGTTCTGTCATCTGCAGTTGCAGGTACAATGATTGTTGATGGTGGTGGGGTTCAATCGAAGACGGTGAAAAATATTGCACTGGCTTGGATCTTAACATTACCCGTTAGTATTGGTTTATCAGGTTTACTTTATTGGATATCACTGACATTCATTGTGAATAGCTGATAAGCAATAAACGACCCAAGTTTGTTTATAAACGGTGACTTTTAGTCACCGTTTTTTGTTTTGTCTTTACCAAAAAAGCATCGCTATGAGGCTTGCTACAGCAAGAATACAAAAACGACTAACAAGGTAAAATTGCCGATAAATTCGCTCACAACGCATAATCACTTCAGGGTTATGGTGATTGATGTATTGGCGTTGGTTAATATAGCGAATAAGGCGTAGTTGTTTTGTAAATTGCCCATGCATAGTAAAAAATCCGTTACCATCTACTGATTGGTAGAGTAAAGGATCTGATTGGCGCAATATCGTAAGTAATACCCGAATAGATGAGAAATAACGCATCATATTAATCAGGCAAAGAATACAGAGCGCCCAAAAGATGACAATGACATTAAACATAATCCCCTCCCTAGAATAATAGATTCTGAGATGAGAAAACCTTTACCTATAGAGGTTATTTTTTTCTCTTATTTAAGTTTAGGTGAAATTAAGCAATAAACAAAAGTGACGTGTTCAAGTTGTTCTCTTTTTCAAAAAAATGATTAAAAAATAACTCTAAAAGGGTGTTTTTGTTGTTTTTTATACTCAATTCTCATTATTATGATGATATTGTCGGTGAATGACATCGTACTAATCTAAAATGGTGTATATTGTTATTTTACCGATAGATGCTTTCTTGATTAATTTGACTTAAGTTGTGATCAAGGCGACATCTAACTTTCATCTTAAAACGTTATATTTAATACATAGGATATAGGCTTCACCGCCTTTCCAACCGATTAATCAGCTTATGGAAGGAGTTCACGATGGCTTATAAGCATATTCTAGTGGCAGTTGATTTATCCCCTGAGAGTAATGTCTTAGTACAGAAAGCTGTATCTATGGCAAAACCCTATAATGCCAAAGTTTCCTTAATTCACGTTGATGTTAACTACTCTGATCTTTATACCGGTCTAATTGATGTCAACCTTGGTGATATGCAACAACGTATTACTGATGAAACCCGTAACGCGTTAAGAGACCTCTCTGATAAATCAGGTTATGAAATCCAAGAAACCTTGAGTGGTAGTGGCGATTTAGGACAAGTTCTGGTTGATGCGATTAAAAAATACGATATGGATTTAGTCGTTTGTGGTCATCACCAAGACTTCTGGAGTAAATTAATGTCATCAGCACGTCAGTTAATTAATACTGTACACGTTGATATGTTAATTGTTCCGCTGAAAGATGAAGAAGAATAATCGCTTGCTTGTTTAAGCAAAAAAAATGCCTGCTTATGCAGGTATTTTTTTGCCTAAATTTCCTATTTTTCTTGCTGTTAAACAGAGTCAACCTTTTTTTTTTGTCTAATTATGAAAAAAATGTCTTGAAGTGTGAATGCATTTTAATGATATATTCAAGAAGCAAAACAACATCAACCTCACAAAACCCAAAAATATTCCGAATAAATGAGGTTATGCCAACATCACATTACACAAAAAAGGAATAGCGGAATGAATATCTCTGGCTCATTATCTTCGTTTTTAGAAGGGGTAGAAAAATATAACGCTCATCAACCTGAGTATCATCAGGCGGTTCGTGAAGTTTTTACCACTTTGTGGCCTTTCTTAGAGAAAAATCCACAATATCGTGAACAATCATTACTTGAGCGCTTAGTTGAGCCTGAACGTATTATTCAGTTTCGCGTCTGTTGGTTAGATGATAAAGGGCAAGTACAGGTTAATCGTGCATGGCGTATTCAATTTAACTCAGCCATCGGGCCTTACAAAGGGGGGATGCGCTTTCACCCTTCCGTGAATCTCTCTATCCTAAAATTCTTAGGTTTTGAGCAAACATTTAAAAATGCATTAACGACATTACCAATGGGGGGCGCGAAAGGGGGTTCTGATTTTAATCCTAAAGGCAAAAGCCAGGGTGAAGTGATGCGTTTTTGTCAGGCATTAATGACAGAACTTTATCGCCATCTGGGAGCTAATACCGATGTTCCTGCGGGAGATATCGGCGTGGGTGCACGTGAAGTGGGCTTTATGGCAGGTATGATGAAAAAACTGTCTAATAGCAATGAATGCGTATTTACGGGTAAAGGGCTTTCATTCGGGGGCAGTTTAATCCGCCCAGAAGCCACTGGATACGGTTTAGTTTATTTTACTAATGCGATGCTTAAACGTCATGGTATGTCTCTTGAGGGGATGCGTGTGGCGGTTTCTGGCGCAGGTAATGTTGCTCAATTTACTATTGAGAAATGTTTAGAGCTAGGCGCTAAAGTGATCACGGCATCAGATTCAGGGGGGACGGTTGTTGATGAAGCGGGGTTTACTACTGAAAAACTCGCCCGACTCACTGAAATTAAAAATAACTATGGCCGTGTTGAAGAGTACGCCAAAGAATTTGGTTTAACCTATCTTGAAGGGCAACAACCTTGGGCTGTTCCTGTTGATATTGCTCTACCTTGTGCAACACAAAATGAATTAGATCTAGAGGCTGCAAAAGTCTTGATCAACAATGGCGTTAAAGCGGTTGCAGAAGGTGCGAATATGCCAACCACAATTGCGGCAACAGATGCCTTTATTGAAGCAGGTGTTCTTTTTGCGCCAGGTAAAGCCGCTAATGCAGGTGGTGTTGCAACCTCTGGCTTAGAAATGGCGCAGAATGCAGCACGGTTAAGCTGGAAAGCCGAGAAAGTGGATGCTCGCTTACATCACATCATGTTAGATATTCACCATGCTTGTGTGAACTACGGTGGTGAAGGTAAGCAAACTAATTATATTCAAGGTGCGAATATTGCGGGTTTTGTCAAAGTTGCGGATGCAATGCTGGCACAAGGTGTACTGTAAACCTCATTAATTCTGAACGGGTGTTTAACACCCGTCAGACTTGAAACCAATTTCTTTATCCTTATGTGTAAGTGTTTACACACAAGGGTAAATATCGAATCGATGGTTTTTTGTGGTGACATTGGCATGTGCAGGTTGATTATTTAAGGGTTCAGCATAATCAGGACGTTTTACGACAACACGTTTTTTTGCCAACGTCATTGCGGGTTCTAGTAGTGCATCTGCATCTTCATCAGCACCGACCAAAGATTGAAATACGCGCATCTCTTTTTTCACTAATGCGCTTTTTGCTTTATGTGGATACATCGGATCAAGATAGACAACATCAGGAGGCGGCGTGATCTCAGTTAATGCTTGGGCAGAAGAAGCATGAATTAATGTCATTCTCTCTTGCATCCATTTACCAATGTCCGCATCAAGATAAGCACGTTTTAAGCCGTCCTCAAGTAGTGCAGCAACCACAGGATGACGCTCTACCATTCTAACTTTACAACCAATAGACGCTAAGACAAACGCATCTCGACCAAGCCCTGCTGTTGCATCAACAACATCAGGCAGATAGTCTTTTTTGATCCCAACCGCTTTTGCCACCGCCTCACCTCGACCACCGCCAAATTTACGACGATGAGCCATGGTGCCTTCTACGAAATCTACATAGATGCCACCTAATTTAGGTTCATCTTGTTTGCGCAATTCAAGGTGCGTCGGCGTTAATACTAACGCCATGGTTTGCGTATCGTCGTGAACTAATCCCCAACGTTGCGCTAAATCAGATAAGGCGCTGTTATCAGCGCCTTCTTCACAAAGTAAACAGATTTTCACTCATTATCCTTTAATACCATAGCTTTTCAGCATGGCATCAAGTTGAGGCTCACGACCACGGAAGCGTTTGAACAGTTCCATCGGTTCTTCTGAACCACCACGGGTTAAAATATTATCAAGGAATGATTGGCCTGTTTCACGGTTAAAAATGCCTTCTTCGGCGAAACGTGAGAAGGCATCTGCTGCCAGTACATCTGCCCATAAATAGCTGTAATAACCTGCGGCATAACCCCCTGCAAATATATGGCTAAAAGCATGTGGAAAACGAGCCCAAGGTGTTGAAGGAACAACAGATACTTGATCTTTCACACTGGTTAAGGTTTCCATCACGCGGGCCCCTTTTGCTGGGTCATACTCTGCATGTAAACGGAAATCAAATAGACCAAATTCTAATTGGCGTAACACAAACATCGCTGACTGATAATTTTTTGCTTTAAGCATATTATCAAGCATTGCCTGTGGTAATGGTTCGCCAGTTTCATAATGACCAGAAATAAAGGCTAATGCTTCTGGCTCCCAGCACCAGTTTTCCATAAATTGGCTTGGTAATTCAACCGCATCCCATGGCACACCATTAATACCAGCGACATCGGCGGTATCAATTTGCGTTAACATATGATGTAAGCCATGACCAAATTCATGGAACAACGTGGTGACTTCATTATGAGTAAACAGTGCTGGTTTATCGCCTACGGGTTTATTAAAGTTACAGGTAAGGTAAGCAACAGGATTTTGTAGTTTGCCATCGGCATGACGCATTCTTCCCATGCAATCATCCATCCAAGCGCCACCACGTTTGTGTTCACGTGCATATAAATCAAGATAAAAGCTACCGCGTAAGATGTTGCTTTCATCATAAAGCTCAAAGAAACGCACATCATCATGCCAAGTGTCGATATCGTTACGCTCTTTGGCTGTTAAACCATAGATACGATGAACAACTTCAAATAAGCCGCTTAGAGCACGCTGTTCTGGGAAGTAAGGACGCAGTTGCTCATCATCGATTGAGAATAAGTGTTGTTTTTGCTTTTCGCTGTAGTAAGCCAGATCCCAAGACGCTAATTTATCAACGCCATAGTGCTCTTTTGCAAATTGAGTGAGCTCAGCTAATTCTTCTTTACCTTGCGGGTGGGCGCGTTGTGCTAAATCAGTTAAAAAGCTCAGGACTTGTTCTGGAGACTCTGCCATTTTAGTGGCGAGTGATTTTTCAGCGTAGTTTTTAAAACCAAGCAATTGAGCAAGTTCATGGCGTAATGCGAGGATCTCCGCGATAATTTCGCTATTATCCCACTGGCCGGCATTGGGACCTTGATCAGAGGCACGCGTACTATAAGCAATGCTCATCTCTTTTCTAAGTTCGCTATTATCCGCGTAGGTCATAACGGGTAGGTAACTTGGCATATCAAGTGTTAGCAGATAGCCTTGTTGTTCTTTAGATTCAGCAAGCGCTTTGGCTGCATCAATAGCACTTTGCGGCATACCGGATAAATCATTTACATCAGTAACTAGTTTAGACCAACCCATTGTGGCATCTAATACATTATTGCCGTATTTCGCCCCCAATTCAGACATACGCGCACTGATTTCACCAAAACGTTGTTGCTTCTTTTTGGGTAAACCGATACCTGACAATTCAAAGTCACGCAATGCGTTCTCAACGGCTTTTTTCTGTGGCTGAGTTAATGTATTAAAATCAGCACTTTCTTTAATTGATTTATAAGCTTGGTATAAACCCTCGTGTTGTCCCATCCATGTACTGAATTCAGACAGCAATGGCAAACTCTGTTCATATGCTTCACGCAGTTCAGCACTATTTTTGACTGAGTTTAAATGGCTGACGGGAGACCAAACACGAGACAATTTATCGCCGGCTTCTGCTAATGGCTGACAAAGGTTATCCCAGCTAAATTGAGTATTATCAGTCAGTAATTTTTCGACTTTTTCACGATACGTAGTTAACACTTCTTTTAATGCAGGAACAACATGTTCTGGTTTGATCAGGGAAAATGCAGGTAATCCCGTTGTGCTAAGTAATGGATTTGACATAAAAACATCCTGTATTTTGGTTTGCAGTGATGTAAAACACACCACTGAGTTTATTCGTTATAGAGAGTAAGATGAGGATGAAACCGCATAAGTTCAATAGTATCGCGGTAATTATCCGAGGTTTTACTCAAAAACGGGATTATTTTATTTGAAAGAGGTTTTATTGATTTGATGCACTTGGGATTAAAAATAATTCAGCGTATAATCATCCCGTTATTTCCTTTTGACCCTCCAGAAATGGAAGATCATCGTCCCCGGTGGGGCGGCTGGACTTCAAATCCAGATGGGGCCGCCAGCGGTCCTTGGCAGGTTCGACTCCTGTGATCTTCCGCCACGCCTAGTTTACTAGTGTCTGTTAAAGTCTATTTTCTCCTTTAAAATCAATGAAATTAAACTAATTCAAGTATACTGAGGTATTTTAAGAACTACCCAAATATACGATCATTTGTGTATAATTTTGTGAGTAGGATTTTCTATACATTTTTTCCTATACACAATTGAGGCATTTATGAAGCTAACAGATATGGTAATCAAGAAAGCGAAACCTAAGGATAAGGCATACTCTCTTGCTGACGGAAAAGGGCTATCAATTCTGATAGAGCCTAATGGTTCTAAAGGTTGGCGTTTTCGTTATCGTTTTGAGGGAAAAGCTAAAATGCTCTCTTTTGGTGTATACCCAGAAGTAACTTTATTAATGGCAAGAGAAAAACGTGAAGTTGCTAGAAAACTACTTTTGGATGGTATTAATCCTAGTGATGAAAGAAAGGAAAAGAAAGAACAGATAGAAAGAAAAGTAACTCATTCATTTGAGGTTGTAGCGCGAGAATGGCATAAAACAAAGTCTGATAGATGGTCATTAAAGTATCGAGATGAAATTATAGATACGTTTGAAAAAGATATTTTTCCATTCATTGGCGATAAAGAAATTGCAGAAATAGCCCCGTTAGAATTACTCGATGTACTTAAGAAGATAGAAGCACGGGGAGCTTTAGAAAAAATGCGTAAAGTTCGTCAGAGATGTGGGGAAGTATTTAAGTTTGCAATAGTTACTGGACGAGCAAAATACAATCCTGCACCTGACCTAGCAAGTGTGCTTACCCCACCAAAGAAAAAACATTTTCCTTTTTTAAGTGCTAAAGAATTACCTTATTTCTTACGGGATTTATCTGGTTACACTGGTAGCTTTATTACTAAAACAGCTACGAGAATATTGATGCTAACAGCGGTAAGAACTCAAGAACTTAGGTTTGCTAAATGGGAAAATCTTGATTTAGTTAATGGGATATGGGAAATCCCCGCAGAAGTGATGAAAATGAAACGTCCACATGTTGTACCTCTTTCTTCTCAATGTATTGAGCTTTTTAAGTCCTTACAACCAATTAGCGGAATTTATCCACTGGTATTTATTGGTAGGAACGATCATAACAAACCTATCAGCAAAGAGAGTGTAAATCAGGTTATTGAGTTGTTGGGATATAAAGGTAGGTTAACGGGACATGGTTTTAGACATACGATGAGTACAATTCTTCATGAACAAGGATTTAATACTGCATGGATTGAAGCACAACTAGCTCATATTGATAAAAACTCCATTCGTGGAACATATAACCATGCTCAATATATCGATGGACGTAGAGAAATGCTTCAATGGTATGCTGATTATATGGATGCTTTAGAAAATGAGAATAATATTGTTTATGGTAAATTTAAACAGTTCTAATATAACCTGATACTTTATAGAACAAACAGCCAGCGATAAATAGCTGGTTTTTTTTTATATAATTCATTGTAATTTAATTTAAAATTATATTTATTCACAGGTTGTTCACTTGAATGTACAGACTAATAGTATTGTATATTACATATTTAGCTTTAAAATGGATTTTAATATATCTTAATAGACCACAAGGAAACTCACGGAAATGAGTGTGGATATATCAACGTATCGTGAATGGCTGAGTTATCAAGAAATAGTAAATTTTTTGGAAGCGAACCAAGAAATACAAGTATCTATTGGTGATATAGCTAGACTTGTTGCTGATAAAGTAATTCTGCAATCTATTTTTTTTCAAACACCCACTCCAGCGAGAAAGGTAACATTAAAAACTGTACCTTTATCAGTTGCGTTAGAAGATCCTGATGCTTTAATAAAAGCTAATTTAGAAATGCTGAATAGTGATGCAGTAATGCCTGATACCTTAATTCAACATGCAATGCCTATAAATAATGAGATTATTAGAATTGAAGGACTGTGGGATGTTTTATTTTGTGGTGTAATTAAACACTTCAATGAATGCCTTTATAGCCAAAGTGTTGGGCTTAATGAGCCGTTGAGAAGTTTATATGGTGTAAGAGGGATTGTGTTAATTAAAGGAAATGACCTATATCAGGTATTATCCCCAGTTGATATTGGAGAGTCTCTAAAAATAATAGAAGCTATGAAATTGGCTCATGCAGATCGTTTGAATCCTTTAGTTGATAAACATATAGCCAAATTAACCCATCTTCTCAACTTGGTTAATAATGGTGACTATGCTCATCAACTTTTGCCTTGTACAAGCGTACCGAGTGGTGCATTACCTGTAATTAAAAAATCTAATATTTTAAAACTAACAAATAAGAATATTTGTAAAAAAGATAAAAAAGAGTCACCTAAGACCATCAATTCGATGGCTCAATATATATATGGATTAACCTGTGTTAAATATGGGAAAGATATTGCAGATAACCCACGATCTCATATTGAAAACCCAAGGGGAGTGATTAGAAAAGATTTTGATTCATTAGATCTTCCGTTACCTAGTGGCAATGCTGTTTCTGGTTGGCTTAAAAATATTGATTTGTAATATTACGAACTAAATTTGTCATATTACGAAAACCTCTAATTCAACGAAGTATATTCTCTCCTGAAATCTAAGAGCGTCTACTAAGGCGTATCATTAATCAGATAGCAGGGGGCAACATGCCAATAGTAATACCATTACAAGAAAACCTCATTCGTTTACCCGAAGTTATGCGCCGCACTGGCTATGGTAAAGCTTGGATCTATGTACTTATTTCGAGAAATGAATTTCCAAAACCAGTCAAGATCGGTTCTCGTTCTATCGCTTTTGTTGAATCAGAAATAGATAGATGGGTATTAAGCAAGATTACTAAATCACGCGCTATGGAGGTGGTTTAATGGCTCGGTTTATCTCGCCAACACCAGAATTACGCCGTTCTATTCTTGCCGAGTATGGAGAACAGTATGATCGCCTCATTCGCGAGAAAGAACGTCAACGCATCACATCTATTTCACGCACAACAGCTTACATACTAGAAAAAGAAGGGCGTTTCCCTGCGCGTAAAGCATTAGGGCGTAATTCTTGTGCATGGCTATTAAGTGATTTATTGCTATGGGTTCATAACCCGCCTGCCGTGGAAAATATTAATAACCCATATAGCCGTAAATCGAACTAGCACAATTAATTGTTAATTACACTCAATTAATAAAATACGAATTTGCGTTCGTTTGCATACAAAATAGTTCAAGCTAAATATGTTGTCGCGATAGCTCTAATTAAATAAAAGAGAAGAAATATATGAAATTGGAAAAAAACAGCTTAATTGCTGATGGATTCGCTCACCCTAAAATCAGTCAAGAGCATATTTTGAATATTAATTCAGATGATATTTCTGTTATTCGCTTTGAAGGCATTCAGGTGCGGATAGTTAAAATTAATAATGAACCGTGGTTTATTGCTGCGGATATTTGTAAAGCTTTAGAAATTAAAAACGTAACAAATGCGATTAAAACATTAGACAGTGATGAGAATACCCTATGTTCGATAAAGGGTATTAAATCTAGTGCAGGACTTCCCCTGTTTAACCTTGTGGCTGAATCTGGTTTTTATAAGCTAATTACTCGTAGCCGTAAAGCAACTAAGGAAGGGACTTTTGCACACCGTTTTGCTAACTGGGTATTTCGTGATGTCATTCCATCTATTCGTAGAACGGGAGCTTATGGCGTTCCTTTTGGCGAATTAAATGACTTAACCAGGAGGCAAAAGCAATACAAAGAAAAATCATCACAACGAGGTCGCGATTTACAGGCTTGTAGGAAAGAAAAAGCAAGTTTACAGCGTGAAGAAAGAGCGTTGTGGAGTAAGCACCAGTCTGATTGGGTTGAGGAGTGCTGATGATGAACACTACTCAAACAACAAATCTATCCAGTTTGCGAGTAACTAATAGTTACGCACAAAAGAAAAAAGACAGCGTGCAGGCTGTCTTAATTCAACTTCATTCAGTAGAGCTAGTTATGAACAATAACTCATTAAGAGTTTTAGTTACGAACTTACCATCTTTAAGAGGGGAAGTTTCAAGGCTACCCAATAGTATTGGGCTACCCGATTGTATCGGGTTGGTTCAATATTTCCTATCCTCCGTTGGTGGATGGGATTTGATGTGCGTACGTTTAACGTACGGAGTTCAGCATAGTAACCTAGTGAATAATGTTCACTCAGTTGATTGTTTGGCTTTACGTTGTCTACGTTTAATTTCTGCTTTTACAGCAGTGACTATAAATTGCGCCTTACTTTCACCATCTTCTAGATTCCTCTCCAAATCTGCTACTACATCATGCGGGAAACGAGCATTTAGTTGTTGTGATTTGTTATTGATTGAACTTGTTGCCATTTCTGAATCTCCATATAGTTGGTGCGATTCAGTATACGCAAAAATAAATGTAATAAAAGGGTTGAAGTGCGATTCACTTAGAGGTAACTTTATAAGTGTTGGTGCGATTCACCAAATAGCAACGCCCCGAAGTGCTAGGAACACTATCGAGGCGTTTAACCACAATGTTAAATGGAGTAACACTATGGCTATGTATAAGTCTACCCAAACTCACCCTAAATTTAAATGGCGTTTCTTCTCATGCCAGCAATCTAAATATTTTTCCGTTGAAGCCAGCAACGAGAAAGAAGCTCGTTCTTTACTTCCCGACTCACCTTGTCTCTTTTCTGCTCGTATTCGTCAGGAGGGAGATCATGCTTAATACCATTTGTATTGATACAGCAAAATATAAAGCAGGTTTAGCCAGCTCTCTATATAGCGTCATTCTTGAAAAAGCATCGGATGAATGCTCTCAAGAGTTATTAGACTTGATTTCAATTGCTTGTGATTTAAACCAACAAATTAGCCAATCATTACGTGATAACAACGGGGTATCAGCATGAAAAACAATGAATTAGCATTATTACTCGATAGCCCGATTATGGATATTTACAAGTTAGAGACTCTCTTAACGATATGGCTTGAAGCTGAGGATAATCAAGATGTTGCTAACATGATTAGCATCTCACTCGACTATACAAAAAATGTTCGTGATGCTTTAAGTCATGCGGTGGGGAGTGAAAATAATGTCTGATATCTATGACTATCTTGTAAAGGCTGATTTGGACTCCATGAGCACAGAAGAACTACGAAAATTTAGAAGTGTTTCCTCTGACACTTGTGACGGGTTGCTATCGACATTACGTGTCATGGGGGAGTGTGCTTTTTGGGCTTGTGCAAATGAAGATTACCATGAAAGCCAAGCTAAAAATGATTTACGGCGTATTGGTGAGTCATTGATGTATTTACCTCGTTTGGTTGATGCGATGCGTTTTAATGAGCATGAAGCGGAATTTAAAATCTATCAACGTGAGGGATTTCCTTATACGGAGGTAGGCAATGACTAATATTGAGCTGATCCGTGAAGTAAAGCGTAATGCAATAAATCACTGGGATAGTTTATTACCTCTATGTGGGGTTAATGTACCTGAACGAGGTAAACATGGCGCATGCCCTGTATGTGGGGGAACTGACCGCTTTCACTTTATTGATGATCACCATAACGGCAATTGGTTTTGTCGCCAATGTGATGAGCCTAACCACGGTGACGGATTAGATTTAATTGCCAAAGTAAAAGGCATCTCTATCTATGAGGCAGCTAAAGAAGTCTCACAAGCTTTG
>NZ_JABUYL010000025.1 GCF_014897315.1 Proteus sp. FME41 | reverse complement strand
TGAGCCTGAGCCTGAGCCTGAGCCTGAGCCTGAGCCTGAGCCTGAGCCTGAGCCTAAAAAAAACACCAAGGCTAAAAAGGAGAAATAATGCTTTCTCTGGAATTAGTAAAACAACATTGCAATATTGATCCTGATTTTACGGATGATGATAAATTGCTCGCTCTTTACACCAAATCTGCAGTGAAGTTTGTCGAGAACTACACTCGCAGGACGCTTTATGAAAAGGAAGTATCGGAAGGATACCAAGAAGATGCCGATCATCTATTACTGACAGATGATGTTTCAGCAGCCATGTTACTACTGATTGGGCAGTGGTATGACAATCGAGAAGGTGTGATTACGGTAAGCTCGTTTTCAACTCAACCATTTGCAGTGGAAGCGTTATTGCAGCCTTATCGAATTTACGGTGTGTAGGAGGTTGTATGCAAGCTGGTCGCCTAAGGCACAAGGTTAAATTTCAGCGTAACGCACCCATTAAATTACCTTCAGGGCAACTTAAAAAAGAGTGGGTTGATATCGCTTCAGTGCGGTGCGAAGTAAAACATCTTTCTGGTCGTGAACTGATATCCGCTAATGCTGAAATGTCAGAGGTTACTGTTAGGGTGTGGATGCGTTATCGACCAGATATTAACAGTACCTGCAGAATGGTTTGGCGTGAGCAAATTTATGATATTCAGTCAGTCATTCCTGATGAGAAATTGACTCGATTAGAATTGCTATGCAAACAAGGAGTTAAACAATCATGAATTTGGATTTCTCCGATCTACTCGACTTATCAAGAGAGTTAGATGTTTTAAGCCGAGCTGAAAGTCATCAAGCGATGCGAAAAGCAACCAATGCGGCCGCAACGTTATTACGTGATGAAATCAGAACATCCGCACCACGAAAAACGGGAAAATTAGCACGAAATATAGTGACTCGTAATCACAGAATGCGCAATAAAGGTGAGGTTTCTTCGGGCGTTTATGTTCGAGGGAGTAACGCATCAGGCACAAACAGTGATACCTCCATGAAAAGTGATCATCCTAATAATGCCTTTTATTGGCGTTTTCTTGAAGAGGGCACTTCTAAAATGGCGCCAAGGCCTTTTATACGTCCCACTTTTGATCGTGAATCGGATAAGGCAGCCAATTTAGCCATTAGCGAGTTAAATAGAGCGATTGATGAGGCGCTAGGAAAATGACAGAGGCGGATATCTACGCAATTTTATCACCCGTATTAACTGATAAAGTATTTCCGTATGTTGCTCCACAATCAAGCCCTGCAATAACAGCCCCTTGGTGTGTATTCTCTTTGTATGATGTCAAAGGCGATGTACTGAAGGGGCAAGCCGAAACGATGACGAATATTCAGGTTGATGTTTATGCCGATACGATTGATGAGGCAAGAAAGCTTCGCTTGTTATTTGCTAACGCCTTAACAAAATTAAGCCCTGTTGAAATTTCAGAAAAACAAGGCTACGAACCTGATACAGAATTGTTTAGAGCAACGTTTGAGTGCCAAGTTTGGCAATAGAGAGATGTAATCTTTAAAACTTATTTGATACCAAGAGGTGAAGTCAGGAGGTATAGTGTAATGAGTGTTCAGTATGTACTAAGAGGGTATACAATGTCAGAAATTAATTTTGAAGCACTTGGTCGATGCACTCATCTAAAAGAAGCTTTATCAAAAGCAGCAAATGAAAGAAATATTGCACTAAATAACCTAGATTGTAAAAGCGGTAAAACCAGTGAATATGATCTTTCTAGAGTTAAACATATCGATATTCAAAAGCTAAGAAAGGCTATTGATGATATTGAAAAAGCAGATATAGAGCTTATGTCATTAGTGGAAGAATACAATAAGTACGCCTCTCAAGCTAAGTTAGATGAAATTATTATAGTTAGAAATACATCGTACTAACTAAACACAATCACACTAAAGCCACCTTCGGGTGGTTTTTTTATGCCAATAGGAAATGATCATGTCTAGTAAATATGAAAAAACACAAGGCACTAAAATCAGTGTCTCGAAATTACCCGCAACAGAAGTTAATCCAACTGATGCGGTATTTTTAGGGATTTCTTGTTCAACAAAAGAGATCAGTTATACCGGTGGGCAGAAATCAGATATTGATGTCACCACGCTCTGCTCTGAGGAGCAAGAAGTTACTAATGGATTATCTGCACCTGCAGAGCTCACCATTAATGGTAATTTCACAGACGATGAAGGCCAAGAAACATTACGTATCGCGTATGAAAATGATGAAGTTCATGCATTTAAAGTGGAGTTCCCTTCGGGGATTGGCTATGCCTTTTTAGCCGAAGTGCGTCAAAACAGTTGGAGTGTTTCTACTTCGGGTGTGGTTTCCGCTTCATTTACCCTACGTTTAAAAGGTAAATCTAAGCCGATTAAAAACGGGACTGTTAATTTAAATAAAGGTAGCGAATAACCATGAAAAAACCGTCATTAAAATCACTGGCTTTAAGTGAAAAAAATGCCTTTCGCACAAAGAAAGTGAATGTTGCTGAATGGGAAAATGCGCTCGTCATACTTCGTGAGCCGTCATCACCTGCGTGGATGAAATGGCGTGAAATTATTAACCATGATAATGCTGAAGATGAACATTCGTTATCTGACATTGAAATTGCACAACGTAATTTACGTGCTGATGTTGTGATGTTTATTGATGTGTTGCGTGATGAAAACGGGGATGTTGTCTTTGATGAATCAGACATCAACGATGTGATGGCTATTTATGGTCCAGTGCATTCTCGTTTATTAAAACAAGCGCTCGATTTAACTATTTCGGTTGATGATGCAGAAAAAAAGTAGCCCAGCCTGATACTTTCTTTTTAATGACATTGGCGCTCCGTATGGGGCGCACTCTTAATGAACTCACTAGCCAAATGAGCTTGAGTGAGCTTCGGATGTGGATGGCTTTTGATCGCATTAATCCCATTGGTGATATTCGTAGTGATATTCAAACAGCGCATATCGTTTCTTCTATTTATCACTCTCAAGGCGGTAAATGCACGCTTTCTGATGTGCTTTTACGCTGGGATCCCAATGCAACCCAAGAAAGTGATGATAGTTCTAATGGGTTAGAGAATTTCTTTCAGTCTATTTCAGAAAATTAATTATTTTTGCGAGGATAAAATGGCAAAACTGCGTGAACTGATTATTAAAATTTCTGCTAATTCTTCCTCGTTTCAATCTGAAATAGCGCGGGCTTCGCGTATGGGAGAAAACTATTATCGGATCATTGAGCAAGGCGGGAGACGTGCCAGTGGTGCATCTCGTGAAATGCAACGCGCTATTCATGATCTAAATGGTGAATTATCGTCCATTAAAAATACTGTATCAGGCGTTGCGGGTGCATTTGCAGGAGCTTTTGCAACACAGCAACTTATCAATTATGCAGACACATGGAGTCAACTCAGCGGTCGATTAAAATTAGCGTCTACCTCGCTGGAAGATTTTAAACAAGCACAGCAAGAGTTAATGACGTTGAGCCAAAGAACGGGCACATCGATTGCAGCGAATACGAATCTATACAGCCGTGTTGCACAATCCATGCGTGATGCGGGTTATGCCTCAAGTGATGTTGTGAAAGTTACCGAAACCATTGCAACTTCATTAAAACTCTCTGGCGCCAGTGCTGAAGAAACCAGCTCTGTTATTACACAGCTAAGCCAAGCATTAGGTTCGGGTGTTCTTCGTGGTGAAGAGTTTAATGCTGTCATGGAGAATGGTGGTCGATTAGCAAAAATGCTGGCTGATGGTATGGGAACGACGATTGGTGGTCTGCGTGAAATGTCGCAAAATGGACTGCTCACGATGGATAAAATTGTTCCTATCCTGACGAATACGCAACAGTTACGAGCCGAGTTTGAGCAATTGCCAGCCACGGTAAGTGGGTCTGCACAGAAGATTGAAAATGCGTTCATGGCATGGATTGGCAATGTTAATGAAACATCAGGTGCTACTCGCACACTATCAACCGCAATGGAGGGGATCGCGAACAATATTGATGGTATAGCCTCTGTTTCTGGTGTGTTAATTGGTCTAGGGCTGGCGCGTTATTTTGGCGGGCTGACAACGAGTGTGGCGAATGCAACCATTGGGGTTGCGCGTGCAACAAAAAGTGAAATAGCACATGCTCAAGCTCAATTGCAAGGTATCAAAATATCAACGGCTAGAGCAAGGGCAGCAGTCTATCGGGCTCAACAAGCAAGGTTAGCAGCACAAAGTGTTGAGCAACAAGCATTAGCTGAACGTCGCTTAGCTTCCGCACAAGGAACATTAAACCGGAATATTTCAGCTAGACGCACAGCACAAGAAAACCTTAATAGAGTAACTTCAGTTGGAACACGCCTTTTGGGTGGTGCAATGGGGTTAATTGGTGGGGTTCCTGGTCTCGTGATGGCGGGCGCGACTGCTTGGTATATTATGCATCAGCGCCAGCAAGAGGCGAGAAGATCTGCCCTTGAGTATGCTAATACGCTAGATACTCTGAAAGAACGCATGCCTAACATGACTTTATCGCAGTCGCATGATGAGTCAAAAAATATAAAGAAAACGCTTGAAGTTCAAATTGAAGAATACGAAAAGCAAATTGCTAAAATCAAAAACATGGAGCGTGGCATAGTAAGTGCTCAACGTGAAGCGGATAACTTGCCGGAAGGTGTAGCAAGAGAAAGATTGCAATGGCGTATAAAGGAAACCGTATCTGCATTAGCCGTTGAAACTCAACGGTTGTCTCAAATGGAACAAGAGAAAGAAAGAACAACAAGCGCATTAAATGCGGTAGACAGCCAACGGAATTTTCTTATACGTCAGCAGGACTTAGAACAAAATAAAACCCATCAATCACTACTCTTAATGAATGCCGAGCAAACCAAATTCAATCAAATTATGAATATTGGTAATAGTGTCTTAGCGACTCGACAGGCATTAGTTAATATTCCAATGCGTATTCCCAGTGCAACATTAACTGATAAACAGCAAGCGTTAATAGATAATTCAGAAAGAAATAAGACTCTATCTTCATTGTCAGGTGAGGACAAAATAGTCAAACAAGCAGAGTTTTCTGCTGATGATGCCGGGTTATTAAATACACCAGAATTTGCTGATGCTAGAAGAAAATATATTGAAAATCAGGTCGAAGCATACAGGAGTCAGCAAAAGCTAAATGAATCTCTTCAAACAGGAAAGGCAACACAAAGCGCCTATGAAAAGGCGCAAAAAGAAGCAGAAAGAACCGCAGAACAATATGAGCGGAAAATAGCGGATTTAAGTGTGGCAACAGAGGTTCAGAAGGTTAGGGCCTCACAAGGCGAAAAAGCCGCTTCTCTTTATGCAGCATCACATGAAAATGGTGCTAAATGGACTGATAAGCAAAGAGAAGCGATTGAACGCTCATCTGTCGCTCTCGCAGAATGGACGCAAAAAGCAGATGATGCCGTCAAAAAGCATCGTGATATGGAAGACGCTCGCAAAAAACTGCAAGAAGCCACGGTCAAATTTAACGATGAAGCTATGTTAGTGACTCAAACCAATAGCATGAGTTCAAGAGAAAAAAGCTACTTTGAAGAAAGTCAGCAAATAGACCGTATCTACAATGAATCAGCAAAGAAAACAGAAGATATTGAAGCCAGATCTAAAGCATTAGATGCATTAGATCTTAAGTATCGAAATATAGCGCTCGCTGAATCTAATTGGACCGCAGGTATAACGCGAGGAATGAAAGATTGGGTTCAAGAAAGCGGTAACTACGCTGCTCAAACAGCCTCTGTTGTTCAAAATGCGATGGGAGGAATGGTTGACACGATCAGCGATAAATTAAATGATAATAAAGCCAGTTGGAAAGATTGGTCTGTTAGTGTGTTGAAATCAATTCAGAATGTACTCATTAATGCGGCAATAGTGAATAGCCTGAATACAATGGCCGGTGCTGGTGGTTGGATGGGCGCTGTTGGTGGATTTTTAGGTGGTGTTGCCCATGCTAAAGGTGGGGTACATAGTTCAGAAAGTCTAGGTTCTTATAGTAATCAAATCGTTAGCTCACCCACTTATTTTGCCTTTGCTAAGGGGGGCGCGCCTAATCTCGGACTCATGGGCGAGGCAGGGAGTGAGGCTATAATGCCATTAACTCGAACTGCAGATGGCAACTTAGGGGTTAGAGTTGTTGGTGGTAATAATCAGGGCGCTACTTCAGCACCTCAGGTTTACATTACCATTAATGGTAACGGTAATTCAGAAACTCAATCAACGAATGGATTCGAGCAGTTTGGTGCGGAGATTGGCCGATTTGTTGATAGTCGTTACCGAGAGTTAATGTCCAAAGATATTAGGCCGGGTGGTTTAATTTGGAATGCAACTCGAGGAGGCCGTTAAAAATGGAAACATTCACTTGGTGTCCGCGTGTAAACCCGACTGAAGATGTCTCTTACAACACAAGGAAAGTCAAGTTTGGGGATGGTTATGAACAAGTTTCTGGCAATGGTTTAAATTCACGCAGTCAGAAATGGTCAATGGAATTTGTGGGTGATGAAAATTACATTTCAGCTATTCGTCACTTTATTGATAAACATGCAGGAATAAAGTCATTTTTCTGGAAACCGCCTCTTGAGCCACTTGGATTGTACCGTTGTGATGAACACAAACTCATTCCGAACGGTGCAGGAAATTACACCCTTTCTTTGGTTTTTACTCAGGCATTTAAATCATGATCACAGCCGATTATCAAAAATTAGAGCCGGGCAATACTGTCCGGCTTTTTGAAGTTGATGGTACAGAATTTGGTGTTCCTAATATTCTGAGATTCCATGCATACAATATTCCCATCACGGAAGAGGAGATGCAAAAGGCCAAAGGAGAAATAGAGGCTAAGTCCATTTGGTGGCAAGGGAATGAATATGGGGCATGGCCAGTTCAAATAGAAGGGTTAGAGTCCTCTACAACGGGATCTAGTGCTAATCCTAAATTGTCAGTGGCTAATTTAGATAGCTCAATAACCGCATTATGTCTGCATTATGATGATATGTTGAAAGCAAAAGTGATTATTCACGATACCCTTTCTCATTATCTCGATGCAGAAAATTTTAGTGATGGGAATGCTTCTGCAGATCCCACCCAAGAGCGAGTATCTGTCTTTTATATTGATAGTAAAAGTGCAGAAACAAATGAATTTGTTGAATTTACACTGGCAAGCCCAATGGATTTACAAGGTGTGATGATACCTACTCGACAACTACATTCAATGTGTACGTGGTGTTTACGAGGACAATATAAATCGGGAGATGGGTGTGATTATGCAGGGCAAAATGGTTATTTTGATAAGCAGGGTAATCCTGTTGACGATCCATCACTAGATAAGTGTAGTGGTTTATTGAAAACGGGGTGTGTGCCTCGATTCGGTAAGAATAATCCTCTTCCTTTTGGTGGTTTTGTCGGAACCTCATTGTTACGGAAATAATAATGATGCAAAAGAAAATACGAGAGGCGATATTTTCTCATGCAAAAAAGGAATATCCCAAAGAAGCATGTGGCGTTATCATCCAAAAATCCAGAGTAAAGACGTATTTACCTTGCGTAAATGTAGCTAAAACACCTCAAGAGCACTTCGTTATTTCTCCCCAAGAATATGCATTATGTGAAGACCAAGGTGTCGTTATTGGTATTGTTCATAGTCATCCAGATGCTACGACTCAGCCTTCTGAGTTAGATCAGGCTCAATGTGATGCGCTGGGTATCCCTTGGTATATTGTCAGTTACCCCGAGGGGGATTTTCGTGAAATTCTTCCTCGAGGCGAACTTCCTCTTATTGGCCGTCCATTTGTGCTTGGTTTTACGGATTGCTGGGGCCTAATAATGAGTTATTTTAAGCAGACACATAATATTGTATTACCTGATTATCGTGTTGATTATCCGTGGTGGGAGCAAGGTGAAGATCGCTATATGGATAATTGGCAAGAAGCGGGGTTTGTGAAAGTAGAAGGTGAACCACAAACAGGTGATATGGTTGTTATGCAGGTTCAATCCAATGTTGCAAATCATGCGGGTATTATTCTGGATGATGGCATGTTATTGCATCACCTTTATGGGCGATTAAGTCAACGAGTTCCTTATGGTGGTTATTGGCGAGATAGAACTGTTATTATTTTAAGAATTAATAAAAGTCCACATGAAGAGGGTTTATCGTGAAAAATCTATTATCGTTTTTAATTATGACATTATTAGCACTACCTAGCTTTGTGTATGCACAAAAACAATCTGATGATAAAAAAATTGACTATCGTCCATTAACTCAAGAAGAAGAAATAACAATCAAAGCATGGGTATCTAATGGGTTAAAAGATGGGGAAAGCGCGAAATTCAAATTAAGCGAAAGAGTCATCTCTATTAATAATGAGCCTGAATATATATATTGCGGGTTAGTTAACGCAAAAAATTCTTATGGAGCATATTCTGGTTGGGTTGTTTTTAAGAGTTTTGTAACTAAAAATGCTTACAATAAATTAATTGCACTTACGGACGTAGGGCAAAAAAAGGGCGTAGAACCAGCTATGCAAATAGGTGATGGTAAATTTTATGAACAGGTATTATTTGACACCTGTACATCTAAAGGATATTTCAAAGGAAACTATTTAAACGAAGATTTAATAGGAAGAAAGTAAGGAAGATATAACCTTATATTTCTTATGTCTACCCGCCAAGTGCGGGTTTTTTTATGGAGTTTTTATGCAAGAAGAAAAAATGGTAACAATAGAGTTAAGCGGAATATTAGGCAAAACATTTGGTAAAACTCATCAGCGCATAATTACGACAACATCAGAAGCAATCAGAGCACTTTGTTGTACCTTAAATGGATTTGAACAGTATTTAAATACCAGTAAATCACGAGGATTAACATACGCTGTATTTAAAGGGAAAAAGAATATCGGTGTTGATGATCTTAATTTCCCGATATCAGAAGAAATTATTCGTATCGTTCCCATTGTGATGGGGAGCAAAAGAGGTGGTGTTTTTCAGACTATTTTGGGTGCCGTCCTTGTTGCTGCCGCTATATGGCTACCTTGGGGTTCCGCATTATGGGCCAGTAACCTTTTATTTGCTGTTGGCGCATCAGTAGCTATCGGCGGTGTTATTCAAATGCTTTCACCTCAGCCAAAAGGCCTTGCAATGCAAGATCAGGGTGAAAACAAACCTTCGTATGCATTTGGCTCTCCTACTAATACCGTTTCTCAGGGTTACCCAGTACCAGTGCTTTATGGCGAAAGAACTATTGGTGGTGCCATCATTTCCGCAGGTATTTATGTAGAAGATCAGCAATAAATCTATTTGGAATAATCTAATGAGAAAAATAATTCACGGTCAAAAAGGGGGCGGTGGTAGTCCTCGTGTGCCTGTTGAGCAACCTGATGATTTACAATCTATTGCTAAAGCAAAGTTACTCATTGCCTTGGGGGAGGGTGAATTTGCCGGAGAGTTAACGGCACAAAATATCTTTCTTGATGGCACACCGTTAGAAGACACTGAAGGAAATGCAAATTTTAGTGGTGTGACGTGGGATTTTAGACCAGGCACACAAGCACAGACTTATATTCAAGGATTACCTAGCGCTGAAAATGAGATCAATGTTGGTTCAACGATTTCGAGTAAAACACCGTGGGTTCACACATTTACCAATTCACAATTATCGGCTATTCGAATTCGTCTAAAGTGGCCTTCATTATTCAAGCAAGAAGATAATGGGGATTTGGTGGGTAATGAAGTTAAATACGCTATTGATTTACAAACTGATGGTGGTAGTTGGAAAAACGTTATTGATAGTGCCGTGAAAGGAAAAACGACATCAGGTTATGAGCGAGCACACAGAATTGATTTACCTGAATCGACAACATCATGGTCACTACGTGTTAGAAAGGTATCTAATGATGCTAATAGCAGTAAAATCGGTGATACGGTTGTTTTGCAAAGTTACACTGAAGTCATTGATGCTAAATTCACCTATCCTCATACAGCGTTACTTTATATTGAATTCGACTCTAAACAATTCAACGGTTCTATTCCGCAAATAACGTGCAAACCGAAAGGGCGCATAATCCGAATACCCTCAAATTACAATCCTATTGATCGCACCTATACGGGCGTATGGGATGGTTCCTTTAAATGGGCATGGACCAATAACCCCGCATGGGTTTTCTACGATATTGTTATTTCCGATAGATTTGGTCTTGGACAACGAATAAATCAACAACAGATTGATAAATGGGAGTTATACCGTATAGCGCAGTATTGTGATCAATTGGTACCCGATGGAAAAGGTGGTGACGGTACAGAACCTCGTTATGTCTGTGATGTTTATGTGCAAGATAGAAATGAAGCGTATAACGTGTTACGTGACTTTGCAGCCATCTTTCGAGGAATGACCTATTGGGGTGGCGGTCAGATTGTGACATTAGCGGATATGCCTCGTGATATAGATTATAGCTATACCCGAGCTAATGTGATTGATGGCAAATTTATTTATTCAAGCAGTAGCAGTAAAGAAAAGTATTCCACAGCATTGGTTTCGTATTCAGATCCGCAAAATGGATATGCTGATGCAATGGAGCCAGTGTTTGAACCTGATTTAGTTTCTCGGTTTGGGTTTAATCAATTAGAAGTTACCGCAATTGGTTGCACCCGACAAAGTGAAGCCAACAGAAAAGGGCGCTGGGGAATACTGACAAACAATAAAGACAGAATGGTGACATTCTCTGTCGGGTTAGATGGGAACATTCCGCAACCCGGTTACATTATCGCTGTTGCTGATGAACTGTTGTCAGGAAAGGTCACTGGCGGTCGAGTGAGTGCTATCAATGGCAGAAGTATCACGTTAGATCGCGTTTCAAGTGCTGTAAGTGGTGATCGCTTAATTCTCAATCTTCCTTCAGGGCAATCGCAAGCAAGAACGATACAAACAGTATCAGGGAAGGTGATCACGGTTACAACGGAATACAGCGAGACACCAGAGACAGAATGTGTTTGGGTTGTCGAATCAGAAGAGCTGTATGCGCAACAATATCGCGTTGTCAGTGTTACAGAAAATGAGTCTAATCAATTTACTATTACAGCCATTCAGCATGATCCCAGTAAATATGAACATGTTGATTCTGGCGCATTGATTGATGAAAGGCCCATTAGTGTTATTCCTCCTAATAACCAGCAAGCCCCGAAAAATATTGTCATCGACTCTTACTCAATTGTAAGCCAAGGCGTTAGCATTGAAACAATGCGAGCACAGTGGCCACAAGTTGAAAATGCAATCTCTTATGAAGCGCAATGGCGTAGAAACGAAGGCAATTGGGTCAATATGCCTCGAAGCTCCATTAACTCTATTGAGGTTCCTAATGTTTATGCCGGTCGATATTTAGTCCGTGTTCGAGCCATTAATGCTTCTGAGATCTCCAGCGGATGGGGATATTCTGACGAAAAAACGTTAACCGGAAAAATGGGGAACCCACCCAAACCGGTTAACTTTAGAGCGTCGCCATTAGTCTTTGGCATTAAGTTAGACTGGGGATTTGGTGAAAACACCAGTGATACGTTAAAAACTGAAATTCAGTACAGCAAAACGAATGACGGTGAAGGACTGATGCTGTTATCTGATGTTCCTTATCCATCTAAAACTTATGAAATGGCGGGTTTGTCAGCAGGAGTGGCTTTTTATTTTAGAGCAAGGCTGGTGGATAAAACAGGCAATCAATCTGAGTGGACTGAGTTCATTCGAGGAGAGTCGGAGTTTGATGTAAGCACAATATTGCCAGAGCTTGATGGACACTTCATGTCATCAGAAGCCGGTCAGCAACTCAGTGAACGCTTGGATTGGAATGCTGAAACCGCAATTATTCTCGGTAACGCTGACTCTCAATTATCACGCAGTTTGTTAGTGAAGCATGGGCAATCTCAAGCTGGCATTCGCGAACTATGGCAAGTACGCGCAACGGATAGTGAAGCGTGGGCACAGGAAGTTAAAGAGATTTACTCCGCTGTTGGTGACAACAAATCTGCAATTAAAGAGACGCAAACATCTATCACTAAACTAGATGAGGCCATCGGCCAGCGTTTTACTGAGATTCGTACGGAAATGGATAAGGCTCAGGCCGATATCATTTCAAACTCTACTGCCATCTCTAACACAGATAAGGCTTTCGCTGAAAACAAAACACAAGTTCAGGCTAAGTTTGATAAACAAGAAGGCATGATTCAGGAGAAGATGCAAGCCACCTTTAATCAATCAGGTGACGGTGTTGTCACTCATTCCATCAATATCACGATTGTTCATAACAACGTGAAATACAATGCGGCAGGGCAAGTCATTAGCGCTCAGGTTAAGAATGGTAAGTTGGAATCATTCTTTGGTTATAACGCAAATAATTTCGCTTGGTACAACCCCGTTAACGGCAAGGTGGAATTATTTATGTATGCCAAAAATGGGCAATTGTTTATTCGAGATTTATTTATTGAAGATGGCTCGATTACAAATGCAAAAATAGGGAATGTTATTCAATCTAATACCTACAAAACAGGTGTTGATGGTTGGCATATTAATAAAAATGGGTTTGCTGAATTTCAGAATATAAAAGCGAGAGGAGAAATAGAGGCAACTTCTGGGAAATTAGAAAATGTTATAATTGAAAAAAACTGTGAAATAAAAGGGACTTTAAAAGTAGAGAATATCGAAGGTGACATAGTTAAGTTTTATTCTCTTGGTAATGGAGAAACAATTACGATACCAGCACAATCTTTTGACCGCATTATTCAAGTTGTCACCATAGCGACGACACATAATAGTAAGTGGTGTCGATTATGGCTAAATGATGATAAATTTTTTGAAATTAAAAATGGTGGGAATTATGAAGACTTTGTTTATTGGAATTCTCCATCAACAACGTTAAAAGCGAATACACCAGGTGTATTTAGATATGACAGCGAAGATAGATATTTCAAAATAACATTATTAGCCTGCAAGCAATAAGGAAATAAATCATGATATACACAACAGGCGCAGTTTCTACTGTGTCAGGGTCTGCTATTGTCAAAGGCTCTGGCACTAAATTTAAAAATAATAATCCAGCCATTAATATTGGAATGACTATTTTAATTAAATCGGGAAATACTAATATTCCGTATATGATTAAATCTGTTAATTCCGACACCGAATTAGTATTAGCGCACCCTGCATTAGCGACAGTAAATAACACCCCATTCTCAATTCATATCACTGAGCCGGATAATAATAGTGATGCAGCACGAACAATGGTCGCAATAAATGCGTACACACAATATTTTCTCGATGCAATGAATACATGGATGTCTGAAACGGGACAGACAAAAATAGAAATGCCAAATGGTGAGACTATTACTCTCGATAGTATTAAGAAGATGCAGGGGGATATTAAGGGTAAGGCGGATTTAAATAGTGGTAACGTTCAGCGATTTAAATCAGGGTTACTTGCAGAGCCTAGCATTGGTGCGGCAAAAGGAGATATGAGATTGCTTATCGATTTAAAGGCGGATAAGTTTGAATTTATATATACAAATGGTAGTGGTTGGTTTGGGAATCAATTGCCGGGTAAAAATGGTACTTTGATGGTTGTTGGTGATTATGGTTTAGGAATTATTAATTCGCCATCAATATTAACGTATATTGATAATGCTAATTCAACTAAATTACCTAACGGAATTTATGCTGAATTAACGGATAATATTGGGCTTGGAGATTCAGCGCCTTACGGTATTGGTGGGCAATCTGTTGGTGTTGTTAATGTTGGTATGCATATAACGAGATCTAATGATTTTCGGAGTCAGCTAGCTACGTCATATTCTGGAAGTGGCCGGTTGTTTTTTAGGGGATCATTAAGTGAGGAGTGGGCTAGCTGGAGAGAAGTTTGGCATAATTACAATACAACTGTTGATCCTCAAGGTTTCATCAAAAGAGCCTCCCCCATCATTGATATTTATCCCGACGGTACATTTACCACCAACGATGAGTCAGAGGGCGCTACGGTTACTCGAGTAACTCAGGGCGAATATCTCATTGAAGGAGTGCTGGGCTTTAATTCCGATGCAGGATGGGGTGGTGTTGATGGCGGTATTGAAATTCCACTCGATGTAAATAAACAACCGCTCATATGGGTTAACTCTAAAATTAATTCCGACGGCTCTATTCTCGTTAAAACCTATCATCGCACTCATCCTGATGCACCATCATTTGCGAATAATGAAATTGAAGACTTTAAAAATGGCGACCCAATTGATATTCCAGATGGGCGTTTTATTTCTGTTCGTGTACAGATGCCAGAGCAATCAATCTATAACGTGAGAATGCGTGAGATGGAAGAGGTACAGAAAGCGGAAGAGGAACGCAGACAAAAAGAAGAGGAGATGAAAGCACAATTCGGGTTAGGTGAAAATGAAATACTATTATGATAGATGTATTATGATGAAATGAATTTTGGGTTTCATTATGGTTTATTTTTATTTACTTTTTATAGTGAAAATATTCACATATCTTATGTATACATAAGATTATTAATATATTAGCTCCCCACTCTTGAAGTGGGGTTTCTTTATTATCAATAAATTCTATCAAAATCTTCATCATTACTATCCAAAAAACAATTGAAGCGTTCTGATTCATTAGATATTCTAAAACATTTTTTCAATACATTTGCATTTCTATCATGTGTATTTTGGTATTGAATTTTCTCGCTCGGGGATAGTTCTGAATAAATAACTCGTTCTTGACATCCAGTGGAGAGTAATGACGTTAGTAATAATAAAGAATATCTCATGTTTTTATTTCTTTTAAATATTTAATAATAAATTGGTTAAAGATATAACCGCTATATCTAATAAATAGAATAACTATTAATTTTGTTCTTTACAAGTTATTTTAAATTAAAAATATAATTGGTTTTGTTTTCATTTTTACAACATTAAATTTAATGTGGCGTCTTTATTTTTTACTTATTAGTACATTGTTTACCTTCACCTTACATTCTTGAACAGCTTTAAATAAACTATTCATGTATTTATTAGCTTCATCAGATCCTCTTATGTATTCTTTTGTGTATAGTAAATCTTCTTTTTTTATATCTTTTAATTGTTCTTCATATAAACAATTACACATCTCACTCGTATAGATGGCATCATTTATGCATCTTTCGATATAGTAGTTATTTGCGTAACAATTACTAATTATCATCCATGATAACATAATGTTAATGAGGTGTTTTTTCATAAATTACCTTTGTTGTATTATGAGTTATTATATATATATTTATTTTATCACGTTGGGATAGTAACGGTAAACAATATCTTTTTTACATAACAGGAACAAGGTGTTAGTTCTTAGAAGAAGAGTAAAAACATAATACTTTTTTAAATTATCTTTTTGTCTTTTTTATATATATTGTATAACGATATTGAATTATACTTTGTTTTATATTGGGTTTAGTTTAGTAAAATATTATTTAAATTGGTTTTTATGGGTAAAAGGGACTTTATTTTAATTAATAAATCAGTAAAGTGATTCATCGGTGGGGGATATATCGTTATAAAAACATCTCAAAAATATGGATTATGATTATCTAAGAATTATTTAGAGTTAATAAAAATTAGCCTCATATGAGGCTTTGTGATTACTTGTATCTATGATAATGAATAGTATGGAATACTACTCTTCTTTTATCGATGATAGTTTTTCACACCATGCATCAAGCGTTTCTCGTTTTTCTCTTAAATAATCATACCTGTCATAATGTTTCTGAGAAACGCCGGGTCTTTTATGGTTTTGTACCATATCCCTTAACTCAGAACTAATCCCCATCTCTCCAGCCAATGTTTTAAATGTTCTTCTTACATCTCTAGGCGTGAATTTATCAAACTCATTTTTCTTACAAAATTTATTTAATTGTTTAGCGTATTCAGATGTTAATAGATGTCCTTCTTTAGTATCAGCAGGGAAAAGATAATTAGATGTTGGATACAATAGCTCTTGGATATTAAGAATATCAATGGCAGGTTGAACCAAAGGGATCACATGATAATCGCCTGTTTTTGAAATGTGGGGTGGAACCGTTAATGTATTGTTCTTTTTATCCCAATTGTCGCGAGTATTAGCCAGAATTTCCCATGGTCTTTGTCCCGCGGAATAAACGCAAAATAGAAATAGACGCGCATAATCTGAGTTAATAGGGCATTCGATGGTGGGTTTATTGAATAGCTCTAATAATAGCTTCAACTCATCCCATGATAGAAATCTATCTAACGCTTTATCTGCACCTTTTTGTCTAGGAACCACAGTGACAGGATTTCGTTCCAATCCATAAATAACACGCTCGTTTATTTTTGCTGGATCATTATCGGCAAACAAACCGAAGTTGAATACCGTATGTAGGTTTGCTCTTACTTTGTTTGAACCAGCCAAAGCACCTCGGGAGATAAATTCAGAAAGTATTCTTTTTATATGATCTGGAGTCACATCTTTTGCAGGCATAGAGGCATCAATATGTTTACTATCTAGAACCTGATTTAGTCTGTTTTGAGTTTTATCATATGAACGTTTGCCTTGTCGTTTCTGATCTTCAATGTAGTCATCAAAAAGCTGTTTTACTGTGGCGTGTTCATATTTAATTTTCTCAGGGGATGATGATTCTGTAGCTGCTGCTACGGATTTTACTGCAGCATCTGCTAGTGATAAATTAGGGTAATCACCAAGCGATATAAATTTCTCTTTTCCATCTTTGAAGTAGCGGTAGACGAAAATTTTTCTTCCTGATGGATATGTTTTTACACCAAGGCGTCCGGTTCCTCTAGTCGCTGATGCTTGCCAAGTATAATACGCAGATTTCTTTGGTTTCAGTCCTCGTATTTTACTATCAGTCAGTAATACGCTAGCCATAACTAATTTCCATTTACGGGTTGTTTGCGGGTCAAGTAACGGGTCAAGTAACGAAGAAATGATATGAAACTAGCTGAAATCATGCAAGGTATATAAATCCTTATAAATCAAAAAGATGAAATCTTGTGAAATTATATAAAACCCAATGAAATCAGTATGTAACGCCCTTCTAAGCCGTAGGTCACAGGTTCGAATCCTGTAGGGCGTACCATTCAAATCAAGCAGTTATCTTTATCTAAAATCCATCATTTTTCTATACTGAGACTAATTTGGGACACAAGTGCCAAATACTGAGTCAATTTTACGTGCATGCTCTGTCAAATGGTTCGGTGCTAAGTGAGCATATCTTGTGACTGCTCCCCGCCGTAAACGGCGAGGCTTCCCACTTCTCAGGCCACAACAGTCTGTGTGACGGATTTACGCTGGCCTCCATGGGCAGAGACGACGAGACCCGCCGCCTGTAATTTCAGTATGCCCTTCTGCCGGATATTGATAGCCGCATTGATATCACGGTCATGGTCAACTTCGCATTCAGGGCATTGCCATATACGCTTGTTTAGCGGCATTTCCGGCATTTTGTGACCGCAGCAGTGACACGTTTTCGAACTGGCGAACCATTGATCCAGTTTCACTACATGAACACCTCTTTCTCCCGCTTTATATTCCAGCTTTGAGATAAATCCACTCCATCCCGCATCATCTATTGCACGTGCCAGATGGTGGTTCTTCATCATATTCGCCGATTTCAGCGTCTCTACAATTACCGCTTGGTTTTCGTCAACAATTGTACGTGAGAGTTTGTGCTGAAAATCAGCGCGAGCATTGGCTACCCGTTCGTGTACGCCAGCAAGTTGTAGGCAAGCTTTTCGACGATTTGCACTGCCTTTTTTCTTACGTGATAATGCTTTCTGTTTCCGTCGTAGGTTACGGCTGGCGTTGATGAGATGGCGCGGGTTAGCAACCTTATAGCCATTCGACTCTATCACGTAATCACTAATATTACTTATAAAATCAATGGGAAAATAGACCCCGAAGATATTGGTGAGATAGAGCCTGTAAAAGTGTCAGTTACAATTAAGAAAAGAGGCAGTGATATTTTTATAGGTATTGTCAGTGATGGTGAAACTTTAGTTATTTACCAAAAAATAACGGCTGAAATGAGGGATGAAATTCATAAAAAAGCACAAGGGGATCCTCAAAAATGAAATTAATAGTTATTTTTTCGCTATTATTCTCAACATTTGCAATGGCTGCTAATCAATGCAAGCCTGATGATATTTGTTTATCTTTCAAAACGAGTAAAGGCAAGCTTTCTATTGCATGTAAAAATATAGAGTCAGCAGAAATTGACACTCATATACAAGAAAATGACTCCTTGGGAATTAGACTCAAAAATGATACAGGGTTGAGTGATTTTTCTGTTAAAAATATCGGTCAAATTGCAGATATTAATATTAACGGAGTCAAGTATACTCAGGCTGTCATCATATCTCGTATGGATACTTCTATTAGAGTTACAATAACTTCAAACCCTAATTTTCAATTAGTAGAAGATTTGATAAAGTGTGTTAAAGAGACCAGTTAATTAAATGTGATGCTAGTAACCTGAATATTCGCGAAGAGCGTCAACTATTTCATCATGTTTAACAATATAAGTGCTTAATAAAAATAATATAAATGGAATAAACTATGCCTTTACCTAACCGGTTGAAACCAATAAAAATCAGCAAAGTTAAACTCAATGAATTGATCGATTTACTACTGAAAATAACTAATAAAATCGATAATGGTGCAACTGAAAACGATCCTGAACTTAACACCATGATGATAAATTGGAACGCACAAGTGGTAACACCTTGTGTGTTTTCAGATTTTCGTGACTACAATTCGTGGACAAGTGCAAAAGAGTTTACAAAAATAGCGTTTAATCAGGTGAAGTATTTAGATGATCTGACTTATGAAGAGTTAATTAGTATTATTGATTTCATATGTTTAGCTGAAGGCAGTGAATCTGAACAATCCTATGCTATGAAGTTACTCAAAATAAACTTTAAATCCTTTTCTTCAGATCTTATTTATTGGCCTGATGAGTATTTTAATCTTGAAGAAGTTGATGATTTAACATCAGAAGAAATAGCGGCTTATTTGATGGAAGGATCTAATCGAAAATTATTTAATACGCCAAAACTTCAATTAAAATATTCAATTCCGAAAGGTATTAACAATTGATTCTTTATTTTAACAATAAATCGATCGATTGATTTTTTAAATAGATAATATTTTATTTAAATAAAAATGACGATATTTTTAATTTGTCTAGTTAAAATATTAAATCAGATAGCGCTAAATGATATTATTGTATTTTTATCTAAGATTGCGGCGCTTCCTATCTCTTGATATAACAATTTCGCTTGGTGGCGAGGTTGTTTCTGTCCATGTATTTATCATGGGAGACATTATTTCAGGTGAAATCAACAAACTTTGTGGTGATACTCCTAATATTAAAGCAATGAAAATAAGTTGGTCGACAGTTATTTTAATATGCCCATTTTCTAAACGTGAGTAGTGTTGTTGACTTATACCTAGTCGTTTCCCCATTTCAATACCAGTTATTTTTAACTGTTTTCTTTTTTGTTTTATTCGTTGGCCTACTACAACATTAATTGCACTCATATAAATACCTCCTTTTTAAGGAATACTACAGTAATAACACTTAAAGATCGATATAAACGATCAAACTTACATGATTGATAGTTGTTAACTATCATTATTCATTTATTAAAAGATTTAAACCGTTTTACCTAAATCAAATAATTAGATAAATTACACTAGTAATAAATAGTTTTTTTGTTTGTTAATGACGAAATAAGAGTATTAAATAAGAATAATATGATTGAGGGGAAAGGAATCAAAGCGCTATTTTCTAGTAAAATGATGATAAGTGATAGCTGTAAAAAATACATGTTTTGCGTTGATATCTAATAAGTTAGATATCAGTAATTCAGAATTTTATGATCAAATTACATTTTTGACATCCCACTTTTCTATCCAGTCAATTAGTTCATCCAACTGGTTTTCAGAAAATACTTTTATACCATGTTGACGCAATAAGGCTGTCGCAACGCCTTCACCTTGCTTTATTACACCAGAAAAGTTGCCATCGTAGATATATTGGCTACCGCATGTTGGGCTTCTGTCTGTTAATAAGGCCGCGATACAGTTGGAATCTAAAGCTGTACGTAAAGCGAGCCATGCTGCAAGTTGGTAATGTGCAGTAACATCCTTACCCGTACTTTCAATCACTTTTGCACTATTTTGCATGACTTGACAGCCATTAGAGCCTAATATTTCAGCAGAGGCTCTAGGTGTTGGTAACCCTGCCGCAAGCTCAGGACAATGAATTACTAATCGCTGCTCTTGTTGCCATTGTTCAAGTACTGTATTTAATCGTGCTTTTTCGGTACCGTTATAACGAACTTTAAATCCCATCAGGCAAGCACTAACGAGTATTTTATTTTTCATATAAATTAGTGTCCTTACGTCCACTTAATGAGATATGTGTTTTGATAGAATCTATATTCTTGATCGTTCTCGTTCAATAGATTTAGAGAAAACTATTCTGTTTAAGCACAAAAAGTCACGGTAATTCAGTATTTATAGAGCTATTGTGATAAGGTTTCAAATAGAATATTAATAATAAAAGACAGTAGGGAAAAATATGAAAAAAGGATATTGGATTACACTATTTCTACTGATTTTATCTCTTACTCTTATTTTTTGGATATTAAAAGATATCAAAAATACTAAGGAAAGAGGTTATGTGTATACAAAATACAATATCTTTTCTTATTATCTTAATACTTCATCTGTGATTAAATCGCTACCTAGAATATCAAATGATTATGTTTTTACGGGGGATGGAATTATTGATAGAGGCTTTAGAGATGGCAGTGTGACATTTTGTCTTATTAATGATTGGAATAAGGCGTATCAACAATTAAGAAAGTATACCGATAAATTAGATTTTCCAGTTTATTATGGAAATCCTAAAATAAGAAATGATGAGCAATATCTTCAAGTTTATAAGTACGATAATTGTTTACATATTAGTTATTCTGAAAGTTATTTTATATATTAGTATGTTACTTAGTTTGTTTATTAATATTACATTTTCTTTTTTAACTTATTTGAAAAACCTCTTTTTCAGAATACACGATTAAACCTCTTCAGAAAAAGGCCCTATCAAAAGGGCTTTAGATAATAATGATGATTATCGCTATATTCAATTGTAATTTTATTAAATTAATTAATACCAATAAAAATAATCACAATAATGACTTGTAACCTTTTAAAGGGGATGGTGATAAAAACCATTTTATTTTTTCATCATTATTAAATTTAACTTTCATTTCCAACAACATATTTTCTGATAAACAAAATGGAAAGAAATGATAAAGATGAGAAATGAAAATAAAAGCATCGCCTTCATTATCAAAATAATCAATATTTATTGTTAATATTAAAGATAAACAACGATGTGGTTTCCCTTTTAAAATATAGTCATAAGTTTGACTGTTTAAATCAATACAACCCTCTAGCGAACGTTTTATTTTTCTTGTTACCTGTTTATCTAATTCTGCATAAATTAAATAATCGCTCAACATGTTTTTTATTGTTGTAATAGACATTAGCATAAAAGCATTGGCACTATAATGTGATAATAAATGCCAATAACACTTATCATCAACAATAGGAGGAAAACATTCTGACAATGGTGTGATATTTTTGAGCAATAAATTGTCAGGCATATTCTCACTATGAGCATTTAACACCCCAATACTGTTGTCTTTATATTTCTCAAAACCAATATAGGTACAGGAAAAATGTAAACTAGGTGGAGAGGAAAGTGCTTCACCTTTGTTGTCATAAAAATGAATCGTATAAAATGTTCGTCCTGTAATCTCTTTATCTATCGTTAATGAATAAAAAAGTGAATTTTGATATTGGGGCAATAGGCGAGATGCAGATGTTAATTCAGTTATCGAATAAAAATGACAATAAATACCTCGCTCTTTTTCATGAGGCTCAAGTGAAAGCATAATTTCAGATAAACTTGAAAGATAATGATTATTTGGAGTTGGTAATAAATAAGATGATTTATTCTCTTGAAAATCAATAATAACGGTATGCTCTTTCTCTTTATCAACGGTAGGAACACAGTTAAGTAAAAAGCAGTTTTGACATTGTTCTTCTGTTAACAAAATTTGCTTATTTAAATAGATATTAATCGTGAATTGAGTGCTTTTTTCCCAATCCAATTTTTTAATAATCGTTGGGATATCTAGACTCATAAAGTGATGAACATGAGGAAGATATAATCCTTCCAGCAATTGCTGAGGTGCTTTAGGGGTATTTTCTGATTGTGGAAAGATAGGGTAATCTTTACCAATTTGAGAATTAAAACAAAATGCTGCGTTATCACCATGATAATGTTGTTCGGCATGTTTTAACTCAATATAATCAAAATGCTGAGTTAACCCAAGTAACAGAGTGTCTGCAATATTCTTGATTGGACTAAGAAACAGATTAATCGGACAAGATTGCATTTGCTCGATATTACCGAAATATTTAAACGTTAAAGAAATACAGCTTTTATTGGGTTGGTGTGTCACTTGTTTCTCAATAAGAGAATAAGGTTCGATATACAAATCACGACAAGTTGAAAAACACGCATTATTACGACCTAATGCAGCACTATTTTTAGGAATGTAATAGCTGTAATTAATTTCTTTCTCACAACTAATTTGAATAATTGATGTTGATGGCACTCCTTTAATTGCTTGGGAGCCTAGGCGTTGCAATAAAGGAAGTGTAATTTCAGGAAAAGCATCATCAATTTTTTCTTGTAAATGGGCAGAAAGAAAAGCAAAACCTTCCATTAAATAACTGGTTTGTGGATCATCGGGCTCTAAAACTTCGGCCAAATGTGGCTTTTTTTGTGCATAGGATTTAGCCAGTGTTTGCAGGTATTGCCTTTCTTTTAAATATTTAATTTCACTCATATTAATCGGCTATTCCATCTTTAATAATAAATAATATCTGTCATGATTTTTTGTTATTTTTAATATGAATAAGGCTTTAAACCTAACTCTTCAGCTTCTTTTTGCAGGAGATAATATCGTGCTAATAATCCATGAATATCTGCATCGAGATTATTAATTAAGGCTGGTGAAATAGACTGCTCTTTACTTATTTCTTGTGAAAATACATATAGCTTATTTTCAATAGGAACAGCTTTATTATGGCTTTTTTGAATTTCATAAATAGCTGTTTTTAAATAAGAAAGGGTGAAGCTTCCTCTGTTGCGCTCTTGTTGAACAATCCTATCGGAAAGCTGTTGAATTAATTTATTTGTATCAGACCAACTGCTGTCAATCGGTGCATTTTCTAATCGTGTAGTAAGGATATTTTGCCATTGTCGTGTTGCGTAAGATTGATCAGCATTATTAGGCCAAAGCTTTTTAGCTACTTCCAACATATGATCTGATTTTCTTAACGCAAATATAGGAGACTGTTTTTCCATTAAAACCAGATTATTTGCATATGAACTGATATTCGGTTGATATAACCATTGCGTAATGGCGCCTTCAGGTTGAGCAGTAATTGCGGAGAGTTCTTTTTGCATCGGCAGATAAATCGCCATACCAATAGCAATAAAAATAGCACTGCTACTTAATAATCCAATAAAAAAGCCTTTTTTTGCACTCATTGGTTTTTTCTCAATGGGGGGATCGTCATATAAAACAACTTCAGCGATAGGATTAGGCTTGGAAGTGTTATTTTCTTTAAGTTCGTCAGATGCACTGATATAGACAATCGGGGGGATCTTAACGCTATTATTGCTATTTTTTTGTGTGGTAGCCTTTGTATGTTGTTCTAAGGTTTTTGCTGCATTTTGGAAAAACCAAAGTAAATTTTCAAGCTTTGGTAATTTAGGCCAATCGGTATGCGCAAGTTGATCGATAATTAATTGTAGAGCCCTTTCTGATCGATAAATTAAACGTAAATCAGAAGGGGAAAAAGTTAATTGGCGTAATAAAGCTCCTGCTTTGGTATTAAACCAATTAAAGACATCGCATCGATGATTGGGTTGAGTAGGCCAAAGATTATCCCATTGACTTACCACTATATTGGCAAGCAATTCACATCCTTCTGTAAAACCATTGAGTCCATTAAGGTGAAGTCGAGCAAGTGTGTAATAAACACCACTTTGTAAGTCGATACCATGAGTTTTAAATAATGTTAGCGAAAGAGACTCGATAAGTGTCCAACTGATCTCAGGTTGAGAAGGATGATTAAGTTTATTAAATTCCGCTTTTAATGCGATAAATTCAGGGATATCTAAGGGAGAACCTGCAATTTTTATCACAAATTTTTCTTTTGGCGTATTCATGAAAGATCCTATCCCCCTATTAATTAGGGGGAAATCAGTTAATAAAGGGTTTCTGGTAATTTAAAACGAGTAAACAATCCGCCAAAGAAGGGATTATTAGATTCATCGATGGAGATTCGGTATGCCATATCACCACCATCAAGGGTAAATTTCACATCGAAAGAATGTGGTTTGATATTGGAGAGTTTGCCACCATTAATCAGTCGCATTTGTGCCCAAGGTCCATTAAATAAAAGTGCTCGTGGTGATTTATCACCAGAAATAGGAACTAAGGTGAGTTTGCTTTCAATATTTGAACGCATTGAATTAGGCCAAACCATGTGAACGGTGTGACTTCTACCGTGTGAATAATCAAGTAATTGCCCATCAAGATTTAAAATACTGCGACGCTTATTGCCAGCCAGAGAAAGTGCTTCAACGGCAAATTGTGCTTCTAAATTACCTTGTGTATTAAAAAAGGTATTTCTAATTCTATTCGCAATCTCGAGTTGTTCTAATACATCAGGACGAATAAGAGATTGTCCATCACTGTTTTCAATCAGATTATTTTCGACAAAAAGGCGTAGGTTTTGCTGATAGAAACTATCTAATGTGCCATTAGGCTTAAAAAAGCGTTCAAACTCACTTAAAGGTACATCTTGTGTGGCTGTCGTATTGAATGGATAGCGATCAATAATATAGGTGTGATACTGGTTAACCACTGTCTCATTCCACTCAACTTCCATATAGCGAATGGCTTCTTTTTGTACCACATTCCAAGCTTGATCGGCCAGTTGACCTACCCAACGATTCATAGGTTCAGGCAATGTTTTAGCTGATTGGGATAATTCAAAAATAATGTCGCGGTTATTATCTTCAAGGCGAGATGTCACGGCTTTTAATGCAGCTTTACCGGGGACTGGTGAGTTATAAATAGCCAATAAATACCGATGAAGTTCATTTAATTTTTGATTGAGATTTTGTAAATTCTCACCATTATTACTGACTAAAATTTCAGTTTGGGGCGAAAACTCTTTATCTAAACGGGTGAGTAGTTTGTATTTTAACTCATCCATTAATGCCTTTTGGTCAGCAATGGGGAGTGAACTCTCTATTTTCGGTAATGTAGTATTGTCTCTTAATACTTGTAATGCACGGCGTATTGGTTGTTCACCACTGATAATTTGCTCTAGTGCATTAATCTCATCTTGTAGCGATTCAAACTCTCTTATTTCAAGGTTACTCATCGCCGCACGCCACTGGGCGGTATAATCATTCAGATATTGTTCAGTGATTTGACGTTGGATCTCTTTACGATCACTGTCACTATATTGGGTATTTGTACTTAAATTTAATACCCAAGCATCTAAAAAGGTTAAATCCACCAGCTCATCATTATGTTGAGTAAAGTAGTTTGTTAATCCATATAGCGTTAAAAGTTGTGGCATTTGAAGCTTATCTTCATTAATGGCTGAAAAAATACTGTCAAAGCTTGGGCCAACTTGATGACGTATATTTAATGGTGATGAAAGAACTTGGTTCGCTTTAAGACGTAATGTCTGATAAACACGTTGATAAAGTGGCAAACGACTTAACTCTTTCTGTGCAGTGTTAATAGCTTGAGTAAAAGGGGTAAATGCATTAATTGCCGTTATTTCTCCGGCTTTACGCTGAGCTTGCCAATCGGTATGTTTTAATGCGTATTGTAAATGAGACATTAATTGAGATTGGATATCGCGCTGGCCTGTAAATAAGTGACTCCAATAATTGGCCATAAAGTTTTCAACAATCTCATTATTACGTCCGCTTTTATCTTCAAGCATGCGCATAATACGGAGTATCTCTAGTTTCTCCTCGCTTCCTGTTTTGGCTTTATTTAATTCAACCAATAAGGAATTCATCATTGAAGGCAGATAATGTTCTGTGATTAATTGAAGATAAACATTTTCTACATAAGGACCAACCCGCTTTCCTTGATATAACCCAAGATCAGAGAAGGTATCATTTTTTTCGCGATAATTACCGTAAGCTAATGTGGCATCTAATAATGGATTAAGTACCGCTAGTTGCTCTTTTCCGGCCATATTGGTGGTAATGGTGGCATCAGAAGAACGAAAGGCTTTCACTTCGTTAAGCACATTTTCACCCGACTGATAATTCTTGCTGTAATAGTGGCTCCAGCCATTCCACAAAGCGATAATGCCAACAAAACTGATAGCAGAAGCTAATAGGACTCTTCTACGATGCTTTTTAAGCCAAAACTGACTTTCAGCAGCCAGATTGGGTTCTGATAACAAAACATCTTGAAAAAGTGATTGCGTAAAATAGCTGTGTGTTTCAGCAATTGGCCATGTTGCTAAAGGTGCTGTGGGTAAATGATATTGAACCGATGCCGTTTGGCTAAATATATTATCAACTTGACCGACTTGTGTCGCTGATGTGAGGTATACGCCCCGTAATTGAATGTCCTGTTGTTTATCACTGGATGTTAATGCATTAAGTAGATTAATAACGTTACTTTTTAGCCCTTGTATTTGTCTAATAAAACTAAATAACTGAGTGCGTTGACTTTCATCGACGCGATTAAGCATCATTTCAGGAAGGGCGCTATTCATTTGGCTTACCCATTGTTCCCAAAATACATTAAGGTCTTTTTCCCAACTGTTTTCGCTATGTAATCGAAATGTCACACCTAATATTTCATCACGTTGTTTTACTTCTAGTGACTGAAACATGGCATCAAATCCCTGTAATAAATCGAGCTTTGTAAACACGATATAAATAGGTAATTGACTATTAAATGCGATACGAATTTCTTGTAATCGCATATGTAATGAGGCAATAAATTGACTGTTTTTTTCTTTGTCGTTTGTCAGTAGTTGTAATATATCAACAGTAAGAATAATGCCATTCATTGGCTGACGAGCACGATATTCATTTAGCCAGTTTAATAATTCATTCCATAAACGGTGATAGAGTTTGGGTTTGTCTAAAATAAGATTAGGTTGTGTGATTAGTTTTCCTTCAGGAATTAACAATATCGCCTGATCAGCAAGTTGTATTTTAATATGCAAAGGTAATTTTTGTTCGCTGACTATATTTTCAATCGGCGCAATATCTAAGGTATTTAAGCTGTTTTTTAATAATGTATTTTTACCACTTCCATCAGTGCCTAAAACAAAATACCAAGGCTTTTGGTAAAGTGCATTAGTATGCCCATTTTGGTGTTTGAAAAATTGTGATTTCCAGTAATTTAAATAACGAGTTTGGTGCTCAATATCATTACGGACAGGATCGATAATGGCTAATTCAACATCTAACTTCAGGTCTTCAAGTTTTTTAACACGAAGCCACGTTGCAATGCCGACCCAACTGACAACAATTAGAATAGTGATAACCGTCGCTAACCAGCGTGCACTGAGTGATCGTAATGGATAATCCCCTTTGAATTCATAATTAGCTCCCCACCACCAAATCCAAATAACAAACAGTGCTGGAATTACTGCAATTAAAAGTAAAAATAAGGATTTAATTTTTGATTTATCAGCGAAGAAAATTTTTTTTATAAAATCCGTTATTTTCTTTCCAGAAAGAAATGACCAATTCATTATTACTATTCCCTATGAGAAGACAAATTCTGTTGATGTTCGGCTTTTGATGCCAGTTGATTTAATAAATTAGGTTCCCATTCTGATAATGAATATCGAATTGCATCTTGATAAAGCTGATTAAAATAAACCGTTGCAATGGAGTTCATCTTTGAAGCTTCAAAAAGCTGTGCTGAGAGTAACTGTAAATAAAATCGCTGACGGGGTTCAGTTGTTGCTGAAATTGCGTTATCAATCATCAATAGAGCGGCATTAAGACCTTCTTGTTCAAAACAGGTCATGATGTCTTGTTGTTCGGTTTGTAGAGATAACGATGAGTTGACTTTATTGTTAGTGTTATTTTCTAAGCAACTTAACCATTGATGGGTTTCTTCTGAAATAAAAGGTGTCATGTCTGAGAAATAGAGATGGTTAAGCTGAGGTAATCGAGTTAAAAACAGAGAAAGCGCTTGAGCAATTGCTGATGAAACGTGAGACAACCCTAATAATTGTGCGGTTTGAGCTGCGATAAAATGCCCATCTAACCAATACGGTGCTAGCGTTAAGCTTTGCTCAATGTCATTGAGTAAAGTCAGCGTAGGCTGTACGAGTTGCGCTCTGTAATCGGTTACTCTATCAATTGCCACCGCTGCTAAAGGTGTTTTTCCTTGCTTATCGCTTATGGGAAGCGTTTGAATATTATGCCATATGGCATACCGACGTAAGTGATAACCCACCGCATCGTTTGGTGCTTGTTCACAAAGAATACCTGCAATTTTTAATAAAGTTTGTTTCCACTGGCGGTCATCACGTTGATTAATGTCAATATGAGGAGGCTGTGTAACAGAAGAGGGAATAGAACTTACTTTTGTTTCAGAAGGTGTTTTTACCTCATTAACGGACTCTGTTTTCGCTTTTTCTTCAATCGAAATGATAGATTGTTGAGTATTTTCAATATGTTGATAAGTTTTTCTCAGTTCATCCACTTGTGCCGATAAATTAGGCTGACTGGAATGCCAAAATTGCGCTAAATAGGCAAATTCACCCAAAATATCATCACGCTGTTCAGGTGTTGCTTGCTGACAAAAGCCATTTTTCACTGATTCAAATCGTTTAAGAATTTGTTGTGCTAAGCGAGGCTTTAAACGTGGATGATTAGGATAACTGGTATCCCAATAATGTTGCATATAGGTGCTAGCGACAGTAGCAGCAAGTACGAGCTCTTCAGGCACGGCAGCATGTTGTAGTGTTCTTAGAAAATGCACCAATAGACGAAAATCTTTGGTTTGCGTTGCGAAGAGTTGTAATGCTCGATGTTGAATATCATTAATATCTAAAGTGTTATGGCTTAGTGAGCCAAATTTTATCATTTCACTTTCGATATATTCCCAATCAGTACTGTTTTCATCAAGCTGACTGCTGATTTTTGCCTCATCCAGAGGGGCTAAAAGTTGTTCTCGCCATACACTGAGTGTTTTTGTTGTCATTATTATCACCAATGGCAGGCTGAACGCAGAGGTTTTATCTCTTTGTTAATGCCTGAAATATTAAAGATGAGTTGTTCATCATTCGCTAATTTAATGGTTAACTTTTCGCTAGAGAGCAGTTGTTTGATTTCATCAATACCGGGTATTCCGCGACTTGCTTCAAGCAAGTAACCGTTTTCACGTAGAAACCATTTACTCTTTAATTGGGTTTTATCTGTGATTAGCAGGATACTTCCTGAGGTTTGCTTTTTTGATAGTGCAATTTGCATACGGGTAATGTTGTCAATACAACTGATCATGAGAATAGGGCGCGGTGGTAGATATCCCATGGCTGGTATAGTCATAATAACGGGATAAGCGCTCTTATTATTTGCACTTACCCTAAATCCTGCAGTGTGATTTTCACGTTGCATTTCATGTTCTACCGCTAAACGCCAGATATCACCCATTGCACTTACATCAACAGGAGAGACTGGTTTGTTCTCAACGTTAATGTGGTCATAACAAGATAAGCGAATAAGTTGAGATGACTCTTCACGGCACTGTGAGAGTGCTTGTTCAATAAGATTGATTTCATTCTTTTTCTCTTTATCGTTCTCTTGAGCAAAAACACGACTCATCGAAAAAAAAGCCAGAAGAATGAAATAAATAGATCGCGAATACATCATTTAAGACATCCATATTTTTTTAATTTATACAAAAGAGAACGCTTCGAAATATTTAAATTTTGAGCGATGACATTGAGGTCGTCATTACTGTTTTCTTGTTGGTAACGCAGAATTGATGCTTCATAGTGTTCAGTTGCCAACGTGAGATCGTTTACCTCAGCGAATGCATCAGTTGAGATTTGTGTTGGTGTTAAATTTGATACCGATAATGAAAGTAACGTCTTATTTATCTTCTCTTCTTTTTCTTGTTGTAATTTCAATAAATATTGCAGATCAGAAATTTTCTGCTGGGATTGAGAAAACGTTAAAATATGGTTTAATTGATGATGAAAAACATTACAGTAAATAGAGAAAATCCCTTGTTCATAAACTGTTTCATCGAGATCTTCCCCTAACATAATAATTAACCCATAAGGTTTATTACTAAGATCAACAAAGGGAATACTAAATAACCCGCAATGCACAGGTTGTTTGGCAATAAATTGCTGTAAAGCATGATCGCTAATATAACTGCCTTGTTTCAAATCATGCCAGAGGATCGGTTGTGGTCGTGACAGAAGCTGGATCAACGGATGATCTGCTTCTGTAATATCGACATCTAAATGTTTTTTCTCTACTTTTTCACTAAGATCAATACTCCAGCTCTCTAAGCGGTTCTCTGATTTATTAATCATTGAAACAATAAGTGCGCTAAATGGACTGCGCGGCATACTGAGCTCAAGAAATTGGCTGATCAGTGAATCCACATCTAAACAAGTTAAGAGAGAGAGCGCATTTTTCAGTCTATGCTTCATAAGTCTACATTTACCTCTGAAATGAATTGGTTATCTTGTGTTGATAGCCGTATCGTCCTGATGTCTTCATTTTTTGCACTGTGTTGCAGCAGTAGAAGTGAAAGAGGTGGCAATAATGCACCATCAATAATGGATTCTAAAATTCTGGCACCATTTTCTGCTCTTGAAGCACGTTGTAATATTTCATCTGACACCGTCTCTTCTAGCGTGATCTCTGCGTGAAAGCGTTGCGTTAGTAATTCAATTAAACGTGCCAGTTTGTGGGCAATGATTTCTTTGAGAATAGCCTGCGTTAACGGTAAAAATGGAATAACTTCCATACGTGCTAAAAGCGCGGGCTTAAAGAAGGTGGTTAATTCTGGATAGAGGGCATCATGCAATTCATCCGGCTTGTCGGCATTAGCCATGATGATGTGATCACCTAAATTAGAGGTGAGGAAAAAAGCAACATTTTTACAGTCAATAACACGACCTTCACCGTCAGCTAATTCTCCCTTATCAAAGGCTTGATAAAATAGGTTTAAAACATCGGGGTGTGCTTTTTCCACTTCGTCCAGAAGTACAACGGAATAAGGTTTTTTACGAATGGCCTCAGTTAATACACCACCTTCGCCATAGCCAACATAACCAGGTGGTGAACCAATCAAGCGAGAAACAGTATGTTTTTCTTGAAATTCAGACATGTTGATCGTGGTTAAATATTGCGTTCCACCAAACATCAACTGAGCAATTTGAATTACCGTTTCTGTTTTACCAACACCACTTGGCCCAGCCAATAAGAGCGCGCCCAGTGGACGACCTGAGCGGCGTAAATCGGCACGAGCCGTTAATAAATGCTTATGAAGATGTTTTATCGCGAGTGATTGACCTTTAATACTCTGCTCAAGGTAGGTTGGTAGCTCTGTTACCACTAATAGTGCATCTTGTGATAGGCGATTAAGGGGTACACCTGTCCATTCTGCAATCACAGCAGCAATTTGTTTTTTATCAACATGAGGAGACACTAAAAGAGTATGTTGATGTAGTTCATCTAACTCATTATTTAATGTATTTAAACGCGATTTTAGCTCATCACTGTTATTTTCAACACTTTCATGGTTTGTTTTTTCTTCAAGTGTTTCAGTTAATGTTAATAATAATGTTGAACGTAATTCGATAATTTCACGAACAATGTTTTTCTGTTTTTCCCACGCTTGCTGCAATACATCTATTTGTGAATCTATTTCAATAGATTGTGTTTCTAATATCACCAAGCGCTCTGTGTGATTTTTTAAACCTAATTGCTGTTCACGAGTTAACACATCGCATTCCATCTTGGTTTGATGACGTTGTGTTTTTAAGGCTGATAATTGTTTAGGGGGTGTCGAAAGATTAATAGCGGCACGCGCACAAGCTGTATCAAGGACATCAATCGCTTTATCAGGCAGTTGTCGTCCTGAAAGATAACGTTCACTTAATTGTGCTGATGCACAAAGTGCTTCATCATCAATAAAGACGTGGTGAGCGTGTTCATAGATAGAGCGCAATCCACGCATAATAATAATGGCTTCGTCTACAGTGGGTTCTTTAACTTGAACAAGTTGAAAACGGCGAGCTAATGCAGCATCTTTTTCGAAATATTTCTTATATTCACTCCAAGTCGTTGCTGCAATGGTGCTTAATTCACCACGAGCTAATGCCGGTTTTAATAAATTGGAAATATCTAACCCACCTTGCTGATTTCCCGTACCAATCAACGTATGAGCTTCATCAATAAATAAGATAATAGGAGTGGGTGATTGTGCAACTTCTTGCATAATACCTTTAAAGCGTTTTTCAAATTCGCCTTTAACGGCAGCACCCGCCTGTAATGCTCCTAAATCTAATGTTAATAACTCGCATTTTTTGAGTTTTTCAGGGATGTCGCCCGCGATAATACGTAAAGCTAACCCTTCAATTAAGGCACTTTTCCCCACACCTGCTTCACCCACAACCACGGGATTGTTTTTACGGCGACGGCAGAGAATATCAATCATTAAATCAATTTCATGGTCACGACATAAAACAGGATCGAGTTGATTATTTCTTGCCTGTTGTGTCATGTTTTGTGTAAATCGGGCAAGCATAGAATCAGACTGAGCACCTTTGTGTGCTGATTTATTCGCTTCTGTTAGTGGTGCTTCTGCTGATGTCAGTGTCCATTCATTAAAATTAAGTTTGAGTTGCTCTCTGTTGATTTGAGACAACAATTCTACTGCTGGTTTTGAGAGATAACGATGAGGTATTTGCAATAAGGCGAGCAATAATACGCCTGAGCGTAATTCATTATGACTAAACTCTGCCGAAGCCAGTAGCCAGCTATCTTTCAGCCATTCCACTAACAAAGGAGAAAAATTAGGGTAACTTTGAGTTATGTTTTGGTGCTGTATCGTGTTGAGCTTTAAAAGCTCAGTTAACTTGATTGGATTGATATCAACTTGATTAAAGATAGTGCGGATATCGGTCAGTGGTGTATCCAGCAATTGTTGTAAAAATTGGTCTACGGTAATTTCAAGTTGCTGGTGGCTTACACAAAACGCAGCCGCATTTTCTAAAGCGTGTTTAGCAATAGGGTGAAGTCTATTGACTAATGTTGAGAGATCAATCTGGATCATAAGGGCGTCCTAGCTAAGAAGTGTATTAAGCTGTTCCAAAATATTGAGAGTTTGATGTCTCAATCTAGAAGCATAAACAGTGTAAATAATGGTGGCGAAGATCAGCGAGCCAATGACGATATAACGGATCCCAAAGCGCTGTCCTAAACGGTATTGATGTGATTTTTTTCCATTTTCTTTATATAAAATAATAGGTTGAGCATCACCTTTATGTTGTTGGATCTGTTTTTGGAGTTGACGAAGTAATTTATTAAAGTCATCTCCATAGCCATTACTGACTTTATAGCGACCGCGATAGCCAAGGCATAAACAGAGATAAATAAATTCTAATAAATCGAGGTAGCGCTTGGGTTCACCTAATAAGCGTTCGATTAATACGAAAACCTTTTCGCCACCCCACGATTCATTATGAAAATGAACGAGTAAAGATTGTTTCACCCAGTCATTATCTTGATCCCAACCCAGCTCTAATGCTGCTTCATCAATAAATGTGCATAACACATAGCGGAATGAAACAATGGCTCCTGGCTCGTAGCCATGTGTCTGGAGTCGTTGTTCAATCGCCTGAATATCTGTTACCACTTGCTGAAAAAGCTTTTCTGAAAGTGGCGTTACAGACATCGATTTCATTCTAATGACCATGCCCAATAAAGGAGTAGCAGCATCAATCATTGGATTGATGTTGTTACCACGTAATGGCAATTGATATGATTTAAAGCCCACTTTTTTTTCAGTAAACTCTTGTATTAATGATGAGTCACTCATGTTGCGTTCCACTTCTTATTGCCCAAAGTTGAATATCAAGTTCAGGGAATTGCCCTGAAACGTGGAATGCAATACTTCCGTGTTGTTGAATATCGGTCCAAGAATCACCTTGTGGATCTAAGCGGAAATAGGTATAGCCAGAATGATAAGGTAACTGACGAGGTGCCGTTGATAGTGCGATAAAACCGACTCCTGGCATTTGAACGCTGACTAAATCACGAATTTGATTTACTGAAGTGACTTTTGCCTGCTGAGCAAATTGGCGACGCAGTTGCTCTTGAGGTAATTGAGCTCGTACCGCAATAATAAATTCAGCACTTTGAAGAAGTTGTCTGTCATGGATTGTTGCAACTCGAATTCCATGTTCTTGTTTTTGCAATGGAATAGGAACAGCTCTTGGGGTTAAGACCACACTTAAGGCTTGTCGAATAGATTTAATCAACGGCAAAAAGCCAGATGCTAAGTCATAGTGGCGATAAATCGGTAATTTATCAGGCAAGCGAGAGCCATTAGTAAATGTTTGAATTTCGCCACTAAATTGAAGTAATTCTCTGAAGAGTTGTTCAGGATGAACAACGGTTTGTTTAGATAAATGTGAAAATTGAGGATACGCACGATTAAGTAGCTGTAACATCATAAATTCAGCTACATCAGCAATTCCTTGTTGACCAGGTGAACCAATACGCTCGGCTATTTGACGTCCTCGTTCAAACAGTGCACCTTCAACTTCAGCTAAAAACTCAGCTAAAATTGGGCAGATCTGAGAATTTAAACAAGTTGGGATATAGTTTTTATCCAGAATTAAACGGCCATCAGCGCTGATCTCTCTTATTTTGCAAATCGGCAACATCACATAAGCGTCTAGCTCTGTTTTCCCTAATTTTAAAATAGGATTAAGTTTTGCAATATTAAGCTGGCTGATGTCACCATTTTCAGTGTGTAAATCACGAACTTGTGTTAACACATCACTATAACGTGCTAATAAATGGTTGCCATTATGGGAATGTGAGATCTCACTGACTGTACTGTTTTGTAATGGCAATGCCAAATAGATAATATTGTCACTGCCTTCATTAATTTGTGAAATATCTATAGGCGAAGGAAGATTATCTTGCTGTGGGATCGAGAACAGCGTGCCATCTGGCATAATCCCCGCAGCTTCTTTAAGACCAATACGACCTAGGCTTAATAATTCTGTATTCAGTGTCAGTTGACTTAAACCATAGTAATGAGCGTGATACGTTTTTATTAGCGTTTCAATAATATAATCTTGATAACGTTGTTGCTGCTGAAAATGTTGAGGTTTAATAAACAACCCTTCATGCCATATCACTTTGTTTTTTGTTGACATTGTTATTGATCCTCTTCTTTTCTAAATTCAATTTCATTTTCTTTGATATGGATTAGCAGAGTGTAATGACGACCAACTCCATTGATTTTTAATATTTTTTTCCACTGAGTTATATTGGCATCAGAGTAATAAGCAATGATCCCGATGTATTTGTTCTTCTTATCTAGTTCGATAAGATCGAGAGGTTTATATTGGTCTGGTAGTAGGGTGTAATCTTGATGATCAATATAATTTCTTTTTAATAATTTTTTGAGGTCACAATCCTCTTCAATAATTTGGTCTTGATCTAAAGAGGCAAAGATAGAATCTTCATTCATATACACAATTTGTAATTGAACAGGTGTTGCCTCTCCTTGATAATTAGGATTGATTTCAGGCTCGGCTAATAGCGTGAATGCAACAACGGAAGGTTGGTCTTTTTCTGCGCCCACGGGTATTGAAGGATCCCACATGACTTTGCCTATTTTTGAGACCGCTTCAATAGGACCACTACACCCACTGAGTAGAGTGCTTGCAAAAATAAAAAGGAGATAAGTCATGAGCGTTCTTATCGACATATCACACCTCATCAAGCCCTTGTCTTAAGGCTCGGTCATAAGCGTGGGTATAAACCTCATAAAATAGTTTTTCAAATCCTTGTTGGCGAGATGACGCTAACTCATTGTAATAATTGGTATACATTTCCCATGCCCAAGCGCTATCACTAGGGCTGTTATCGTAACTACGGCGATAATGAGAAAATCGTTTTAATAAGTGCTGAGGAGAAAAGGCTTCTAGCAATGTTGCTAATGCGGCAGAAATGGCCTCTTGATTAGCATGATAATGTAATTGAACATTATGTAAGCTTTCTGCCACTGCCGAAGGTGCGGATAAATGTACTGGGCTACGTTCATCAGTAAACATTAAACGCATAACACTGTCGTATTCATTGTTTAAACGAAGTGGATTATCTTCAATGGGACGTAGCTGCTTATCTTGTAAATTTTCTTGCTGTTGTAATGCCAATAAGCCTTTAATCGCAGATTGTGTAGTTTTTCCTAGTTCAATCAGAAAATCATTCGCTTGCTGGGAATTTTGTAAGTTAAGGTGTACGCCCAGTCCTTTCATTAATGGGTTAATAGCAACATAGTCAACGTCTGCATTTATCTCATTATCTTGAGATGTAATTTCTGGTAAATCCATAAACTCTTGAACCATAAGATCTCCCTGATTATCTGAACGAGGCGAAGAAAGTGAGTAATGACCTGTATTTGGAGAAGACGGCTGAATAAGCTCTAAGCTTTCGCTTTCAAGCGCTTTTAAGGGATCATGCGTCATTGCACCAGAAATCGTTGGAGCCAAAGACATGTAGTTTTCTACTTTATGAGTAGAGGAGGTGTTTTTTTGCAGCAGGGGATCGAGTGGATTATCATCAGCCATAATCAACGACTGTGGCGTCATGGCCATTAGATCCGGCTTATCGTTTTGTGTTAAATTAATATTAACGGACAAGACTAATTGGCCAATCCTGACTTGATCATTTTGCGATAGGCAAATTGCACCAATATCAATGGGGATCAGCGCATTGTTAATATAAACAGGCTCTGAAAGTGTTTTTAAACAAAATTGCTTATCTTGCCAAACAATAGCGCATTGTGTGGGAGCAATAGATGATTGAGTATCTTGTATTACCCAATGTGATTGTTTACTGCTACCCATAGTGCCACCAAGTTGGGTAAATTGACTATTTGGCACATAGCCACTTTCAAGCAACTCACTATTGATTAAGCGAAAAGAGATTGTGGGTAAATAATTATCCATAAATATTATTCCAAAATAGTCATTGTCACACTGGGGGTTGCTTCAGGTTTTCCTAGAAAACTTTGCCAACCTAATTGGTTGTGTTGTTCTTTCCCTAAGCAAATTCCATTGGCTTGTTTATCTGCAATACGTAGGCGTAAATCCCATGCAAGTTGTTCATGCATGATGTAAGAAACAAACGTGATGAGCGATAAAAAATCTTTGCCATTAGGCAGAAATGACATATAACGTTCAATCGGTAATCTACTGATTTCAATGGTAAATTTACCATTGCAATCATAGATGTGAGAACCTATATTAAAATTTTCACCTAACACTATTTTAGGGCGAGATTTTTGTCCTGAATGACGAGCAACAATCCCTAAACGATTCTGTTGATCTTCAGGAATAGGCACTTTGCGTATTTCCCATCCGATTAACTCGACTTTTTCTAAGTCAAAGCAATGGGAAATTAAGCTACAGATAACATCAGGGGAACGGCTAGGACTAGCAAGTAATCCGGCATAAGCAAGCATTTTGCTGTGGTTGATATTCATCATGCCACGATTGACTTCACTTCCTAATCCCACAAGAGAAAACATATAACGGGAAAATGCATCATGGCCACCATCTTCAAAGCAGATGTAATAGCGGTATTTCCGCCATATGCGGTGAAGCAATGTGATTAAGCGATGATTAAATAAATTCAGATAATCAGTCAGTTGGTTAGTTTGTTGTGCTTCTTCCCATGCAAAATGATCGAGGTAATAGCCTGGCAATGGGGATTGGCTACCATGCAAGCCTAAAAAGGAAACTTCTAAATCGAATTGACCTTGTTTATCTTGGCGTAACGAAACGACATCTCGAGTTGGAAATGCGGTATTCGCGCTTGATCTAAACTGAATAGCGCTTTCATTATTCAGTACTGTTTTTTGAGTATGTAATTTATTAAGCAACTCAACTAATTGGTAAAAGCTATATTCAGTAATAGATTTGCCAGCTTTATTATTTAGCCAGCGTTCTATTTTCTCAATATCTGCTATTTGAGTATTTGCTGGTTTATTTTCGCTGGCCAAAGATAAATTTCCTTATTATCTAAATTAATGACTTCCAATTCGTGAAACATATTAACACTGGTATAAAGGGTGAAGAATTGTGCTAATACAGAACAAAATAGATACATTGCACCTTCTGAAATAAAAGCACTTTGATGTATTGATAATGTTGTTTTTACACCTCTAACAGGCAAACCTTTATATAAATATTCAATAGACTCTGTTTTTAAATCTGTTATTGCATCAAGGCATTTTTGCGATTGACGCGCAGATTGCTGATAAAAAGTCGCTTTAAAATCATATAATTGTAAAATCTGCTTGAGTGCTGTTAAGCTTAATAAAGATTGATAATTAATAGATAAGTTAGTGAGTTCTGACCAATACAACGTATTTCCTAACAAAGGATAAAGCGCTTTTGTTGGTTTAATGATATTGCTTGCCGATAAAATGCCTGAAATAACCGTATATTCATCAAGTTTTATCGAATGAGAAGATAAAGAAGACGCCAAAGTACGATTAGTGCAGTTCATTGAGACTGAAATGCTCTCTTCACAGTTGAGCCAATTTTCTTCATTATTTCGCACAAATGATAAAGTATGTTGATAACCATAATTGGATTTGTGATGTGCGATTTTTAAGCGATAATAGCCAGTCCTTTCTGGATTTTCTTGATTATTTTGATGATGAAAACTTTCAAAAGCGGTGTAATGCGTAATATAAGCACGTTGATTTGGAATATACCGTAAACCTTGAATAGTATTTATTGAAAAAATATCATAGCAATCTTGTCTTTTATGGCTTTTATTTAAAACATATTCTGTTTCTTTTCCTGTCAAATTAATTGCTTCACTCTCCGATTCAAATAAATTAACCGCAGGAACACTATTTATTTTTACACTATCTTCTGTAATCAGCATCGCTTCTGGAATATCACAATCAAATTGAATTGATAATCTAAAAGTATCAGTATTTAGAGCGGGTGGAATATTGTCTAATCCCTTTAGAGCTAAAGACATAAAGGCCTGAGGAAAACAAAAATACTCTTGTAATAAACGATATCCCTCATAGCTATTTTTGGGGTAAGGCAAAAGCGAGTCTTCAGCATGAAAGCCGATAGGCTCGACAGAGAAGTTATCTAATGCAAATTGATGTTTATCTGTAATTATTTTGACTTTTTTGACTTTATTGTTTAATAAATAAAATAGCTGAGTTGTCGTATAAGAAAGTCCATTAAGATAAATACACAGTTTCTCTAAGCCAACTGTTGCTAGTGGCTGTAATTGGTTTAGAGAAAAATGAATATCCAGCGTATTTTTATTTTGGGTCATATGAGTTATCTGTGTTGGGATCACCCATAAATCGCGACATTGTGTAAATTGGCATTGGTGCCAATTATCATCATCATTCTCAGATAAATCATTTTGAATATATTGCGGACGACTAACAAATGGCTGCCCTTTCATTATTTTAACAGCACATTTTTGAGAGGATTCAGTTCGATATTCCATTATTGTCATGCTAGGAAAAGGGCGTGCATAAGCAGGCCATAGCATATTCACTAAGCTGTTTGTCAGTTCAGGAAATTGTCTATCTATTTGTTCTCGTAAATTACCGGATAAATAAGCAATACCATCTAAAAGACGTGCGACATCAGGATCACGTACCTTTTCAGATATTTGATTAATAAGCTGTGGTTTTTCAGTTGCGACATACTGTTCAAGCTTATTTAGGTAACTTAATTCATTATCAAAATAGTGATTTGAAGACATATTAAAATTGCGTCAATTGGTATCTACGGTTGCTGTCTAATTGCACATTAAATTCAATAAACTGATTTTGATTTTCTAATAAAATAAAAGCCGTAATATTAAATTGTAGTGACAACGGTTCTGCTTCATTTTCTATAAAATGAACAGTGACATTGGTTATTCTAGGTTCATAAGTGGTAATGCAATCTGCAATAATATTGGACAAATAAACCTTGAAATCGACTCCTGTTAATGTCGCGTCATTTAAATCAGGCACACCTAGAGCCGGTGTACTTTGGCAACCTAAAGGTCTGCTATTTAAAATTTGATTTAAATTTTGCTTAATTGACATGAGTAACGCTTGGATTTTGGCGCGTTGGGAAGAGCCTATACTCTTCCCTTGAATGCGCTCAAATAAACTGGAAGTGGGGTTATCTTCCAAGTTATACAGAGCTGTCATCGCACTTATTCCTTATCTAAGCGACCAACAAGTGATAATTCAAAGTTTGCACCCATATATTTAAAATGAGGACGAACTTGAATAGCCACTTGATACCAACCTGGATCACCATCAACATCCAGTACTTGGATTTGAGCCGAGCGAAGAGGGCGTCTACTACGAACATCTGCGGGTGGATTTTCTTGATCCGCAATATATTGTTTTAGCCAGATATTAAGTTCACGCTCAAGATCTTGACGCTCTTTCCATGAGCCAATTTGTTCGCGTTGTAGTACTTTAATATAGTGAGCTAATCGATTGATAATAAACATGTAAGGAAGCTGAGTACCTAACTTATAGTTAGTTTCTGCTAATTTTCCTTCACGTGTATTAGGATAATTTTTCGGTTTTTGTACCGAGTTTGCAGAGAAGAATGCTGCATTATCGCTACCTTTACGCATCGTTAAGGTGATAAAGCCTTCTTCTGCTAATTCAAACTCACGTCGGTCAGTGACTAAAACCTCTGTTGGGATCTTGGTTTGTAACTCACCCATAGCTTCAAAATTATGAACAGGTAAATCACCAACAGTACCGCCACTTTGAGGGCCAATAATATTTGGACACCAGCGATATTTAGCAAAGCTGTCATTAATGCAACTTGCTAATAAGAATGCAGTATTGCCCCATAAATAATGCTCGTGATCTTGTTTCACATCTTCAGAGTAATTAAATAACTTAATTGGATTTTCTGTTGGTGAATAAGGTAAGCGCACTAAAAAACGAGGTGCGGTTAAGCCTAAATAACGTGCATCCTCAGATTCGCGTAGTGAGCGCCATTTCGTATGAGCAGGGCCTTCAAAGACAGATTTCAGATCTTTAATAGCGGGTAATTCAGCATAACTACTAATACCTAAGAAATTAGGCGAAACGGATGAAATAAAGGGAGCGTGAGCCATTGCCCCCACCGCACTGACATATTGCATTAATTTTAAATCAGGTGTGGTGTTATTAAATGCATAGTTCCCAATCACTGTCGCAACAGGTTCACCACCAAATTGACCATAACCAGAAGAGTAAACATGCTGGTAGAACCCAGATTGAACAATCTCAGGTGAGAATTCAAAATCTTCTAATAGCTCTTCTTTTGTTGCATGTAAGATATTGATTTTAATGTTTTCACGAAAATCAGTACGATCAACTAGCAATTTTAGTGAACGCCATGATGACTCAATTTCTTGAAATTTCGGTGCATGTAAGATTTGGTCAACTTGAGCACTTAATTGTGTGTCTAACTCAACGAGCATTTTATCAATTAAGAGCTTATTAATCGGCTCTTCTTCTGATGGATTAGCAAAAATATTACTAATAAAAGCAGCTACACCTTGTTTAGCAATATTATAGGCTTCGGTTTCTGGCGACATTCTTGATTGCGCCATAATTTCGTCAAGCAAAGAACCACTAGATATTGCAGCCTGTTCTTGTTGTGCTTCATTAACTAAAGACATAAGGTCATCCTCTGTAAACATTATTTTTGGCTAGCAATATCAAGTTCTTTCAGTAACTGTTCGCGTGTTGCTTCATTTTCCAGAAGTTCTTGCAGACGTTTTCTAAAAGCAGGGATATTGCCAAGAGGGCCTTTTAGCGCAACAAGCGCTTCTCTTAGTTCTAATAGTTTTTTTAGCTCAGGAACTTGGCGTGCAATATTGTCAGGAGAAAAATCTTGCAGTGATTTAATCTCTAAATTGATGTTAAGGTCAGATTCACTTTTTTCATCTAATGCATTTGGAACCGCAATATTAAGATTAATACCCGCGTTTTCCATAACAGAATTAAAGTTGTTCTGATTAATAGAAATGGTTTTCCGATCTTCAATCGGGGTTTCTTCTGTCTTACCTTTCATATCACCCACGATCAGCATATTTAAAGGCAATTCGACTTCAGATTGAACACCACCATCATTAGGGATGTATTTGATATTAATACGTTCTTTTGGCGCAACACTACCAAGAGTATTTTTACTCATTTAAACTAAGCTCCTTATTTAGCTTAAGTTCTTAATTAAATACTCAACGTGTTGTGAATAATTTAAATTAAGAAATACCTATCCTAGGTAATAATATAATCACCTTATATGAGTTTAATTTTCCTGGTAGAAACAAAATAATAACTAAAAATAAAATAATAAGTAATTTTTCTAATATATGCATTTAGTTTTATATAAAACCGTCCTTGAGTCAATAAGAAATATTTAATTGTTTTTACTTTTCCTTACAATTAATTAGTATTGTATTTAATTTAAATATAATGATTTAGCTTTCTAAGTAAGTTTTTTTATCTGTTTTACTCATATTATGCAATTCGATAGGAATAAATTAATTTATATTTAATTTAAATTGCAAATATGGAAAATGGAAATTTCATAGTGAATTATTTATTTTATGTAATGGTAAGTCTAAGATAAATAAGGTTAATTTATCTTAGGCTTCATAATATTGTTTTTTTTAGATTTTAATATTTTTCTGATGAAAAATAGAACGGTTTTATAAGTAGTGATAATGTTACCAGTGTTTATTATTATGTTGGTAAATTAAAATGGAGGTGAGGTAGGAAATTAAGTTAAATTAACATGTCAGAATTTAAAAGAAGTGCTTAAGTATTTTTAAATGTGAGTTATAGAAATGAGAGCGGAATTATTTATAGATTATAGTGAGTTTGATATTTAACTTAAATAAAAATAACCAATTGCACTGGATATTGGTCAAATTTAAAATAATTTGATAGAACTCAGTTTTATCCTGTGAGTTTTTTATCTATTTCACTCAAATATAAAGGAACATTATAATATTCTCTCTGCTTTTTATTGGTGTCAAGTTGATAATTTTGTTGATGACAATAGTCTTTTTTATTTACCTTTAATCATAAAATTGATCTAAATCTTGGTTTCGTGATGTGATCATGTTTTTTATAATATCGATTGTAATTTCGCCATATTGCTGATCTTTTAAGTATTCTTCTTGATAACTTAATTCATAAAGAGAGTAGGCAATATTAAAGTGATCTAAATTTTCTATAATATTTAAAAGTTGAATTGAAAAATTAAGTTCATATGTTTCATCAAATAATTCTTTAACAAAAATAGGTTCACCTAGAGCGATATTTTTTAGTATTAAACTTATTTCTATATTAAAATAATGACGAATAATTTTAATTAAATCTACTTTATTAGTTTCTCTATTTTTAATAATTAATGCAACTTTCATATATTCTCTCTTTAATTAAATTTTTATATTAAATGACTTTCGTATTAATGCTTTAAATTATGATATTGATGTCATTTTTATTTATTGATTTATATTGTATCTTGTTTAATTTATTGTTTTTTTGTTTTTTTGTTTTTTTGTTTTTTTGTTTTTTTGTTTGGTGTTGGTTGTTTTGTTAATGGTATAAACTTATCATGGAAACTTTAGTTATAATGTTCTATATTATCCACTAATGTTTTTCTTTATTTGCAATTAACTCTCTTTTTTATTTCATCCTGAACTTTTATTATCTCCTTGTAAAAAAAAGGGGGCAGTGGTAACTTCATTAAGGATTTTTAATAATAGATATATATCATCAACTTTTCTGGATGTGATAAATTTATTCCCTTTTTATCTAAAATAAAATTTAATAAGAGATCTATAAAAACCCTCATTAAAGCTAACTTTATTTAAGTTTAACATGTCTATTAAATTTAGTAATTAATTAATTTTTCTTCAAATAAATACTTGCAGGTTTCCATCTATCGCTTAAGCCTCTAATTATAGATAACTCTGTTTGCCTTAGGTGTACATATAAAGTAAGTAAAAATTCATTATAATAGTAGTAAGTAGTCATAATAATTTATAGTTTTCTCTCATCGTACGTTCTCACCACGATTGTTTTTTATATATTGCCCCGTGTCCTTATCATAGTAGCGAAAGCGATTGTAATACAAGCCACTTTCTTTATCTTCATATTGTCCGGCAAACCGAAAATGACATTCGGTATATTCAGGGTCGTTATCGGCATAATCATCGTGAGATTGCCAAAACGCCATTTGTCCCCAGGTATTTAACCGTCCTGCCCAGCTGACAATGCCTTTTTCGCTAAAGATTTCGCGTGGTGTACCTTGATGGTCAGTGACGACATAATGCAGTTTTCCACGTTGATAACGGGCTGTTGGGGTGATTTCGCCGGGTTGATAGAGCCACTGAATTTGCGAATCATAAGCCGGTGTGCCATCGGCATAAATAGGGGTCTCTTGCACCATTTGGTCGCCAGACCACAGGTAATCAACACGCTGAATGCGTTTATTTTTAAACGGTGAATTGGGCGGTGAAATAGGGCGATTATCGACCACCTTACTTTTGCTTAGTCGTCGCCCAAAGGCATCGTAAGTGTAACGCCAACATTCTCCTTCAGGATTAAAACAGGCAATAAGTTGATTAAGCGTATTCCATTGGTAATACCATGTTTTTGCTCGAAAACCGTGTTGATGAACCCCTTTTTGCGTTAATCGACCATTAATATCATAGTGATAATCTTGATAACCTTTGGCGGTGATACGGCGAGTGACACGGCCTTTTTGTTGCTGTTGTGTCAGTTGTAAAAACGCACCTTGTGCATCAGACGGAATAAACTGGTGCTCGGTGATATTTAAGTTGTTATCGTACTGAAACTTCTCGCTTTGGCATTCAAACTGGTTGCTGTATTGGGTTTCAACAATTTGGTCGTTGGCGTTATAGCGATATTGTGTGCGGTTCCAGCGAGCATCATCAATATTGACCAGATTAAAGGCTTTATCGTATTGATAATTATAAATAGAGTAAAATTAGATGATGTTACAAGGCCGGATAGACCAATAAGTTTTTCCGGCTTGCGTCTAAATGTAGGCTAATATGTTGTTGAAAAATTAATTCCTGTAATGCTTAATTTATTTATTTCTTTAAAAAGCTCTTCATTTATAATCAAAACTCTTAAAAATGATTTAGTCAATATTACGATGGGTTCATTATTTAGTATATCTTCGTTTATAACTAGTTTCTCTATTTCATCAAAATAACCACGATCCATCGTATAGATGGATTTTTCTTTATCAATAAAATCTATATCACACAGTACATGAGCAAAATAAAAATTATTCTCATATATTGTTTTTTTATGGATAAGAGAAACAGGAAAGTATTCTATTTTAGAATTAAATCTATCAAATATATCTTTTAACTCTTTGGAAACTATTAATATTGGGCCACTCATAAAAAATCAGTGGGCTTATTTTTAGATATTACTTTTACCATTAATCTAGGAAAGTTATTTCCTAATTTTTCAGGTAAAGATACTTTATAGTCTAAAATCTCTTGTATGTTTTCGACTACAGCATCTGTATAATATTCATCTTCATATGTTTCTTCTATAATATAATACATATTGCACTAGATATTTATTATAATAAGCTTTTTTGTTAACTTAAAGTTAAAAATCAAGATAGCCACCTATAGCTTTTGAGGGCGAAATGTTATTTTCTATTTCAAGCTTATCAATAAATTCTTTAAAGTCATGAGCAACTAATGTTAATCCTGAAACAATTTGTTCATTCTTAAAAAGGGAGAATTCTTCATGATCCCAAAACCATATAGTGCCTTTCATATTTCTTTGGGTACATATACATATTTGATTTCCACCAGATGAAAAACCAATGGGTATTAATTTCATTTCAAGATCATTTTTATACGTTTCAATCATTTCAAAAATAGTATATTCATTATTGATATTATTTAAACCATAAAAATAATCGATAGTATCAAATCCTTTATCATCGGCCCACGGTGAAGATTCAATACCTTTGAAAATTACTATTGCATCAAATTTTACATTACTGCCAAAATATAATAAAAAATCATGATAATCCTTAGGTAATACACCTGTTATTCTCTCAAGATTTTCTAAAAGGGTAATTTTTTTACTTACTTCAATGGAAGTAAACCTTACTTTTAAGGATTTAAGTTTGTATATCATTTTTTACCTTTATTTGAGTTTCTCATATCGGATGCTGAACCGATGTGTGGAACGTTTCCATGCAAATCAGTTGGTACTAAAATTATCTCTGTTGTGCTAAAGTGATGTGGAGTAATTTTATTTGTTGATAACAAATCTTTAGCCGCAGTTTGTGTTATTCCTTTTTGCTTAGCAATATATTTATATACTTCTGTAAAGTCATTTCTACTTCCATCAAGAACACCAGCTTCAAATATTATAGAACCTTTTGACCAAGGTGAAAAATCTGGCCGACCATTTGAAAATGGCACAGGCTTACCACCAGTGACAGCATTAACAAGTTTGTTATTAGAGAACCAGTTGCTTTCTCCTGGTACACCATCCCAATATCCATTGGTTTTGGGGAGGCGAGTTCCACTCAACCCAAACGGATCTATCCACCCCGTTGGACAATGCACATACCCATACGGATTAAAGCCACCTAATAATCCGATAGGATCAGGCGAAATATATTGCCCTGTGTCCTTATCATAGTAGCGAAAGCGATTGTAATACAAGCCACTTTCTTTATCTT
>NZ_JABUYL010000024.1 GCF_014897315.1 Proteus sp. FME41 | reverse complement strand
AAACGACGGCAACAACGGCATTAACAACGGCAACAGAGGCCCAAACGACGGCAACGACGGCATTAACAACAGCAAATGATGCTAAAGCAATAGCAACAGATGCAAAAACAACGGCAACGACTGCCTTAACAACCGCAACAGATGCAAAAAACACAGCAAATACGGCGCTTACTTCGGTTAATGAAGTAAAAACAACCGTAAACGAAGTGAAAACAACAGCTGATACTGCCTTAACAACCGCAACAGATGCAAAAACCACAGCAAATACGGCGCTTACTTCGGTTAATGAGGTAAAAACAACCGTAAACGAAGTGAAAACAACGGCTGATACTGCTTTAACAACTGCAACAGATGCAAAAACCACAGCAAATACGGCGCTTACTTCGGTTAATGAAGTAAAAACAACCGTAAACGAAGTAAAAACAACGGCGAATACGGCATTAATAAATTCAAATGAAGCTAAAACAACGGCAGGAACGGCGTTAACGACAGCTAATAAAGCTCAAGATAGTGCAAATAAGGCACAAACAAGTGCAGATAAAGCACAAGTGAGTGCTGATAATGCGCAATCAACAGCTGTTGATGCTAAAACGATTGCTAATACGGCTAATACTACAGCCAATAACGCATATTACACTTCAAATATTGCCAATAACACGGCAAATGCTGCGAATAATACGGCGAATATTGCTAATAAAACAGCGAATAATGCATGGAATTTAGCAAATCATAATAGTGCACGTATTGATAAACTAGAAAGCCGTATAAATGATTTTGATGACAAAATGAAACGTGGATTTGCGATGTCAGCAGCAACGGCCAATTTATTTCAACCTTATAGTGTTGGTAAATTTAACGTGAGTGCTGCAATGGGTGGATATAATTCTGAAAACGCAATAGCTGTAGGGAGTGGTTATCGTTTTAATGAAAATATAGCAGCTAAAGCCAGTGTTTCTACATCAACATCAAATTCGGGTGATTTAATGTATGGTGCGGGTGTTAACTTTGAGTGGTAATTTAGCTTGATGTATCAATAAAAGGGTTGGCAGAAATATTAGCCAACCTTTTTTATTTAATATAATTGTAAACGCTTATCTCTCTATTTTTGATCTTAACTTATTAAAAACCTATTTAACACACACTAAACGTGTGTTTTTTATTAGGGGAGATTGATTTTCAATTGATGTGTTTTAAGATGCCATATTTTATGGAGAGAAAAGTATGTTAACTGTAATAAAAGCAGAATCTTCACACTATGATGAAATGATTGCAGTTTGGGAATCGTCGGTTAGAGCTACGCATACATTTCTATCCGAAGAGATCATCTTATCGCTTAAAAAAGATATTGTAGAACAGTATTTTCCTATGCTTAATACCTATATTGCGATAGACCATAATAATGTTATTCATGGGATCTTAGGTACAGCAGAAAATAAGTTAGAAATGCTATTTTTTGATGCGAATTCTAGAGGGCATGGTTGCGGTAAATTACTTGCAACTTTCGCGATAAATACACTGCATATTGATGAATTAGATGTAGATGAACAAAATCCTCAAGCAATTGGTTTTTATTTTCATATGGGATTTGAGCAAATAGGGCGTTCTGAGTTAGATGGACAAGGAAATCCTTTTCCATTGTTACATTTAAGATTAAATAAAATAAGTATAAATACTAAATAAAAAAGATGAAAAATATAGAATAGAGAGGAAAGTAAAATATTCTCTCTATTTGTCTGGTGTAAATAATAATTATCCACTTAAATTTGATTTATATCGTGATAATTTCCCCGCTTTAATGAAATAATTTTTTCATAATTAAATGAATCTAACACAACAGTGGAATAGTTATGAAAAAAACATTAATTATTATTTTATCTTTATTTTTACTACCCGCGTGTTCTGAATCACAAGAAAATAAAGTTATTGAGTATTGTATGAATACACTAAATATCTATAGTAACGTGAGCAAAGATCAATGTTTGTGTTTTTATAATGAAGCAAGTGATAAATTTTCTTCAACTGAAATCGATAGAATGGTGAAATCACCACCAATAAAAAAAGACAGTACGCTGACAAGAGAAGGCACAATGTTTTTAACTATTGCTCATTCATCCAAATGCTTTGAATAACGGATATAACTCATAATAAGTGACATCTATCTAATAAAGAATAAGTAGTAAATTAAGTTGCTTATACTGAAGATTGTCATCTCTAAACACAAATACCACAAAATTGATAAACACATCACCATAAATTGAATATATTGTTACTGTGTTTATATACAGTTGGTTGTGAGTTTGTTTTTATTGTGAATTGTGAGGAAATTATGTCAAAGCTTCGCTTATCTTACCCAAAACTCAGTCCTACAGCTTATGCGGGCTTAATTCAATGTAAAACAGCATTAGAAGATAGTTCACTGGATATCACGTTGATTGAGCTTATCTATTTAAGAGTGTCTCAAATTAATGGCTGTGCTTTCTGTTTAGAAATGCACAATAATTCATTGCGTAATCATCATGTTGCTCAAAATAAATTAGATGCACTAAATGGCTGGCAAGTAAGTGAGCGTTTTACTGATAAAGAGCGAGCTGCATTATTATGGGCAGAGGCTGTCAGTAATATTTCAGCAAACAATACGGATGATAATATTTATCAGCAGGTTAAAGCGTATTTTACAGATACAGAAATGAGTGATCTAACATTGGCTATTGGATTAATGAATGCTTTTAATCGTATTGCTGTGAGTTTGCGTCAGTAATTAATATTATTTATATAAATAAGAAGCCCAAATAAAAATAAAGGAAAAAGCGCTGATAGGGCGCTTTTGATTTTGTTTGTTTAATTTTTACCAAAGATATTGCATGAAGGGTAAATAAGTAAAAATTAAAGCAATGAGTATAAATAAGATACGAAATAACGTTTTTTGTGTTTTTACTGTGGCATAGAGCATGACGATAATAATAGCTACGCAGATATACCAGTAAAATGCACCAAAGAAAGCTAAGGCAAAAATAGTATCAATGATAAAGTGGCTTTCACTCATTTTATTTCTCTCTGAAATAAAAATCACCCGCTAAAATATAAGCAGGTGAAGATAGAAGTGATTATAATTTCCAGATAATATGAAACATCGGTTGTAGTGGGTCGCGACTAATTAATACTCGGCCAAAAATATCATCAATATCGGAATCATCGTCAGGCGCAAGTCCAATAATCACTTCACTAAAACGGGCTGATGTAATTGGAAGGCCGACAATAAATTGCCAATCATTACCTAATGGAACCACCTCTGCAGCACCTCTTTCTTCAAATTGCAGATTAAAAAGTAATTGATCGGCAACATCTAAATTATCAGCCGCTTGAGCTAAAAATAAATCATAAGCTTGTTCTAGGGCTTCGTCTTCACTGAGTAAGGTTGGTTGATTCATGGTAATGCCTGTTTAGTATTCCAATAGTTTTTGTGTTGTTTATAGGCTGTTTGCGTATTAAGCAAAATATATTGTTGCCTATCTTTATGATCTTTTGGATTATAACATTTCTGTTATAACAGAGGGCTAAAGAAATAGCAGATACGTTCTAATACACGATTTAAGAAAGGGCGTTTTTCCCACTCTTGTAGCGTCAACTCAGTAGAACGGGCAATATAATCATATTGTACAATGCTTAAATCGCTACCAAAACCTTCATCATCAATAACGACAGTAATTTCAAAGTTTAGCCACAAGCTTCGCATATCAAGATTCACTGAGCCGACCATACTAAGTTGCCCATCAACCATGACGCTTTTGGTATGTAATAAGCCATCCTCAAACTGAAAGACTTTCACACCTGCTTCAAGCATTTCTGTAAAAAATGCACGACTTGCCCAACGTACAAGAAAAGAGTCATTACTACGAGGCACAATAATGCTGACCTCAACGCCTCGCATAGCGGCTGTCGAAATAGCATGAGCAAGATCATCACTAGGTACAAAATAAGGTGTTGTGAGGACTAATTCTTTTCTAGCTGAATAAATGGCCGTAATTAACGATTGTTGAATAAGCTCATCAGGAAAGCCTGGCCCTGATGCGATAACTTGTGTTGTATGCCCGCTTTCTTGTTCACAAGGCATAATATTATCATCAGGAGGAGGGGGTAAATGGCGCTCGCCAGTTTCCATTTCCCAGTCAAAGGCATAAATCATACCTAATGTGGTAGAAACAGGACCTTCCATTCTTACCATAATATCAATCCATTGCCCCACACCTGAATCTTGTTTGAAATAGCGAGGATCAACCATATTCATACTTCCAGTATAAGAAATATAGTTATCAATCAATACGATTTTTCGGTGTTGACGTAAATCCATGCGGCGCAAGAAAAAACGAAACAAATTAACATGCAATGATTCTACAAATTCAATACCTGCTGCTCGCATAACATCAGGGCCTTTGGTTCGAAAGAAGTTCCAACTTCCCGCAGAGTCCACCATGATGCGACATTTTACACCACGCTTAGCGGCGTTGATTAGCGCATCAGTAACTTCATCAACTAAGCCACCTGATTGCCAAATATAAAAGACCATTTCAATATTATTACGAGCATTATTAATATCGCGTGTAATTGAATTTAGTGAATCTTCACACGTCGTTAAAAGCTCAATTTTATTCCCTTTAACACCTTTAATTCCTTGGCGTTTAGCGGTGAGTTGAAAAAGGGGCGTTGCAACATCACTCGTACTCGTAGCAAAAATATGCTTACATTTTCTTAAGTCTTCAAGCCAAGCCACAACGGATGGCCACATTTGCTTTGCATGTTCAACGCGTCGCTTGCCAAGGTGTAATTCACCAAAGGCAAAATAAGCGATGACACCAACTAATGGTAGGATATAGATGATCAGTAACCAGGTCATTGTTGATGTCACAGGACGCCGATGCATCAGGACACGAAAAGTGACCCCAGCAATTAATAGCCAATAGAAGAAAAAGGTTAGCCAACTTAATACAGTATAAAATGTTGTCATAGTAGAGCTATTTTCCGTTGAAAATGAATCGCATGGATAAGCTAAAGGCAATTTACTAAAAATAGTTCATTATTTTTGTTATTTGCCGAATGTTGTTATTAAATCAGGATTATTATCTCTGTCAAATCTCTTTCATAAGAGATAAGCATTAAATAAGCAATAAGATACAACTCTTTATTTATTTTTTCTTTGTGAGAAATGCTCAAAGAATGAATGAAAATCAAGCAAACTATAAATCAGCTCTTGGATCACAAAATGAACGTCTTATAATACATCACTTATTTGAAAAATAGGTGCTGATAGCATGAGACACAGTAGGAATGAAGTTGCACGCTGGCGAATGATGAGGCAAGTATTACGTAAACGTCGCCGATGGTTAGAGGGGCAATCTCGTCGTAATTTCCGAATTTATAAACTACGTAAACTTGATACATCAAAAAAACACAGAGCACTTTTGTTTGTACAACACATAGAATGGAACTCATAAATTCACTTTTTAACAGTTAATATCAATCATTTTGATAAACGTTATTGAATATGATTGCTATTTGCATTTAAACTAGGGGCATTATTTTTTCTTTAGGTGAAATAAGAGACGTTATGCGTTGGAAGCTTTGGGTATTCATATCACTCTGTCTGCATGCCTCACTGGTTGCAGCAGCGATGTTCTATGTTATAGAAGATGAGCCAGTAACACCTGAACCTATCTCTATACAAATGTTGGCATTTGCTGCGCAGGAGCCTGCTGGTGAACCAGAACCTGTGGTTGAAGAAGTCACGCCTCCAGAACCTGAGCCGGTTGTCGAACCCGAACCAGAGCCTGAGCCTATTCCAGATGTGAAACCTGTTATTGAAAAACCGATAGAGAAAAAACCAGAACCGAAACCTAAGCCAAAACCAAAACCGGTAGAGAAACCGAAACCGCCTGTTGAGCGACCACAACCTTTAGTTGTAAATAAAGGCAATGATCTTAAAAATCTTAATCCGACGGCAAAGCCAAGTGATAAAGGTGATGAGAAACCGGTTGCAGTAGCCAGTAGTGGTGAAGGTAAAGTCCCTAATGCGGTACGTCAAGGGTTACCTATATACCCCCCACGCGCGCAAGCTGTGGGGATTGAAGGTTCTGTCAAAGTGCGTTTTGATGTTGATGCTGATGGACGAGTCGATAATGTGGAAATTATTTCGGCTGATCCAAAAAATGTCTTTGAGCGAGATGTTAAAAGGGCAATGCGCCAATGGCGTTATGAAAAAATTCCTTATAAAGGAAAAATTGCGATTATTGAATTTAAATTAACAGGGATATCAGCAAGCTAATTTTGATAAAAATTAGTAGATATAGCTAAAAAAGCAATATCGACATTTGATACCAGATAAATAAAAGGCACTTTAATCAGTGCCTTTTTAGTATTTAATTTTTAATGTTTTCACGCTATTCGTTGTAATCGAATTGTCGTAATGGCGTTTTATTCCATTGTACTTGTTAGCGTGAAGTGGGCTTTACCTTCAGGTAATCGGCGCGCTGAGTTGTTCTCATCAACGGCAACGTAGGTAAATACTGCCTCTGTTGCTCGATAACGTTGGCCGACAGGTTCTGTGGCGACTTTCTTAACCCAGACTTCAATATTAACAGTAATTGAAGAGTTACCTGTTTTTAAGCAACGCGCATAGCAACAAACGACATCGCCAACAGCAACCGGTTTAAGAAAGGTAATGCCCGTTACACTTACAGTAACGACACGACCTAACGCAATTTCTTTCGCTAAAATTGCACCACCAATGTCCATTTGAGACATTAACCAGCCACCGAAAATATCACCATTGGCGTTAGTATCAGCAGGCATGGCAAGGGTGCGTAAAACGAGCTCACCGTTAGGCAAAGATTGTTGTTCAGTCATGGGATATAAAGTATCTGTAAATAATGTTGAAACCAAAGAGATGTTTCTCGTCATACTTCAAGCTGTAGCGTGACTCGTCGTACTTCAAGTTGCAGTGTTGTTGACTGCGTTCATTCGCATGAGTCACATACTATTGTATGCTCCTAGCGACTTACTCACTTGTCGCCTAGCTACGCTTGAGTTATTTAGAGCACACATCTCCCAATAAAATAAAAATAATTATTCAGATTTTGAATGCGCATCGTGTGACGTTGGTTTAGAGGCTTGTTTTGTCATACCATCTGATAATTCATGTTCATCATTTTGTGTTACTTCATCTTCAGCGTGTTCTTCTGGTAAACGGTTATTCCAGATATACACCACACTGGCGATCGTAAAGATGAAGGTCAAAATAGTTAAGCCAAAGACTTTAAAATTAACCCAAGTCTCTTCGGGTAAAGAGAATGCCACGTAAATATTACCTACCGCACAAGCAAAAAAGAAAATAACCCAAGCTATATTTACTTTTTTCCAGTTAGCTGGTGGCATGGCAAGTTCTTTACCTAACATTCTTTCCATTAATGTTTTTGGCGTAAATAACTGCATACCAATTAATACAACGGCAAAAATGGCATAAATAGCAGTGACTTTCCATTTAATAAAATCAGCAGAATGGAAGAAAATAGTTAATGAGCCAAAAATAGTGACAACCACGGCGGTAATGAGGGGGGCTTTCTCAACTTTATGGAAAATAAGCCATGTTAAGCCGACAGAGATCCACGTCGCGACAATTAATGCACCTGAAGCATAGAAAATATCTTGCCATTTATAGAAGATAAAAAAGACTAATAGTGGAGCGAAATCAAGTAATTGCTTAAGCCAGCCATTTTTCATAACAGATAGGAACCTATGTAATTAAATTCATAAACGTGGCTATTCTAATGCAAAGTGACAGAAAATGGGTAAACAATTGCATATCTTTAACTATGGCACGTTAAATTACACAACAAGTGTTATTTTTATCTGAAATAACTCAATGAAAAATCAACATAATTGTATTTATGTCAAATTTAAATTAAAGCTTAAGTAATGGAAGAGGATTTAAATATTACTCTAGTATATGATTCAGTAACTCATCAACATTACCGCCACTTTTTGATGAATGCATAAATAAAAAAGTATTTCTGATAAGAGGAAATCAATGAACGGAAAAAGAATAATAAAATGGATGCCAGGATTAGGCTTATTGTTTAATTATAAGCGTAAATACTTTGGTTATGATTTAAAAGCAGGGCTTTCTGTTGCTGCGGTTGCATTGCCTGTCGCAATTGCTTATACCGAATTATTAGGGATTAACGCTATTGTTGGGTTATATGCCTGTATTCTTCCCATGATTATTTATGCTTTATTTGGTACGTCTCGCCAATTAATAACAGGGCCTGATGCAGCAACGTGTGCGGTTATTGCGGCGGTTGTTATTCCATTATCGGCAGGGGATGAGAATACGCGGTGGCAATTAGCCATTATTATGACGGCAATGACGGGTTTTTGGTGTATTTTAGCCAGCCATTTTCGATTAGGTGCTTTTACTGATTTTCTTTCGCGTCCTATTCTTCAAGGACTTTTAAATGGGGTTGCGATCACCATTATGGTGGGGCAAATTAGCAAAGTATTTGGGTTTGATACTTCCCCTGAGCATTTAATTGAAAAATTAATTGAAGTCCCATTTCGATTAATGGATGCCCATTTACCCACGGTATTAATGTCGGCGATAACATTAGCGTTACTATTAGGTATTCGTTATTTTCGTAGCCGATGGCCAGCGCCTTTAATTGCCATGGTTGTGATGACTTATCTCAGTTGGCAATTTGATTTAGTCAGTTATGGCATTGCTATTGTGAATAAAGACGCAGGCAATGTTGATCTGTTTTTACCTGTTGTATCCATGAGTGGATTTCATCCCGGTGTATTACGAGAACTATTGGTTCCATCCATAAACTTGGCTGTCATTAGCTTTGTCAGTTTTATGATGACGGCTCGTAGTTTTGCTAGCAAAAATGGCTATGATGTTGATGCAGACCAAGAGTTAAAAGCATTAGGTATTGCCAACATTGCGGCAGCGCTTTCTCAAGGATTTGCGGTAAGTGCGGCAAGTAGCCGTACCGCAGTCAATGATTCTGTTGGTGGTAAAACGCAATTAGTTTCCATTATTGCTGCACTGGTTATTTTGCTAGTGCTATTATTTATGACCGATTTTCTTGCTTATATTCCATTATCATCACTGGGAATTGTGTTGATCGTCTCTTCATGGTCATTGCTGAGTATTCGTCATATTTGGTCTTATCGTAAACGTAATAAGCAAGCATTTACATTGGCATCATTTACATTATTAGCCGTGTTATTGGCAGGACTAATTAACGGTATCGGCTTTGCTGTTTTATTAGGTTTGTTACAGTTTTTACGTATTGTTTTTCGCCCAAGCGATCAGTTATTAGGTATTGATGAACAGGGTATGGTTCACTCAATGAATAAAGATAATGGTATTGAACCTATTGATGGCCTAATGATGTACCGTTTTAATTCACCACTGACTTATTTTAATGTGGGTTATTTTAAAAAACGGGTGCTTCAACTTGTTGATAGCGCGCCTCAACGACCTGCATGGTTAGCGGTAGATGCTGCCGTAAGCTTTACCTATGATGATGTCAGCGTATTTGCGGCCATTGATGAACTAATACGAGAATTGCGAATAAAAGGCGTTAAATTGGTTTTAGCAGGACGCAGAACCGAATTAAATCGCTGGATTGAACGTAATAAGATTTCACTCAATGAAGATGACTTGATTATCGCGCCCGACCTTTATTTTGTGATCCGACTTTATCAAAGCCGCCAGCAGATCAAAGAAAAACAGAAAGAAGCAAGAAAAGAGGCATTAAAACAAGAAGCAGAGGATAACGACGCGTTGATATCAGAAGTGCCGACAGAGGGACAGACATCAACACCTTAAATATTCTAGTCATTTTTACGAGTAGTGCTGAGTAAAAAGTAAAATCCCGTGATAAGTGGTTAACTTATACACGGGATTTTTTATTGGTAAATTCTATGGGGAGCTATGTTTTGAGTAAATTAGCGCGTTTGTTGTGTTGTGTATTTGTTCTCAACCAACATAAATAAGCGAAACAAGTAAATAATCAACCAAGCTGAAGCCATATTTTTCAGGAGATAGAATAAGAAATTATGAATAATATCGGGTAATTGAACGGTAAGGTTGCCCACAAAACCAATACCAAACTGCAATAAAATCCAAATGCCTAAAGCAGGAATAAGTGAGCCAGATTCACTAAACCCAACTTTCCAACCTAAACGTATTGCACTTCCCATATTTTGTTGGCGCACTAAAACAACCGGTGCTAATGCAAAACCGATGAGTAAGATGATGCCAGGAATAATCATCACCATAAAACCGGCGCTAATTAAAATAGAGCATAGGACAATCAGTAAAAACATTTTTGGTAAGCGAGGTAAACAGGCATTAAATGTTTGACCTAGGGTGACATTGTGACCTGTAGAGATCGCCATAGTGAACATCAATAAGGTTAGAACTAAGATGCTTTGCTGTAGTGTTTCAAATGCATACAGTGATAACACTTTTTTGGCGATACCCACGACACTGTTTGACATTGCTTCTAATTCAGCAGGAGAAGTAGAAGAAAGCTGTGTATTTTTAAAATTAGCCACAAATTCAATCATCAATTGATACTCTTGAGGATTAGGGCCAATTAAGACATGAACTATCGCTAAAATAATAGCAAGGATAGCGGAAAGGGTAACAATGCTACGTCGTTCATTCTTATAAAAATTCAGACTGTCTCGGTAGATTGTGCGTGCCGTGGTAGGCATGAAACTGCTCCTATAAAAATAGACTAAGTCAATGCGCGCTATTGTACCTTCTACAACAACAAAAAGGGATATTTTCTCTTACTTCTCTTATTTGGTTTTTTTCTTGCTATGGATCATCAAAATATCCTTAGTATTTAAAACAAAACAAACATTATATTAACATAAAAATAACTTAATTTTTTAATACCTCTTTTTAGGATGTTTTTTATTCAAAAAATATTACTAAGAATAAATTTAATTATAAGAAAAAATTGTATTAATGGGTAATTTGATGTGGATCAATTATAAATAATCGCATTGATAAATAATAAAAAGAGAAATAACACTTTCTGCAAAAATAATTCCAAAGTTGTGATCGGCATTAGATCATAATTATCAATAAATGGTTATATTTTTAGCGGAGATTTTACTTATTACAGGAATGGGTTAAATAATGAAAAAACTTTCTGCGCTTATTTTAGCGGCTGCAACTCTTGCGCCTTCTATTTCTTTTGCTCACCAAGCGGGTGATTTTTTATTCCGTGCGGGTACTGCAACGGTTCGCCCTAATGCAGGTTCTGATAATGTATTAGATATCGGACATTTCAAGGCTAATAATAATACTCAACTAGGTTTAACCTTCGGGTATATGATTACTGATAATATTGGTGTGGAATTATTAGCAGCTACTCCTTTTGAGCATAAAGTTTCATTAACAAACTTTGGTGAAATTGCGACTATTAAACATTTACCACCAACATTAATGGCACAATATTACTTCGGTAGTGCAGAAGATAAACTACGTCCTTATTTAGGTGCGGGTCTTAACTTTACGACTTTCTTTGATGAAAAATTCAATTCAGCGGGTAAAGGCGCAGGTTTATCAGACTTGGATCTTAAGGATTCATGGGGCTTTGCGGCACAAGTAGGTTTAGATTATAACCTCGATAAAAACTGGATGCTGAATGCATCTGTTTGGTGGATGAATATCGAAACTGATGTTAAATTCCGTGATAGTACAGGTGAAAAACATTCAATTGATACACGCTTAGATCCGTTTGTATTTATGTTTGGTGTGGGTTACCGTTTCTAATTATTCTTTCTTTAAAAGAATATCGCATAATGAAAAGGCGGAGTTTATCTCCGCTTTTTTTATGTTTTAAATTCACAAGATAACTTTCTTTTTTAGATTATCAAAAGATACTGTTTTATTATTAATACTTAAAATAAGAGTTATTTTAAAATAGTCTTAAATAGATAAAGATGTATTTAAAAAGAAACATTTAATATTTAAATATCTTTTAAGTTGCATTTAATATGCATTTTAATGTTTAGCTATAAATAAATTAAAAATTATTTATTTCTATTTATTAATAATAAATAGCATTGTAATTGATAAAACAGGGTATTTTATAGGTGCATTTAAAATGCATCTTTATATTTCATTTTAGTAAAACTACTTTATTTATCAATAGATAAATAAAAGTAACAAAGGAATAACAGGGGCTAATAAAGTGTTGTACTAACAATAACTGGATGATTGGTTTTTGAACGCGAAATGATTAAAAATCCTTTTGTTTTGTTCTTTTTTATGTACTTTTCTTCGTGCGGTATAAAAATAGACTATTTTTGATTAATTTGGTTTTTTACAAAACTTGATCTGCTTAATGGTAGCCATGAACAATGGGAACAAACTTATAAACGAAAAAAGACCACCGAAGTGGTCTAAAAAGTAAAGCTAAAGGAAGACTAGAATAAAAAGGGGATCAGCGAACAACCATTGAGTTGATAACGCCTTTTACGCCTGTAACTTTGCGTGTTGCTTCAATGGCTCGATTAGCATCCGCTTGAGAAGAGACAAAACCACTTAGTTGAACTTTACCTTTAAAAGTCTCAACGCTAATTTGTGTTGAATTAAGCTTTTTTTCACCGATTAGTGCTGTTTTAACTTTGGTGGTGATCACGGAGTCATCAAAATAACCCCCAGTACCTTCTGACGTTGCAGTTGGAGAACATGCAGACAACGTAAATGCCATCAGTAATGCCGCCATGACAGCGGAGATTTTTGCCCATAGTTTCATTATCAAACTCCTTATACATTGCGTAATTGATTGAGTATTTTTGAAAAGAAAACATAAAGCGCTTTATAAAGTATGTGCAAAAAATAAAATATTGCCAAATTTTTATAGGTATTGATTATGTTACTTTAAATGGAGAAAGAAGAGGGATTGCGCCATTTCATGCGGGCTAAGCCCCAAAACGGGCCTCCAAAAGCGTGAGTCAATAAATGATGAATTAAGAGTAATCCGCTTAGAAAAATAGCAAACTATTCTCCTAAAGCGGATTGATTACGATAGTTAAGAGAGTGTAGCCGCTTTCATTTCTTTAACAAACTGAGTGAGTGCTTTTAGCATCACTTCAGGCTGATGGAGATTTTTCTCAATAATTTGAACTACCGCAGAGCCTGAAATTGCCCCAGCGGCGCCATTGGCAATTGCTTCTTTGACTTGTTTAGGTTCTGAAATACCAAACCCTTGTAATGCAGGTGGTGCATTATGCGTTTTTAGTTTGTCAGTAAGATGCGTCAGTGATTGTTCAGCACGTTTATCTGTACCCGTTACACCGGCTCTTGAGAGTAAATAGGTATAACCTTTGCCTGAGGTGGCTAATTCTTGTAAAAGCTCATCATCAGCATTAGGTGGGCAAATAAAGATAGGGCTGATATTGGCTCTTTGTGCTGCTTCACGAAATTCTTTTGATTCACGCAAAGGTACATCACCAATTAAGACGGAATCCACACCTGCTTGCTCGCATTTACTATAAAAATTGTCAATGCCATTACTAAATACAAGGTTGGCATAAACTAATAATCCAATCGGAATATTAGGGTGTTTTTTACGTACATTGGTTAAAAGAGCAAAGCAATCAGTGGGGGTTACACCGACATCAAGCGCCCGTAAGTTAGCGCCTTGAATAGTTGGGCCATCGGCAAGGGGATCGGAAAATGGAATACCAATTTCTAATGCATCTGCGCCACCTTCAATTAAGGCATCAATAATGCGTAATGACAGCTCAGGAGAAGGATCACCTAATGTTACAAAGGGAACAAATGCACCTTGTTGTTTTTGTGCTAATGCATTAAAGCAGTTTTGATAACGGCTCATTAGATTTCTCCTCTTGCTGCTAAAATATCGTTTACAGTAAAAATGTCTTTATCGCCACGGCCTGATAAGTTCACAATCAGTAATTGTTCTTTGTCTGGATTTTGTGCAATTAATTTAAGTGCGTAAGCTAGAGCATGAGAAGATTCTAATGCTGGAATAATTCCTTCACGGCGAGAAAGTGCTTTAAATGCTTCTATTGCTTCATCATCTGTAACAGATACATAATCGGCACGTCCAATGCTATTTAAATGTGCGTGTTGTGGCCCTACAGATGGAAAATCAAGACCCGCAGAAATGGAATAAGATTCTTCAATTTGTCCTTCATCCGTTTGCATAATGGGGGATTTCATCCCAAAATAGATCCCTAATTTACCGTGTTTGAGGGGGGCGCCATGTTCACCTGTTTCAATACCTTTCCCCGCAGGTTCAACACCAATCAGTTGTACTGATGTTTCAGGAATAAATGAAGCAAATAACCCGATGGCATTTGAACCACCACCAATACAAGCAATAGCTGCATCGGGTAGACGACCTTCACGATCTAGGATCTGCGCTTTAGCTTCATCACCAATCATACGTTGGAATTCACGTACAATTGTTGGGTAAGGGTGAGGGCCTGCGGCGGTTCCTAGTAAATAGTGAGCACGGTCGTAACAACCAGACCAGTCGCGTAATGCCTCATTACAGGCATCTTTTAAGGTAGATGAACCACTATGAACGGGAATAACTTCAGCACCCATTAAACGCATACGAAAAACGTTAGGGGATTGACGTTCAACGTCTTTTGCACCCATATAAACACGACATTTCATATTAAGTAGTGCACAGGCTAAAGCAGTGGCCACACCATGTTGACCCGCGCCCGTTTCTGCAATTATTTCGGTTTTGCCCATACGTTTTGCCAGTAATGCTTGACCTAAGACTTGGTTAGTTTTATGAGCGCCACCATGCAGTAAATCTTCGCGCTTTAGGTATAAACGAGTTCGCGTGCCTTCTGTTAAATTACGGCAAAGCGTTAATGCCGTTGGTCTACCTGCATAATTTTTTAATAAATCTTGGAATTCTTGCTGAAATGAAGGATCGTTTTGTGCATCAATAAAAGCTTGTTCGAGTTGATCCAATGCAGGAATTAAGATTTCAGGTACATATTGGCCACCAAATTCGCCAAAGTAGGGGTTAAGTTTTCTCATTGTGATGTCATCCTGTTTAAAATTTTATCTTTATGAAATGTAGTTTCGCTGTAATTGTGCAAAGACTTGGTTTAGACGTTGTGCATCTTTTATGCCTGGGGCGGATTCTACGCCAGAGTTAAAATCAAGCCCGATACAGCCTGTTTTAACGGCATCTAAGCAATTTTCACTGTTAAGGCCGCCTGCAAGTAATGCTTTTTCGCGTAATGTATTTGGAATTTTTTGCCAATTAAACGTTGTTCCTGTTCCGCCTTTACCGTTATCAAGTACATATTTATTAACGTGTGAAACGGGAGAAATATCACTGTGGATTGCCATATTTATTGCTTGCCAAATCTCACAGCTAGGTTGAATTTTTTGTCTAAGTTGCTCAATAAACTGAGCATCTTCTTGCCCATGCAATTGAATAGCAGATAAATTAAGTTTTTCAGCATACTCACAAATAAGTGTAATGGGTTGATTTTGAAAAACACCTACAAACGCTAAAGGGGCTTGTGTTATCAACTCCTGTGCTTGTGACAATGTCACTTTACGCGGGGATTTTTCTGCAAAAATCAATCCTGCATAATAAGCACCGGCTTGATAAACCGCTTTTACATCTTGTGTACGCGTTAATCCGCACACTTTATGCTTTCCAAAAACGAGTGCTCTTACCGCTTGGTCAATATTGTCTTGTGACATTAAGGCGCTACCTACCAGAAAACCATTAGCATATTGGCTTAACTCTTGGACTTGCTGGTGGGTATGAATACCAGACTCGCTGATCACGATTGCATCTCTAGGTAATCCTTGGCTTAATTGCTGAGTACGCGCTAAATCAATAGAGAGATCACGCAAATCGCGATTATTAATACCAATAACTCTGGCATCAAGCTTAATTGCCCGTTGGCGCTCTTCTTCTGTGCTGACTTCGGTTAATACGCCCATATTTAATTGATGAGCAACTGCCGACAGTGCACGATATTGATCATCATTTAAGACAGAGAGCATTAATAAAATGGCATCTGCTTGATAAAAACGTGCTAAATAGATTTGGTATTCATCAATAATAAAATCTTTGCACAAAATGGGCTGATGTACGGCTTGGCTGACTTGACGTACATAATCGAAGCTCCCTTGAAAATACTTTTCATCGGTTAATACTGAGATTGCCGCCGCATAAGGCTGATAAATTTTTGCAATGGTAACGGGATCAAAATCAGCGCGAATTAATCCTTTTGAGGGTGATGCTTTTTTACACTCTAAAATAAAAACAGTATTAGGCTGTGTTAATGCCTGATAAAACGATCGCGTTGAAGGCACTAACTGATGCACAAATTCTGATAACGGTTGGTTTGCTTTACGTGCAATCAGATATTCAGCTTTATCTTTTACAATGGCGTTTAATACAGTCATGTTTTTATCCTCTTGCCGCTAATGCAGTGACACGATTTATTGCTTTACCGCTATAAATGGCGTGCATAGCAACTTCAGTATTTATTTTTAAATCTTCTTGCCCATGTAAACGCATTAATAAAGCGACATTAGCGGCGACTGATTCGGTATGTGCTCTTTTTCCTTCACCTTGTAGTAAGTCCGCCAATAATTGACGGTTAACTTCAGGTGTCCCACCTTCCAAATCAGCCATTGCACAAGGGCGAAGACCAAAATCACTGGGTGTGAGTTCATAACGTGTAATTTCACCATTACGTAACTCAGCAACTTGAGTGGGCGCATGTAACGACACTTCATCCATACCACCACTGTGTACTACGGCGGCACGTTCATACCCCAATACTTTTAGTGTATCTGCAATAGGCATCAATAATTCAGGGCTATACACACCAATTAATGCTAATGGCGGGCGAGCAGGATTAATCAAAGGGCCTAATACATTAAATAAGGTGCGTGTTTTCAGTTGTTGGCGCACAGGGGCTGCAAAACGAAAACCACTGTGATATTGAGGCGCAAATAAAAAGCATAAGCCCACTTCATCGAGTAATTGACGTGCATCATCAGCACTTCGGTCTAACGGAATACCAAATGCCGCTAATAAGTCGGAAGAACCAGAGCGGCTAGATACACTGCGGTTGCCGTGTTTGGCAACTTTAATACCGACTTCTGCCGCCACGAATGCACTTGCGGTTGAAATATTAATGCTATTTGCACCGTCCCCCCCTGTTCCTACGATATCGCAGAAAGTGTAATCAGGGCGCGGAAATGGCAGGGCATTTTCAAGTAATGCACGTGCAGCACCCGCGATTTCCTGTGGATGTTCGCCGCGCATTTTCATGCTGATTAAAACGGCGGCTAATTGTGATTCTGTTAATTCACCGCGAATAATGGCACTAAACAGGGTTTGGCTTTCTTCTAATGTTAACTGTTGTGCGCTAAATAATTTGTTGAAGATAGTGTCCATTTTATGCGTCTCCTTCAGGTGTTAATGCCCATGCGATTGTTTGTGCCAAAAGTTGTGCGCCTTTTGTGGTTAAAATTGATTCTGGGTGAAACTGAAAACCACAAGTTTTATGTTGACGGTGACGCACCGCCATAACAGTGTTATCGCACCACGCATTGATAATAAGTTGTTCTGGGACGTGTTCTCCTGAAAGCGAATGATAACGAGCAACGGGTAAAGGGTTAGGTAAATTTACAAACATTTCGCTGTTATCATGTTCAGCTAATGTTGCCTTGCCGTGTAAGATCTCTCCGCATGAAGAAACTTTACCACCGTAAGCTTCAATAATGGCTTGATGACCTAAGCAAATACCAATCACAGGTAATGTGCCTAATACTCGTTTTAGCAGTTCAGGCATGCAACCTGCTTGTGATGGTGCGCCTGGCCCCGGAGATAACAGTAAAATAGGGTTATCGAGTTCACGCAATTTTTGCTCAATAAAATCAGCAGTGACACTATTGCGATAAATCACGACATTATTACCAAGGCTACGAAGCTGATCGACAAGGTTGTACGTAAAAGAGTCGATATTATCGAGAAGTAAGATAGTCGCCATTAGCAAGCCTCCTGTATTTGATTATCGGTATGAGCTTGTAAAATGGCATTGATAACCGCTTGTGATTTATTGCGGGTCTCTTCCGCTTCCATTTTTGGATCAGAATCGAGCACAATTCCAGCACCGACTTGAATTGTCGCAATATTATTTTCAACATAGGCTGAGCGAATAACTATGCAAGTATCGAAATCACCATCACCCGTGAAATAACCAATGGCACCACCATAACTGCCACGTTTGGTTTTCTCATAACGTGCAATCAGTTGCATGGCACTGACTTTAGGGGCTCCCGAAAGCGTTCCCATATTCATACAGGCTTGGTAAGCATGGAAAATATCTAAATCATCACGTAATTTTCCAACCACTCTTGAGACTAAGTGCATCACAAAAGCATAACGATCAACTTTTGTTAACTCTGCAACATAACGGCTACCCGCTTGGCAAATACGCGCTAAATCATTACGGGCCAAATCGACTAGCATTATGTGCTCTGAAAGTTCTTTGGTATCAGTGCGCATTTCAAGTTCAATTCGACTATCTAAATCTGCATTAATCGAACCATCCGCATTACGTCCTCTAGGGCGAGTTCCTGCAATGGGATAGATTTCAATTTGGCGATCACTGGCTTGATATTTCAATGCACTTTCTGGTGATGCGCCAAAGACAGTAAATAAAGCATCTTGCATATAGAACAAATAAGGACTTGGATTTTTCTCTTTTAACACCTGATAAGCAGCAAGAGGTGAAGGACAAGCAACCTGAAAACGACGAGACGGAACCACTTGGAAAATATCACCACGACGAATATAGGCTTTCATTGCCTCAACAATATCGCCGTAACCTTTATCATCCATATTGCCGTGTATTGTTGATTCTTTGGCTGTTAACGTTTTGCGTACTGGACGTTTTAAGGGGAGCTTAGCCAATGCCAGCAGTTGTGTTTGCCGTGAAGAAAGGCGCTGACATTCTGTTTTATCATCAGTAAATGCAATGGAAACTAACTGGCTATCTTGATTTTGATGGTCGATCACGATTAATTGTTCAGCTAAATAAAAACAGTAATCCGGGCATGAAAAGACACTCTCTAACTCAGGAATGGGCTCAAATCCACTCACTAAGTCATAAGCAAATAAACCGCCAACAAAGATGAAATGTGCATCTTTGGTATTTTTATCACCCAGAAAGAAGCGCAATGCATCAAATACGCTGGCTGATTTTAATTTACTTTCTTCATCAATCTCTTGTGTTGGGGCTGAAAAGGTAAAAACACATTGGTTATCGCTATCTAGCATTAAATCGGCTTTTTCTTTTAGTGCGATTTTTAAAGCGGGTAATAGCGCTTGACCATTAATACTTAATGCATCAATGGTGACTTGATTTTTTACTGCACTGATACGCAAAGCACTATCAACAATTAATAAGCTTTTTAAATTTGCTTTAGTATCAACTTGTGCAGATTCTAACAATAATGTGTGATAACGATCTTCACATAATGTATTGAAAAGCAAAGTAGGTTCGCTGTGATAAGGCAGTGGCGTTGCCTTGATATTAAATGAGAATGCAAGTGATGTATTCATTGTTATCGCTCTATATTATTTTCTTTATTTACTGTTTTTTATGCATAAAAAAACCCGCATAGGCGGGTTTTAGATATCACTGACGTTAAGTCGGAGATCAAACCGCCCATAAAAGAGTATTGCGCCACCAAAGAGCGATAAGATGTTGATTGATATTCATAAGATCTCCTTACAGCTAACGACAGATAAATAGAGAGCGAACTAGCTCGTGTTGCGTACTAGTAAACTGGATTGCGTTAGGTTCGTCAAGTACTTTATGGCATACTCTTTAAAAATTATTATCTTGCTAAGGTGAAAAGGGAGAAGTGATGACTGAAGGGCTATCTGATTTAAGAGTGATTTATGATTTACACAGCCACACTACTGCGTCAGATGGCGAGCTTTCACCAGAAGAGTTGGTTGATAGGGCAATAGAGCGTCAAATTAATGTGTTAGCAATAACGGATCACGATACCACTGCAGCAATTGCTTCAGCTAATCATTACATTGCAGAAAAAAATCTACCTCTTACCCTGATATCAGGTGTCGAAATATCAACTTTGTGGGAGAATATAGAAATCCATATTGTTGGATTGAATATTGATATCGACCATAACGCCATGAAAACACTACTTTCATCACAAAGCCAATGTCGCGAAACGCGTGCGATAATGATAGGTGAGCGGCTAGAAAAAGCGGGCATCCCAAAGGCATTTGACGGCGCTAAGGCGTTAGCATTGGGTGGACAAATAACGCGAGGGCATTTTGCTCGTTTTTTAGTAAATGACGGACATGTTGCTTCAGTGAATAAAGTGTTTAAACGTTACTTAGCGAAAGGCAAAACAGGCTACGTACCGCCACAGTGGTGCTCAATTAGTGACGCTGTCACGGCGATTCATGCTGCGGGGGGAGTTGCTGTGTTAGCACACCCAGGTCGATATGGTCTATCCTCTAAATGGTTAAAACGATTAACGCTTTACTTTAAACAACAAGGTGGTGATGCAATCGAAGTGGCACAATGCCAACAACCACCACAAGAACGGGAACAACACGCAGCATTAGCGCAACTTTATGCGCTAAAAGCTTCGTTAGGTTCTGATTTTCATCGTCCTTGCTCGTGGATAGAGTTGGGACGTAATTTATGGTTACCCGGTGGCGTTGAACCAGTTTGGTCGCTATGGCAGGAGTAACATCAGAAATTCGTTGAGGGATGTATGAGCCAACTTTTTTATATTCACCCTGATAACCCGCAGGCTCGTTTAATTGAACAAAGTGCTGATATTTTACGCAAAGGCGGAGTGGTGATTTATCCAACAGATTCTGGCTATGCTATTGGCTGTTGTCTAGAAAACAAAGATGCAATGACGCGAATTTGTCGTATTCGCCAATTAGATAAAAACCATAATTTTACATTGATGTGTCGTGATTTATCCGAAATTGCGACTTACGCTCATGTTGATAATGTGGTATTTCGTTTAATTAAAAATAATACCCCAGGTAACTACACTTTTATCTTAAAAGCGACTAAAGATGTGCCTAAGCGTTTGATGAATGATAAACGTAAAACAATTGGCTTGCGTGTTCCTTCTAACCCTATTGCATTAGCGTTGTTAGAAAACATAGGTGAACCACTGATGTCAACAAGTTTGATTTTACCTGGAAATGATTTTGCAGAGTCTGATCCTGAAGAAATCAATGACTTATTAAGTAAACAAGTTGATTTAGTGGTCCACGGTGGTTACTTAGGACAAAAACCAACAACAGTGATTGATTTAACTGAAGATAGCCCAGTCATTGTGCGTGAAGGTACGGGTGATATTACGCCATTTCAGTAAGCGATTTAATTCATTGCACTCAATGTCGATGAAATAGACCTATAGTGAAGAATTTATCGCAAGATAAAGAGATAAAAGGTGAAGGGATTTATTGCTTGTGTTAAATTTATACATTGCGATAAAAATCACGGTGTCCGTTTTTAAAATCGGTTATAGCAACGAGCATTTTCGTTAACCTTAAGCCACAAATTAAGTGGCACGATGTCATCACCTTTGTTTTATCGACACTATTTATCACAATGTTGATATGAAAACTATCAACATTGTTCACTATTGAATCAATAAACCTGTGTTTATTTATCATTTTAATAAACATGGGCCATTTTTACTTAATTGATTTTTAAAAATTAATTCTATTTTTATGACGCCTGTGAAGGCGACACATGAGGTTGTTTCATGAGCGATAAATCGCAACATACTGAAAAATTACAAAAAATTCTTGCCCGTTCTGGTCACGGTTCTCGTCGTGAAATTGAAGGCTACCTTCAAGAAGGACGTATTAGTATTGATGGTACAAAAGCAAAATTAGGTGATCGTATCGATGTCACCACAACAGCAAAAATCCGCTTAGATGGCCGTGTTTTAAATATTCGTGAAGCACAAAAAGATGTTTGTCGTGTGCTGGCTTACTACAAACCTGAAGGTGAATTGTGTACTCGCAGTGATCCACAAGGCCGTCCTACCGTTTTCCAACGTCTTCCTCGTCTTAATAGTGCTCGCTGGATTGCAGTGGGTCGTCTTGATGTCAATACCAGTGGATTATTGTTATTTACAACAGATGGCGAATTAGCAAACCGTTTAATGCACCCAAGTCGTGAAGTTGAACGTGAATATGCAGTACGTGTTTTTGGTGAAATTGATGATGCAAAAATTCGTCAATTAACTCGCGGTGTACAGTTGGAAGATGGTCCAGCGTCATTCCGTTCTGTTTCTTATCGTGGCGGTGAAGGGATTAACCAATGGTACAACGTTTCACTGACGGAAGGTCGTAACCGTGAGGTTCGCCGTATGTGGGAAGCGGTGGGTGTTCAGGTTAGTCGTCTTATTCGTGTTCGTTATGGCGATATTGATTTACCAAAAGGCTTACCTCGTGGTGGCTGGGTTGAACTTGGATTAAATCAAATTAACTACTTACGCCAGTTAGTTGAATTAAATGATGAAACAGTGACAAAAGTTGCGGTAGAAAAAGACCAGCGTCGTATTAAAGCGAATCAAATTCGTCGTGCGGTTAAACGTCATACCAAAATCTCAGAACGCACTTCAACATCACCTGCGAAAAGAGCAACAAGTCGTCGCCAATCTGCAGGAAATAAAAAATAGTTATCGAATAATTATTTATTATTTTAAATTAAATTATCATTATGCATTAAGAGGCACCCATAAAATTAGGGTGCTTCTTTTTTTGATCGCTTTCTTTTTTTTATAAATAAAACTATGATGATTAGATTAATAAGGTGATAAGTTATTTTTGTTACATTAATGTTTATTTGTATATTTTACCATAAGGTATACGCGATAATATGCATCGTTCTTTTTATTTAACAACAGTATTATGTGCAACTTCTCTTACTGCTGGTTGTGATCCGGCTATTAATGTAAATTCACAATCAGGTGTATTTTATATTAGTAATAATAAAAACACACCACTAGTCTTCCAGATTGATAACAATGCTTTTTGGATTAACACGGGAGAAGTAAAAAAAATAAAATTAGAAAATGGAAAGCATGTATTAGTTGATGCAACAGGAAAAAAGAAAATCTTCATGGTTTATCCAGATAATCGAGGTGGAATAATTAATCCATCTAGAGATATCTACTATAGTTTTACTTCTATTTTTTCTACAGAGACAAACAATGAGCACCTTTATCTAACAACCCATTCTGTCTGGGTTGGTGGTCAGCTTGTTCATGGCGCTATAAATAGTTCTGATGCGTTATTTATAGATAATAATGTCTTTCGCTGTGAAGTACCTTTGAATGAATCTATACCAACTTATTTATCTGATTCGAAAAACAAAGGAATAGGAAATGTATTAACTAAGTGTTTTTCCCAAATAGAATTTCAAGATTTTTTATCACAAGAACCTGATGGTATTCAAGTCTATTCAGGGGGTAATTTATTAGATTCTGATAAAGGAAAAAATAAATACAATTGGATAAATGATGAAAATACTCGAACTGATGATTTTATTCCTACATTAAGTCGTATTGAATTTAATAATAGTGAATTGCTGAAAGAAGCAAAAAATATTTATAAAATTACTAACTCCTATTTGACTTCGCGGGATCCCAACGAAAAGCAAAATTACTATAATGAATATCATTTACATATTATGGTTATGGCAATGGTTTATAGCCAACAAATACAAAATGATATACTTGATGATAAAGAAGCTTACTTTCAGTTAATAAATGAAACCGGGCGTATATTTGGCGCAGGTATATTAAGTGAACCTGTTTTAATATAAATAACTATTCATTTTTATTTTTGATAGTAAACAATAACAAAAGTGAGTAAATCATTATTACCAATCTATACCTTTTTGTGCCTTGATCCCACTATCAAATGCGTGTTTGATAGGACGCATTTCTGTTACCGTATCAGCTAACTCAATTAATTTTCTATGACAGCCTCTTCCTGTAATAATTAGATTTTGGTGTGCGGGACGAGAACGAATAGCAGAAATTACCTCATCTAATGGCAAATAATTAAAGCTGATCATATAGGTAATTTCATCAAGAATAACCAGATCGTATTCTGGGTCATTAAGCAGTTTAAGTGCATATTGCCATGTATTTAAACAGGCCGCAGTATCTGTACTTTTATCTTGAGTTTCCCACGTAAAGCCAGTTTCCATAACATAAAATGGTACGCCTGCTTGTTCCAATAGATTTCGTTCGCCATTTTCCCAAGTCCCCTTAATAAACTGCACAACACCGACCTTTTTTTGATGACCTACTGCGCGTGTTGCCGTTCCCATCGCTGCCGTTGTTTTTCCTTTACCATTTCCGGTAAAGATCATCAAAATACCTTGCTCTCGTTGAGCTTGTTCAATTCGAGTATCTACTTTCTCTTTTAAACGTTGCTGGCGTTTTTGGTGTTGTGCGTCACTCATTTTGCTACCTCAAATATAAATTACATTATTCAGCAGGGCCTGCTTTACGCCCCGGTTGAGCGTCTAAAGATTGTCCTTTCACATCAATACTGTCATCACTCATAAGATAGAGATACAACGGCATCAAATCTTTAGGTGTTTTTAGTTTTTGTGCATTCTCATCAGGGAATGCGCTGGCTCTCATTGAGGTACGAGTACCACCAGGATTAATACAGTTAATGCGTAAGGTACTGTCGTTATATTCTTCATTAAGTACTTGCATAAAGCCTTCTGTGGCAAATTTAGACACAGAATAAGCTCCCCAGCCATAACGACCTTGGCGACCCACGCTTGATGTAGTAAGAATAAGGCTTGCATGAGGTGCTTTTAGCATTAAAGGTAATAGCGCCTTTGTGAGCATAAATGTCGCATTAACGTTTACTTGCATAACATCATGCCAAAGGTTACTTGGCTGATTAATAATAGGCTCGACAACACCTAATAAGCCGGCATTTTGTAATACACCATCAAGATGAGGAAAGCGCTTAACGAGTGTATCAGCAAATTGCTGAAAATCATTTTCTGTCGCGGTGAGCAAATCAAGTGGGTATAACATAGGTTGTTGTCCACCTGATATGATGATTTCTTCTTGAACATCTTCAAGTTTTGATAGCGTGCGGCCTAATAAGATAAGTGTCGCACCATATTGTGCATAAGTCAGTGCCGCTTCTTTTCCAATGCCATCACCAGCACCTGTTACTAGAATAATTTTATCTTTTAGCACGCTATGATCGGGTTGATATTGCAACATATTGATATCCTGTCTAGTAAAAAGTAAATAAAGTGTAACGTCTTATTTGTCTAGCGACTAGTTTAGTCTGTTTTTTTGTTTACACTTTATCACTGTTTTCTTTATGGTATTACGCATAATCATGCCTTTGTTGCTGGCGCTAAAGCAGAATTTCGTTAAACTAGGCATATTGATTTTAGTCAGTGTTATTAACCTTAAAAAGAGGTCTTTGTGGAGTATATTTTGCAATATGGATTATTTTTAGCAGAGATTGCCACGGTTGTCGTGGCTATCATCGCTATTGTGTTGTTTTTTATCGTAATTGGAAATAAAAAACAAAATCGAAAAGGCACCTTAAAAGTAACCGATCTTGCTGAAGCTTACGAAGAAAAACAGCGAGTAATGCAGCAAGCGAGAATGGACGATGCTGAGTTAAAAGTCTGGTATAAAGCGTTTAAAAAACAGCAGAAAAAAGAAAATAAACAAAGTAAAAACAATGCGAAGGAAGGTAAAAAGGGGGTTATAAAACCGTGTTTGTATGTCCTTGATTTCAACGGTAGTATGGATGCCCACGAAGTGGGTGCATTACGCGAAGAAATCAGTGCTATTCTTTCTGTTGCCCAAACGGGCGATGAAGTTTTACTGCGTTTAGAAAGTCCTGGGGGCATGGTTCATGGATATGGATTAGCAGCCGCTCAATTAACGCGATTAAAAGAAAAGGGTATTAAGCTGACGGCCGTTGTCGATAAAGTAGCGGCAAGTGGTGGTTATATGATGGCTTGTGTTGCGGATAAAATTGTTGCTGCACCTTTTTCTATTATTGGTTCGATTGGCGTTGTCGCTCAAATTCCGAATATTCATCGATTATTGAAGAAAAATGATATCGATGTCGAGTTACATACTGCGGGTGAATATAAGCGTACATTAACTTTATTGGGCGAAAACACAGAAGAAGGTCGTGAGAAATTTAAACAAGATTTAAATGAAACTCATCTATTATTTAAAGCTTTTGTACATAAATATCGCCCCCAACTTGATATCGATAGTGTTGCAACTGGAGAATATTGGTACGGCACAGAAGCGTTGAATAAAGGCCTAATTGATGAAGTGGGTGTAAGCGATGATTGGTTAATCAATCATATTAACGACTTCGAAGTATTCTCTGTTCAATATGTTATCAAAAAGAAAATGGTTGAGCGTGTTACAGGTGGCGCAATGGAAAGTGTTGATAAACTGATGATGCGTTGGGTACAACGAAGTAAAAAACCATTGCTGTAATGAGTAGAAACTAAAAAAACCATATTAGCGATACTGAGTATTTGAACCTTATTACTGAGTATCGTTACCTCACGTCTTTTCTGCCAATCAATAATTATTCTCTTTGCCTGTCGGCGATCTTAACGATTTGTTCCAAGAAAATATTATCTTAATGAGAATAAAAAAAGCCAGTGAATGACTCACTGGCTATCAAAGAGATAATTGATATTAATTAACAACAACAGGGTAACGCTTTCCTCTTTCTAGGAAACAGTAATATAGCGATAAAAGTAAAATAAAAATAATTGATATTACTGATTGTATTGATAGGTAGGTGTAATCTTAAAATTAAGATAAAAGAAAATAAATTCGCTTATCTTTAATTGATTTTTTATTCTTTGAATTTGATTAATTATGCCAGTCATTGTGATTGTAAAACTGCAATAACTGGCATGTCAGATCTTTTTTTGGATTATCGATTAATGATTAGAAAATTAAATCTTGTCATAAATACAAAATAATTCCTAAAGCCACTTATGCTAAATGGTATTTATCAGAGAGGACATGAGCTAAATGTTTAAACATGTTAAACGCTGCAGTGCTTTTTGCGGTAGGCAAACCCTGCTCATCTAAAAAAAATTCACCTTTAAATACGAGGACATTTCCTTTTTGCTCGACTGAGTCAGCACGCATGCCTTGTAAATAATCTTCATGTTCACGTATGATTTCATTCGCTTTTTCAAGTAGCATCTCAGTGGTAATAGGTGTAGTTTGTGTTGACATAATTTGTGCTCCTTAGAAAAATAATTTGTTGCGCATCACTTTTTATCAGGTAGAGTGTGGCATTTTTAAAACCTTAGCTACTCTATATGTAGCAAATAGGATGTGCCTGTTACCCGATTAAAGCAGTGAGGTGATTAAAATACCTCAAAAAAAGTAACGAGTTTTGAGCTCGAACAAAAGCTTTGAATAAAAACAGGTTGATATATTGCAAAACTAACGCAATATAAAAAAGAGATTTTAAACATTTTTTTAGTTGAGGGTATTAAACAATACCGTCATAACAAAGTTTAATTAGGTAAAGGTAATTATGGGTAAAGCTCTTGTTATCGTGGAGTCCCCGGCTAAAGCCAAAACGATCAATAAATATCTTGGCAATGACTACGTGGTTAAATCTAGCGTGGGTCACATTCGTGATTTGCCCAAGAGTGGTTCTGGCAGCCAGAAGAGCGAAACCTCATCCGCCACGAAAGGCGTAAAAAAAGTTAAAAAGGATGAGAAATCAGCCTTAGTCAGCCGTATGGGAGTTGATCCCTACAATGGGTGGAATGCGAATTATCAAATTCTACCTGGCAAAGAAAAAGTTGTGGCTGAACTAAAAGCATTGGCTGAGAAAGCTGATCATATCTATCTCGCAACGGACCTTGACCGCGAAGGAGAAGCTATCGCGTGGCATTTACGCGAAGTTATCGGCGGTGATGATGAAAGATTTAGTCGAGTAGTTTTTAACGAAATCACTAAAAATGCGATTACACAAGCATTCCAAACACCCGGTGAGCTCAATATAGATCGCGTTAACGCGCAACAAGCACGTCGTTTTATGGATCGTGTTGTGGGCTATATGGTTTCACCTTTGCTTTGGAAAAAAGTTGCTCGTGGTTTATCTGCTGGCCGTGTGCAATCTGTTGCTGTTCGTCTTTTGGTTGAGCGTGAACGTGAAATAAAAGCCTTTGTTCCTGAAGAATATTGGCAATTACACGCATCATTGCTAACGCCAGATGAACAAACTTTGCGTATGGAAGTCACGCATTATAATGATAAAAGCTTCAATCCAGTTTCATCTGATGAAACTCATGTTGCAGTTAACGCATTAAAAAATGCAACTTTCACGGTTAAAGATCGTGAAGACAGACCAACATCAAGTAAACCCAGTGCTCCTCTTATCACATCAACTTTACAGCAAGCGGCAAGTACGCGCTTAAGCTTTGGTGTGAAAAAGACAATGATGTTAGCTCAACGCCTTTATGAAGCAGGTTATATTACCTATATGCGTACTGACTCGACTAACTTAAGTCAGGATGCAATTCAAATGGCGCGTGATTATATTCATGAGCAGTTTGGGGCGAAGTATTTACCTAAAGAGCCAAACGTTTATTCGAACAAAGAGAACTCTCAAGAAGCGCACGAAGCTATTCGTCCTTCCGATATCAATGTTATCTCTGAATCTTTAAAAGATATGGATAACGATGCTAAACGTTTATATCAACTGATTTGGAATCAATTTGTTGCTTGTCAAATGACACCAGCAAAATATGATTCAACAACATTAACGGTTGAATCAGGAGATTATAAATTACGAGCTAAAGGCCGTACGTTACGTTTTGCTGGTTGGACGAAAGTCATGCCTGCGATGCGCAATAAAGATGAGGATAAAACCTTACCTGCTGTTGATGTAGGCGCAAAACTCGCGTTAGCTGAGTTAGAACCTACTCAGCACTTTACCAAGCCACCAGCACGTTTTAGTGAAGCAACATTAGTTAAAGAATTAGAAAAACGGGGTATTGGTCGTCCTTCAACTTATGCTTCGATCATTTCGACTATTCAAGATCGTGGCTACGTAAAAGTTGAAAACCGTCGTTTTTATGCTGAAAAAATGGGTGAAATTGTTACTGATCGCTTAGAAGAGAATTTTAGCGATTTAATGAATTACGATTTTACTGCGCAAATGGAAGATCACCTCGACCATGTTGCTAATAAAGAAGAGAACTGGAAATCGGTATTAGACGCATTTTTCACTGATTTTAGTCAGCAATTAAGTGTTGCTGAAAAAGATCCCGAAGAAGGCGGTATGCGACCAAATCCGATGGTAATTACCTCTATTGAGTGTCCGACATGTTCCCGTCATATGGGAATTAGAACGGCAACAACGGGAGTATTCTTAGGATGTTCTGGTTATGCATTGCCACCTAAAGAGCGTTGTAAACAAACGATAAACCTTATCCCTGAAGATGAATTGCTGAATATTCTTGAAGGGGAAGATGCAGAGACTAATGCATTACGAGCACGTCGCCGTTGCCCGAAATGTGGGACTGCAATGGACAGCTACCTTATCGATACACATCGTAAATTACATGTTTGTGGTAATAATCCAGCATGTGATGGTTATGATGTCGAAGAAGGTGAATTCCGCTTAAAAGGTTATGAAGGGCCTGTCATTGAGTGTGATAAATGTGGTTCTGAAATGCGCCTAAAAATGGGGCGTTTTGGTAAATACATGGGTTGTACTAATGATGAGTGTAAAAATACCCGAAAAATTTTAAAAAGCGGTGAAATTGCACCTCCAAAGGAAGATCCTGTTCCACTTCCTGAATTACTGTGTGAAAAATCAGATGCATACTTTGTATTACGTGACGGTGCAGCAGGTGTATTCTTAGCCGCAAACACGTTCCCTAAATCAAGGGAAACACGCGCACCCAAAGTAGAAGAGTTAGTTCGCTTCAAAGATCGCTTAGCTGAAAAAATGCGTTATTTAGCTGAAGCGCCAGTGGCTGATCCTGACGGTAATCCAACGATTGTACGTTTTAGTCGTAAGACTAAACAACAATATGTTTCTTCTGAGAAAGAAGGCAAAGCAACAGGCTGGTCTGCATTTTATGTTGATGGTAAGTGGGTTGAAAAAACCAAATAACATTGACATGGTGTGATAAGAAAAGCGACTAATGTGAGTTAGTCGCTTTTTTTGCATCAAGAAGATATGCTATTAGCGTACATTGAAACAGTATTAATGGTTAATTTCTATTTGTCTAATATTTTACTTTGTTAATAATAAGACGGAGATACTATGAAACTGACGCCTTGGTTACTATCTGGCTTACTCTTTACGTCTGTTGCAAGTGCTGCAACATTAGATGTCACGTTAAAAGAAGCGCTTCCTACCGGTGCAGGCAACGATATTGGTGTTGTCACTATCACTGAAACTGACTACGGGCTGTTATTTACGCCGAAACTAACAGGTTTAACGCCTGGTGTTCATGGTTTTCACCTTCATGCGAATGGTTCTTGTGAGCCTGATATAAAAGAGGGAAAACCTGTTCCTGCTTTAAAAGCGGGTGGACATTTAGATCCTGAAAATAAAGGTGTTCACTTGGGGCCTTATAATAAAGAAGGACATCTTGGTGACTTACCAGGATTGGTTGTTAACGATAAAGGTATTGCTGATTACGCCGTATTAGCACCTAAACTCACTAAGCTTGAGCAAGTGAAGGATAAAGCGATTATGGTTCATGTTGGTGGCGATAACTATTCTGATAATCCAGAAGCCCTAGGTGGTGGTGGTGCAAGAATGGCATGTGGTGTTATTAAATAATGTAATGCCAGAGTATTCTTAAATATAAGCTGACTTTAAGTCAGCTTTTTTTATACTTAATGTATAGCTTATAACAATTAGATATAACAAAACCTAAATAACCCTATGAATTACGTTAGACCGAAATGAAATAAGTGATATAGTGGTTATATATTACATCTTTATTATTCTTTTTAGTTATATGAATATAAATAGAATAACAGAATAATAAGTCTTTTGTTGAAGGGATAGCCTCTCTATGAAATTACAGCAGTTACGTTATATCGTTGAAGTAGTGAATAACGATTTAAATGTATCAACTACCGCAGAGCGTTTGTATACATCTCAACCGGGAATAAGTAAACAAATTCGCATGTTAGAAGATGAGTTAGGGATACAAGTATTTTCGCGTAGTGGTAAGCATTTAACGCACGTGACACCTGCCGGTGAAGAGATTGTCAGGCTGTCTCGTGAAATTTTATCAAAAACAGAAGCGATTCGCTCAGCCGCAGGTGAGCACACTTATCCTGATAGGGGCTCACTGTCTATCGCCACAACACATACACAAGCACGTTATGTCTTACCGCCTGTGATAAAAGGATTTATTGAACGTTATCCTGATGTTTCATTGCATATGAACCAAGGTTCGCCAACACAAATTGCCGAAGATGTATGCAGAGGTAAAAGTGATTTTGCTATCGCGACAGAATCACTGCATCTTTATAACGATTTAGTGATGCTTCCTTGTTATCGCTGGAATCGTATTGTGGTGGTATCGAAAGATCACCCCTTAGCACAAAAACGAGAAGTGACGCTTAAAGAGCTGGCTAATTACGATATCGTAACCTATACCCAAGGTTTTACAGGGCGTTCTGATCTTGATGATGCTTTTGGTAAAGTAGGGCTAAAGCCTAAAATTGTTTTCACAGCAACGGATGCAGATGTTATTAAGACCTACGTGAGACTGCATTTAGGTATTGGTGTGATTGCCAGCATGGCGTTTGATCCTGTGCTTGATAGCGATTTAGTTGCCATTGATATGCGTGATAAATTTAGCTACAGCACCACTAAAATTGCATTTCGCCGTAGTGGTTTTTTACGTGGCTATATGTATGATTTTATGTGGCGTTTTGCGCCTCATCTTACTCGCAATTTAATTGAGCAGGCCAGCGCATTACGATCTAACGATGAAATTGAAGCCTTATTTAAAGATATAGAATTACCGTTAGTCTAACATACTGAAAGGCGGGGTTTTCCCGCCTTCAAGCATATTCTAAAGCCAACATATTGTTCTTTTTCACTTCAAATAAAAATCCCCACTAAAAAAAGCATCAGATTTTGCAATACTGAGTTGACGATACTTATTTAAAAAATCATAAAACTGCTGATTAATCAGTGGTTCATCCAGTGCACTAGCATCAAAAATAGAGGTAATAGAGGTGTATTCTAAAGAAATCGTGAATTTACGGCCAATACAACTGGCAAGTAACATTTTTGCTGATTGATATGAAAAACGTAAGCTCAATATTTTTAATTTTGGGATAAAAATAAGGTGATTATTATGATTCAATATCTCTGTGACTCCTGCAATTGTAATGGTTTGATAGCTATCTAATGATTTGCGTAAGCCAATTTCGATTTGTTGCCCTTGGCTACGTAAAAAATCAACAAACTCGCTTAATGCGGGGGATGTGGTATTAATCGTTGCGCCAAGTAACAACTGAATAAAAGCTTGAGCAATAGAAAAATCAAATGTCTGTTTATGAAGCTTTTTTGTTTCGACTTTGTTTTGTCCCAAAAGGGGAAGATGATTTAATGTGTTTAACCAATGCTCAGGGCAATAATAGGCGTCGTTATCCTCTTTTTTTAATGCGGAAAGGTGGTTTGCCATAATAGAAATAAGGCCCATTTGGATATTTTTAAGTTGTGCCATTTTGTTTATTTCTATGGACTTTAAAGGTTTAGGAGAGGCAATAATAAATTGAACTAATCCTTCTGTGTCTTTTATATTTTGAGAAAGTAATGAATTTACCGTTAAAGCTTGTGGAAAAGGCGGCATGACCGGCTCAGAAAAATAGCGATCGGCGTTCATAATGTTATTAAGTAAGTCAGATTGTTTATTATTCATAGATATTATCCTTACACAGTTATCCCCCAGCTATTAAATCCTTCTTAGACAAAAATTGAGAGATTAAAATTTATTAAGACTATGACACCCATAACATTACGTTAACAAATTGTGTGGTCTTTAAGCGAAATTCGGCGTTATATGATATGTTTAATAAATAACCTTACCTATTTTGATAGTTTAAACATGCTGTCAGTATAAAAATAATAAGGAGGCGCTATGTCGTTACGCTTGAAAAAAGAGAGCCATTCCACGCTGTTGGTTGGATCTCGTGAGTATGAATATTACCGTCTTACCGAAGTTGCTCGTCAATTAGGCGATATTACTCGTCTTCCCAAATCTCTGAAGGTGCTGTTAGAAAACTTAGTGCGGTATCTCGACAATGATACTGTTGTTGAAGAGGATATTAAGGCACTCGTTGAGTGGCAAAAAACAGCACATGCATCACGTGAAATTGCGTATCGACCTGCAAGGGTGCTTATGCAAGATTTTACAGGTGTGCCCGCTGTTGTTGATTTAGCTGCGATGCGTGAAGCGGTGAAATCATTAGGTGGGCAAGTGGATAAAGTGAATCCATTATCACCTGTCGATTTAGTGATTGACCATTCCGTGATGGTTGATGAATACGCCAGTAAAAACGCCTTTGCTGAAAATGTTGAAATAGAAATGGCGCGTAACTATGAACGCTACCTTTTCTTACGCTGGGGTCAACAATCCTTTGAACGTTTTCGTGTCGTGCCACCCGGTACAGGAATTTGCCATCAAGTTAATCTTGAATATTTAGGTAAAGCGATTTGGTCTGAAGAGAAAAATGGCCGGTACATTGCTTATCCTGACACGCTGGTGGGAACAGATTCGCACACCACCATGATAAACGGCTTAGGTGTTTTAGGTTGGGGCGTCGGAGGTATTGAAGCTGAAGCAGCAATGTTAGGCCAACCAATCTCTATGTTAATTCCTGATGTTGTTGGTTTCAAACTAACAGGAAAATTGCGCGAAGGGATCACTGCAACTGATTTGGTATTAACCGTCACACAAATGCTACGTGCCCATGGTGTGGTGGGTAAATTTGTAGAGTTTTATGGTGACGGTTTAGCATCATTACCGCTAGCCGATCGTGCAACCATTGCCAATATGTCACCAGAATATGGGGCAACCTGTGGTTTTTTCCCCATTGATGATATTACGCTTGATTATTTGCGCTTAACAGGGCGTGAAGCGCAAGAAATTGCGTTAGTTGAAACGTATAGTAAAGATCAAGGATTATGGCGCTATGCAGGTGATGAACCTATTTTCACCTCAACCTTATCACTTGACATGGGAACAGTAGAAGCAAGCCTTGCAGGGCCTAAACGCCCTCAAGATAGAGTTAATTTGCCAAGTGTTCCTAATGCATTTAAAGCGGCAGTTGAACTTGAAACCAATAAGAAACCCTTGGCACTGCCCCCTCAAGTAAAAATTGATGATTATCCTGCATTTGAATTAACGGATGGTGCGGTTGTGATTGCGGCGATTACATCTTGTACTAATACTTCAAACCCGAATGTCTTAATGGCTGCGGGATTGCTGGCTAAAAATGCGGTAGAAAAGGGATTACAGCGTAAACCTTGGGTGAAGTCTTCATTAGCCCCAGGATCTAAAGTGGTGACCGACTACCTTAATCTTGCGGGATTAACCCCCTATTTAGATGAACTAGGTTTTAATCTGGTGGGATATGGATGTACTACTTGTATTGGTAACTCAGGGCCTTTATTAGCGCCGATTGAACGTGCAATTAAAGACAATGACTTAACTATTGCGGCTGTTTTATCAGGTAACCGTAACTTTGAAGGCCGAATTCACCCCTTAGTCAAAACCAACTGGCTTGCATCACCACCTTTGGTGGTCGCTTATGCGTTGTCAGGGAATATGAATATTGACTTAACAACAGCATCATTGGGTGAAGATAAACAAGGTAATCCGGTTTATTTAAAAGATATTTGGCCAGACAGTAAAGCCATTGCAGAAGCGGTTGAGAAAGTGAAAACCGAGATGTTCCATAAAGAGTATTCCGCTGTGTTTGAAGGTGATGAAACGTGGAAATCACTAAAAACACAGAATACACCCGTTTATACTTGGCAAGCCGATTCGACTTATATTCGTCGTCCTCCTTTTTTTGATGGTATGACGAAAACACCCGCACCGATTAACGATATTCACCAAGCCAGTATTTTGGCAATATTAGGTGATTCGGTGACAACCGACCATATTTCACCTGCGGGTAATATTAAAGCCGATAGTCCAGCAGGACGTTATTTACGTGAGCATGGAGTCGAACCAAAAGACTTTAACTCCTATGGTTCTAGACGTGGTAACCATGAAGTCATGATGCGAGGCACCTTTGCCAATATCCGTATTCGTAACGAAATGGTACCGGGAATTGAAGGCGGTTTTACCAAGCATATTCCAACGGGTGAAACATTAGCCATTTATGATGCGGCGATGCGTTATCAGCAAGAAAACACCCCACTGGCGATTATAGCAGGGAGTGAGTATGGTTCAGGTTCTAGTCGAGATTGGGCAGCAAAAGGAACGCGTTTATTAGGTGTACGTGTTGTTATTGCGGGATCTTTTGAGCGTATTCACCGTTCTAATTTAATTGGTATGGGCGTTTTACCGTTAGAATTCCCTGAAGGTGTTACACGTCAAACATTAGGTTTAAAAGGGGATGAGAAAATTGAAATTACCGGACTTAATGCATTAACACCGAGCCAAGATGTCGAAGTTAGTATTACGTTCGCTGATAATCGCCGTGAAACGGTGATGGCACGTTGTCGTATTGATACGCAAACTGAACTGGCTTATTTCCAACACGGAGGCATATTGCATTACGTTATTCGTAATATGCTTTAATTAGATTTTTGCTGTTGTAAATTAAACGCCTCATTATAAAAAAATGGGGCGTTTTTATTTGGTAATAACGTATAACTTATTACCAGCCTTGAATGGCTCCGCCGTTAAAAATAGTTTCAGCTGCAGTAGCAACTTCGGGTGATTGATAGGCTTTAATAAAGTCACGAATATTATCAGATTCTTTATTATCTTCTCTTGCCACAATAATATTGGTGTAAGGGGAGTTTTTATCTTCAATAAAAATGCTGTCTTTGATTGGTGATAAATTTATTTGCTGAATATAGGTCGTGCTAATAATGGCAACAGTAACTTTAGGATCGCTTAAAACGCGGGGTAATTGCGCACCTTCTAGCTCCATGATTTTCAACGTAAGTGGATTATCAATAATATCGAGGGCTGTGGGTAGCAAGCCGCTATTAGGTTTTAATGTGATCAGTTTTTCTTTATGTAATAACAATAAAGCACGACCTAAATTGGTGGGATCGTTAGGAACAGCAATAGTATCGCCAGCCTTTAACTCAGAAGGGTGCTTAATTTTTGTTGAATAGCCCGCCATAGGGAAAACAAAAGTATTTCCCACAGCCACTAAATTATAACCACGAGATTGATTATCTTGCGCAAGAAAAGGACGATGCTGAAAGACATTGGCATCTAACTCTTTATTCGCAGTTGGGTCATTAGGCAATAATGAGCCACTAAAACCAACCAACTCAACCTCTAAGCCATATTTTTCTTTTGCGACTTTTTTCGCTATTTCTGCGACATCTTGTTCAGCACCGTTAATGACTCCGACCTTAATTGAATGACCGCTTTTATCATTGTTATCACAGCCTGTTAATAATGTACTTATAAGTAAAAGTGCACCGAAAGCCCTACCAGAAAAATGCAATGGCATAATGTATTCCTATCAAAATTTATTTATTGAAAAATAACTGAAAATCAGATAGATAGTCAATGAAATCGCATATGATAAATATTCACATGATATAATTTAATGGTGAAAAAAGAGGAAAGAAACGCTGAATATAAAAGGAAGAAAAACAATAAATAGTGATATAACAAAGAGGTAAGCTAAAAGTGATTAATAAAAAAATCCGAGTGATTTAGGCTCGGATTTGAAAATAATTAATGCTGTGTTATCGGCTTTATTACTGCGCTTTCTTAAATAAGAGATGCCCCATTTTATCCGCTTTAGTATCAAGATAATGCGCATTGCTTGGGTTACGTCCGACAATTAAAGGAACGCGTTCGATAACATTGATACCTGCTGCCTTCATGATCTCAATTTTTTTCGGATTATTGGTTAATAACCGAACTTCATGAACACCCAACAGGTTATACATATCAGCACAAAGAGTAAAATCACGCTCATCAGCCTTAAAACCTAATTCTAGATTAGCTTCAACGGTATCTAATCCTTTATCTTGTAGTGCATAAGCTCGTATTTTATTCAGCAAACCAATGTTACGGCCTTCTTGGCGATGATAAAGCAAGACACCACGACCTATTTTGCTTATTTGCGAAAGTGCGGCTTCAAGTTGAAAACCACAGTCACAACGTAAACTAAACAGGGCGTCACCCGTTAAGCATTCTGAATGGATTCGAGATAATACAGGCTCTGAGCCTGAAATATCGCCATAGATAAGGGCGACATGATCTTTTCCTGTTGCGATTTCTTCAAAACCTACCATTAAAAACTCACCAAAAGGCGTCGGTAGTTTTGCTTCTGCGATACGTCTTAATTTCATTATTTTTGACTCATAATTTCAGGTGATACTCTCGTTCAATACTATACACTTTATAATGAGAACAAAGAGAAATAAAACACTGAAATACTTCCATGTTTGATAGACAAGGAAATGGATAACACACACTTATAAAACCACACCTCCACAAATTATCAGATTTTGAGCCAGAGTGCATAATGATTTTTTGCTAAACTTGCATCGTTTATACTGATAATCTTTAAACGTAAACGAAAGGTATTTCGTGTATTAATTAAGGGGTGAAATATTGGATAAGCAAATAACAAAGTTAATTTTATTAGGCTGTATAGTGCTCTTAATTACACCCGTGACGGTATTTATATTAGGCTGGCAATGGCGACCTACTGATCACCCTTTAGGCGGTATCAGTACATTGTGGGTAGCTGATAGCGCAGCAAAGCCTTGGGGAGCGTTAACGGTCATTGTATTGTTAGCATTATTCTTTTTTGTCCTTAAATTAAAACGAAATAACTTTATTCAATTGGCTCTGATTATCGTTGTTACTTTGGCTGTCGGGCAGTTAATTAAAGTCGTCGTTAAAAATACAGTAAAAGAACCTCGTCCTTATGTGGTTTGGGTCAGTGAAAATTTACACATTACACCGGATACTTTCTATCAGGTTTCAAGGTCTGAACGGGAACAAAGGTTACAAGATGGATTAGCAAATTCTCCTGTGATCCCCGCATGGCAACTTAAACATTGGAAAGCAGAAACGGGTTATGCTTTTCCATCAGGTCATAGTTTATTTGCCGCAACACTGGCTTTGTTTGTTTTTGTCCTTTTTATGTTGCGTCGTCATTATTTTTTAGCAACACTCGGGTTATTATGGGGAATTGATGTCACGGCAGGGCGTATTGTGTTGGGAATGCACTGGGCATCTGATGTGATTGTCGGTATTCTTATTAGTACTGTGCTGGTTTGGTGTGCATTTAAGGTCATTGAGCGGCGTTTATGGCTCAAATCCTGACGATAGCCCTTATTTTTGAGATATAGAATGTCTTTTTCAGTTTTTATGTGAAAAAATATACGAAAATCAGTTGATTCTAAGAAATGACTTTCTTTGTGCGCAGTGAAAATGCTACCTTTATCTGTCCACTAAAGAAAAGAGAATAAAAAAGGAAATAATGTGAAAAAAGTCCTACTTTTTATTTTGGTTATTCTTGTTTTTGCCATCGTGGTGATAGCCATGACTTTAGGCGCAAATAACGATCAGGTAGTCACATTTAATTACCTTATTGCACAAGGTGAATATCGTATTTCTACCTTATTAGCTACGCTGTTTGGTGTTGGCTTTGTCCTTGGTTGGATTGTCAGTGGTGTTTTTTATTTACGTACTCGTTTGTCATTAGGCCGCGCAAAACGTAAAATTAAACGCCTTGAAAGTGTCCAAACAAAACAAGAAAGCCAAGAAAGTCGCCCAACGGTTGCTTCTGCTACGAAATAAGGACGATAGCTGATGCTAGAATTGCTGTTTCTGTTATTACCTGTCGCAGCGGCTTACGGCTGGTATATGGGGCGTCGTGGCGCTCAACAGGATAAACAGCAGAACGCCGACCGTCTGTCACGAGAATACGTAGCAGGGGTTAACTTCTTACTTTCTGATCAACAAGATAAAGCAGTTGACCTCTTTCTTGAAATGCTGAAAGAAGACAGCTCTGCTTTTGAAGCCCACCTCACGTTAGGTAATCTTTTCCGCTCTCGCGGTGAAGTTGAACGCGCTATTCGTATTCACCAATCTTTAATGGAAAGCGCAGCACTCTCATTTGATCAACGTCTCCTTGCTGTTCAACAATTAGGTCGCGATTATGTCGCTGCGGGCGTTTATGATCGCGCTGAAAACATGTTTCAGCAACTTATTGATGAACAAGAATTCCGTCAAAGTGCGTTGCAGTCGCTTCTGGCAATTTACCAATTAACCAGTGATTGGAGTAAAGCGATAGAAACGGCGGAGAAATTGGTAAAATTAGGTCAACATGAGTTAAAAGAGCAAATTTCACATTTTTATTGTGAATTGGCACTTCAAGAAATGAGCAGTGATAATCTTGATAATGCGCTGGGTTTCTTACAGAAAGCAGGGCAAACCGATCCTCTTTGTGCCCGTGTTTCAATTATGTATGGCCGCATTTATATTGCTCGGGATGAAAAACAAAAAGCCATAGATGTACTGATGAAAGTTATTGATCAAGATAAAGAGATGGTCAGTGAAACCTTGCCTATGCTTTTTGAATGTTTCCAAGCACAAGGTGATACTTCTCGTTGGGAGGCCTATTTACGCCAATGCGTTGATAGCAATAGTGGTGCGATTGCTGAACTTTATCTTGCGGATATTATTGAAGCCAAAGACGGTATTGAAGCTGCTCAGCTTTATATTAATCGCCAATTAGAACGTCATCCTACCATGCGACTTTTTTATCGTTTAATGCGTTACCATTTAGCCGAAGCAGAAGAAGGTCGAGCTAAAGAGAGCCTTATTTTATTGCGCTATATGGTTGGCGAGCAAATTAGAACCAAACCAGATTATCGTTGTCACAAATGTGGTTTTACCTCTCATGCATTATATTGGCATTGTCCGTCCTGTCGTTCATGGGACACCGTTAAACCGATTCGCGGGTTAGATGGTCAGTGACGATGTCACTTTTTTAAGTGTCTCTTTATAAATAAAGGCCCTAAAATGTCATTTCAACGTGATAAAAAATCGCCCGAGTTCTCCTGTGCGCCCATTATTGTGGCATTAGACTATGAAGACCAAAAAAGTGCGTTAGCTTTTGCACAACATATTGATCCCTCATCGTGTCGTTTAAAAATCGGAAAAGAGATGTTTACCCGTTTCGGGCCTCAATTTGTTACGCTGTTACAGAAAGAAGGTTTCGATATTTTCTTAGATTTAAAATTTCATGATATTCCGAATACTGTAGCAAGAGCTGTCGCTGCCGCGGCTGATTTAGGTGTATGGATGGTGAACGTACATGCAAGTGGTGGCAGCCGCATGATGCGTGCGGCTAAAGAAAGCCTTGTATCCTATGGCAAAGACGCACCACTTTTAACAGCAGTAACAGTGTTAACGAGTATGGATCAGTCCGATTTGATTGAATTGGGTATAACATTAACACCCGCAGAACAAGCAGAACGCTTGGCGTTGCTGACAAAAACGTGTGGTCTTGATGGTGTTGTTTGCTCCGCACATGAAGCTACACGTTTTAAACAAATTTGTGGTGATGATTTCTTATTAGTGACACCAGGTATTCGCCCTGCAGGGAGTGATGTTGGTGATCAGCGTCGAGTCATGACACCAGAACAAGCCATTGCAGCAGGGGTTGATTATATGGTGATAGGCCGTCCTATTACACGTAGTGATAACCCACTAGAAACATTACAACAAATTAATCATTCTATAGCTAAATGATCCAAGGTGTCGCTAGCTAATACGAATGAACGCAGTTAACAACGCAACAACTTGAAGTATGACGAATATACAAGGTATGTAATTTAATATGGATAATAACTCTCGTTTGGTTTACTCCACAGATGCGGGTCGCATTAAAGAAGAAGAACAAAAACCAGCACGTCCTGCGGGGGATGGCATTGTGCGTATTCAACGTCAAACTAGCGGACGTAAAGGTAAAGGTGTTTGTGTGGTTTCGGGGCTTGATCTTGATGATGCTGAATTAACCAAACTCGCGGCTGAACTTAAGAAGAAATGTGGCTGTGGTGGGAGTGTAAAAGATGGCTTAATTGAGATCCAAGGCGATAAACGAGATGTCATTAAATCGCTATTAGAAGCTAAAGGAATGAAAGTCAAACTAGCGGGTGGTTAATTTCTTTACCGAGTCGAAGATTAAATGAAAAAGGATGCGCTGATTTTTATTAAAATTGGCGCATTTTTATTACTCAAGATAAATATTTTTAAAGGTACTTTATGAAAGCGTACTTGATGATAGCGACACTGTTATATTCTTCTGCGCTTTTAGCAGAAAACAAAATGGATAAAGTGATAGTCCATGATAAATATTGCTCATCACCAGAGCAAACAATGGATGAAGTTTATGAATATGGGGCAATAACAGATTGTATTTACACGGGGCTTTCAATCACAGAGGCGTATGAAAAATATGTGATCGAGCATGATGAAGCCTATCTTGAAAAAGCAGTTAACGTGAATAATAACATCCAGAAAGAGTACACAGAAGAGAGTGTAACGGTTGATTATAAATGGGAAAATCCGAAAAAATTAATGATAGAACAGCAGTTTGCGGGGGGCTTTACAGAAATTATGTTAGAAGAAGATCAGAAAGGTACTAAAATAACGATTACGGGTCACCCAGATTAATCGTTAATAAAAGACAAATAACGAATATGATAGGTGACAATGTCACCTATTTTTTTAGCATTCATTTTATTCTATCTCATTTATTGTTAGATATTTCACTGGCACGGTAAGTGTTAACCATACACCATTGTCAGCTTGATAAAATGCAAATCCATCATGACACATTTGTTCACTATCAATGGTCAAAACAACGGCTTTCCCGTGACGATTACCGACATTCACTGCGGTTTGATTATCTTGTGAAAGATGAACATATTGTCGACCGTTAGGAATTAAACCTTGGTTAAAAATACTGTCGATAAAGCGAGTTGCTGTGCCGTGATAAAGTATTTTGGGGGGATTAATCGGTTGGTAATCAACCGTGGTTTTAAGAGAATGTCCTTGAACTGCACGAATAAAAAGGCCATCTTCTGAAATCGCGAAACGCTTTTTATCATTCGTTTCTACCACATCGTTAATGAGCTCAAGGGTTAGTGGCGTGCCGTTTTTCTGTGCTAACAGGATCAATTGTGATATTTCACCCCATCCTTGATCATCAAGGGATAAGCCGATGCTTTCAGGTGCATGGCGTAAGATATAGCTTAGAAAACGGCTAATTTGTACTTTGTCTTTCATTACTTTAATCCATTAGTTATTTATTAAATTTATAATGTGAAGAAAAACACTGCAACATCATAAAAATATTTCCTTTTTATACTCTTTGTATTTATAGCTTTATTTTTACTAGAAATAAGAGACATAAAAAACGGATAGCTCAAAATGAACTACCCGTTTTATTGTATACCGATTACAGGCTAATTAGATAGGGCGAGCAACGATATTGCGTGTTTCTAGTTTTACATCTTCAATGTGTACTGGAATGATATCATTGAGCTTATAAGCAGCTTCACCCTTAACGATGACTGTACCCGTTTCTTGGCTACATTGAATTTCATCACGTACCGCATGTAAGAATGGTGCAGGAATAAAGGCTACTGCGCCATTTTCAACTAAACGAACACGAATACCACCGCGCGTAATATCGATAATTTCAGCGTTAAATGGCGTTTCAGTCCCTGCAAACGGTTTTAAGAAACGAGCATATAACCAATCACCTACATCACGTTCAGCCATACGATTAGCACGACGACGTTCCGCAATACGGATACCGTCTTCGTCTTGTGGTTTTTGGGCGTTTTCTTTGCTGATAATTGCTTTCAGTAAACGGTGATTTAAAATATCACTGTACTTACGAATAGGTGAAGTCCATGTTGCGTAGGCTTCTAGCCCTAAACCAAAGTGAGGGCCTGGCTCTGTTTTAATTTCAGCAAAGTTTTGAAAACGACGAATACGGCTATCAAGGAATTGATTAGGCTGGCTATCAAGTTCGCGACGTAACGTACAGAAACCTTCAAGTGTTAATAAACTTTCAGAAGTGGTTTCAATGCCATTGTCTTTTAAGGTTTGTACCACTTGGTCAATATAAAGTGGATCAAAACCAGTATGAACGTTATAAACGCCAAAACCTAAGTTTTTCGCCAGTACTTTTGCTGCACAGATATTCGCGGTGATCATCGCCTCTTCAACAATACGGTTTGCAATACGGCGTTTTTCAGCGACGATATCTAATACGTGACCACCCTCATCCAGAATAAAGCGGTAATCAGGACGCTCTTTAAAGACGAGAGCATGTTGTTCACGCCATTCATGACGTTTTTCACACATCTCTTTTAATAACATCACTTGCTCATGAACGATGTCATTTTCAGGTTTCCAATCACCATTGCCGCCTTCTAACCAATCTGAAATATGGTCATACACCAATTTAGCTTTTGATTCTACCCACGCTGAATAAAAGTGAATATCTTCAAGTAATGCACCTTCTTCAGCAATGCTGACTTGGCAAACTAAGGCAGGACGTTTTTCATTAGGGCGTAATGAGCAGATGTTATCTGACAATTCACGAGGCAGCATTGGGATATTAAAGCCTGGCAGATAGTTAGTCAGCGCACGTTGTGCTGCAATCGTATCTAATTCACTGTTTGGCAGGATATAAGCAGTCGGATCGGCAATGGCGATAAATAGCGTTAATTGACCGTTCTCTTCTTTACGAATAAAGAGTGCGTCATCCATGTCTTCTGTTGATGCGCTATCAATAGTGACAAAGGAGAGAGAAGTCAGATCTTCACGAGGTAACGCATCATGTAATGTCAGTTCCTCGTTACCCATTTCAGGCGCATCGCGTTCAAGCTGATGACGCATTAAGGTTACCCACCAAGGGGCAAAATGATCGTCTTTATCGGTAATATAGTCGGTTATTTCAGCCTGAAAACCTTTATCACCTTTATTAAGTGGGTGACGGCGCATAACCGCAACAGCCCAATCTTGATCGACAAAGCTATGGGTTAGTCCTTGAGCGGGACGGCAAGGGATGGCGTCTTTTAGTAGAGGGTGATCTGGAATTATCCACAGGCGGTTATCACCTTCTTTTTTCTGAATACGGCCGACAAAACGTGTTAAGAATGGCTCGACTAACTCTTCGGGTTCAACCGACTCTTTATCGCCATTTGTATGAACGGCAGCGATAACTCGGTCGCCGTGCATCACTTTTTTCATTTGCGGAGGGGGAATAAAATAGCTTTTCTGACCATCAACTTCAAGGAAGCCAAAGCCTTTATCTGTTCCCTTTACAAGGCCTTCCACGCGCGGTGTTTGGGCATGGAGTTGCTGTTTTAGCTGTGCAAGCAGCGGATTGTCTTGAAACATATTTTTCCGGAAAGTCGGCAGTTTTAATAATAAAAGTGGGCAATAGTTTTATTCGATTGTGTGTAGCGACGCAAGTACTATCGCATCAGAAAAACAGACAAATCAGCAAATTTTTATTCAGGATCTGTTTTTTCTTTAAATTCACAAAGATCTTCGATAATACAAGAGCCACACCGTGGTTTTCGTGCAATACAGGTATAACGACCATGAAGAATAAGCCAGTGATGGCAATCAACTTTAAATTCTGCCGGAACAACCTTTAAAAGCTTTTGCTCGACTTCATTGACATTTTTACCCGGAGCGAAGCCAGTACGATTACTCACTCTAAAGATATGTGTATCGACAGCGATTGTTGGCCAGCCAAAGGCAGTATTTAATACTACATTAGCTGTTTTGCGACCAACACCGGGTAAGGCTTCTAGCGCTTCTCTGTTTTCAGGAACATTGCTGTTATGTTTATCGATTAAGATCTGACACGTCTTAATCACATTTTCAGCTTTTGTATTATATAAGCCGATGGTCTTAATATATTTCTTAAGGCCATCAACCCCTAATGTGAGGATTGCTTTTGGCGTATTGGCAACAGGATAAAGCTTAGCTGTTGCTTTATTGACGCTCACATCGGTTGCTTGTGCAGAGAGTAACACGGAGATCAATAGTTCAAACGGAGAGTCAAATTTTAGCTCTGTCGTAGGTTGCGGATTGTTATCCCGCAACCGAGTTAGAATTTCAATACGTTTTGCTTGATTCATTATGCTCACAAATTAATTTTTAACAATATGACTGCCACAGCCTTGCTCTTTTTCGTAAGTTTTTGTTGTCAAAGCGCTGCGCTTTTTCTGTCTTTCATCGATAAGGTATTTTGCCGCTAACATAAAGCCTAAACCAATAAAAGCACCCGGTGGTAAAATGGCAAGTAAAAAGGGTGAGTCTAAATGTACTATCTCTATTCTTAACACTTGAGCCCATTCACCTAATAGTAAATCTGCACCGTCAAATAATGTACCATTCCCTAAAACCTCACGTATTGCTCCTAAAACAAAGAGCGCAGCAGTTGCGCCTAATCCCATTGCTAAACCATCAACAGCAGAAGGAAAAACTTCATTTTTAGCAGCAAAGGCTTCAGCACGACCAATAACAATACAGTTGGTGACGATCAATGGAATGAAGATCCCCAGTGATTGATATAAGCCATAGGCGTATGCGTTTATCAGCAATTGTACCGCACTGACGACAGATGCGATTATCATAACATAAATTGGGATACGAATTTCAGAAGGAACCCAACGGCGTAAACTTGAAACGGCTACATTAGTGCAAAATAGCACTAATGTTGTCGCAAGCCCTAACCCTAATGCGTTCGTGGCTGTCGAAGAAACAGCAAGTAAAGGGCACAGGCCAAGTAATTGGACTAAGGCAGAGTTGTTTTTCCATAACCCTTGTGAAAAGAGCTCTTTAATTGAGTTCATATTAATTTGCCTCACAGACAGACAGTGTGTCTAGTTTCTCAGGTAAAGATTGCATTAGCCATACCGTACGCTTTGATGAGTTAACAACGGCGCGAGGGGTGATCGTGGCTCCAGTGAACTGATCAAAATCGCCACCGTCTTTTTTTACTGCCCAGTGCGGATCGTTTTCACTGGAAATGAATCTATTACTCAGTGTCGTGATCCAATCTGAAATACGTGTTTCAATTTTATCACCCAGCCCAGGTGTTTCATTATGCGCAGTCACACGTACCCCAAGAACATGACCTTTAAAGTCAGCCCCTACAAGAAGTTCAATCGCACCTGAATAGCCATCTGGGGCCGTAGATTCTAATGCGGCAGCAACCGGCTTGCCATCGAAGCGAGCCACATAAAGCTTATGAGGTTTTGTATTGCCTAATTCAGGGGCGGTTAGTAGATAACAATCTTTAGAGAGATCATTGTTATAGATAGATTGGGGGATCACCTGATCCAATAATTTTTGTTTTTCTAACGCAACTTGTTGAGCAATTTTATCTGCGGTTAAATGATATACCACGGCAGTTAAACCTGTCGTACAAGCTGCAAAGATAGCTAATGTTAGCCCATGACGCTTTAATATTTCGATCATCATTTTCTCCTTGGCACATTAATGCCCATAAACACGAGGGCGTGTATAGCTATCAATTAAAGGTACGGCGATATTGGCAAGTAATACGGAAAAGGCAACGGCATCTGGATATCCACCGTAAACACGGATAACCCAAACTAATAAACCAATCATACCGGCATAAATTAAACGGCCTTTAGGGGTTGTTGAGGCACTAACCGGATCGGTCGCAATAAAGAACGCTCCTAACATGGTTGCCCCTGAGAAAATGTGTAATAGTGGCTGAGCGTAACGAGTAGGATCGATGCCCCAACTAATCACTGAACACAACGCTAAAACAGAAATCATGGCAACAGGGATATGCCAGCTAATAATGCGCTTATAAAGCAGGATTAAACCGCCCACTAAATAAGCCACATTTACCCATTGCCAGCCAATACCAGCAAATTCACCTTGTAAAATAGGTGTCGCTAATACGTCATCAATAGAGTGTGTTAATAAACCAGTTTTAAAACTATCAAGAGGTGTTGCTTGTGTAATGCCATCAACAGAGCGTCTTAAATCTTCAAGGGTTAGTCCTGATGACGTATGGCCTGTAAAGAAGATACTTAAACTGTCCATGACATTGTAAGAGACGGCTTGTAATTCAACAGGGGGCATCCATGATGTCATTTGTACTGGGAATGAAATCAGTAAAACCACATAACCTACCATTGCAGGATTAAATGGATTTTGTCCTAAGCCGCCATAGATATGTTTTGCGATAACAATGGCAACAAAGGTCCCTAAGACGATTATCCACCATGGTGCTAAAGGTGGAATGCTAATTGCTAATAATACCCCTGTAAGCAATGCTGAATTATCTTTGAGATAAAGTCGCGGATCTTCTTTTTTGAGTTTTACACAGACAGTCTCAGCCACAAGTGCAACGATAATGGCTAATAGGATTTGGTAAACCGTACCTAAGCCAAAGAAGTAGATCTGGCTTAAGATCCCCGGCAGTGCAGCCAATGTTACCCATAGCATGACTTGGCTGGTGGATTGTTGATTATGCGTAAAAGGGGAACTCGCAATTTTTAATTTACTGTTGTTATTCTGTATTGGTCTGAATTTCATCTGTGATTAGTCCAAGGTAACTTCTTCGTTAGCACGACGCTGTTCGGCTTCTTTTTTCGCTTTGACTCTAGCAATAGCAGCGGCAACGGCCGCTTTACGTGGATCGACGTCTTCGGCTTTAGCGTTTTCAATAGGGGCTTCAATTGTTGATGTAGCTTCAGCGGCTTGCTGTGCTTTTTTTGCTTTAACGCGAGCCAATGCCGCAGCAACGGCCGCTTTACGTGGATCGACGTCTTCGGCTTTAGCGTTTTCAACAGGGGCTTCAATTGTTGATGTAGCTTCAGCGGCTTGCTGTGCTTTCTTTGCTTTAACACGAGCTAATGCGGCAGCAACGGCCGCTTTACGTGGATCGACGTCTTCGGCTTTAGCGTTTTCAACAGGGGCTTCAATTATTGATGTAGCTTCAGCGGCTTGCTGTGCTTTCTTTGCTTTAACACGAGCTAATGCGGCAGCAACGGCCGCTTTACGTGGATCGACGTCTTCGGCTTTAGCGTTTTCAACAG
>NZ_JABUYL010000023.1 GCF_014897315.1 Proteus sp. FME41 | reverse complement strand
CTAACTCACTTAGCGTGGTTTTCCGTGACAACGAGGACGCATTATAGGGAGTTTTCTGAGGCTGGCAATAGTTTTTTTAAAAAAAATAATCGTTTGTTGGTAAATTAACCGAAGTGCTTATTTTTTGTGGCTTTTTAGCCATTTTGGTAAGTCTGCAAGGCTATCAAGAACAAAATCTGCACACTCTTGTGCCTCTTCTGTTATCTCTTTTCCTGTACGAACTAGAATTTTATGGCCTACGCCTGCCGTTTTTGCTGCTAACATATCTTCTTTTTTATCACCCACCATATAAGAAGAGGCCATATCGATATTTAACTGGGATTGGGCATCCATAAACATGCCTGCTGAAGGTTTACGGCAATCACATACTTTCTTATATTCTTCCACACTAGCATCAGGGTGATGAGGGCAATAATAGAGGCCATCTAAATCAACGCCTCTATCTGCTAAAGACCAATCCATCCATTCAGTGAGATGTAAAAATTGCTCTTCGCTATAGTACCCTCGACCAATACCTGATTGATTAGTCACTAATACTAAGGCAAAACCCATCGCTTTTAATTCAGCCATAGCCTCAATGACACCTTCGATAAATTCAAAGTTATCGATTTCAGACACATAACCATGGTCTATATTAATAGTTCCATCGCGATCTAAGAAAATCGCAGAAATCCCCTTACTCACAGCATTACTCCATTTAGATATTTTTATTAGTATCGCATGTTTTTTCTTATATAGAGAATGATATCCACGGCTTTCTTTCTTATTATTCTATGACTCTTTTTTATTGACTTAGCCGTCTAGACGCCTTAACATCTATTTTAACTCGGGCAGAATAGTCTTTATGTCCCATATCTACTTATATAAAGAAAAACATGATTAAACTGACGAATATAAACAAAGTATTTAAGCAGGGAGAGCGTTCTATACAAGCGCTGTCAAACATTAACCTGCATGTGCCACAAGGGCAGATTTTTGGTGTTATCGGATCGTCAGGAGCAGGTAAAAGTACACTTATACGTTGTGTGAATATGTTAGAGAAACCCACTTCAGGTGAAGTTTGGGTTGATGGGCGGGATCTCACAAAGTTATCTGATAAGGAATTAACAAAAACACGCCGTGGTATTGGCATGATTTTCCAGCATTTTAACTTACTGTCCTCACGAACAGTATTTGAGAATGTGGCATTGCCATTAGAACTTGGTAATACCTCTCGCGCTGAAATTAATAAACGTGTTAATGAACTACTGGAATTAGTTGGCCTATCTGATAAGAAAGAGTATTACCCAGCAAACTTATCCGGTGGACAAAAACAGCGTGTTGCAATAGCACGTGCGTTAGCAAATTCTCCTAATGTTTTATTATGTGATGAAGCCACCAGCGCACTCGATCCCGCAACAACTCGCTCTATTTTAAAATTACTGAAAGACATTAACCGCCGTTTAGGGTTAACCATTTTACTAATCACTCATGAAATGGATGTTGTTAAACGTATTTGCGATCAAGTTGCCGTTATTAGTGGTGGCGAATTAGTTGAAAGTGATGCCGTTAGTGAGGTTTTCTCTCACCCTAAAACGCCAGTATCTCAGGCCTTTATTCAATCAACACTTCAATTGGATATTCCTGAAGACTATAAAGAACGAATGAAGCCTGAGTGGGAAGAAGGATTATTCCCATTATTAAAACTCGAATTTAACGGCCAATCTGTTGATGCACCATTAATGTCTATTGTTGCTCGCCGTTTTGACGCTGATATTAATATTTTAAGTTCTCAAATGGACTATGCCGGTGGTGTAAAGTTTGGCGTTATGTTAGCTGAATTACACGGTAAGAATGGTAATACTGAAAAGTCGATTGCATTTTTAGAAGAGCATCATGTGAAAGTAGAGGTTCTCGGTTATGTCTGAAGGAATGATTTATTTATTAATTAGTGGGATCTGGGAAACCTTAGTCATGACCTTCGTTTCTGGCTTTTTTGGTTTTGTTATCGGATTGCCTTTAGGTGTTTTACTTTATGTCACGCGTCCTGAACAAATTATGGCAAATCCACCTGCCTATCGCATTATTTCAGCACTCGTAAATATTTTCAGAGCAATTCCTTTTATTATTTTATTAGTATGGATGATCCCTTTTACACGGATGGTTGTAGGCACATCAATTGGTTTACAGGCTGCTATTGTGCCATTAACCGTCGGTGCCGCACCGTTTATTGCACGTATGGTAGAAAATACACTGTTAGAAATACCACAAGGGTTGATCGAAGCATCTCGTTCTATGGGTGCAACACCTATGCAAATTATTAAGAAGATTTTATTGCCTGAATCTTTACCTGGATTGATTAATGCTGCAACCATTACACTGATTACATTAGTGGGTTACTCTGCAATGGGCGGTGCAGTTGGTGCCGGCGGTTTAGGTCAAATTGGTTACCAGTATGGTTACGTTGGCTATAATGCAACAGTAATGAATACAGTGATTGTTCTACTCGTTATTCTTGTTTTTATCATTCAGTTTTTCGGCGATCGCTTAGTGAAGCTGACAACACATAAATAAATAGATTGAAGGTTTCTATTATTAATAAGGAAACCTTTTAATTAACAGATCAAATAAGGGTAAATGTATGTCATTGAAATTCAAATCGCTCGCAGTCGTAAGTGCTTTAGTAGGCGCATTAGCATTAGCTGGCTGTGGTGAAAAAGAAAAAGATCCAAACCATATTCGTGTCGGTGTTATTTCAGGTTCTGAACAACAAGTCGCTGAAGTAGCAAAACAAGTCGCTAAAGATAAATATGGTCTTGATGTAGAACTCGTTACTTTCAATGACTTTGTGATGCCAAATGAATCATTAAGTCGTGGTGATATCGATGTTAATGCATTCCAACATAAGCCTTATTTAGATAAGCAAATTCAAGATCGTAATTTTAAAATCACGGCCGTAGGAAATACCTTTATTTATCCTATCGCGGGTTATTCTAAAAAAATTACTGATTTAGCAGATTTACCTGATGAAGCACAAGTGGCTATCCCTAATGATCCAACCAATCTAGGTCGTTCACTGTTGTTATTAGAAAAAGTAGGGTTAATTAAATTAAAAGATGGCGTGGGTCTATTACCAACCAAGCTTGATATTGTTGAGAACCCTAAAAAACTACAGTTAGTTGAACTAGAAGCACCACAATTACCACGTGCTTTAGATGATCAGAAAATTTATTTAGCTGTTATTAATACAACCTATGCGAGTCAAGTTAATTTGACTCCAGCAAAAGATGGTATTTTTGTCGAAGATAAAGACTCACCTTATGTCAACATCATCGTTGCTCGTGAAGATAATAAAGACAGTGAAAATGTGAAGAAATTTATCCAAGCATATCAAACTGATGAAGTAGACAGCGCAGCAAATAAAATTTTTAATGGTGGTGCTGTAAAAGGTTGGTAATACGTTAATATTTAACTTAATTATAAAAAAGGCGGACATTTGTTCGCCTTTCTCTTTTTTACTTGGCTAATTTGCATTAAATTAGTGCCGTTTAATTTTTGTATAGACAATAATAAAGAGGATATAACCCATGCACATGCGCTTGCTACTTCTTGGCATCATGGCGCTGTTTATGACAGGCTGTTCAATGCAAAATTCATCTGATGTTGATCAGTCTAAATTTACGGATATGCGTTTAAATAAACCAGGACAACCACAAAAACCAAAGTCACAAACTTTGCCTTCAGTGCGTATTGTTGAAAAAACAGAAGATCTTCTAGGGGCCCCATTTAAAGATCTCGGTATTGTCGCTGGCGAGTCTTGTCGTCAAACATTACAAGATCCCCCTGCAAGCTTACCTATCGCTAAAAAAAGAATGGCAACAAAAGCAGCTTACAAGAATGCCAATGCTGTTTTATTGCATGAGTGCCAAATTGTTACTGGCTTAGGTTGCTATCAATCTGCCATTTGCGAAGGCACCGCATTATTGATCACTAAATGAACACCTACCAAATGAATCCTATAGGGCATATTTCAAGTCCTTATAAAGAAAAATTTGCCGTTCCACGCCAACCTGGATTAGTCCAGGATGGCGGCGGTCAACTTATTCTACACGCCCCTTATAATCACCCAGATACGGTACGAGGCTTAGAACAATTTAGTCACCTCTGGCTACTCTTTGTTTTTCATCAAACTGCTCAACAAGGCTGGCATTCTTTAGTTCGTCCCCCTAGATTAGGTGGAAATGCGAAGATAGGCGTTTTTGCTACACGTTCAACCTTCCGCCCAAACCCTATTGGCATGTCTTTAGTTGAATTAAGAAAAGTAAATATTGAGAATCAATCCGCCGTTTTAGATTTAGGCAGCCTTGATTTAGTGGATGGCACGCCTATTCTTGATATCAAACCTTATTTACCCTTTGCAGAATCGCGCCCAAATGCAATTGCAGGGTTTGCACAAGACGCACCAAGTAATGAAATGCCCGTTTTCTTTTCACTAGCGGCATCAGAACAATTGCAACATTATGCGAGTGAATATCCTTATCTTTCACGATTTATTACCCAAGTATTACAGCAAGATCCTCGTCCTGCTTATAAAAAAGGTGAGCAAAGTGATAGAATCTATGCAGTGCATTTACTTGAATTTAATATTCGCTGGCAAGTCAGTGGGCAACAGACACTTGTTCTTAGTATAGAACCACGGTAACTTGCTATTATCTTCATTGATATTGCTATCATGAATTATCCAATCTGAAAGCCATTCTCATGTCTTTAAACAAATCAGATTGAAAAAAATGCATTGCCCCTTTTGGCAGACCTAAGTCACTGGTAGACTAACGTCTTTCTCTAATAATATTGATATAGACTGGCGTGACAGTCAGCCTAAGTATTTTTGTTCTAATGGAACCTAATAATGCGTACTAGCCACTATTTGCTCTCTACTCTAAAAGAGACACCTGCTGATGCAGAAATTGTCAGCCATCAACTTATGCTTCGCGCAGGCATGATCCGTAAACTCGCTTCTGGTCTTTATGATTGGATGCCGACAGGGGTTCGTGTCTTAAGAAAAATTGAAAAAATTGTTCGTGAAGAGATGGACAACGCGGGATCACTTGAAATTTCAATGCCCGTTGTTCAACCCGCTGATTTATGGTTAGAAAGTGGTCGTTGGGAACAATATGGCCCTGAATTATTGCGTTTTGCAGACAGAGGTGAGCGCCCTTTTGTTTTAGGTCCAACCCATGAAGAAGTTGTTACCGATATTGTTCGCAATGAAATTACTTCTTACAAACAACTTCCACTAAATTTATATCAAATTCAAACTAAATTCCGCGATGAAGTACGCCCTCGTTTTGGTGTTATGCGTTCTCGCGAATTTATCATGAAAGATGCTTACTCTTTCCATATCTCTCAAGAGTCTTTGCAAGAGACTTACGACAGAATGTATGAAGCCTACAGCAAGATTTTCTCACGTATTGGTTTAGATTTCCGTCCAGTGCTTGCAGATACTGGCTCTATCGGGGGTAATGCCTCTCATGAATTCCAAGTTTTAGCAGACAGCGGTGAAGATGATATCGTCTTCTCTACGGGTTCTGACTATGCAGCCAATATTGAATTAGCAGAAGCAATAATGCCTGCAACTCCGCGCACTGCTGCGACTGAAGAATTACGCTTAGTGGATACACCAAATGCTAAAACCATTGCTGAATTAGTTGAACAGTTCAATCTACCTATTGAAAAAACGGTTAAAACGCTAATTGTTCATGGTACGAAAGAAAGCGGCCATCCATTAGTTGCATTATTAGTTCGTGGTGATCACGAACTTAATGAAGTTAAAGCAGAAAAATGCACTATCGTTGCAGCTCCTTTAACTTTCGCTACTGAAGCTGAAATCCGCCAAGCTGTAAATGCAGGCCCAGGTTCATTAGGCCCAGTTAATCTACCACTGCCAGTGATTATGGATCGTTCTGTCTCTGTGATGAGTGATTTTGGCGCTGGGGCAAACGTTGATGGTAAACACTATTTTGGTATCAACTGGGAGCGTGACCTACCTGTTGCTGAAATTGCTGATATCCGTAATGTTGTTGAAGGCGATCCAAGCCCAGACGGTAAAGGAACATTACTGATCAAACGTGGTATTGAAGTTGGTCATATTTTCCAACTTGGCACAAAATATTCAGAAGCATTAAAAGCAACCGTACAAAACGAAGAAGGTCATAACCAAATCGTCACTATGGGTTGTTATGGTATCGGTGTAACTCGTATTGTTGCTGCCGCTATTGAACAAAACCATGATGCCCGCGGTATTATTTGGCCAGATGCGATTGCACCATTCCAAGTAGCTATTTTGCCAATGAACATGCATCGTTCTTATCGTGTTAAAGAAGTTGCTGACAGACTTTATGACGAATTGCGTGCTCAAGGTGTTGATGTTCTGTTTGATGACCGTAAAGAACGTCCAGGTGTGATGTTTGCTGATATGGAACTGATTGGTATCCCACACACTATCGTGATTGGTGATCGTAACCTCGATAATAACCAAATCGAATATAAAGCGCGTCGTAGTGATGATAAATCACTAGTCAATGTTGATGATGTTGTTGCCTTTATTAAAGAGCAACTCGCTTAATTATTAGGCCCCTTATCTTTAAGGGGCTTAATAAATAAAAACCACATTGATAAATATGGCCCAGTTTATTGGACAGTTCAAATTAGTACGGCAATTTACTGGTGGCTTTATTAACCCTACTATGGGGGTCTCATGCTCATGACGGCCCCTATCAAACCGCTCGTAACTCCAACTGCGCTCAGAATAATCTATTCCCAATCACCTCTTTTTTATACGTTTCCTTCCTGATCTAACTTTTAGTGAAAAGCGATGTACCGCGGGTAAAAACTCATTTCGATATGTTGTTTCTTTTGACCAAAATAATTATAACAGCTTCATTAATTGTTTTCTTTTTATACCCAAAAGACCTACAGGCTCTATAATGAATAGAGATGATAATTAAAATAATCTTTTATATTTTTCTATATAAATAGCTATTTTAACTCACTGCTTCTCTATTATTTTTTAATTTACATAGGAAATGTCATGAAAAAACTTGGAGCAATAGTTGGTATTCTTTTTATATTATCTGGATGTGGAACATTAAATAGAGCAAAGAGTAGTAATGATTATTACCGAGGTATTGATACTGATGTCAAAGTTATTAATGAACCTTATATTTGGTTAGTTACTATGGGAATGTACCCTATATTCTCAATTATCAGTTTACCTATTGATGTTGTCCTTGATACCGCCCTTCTTCCCGTTGATCATGTGATAAAAACCCAGAAAGAAAAGACGCACACCGAAGAACGCAATAGACATAAACAAGAAACTGGAAGTATCTCAGATGATCAGCAACATTCAACGTTAACGCCTTCCCCCCATCCAACTTCTCCAACTCAAAGTAACTGGCTAACGAAACCAGATACGGCTACTGAATAAAAATATTAATATACATAATGTTATGAAAATACTGATAGAGATTGCAGAATACAATATTTTTTATCCAAGCGATTGGATAGCAATAGCTAACAGGAAATGGTTTAGATAACGCAGTGATAGAAAATTTCTTTGTTATATTAAAAACAGAATATTTTTATACGAAGTAATTTAACGATCGAGATAAATCAGAAGAAGAACTTTATGAATATATCAAGTATTACAATACTGAGCAGATCAAACTAAAATTAAAAAGACTGAGTTCAGTTCGATACCAAGCTCAGTCTTTTCTTAACTAATTTAAACGGTCTAATAAACGGGAGGCCGTTTATTAAGTGTTTTTTTATTTGGCCATAAACTAAAACTTAGCTTCTGCTACCACGATGATTTCCACAACCGCCATGGCGATTAAACCGAGGTTTTTCATCTGTGACAACTAATGCTCTGTCATATTGACCATCTTCCATTGAAGGACGAATACTATAATAGCCATTAACTTCGAGGTAAACAGGCGTTCCGCCATCAACCCCTGTCGAGAAATAACCTTTTTCTAATTCAATACCACTGGCTGCATAAACACGTCCAGATTGGCAATCTTTGAATGTACCCGCATCAGCAAGGTAGGTAAATTCACCAGCTAGCTGTCTAGGTTCAACCTTAGCGAGTGTATAATTTAGCTCTGAGTTAATGACGTTACCGTCAATATCAAGCATCACTAATTTATCTTCACGCGGCAAGTAATAGCTTTTCTCACCATAACTATTGGTCAACGTCAGTTTATCTTTACCTAATACCCAAGTACCTGATTCAAAAAAACTACGTTTGTCATCAGGTGAACCTTGATAACTTTGCTCCATAACATAAGAGCCATCTTGATTAACAAGAATTGTCGTGTCGATACCAGAGCAATCGGCACAAGGCAGAATACTATTGTAAGTTTGGTCTACAATTTTTCCATCAAGTGATAAGCCAATATTATTTTGGCAACCTGATAGTACAAATAACCCAGCAGCAACGGCTGCAAATAAAAGTTTTTTCCCCATCATCGACTCCCTACATTCTGGGTACTTTTTAATATATCGTTCTCTATTTGATTCTAACATTTTTTAAAATAAAAGGGGGTAATAAAACAAGCTTTAAGATAAATGTACCCATAATTGATAGTTATTTCTCAAATTACCCCAATTAAAGGACTATTTCAGAAAATTATTATAATAACTATTGTGCTCACATCGAATAACAGCATAATGATTTTATTCTGAATTATTCACTGGCGGCAATACCGCCACGAACGAGTGGTGAGGGAATATGTCAACAAATACAGAATATCAACCCATTAATTGTGATGATTATGAGTGTCTGGAGTTAGCATGCCAACGAGGCTTATCACTCCACGTTGAATTGCATGGTGGTGAGCTTATCGAAGGTGTTGCTGATGACCTTTTCTTAAGCAAAAAGGTTGAATACCTAAAAATCAAGACATCTGAAGGCTCTAAAGATTTACGACTGGATGTTATCACCAGTTTTTCTAATCCCGAACTTGGGACAATTATTATAAAATCGGAATAGTCGAATAAAGAACAACCGCTTAACTCGCGGTTGTTCATTTCTAGTGCTCTCGCCACTCGATAGTAATAACGTGTTCTGACGTTGCTTTTCCCTCAAAAGTAACAAATACATTGATAGCAGTAATTAACGTATCATTATAATAAATCAATGGAATTCTTGTTCTACGCCAAGGTGCAATTTCAAGTTCTTGCCAAATTTTTTTACTATGTCGGGCATGTTCTCTTCCCACAATACGCAAAGAGGCTTGTGTTAAACCAAAACGAACCGTGACAATCTCATCATTTAAAGGGGCTCTAACCGTATTTTTTCCGGTTTTATCACTCAGTGATAGAACACCTAACCCATTAGGTAAGTACAGTGGTTGAGTGAGTGACCATTCAATGATTTTATCAACACATTCATCATTCATGGGAATAAGATAAAGGCGCTGTTTGTAACGTCTTACTTCATCTTGATAAAATTGCAATCTAGGCTCAGCATCCGCTTTGGCTAAAGCTACTTCTTGCCATAATCGTAAAATTTGTTGCCTTGAGGGCATCGTTTTATTGTGTTTTGCAAACCAGCGTCTTAATAAAGCATTACGTTTAATATCACTATAATCAGCAAGTTGATTGATATCTAAACTATGCTCATTGTCCATTACTGTATTAAGTTGCGAGTCTAACAATTCATCTAATAGCGCTTCTTGTTCACCACACAAAGCGGCACTTCGAGTAGCCGCTTGTGAAAAATGGGGCCAGCGTTGAGTCAGTAATGGCATAACACGTAAACGTAAAAAATTACGATCATAGCGGTCGTCTTGATTGCTATCATCTTCTATCCAAATTAATTTTTGCTCAGTCGCATAAGATTCGATTTGTTCACGTGTAATATTCAGTAATGGGCGCAATAAATAGCTATGCTCAAATATCATTTTAGCTGGCATCGACGAAAGCCCAGCAGGGCCGCTACCCCGTTTTAATGCTAATAATAATGTCTCTGCTTGATCATCTTGATGCTGAGCTGTCACTAATACTTGTTGTGGCTGCAAATATCGACGAAAAGCTTGATAGCGGGCTTTTCTCGCACCATTTTCAAGCCCTCCTTCTTTAGTATCTACATTAACTTTTTCACTGATAAAATTTACCTGCCATTGCTGACAGCATTGCTTACAATGAGTAAGCCAATCATCTGCTTTGATATTTAATCCGTGATGAATATAGATAGCCGTTAATTCTAAAGGTAAATTAAATTCATCACGTAAACGCACAAGCCCTTGTAATAAAACTGAGGAATCGACTCCACCACTAAAGCCCACCAAAATTTTGGTGTGAGGATCAATTTGTTGTTTGATTTCTTGGAGAAGTAAGTCATAGTCCTGTTTCATCGTATTATCATTTATCAGTGAATTCAGATGATTATGTTAAGCTTTTCTCGCTAATTTTGCACGAAGACAAAATCTTGCCCTATTGCATAGATAACAATAAAAAGAGGTGATAAATAGAAATAAGTTCGACGTTGTAAAGAGATTAAAAAGCAGAATAGTGATTATCCTGCTTTATATTAAAAACAACATTAAGCCGTAAAACCCCCATCCACGACATAAGAGGCACCTGTCACAAATGAAGCTGCATCACTGGCTAAAAATGCCACAACGTTAGCCACCTCTTCAGGTCTTCCCATTCTTCCTATTGGATGCAATGCCGCTAATTTTTGTTTATCTAATTCAAGCTCATCAAATAATGCTGTATCAATATAACCTGGGCAAACAGCGTTAATTCGGATCCCTTTATTAGCGTAATCAATCGCTAATGTTTGCGTCAGCAATTTAACGCCCCCTTTCGATGTGCAATAAGAAGGGAATTCATGCTGCCCAATAAAAGAACAAATTGAACCACAGTTAACAATAGCACCTGCTGTTTGATTTTTTAGCCAATACTTAATCACAGCTCGATTAATAAGAAATAATCCGTTGAGATTAACATCTAATACCTTTTTCCATTTGTCATACTCTAATTTATCAACTATGTTGTCGATTAAAATCCCTGCATTAGCAAATAAAAAGTCAATTTTCCCATATTTTTTACCTACATAATCAACAAGTTGTTCATTCTCTTTTTCACTTGTTACATTCATTTGGATAAATTCACACGAAAATCCTTTTTCTTCTAGGTATTTTTCTGCCTTTTGTCCTCGAGCTAAATTACTACCTGTAATAATAACGGATGCTCCTAGGGATAAAAGTTTTTCTGCTGTTGCTAAACCAATACCACTATTACCACCTGTAATAATCCCCACCTTGCCACTAAACGAAATCATAACACTTTCCTCATTGAATAATCTCTATCCAATAATAGACATAAATGGTTATTCTTTTAGGCGGGAAGTGTATTAATTCTATTTTTGAGATCGGGTTAACATATTGATATATAATAAATTATTGTTAATATAACTCAGTTATATCATCTCAATAGGGATAGTTTTATCGCGATAAATGAAAAAACCTCATGCTATTAACATGAGGCTCTTATTTATTCTTTCAAAAATATAACTCAATCAGCAGTAACCGTATTCCATTAAACGTTGGTAACGACGGTTTGTTAGCTCTTCTGCATCAAATACATCTAATTCTTCTAAATCAGATTTAATACGTGCTTTTAATGCTACGGCAATTTCATCATAGTGACGATGTGCACCACCTAAAGGCTCTGGAATAACGTTATCAATCAGTTTTAGCTCTTTTAAGCGGTTTGCAGTGATACCCATTGCCTCTGCCGCTAATGGTGCTTTATCTGCACTTTTCCAAAGGATAGACGCACAGCCCTCTGGCGAAATAACCGAATAGGTACTGTATTGCAGCATATTTACTTTATCACCCACACCAATTGCTAGTGCGCCACCAGAACCACCTTCACCAATCACAGTACAGATAATAGGTACACCAAAGCGTGACATCTCACGTAAGTTACGAGCAATCGCTTCTGATTGACCGCGCTCTTCAGCACCAACACCGGGATAAGCACCAGGAGTATCAATAAAGGTGATAATAGGTAAATTAAAACGCTGCGCCATTTCCATTAAACGAAGGGCTTTACGATACCCTTCTGGTGCAGGCATACCAAAATTACGGCGGATTTTTTCTTTCGTTTCACGCCCTTTTTGGTGACCAATAACCATCACAGGACGACCATCTAAACGCGCAATACCACCAATAATCGCTTTATCATCAGCATAAGCGCGATCGCCTGCTAATTCTTGGAAATCCGTAAAAATGCGATGGATATAATCCAGTGTGTAAGGTCTTAATGGATGACGTGCAAGCTGTGCAACTTGCCATGCACCAAGATCAGAAAAAATCTTACGCGTTAACTCTAGGCTTTTTTCTCTTAAGCGCGAAACTTCTTCATCGATATTAATATCAATTTTTTCATCATGTTGGCTAACTGCGGTTAGCGAATCAATCTTCGCTTCTAACTCGGCAATTGGCTGTTCAAAATCCAGAAAATTAAGACTCATAACATTCCTATTTTAGTCAAATTCTAATTCTACCTGCTCATTACCCAGCAGAGTTCGCAGATCCGTTAAAAGCATATCAGTTGGCGTTACACGCCATGTCGCACCAAATCGCAAGCGGGCGCAGGCATCATGCTTTTCAAAATAAAGGTGAACCGGTATCGTGCCTGAACGATGCGGTTCTAAAACGCCGCGAAGACGATTTAATAATTGCTCATTAATTTGCCTGTCTGATAACGATATAGCAAGTCCTCGTGCATATTTTTCACGGGCTTCGTTGATATCCATAAGTTCGCGGACTGTCATTTTAAGCCCACCATTGAAATCATCAAAGCTGACCTGCCCGGTAGCAATTAAAATTTTATCTTGTTCCAACAAATGTTGGTATTTATCCAATGCATCAGAAAATAACATAATTTCTAAGCGACCTGAACGATCATCTAAGGTACACACACCGATTCGATTTCCTCGTTTCGTTGTAAATACTTTAGAAGCAAGCACTAAGCCTGCTACTTTCACCATTTGACCGCGTGGTGTAGGTACTAAATCTTTTAGACGTGTTCCTGCCGCATATCGTTCAATTTCTTTTAGATAACGGGTGATCGGATGGCCAGTTAAATATAATCCTAGCGTCTCTCGTTCACCTTCTAAAACGACTTGTTCAGGCCATTTAGGCACATTGGCATAAGAACGTTCAACTTGTTCTGGCGCTTCAGCTAACACGCCAAACATGTCAGATTGCCCTATAGCCTCAGCTTTAGCATGCTGGTCTGCAGCTTTTAATGCATCCTCTAATGAAGACATTAGCGCTGCACGATGAGGCCCTAGTTTATCGAATGCGCCTGACATTATCAGTTTTTCCATCACTCGGCGATTCAATTTTTTTGTTTCTGTTCTGGCACAGAGATCAAAAATATCTTTAAAGTGACCGCCTTGCTGGCGCGCTTCTACAATCGCTTCTATTGGGCCTTCACCCACCCCTTTAATTGCACCGATCCCATAAACGATTTCTCCTTCATCATTTACATGGAAATGATAAAGACCGCTATTAATATCGGGAGGGAGAACTTTTAACCCCATACGCCAACATTCATCAACCAAACCGACGACTTTTTCCGTGTTATCCATATCCGCAGTCATTACTGCAGCCATAAATTCAGCAGGATAGTGGGCTTTTAGCCATAATGTCTGATAAGAAACTAATGCATAAGCCGCTGAGTGTGATTTATTAAATCCATAACCCGCGAATTTCTCCACCAAGTCAAAGATCCGCATGGCAAGCTCGCCATCAACACCATTTTTGATAGCACCGTCTTCAAAAATTGAGCGTTGCTTCGCCATTTCTTCAGGTTTTTTCTTACCCATTGCGCGTCGTAACATATCCGCGCCACCTAACGTATATCCAGCAAGAACCTGTGCAATTTGCATGACCTGCTCTTGATATAAGATAACACCATAGGTCGGTTCTAAAACAGGCTGTAAACTCTCATGTTGCCACTTAACATCAGGGTAAGAAATCTCTTCAACACCGTGTTTACGATCGATAAAGTTATCTACCATACCTGATTGCAATGGGCCCGGACGAAATAGAGCAACTAGCGCTATCATGTCTTCAAAGCAGTCAGGGCGTAGACGTTTTATCAGATCTTTCATACCACGAGATTCCAACTGGAATACCGCGGTTGTTTCAGAGCGCTGTAACATATCAAAACTACGTTGATCCGTTAATGGGATCGCCGTAATATCAATAGGTTCAAGTGATTTTTTAGTGCGTCGGGCATTAATCATTTCTAATGCCCAGTTAATGATAGTTAGTGTTCTTAAACCTAAGAAGTCGAATTTAACAAGACCTGCATATTCAACGTCATTCTTATCAAATTGTGTAACTGGGTTGTTTCCTTCAGCATCACAATAAAGTGGTGCAAAATCGGTGATTTTGGTTGGTGAGATAACCACACCACCCGCATGCTTACCTGCATTACGTGTTACCCCTTCTAATTTACGTGCCATATCAATAAGAGACTTAACCTCTTCATCGGCTTCATAAATTTCAGGTAGCTGAGGCTCAGCAGCAAACGCTTTTTCTAACGTCATACCCGGATCAGGAGGAACAAGCTTAGAGATTCTATCAACAAAGCCGTAAGGATGCCCTAAAACACGCCCTACATCCCGAATAACGGCTTTCGCTGCCATTGTACCAAATGTAATGATCTGAGATACCGCATCACGACCATACATATCAGCAACGTGATCGATGACTCTATCGCGTTTTTCCATACAGAAATCGACGTCAAAGTCAGGCATTGAGACACGTTCTGGGTTAAGAAAACGTTCGAAAAGTAAGTCAAACTCAAGAGGGTCAAGATCTGTGATTTTAAGTGAATACGCCACTAATGAACCTGCACCTGAGCCTCGCCCAGGCCCTACAGGAACACCATTATCTTTAGACCACTGGATAAATTCCATCACGATAAGGAAGTAACCAGGAAATCCCATTTGGTTAATGACTTTTAGCTCTATTTCAAGACGCTCATCATATTCTGGGCGTTTTTTTTGTCGTTCTTCAGGATCAGGAAATAAAAAGGCTAAACGTTCTTCTAAACCTTCTTGAGATTTTTTGACAAGGAAATCTTCGGTGCTCATATCCCCTGTAGGGAATTGTGGTAGAAAATATTCTCCTAAGCGGATTGTCACATTACAACGTTTAGCAATTTCAACGCTGTTTTCTAATGCTTCAGGTATATCAGCAAATAATTCACACATTTCTTCTTCTGTGCGCATATATTGCTGAGGGCTATAATTTTTAGGACGTTTGGGATCAGATAAGGCAAATCCATCGTGAATAGCGACACGAATTTCATGGGCATCAAAATCATCACTATCAAGAAAGCAAACTTCGTTAGTCGCAACAACGGGTAAGCCTTTTTCAGAAGCGAGAGCAACGGCTTCATGAAGATAATTTTCTTCATCAAGCCGCCCCGTACGAATAAGCTCTAAATAATAGCTGTCAGGAAAGTGCGTTTGATAATATTCAAGGCATTGATCAACCAAAACACGGTTTCCACGAAGTAGGAATTTACCTACATCGCCCATTCTGCCACCTGAAAGTAACAATAACCCTTCTTTGTAGGTTGTTAGCCACTCTTGTTTAATAATAGGCCCAGCAGCACCATAGCCATGCTTGTAAGCTTCAGAAATGAGTAAGGTAAGGTTTTGATAACCTACATTATTGCGGGCAAGAATAGTGAGATGAGCATATTCATCACCTAATAATTCTGTTTCAAGGTAAACATCAGCGCCAATAATAGGTTTAATGCCAGCACCATGTGCTGCACCATAAAATTTCACTAACCCACATAAGTTAGTAAAATCAGTAATTGCAAAAGCAGGCATCCCCAGCGAAGCCACTTTCTTCACAAGAGGCCCTGTTTTTGCCAATCCATCGATCATTGAATAATCGCTGTGTACCCTAAGATGGATAAAACGAGGATCTGCCATAGTGTTTAATTACTCTGTGGATTACTTTAAATTCAAGGCACGTTTTACAGGCGCAAAACTTTTTCGGTGATAAGGTGTTGCCCCTAATAAGGCAAGTTTTTCCATATGAAAAACCGTTGGATACCCTTTATGTTTAGCAAAACCATAATCAGGGTAGAGTTTATCTAACTCTTCCATTTCTCTATCACGAGTGACTTTAGCAAGTATTGAAGCTGCACTAATTTCTTGAACTAAACTATCACCTTTTACGACAGCTTGAGAAGCCATTGGCAATTTTGGGCAACGATTACCGTCAATTAATACCATATCAGGCGTCATAGATAATCCAGCAACCGCTCGTTCCATTGCTTTCATTGTTGCCCAAAGAATATTTAATTCATCTATTTCCTCAGGCTCTGCACGACCAATTGCCCAACATAATGCTTTTTCTTTTATTTCGTCATAAAGCGCATTACGTTTTTTTTCTGTTAGCTTTTTAGAGTCTGCTAACCCTTCAATCGGGTTTGCTGGATCAAGAATAACCGCAGCCGTAACCACTGCACCCACCAAAGGGCCTCGACCGACTTCATCAACTCCAGCAATAAGATTTGCTTTGGGATATACAAATTCCATTATTTTTCTGCCAATTCTAATACTGCATTCGCTGCTTGCTCATCCGCATTACAACGTATAGCACTGTGAAGCTGTAAAAATATCTCTTTTAATTGATGTACTTTTTCTTCATCTGTTAAAAGAGGCAAAAGTTGTTCCGCCAATGCTCTTGGCTCACACTCTTCTTGTAATAACTCTTTGATAATTTCTCGACCTGCCAACAAATTAGGTAACGAGACATAAGGTGTTTTAACTAATTTTTTTGCTAACCAAAAAGTTAACGGCTTCATGCGATAACCAACGACCATAGGGCATTTCGTCAGCATACATTCCAATGCAGCAGTACCTGATGCTAATAAAGTCGCATCACTAGCAGTCATCGCTTCTCTAGCTTGTCCATCAAGTAATTGAATTTCAAGCTCAGGCGCTACATCTTGATGTATCTGTTCAAATTGTGTACGTCGTTTAGTATTCACCAAAGGTACGACAATATGAAGTGATGGAATTTGCTGTTTTAGTAACTGAGCTGTTTTTATAAAATCAGCACTCAGCATCTCAACTTCGGCATGACGACTACCAGGAAGAAGTGCTAAACACGTTATATCTTTAGGTATACCTAGATGTTCACGAGCTGCTTTTTTATCCGGATTTAAGGCGATTGCATCCGCCATGGTATGACCAATAAAACGGCATGGAACCTGATATTTATCGTAAAACGCTTTTTCAAAAGGCAGGAAAGCTAGAACCATATCTGTTGCTTTTCCAATTTTGAAAACCCGTTTTTGACGCCAGGCCCATACAGATGGACTGACATAGTGAATAGTTTTGATCCCTTTTTGCTTTAAACGGCCTTCAAGGGTGATATTAAAATCAGGTGCATCAATTCCCACAAAAACGTCAGGTTTTAATGCTGAAAATCGCTGAGTGAGATCTTTTCTGATCTTTAATAATCGAGGTAAACGTTCAAGAACTTCAACGATCCCCATGACGGCAAGCTCTTCCATCTCATACCAAGCTTCACAGCCTTCAGCTTGCATAAGAGGCCCAGCAACGCCGACAAAGCGGACATTAGGGTGCATTTGTTTTAAAGCGCGGATTAAACCCGCGCCTAAGATATCACCGGACGTTTCACCAGCAACTAAGCCGATAACTAACGGACGCTGAACAGTAGATAATTGGCCTGACAAGGTCATATCCTAATTAGCGAATGATGCCACGGTTAGATTTTGCTGAGTTTTCCAGAAAATCACTGAACAGTTTGACATGCGGATTATTATTATCAGCAACCAATTGTCCAATTTCTTCACGTGCTTCTTCTAGTGTTTTACCATTACGATAAAGGACTTTATAAGCATTACGAATAGCATGAAGATCTTCTTTTGCAAAACCTCTGCGTTTTAACCCTTCAATATTCAGCCCATAAGGGGTTGCGTGGTTTCCTTGTGCAATAACAAAAGGAGGAACATCTTGTGCCACACCTGAACATCCGCCCACCATAACGTGAGAGCCAATTTGGCAAAACTGATGAACTGCACTCATACCACCAATAATCACAAAATCACCTAACGTGACATGACCACCTAGAGTACCGTTATTTGCAATAATACAGCGATCACCAATAATACAATCGTGAGCGACGTGTGTATTTATCATCAATAAGTTGTCGTTACCAATTTTTGTAATATGACCACCTTGGGTTGTTCCACGATGGATAGTCACACTTTCACGAATAAGGTTACGATCACCAATAATGACTTGCGTTGGTTCACCACGATATTTCAGATCCTGATTAGCTTCACCAATAGAAGCAAATTGGTAAATCTGATTTTCTCGGCCAATACGCGTATGCCCATTGATAACAACGTGAGATTTGATATCAGTACCTTCACCAATTTCAACGTTTGCACCAATAACGCAAAAAGGGCCAATGCGAACATTAGCACCAATTACCGCACCCTCTTCGATAATCGAGGAAGGGTGAATGACTGCGGATTTATCTATCATAGGCTAGACCTCACGGCGGCGAGCACACATCATTTCAGCTTCGCAAGCAATTTCCCCATCAACTTTAGCGACGCCTTTGAAGCGAGCAACACCACGACGTTCTTTAATAAATTCCACCTCTAAGATCATTTGATCTCCAGGTAAGACAGGACGTTTAAAGCGAGCACCATCAATAGCAGCAAAATAGTAGAGCTCACCAGGTTCCAGCTTTCCTACGCTTTTGAATGCTAAAATACCCGTTGCTTGTGCCATGGCTTCAAGGATCAATACACCAGGAAAAATAGGTTTTCCTGGGAAGTGACCTTGAAAGAAAGGCTCATTAAAAGATACATTTTTTACTGCTCTTAGAAATTTCTTTTCTTCAAAATCAAGAACACGATCAACCAATAAGAATGGGTAACGGTGTGGAAGTAAATCTAAAATTTCTTCGATTTGCAGAGTATGATTCTCACTCATTGCAATACTCTTCCTGTCTAATAAAACTGCGTCTAATTAATAATGACACGACCTGCTGTGACTCAAAAAGTGAGTTAACCCGCAGGTCGCAAAATGGGTAACAATCGCCGATGACGTATTTTGTTACTTGTCGCTATTTTCTACTTGACGTTCTAGCGACTTAAGTCTTTTTTGCATTTCATCAATTCGCAACACAAGTGCTGCTGTTTTACGCCATGCTTTGTTCGGTTGTAGCGGGATACCTGAAGAATAAACCCCCGGTTCAGTGATAGGACGCATTACCATCCCCATTCCTGTTACCGTTACTTTATCACAGATTTCCATGTGACCATTGATAACACTTGCTCCACCAATCATACAGTAACGCCCTATTTTTAGGCTACCCGCCATAATGACGCCACCTGCAACAGCCGTGTTGTCACCAATAATAACGTTATGTGCAATTTGGCACTGGTTATCAATGATAACACCATTACCGATAACTGTGTTATCTAATGCACCTCGGTCAATTGTTGTACATGCACCAATTTCAACGCGATCACCAATAATAACGGATCCCAATTGTGGAATTTTAATCCAATTACCGCGTTCATTTGCATAGCCAAAACCATCAGAACCAATCACAGTCCCCGATTGAACTAGGCAGTTTTTACCAAGAATAACTTCATGATAAATAGATACATTTGCCCATAAACGGCTATTATCACCAATATGTGCTTTCTTACCAACAAAACAACCTGCACCAATCACGACGTTATCACCAAGAACAACATCGGATTCAATGACGGCATTAGCCCCTACTGAGACATTTTTGCCTAATTTAGCATCAGGAGAAATAACCGCAGTCGGGTGAATATCTTGTGCTGGCTTTGGTGTGGAATCCATAATCTGTGCCATTTGAGCATAAGCAAGATAAGGATTTTTCACAACCAGCGCAGCAACGGGGCAAAATGGAAGATCAGCCTCTGTTAAAACAACAGCTGCGGCCTCACATTCTGTTAATTTCTCACGATAACGACTATCAGAAAGAAAAGTAATTTGTTCGCTATTTGCTAGGCTCATTGAAGCAAGACCGGCGATAGTGATATCACCATCGCCGTGTAACTGTGCATTCAATTGCTGAGCAAGATCAGCTAATCGAATTGAAAACATCTATTATTTAACCTGTTTTTGAACCTGAGCAGTAATATCTTTACCGTCTGCGAAATAAGGTACAGTGTTAGCGTCTAAAATCACATCATAGCCTTCTTTCTTCGCTACTGCGTCAACAGCATCTAATACACGTTTCATGATTTTATTACGTTCTTCAGCTTGACGACGGCTAAAGTCTTGCTCAAAAGCTTGTGCTTTTTGTGCATATGCTTCACGTTTAGCAACCAGATCTTTCTCTGTATTTGCACGTTGTGTTGCATTCATGGTTGGTGCATCTTTTTGATATTTTTCAACTGCAGTCTGTAATGCTTTACCTAAGTTTTGTAATTCAGTATCACGTGATTTGAACTCATTTTCCAATTGTTTCTCTACCGCATCACGGTTAGGAATTTGTTGGAGAACTTGACCGATGTTCACAACACCCACTTTATCTGCGGCTTGAACACCTGCTGACATGGTCAATGCCATTCCTAGGGCAGCGGCACATAACAATTTTTTCACGATTAAACTCCTTAAAACCAAAAATAATTTTTGTCAGAAATCGGATGCCTTTTTCAGCATTGTGAATCCGGCATCAACTTTACTTACATCGCTACCACGTTCTACCAATATTAAACTGGAATTGCTCTGATTTATCGCCTTCGTAATCTTTTATCGGTTTAGCATAAGAGAATACTAACGGACCTAAAGGTGATAACCATTGTAACGCAACACCAGTCGAAACACGTATATTACTTGCCTTGCCAAAATCAGGCATACCCGCAGTCCAATCAGAGTTAGTGCTGCTCCATTTGGTATCCCACACCGTACCGGCATCAACAAACAGAGATGTTCTGACTGAAGATGAATATTTATCATCCACAAATGGGGTTGGTGTAATCAGTTCAAAGCTGGCTACTGCCATTGCATTACCACCAACTGCGTCACTTGATAAAGATGGTTGTCCTTCTTTTCCTTTCTGGTTTAAATAAACTGCTTTAGGACCAATATTATTTGAACGGAAACCACGAACAGTACCTGAACCACCGGCATAAAAGTTTTCATAGAATGGTAATTCTTTACCACCTAAACCATCACCGTAGCCTAAACGGCCTTTAAACAGGGTTACCCAAGACTCTTTTTCATCCATTGGGTAATAGGCCATACCGTCCCAAGTCACTTTATAGTACTTGTTGTCAGAACCCGGTATCGCCACACGCCCGCTTAAATTACTTCTTACACCCGACGTTGGGAAGAAGCCTTTATTTAAGTTATTAAATGTCCAACCTAGGCTGACAGTATAGTCGTCCGCATTAAAAGATTCACGATCACTATAGTTGTCACTTAACTTTTCACCCATACTTTCAAGATAACGCCACATGGCAACCTGAGGTTCCATGCGTGACAAACCATTATGAGTATAGCCTAAGCCAAGACGTGCTGAGTTATATTCATTAATTGGGAAACCTAAAGTACCATCTACACCGTAAGATTTATTGGTATAACCAGATAAATCAGCGTCATTAGCACGGAAATCGTTATAGAAAATACGACCGCCTAAGCTCACACCATTTACAGTAAAATAGGGATCTGTAACAGATAATTCTGCATAAGTTGAGTAGTCATTTTTACTCGCATTAATTGCAACTGCATTACCTGTACCTAGCCAGTTATCTTGGGTAACACCTACTTGGAAACTCACGCCACTTTCAGTACCGAAACCGACACCAAAGTTAAGAGAACCTGTGTTACGCTCTTTCACACGATAAACGATATCAACTTGATCAGGAGAACCCGGAATACGCTGAGTTTCAGTTTCAACCGTTTCAAAATAACCTAAACGATTTAAACGCTCTTTGCCTTGTTCAACTAAATCACTTCCTAACCAAGCCCCTTCCATTTGACGCATTTCACGACGTAAAACAGAATCTTTAGTAATGTCATTACCCGCAAATCGTACTTGGCGAACATAGAAACGGTTTCCTGCATCTACGTTTACATGCAGTTTAACGGTTTTATTTTCATCATTAATTTCAGGGTTTGTCATTACACGAGGATAAGCATATCCATAACGGCCTAACAGATTTTTAATATCATTTTCTGTTTTGGTAACTTGTGCGCCATTATAAAGGGAGCCGGGGGTAATTTGGATAAGATCTTCGATCTCTTTGGTATAGCCAGCCGTATTACCATTGACTTCGGTATTTTCTACCGTGTATTTTTCACCTTCTTTCAGGTTAATGGTAATGTAAATTCCTTTTTTGTCTGGCGTTAAGCTGACATTCGTCGATTCGATATCAAAACGCGCATAACCACGATCAAGATAGAAGCTTCTTAAGGTTTCTAAGTCACCAGCAAGTTTTTGTTTCTGGTATTTCTCATCCGCCGCTAAGTTCCACCATGGTACGTCATCACGTAGTTGGAAACGGTTCACAAGTTCTGCCGTAGAAAACGCTTTATTACCAACAATGTTGATCTGCTGAATAGTTGCTGAAACACCTTCGGTAAACACGAGTTTTAAGTCAACACGGTTACGAGGAAGAGGCGTCACAACCACTTTTACGGTTGCATTATATTTACCAACACTATAATAGAAATCTTCAAGTCCTTTCTCGATATTTGCCAACATTGTACGATCGAGCGTTTCGCCGATACGAATGTTAGACGCATCAAGATTCTGTTTTAGCATCTCTTCTTTGATTGCTTTGTTACCAGAGAAAGTAATGCTGGCAATAGTTGGACGCTCTTTTACTTGAACAATCAGTGTGCTTCCGTCACGCAGAACACGAACATCATCAAAGTTTCCTGTCGCAAATAATGAACGGATAGTTCGACTGATATCATCATTACCAACCGAGTCTCCAACCCGGACAGGCATGTTCAGTAATGCTGCACCAACGGCGACGCGTTGAAGACCTTCAAATTGAATGTCCTGAACTACGAATCCGTCTGAACCGTATGCAGTGGCGCTGCCCAGCAGCAGCGACGCTATAAGCAACTTTTTCATCGCCATCGTTGTTTTGTGTTTTCCTAACCGGTCCCTGCTTATCAATTATAAGCGAGAGAAATCATTGAAAAGTGCAAGTCCCATTAAAAGCATCAGTGCCATAATACCAATACGATAACAGAAATCTTGTACACGCTCAGATACCGGCCCTCCCTTTATCTTTTCGATAACCAGGAAAAGCAGGTGCCCGCCATCTAAGACAGGCAGGGGAAACAAGTTAATGATCCCCAAATTGACACTGATAAGCGCCATAAACATCAAAAAATACACAAACCCAGAATCAGCAGACATTCCTGCGCCTTTCGCAATAGAAACAGGACCACTGAGGTTAGTTAATTTGACGTCACCAACCACTAACTTGCCAATCATTTTGACAGTTAAACCCGTCAACTGCCATGTTTTATCAGATGCTTCATAGAGCGCTGAAAAAGGATTGTATTGTTGCATTATCAAATATTGCTCATCAGGAGGTAATATTTGTAATTGCGCGCCAACCTGCCCTACCTCAGTGCCATCTTTCAGTGTAATCGCTGTCGGTGTAATATTTAACGCTAACGACGAACCATTACGTTCAACAAGAAGTACCAATGTTTTATTTGGGCTTTGTCGAACAAAATAAGTAAACGGGTGCCAAGTATCAATTGGCTGACCATCGACTTTAACGATACGATCCCCTGCCTGTAAACCTGCTTTTTCAGCAGCAGAGCCGACTGTCACTTCAATAATCTTTGAATCTAACTGTGCGCCAACCGGCATAATTCCTAGAGATACGATAGGATCTTGCTTTTCAGGATCGAAATTCCACTGTTGTAAATTCAGTATATTCTCACTCTCAGAAAGAGAGTTCGGATCTGAAACAACGAATGAAACTTCTTTTGCGCCAATTTTACTGACTAATGCTAAGCGAACAGTATTCTGATCAGGCGTTTCGATACCTGCAACGGATTTTAGTTCCATTCCAGGCGTTAATTTTGCTTGTTCTGCGATAGAATTCGGACGAATGTCTGCAATTACAGGTTTTAATGCAGGCACACCTATCATAAAAACAATCCAATAGGCGACTATCGCTAACAAAAAATTGGCGATAGGCCCTGCAGCAACAACGGCAGCTCGTTGACCCACTGTTTTATTATTAAATGCCAGATGGCGGCGCTCTGGTGGTACTTCACCAACACGTTCATCCAACATTTTTACATAGCCACCCAAAGGTATCCATGCGATAACAAATTCAGTACCGTGTTTATCTATTTTTCGCCAAATCGCTTTTCCAAAACCAATAGAAAAACGCTCAACGTAAATACCACAGCGTCTAGCAACCCAAAAATGTCCAAACTCATGTACCGTAATTAAAATACCTAAAACGATAATAAATGCGGCAAGATTCCACAGGATACCCATTACTTACCTTTATAGTTTAAAGCCAGAAGAAATCAGAAAGACCAATCCTGCAAAGACTGGGATAGCCGCAGTCAAACTATCAATTCTATCAAGTACTCCACCATGTCCTGGTATTAATTGGCTACTGTCTTTAATGCCTGAGACACGTTTAAACATACTTTCAGCCAGATCACCAAAAACAGACACAATGACAACAACGCCGGATATTAATAATAAGTTATCAGGAACCTCTGTTACTGGGGCAAAATAGGTAAATAACCATGAAGCAATACCTGCAGTAATGAGTCCACCCACTAACCCTTCAAGCGTTTTACCTGGTGACACTTTAGGCGCCATTTTATGCTTACCTATTAAACGCCCAAAAGCATAAGCACCTGAATCGGCTGCCCATACTAATAACATGACATACAGTAACCACCATGCTCCAGTATAAGTGTCAGTGTTGTAACCCAACATTCGCAACGCCATCATGCCACAATAAAAAGGAACAATCGTCAATATACCGAACAATAGCTTAATAAAAACTGAATTTTTCCACATATTGGCTGAATTCGGATAACTTACAACTAATAAAATTGCTGCCATCCACCAAATCAAACCCGCCCACAAACCATTTTTTATCATTGGAGTGTCTAGTAGGTGGTCAAAATTGGGTAAAGATAACTGCATAATGAGTAATAATGCAGAAAAACCTATCCCTGTCGCAATGCGTTTACCTTGAGAATGCCAGCCAATAAATTGTGCCCATTCCCAACCTGCTAAACCTGATATCGCAATGATAACCAGCCCAAAGCCTGCTGGAGGCAACAAAAATAACGCAGCAATAACAATAGGGATTAAAATTAATGCAGTGATGACACGATACTTAAGCAAGTTATCCTCCCAGATTTATAGTATCTGTTTCTGATGTAGTACCACCGAAACGTCTTTCCCGTTTAGCAAAAGCATCAAGTGCATTCTGAAAAACTTGTTCATCAAAATCAGGCCATAAAACCTGTGTAAAATAAAGCTCAGCATAAGCAATCTGCCAAATAAGGAAATTACTTATACGATGCTCGCCACCCGTGCGAATAACAAGATCAACACAAGGTTGATTATGCAAGCAAAGGCGTGAGGATATTGCATTTTCATTGATATCTTCGAGACAAATTTCCCCTTTTGAGAGGGATGTCGCTAATTGCTTAACGCTTTGGGTAATATCCCATCGTCCGCCATAATTAGCTGCAATATTTAAATTAAGCCCTGTATTACTCGCTGTTAGCGCTACAGAACTTTTAATTCTGTCTTGTAGACGACGACTAAAACGGCTGATATCACCAATAACCGTAAGTTTAACATTGTGTTTATGTAAACTTTTCACTTCGTTGTCTAAGGCGAAGACAAATAATTCCATGAGAGAACTGACTTCTTGCTCAGGTCTATTCCAGTTTTCGCTACTAAATGCATATAACGTTAGTGATTCAATTTTGTGTTTTACGGAAAAGCTAACCGCATCCCGAACTGCTTTAATTCCCGCGCGATGCCCCGTTACTCGGAGTTTCCCTTGCTTTTTAGCCCAGCGTCCATTGCCATCCATAATGATGGCAACATGCTTTGGTTTTGATGCGGATGAATCGTCACTGGATAAGTTCACTCAATTTAACCCTTTGCTAATCTGATACTGATACAGACAGTCCTCTTCGGATAACCCATGCACAAAAAAAAACCGTGTTCTCCACGGCCTTTGGCAAAGCCTCTAAGTTGCTAAAGCAGTAGCTTTAGTAATGAACTGTTAATTTTCATTATTGTCTTTAGTGATTCGGCAACTATACCATTAGCCAGAAAGACGAACAAACACCCTATATTAAATATAATCACCATTATACAATTTGAGTGATTATCTGATGTGTTTTTAATCTGGCTAATTTATCAATTTCTAGAACATCATTAATACTTTGAGGCTCTGATAGGTCAAAATGTTCAACAACTTTACGATTAATTTTAGCAATATCAGTAAATTTCACTTTTTCGTGCAAAAATGCATCAACAACCACTTCATTAGCTGCATTTAATACCGTTGTTGCTGCTTGACCACGCTTCGATGCTTCAATGGCAAGTGCTAAACAAGGATAACGTTGATAATCAGGGCGAATGAACTCTAAAGATTGAATCTCAAAAAAATCTAATGCTTTTGCACCCGATTGAGTGCGATGAGGATACGCCATTGAGTATGCAATGGGTGTCCTCATGTCCGGTTCACCAATTTGCGCAATAATACTGCCATCACGATAACGAACCATTGAGTGAATAACAGATTGAGGATGAATAATGACTTCCATCTCTTCTTCAGACGCATTAAAGAAATAGCGAGCTTCAATATATTCAAGCCCTTTATTCATCATCGTTGCAGAGTCAACCGAGATTTTACGTCCCATTGACCAATTTGGGTGGGCACAAGCTTGGTCAGGTGTCATCGCGTCAAGCGCATCTAACGGTGTATAGCGAAAAGGGCCACCTGAGCCAGTTAGCAAGATACTTGTCACGCCTTCATCAGCCAAAGAAGCGTGTCCTAAATTTGCTTGAATAGCCTTGGGTAAACTTTGATAAATAGCGTTATGTTCACTATCAATTGGCAATATTGTTGCGCCATATTTTGCGACAGCATCAAAGAAAAGACGCCCACTGGTTATCAGTGATTCTTTATTGGCTAATAAAATTCTTTTGCCTTTCTCAATGGCAGCCAGTGTAGGCTTTAGCCCAGCCACACCAGTTATGGCTGACATCACTTGGTCAGCTTCATCGAGCGCCGCGATTTCATTAATGGCAGAGGAACCTGATAAGACTTCTGTTTTACAGGATGTATTAGAAAGTAACTGCTTAAGCTGATTTGCACTTTGTTCATCAGACATCACAGCATATTTAGGCTGGAAAGTGACACATTGTTGCGCCATTTTATCTGCGTTTTTTCCTGCTGCTAAAGCAAGAACCTGATACTCATCAGGATTATTTTCAATAACGGACAGTGTACTCGTTCCGATAGACCCTGTTGAGCCTAATATAGTTATTTGTTTCATTTATTAATCAATCAGTATGTCTACAACGTTTTAATTAAAGAGAATTATATCAGTATGGCGAGATAAATGAGGGGGAAAGATGAAAACTTTAATAAATAATGTGACAAAAGAAGATATTAAGCACGAAATTTCAAATAAATAATTAAAAATAATGCCGCTAAAAAGCGGCATTATCGAAAACAGATATAAAAATTAGAATTCCATTAACTCTGCTTCTTTGAGCGTTAATGCGTCATCAATTTTTTTAATAAACATATCAGTTAATTTCTGAATGTCATCTTGTGAACGGCGTTCATCATCTTCGCTGATTTCTTTATCTTTCAGTAATGCTTTAATTTTATCATTAGCATCACGACGGATATTACGAACTGAAACACGACCTTGCTCGGCATCACCACGAACAACTTTAATTAAATCTTTACGACGTTCTTCCGTTAATGGTGGCAGTGGAACGCGAATAATTGTACCTGCAGATGAAGGATTTAAGCCTAAATCTGATGCCATAATCGCTTTTTCAACAGCTGGTGCTAAACTACGGTCAAATACCGTAATAGCCAGTGTACGACCATCTTCTGCAACAACGTTAGCAACTTGGTTTAATGGTGTTGGCGCTCCGTAGTATTCCACTACAATGCCATCTAAAAGGCTAGGAGACGCACGACCAGTACGAACTTTATTAATCTGGCTTTTTAGTGCTTCAACGCTTTTATCCATGCGTTCTTGAGCATCTTTTTTGATTTCATTAATCACGTTATAAACCCTTGGGAACTGGTTATCTTCCAGTCGATACAATATATATCGACATAAATGAATTGGCGTACTCTAGATGTTAACGCCAAATTATACCGTTGTCTCTGTGTATTAAGCGTGAGAAATCAAAGTTCCTTCACTTTCACCCATTACAACCCGACGTAATGCACCCGGTTTATTCATATTGAATACGCGGATAGGTAAATTATGATCACGGGCTAATGTGAATGCAGCAAGATCCATGACTTTCAATTCACGTTCTAATACATCCTGATAAGTCAGTTGTTCATAAAGTACTGCATCAGGATCTTTAGTTGGATCGGCAGAGTAAACGCCGTCCACTTTCGTTGCTTTTAAAACAACGTCAGCTTCAATTTCAATGCCGCGTAAGCACGCAGCCGAATCGGTAGTAAAAAATGGATTGCCTGTACCTGCCGAGAAAATAACCACTCGTCCATGGCGTAATAAGCTAATTGCTTCAGCCCAACTGTAGTTATCACAGACACCATTTAGTGGAAATGCCGACATGAGACGTACGTTAACATAAGCACGATGCAACGCGTCACGCATTGCTAAACCATTCATCACTGTCGCGAGCATTCCCATGTGGTCACCCACAACACGGTTCATACCTGCCGCAGCAAGACCTGCGCCGCGGAACAAGTTACCTCCGCCAATTACAACACCGACTTGTATACCCAACTCAACGAGTTCTTTGATTTCCTGAGCCATGCGATCAAGTACGTTCGCATCGATACCAAAGCCTTCTGCGCCTTGCAGAGCTTCGCCACTCAGCTTTAATAAAATTCGCTGATATACGGGTTTTGCATTGGTTGCCATGGTGTTCTGTCCTAAGCAGATTAGTTAATTGGAGATTTCAGATAGCTTCTCTTTTTAACAAAAAAAAGCAAATGGTCAGTGGAGATTATAACAAAACAGAACCGCCATTCGGCGGCTCTGTTAACGCTAAGCGTTATTATTTGCTCATTGCAGCAACTTCTGCTGCAAAGTCAGCTTCAACTTTCTCAATACCTTCACCTACTTCGAAACGAACGAAGTTGATAACATCAGCATTGTTTTCTTTCAGCAGTTCACCAACAGTTTTGCTTGGTTCCATTACGAAGTGCTGACCAGTCAGAGAAATCTCACCGGTAAATTTGTTCATGCGACCGATAACCATTTTTTCTGCGATTTCGCGTGGTTTACCTGATTGCATTGCGATATCCATCTGAATTTGGTGCTCATGAGCAACAACATCAGCAGGAACATCTTCAGGGCGAACATATTCAGGTTTGCTTGCAGCAACGTGCATAGCAATATGTTTGATCAGTTCTTCGTTAGCGCCTTTAGCTGAAACTAAAACACCGATACGTGCACCATGCAGGTAAGTACCCAGTTCTTCAGCTTCCAATACAGCAACACGACGAATGTTGATGTTTTCACCAATTTTAGCAACTAATGTAGTACGAGCTTCTTCGAATTTAACTTTTAGCGCTTCGATATCATCCGTTTTGTCTGCTAATACTGCAGCCATAACTTCTTTACCGAAAGCGATAAAGCCAGCATCTTTAGCAACGAAGTCTGTTTCACAGTTCAATTCAACTAGCGCACCAAATTTACCATCTGCAGCAACTTCTGCAAGGATGATACCTTCAGCAGCAACACGGCCTGCTTTTTTAGCTGCTTTTGCTTGACCTGATTTACGCATGTTGTCGATAGCTAATTCAATATCACCATTCGCTTCAACAAGAGCTTTTTTACATTCCATCATGCCTGCGCCAGTACGTTCACGCAGTTCTTTTACCAATGCAGCGGTAATTCCAGACATTTGTTTCTTCCTCGACTTTTCTATGGACTTGCCACAGATGTTCTCATAGCAGATGTGTAAAGGGGGCCTTTTGAGGCCCCCTAACCAATATATAGCAATACCTGGTTAAATAAGGGCTCTTACGAGCATGCCTTATTATTCAGCTTCGACTAAGCCTTCTTCAGCCTGAACAGCCAGATCTTGAGAACGACCTTCACGAACAGATGTAGCTGCAGCGGTCAAATATAATTTAATCGCACGGATTGCATCGTCATTACCAGGGATAATGAAATCGATACCATCTGGATCAGAGTTAGTATCAACGATAGCAAATACTGGGATACCCAGGTTGTTTGCTTCTTTGATAGCAATGTGTTCGTGTTCAGCATCGATAACAAACAGAGCGTCAGGTAAACCGCCCATGTCTTTGATACCACCCAGGCTGTTTTCTAACTTACCAAGTTCACGAGTACGCATTAGCGCTTCTTTCTTGGTCAGTTTGTCAAAAGTACCGTCCTGAGACTGAGATTCTAAATCTTTCAGGCGTTTGATTGACTGACGAACTGTTTTCCAGTTAGTCAGCATACCGCCTAACCAGCGGTGGTTTACAAAAAACTGATCACAGCTTTCTGCTGCTTCTTTAACAGCTTCAACGGCAGAGCGCTTAGTACCAACAAACAGGATTTTGCCTTTACGAGAAGCAATTTTGTTCAGTTCAACCAGAGCTTCATTGAACATTGGAACAGTTTTTTCCAAGTTAATGATATGAACTTTGTTACGCGCACCAAAGATGAATGGTTTCATTTTTGGATTCCAGTAACGAGTTTGGTGACCGAAGTGAACACCGGCTTGCAGCATATCGCGCATTGAAACAGTTGCCATTTTAGACCTCTATAAATTTAAATTTGGGGTTATTTCGTCCACAAATCCCATACGACCGACTCATCAGCTGTAAAGGTTAAACCTTCACATAAGAGCACCCCGGCGTTATGTGCCGATTTGTGTGTGTAATTAACACAATTGAATGATTCAGATTTACTGCTATTACTCTAATGTGATGCAATAACAGAACTCCGGCGCGCTTTATACCATAAATAACCTTAAGAAACCACTATTACTTGTGTTTGGTAATGGTGAATTTGGCATAAAATCGGAGCCTCTAAGCAAAGAAAAAAGAGAGTATTCACGTCACTATGATGAATATTGCTCTAATATCAATTTGCTAGAAAAACGTTAAAAGAGAAAAGCGCAAAAGGTAAAGACAGAAAGAAAAAGAAGGCGTAATGTTCGTCATAATTCTCGATATCAGACAGATTACACATATCCTCTTTATTGGCACACCTACTTTCTGCTGATATCATAAATGGTAATCAGAATTATTTCTCATCATCATTCATTTAACCTGCAATACAAAATATGAACCTATTAACTAGTTTTATGTACTCCGTATTGTGGCTTTTAATCTAGACGAAGAACTCAAATGGCTATTGTAATCAAGACAGAAGAAGATATTCAAAAAATGCGCGTCGCAGGTCGTCTTGCGGCAGAAGTTCTTGAAATTATCGCACCTTTCGTAAAACCTGGCGTGAATACCGCTGAATTAGATCGTATTTGTCATGAACATATTGTTAATGCACAGCAGGCTATTCCAGCTTGTCTTAACTATCATGGCTTTCCTAAATCAGTGTGCATTTCTGTTAATGATGTTATTTGCCATGGTATTCCTAGCGAAGAGAAAATCCTTAAAGATGGCGATATCGTTAATATTGATGTTACGGTCATTAAAGACGGGTTTCATGGCGACACTTCAAAAATGTTTATCGTAGGTAAACCAACTATTCAAGGTGAACGTTTGTGTCGTATCACTCAAGAAAGTCTCTACCTTGCCATTAAAATGGTAAAACCAGGCATTCGCTTACGTGAGCTGGGTAAAGCCATTCAAAAATTTGTTGAAGGGCATGATTTTTCTGTTGTTCGTGAATATTGTGGACATGGTATTGGCGAAGGCTTCCATGAAGAACCTCAAGTTCTACACTACGATGCTGATGATAGTGGCGTTGTGTTACAAAAAGGAATGGCATTCACTATCGAACCAATGGTGAATACTGGCGACTACCGTATTCGTACAATGAAAGATGGCTGGACGGTTAAAACTAAAGACAGAGGCTGGTCAGCACAATACGAACATACTTTAGTCGTTACTGATAATGGTTGTGAAATCATGACATTACGCAAAGAAGAAGAACCGTTTATTTCTGCTGTATTAATCAACGAATAAACTGCTTTACGTGTACAATGTAAAAGCGACATATTTTTTCGAGATATGTCGCTTTTTTCATTTTATTCAAGTAAGAATAATAGAATAACTAGTCAGGTGATCGTTTTAACATTAGTCTTAATGTCATAGGCAAACATTGAGTAAGAAGACGAATAATGACAACTAAAAACGCATTTCTAACACCGCCCCCTACCCCTTTTTTGCTGACGGATAATACCCAAAACTATACTGAACTTAAGCAATCTATTGAGCACTTTCAATCTTGGCTGACAGATGCTTTTCATCATGATGTTGATGTTGCTTTACTACTTAAAGCTCGTAGCCATTTTATTGACCAACTCTTAACGCAATTATGGTGTCATACACAATTATCTGATTATCCTGATCTTAGCATTATTGCTGTTGGTGGTTATGGTAGGCAGGAATTACACCCTCTTTCTGATATTGATCTTCTTTTTTTAAGTGAAGCGCCACTACCTCCAGAAATAGCAGATAAAGTTGGTAAATTAATCACCTTGCTATGGGATGTTCGTCTTGAGATCGGTGCCAGTGTAAGAACAATGGAAGAATGCCTGTTAGAAGGCCTTTCTGATTTAACAGTGGCAACAAATTTACTTGAGGCTCGCCTTATTTGTGGTAACGCTTTACTTTACCAACAATTACTTAATCATATTTTTAGTCAAGGATTTTGGCCATCCCCTGATTTTTTTGCCGCAAAAATTGAAGAACAAAAACAAAGACATCAGCGATTTCATAGCACCAGTTATAATCTAGAGCCTGATATCAAAAGTAGCCCAGGAGGGCTTCGTGATATTCATACCTTAATTTGGGTTGCTCATCGTCACTTTGGTGCAGCCTCAGTCTCTGAAATGGTAAATTTTGGGTTTTTAACACCTGCTGAAGGGCAAGAATTACTCGAATGCCAATACACCTTATGGAAAATTCGCTTTGCTCTGCATTTAGTACTTTCTCGTTATGACAATCGGTTGTTATTTGATCGTCAACTTAACGTTGCCCAATGCTTAAATTATCAAGGTGAAGGTAATGAACCCGTTGAAAAAATGATGAAAGATTATTATCGCGTCACTCGCCGCGTTAGTGAGTTAAACGATATGTTACTTCAATTATTTGATGAAGCCATTCTCGCCCTGCAACCTAATGTAAAACCACGACCATTAGATAATGAATTCCAGCTAAGAGGTTCATTAATTGATGTGATTGATGATAGTTGCTTTCTTGATGATCCTATCGCCATTATGCGCTTATTTTTACGCATGGCAGAACACAACACGATCACAGGAATTTATTCGACCACACTTCGTCATTTACGTTACGCCCGTCGACATTTAGTTCAACCTCTATGTGAGTACCCACTAGCACGCCAAGTTTTTATGCAGATCCTACGCCATCCTCGCGCAGTTTCTGGTGCATTTGTTCCTATGCATAAACACAGTGTGTTAGCGGCATATTTTCCACAATGGAACAATATTGTAGGTCAAATGCAGTTTGATCTTTTTCATGCTTATACCGTTGATGAACACACTATCCGTGTATTACAAAAACTTGAAAGCTTTGATTCTCCTGAAAACCGTGAAAAACATCCACTCTGTGTCGATATTTATCCTAAACTGCCTCAGCTTGAGCTATTACGCTTAGCCGCACTCTTTCATGATATTGCAAAAGGTCGGCATGGCGACCACTCTACATTAGGGGCTCAGGATGTTGCCTTTTTTGCACAACTGCATGGCTTGAATCAGCGAGAGTCTGCTTTAGTAGAATGGCTAGTTAGTCATCACTTACTTATGTCGGTTACCGCACAGCGTCGTGATATCCAAGATCCGGATATTATTTTTCAGTTTGCCTCTGAGGTAAAAAATGAAAGCCGGCTACGTTATCTTCTGTGTTTAACTGTTGCCGATATCTGTGCAACCAACAGTAGTTTATGGAATAGCTGGAAACAGAGTTTATTACGTGAACTTTTCCTCTCAACAGAAACTCAATTACGTCAAGGTATGCACTCTATTCCTGATTTACGGGAACGTATTCGTCATCATCGTTTGCAAGCGCTAACTCTTTTGCGAGCAGAACACGTTGATGAAGAAAAATTGCAAACAATCTGGGGCCGCTGTCATGCTGATTATTTTTTACGTCATACACCTGAGCAAATTGCTTGGCATGCCCTTGCATTAATTGAACACAACAGTGCTGATCCGATGGTATTGATTAGTCAACAAACAGAGCATGGTGGTACTGAAGTCTTTATCTGGTGTGCTGATAGACCCTCTCTTTTTGCTTCAGTTGCAGGTGAACTTGATCGGCGTAACCTAAATATCCATAACGCACAAATATTCACAAATCGCGATAATATGGCCATGGATACCTTTATTGTCCTCGAACCTAATGGCAAACCTCTTGCTATTGATAGATATAACGCGATTCGTAAAGCGCTTATTCAAGTTGTCTCTGCGCCTTATAATACCAATGCTAAAACACGTTCATTACCCGCCAAGTTACGCCATTTTGATGTTCCAACAAAAATTAACTTTGTGGCATCCAATCATAATAAGCGCACCTATATGGAATTATTTGCACGCGATCGCCCAGGATTATTAGCGATTATTGGTAAAGTATTTGCTGATCTTTCCCTGTCATTACATGGCGCTCGAATAACGACAATTGGCGAACGTGTTGAAGATTTCTTCGTATTAACTGATAGCGAAAATAAGGCATTAAACCAAAAAATGAAGGATGAAGTCGTAGAAAGGTTGACAAAAGCCCTAGTTTCAAAGGATAAAATATAGGAACCCACGACAATACATATAGGAAATACTATTGATGCAAGCATTACAATCTATTATTGATAACGCCTTTGAACATCGTGCAGATATCACACCTAATAACGTTGAGCCTCATATTCGTGATGCCATTAATCGCGTTATTGCATTGCTAGATGGCGGAAAACTACGCGTTGCAGAAAAATTTAACGGTCAGTGGGTGACTCATCAATGGTTAAAAAAAGCGGTTCTACTCTCTTTTCGCATTAATCACAATCAAGTGATAGAAGGTAGCGAAAGCCGTTATTTTGACAAAGTGCCAATGAAGTTTGCTGATTATGACCAAGCTCGTTTTGAAAAAGAAGGTTTTCGTATTGTCCCTCCAGCCGCTGTTAGACAAGGAGCTTATATTGCACGTAACACGGTTTTGATGCCTTCTTACGTTAATATTGGTGCTTATGTTGATGAAGGTAGCATGGTGGATACATGGGCAACGGTCGGTTCATGTGCTCAAATTGGCAAAAATGTTCACCTCTCTGGTGGTGTGGGAATTGGCGGTGTTTTAGAACCCCTACAAGCAAACCCAACCATTATTGAAGATAACTGCTTTATTGGCGCTCGATCTGAAATTGTTGAAGGCGTTATTGTTGAAGAAGGCGCAGTTATTTCAATGGGCGTTTATATTGGTCAAAGTACCAAGATTTATGACAGAGAAACTGGCGAAGTGCATTATGGCCGAGTCCCTGCGGGCTCAGTTGTCGTGTCAGGCAATTTACCCTCCAAAGATGGAAGCTACAGTCTTTACTGCGCCGTGATTGTGAAAAAAGTTGATGCAAAAACGCGTGGAAAAGTGGGTATTAATGAATTGTTAAGAACTATCGACTAATATAAGAACAGCGGATAGAATTAATTCTGTTCGCTATTCTTTCACTTATCTTTCTATCAGGTGCCAATATATGTACGATAATTTAAAAAATTTAGGGATCCCGCATCCTGAAGATATTGACCGCTATACCCTACGCCAAGAAGCTAACAACGATATTTTAAAAATCTATTTTCGCAAAGACAAAGGTGAGTTTTTTGCAAAAAGCGTAAAATTTAAATATCCGCGTCAACGTAAAACGATTTCTGATGGACAATCAGGACAAGGTTTTAAAGAAGTCAATGAAATCAATACTAACTTACGTTATGTCATTGAAGAATTAGATCAAATTTGCCAACAAGACCAAGTAGAAGTCGATTTAAAACATAAAATCCTAGACGACTTGCGTCACCTTGAGCATGTGGTCGCAAATAAAATTGCTGAAATTGAAGCAGATTTAGAAAAATTGACTCGCCGTTAGTAACAGATAATTTTAGCTAATATGTATGTCAGTTTTGTAAAAAATACCGCTTATTTACTGTATAAAACAGAAATAAGCGGTATTTTTAGAATAGAATACCTTGTTCATTATTTTGTTAATTAATTAAATTTATTGAGTTATTTTTCTATTTAACCTAACAGATTAGTCCAATTTTCAAGCCAATCTATTGCAAATACTTCTGGCTCAGCGACATCCATACCGTCTATTTTGAGTATTTCACCAATACGCTTTGATTGATGTTCTTGAAGTAACTCTTCAAATTGCATACCTGCGCCACAAAAATGGTCATAGCTGCTGTCACCTAAAGCGATTAAGCCATAACTTAGATTTGGCTGATAACCCACACTATCATGCAGTTCATGATATAGAGGTGCGATTGTATCCGGTAGGTCACCTTGTCCTGTGCTTGATGTTATTACAAGCACTGTCGAATATTTCTCCCAATCCACAAGAGTACCTTCTTCATAGACATTAGCTTGATGATTGTGCTCAAGTAAAATACGTTGAGCCTCTTCAGCAACCGCTAACGCATTGCCATAAACTGTGCCTACAAAAATACCGACTTTAGCCATAATATTTAATCCACTTAATTAATTTAAAAACTAATAAAATAGCTTAAAACATATAATAAATTTATTTTATTCTCAATAAATTTAAATTTCTATTTTTCAAAAAGAGATTTTTTAAAATCCCCCCACATGCTACTTTCACCATATAAATAACTTATTAAACCTTTAGGATTATTTATTTTTGATAGTATTGATGTTGTAATCAGACAAACTTCATTAATAGAAAAATACTTATGTTGTACTTCCTCATATGAATCAAGATAAGATGACAATTTATTAATGTTATTTTTATATTCAGTTAATAATTTAGTAGAATCATTCTTTTTCCAAAAAGAAAAAAAGCGACATACTTTAAATAAAAAACCTGTTCTCTTTCTTTTTATACAAATATCAATTAATTTCTCGCATTCATTTAATTTTTTTTTGATTTTATCTATTGAATCACAACTAATTTTCTTTTCACTTGGTACTAAGTTGGAAACTAAATTTCTTATTTTATTTTCATATTCATCATAAAGCTCAGAAAAAGGTTTTACTCGTTTTAATTCCAAATCTAAAGATTCTGTGTTCGATTCTACTTTCTTTATTTTTTCTAACAATTCATACTGTTTTTTTTCTTCTAAAATACGAAAATTAAGATTATTAACATAACGTTGATGAAACAAATTTAAATTTTTATAATTATCATTAAAATAAGAATATTTTTCACATGATTTTTCAGCAGCAGAAAGGATACCCTTATTTACTTGAAGTAACTCTCTAATATTCCCGAGCAATTCTTTATTATCATTTTCAAAGCTTAAAAAATGACTATTTTTTTCAAGGTCTATAAATTTGTTATATTTAATTGCTGTTTTATATAATTTATTAATATTATCACTAAGAAAGTTAAATAATATTTCAAATTCACAAAATGTCACCCTATAATTATTTAACCCTTTATTTTTATTTGTTTCTTTAATGATACCCTTACTATTTATTAGTGTGTCATCCACAATTTTAATATCAACATTATTTTTAGCCACTTTTATACCACCAAGTTTAACTAAAATCATATCATGATCATTTAATTTAAAAGGAAAATTACAACCTTCATTTAATTCTATAGTTTTGGTTTTTAATTTTTTAATCAATTTATCAACAGACTTAACTTTAGTTTTTGAAAATATATTCCTATCAAGAAAAAAATTAATATTTTTATTATCAAAAATTTTATTTTTAAATGTCGTAGAATTTGTTTCATTGATTATATAATTAATAGAATCACTTATTTTACTCAACGACATTTCTTTATCTACTATTTGATTTATTTTATTTTTAGCTGCATTAATTTTCTCCAAATGACGTGGGTTATCTTTCACATAACAATCAATAACACATCTTAATTCATTCCCTATATTAACAATAATATTTTTATCAATATAAATACATTTATGCTTATTCTTTAAAATAGAAAAATCATTTTCAGATAAACTATTTTCTGAATTTATTATTTTATTCGACAATAAAAAACCAATATTTTCTTTTTTATCATGCAAGGATAATATTTTATTAAAACCATAAGATAATACTTTCATTATTTTTACTCTCATCATTATAAATTATGATAAAAAATACATGAAAATAATGATTAATAATTTCAAAAAAAAATTAATACACATAATGGAGAATATAAAAAAACACCCTTAATAATAAAATTAAGCGTGTTTTTTTATAATTAAAGAATACTATTCATTATTCAGCTTTATCCAAAGACCGAATATATTCATCCATTTCAGTTTTGAGATTATCTGATTTAGGGCCAAAAATTGCTTGAATACCCGAGCCAACGACCACAACACCAGCAGCACCTAGTCGTTTTAATTCATCACGATCGACTTTTTCAATTTCTTTAACACCAATACGTAAACGAGTAATACACGCATCTAAGCTACTAATATTATCCTTTCCTCCAAAAGCGTTAACTAAAGATTGCCCCATTGCACTTCTATCGGCCTGTTTAGCATTTTTATCTTCAACTTCACGACCTGGAGTTTTCAAATTTAGTTTAACGATTAAAAAGCGGAAAATAGAATAATACGTTATCGCATAAAGTATGCCAATAATTGGGAACAGATACAGTTTACTGCTGTTGCCACTTAATACGATAAAGTCAATTAAGCCATGAGAGAAACTTGTACCATCACGCATACCTAACAAGATACAAATAACAAATGCTAAGCCTGCTAAAATAGCGTGGATAACATAAAGAATCGGTGCAACAAACATAAATGAGAATTCAATAGGCTCTGTGATCCCTGTTAAAAAGGCAGTTAATGCCGCAGAAATCATAATACCACCCACTTTTACACGATTCTCAGGGCGTGCTGAATGCCAAATCGCAATGGCCGCAGCAGGTAAACCAAACATTTTAAATAAGAAACCACCAGACAACATACCCGCAGTTGGGTCACCAGCCATATAGCGAGGTATATCACCGTGGAATACTTGCCCTGCACTATTTACATATTCACCCACTTGCATTTGGAATGGCACATTCCAGATGTGGTGTAAACCAAATGGCACTAATGCACGCTCTACAACACCATAAATACCGAAAGCAACAGCAGGGTTTTGATATGCAGCCCATTCAGAAAAACGTTGGATAGCAGTACCGATAGGAGGCCAAATAAACGCTAAGATAATACCAATGAAAATAGCAATTAAACCTGAAATAATAGGGACAAAGCGTTTACCCGCAAAGAAACCTAGATACTCAGGTAATTTAATCCGATAAAAACGGTTAAACATGGAAGCTGCAATAATACCGGCAATAATTCCGCCTAGCACCCCAGTATCCGTCAAATGTTGAGCCTCGATTTCCGCAGGTGTAAGACCCAAAACCCAAGGAGCAACTACAATCATGGTTTTAGACATGATGCCGTAAGCCACAACTGAAGCAAGTGCTGATACCCCATCATTATTGGTAAAACCTAACGCAACACCAATAGCAAAAATAAGAGGCATATTAGAGAAAACAGAGCCCCCCGCTTCCGCCATAACTTGAGAAACAGAAGAGGGGATCCATGAAAGATCAGCGGAACCAACCCCTAATAAAATACCGGCAATAGGCAGTACAGATACCGGTAACATCAAGGACTTTCCGATTTTTTGTAAAACAACAAATAGGTTTTTAAACATCAAGCAGACTCCCGGAATGTGGGTTTTATATGTTATAAGTTTTTTATGTGTTTAAAGTAGTGTGGGTCTCATCTCATAAACTTATCTAATGATAAGCCTTATTTATTTCACATCATAAAATAAATCGCTTAATGAATACATGATAGCTGTCACGTTTCATTACATGTGATCAGATCAATTAATAGAATTATATATTTTACAGATAGTTAAAATTAACTTTAAATTTGCGCAAACTATCAAGACTTAAGTAAAAAAGCCTTGATAGTCACCATTTGAAAGTAATATTAAAATAAGAAAGGAATTAAAAATGATGAGATAAATCGTCACCATACTGCTCTAATTCAGGTCTTAATCCACGCCAACCAAATTGATTAATAAGATGTTGCCAAGGCAAATCCCATTGAGCGGTCAAATTAAGCGGCTGCAAGGTAATAGGATGAATTAAGTTTAGATGGCTTGCATGTAACATCAAGCGATGAGATTGAAAATTGTTTACAACACCGCGGTTCTGACGTAAATCCCCATGAGCAGTATCACCAATAATAGGGTGACGAATATGAGTCATATGACGGCGTAATTGATGTTTACGGCCTGTTTCAGGGCGTAATTCTAATAGGCTAAATCGTGATGTCAGATAGCGTCCAATCGCCACGTCTTTTTCAACTGTCGCTAATGGCTGGCAATGCGTCACACATTCTTGAATTTTTGGAGGTTGAGTAGCAAATTTATCAGCTATTTTATCTTGTTCTTCCACTAGCGGGCTATCAATCACTAGCGCCTCTTCAACATACCCTCTAACAACCGCATGATAGATTTTTTCTGTTTTATGCTGTTCAAAATATTGAGAAAGTATTCTCGCAACATCGGATGAAAGTGCCATTAATAATACACCCGATGTAGGTCTGTCTAAGCGATGAACAGGGAAAACATGTTGCCCTATTTGATCTCTCACTGTTTGCATCACAAACACCGTTTCGTGCCTATCTAACCAACTGCGGTGAACAAGCCAACCTGCGGGTTTATTCACCGCAATAAGATATTCATCCTGATAAATAATATCTAACATTGTCTACCTTACGATTTAAACATAGCGTCAAGTTCACGCAAATGATTGAGTAAATCAGCAAAGTTACGACTTTCATCATCTTTAAATGCTTCTTCATAATAAGGCGTAATAGAGAATTCGCTTGGTAATGACATACCGCGTTCAATCATCGATGACAACCGAGGAATTAATACCCACTGTAACCATTCGAGAGCACTCATCGTGTCAATACAAAAAGGCTCTGTGCTTTCAAATGCTTTTTCAGTTGGAGATTCTGCTTGCCATAGCTCAATATTCTTCATCTCGCCTTCGATCAAGCGTAATTTTGCGAGAATGTGGTGTTCGGGTGTCATTTGTTATTCCTTATATAAAATCTATGAATAAGGATAACATTGGGATGGAATAGCAGAAAACAAATAAAAAAATAAAAGGAGCCGAAACTCCTTTTAGACAAGAAAAATAGTTGTCTGTACAACACTTATGCATCCAAGCAAGACCGTTTTATTCTATCCCTGTGACTAAGTCTGTATCTGCATTAATGGAAATATCCTATCTCCTGCACCCTCGATTACTTAACATTATATCGGCCACCAAACAGTTCCTTCGTTGGTGGACGTAGAATGCCAATAATTGGTTAGTTAAACAACCCACAAAATAAAAACAATATAAATATGATATCTATAAGAAAAAACAATGTGTTAATAACTTATTGCTCTACTTAAACAAATCAAATTTATTGCCATTATTTAACTTTAATTTCTAAAAAAACAGGCTATTTTTGTAAGATATATCTCACAACGAAAATAGTTTAAAGATGACATTACTCATTATATACCGCAGTTAATTCTGATAGGAAAAGCGATAAATTATCCGCTAAAACATTTCTTTTCTTTTTTCCAAAAGTTTCAAGAATCACTTCACCAGAAACATTGCATACTGAAATGATCTCGTTTTCTGAATCTGTTGTACCAATAAATAATGTTGGCGTCAGTTTAAGTCGTTTCTGTGTCACTAAATGCCCAATAATATTTTCTTGCAAACGAATAAAATCCTCTTCACTCCACACTTGGATCAAACTTAAATGGATGCCTCGAAAGCAAACCTGCATATCCCCTGCATATTGCGTTGTAAAGTAATCATGTAATTCAGGACGAATGATTATTCCCATCGCTTTTTCAACTTTTTCTAGCTTATCTGTCCCCATAAACGGTTGGGGTAGCCAGTAAACAACTTCATCACCTGTTCTTGATATACAAATAGAAGGAACACCATAAAGATCAGCACTTGCAGGAGGTAAGCCCGATTTTTCTTGCCATAAATCGATATATTTTTGTGTAAAGGCTTTTAATTCAGAGGAGATATTTTCAGTCATGGTTATCAGCTTTATCGATTAAATAAGAATTAAGGTTTATGTTACCTGATTATGAAGTTAATTCAGAGCATCAAAAATAAAGCATTCATATACTATTAAAGTTTCAATAGTATAATTAGCTTCTTTTATTTTCAGTTAACGTTAGGATGTCAGTTATGTCTTTATATCAAGGCGATAAATCTCTTGAGGCATTATCTCTAGGCAAAGAAACTCAATATTATGATCACTACGATGCCAAATTATTGCAAGGTGTTCCTCGTAGCCTAAATCGAGATTCGCTCTCTTTAACTGCTGAAAACTTACCTTTTCACGGTGGTGATATTTGGACAATGTATGAACTCTCTTGGCTTAATAGCAAAGGTCTACCACAAGTTGCGATTGGTCATGTTGAATTAGACGCAACAACTGAAAATCTCATTGAATCTAAAAGCTTTAAATTATATCTCAATAGTTTTAATCAAACTCGCTTTGAAAGTTGGGATATTGTTGAGAAAACCTTACTTAATGATTTAACGACTTGTGCTAAAGGCAAAGTAAATCTGACTCTTTATCCACTTTCGCATTTTACATCACAACCTATTGTTGATTTTGTTGGAGAGTGTATTGATGAACAAGATATTGAAATTGAACATTATGAATTTGACGCACATTGGTTAAACGAATCAACAACCGATACTCAAGTTGAGGAAACCCTTGTCAGTCATCTGTTAAAATCAAACTGCCTTATTACCCATCAACCAGATTGGGGCTCAGTCGCTATCCGATATAAAGGCAAAAAAATTGATCGTGAAAAATTACTGCGTTATTTAGTCTCGTTTAGGCAACATAATGAATTTCATGAACAATGTATTGAGCGAATTTTTCACGATATCATGCAGTTTTGTTCGCCAAAAACATTAACCGTTTATGCAAGATATACACGACGAGGTGGATTAGATATCAATCCTTGGCGTAGTAATTGTGAGTTTGTTCCAGAAATCAGTCGATTAGCCAGACAATAACAGGAATAATGCCTGTATGTTGATATGATCTGTGTTATACCAAGATCAGTTGCACTTCAGTTTGTTATTTCAGGAGAAAAAGGAGTCCTACGTGATAACTCATGTCAGCCCATTAGGTTCCATGGATCTGCTTTCACAGCTAGAAGTTGATATGCTAAAGAGAACCGCAAGCAGTGATCTTTACCAACTGTTTCGCAATTGCTCTCTTGCTGTTCTCAACTCTGGTAGCCTTACTGATAGTAGTAAAGAACTGTTATCTAAATACCAAGATTTTGATATTAACGTACTGCGCCGTGAACGTGGCGTGAAATTAGAGTTAGTCAATCCTCCTGAAGACGCCTTTGTTGACGGAAAAATTATTCGCTCATTGCAAGCTAACTTATTTGCTGTGCTTCGAGACATTTTATTTGTTCATGGGCAGATCACCACAGCAAAGCGTGACCTTCACCTGAACTTAGAAAATAGCACCCATATTACTAATACTATTTTTTCTATCTTACGTAATGCAAGAGCTCTACATATTGATGAAGATCCCAATATGATCGTCTGCTGGGGTGGACACTCAATCAATGAAACAGAGTACCTTTATGGTAGAAAGGTGGGGAACGAATTAGGGTTACGTGAGCTTAATATCTGTACAGGCTGTGGCCCTGGTGCGATGGAGGCTCCCATGAAAGGTGCCGCTGTCGGTCATGCTCAACAACGTTATAACAATAGCCGTTTTATTGGTATGACAGAACCTTCAATTATTGCTGCTGAGCCACCAAATCCATTGGTTAACGAACTGATTATCATGCCAGATATTGAAAAACGTCTGGAATCGTTCGTTCGTATTGGCCATGGTATTATTATTTTTCCTGGTGGCGTGGGTACAGCCGAAGAATTGTTGTATCTGCTTGGCATTCTTATGTCGCCAGAAAACCAAGATCAAGTATTACCACTGATTTTAACTGGCCCTAAAGAGAGTGCTGATTATTTCAATGTCCTTGATGATTTTATCGCGAATACATTAGGTGATGAGGCTCGACGTCATTACCAAATTATTATTGATGATGCACCTGAAGTGGCACGTATCATGAAAAAATATATGCCATTGGTAAAAGATAATCGTCGTAGCACGGGTGATGCTTATAGCTTTAACTGGTCAATGAAGATCAATGCTGATTTACAACATCCTTTTGAACCAACACACGAAAATATGGCATCACTTAACCTAAACACCAATCAATCTCCTGAAAAACTAGCCGCTGACTTACGTCGTGCTTTCTCAGGTATTGTTGCCGGTAACGTAAAAGAAGTGGGCATGAAAGCAATTGAAGCTCATGGCCCTTATAAAATTCATGGTGACAGTGAAATAATGCGTCGCATGGATATTTTATTAGCAGGCTTTGTTGAGCAACACCGAATGAAACTTCCAGGTGGTACAGCTTACCAACCTTGTTACGAGATTATCAGCTAATTCATTATGATACATTTGCTGATTATTGATGCTTTAAACCTGATCCGTCGCATTCATGCGGCATCAGGTTCTTCCTGTCTTACTGTGTGTGAGCAAAGTGTCAATCAACTACTTGGTCACACACAACCTACCCATGCTGTCGCTGTCTTTGATGAAGACGACCGAGATGGTAGTTGGCGTCATCAACTCTTGCCGGATTATAAAGCAGGAAGAACACCAATGCCTGATGATTTGCGGCAACAATTACCTGAAATTAAAGCGATGTTACTGAATTTAGGTATACAAAGTTGGCACTCAGGGGGTGATGAAGCAGATGATGTTGCCGCCACATTGGCAACCAAAGTCGCTCATGCAGGTTTTCGAGTCACGATTATTTCCACAGATAAAGGTTACTGTCAGTTACTTTCCCCTTCTATCCGTATTCGAGATTACTTCCAACGTCGCTGGCTAGATTTAGAATTTATTCGTGCTGAATTCGGTGTTGATCCCTCTCAGCTTACTGACTATTGGGGATTAACGGGTGTAAGTAGCAGTAAAGTTGCTGGTATTCCTGGTATTGGTCCTAAAAGTGCTACGGCGCTTTTACAGCTTCATTCCAATTTAGAATCACTTTATCAGCATATTGATGATGTGCCGAAAAAATGGCAGAACAAACTTATAGAGCACAAAGAATCTGCCTTTATTAGCCGGAAAATCACAACATTACGTACTGATATTCAATTAGACGGCAATCTGCAACAGCTACGTTTAAAATAACTGCGTTTAAAATAGTTGGATTCTAATTTATTGAATCTCAATTAGTCGATATTTTAAATAATCACATACCAAAGAAAAAGGCTAAGCCTATGAAAATAAACGCTTAGCCTTTCTATTACTACCAATAGAAAATCAATTAACAATTATTTATCAATAAATTAGAATTCACGATCTGGCCGATATGCCGCCCAAATATTTTGAACATGAACTGTAATTTCTTCTCTATCATGATAAAGATGTTTCGCTTGAATTTTAACGTTAATGCCTTTTTCAGCAAGTTCTGTCTTCATTTTTTCAAGAATATGAGACACTTCTTCATAACGTTTTTTCATTGGGAGTTTTAAATTAAAAATAGCTTCACGACACCATTCATTCGCAATCCATGTCGTGATTAACGCAGCTACTTTTGCTGGTTTTTCAACCATATCACAAACAAGCCACGTAATATTTTTAGACGTCGGCTCAAACTTAAAACCATCAACTTCATGATGACGTACTTGCCCTGTATCCATTAAAGATTGTGCCATAGGGCCATTATCAACCGCATGTACCATCATACTTCGCTTCACTAGCTGATAAGTCCAACCACCAGGGCAAGCTCCTAAATCGACGGCTTTCATTCCACTTGCTAAACGCTCTTCCCATTCTTCATAAGGAATAAATATATGAAATGCTTCTTCCAGTTTTAGCGTTGAACGACTTGGCGCATCAGATGGGAATTTTAAGCGGGGGATACCCATATAGAATGCCGAATTATTAAAGCTATAAGAATAACCAACATAACAACAGCCTGGCGCAATAAAAAACACATGAATAATAGGTCGGCTAAAATTCTCTACTTTTAAGAGAATTTTTTCATTACGTAAATGATTACGTAATGGCACCGTAAACTTGCGGCAGAATTTTAATAATTCTTTACTTTCATTAGTATCAGCAACTTCAACGCGTAATTCACCTGCTTTTTCAATAGCACCTTGAAGCATACTTACAATAGGTGTAATTCTATCTTCTGGTGGTAAACCTTTGAGTAACTCACCAGTGACAAACATTTGACGAGCAAAAATGAGTTCACGAAAACTTACTTGGCGTGCAATTTTATCAGCATCACCTTCTTGATAACATTCAAAAATCACATAACCGCTTCCCTCTTTAACACGAGGAAAACCATAAACGCCGATTTGACCTGCTTTATCCGTAATCTCAGCCGCGCACTCTTTTTCAAAACCTTGGCGACAATATAATGCAACTTTATTCATGGCGAGACGCCGGTGCCCTTAGACGCAAAGCGCCAATAAAAATTAAAGTCCAACCAATAAGAAAACTAAATCCACCAATTGGCGTAAAATAAGATAATAATCTCACTTGTGTCAGCGCCATACAATAAAGGCTACCACTGAAAAGTAGAATACCAACACTAAAGAAAATACCTGCCCAATAAAACCATAAAATTGTTTTACGCATTAATATCGCCGCAATACCGACAAGAACCAAGGTATGTACGATTTGATAACGCATCGCTAACTCAATGTATCCCCAATGCTGTGGCGATAAATGAGGGGCTAATTTATGTGTTGCAAATGCACCAAAAGCAACATAAAAAAAGCCACTGATCGCGGAAAACATAAGCAATGTACGACTATTCACTGTTTATTCCTGCCTATTTAGAAGATATTTGCCAATTTCAATATTAAGATGATGTCAGTAAACCCAGCTTTTCTTGCTCATTTGCTGCTTGTGATAAAATCCATTGACGAAAAGCGGCAATTTTACCCAATTCAGCCTGGCTATCTTGGCAAACTAAATAAAACGCATTTTTACTCACAAGAACATCTGGAAAAGGTCTGATTAATCGACCTGATTCTATTTCACTACGCGCCATAACATTATTAACTAATGCAACACCTTGCCCGTGTACAGCTGCCTGTATCACCATTGAGCTATGGCTGAAAATAGGTCCCTGCTGTACATTAATCTGATTTTGTATCTCTAATTGACGTACATAAGCTTGCCAATCTCGACGAGATGTATCATGCAGTAGTGTATGATAAATCAGATCGGACGGGGTTTTTAGTGGTTTTTCACCTGTAAGTAAAGTGGGAGCACAAACTGGAATTAAATATTCCGCATAAAGACGGTCTGTACGTAATCCCGTCCAATTACTTCGCCCATAAAAAATCGCCACATCAACATCGTCTGCTAGCTTATCTTCTTCTCTATCAACAGCCTGAATTCGCACATCAATGCCAGGATAAGCTTGGTTAAATCCAGATAATCGAGGAACTAGCCATTGAATAGCAAAGCTAGGAGAAAGGCTCACCGTTAGTGCACCTTTTGCACTTCGTGCTAATAACTTGCGCGTTGCCTCATTAATGGATGAAAAGATTTCCTTAATATCGAGGTAATAACTCTGCCCTTCCTCTGTCAATAAAAGGGAGCGGTTGCGTCTTCTAAATAATTTTAGCCCAAGAAATTCTTCTAATGTTTTAATTTGATGGCTAACGGCGGCTTGTGTCACAAATAATTCTTCAGCGGCTTTAGTAAAACTTAAATGACGTGCCGCTGAATCAAAAACCCTAAGTGCATTTAATGGCGGTAAACGTTTAGACATATTCGGCTCTTAAACCCCTATTTTGACTATTAACAGATCTTAACTTTCATCATTAGTTTTTTTTATGCGAAGCATTATAAATTGTCCCTTGATGATTAGCCAGTAAATACCTATAGTAGGCGCACTTCCTAAGCCGGAACGAAAAGTTGTGTAGTCGTAATACTGCAAAACTTTTGGCTTTGTGGTTGTGATGTTGTGTTTGCAAGTTGTCTGGAAATTCCAGACTTAGTAGCTGATGCTACTGTTTTTTTTCACTTCCTGTACATTTACCCTGTCTGTCCATAGTGATTTTATAGTGCACCGCTAAGGCGGTGCTTTTTTTATTCCCTATTTTTCTCTATTTTTCATCCCTTCACCGACTCCGTTTTGCTGTTTTCATCCTTTTTTTACAATAAATTTATTGCCATTACTCTAAAAAATGGGCAATACGCGATTCTCGGCAATGAAAAATTTTTTAAATGCGCTCTCAAGTTAATATCTATGATTTTTATTGAGTAAACTTTCACCCTCTTTATCGTGTTATCATAACGGCATTACTACACTATAAATGTATATTCTTAGTTTTCCGTTATAAATAAATATAATTAACCGTATAATCTATACGTCCTATTTTAACTACAAATCACGAAAAATTATTCGTCTACCAATACAGCCTAATTATGAACGTATTTTCACCTGATTTATTCCGACAACAATTCCCTGCACTTAAAGAAAAGACTATTTATCTTGATAGTGCAGCTACCGCATTAAAGCCACATGCAATGATAGAAGCCACTGATGCATTTTATCGACATAGTTTTGCAACTGTTCATCGCAGCCAATATCAACATGCAAAAGAAACAACACAACAATTTGAAACAACACGCCAGCAAGTGGCTGAATTAATTAATAGTGCTGATAGTGACACTATCATTTGGACGAAAGGCACCACTGAATCACTTAATCTTATTGCTCAAAGCTATTTTCGCCCACGTTTGCAAGCTGGTGATGAAATCATTGTCAGCGAACAAGAGCACCACGCTAATCTCATTCCTTGGCTAATGTTGGCAGAACAAACGGGTGCACGAGTGATCCGTTGGGCAATTGGGGAGCATTTTTTACCTTCAATTGATAACCTAAATCATTTGATCAGTGAACGAACTCGTGTTGTGGCAATCAGCCAAATGTCGAATGTAACGGGCGCTCAAATCGCATTAGATAAAGTCTCTGATTGTGTTCATCAATACCCTAATTGCTTGCTCGTTGTTGATGGTGCACAAGGTATTGCGCATCATGCAATAGATGTAACTGCGCTTGAGATTGATTTTTATGTTTTTTCGGCACACAAACTTTATGGCCCTAATGGTTTAGGTGTTTGTTATGGTAAACGTGAATATTTAGAAGCGATGGCACCTTGGCATGGTGGTGGAAAAATGCTAATTAATGCAACGTTTGAAGGCTTCACACCAGCCTCTATTCCTCATCGTTTTGAAGCTGGAACACCTAATATTGCGGCTGTTCTTGCATTTTCAGCCACATTAACATGGCTAAAAACACAAGATATGTATCAGGCTAACCAATACACATTAGAACTTGCTGATGAAGCAGAAAAACGCCTAAGTGAGTTAGATGGCTTTATCAGCTATCGCGCACCAAATTCATCTGTCATTTCTTTTAATTTTGCAGGGATTCACCACAGTGATTTAGCCACATTAGTGACAGAAAAAAATATTGCATTACGCACAGGACAACACTGCGCACAGCCTCTTATTGATTCATTAAATATTTTAGGCTGTTTACGCATCTCTTTTATGCCTTATAATCAACGTGCTGATATTGATGCTTTTATTAATGCTATTAATTTTGCTTTAACACTTTTAAAAGACGAATAATCATAATGAACAACACACATTACCTCACCACTCAACATCCCTTTGGTCATGAAATTACCTTAGAGGCATTGCTTAGTGATTTTCAAAAATCAAAAGCATGGGAAGATAAATATCGCCAATTAATTCAACTTTCACGAAAATTACCCGCATTACCTGATGAATTAAAAACAACAGAAAAAGAGATAAAAGGTTGCGAAAATAGAGTGTGGCTGGGTGTTGAATTAAATAATGATGGTAAATATCATGTGTATGGTGATAGTGATGGGCGTATTGTAAAAGGCTTATTGACGGTTATCTTAACCGCAGTTGAAAATAAAACGGCACAGGAAATAGCTGATATCGATATATTAGCTATTTTTGAACAATTAGGATTGGCTAATCAAATTAGCCAATCTCGCACCGACGGAGTGAATGCGATTATCGCACGGCTAAAATCACTCACATCCCAGTATTAAGTTTGATACTCTAAATAATTCAAGTCACAGCTAGGCGACAAGTGAATAAGTCGCTAGGAGCATACATAAGTATGTGACTAGTGCGAATGAACGCAGTCAACAACGCTGTGGCTTGAAGTATGACGAGTATCATGAGTATGTGGCTAGTGCGAATGAACACAGTCAACAACGCTGTGGCTTTAAGCATGACGAGTATCATGAGCACGCTGCGCTTTCGCTAACATCTTCTTCAACGCATGAGACACTGCAATAAAACCAAACGACGCCGTTACCATCGTTACGGCGCCAAAGCCAGCTGAACAATCCATTCTTTTTACACCATCAGCCGTACTTTTAGTAGCACAAACCGACCCATCACCTTGTGGGTAAACCAGTTGTTCAGTTGAGAAAACACAGTCTATTCCTAACTTACCTTTGCCATTTTTTACAACATTAAAATCAGACTTCAATCGCTCACGTAATTTAGCAGCTAAAGGGTCTTGAATAGTTTTCGCCAAATCAACCACTTGAATTTGGGTTGGATCAATTTGCCCCCCTGCGCCCCCTGTTGTGATCACAGGAATTTTATAACGGCGACAATAAGCTAATAACGCAGCTTTAGGTCTAACGCTATCAATCGCATCAATCACATAATCAAAGTTGTTATTCATCATCTCAGCAACATTATCAACTGTGACAAAATCATCAACACTTGTGACATTACATTCTGGATTGATTTCCAAAATACGCTGTTTCATAACATCACATTTAGGCTGACCCACACTTTCTTTCAGTGCATGTATTTGCCTATTAGTATTTGTTACGCATACATCATCCATATCAATTAAGGTAATCGAGCCAATACCACTGCGAGCTAATGCTTCTGCTGCCCAGCTTCCTACACCACCAATACCCACGACACAAATATGAGCCTGAGCAAAATAAGACAATGCTTTTTGCCCATAAAGTCGCCCTATTCCAGAAAAGCGTTGTAAATATGAATCTGATAATGAATTTTGCATAATGCGATAACAACCTAAATAACAGAAATAATCATGGCTATTGTTATCAATAGCCATGTCGTTTGAGTGATTTTACCGTTAATAACGAGAAGATGAATAGTAAATCGTTTTTATAAAGATGGATTTAATAAATTAGGCTGTGATTTTTTTAATACCCAAACACGCCCATAGTGATTATAAAAACCTGCCATATGGCCTGCATCTTTACCAATACCATGATAAATATCGAAATGATGTCCTTTAATTGCCCCCCCTACATCTAAGGCCACCATTAAGCGCATTTGGTATTGTCCCGTAAATTTACCCGTATTATCAAGCACCGGAATTTCAGCCAGTAAAACGGTTCCAGCCGGAATAATACTTCTATCTGACGCAACTGAGGCCAGTGCAATTAATGGAATAGCACTCGCTCCTCTTACTGGCGTAAAAGGTTCGGGTTTAAAAAAGACAAATGAGGGATTTTCTTCTAATAATTTTCTCACCTCAATATCGCTATGTTTATCTGCCCACTCTCTAATAGCGAGCATCGACATATCTTTTCTTTCTACTTCACCATTATCAATAAGCACTTTACCAATGCTTCTATAAGGGTGTCCGTTTTTACCTGCATAGCCGAAGAAAGTGAGCGGTTTACCATCACCAAAATCCACATAACCACTGCCTTGAACTTCCATCATAAAGTTATCCATAATGGAATTACTGTAAGCTGCAATTAAAGATTGGCTTAATGCACCATTATAGATAGCGGCGCGAGAAGGTAATTTTGAACGGCTATTGGCAGGCATTTTATAAAGCGGGTACTGGAATTCACCTTGCGGTGTTAAACGGGCCTCAAGAACGGGTGAGTAATAACCCGTAAATTGGACATTACCGTAATTATCAACACCTTCCATTTGAAATGTTGAAAGATTAAATTGACGTAATTGACGAGTATCCGCGCCAGAACGTAACCAGTTTTCTACCGCTTCATAAGTCTCTTTATTGCTATTATACAAACGTGATGATGTTTGGCTTATTTGGCCGACTTGTTGTAGATAATCGGGGACATTAATCGGCGTACCTTGTGTATTTGGCGAATTGACTTCAATAAGATCTTGCTTAAGTTTTCCGTCTTTATATTGCTGTCCTTGTTCTGTTGGACGATGACATCCTGTCAAGGTAAGCGCTAACATACCTAAAATTAACGATTTTCGCCAAGTAACCATTTTTTGCCCGCTTAATGACTAAATTTGAGTGTTGATTTTGAATTAGAAAGATACCAAAGCCAAATCAAGAAAGATATGGATATACAACTTGTTAAGTCTTTCTATTATCACCTAATCAATATGACTTTTAAACATTAAGTATATACTCGACATAACTTGTAGCATGGCGAGTATAACTGCCTAAAATTACACCTCCATGTGTTATTTCTGACCGTTTTTAAAAGAAAATGATAAAAACTTCATAAAAAACTTGCAACTCAGCAGATCCTGAGTATAGTGCCCCTCTGTGGAGACGCGGGGTGGAGCAGCTTGGTAGCTCGTCGGGCTCATAACCCGAAGGTCGTCAGTTCAAATCTGGCCCCCGCAACCAATTCACAAAGTTGTAAAGCAGTAAGTTATAGTATCAGTCGCGGGATGGAGCAGCATGGTAGCTCGTCGGGCTCATAACCCGAAGGTCG
>NZ_JABUYL010000022.1 GCF_014897315.1 Proteus sp. FME41 | reverse complement strand
TTTTGAGGTTCTCTTAATTGACGAGCTTGTTTTTCTAAAATACGGGCTTCTCTTAAGACGGACTGAGATTGATTAAGTAAATATTGCCCTTCGGGTGTTAATCTTGCGCCATGACGCCCACGTTGAAAGAGCGTAATTCCCAAATGATTTTCTAATGTTTTTATCTGTTTAGTCAGTGCAGGTTGGCTAATACAAAGCCGCGATGAAGCTTCACCAAAATGCTCTGTTTCCGCTAATACAATAAATGCATTTAATAAACGTGTGTCCATGATTAATCATTAATCCTACATTATTTTTCCTTTTATTATTCTAACATAGAATAAATAAATAAAATTAATAACCAATACCAACAGACTGATAAATAAAACGTTCACCTCTTATTTGAGACTATTCTTTGAATAAAACAAAAACAGCTAACAAAGAGAAGCTGTTTTTTTATTGCATTATTCTTTACCAAATCGAACTGAAATAGGATCTTGCTCATTACCTAATTTCGTTGTCAAAATCGAATAAAGCTCAGGCCTTCGCCCTGTTAGCCAGCGTCTTCCTGTCGAATTTTCTAATAAGGTAAGGTCTATATCAGCAATCACCATATCATCATCAATCGCTTTGCTTTCTTTTACTACTCGCCCGTAAGGGTCAATTATCATGGCATTACCTGTACGAACTTCTTCTTCATCTCGCCCGACACCATTACTAAAAAGCACAAACAGTCCATTATCATGTGCTCTTGCGGGTAACCAACGCATTAACCAGCCTCGTCCATGTTCACCTTGAAAAGCATCTTGTAATGCTTGCGGATCTTGATGCCTATTTTTCCAAAGCCCCATAGGAATAGGTTTCATACTGTATGGACTACGTGAATGAGTGCCTCCCGTTTGATGAGGTGCCAATAAAATATCAGCCCCTAATAATGCATTAGCTCGTGCATTTTCAACGAGGTTATTATCCCAACAAATTAATACCCCCATTTTAACGCCCCAAGGCGTATCAAATACGGTGTATTGTTCACCGCTTTTGATGATCGGGTGTTCAAAGGCATGTAATTTACGGTGTTTATGCAATAAGCCATCAGGCATACAAACAACCCACGTATTATAAAGCGTGTTATCTTCAGCGCGTTCAATCAGCCCAACCCCTATCACCATATGGTGTGTTATCGCTTTTTGTCTTATCAACGCTAAAGAGTCACTGTCAGAAATGGATTCACTTAATGCATACACCGCTTGCTCAGGTAATTGAGGTACATGCCAATATCCTGTAATACACATTTCAGGAAAGACCAATACGTTTACACCTTCACTAACAGCGTTATCAATAAATTGATGAATTTTTGCTAAATTATAGGTTTTGTCGCTCGCTTTATGCTGAAACTGCACAGTAGCAACGCGCAATGTCTTGTCTGTATTCATATGCTCTCTATCGGTTAAACCTTGTTTTCTCTTAAGATAAAAACGTATTTTTTAATTAAAATACAATCACTTATTTTCTATTTTCAATAACATTTTGGAATACATTGAGATAACAGCAAGAAATAACAGGGTTCTTCACCTCTGTTTCACGGAATAGAAACCTTATTTTCTGGCATCATAATGGCAATAAAGGAGTGTTTATGTCTGCTAAGTCCCTATTTATTCTTCTTCCCTTATTCGGATTATCTTTTCCCTGTTTTGCAGGAAATGGCCTAGTGGACAGAACATGGACAGCGTCAGGAGTAGATACACAAAACTATCGGCAAGCATTAAGACAACCCACCGCAAGCTCTCGATATACTCTTTTTAATATCACGCCAGATATGCCCGTTCCGGGAGGCGCAAGTCATACTGATCCTCAAGGTATTCGCTTTATCGCAATGAAATACGGCCCTTATGGTCAGTCAGAACACTATAAAACTTACCAAATCATGTTTTCTCACTATTCAAATAACAGTACCAAGAAGATTCGTTATTTAGGTGAGTTATATACTGTTGTTGGTGATATTTATTTAATTGATCCATTTGCAACGACCAATGAATGGCAACGTGGTCGTAGCCAAATTGTTGAAGAGTATTATGAAATATTAGATGCGCATGGTAATAGAACGGGTAAAGGATTACGCTACCATAACTGGGATAGGCCTATTCATATCACTAAATGGACATCTAATTAATATATTCTTAACCAATATTCAATTTCATTAAGACTCTCTTAATGTCGATATTTATTTCTTCTTTTAAAATGATTTCTATAAGTATTAATTTACGTTAATACATTTTCAGTTTTTATAAATAATACATTAATAATGTATATTAATTCTTTAACTTCTATTCAAATTAATCATTCTTAATAAAGAGCTTTAATTCAAATAAAGGTTAATTGTTATTTCACGCATCTATTTAAAACAACTATTAACTTATGAAAATCATAGAATATTACTTCAAACAATTTCGAACTATCGCATTACCTGACAGCCTTTATTTAAAAAATAAATTTATTCGTAAACTAGGTTACAAACCTAACTTTAAAATACCGTCATCACTGAATGAAAAAATTAATGCACGAATGCTATTTGATAGAAATCCTATTTATACGCGCTTAGCGGATAAGATTAAAGTCAGAGACTATGTAATAGAAAAAATTGGATCTCAATATCTTGTTCCTATCATTAAAACCTATTCTCATCCTGATGAAATAGATATCGCACAACTTCCTGCACGCTTTGTCCTTAAATGTAATCATGACAGTGGAAGCACGATAATCTGCCTTGATAAATCCACATTTGATTTAGAAAAAGCCAAGAAAAAGCTCAGTTTTCATTTAAAACGTAATCTCTATCCTGTCACACGTGAATGGCATTACAAAAATATTAAAGCGCAAATTCTTTGTGAAGAATATATTGATTTATTTGATACACAAAGCCCAATGATACCAACAACCTGTCGACTTCATTGCTTCAATGGACAACCTCGTTATGCAGAAATTGATATCTCAGATACAAAAGGCCATGAATACATTAATGTGTATGATGCAAACTGGCAGTTACAACCCTTTACATTAGAAGATCCAAATACTCCCGAACCTGTTGAGAAACCAACGCAATTTAAAAACATGTTACAACTCGCCACAAAAATGGCAGGTAACTTTAATTATTGTCGTGTTGATTTTTTACTGTCTGAAAATAAGCTTATATTTAGCGAAATGACGTTTACTCCCAATGCAGGGCGCATTCCCATCAAGCCACAAGAATGGGATTACAAATTAGGTAAATTGTGGTCATGAATCATACAAAAAAATCAAATAGGGTAATGTGATGATATCAAGCATTACGCCTATTTTACGATTTTTCATGTTAATGAGTCTGTTAGTCGTTGTGGATGAGTAAACACCGTTGCTCTTCCTCGACGACAAAAACCCACCAGCGTGACATTATATTTATTAGCCACTTCAACGGCCAAAGAGGTTGCAGCAGAAACCGCAAATAAAATTTCAGCACCACACATTGCGGCTTTTTGTACCATTTCATAACTTGCACGACTAGAAACTAATACTGCACCTTCACTCCACTTTTCTTGAGCTTTCAGCCCTAAAAGCTTATCAAGTGCCACATGACGACCCACATCTTCGCATCCTCCTTGCATTTCACCTTCTGGCGAGAGCCAAACAGCTGCATGCGTACAACCTGTTAACTCACCAATTTCCTGTACCGTTGTCATCTGCTCTAAGGCACTATCAAGGTTAGAAAGTGAAAATGTTTGTGTAAAAGGTAATGGCGTAATAGGACGAAAAATTTCCTCAAGTTGCTCTGTTCCACAAATCCCACAACCTGTACGCCCCGTCATATTACGGCGTCGCTCTTTTAATCCCATAAAACGTCGGCTTGATAATTCAACCTGAACTTCAATACCGCCGTTACAACTTTCAATAATTTCGATACTGCGAATTTCATTGGAAGATTCTATAATGCCTTCGGATAAAGAAAATCCGACAGCGAACAACTCTAAATTTTTAGGGCTTGCCATCATAACAACGTGAGAAATTCCGTTGTACACTAATGCAACAGGAACTTCGAGTGCAATATAATCGTCTTCTTGTCTGTTAAGCGATCCTTTGTGTTGCACAATTGTTTGATCCACGCCAATGATTACACGTTTAGTTAACAATTTTGTCGATTTTGTTTCATCCATAAGATGAATTCCTAAATTTATTAATACATAATAACAATACGGGTAAAACGATTTTACACTACCTATCAGGCAATGAACCTGATCCTATTAAGGATAATAGGAATAAAAAAACAATCAGCTCATTTTCGTGAAGAAAATCAGAGTCAGTAAAAGCAATGTATGATGAGGAGAGACCCCATGCAGGTCAGCAGAAGACAGTTCTTTAAGATCTGTGCTGGCGGTATGGCAGGTACTACGGCGGCGGCATTAGGTTTTGCACCAGCCGTTGCGTTAGCCGGTTCACGTCAGTATAAATTACTGAGAGCCCGCGAAACCCGCAATACCTGTACGTACTGTTCTGTCGGTTGTGGACTATTAATGTATAGTCTGGGCGATGGCGCAAAAAACGCAAAAGAAACGATATTCCATATTGAAGGTGATTCAGACCATCCAGTAAACCGCGGTGCTTTATGCCCTAAAGGTGCTGGCCTTGTGGATTTCATCCACAGTGAAGGTCGTTTAAAACACCCTGAATACCGTGCACCCGGCTCGGATAAATGGGTAAAACTTTCATGGGAAGAAACGTTTGAAAGAATTGCGCGCTTAATCAAAAAAGACCGCGATGCCAACTTCCAGAAACTTAATAAAGAAGGTGTAGAAGTCAACCGTTGGTTAACAACGGGTATGCTTTGCGCCTCAGCAGCAAGTAACGAAACTGGGTTTTTAACTCAGAAGTTCACCCGAGCTCTTGGGATGCTTGCTGTCGATAACCAAGCGCGTGTCTGACACGGACCAACGGTAGCAAGTCTTGCTCCAACATTTGGTCGCGGTGCGATGACCAACCACTGGGTTGATATGAAAAATGCCAATCTTATCGTCGTTATGGGCGGTAATGCGGCAGAAGCACATCCTGTGGGATTCCGCTGGGCGATGGAAGCTAAAATCCATAATAACGCCAAGCTCATTGTTATTGATCCTCGCTTCACCCGTACTGCGGCTGTTGCGGATTTCTATACGCCTATTCGTTCTGGTACTGATATTACATTTTTATCAGGTGTTATCTTATATCTGCTTGAAAACAAACAATATCAAAAAGAATACGTTGAGGCTTATACCAATGCTAGCTTGATTGTCCGTGAAGACTATCATTTTGATGATGGTTTATTCAGTGGATACGATGCTGAAAAACGTCAATACGATAAAACCACTTGGAACTACGAGATGGATGAAAATGGTTTCGCAAAACGCGATACCACATTACAACATCCTCGTTGTGTCTGGAATCTGTTAAAACAACACGTTAGTCGTTATACGCCTGATGTTGTCGCTCAGATTTGTGGTACACCAAAAGATGATTTCTTAAAAGTTTGTGAATATATAGCTGAAACCGCAGCGAAAGATAAAACAGCCTCTTTCCTGTATGCATTAGGCTGGACTCAGCACACCGTTGGTGCTCAAAACATTCGTACCATGGCAATGATCCAATTACTGTTAGGTAATATGGGCATGGCAGGTGGCGGTGTTAACGCACTACGTGGTCACTCTAATATTCAAGGCTTAACTGATCTCGGTCTGTTATCGCAAAGCTTACCAGGCTATATGACGCTGCCTTCTGAAAAACAGACGTCATTAGAAACCTACTTAGCGGCAAATACGCCAAAAGCGACGGTACCGGGACAAGTAAACTACTGGGGTAATTATCCTAAATTCTTTGTCAGTATGATGAAGACTTTTTATGGGGATAATGCCCAACGTGATAATGATTGGGGCTTCTCACTGTTACCTAAGTGGGACAAACCTTACGATGTTCTGCAATATTTCGAGATGATGGATAAAGGCGAAGTTAATGGCTATATCTGCCAAGGCTTTAACCCTGTTGCCTCGTTCCCGAACAAGAACAAAGTGATCCGCTCATTATCAAAACTGAAATTCCTTATCACCATGGATCCGCTAAACACAGAAACTGCATGTTTCTGGCAGAATCATGGTGAAGAGAACGACGTTAAGACAGAAGATATTCAAACTGAAGTCTTCCGTCTGCCAACAACCTGTTTCGCAGAAGAAGACGGCTCTATCGTTAACTCTGGTCGCTGGCTACAGTGGCACTGGAAAGGGGGTGATGCCCCAGGTGTTGCTATTCCTGATGCTGAAATTCTATCAGGTATTTTCCATCGTTTACGCCAACTCTATAAAGAGGAAGGCGGTGCAATGCCTGAACAACTGTTGAGTATGACTTGGGATTACTTCGATCCTGATAATCCAACCTCATCAGAAGTGGCACAAGAAAGTAATGGTAAAGCCTTAGTCGATTTAAAAGACGCTGATGGCAATATCATTCTGAAAAAAGGTCAACTGCTTAGCTCGTTTGCTCAATTACGTGACGACGGTACAACAGCAAGTGGCTGTTGGATCTTTGCAGGTAGCTGGACAGAGAAAGGCAACCAAATGGCTAACCGTGATAACTCGGATCCATCAGGATTGGGTAACACATTAGGTTGGGCATGGGCATGGCCTCTTAACCGTCGCATTATTTATAACCGCGCATCGGCAGACCCTCAGGGTAAACCGTGGGATCCTAAACGTACATTAATCGAATGGGATGGCAGCAAATGGACAGGCATTGATGTACCTGACTATAGCAATGCGGCACCCGGTTCAGATGTCGGTCCATTTATTATGCAGCCGGAAGGTATGGGACGTTTATTTGCTATCGATAAAATGGCAGAAGGTCCATTCCCTGAACACTATGAACCGATTGAAACACCATTAGGGACTAATCCATTACACCCGAATGTCGTTTCAAACCCAGCGGCACGTATCTTTAAAGATGACTGGAAAGAGATGGGTAAGGCAGAAGACTTCCCCTATGTCGGTACAACTTATCGTCTGACAGAACACTTCCACTTCTGGACGAAACATGCGCGCTTAAATGCGATTATTCAGCCACAACAATTTATTGAAATTGGTGAGCGTTTAGCCGCAGAAAAAGGCATTGTTCAAGGTGATACCGTTAAAGTCAGCTCGAAACGCGGTTATATCAAAGCCAAAGCCGTGGTGACTAAACGTATTAGAACACTACACGTTGACGGTCGTAATGTGGATACCATTGGTATTCCTATTCACTGGGGCTTTGAAGGTGTTGCTGTTAAAGGCTTTATTGCCAATACGTTAACGCCATTCGTCGGTGATGCAAATACACAAACGCCTGAGTTTAAAGCGTTCCTTGTTAATGTGGAAAAGGTGTAAGGAGATAAATTATGTCACTGCAATCTCAAGACATTATTCGTCGCTCTGCTACCAATTCCCTTACTCCCGCACCTCGTGTGCGGGATTACAAGGAAGAAGTAGCAAAACTTATCGACGTGACAACCTGTATCGGCTGTAAAGCCTGTCAGGTTGCGTGTTCTGAATGGAACGATATTCGCGATAAAATTGGGACTAACGTCGGTGTTTACGATAACCCAATGGATTTAACGGCGAAATCATGGACAGTGATGCGTTTCTCTGAAGTTGAAGAGAACGGCAAACTGGAATGGTTAATTCGTAAAGATGGTTGTATGCACTGCGCTGATCCGGGCTGTTTAAAAGCCTGCCCGGCTGAAGGTGCCATCATTCAATACGCTAATGGTATTGTTGATTTCCAATCAGAACATTGTATTGGTTGTGGTTATTGTATTGCGGGTTGTCCTTTTGACGTACCTCGCATTAATGAAGAAGATAACCGTGCTTACAAATGTACGTTATGTGTTGATCGTGTTGAAGTGGGTCAAGAGCCTGCATGTGTGAAAACCTGTCCTACAGGCGCGATTCATTTTGGTTCGAAAGAAGCCATGATCAATCTTGCGGATGAGCGTGTTTCAGAACTGCAAACTCGTGGTTATGACAACGCAGGTCTTTACGACCCACAAGGTGTGGGCGGAACACACGTAATGTATGTTCTTCATCATGCGGATAAACCTAATCTGTACCACGGTTTACCTGAAAACCCAGAAATTAGCCCAACCGTTAAATTCTGGAAAGGTATCTGGAAACCATTGGCTGCGGTTGGTTTTGCTGCCACTTTTGCTGGTGCGATGTTCCACTATTTAGGCGTCGGTCCAAACCGTACGACTGAAGAAGATGAAGAAGAAGCACTTAAAGAGATGGAAGCATCTTCTAAAACGGAAACATCCGTGAATAAGGAGGAGCAGAAATGATGAAGAAGAAAGGTAATAAAATCCTTCGTCACACCGCGTCAGAGCGTATTAACCATTGGTTAGTCGCGATAGTGTTCTTATTCACAACAATCAGTGGGTTGGGGTTCTTTTTCCCATCACTAAACTGGTTTATGAACATCCTCGGTACGCCTGAGTTATCGCGTCTGTTACACCCATTCGTGGGAAGTGCGATGGTTATTCTCTTTATCTTTATGTTCTTTAGATATTTGAAATATAACTTTATCGATAAAGACGATTTAGTTTGGGCTAAGAATATTCATAAAGTCCTGCAAAATGAAGAAGCGGGTGATATCGGCCACTATAACTTAGGTCAGAAAGGCATTTACTGGATGTTAAGTATCAGCCTTGTTTTACTGACAATAAGTGGCGTTATTATTTGGCGTCCTTATTTTGCAGAGTATTTCTCGATCCCAGTGATTCGAATTGCCTTATTAGTTCACTCATTATCAGCCATCTTACTGATAATCACCGTATTTGTTCATGCTTATGCGGCGTTCTGGGTGAAAGGGTCTATTCGTAGCATGATTGAAGGCTGGGTCACTCGAGGTTGGGCTAAAAAGCATCACCCTCGTTGGTATCGTGAAATTCTCGAAGAAGAGAAAAAAGAAGCCGAAAAGAAGTCACAGAAATAAAAGCATAACGCCTATTTCTGAACAAACGGAGGCTTGATTAGCCTCCGTTTTTTATTCAATTTACGCCCGTTTTTAAGACGTAAAAAAACAATAAAATCACGCTATTATTACCCACTGTCATGGCTTCACATTAGCTTTTGATTTATTCTGAAGCCAAACCCTGTGGGTATTCACTATAAAATTAATGATAATAGGAAGATAGAACGTTATGAGTATTCGCATCGTTCCTAAAGAGCAATTAGGTAAAGAGCAGTCAGAGAAAGGCATTAGCTTTATTCCACCCGTATTATTTCCTAATCTGAAAAATCTCTACCAACGTCGCGCTGAACGCTTTGAAACACTAGCAAAAGATAATCCTTTTGCTGATTACCTTGAATTTGCGGCCGAAATAGCCAAAGCACAAGAAAAAGCACTCCATGACAATCCATTAGTCATTGATCTTGCTCCTTTACTGACACAGCAAGCGGGTATTGCACCTTTAGATAGAAAAACATTCAAACGCAGTCAACATTGGCATGCCTTATTAGCATCGATTATTGCTGAATTACGCCCAGTCGTGCCTGAAAGTGCCACTATCACTTTAGAAAACCTCGCTAAAGCGTCTGAAACTGAATTAGAAGAGATGGCAACGGCATTACTTAATGATGAATATTCAAAAGTCTCAGCTGATAAATCGGTCTTTATTTGGGCTGCTTTATCTCTTTACTGGGCACAATTAGCTGCCAATATTCCCGGTAAAGCAAAAACAGAATATGGTGAAAATCGTCAATTTTGCCCAGTTTGTAACAGTATGCCTGTGACAAGCATGGTACAAATCGGCACAACACAAGGCTTACGCTACTTACACTGTAATTTATGTGAAACCGAGTGGCATGTTGTGCGCATTAAGTGCACCAACTGTGAACTAACAGGTAAATTAAATTACTGGTCATTAGACAGTGAGAATACCCCGGTTAAAGCAGAAAGCTGTGGTGACTGTGGAAGTTATCTGAAAATTTTATATCAAGAAAAAGATGCCAATGTGGATGCTGTTGCAGATGATTTAGCCTCTATTGTTCTTGATGCAAAAATGGAAGAAGAAGGCTTTGCTCGTAGTAGCATTAACCCATTCCTGTTCCCAAATGAATAATAATTAGGTACTAGCATGACAAATGATACGCGCTCACTTTACAGTCAACTGCCGTCTATTGATAAATTACTGCATCAAGCAGACATTCAAGCACTGGTTGCTTCTTATGGTCAGACATTTATTGCTGAGCATTTACGAACGTTACAAGAAGAAGCGCGTGTCATTATTCGCCAAGACAATAACTTGCCACACTGGCACAGTAATTGGGTTAATGAATTAAAAAATCGTATTACCTTACAACAAAAATCCTCTATTAAACCGGTTTTCAATTTAACGGGTACTGTTTTACACACTAATCTAGGGCGTGCATTAATGGCAGAATCCGCCATTGAAGCAGTGAGTCAAGTGATGCGCTCTCCAGCGACCTTAGAATACTCTCTCGATGGTGCTTCAAGAGGACACCGTGATCGCGCTATCGCCGATCTGTTATGTGAATTAACCGGTGCTGAAGATGCCTGTATTGTTAATAACAATGCCGCCGCAGTTTTATTAATGCTCGCTACTGTTGCTCCCCATAAAGAAGTCGTTGTTTCTCGGGGTGAATTAGTCGAAATTGGCGGTGCTTTTCGTATCCCCGATGTGATGACACAAGCAGGTTGTACACTCAAAGAAGTGGGAACAACCAACCGTACTCACCTTAAAGACTATCGTAACGCCATTAATGAAAATACAGGTTTACTGATGAAAGTGCATACCAGTAACTATTGTATTCAAGGCTTTACAGCTGAAGTTGAAGGTGACGAGCTAGCAGCTTTAGGTAAAGAGATGAACTTGCCTACCGCTATCGATTTAGGTAGCGGTTCAATGACAAATTTAGCTGCATTAGGCTTACCATCTGAACCGATGCCCCATGATTATCTGCAACAAGGTATCGACCTTGTCACCTTTTCGGGTGACAAGCTATTAGGTGGCCCCCAAGCAGGAATTATTTTAGGAAAAAAAGAGTGGATTGAGGCTATTCAGCGCCATCCGCTCAAGCGTGCTTTGCGTGTTGATAAAATGACATTAGCCGCGTTAGGTGCCACGTTACGCCTATATCAGCAACCTGAAAAAATGGCTGTTGAAATTCCGACATTACGTTTGTTAACTCGGACACAAACAGAAATTAATGATATGGCGCAACGGTTATTACCTCATTTTCAGGCATATTATGGGGAAAATTACCATATCACGATTTCCTCATGTGCTTCTCAAATAGGCAGTGGTTCGTTACCTATTGAAAGTTTACCAAGTGCAGCACTCACCTTTGAGCCCAAAGATGGAAAAGGTAGCCAATTAGATGCGTTAGCAACCCATTGGCGTCAATTAGAAAAGCCCATCATAGGTCGAATTACTGAAGGTCGCCTGTGGCTTGATCTGCGCTGTCTTGAGGATGAAAATGCATTAATACAGGCACTTTAACTATGATTTTTGCAACAGCAGGTCACGTAGACCACGGAAAAACCACACTTATACAGGCCATCACAGGGGTAGATACCACTCATTTACCTGAAGAGAAAAAACGAGGCATGACCATTGATTTAGGTTATGCCTATTGGCGTCAAGAGGACGGAACTTCAATTGGCTTTGTCGATGTCCCTGGCCATGAGAAATTTCTTTCAAATATGCTCGCAGGTGTCGGTGGGATCTCTCATGCGCTATTAATTGTAGCGTGTGACGATGGTGTTATGGCACAAACCATTGAACATATTTCTATTTTACGTCTTGCTGGCTGTCCTCAAGTTACCGTTATTCTCACCAAAGCTGACCGAGTCACACCAGAACGTATTGAAGAAGTTCGTTCACAAACAACCGATGTATTAGCCAATTTAGGCTGGCAAAAATCTGATTTTTTTGTCACTTCAGCCCCTTCTGGGGAAGGCATTCCAGCGCTTCGTCACTATCTGGTTGATCTGCATCAGCAACAACACCCTCAATGGCATAAACGTTTTCGCTTAGCAATAGACCGTGTTTTTAGTATTAAAGGTGCGGGTTTAGTTGTCACGGGGACGGCTCTTGCGGGGCAAATTTCTGTTGGTGATACCTTTTGGCTAACAGGGGCTGATAAACCCGTAAGAATAAGAGCACTGCATGCACAGAATCAGCCTGTAGAGAGCGCGGGAGCAGGTCATCGTATCGCCATTAATATCACAGGGGATGTCAGTAAAGAAAACGTCTCTCGTGGCGATTGGTTGCTTTCTCAAACACCTCACTATCAATCTCATAAAGTCTTAGTCAGATTAATCGCAGATGAGCCTTTAAAGCATTGGCAACCCGTCCATATTCACCACGGTACTCGCCATATTACAGGCCGTGTTGCGCTATTAAATGAAGCCCATGCAATCCCTCAATTAGCAGAGCTTATTCTTGATGAACCTCTTTGGCTGGTGGATAACGACAGACTTATTTTACGTGATATTGGTGCTCAACGCACATTAGCCGCTGCAAAAGTCTTACATTTACATTCTCCCCGCCGAGGTAAACGACAAAGTGAGTTTTTAGCTTGGTTGAATGAGCTTGATAAAGCAGACAGTGTCAGTGACAATTTAGCGCTTTGTTTACCCAAAGGTGAATTATCATTAGCGCAATTTTCTTGGGCTCAACAATTAACCCAACCTGCACTTAATCAGCTATTAGATACATGTAAATTGATTTCTATTGCAGGAGTCGTGCTCTCAAAAGAAAATGCAGATAACGCCAAACAAAAGCTACTAAATACACTTGATGAATATCATCAACAGCATAATGATCAAATGGGTGTGGGTCGCTCTCGTTTAAAACGAATGGCACTGCCGACATATCAAGATGAATTGGTATATCACTTAATTGATCAATTACGCAAAGAAGGTGCTATTAGTCAGAGCCGTGGTTGGCTTCATCTTCCTACTCATGGTCTGGATTTTTCGCCTGAACAAGCGGCGTTATGGCAAAATGCTAAAACCTACTTTGAGCAATCTGAACCTTGGTGGGTACGTGATCTTGCCAATGAAATGAAAAATGATGAAAAAGAAATTCGCTCATTATTACGCAAAGCCGCACAGTTAGGTTTAATTATCCCAATTATTGCTGATCGCTACTATACCCATACATCTATAGAAAAATTTGCCTCCATTATTGTGAAATATAATGAGAGTAATGGCAGTGTTACCGCAGCGGATTTTCGGGATGAATTATCTGTAGGGCGTAAATTAGCAGTCCAAATTCTCGAGTATTTTGACCGTACTGGATTTACACGCCGCAAAAAAGATCTTCATATTTTACGAGATAAAGGACTATTCTAAATAAAGAATTTCACTTAGGCTGATTACCTTATTCAGCCTATTTAAGGTTATCATTACAATATTTGTAAAAATAAGCCCTCATTCTTTATGGCTATACTCGGAATAGATATGAAAAAACTCTCAGGAAGTGTTTATCTTGCACTTATTCTTATCGGCTCTCTCTTTATTATTTTTGAAAAAGCCAATCTTATTTATACGGCACTTCTCTCTGTTAGTGCGTACTTTATTCTTTTTTCACTTTTCTTTCTTTTATCAGCTCGTGTTTTATTTTCTGTTATTACCACGGGTACACTCTTCATAATAACAAAGTTTATTAACCAACTAAAAGTTCATTACTATAAAGAACCAATGATGTTTTCTGACTTTGACTTAGTCTTTGACAGTTCAAATTTAGGCACATTAGGACATTATTGGGGAGCTGCAGTGGCATTGGTTGCAATGCTGATATGGCTGGTGGTTAATCAGTTCATTGCTTGGCGTTTCTCCAAAAAATCACGCCCTGTATTACGAGTGAGCAGCTTACTTTTAATGCTTGTTGGATTCACAACGATTCACTTTACAGTAGAAAAATGGCAAACAGAATGGGAAGGAACACTCCCCGGAGGCCGAAATACGGTCACTAATTTAATAATGTCTGGTTATCAAACAACCTATCGTCCACCTTATTTCAAAGAAAATGCAGACTATTTCCTTGAAAAAGCGAACAAAACGGTATTGCCAGAAACACAAACTGAAATAAAACCCGATATTATCGTGTTATTACAAGAATCAACGGTTAATCCCAATATTTATCAGTTCGATAAAGATATCGCATTACCCGATTTATTTATGTTTCAAAAAAATGAAGGCGTCAGTGCGCAAAGTCCTTTACGCGTACAAACCTTTGGTGGTGGTACTTGGCTTTCTGAATTTTCGGTACTAACCGGATTAAATACCGACGATTTTGGTGCGCGTAAAAATTCAGTATTCTATTTCGTCGTCGATAACCTTAATGAGAGTTTATTCCGCCAGCTCAAAGCTGAAGGTTATTACACCGTCTTACTCACCCCTTTCAATCGTAGCGCTTATCATGCAGGCTACGCTTATGAACAGATGGGTGTTGATGAAATTATTCAGCCACAAGAGCTAGGTTATCCTGGAAAGTTAGAAGAAAATCTGTGGAAAATATCAACACAAGATATGCTCGGTTATATCGAAAAAGTACTTAAAAAGCGAACAGATAAACCCTTGTTTATATTTTCATTAACGATGTATGAGCATGGCCCTTATGATGAATCACACACAGATGATTACCAGATTACAAGCCAGATAAATAACAGTAATGCTGCAGGTAAATTTAGCCATTATATGGAAAAAATAATAACCAGCGATCCAGCAATTAAAGATTTTTCTAATTTTGTCGCCACAAGAGAAAAACCGACAATGTTTCTCTATTTTGGTGATCATCAACCTAATATTGAGTTAAAAAATTATCAGTCACCGTTTACTAACCCTGCACATATTACTCAATTCACGTTGAGAGATAACCTAACACAAGGTGCGCCCCTTTCAACAGGTGAGTTAACTGACATTAGCTTTTTAGGCGGAATGATACTAGAACGCGCTCGTTTGCCATTATCGCCTTTCTATAAAGCCAATATTCAAATGCGTCACTTATGTGAAGGTAAGCTGAATGATTGTGAAGATGAAAAACTTATTAACAGCTATAAGAACTACATCTATGACAAACTAAAAGTCGCAGGTGTTGCAGATAATTAATTTTTATTATCCTTCAAAAAGATAATCGGGATGATCAATCTGTAAAGCACAATCAATATCAATAAAAAGAGAGACTAATCGCTAGTCTCTCTTTTTATCAAACAGAATGGGATAACTATTTACGTGTAGCAACAATCACACTTGATGCTTTTACTAGTGCTAAAACATCACTGCCTTTTGCCAACTTCATCTCTTGCAAGCTCTCATTTGTGATCACCGCAGTCAACTCTAAGCCTTTCGCTGTTTCTAAATGAACCGTGGCATTCACCGCACCTTGTACGATTTGAATGACTTTACCTGCGAACTGATTACGTGCGGAGAAATTTAAACCACAATCAGGTAGCGCTAAAACAACCCACGGCGCTTTAATAATCGCGATTGCTTCGCCATCTTTTTTAATTTTTAAGCTTTAAGCTTTCACAACTCTCTTTAGTAATAATAGTGGCCAGTTTTTCACCATGCGCTAAAGATAAAATGACTTCGCTATTGACGGCACCTTCAATAATATCAACAACTTTACCCACTAACTGATTGCGTGCTGAAACTTTCATTTATCCACCCCGATTATTGATGAGAAATTATATTAATAATACGATTAAGTTGTTGAGATAACTTTATCATAAATACTATTAGATAATTTATTCTTGGGTCATAGTTTAAAGTTTATTTATTATTCAAAAAAGTTAGTATTGTAAACAAATAGCGTTAGTAAAATTAAATGATACGTTAAACAATAGACATAAACTCATGGGGTTATATTTTTTATTCTTATAATTATTGATACAAAAAAAGAGATAACCTAACTCACCTTTTAATTCAAGATAATTTAAGCTATCTACCTTTTAAATTAAAAACACTTATTGCCCATTCTGAGCAAATGCCGCTAATAAATGTAACGCTGAAGAGTAATAATCCGTATCTTTACTTAAATCAACATCTTCAATCGGTGTTTTCATCGTTAAATCTCTCACCGCCATCATGCCGGGAGTAAGGTTATATTCCGCGCGCTCTTGGCCATCAACGCTGATCCACGCAGGCGTTTTATAGCGATCGAACTGTTGCCAATATTGCACAAAAGGTTGTAATGCTAATTCATCATGTGCCCACGCCAAATAAAGTGGAATTCGTATAGCATCAAAACTAAACCGTGCTGGCCATTTTTCGCTGGGTTCTATCTTTCCATCAATACGCAAACTTACCCAATCTGTGGGCAATTGATACTCGCCAAAATGCATATTTCTCAATAGTGATTGGCTATCACTGATTAATGTTTTCCACCGAATATCTTTACTAAAACGGTAAAAGTCTTTCCACGCAGGAAAGATAAAATAAGAGGGATTAATAATAATTTCTTCTGGCGTTTTAAAGCCATTAATACCAGGCAATAATACAGTATAGTTTTTTGTTTTAACTAAAGTATGTTCCAAAATAGCGTGTTGAATAGAGTCAGAGGCTGAAAGATAACTTTCATCATTCCATTTTTCACCGGCTTTTAATAATGCCCAAGCAATTAAAATATCACCATCAGTTGCATTATTAGGATCAGGGGTATGCTCGCTATTTTCTGGTTCATAGCGCCATTTAAACAGGCCTAAATCACCTCGATAAAGTGAGGTTGCTGCCCAACGCCATAGCTTATTAAATGTTTCATGATCATCACTCATCACAGCCATTAACATGCCATAGCCTTGACCTTCAGAGTGTGAGATATTTTGGTTAGCGCTGTCAATCACACGCCCATCTTCTGAGATATAGCGCTCTTTAAATTGCTGCCAGCCTGCTTGAGTCTCTGCTGCTTGTATCGTTGGTGAGATCATAAGCAACAAACCTAAAATAAAAAAAGTGGAAAATAGGTAATTACAACGAGATAAGTGCTTAAAAGACATTGCCTTTCTCTCCTGCTATTGCCGACCGCTATCTTATTTCGGTCGGCATATTGCATGTTATTTCAAGGTAACTCAAAAGATAGCAACTATCTTCTGTTCTTCATTGATTTCGTCTTCTTCTACAACCTCTGTTTTGGGTAACAGTGTTTTTTCACAAAAATCTTGCATCCAAGAAGCGAATTCTTCTTTTAAAGCCGAATTATGTAAACCATATTCAACAAAGGCTTTCATATATCCTAACTTATTACCACAGTCATGAGATTTACCCACTAAGGTATAAGCTTCGGCGACTTCTTTTTTCAGTAATAAATCTATCGCGTCGGTTAACTGGATTTCCCCACCCACACCCGCAGGTAGTCCGTCCAATAATTCCCAAATCGTTTCAGAGAAAACATAACGACCCACAACAGAAAGATTTGAAGGCGCATCTTCTGGGTTGGGCTTTTCTACGATACGACGAATAGGCGCCCAATTACCTTGAGGACAAAAAACACCTTCACAATCAACAACACCATATTGTTGTACTTGGCTCATTGGCACAGGCTCAACCATAATTTGGCTACGTTCTGTTTTTTCAAAACGTTTTATCATTGCTGATAAATTATCATGTTTAGGATCACAATAATGTGCATTCAATAAAACATCTGGAAGTAAAACAATAAAGGGATTATTGCCAATAACAGGACGAGCGCAGCAAATTGCATGGCCTAAACCTAATGCGTGACCTTGACGAATTTGTACAATTTTGACATTTTCAGGACAAATTGAGCGCACTTCTTCTAATAATTTATTTTTAATACGCTGTTCAAGCATATTTTCTAATTCAAAGCTGGTATCAAAGTGATCTGCTATTGAATTTTTAGAAGAGTGAGTGACTAAAATAATTTCCTCAACACCTGCCTGAGCACACTCTTCAACAATATATTGAATTAATGGGCGATCAACAATTGGCAGCATTTCTTTAGGAATTGATTTCGTTGCAGGTAACATACGAGTACCTAATCCAGCAACAGGGATAACCGCTTTCATCATAATAAAATCCTCTAATAGATATTTATCTAAAACTAATAGTTAGTATTATTTTAAATTTACACTTATATTTCATCAGGAATGCTAGATATATTTAAAAACAGTGATCTCCCTCTTCGTTAAAAAGAGATAACTTTATTTTTATATATCTTTATTAAAAATAAATTTTTATTTAAAATCCAGAATAAAACCCATATTTATTACCACCCATCTCTTTAATAGAATAAAGTGTTTCATCTGCAGATTTCAATAATTCAGATAATGTCTTTCCGTCTTTAGGATATTCTGCAATACCTAAGCTAATAGAAGGCGTTAGCATATAATCTGAATTAATATTGATTGGCTTTTCCATTGATTTCCAAAGTGATTCTATTATCTCTAACAGAATAACTGAGCAAGAACGCAATCCTTTAGGGAAAAGTATAGCAAACTCATCACCACCGAGCCGGCCACAGAACACTTCATTGTTTTCTAATTTTGATAACCGTTTTGATATTTCACACAATACTTTATCACCTGCATGATGCCCGAATTGATCATTAATCGCTTTAAATTTATCGCAATCAACAATGCCCAGACAAAATGACGGCGGATGTGAAATATTTAATCGCTCATTTTCTATTTTTTCAACAATACTTAATCGATTTGATATTCCGGTTAAAGAATCAATATAGCTTTTACTAAATAACTCATTTCTTAATTCTACTTTATCAGTAATATCCAAGCTAATAAACACATAATGAGAAATTAAATTATCTTTATCAAAAACAGGGATAATACTAATATCTTCCCATACATCCTGTTGAGATTCATTATTTCTTTTAGCTTCTAACCGATAAACACCTTTATTATCATTATTACCGTTTACACAATAATTAATTTGATTCTCATCAATTAAATTAAATAAGTCGTATTGTTTATCTTTTATATTTTCAAAATGAACATTATTAGATTCACAATATTTTTCATTAGCATAAACAATAACACCATTAGTATCTGTTACTAACATCATAAAAACATTATTAGTAAATTGCTTTATTAATAAGCATTTAGAATTATCATCATTAAATATCATTTCATTCATTTTTGACCTCCTATGCTCATCAATAAAGCATATATATTATTATTATTCAGCTGACGAGTTATGCGCATAGCGAAAAATAAAGACATCTTTAGCATCAGTGGGTTGGCGATGCACTTGCATTTTTGCATTGCCTCCTTGATGAGTTAACCAACCTTCATATAACCCTTCTAATACTCCAGCACTTGCAACGCGCCACTGAGCATCATCTTGGCTTTGCGTAAAATGAGGCCATGCACAATGCACTAATAAAAGCTCACTCATTGCGAGTGATATAGTGACAAAACCCCATTTAAAGAGTGTTAACACACGATTTATATGCGATTCAAGTAATTGAATATTCTCACTTTCAGGTAACGGATAACGTGAGGCTATCTCTTTACCAATATTTCTTAATTTATTTCCAGCCGTAGAAATATCATTATCATTTAATACTTGAAAAAATAATAATTGAGTTAGATCTTGCCAGCCACTTTCAAACGGTAATTGTAAGATATCACTGTCATGCTTATTCATTATTTGTCTCCTTGATTATTTAGACAGGAAGTCTGGTGTATATTTTAGGTGTAACCACATATTATCTTCTGCGTAATCACCCGATGTATCATGCGATAGGCTGACACCTAACTCGGTTTCTTTATTTAAATAATATTTAGCATCTAACCCTAATCTATAAGTAATATTCGTTTCGTCTTTTTCTTCATAACGAGATTTAATGCGTGGATCGCTCGCATTATGTTTATTTAAAGCATTTTGCATATAACCATGTGTTGGGAAGTAATCACTGCCTTTTTGTTTATAACTTTGTATACCAATTGCACCATTTAATGACACCTCACCTTTTTCAAAGCGGCGAGTATAAGCAACAGGCAGTGAAACGGAGACATAATCTTGCGGGCTAAAATAACCACCATGCCCTAACGAGAAGTAATTTTGGTTATTTCTAAAGTTCATATAATCAACATGTACACCCGCTTTAACTTCTTGTTGTTCATCTTTATAAACCTTAGCGTAAGAACCCACCCACGCTTTCACTTCATCATTACTCGCAACACCCTTACCTTCGTAGTTATAAAAACCACCTCCCGCATAGGCTCCAATTTTACCATCATCCCAAGCATATTGAGCTTTAGCGCCGTTGCGTGTTACACGCCCCCAACTTTCACCCGTGAGTGAATCAGTACGTCCCATATAAGAAAGTAGACTATCTTTTATCGCTCTGCGCTCTGCAGTCAGGGTTAATTGCCCATTTTGGCCAATTTTAGGTGAATATGTGATACCGCCGACAACCGTTGCTGTATCTTTACCTAATGGCGTTGAACCCACATCAAAGCTGACATTTTTGTCTGATAAACGTAATCCTAATTCAACACCAGAAGCACGTTGACTACCGGCTTCATCAGCATTAATTTTATTTTTCTCATCATGGTTATCACTATTTTTAGCGAAGCGTTCAGCATGTTGAAGCTGACCTGAACCAAAACGATTCGCTCTTTCGCCAGAAACTGAGCCACTTGTCATCGAAACTGGATTAACACTAAATTCCCAACGAAACTCTTCACCAGGTACACTAGAAATGCTGATTGGTGCAGAAATTTCAGTAACATTAGATAATCCTTGGTCACCATTACGGTGACGTACAGCAACGCCACCTTGTACCCAAGGCGAGACTTTTTCTTCTAATTCACGAATAGAACGCTGAACTGATGCCATCTCTTTACGTTCATAGATAGAACCTGCAATGGCCGTGTTATCACTCCCTAATGCGTGTAGTTGACCCGCAGAGGTATTCAATGTGTTATCACTGTTTTGCCATTGCGCACTACGTAACAAAGTGAGGGCTTTACGGTTTTCACCGTTTAACTGCGCAATTTGCGCTGCTTGCAATAAATAAGCAGGTTGTGAAGAAGAGGGGATTTGTTGCAACAACTGCTGCGCCTTTCTACCATCTTGTTGTGCTAATGCCACTTCAATTTGAGCCTGAATTAATTTGCTGTCTTTTCCTTGCTCTTTTTCTAAATAAGAGAGAATTTTATTTGACTGTTCTGGCATAGATTGCGCTAAATAAACGCGGCTTAATGCCATTAATAAATCAGGATCATTAGGAGAGGCTTTTAAGGCAACAACCAGTGTGTCATAAGCGGCTTTAATTTCACCTTTTTCACGTAAGCTATCGGCTTGTGCAACTTTGGTCGCTACCTCTAAACGTTTTTTCTCAACAATCGGCGTTTCTTGTTGCAATGCAGGATCGTTAATCAAGCTAGATGCTTGCGTATAATGACCTAACTCATTGAGTACATTGATATGACCTGCATAGTTACCTACAGAGCCTTTCGTGCCTTTGGCTATATCACTTTCAACTAATTGCAAGGCTTCATCATTAAGTCCACTACTTACTAATTTTTCCGCTAACTCACCCACATCATTTGGATAATCAGCAACTTGGTTAATTAAAGGACGCAATGTATTACGTACAGCCGCAAGATTGCCTGCTTGACGATAATGTTCAGCTTGTGCCAATTGACGGTGAAAACGAGCGCGCTGTAATAATTCTTTTTCAGCTTCAGTTTGTTGATTATGGCTACTTAGCAAGTTAAAGACTTTATCCCACTCTTTTTGCTCAACATAAAAGAGAGAAGCAACATAATCTGTGTCTCTTGTTCTACGATTTTGCAATTGTGAAATAATATTTTTTGCCCCAACACTATCGCCATCAGCCGCCATTAAACGAGCTAAATCAAGGTAAACCCAATTATTTTGTGGGTTTTTACGTTGTGCTTGTGTCAGCAATTGTCTTGCTTGAACACGATTACCATTTTCTAACGCTTTTTGTGCTTCACGACGTAATGTTTCTGAAGGATCGGTGTTTGCGGTTAATTTCTGACGTAAAGATGCAGATTGTTGCGCAAGCAGTTGTTCAGCTTTGCTGTTTTGTCCTTCTTGAACCAATAAATAGTAGTAAGCAGAAATGACTTTTTCGTTACGGCTATTTTGTTGATAAAGTCCAGCTAGCAATTGGTGTGCAGCCGGTAAATTACCTTGTTTACGTAATAAATCAGCTTGTAACAAGTTGGCGGATAATCCTTTCTCACCAGAAGCGCCCGTTAAAGGAGCTAATTGATCGAGAGCTTGTTGAATATTCCCTTGTTTAGCACGTTGTTGTGCGCTGCGTAATTGCGCATAAAAACCTGCATCTTCCGCTTGTTGCTTCCATTTACTGCCTTGTTCGCCACCTGATTGTGCCGCTTGATTTAATAAGCGCTGACCTGTTGTTAAATCACCCGAACGTAATGCGGTATAACCTAAACCGGCTAATGCTTGAGCGTCATTATTATCTGCAGCTAATGCTTGTTTGAAATAACTTTCAGCTTCTTTCAACTTTCCTTTATTTAATGCGGTATAACCCGCTTGACGCGCATTACCTTGTATAGCGCCCTGGAAATGCTCAGCAATTGCTTTATCATTTGGGTTTGCTTGCAGATAGGTTTTATATAACACCTCATCGTCAGGGCGAACATTCAACCATAGCAATGCTTGACGAAGGCCTTTTTTTGCAGACTCATCACCCGAGATATTCCCTAAAATCGTGATACCTTCACGGCGAGTTTCTTCGTTATAAGTTAGCGTTAACCCTAATGCTTTTTGAGTTTCTTTATTATCAGGCATTAATGCAGCACGTTGTTTTAGCCCTGAAATAGCTTGTGGCAACATGGCAGGGACACCCGCCATTGTTTGATAGTATTCTAATGCCAGCGTTTCTGGTGGCTCACTGCTAACAAATAAACGTTGATATGCTTTTATGGCTTCTTCTTGTTGCCCTTTTTTCGCTAATTCTCTGGCATAGCCTAATTGTTGCTCACTAAATTGTGATGATCGGATGTTTTTCAGTCCTTCGATGCGCGGATCTTGTGGTGCAACTTGTGCCAGTTTTTCACGCCAATAAGTCGCTTGTTTTTCATTTCCTTGTTGTGCTGTAAAAAATGCCATTAAATACAGCGCATCTTGGTTATTACTTTCCATAATCAACACTTTTTGCAGTGCTTCTACTGCACGCGCATCATGCGCTCTACCATGCCAATAATTAGCTTGTTCAATAAGAGAACTCACAATATTGGGATCAGTAGCGGTTGTATTTACATCATTCGCCGTGGCTTGTACTTGGCTTGATGCGCCTAAAATACAACCTGCATAAATAACTTTAACGATGATGTTAAGTGCGTGGTTTTTCATTCTATATCCCCCTATTTACCTGAACGATGCTGTGATATTTGGTCTAAACGACGAATTGAACGGCGTTGTAACCAGTAAAAAGTCACGAAGCCCGTCAATGCGCAAAAACCAACAGCTAAAAGACCAAGCAAATAGACATGTCTAGAGCTATACCAAAGAAATTGTTGTAAGAAAGGTAAGTCACCTTGAGAAAAGTGTTCGCCTAAATGGAAACTTTTTACCGTGTCTTTACCACTAATCAGTGTGATATCACCTTTAACAGCCGCGTTTATTTGAGCTAAATTTAAATCATTGATAATGGTTTTTATCGAATCATTACCTTTAGCTGTGACTAATACGACAACCCTATCGCTTGCCCAAGGTGAGATAAAACTCACCATGCCGCGCCAGTCATTAACAGAAGCAAGATAATTTGCTGCATCACCACTTTGAGATAAGTAGTCACCTGCAGCCCAACCTTTTACCTTATCAATAAATGACTGAGGTTTAATTTCGACCGTTTTATTTAAAAATGAGAATGTTTGTTGTGAAAAACGTGCTGGTAAAAAGCCCTCACTATTCAATGATCCAATTGCTAATACATCGTGTTGAGCGAGGTTATTTTTCTCAAGCTCTTTAGCACCTAAGAACACTGAAGCATGAGAAACGGGAGTTCCTGTGGCATAACCCGATCTCGCCATTAAGTTCACTAAGGTATAAAGCTCTTCGGTTGTTGGGTTTTCAGGCAGTAGTAGTGTGGTTTGTGAAAAATCAGCACGGCGACTAAATGGGAATGAAGCCCCCGAAAAATAAGCCAAATTCGGCATTCTTGAATAGTGCCAAGTATTTTTAAATTGCAGCGTTGATTGCGGATCAATTTGACTAATCAAGCTACTGCCATCCGTTAAAATACAAGGTGAATCTTCAGGCTCACGTAAATCAAAATAAAGCTGCAATTGATTTTGACTGTAGATTTGACGAGGATTTAAATAGAGTGTGCTATTTTGCTGTTCACTCTCCATTCCTAGCCATTGTCTTAGCATTCCTAAAGGTTCTGAACGTGCGGGATATAACGCACCTAAGAATTGATTATTCAAAGAAGCAATCAAAGAAGAACGACGACTATTGAGCTTATCTGAATGAGGAAAAACATATTTCAATTCTAACGGTAATGCATCACCATCCCACCAAAATAGATCCGGTGAAACACGAAATGAAAACTGATTGGGTGCATGGTTAATACCTTGGCGAGTGAAATCATCACTGCCATTCGCAATTTGACCTAATGTGACGGGTTTATTGGTATTTAACCAACGCGGTGCATCATAATCTTTTCGTACTGTCAGCGTTTGAGACGGTACGATTAAGTGATCATTTTGTGGCAATTTACCGTTATTTAACGCCCAGACGGCTTGACGTAACGATTTCTCATTATCACCACTGATCAATAATAATTTGAACACCGGATCAACAGGATTATCAACAATAGTTAATTGTCCATTATTTCCTGAAGGGAGGGTAATACCTGCTATAGTTTGTCCTGAATAGCCCACTAAAATACCGTCACTTTCAGGCAATTGATTCATTAAAACGGGTAAATCCACTTGCTTAATATCATGACTGAAACTCCCAAACCATGATGCTGCAATCGCGGCTGTTGTTACCTCTGCATGATCAGGTTTATCTGACAATATGATAGGTAACGAGGTCGCCGTCATTCTGTCGGGATCAAAGAACGGTAGGGGCAATCGTTCCAGACTGTACCCGCCATTAATCCAGCGACCTCGATAATCTAATGATGAATCAGGAGAAATAACCAGACTAAGCCCTTCCGTTAATGGCGGTGTACATTGACTTTCATCTAATGCATCACGACTTGCTAAACGGAAACTCAAGTTATTCACATTCGTCAACATCATTTCAGGGATTTCTAAAACATATTCATGTTCTTGCCCACCTTCTTCTAAAGGTAGAAATCCCATAGGTTGACCATTTAACATTAAGTGGAGCGTTTGATCAGATTGAACCAATCCTTGGGATGCTTTCACTTTCATGGTTAATGTGGCGCTATCAATAAATAAATCATTCGCCATATTAAATGTCACCCCAGAAAGTAATCGTCTTCCTGATAACACAATAGGTGAGGGATTACCCATCTGTGCCATTGTTAATTGTTCTTCGATATTACGTGCTTCAGATAATGCGGCATCTTCAAGCTGGATCGGGTTATTGATGTTTTGTCGCACTGGAGAATGAGTATAAGAAGTCGGATCAGGTAAAACCTCACCACCGAGTTCCAACATACCCGTTGCAGCTTGAGATAAATGAATACTCGCAATCGCCATAGCCGTTAAGCTCAGCATTAATGTCAGTTTCTTTTTCATGCTTAGTCATCCCCATTAATAGATTGCACAGAGAGTGACGCTTTTGCTTTTGTTCTTGTTGCTGCAACTTTTACTTTTTGACGACGACCAAAGAACAATTCAAAAATACAGCGTGTAATGCCTGCTAACTCTTTAAACGGTTTATCTTTGTAATCTGCTTGATGTATCCATGCGTCTGCACGACCAAAGACAATACGCACTAATTTACGACGAACATTTAAATTAATAGGTAAGAATTCAAGACGTAATTGATTATTTTCTAAGCTGACCATATCAACCGGAACGGAAACCTCATCACGTTGAACATTAAGCGTGATTGAATTGATGTTACGTTGACGCACTTCGGCCATTTTATTAACAGCAATTCGAACCCCGCCCATTGAAATATCTTCAGTGGTTGTCGTTAATTCAGCACCATCATCAAAATGTAGTGTAATAGGAAGAGAAGCTTTAATTCGCGTGTGTTTACGAATTTGGCGAGTTTCTTTACCAACCGCAATAGAGGCTAGAATAATAAATAAACTATATGTTGCCCAAGTAAGGTTTAAGATAATAACCAGTGGATCAATACCTTGGAAATCGTTTAATAAATAACGGATAACTACCCATGAAATCCCTGTAATTAGAAGAAGTGCCGTAATAATTAGAGGGCGTACAGTGAGGTAATCCATATAGCTTTTATCAAGTAAATCACCTTTATCTGTTACGTTAAATTTACCCAGTTTTGGTGATACTAAGCTTAATAGCGTTGGTAACACTAAACTAAATGCCATCACCGTTTCATAGATTTCCCCCCAAAAAGAGTAGCGATATTTACCGATATTCTTCGAGTTTACATACACCGACATGATTAAGTGAGGTAATGCATAGGCAAATATCATGCTGGCTGATGAAGCGATAATATTGAGGTTAAATAACATAAACAGTAACGGTGCAGTCAGAAAGATAACTCGTGGTAAACCATACTGAAAATGAAGCATTGCATTGAGGTAACATAAGCGCTGAGGAAAAGTTAACCCACGGCCTAACATTGGATTATCAACACGAAATATCTGTGTCATCCCCCTCGCCCAACGAATACGTTGGTTAATGTGTAATGCTAAACGCTCTGTTGCAAGACCCGCGGCTAAAGGAATATCAATAAATGCAGAGTTCCAGCCTAAGCGTTGTAATTTTAATGCGGTATGCGCATCTTCTGTTACTGTTTCAACGGCAATACCACCGATTTCATCAAGTGCACTGCGTCTCATAACAGCACATGAACCACAGAAGAACGTTGCATTCCAGTTATCATTACCACGTTGAACAGGGCCGTAAAAAAGAGCACCTTCATGCGGAGCATCTTTTGCCGCACTTAAATTACGTTCAAATGGGTCTGCTGAATAGAAGTAGTGAGGTGTTTGAATAAGAGCCAATTTAGGATCTTCAAGGAAACTTCCTACTGTTGCTTGCAAGAAAATGCGCGTTGAAATATGGTCACAGTCAAAAACACAAATGAGTTCGCCATCCGTTAACCCCATCGCGTGATTTAAGTTACCTGCTTTGGCATGATCATGAACTTCACGTTCAATATAAGTAACGCCAACATCGCCAGCAAACTGTTTAAACTCTTCACGGCTACCATCATCCAATATATACACTTTCATTTTATCTTGTGGATAATCGATAGCTTGTGCAGCCAAAACCGTATCACGTACAACATCCAAACTTTCGTTATACGTTGGAATATAAATATCTACGGTTGGCCATTGAGCAACATCTTTAGGCAACGGTGCTATTTTTCTATTTAATGGCCATGATGTTTGGAAATACCCTAAGACTAAAATAATCCAAGAATAAATTTCAGCCATAAATAATCCGCTACCTAAAACAGCTTCGATAGTTGTATTAAAATTAAGGGTATTCGTTGCACGCCAGTAAAGATAACGCGTTGACATCAACAATGAGATAAAAACCATTGTTAATAATCGTTTTTTTGATTTTTTAAAGCCGATAACAAATAACAGAAATATATTGATAATACCGAATATATATTGTTGCTCGGCACTCATTGGCATAACAATGAGTGAAAACATTGTTATCAATAGAAAAGCCGTAATTAATGTTTTAAATATTTTATTCATAAACCCATACCTTTGTCATCGCCATAGATCTTTTCTTAAGACAAAGGTTTCCCGTCGATATAAAAAATATCGAAAAGAAATAAACCTATCTTAAAAAATAAAATAACAATGGCTAAAGATTGACACCAGTCAATATTATTTATTTACACAAAGAGTTTTTCTTATTTAGATTAAACAGAAGCAATAAATGAAAAAATATCTTTTAATGATATATTTTCATGTGCATGTTTCCTATCTGTATCCTTGTTATCAAATATTTTATTATCTGCTAACAAATTTTTCTTACTCTTAATTAAATTGTCTTTATTTGCTTTAACAGCTAAAGCATCCTGGCGATAAGAAGGGATAGTCGAAACGGTAATAGGCTGTTTTTGTTTGTTTTTCACAGGAAGTGAAGTTTCAGAAAACGTATTATTACTTAAATTACTAATTTTATTATTATCTTCATTACTTATAATTATTGGTTCTATTTTATTATCAACATCTTGAGTCGCAGTAGAAGAAAACTCTTGAAAAGCAAAGCCATCTTCTTGAAACTTATCTTTTAGGTTACTTATATCATCATACATAGTGTGGCCCCTTTAATAACAGCACTCTAAATCTTGTTCAATAACTTGATGCTCATCCGAAATAAGGAAGAGAGAACTTTTAGAGATAACTTTCACAATAATTTAAAAATATATCTTTATAAATTCATATTTAAGCTCTCATTAAACTATCAATTAATGAACATCAACTATGTAGGGTAAATTAATCTTATAAATACTGATTTATTTAATTATAAATAAGCATCATCTGATTAGGAGTAATGATTATTTAAATTAAATTGTATAATTATTTTAATGGGAAATACAACATCAAAAAAAATATGAAACTTTAGGCTGTACTCATTTTCACTTTATAAAATTGGGTATTTTTACTTAATTTCACATTTACTATTACCATCAAAATTAGCGTCTTTTTTCTCCCAAAACCTCTCCCTTAAAACCATATAATAACTAACATTAATTAGTAACAATTTGTATAAATTTTATAAAAATAAAATTCTAAAATAATTAAGGTTTAATATTATTTCTTCTAAAAATTAAAGAACCCGTCAAGATCAAATAAAAAAAATCTTCTTATTTTCACTAAAAATACAACTGTAAAAAAAACATTAAAAAACTTAATTTATTATTTCGTCATATTGATAATTATCAAAATAGACTTATTTTTTACACTCAAAAGGTGAGTTTCTTGTTTTTTGTCATAATTAAACCCTCTTATTTTACTAGAAAAAAATAAAATACATCAGAGTTGGTTAAGTTTTAGGAAAAAAGGCTTTTAATGATGACAAAAAGAGATTATCGAACGATGAGTAGATATATTTTTCACATATAGTAAATACCGCTAAGAATAACCTGTGTTTTAGGATAATTATCTTAAGTAATATTTTAGTCTTAAAATAATATTGTTAATTTAGCTTAACAAACGAACAAGCGTGATCTAGTTCAAACTATAAATGTAACAGTGAAAATAATTAGCACAATATAACTAACTCATTGAATAAATTAATAAACAATCCAAAATATAGTTATATATACCAATAATTAGTATTAATACTAGTCATTCCAATTTTTTATATTAAAAATACTTAATTAGCTACACCTTTATACTAATAAGATGACTTCATTTTAAGACTATCTTTTTCTGTAACTATATAAAAACAAATACGTTTTAAGTAGATTTTTTTAAGAATAATCTTACGAATCTTAATGCTATTTTTCTTATCATTTAACAAAAACCAGTCAAATAAAGACACCTTCATTATACAAATAATACGAGTAGCGGAATCGCTTCACCTATTCACAGAATCATAAAAAGGCACTCTATCCTTCTTTACTTCTATGCTATCTTTATTAAATGAATAAGGAACATGAATAACGACTGGAAAAAAGATGGATTTAGAACAATTAAAAAAAGATTTCTGTGCCGGAAAGAAAATAAAATTTATCTATTTTTGGGGGCACAAAACGAAAAAGAATGACATAACAAAAAGCTGCTTTAGCCAATGGTATCCTGCACCTTTTATATTAGATAATGTTCGTTATGTTTCAGCAGAACACTATATGATGGCTGAAAAAGCGAGAATATTTAATGATAGAGTCATCTATGAACGTATCATTACGACCTCTAACCCTGGCACAGCAAAAGCCCTAGGACGAGAAGTAAAAGGATTTAACCAAGAAATTTGGGATCAACAACGTATGGAAATCGTTATTAGGGCCAATATTGCTAAGTTTTCCCAAAATAAAGAACTGGGTAAATTTCTTATTTCAACAGGCAATCGTGTGCTTGTTGAAGCAAGCCCTGTTGATAAAATATGGGGAGTAGGCTTAAGTGAACAAGATAAAGAGGTTAGCAATCCCCTTCTTTGGAATGGATTAAATTTATTAGGCTTTGCTCTAATGAAAGTACGTAGTACGTTGATTGAAAATAGTTATCAATAGATAAAGAAAACTCAACTGTCACCAATCACTGTTCTTCTTTAACCGAGTGTATATAAGCAGTAGAGATAACTTAAATATTGACTGAAATAGATATGTCACCGTAACAACAATCGTGTTGTTGCTATAAATAATATTTACAGAATAATTAAGAGACTGATATGTATTATGGTTTTGATATGGGCGGCACAAAAATTGAGCTTGCCGTTTTTGATAAAGATCTTACCCAAGTATGGCAAAAGCGCGTTCCTACACCTAAAAATGACTATCAAGCATTATTGAATGTTTTTAAGGAACTGACATTAGAAGCTGACAATGACTTAGGGTGTAAAGGTAAAATTGGTGTCGGTGTGCCGGGTATTGTTAATGCAAAAGAAGGGACTGTATTTACCACGAATGTTCCAGCGGCTAAATACAAACCTATGGTTCATGACCTCGCTCATATACTCAATAGACCGGTTAAGGTCGAAAATGATGCTAACTGCTTTGCTTTATCTGAGGCTTGGGACCCTGAATTTCGCCATCACCCCTCTGTATTAGGTCTTATATTAGGTACAGGTGTTGGGGGGGGCTTTGTTATTGATGGTAAAGTCCTTTCTGGCAAAAATGGTATTGCGGGTGAAATCGGCCATATGAATCTGAACATAGATGCAGATAATGTGATCGGTGAAACAATGCCAAAAATTATTTGTGGTTGTGGTAAAAAAGCCTGTTTTGAAACTTATCTATCAGGACGTGGCTTTGAACGTATGTATAAAGCCTTCAATCATGCACCACAAAGAGCTGTTGATATTGTTGAACAATATTATACAGGGGATGAAAAAACACAAGAGCATGTCGATCGCTATATGAAAGTACTTGCGATTTACTTGAGTAATATCCTTACTGTACTTGATCCTCATTTAATTGTTATCGGTGGTGGGCTATCACAGTTTAATGCGCTGTATGAGCTATTACCTGAATATATTTCACACTGTCTATATGGTAATGCTCAAATCCCTGCAATAGAAAAAGCACGTCATGGTGATGCAGGTGGTGCTCGTGGAGCAGCCTGTCTTAATTTATTAGACTGATAAACAAACAAGGGCCTTTCTTCTTTTATTAAAGGCTCTTCTATCAAAACAGTTTTATCTACGTCACTCTGTATTAAGGCTATCGTTATGGATAAGATTTGGTTTAAAAAAAGATTAACCTTTCTTGGTGGGTTAACTATCACATTAATCCTGCTTCAATTAATTGGCTCTCTATTGCCTATTTCACTTCTTCAATGGGGAATTATTCCAAGAACAGGAGAAGGATTAATTGGTATCTTTATCGCCCCTTTTGTACATGGCTCTTGGTCTCATCTTTTTAGTAATTTATTACCTCTTCTTATTCTTAGCTTTTTATCCATGACTCAATCATTACGAGAATATATCTTTTCAAGCCTATTTATTATTATCGTAAGTGGTTTATTGGTTTGGATTTTTGGACGAAGTGCCATTCATATTGGCGCAAGTGGCTGGATTTTTGGATTATGGTCTTTACTTATCGCTCATGCTTTTACACGTCGTAAAATTATCGATATCGTCATCGCACTTTTTGTTTTATTTTATTATAGTTCAATGGCTTATGGTTTGATTCCTGGTCAATTAGGCGTATCTACAGAGTCACATATTGCGGGCGTTATTGCAGGATTACTTTATGCATGGTGTGCAAGGAAATTAGTACGTCGTAAAAGTCGAGTAGTAGAAGTGGCAAAATAAAAAGCCACTTCCCTATCAAATAGCTAACTCAATGACTTATGACCAATTGGCAATATGGTTCTGCCATACATCTCATTTAATACTTCAGCCATTGCAAGATAAAAAGCACTGGCACCACAAATAATACCTTCAAAACCTGCAATTTTTAAAATCAATGCATTACTGGTGATATTTCCTATCGCCAATAATGCAAACAAAATTGTCAGGCTTAAAAAGACAAATTGGAGTGCTCTATTGGCTTTTAATGTGCCAATAAACATGAAAAAGGTAAAAATTCCCCATAGCGCTAAAAACACCCCTAAAAAGACAGGTGTTGTGGGTTCACTTAACCCCATTACAGGCAATAACCAAATTCCTACTAAGGTGATCCAAAAAAAACCATAAGAGGTAAATGCGGTGGCACCAAACGTATTGCCTTTCTTGAACTCAAACAGTCCAGCAATAACTTGAGCGATCCCGCCGTAAAAAATTCCCATACTCATAATGACAGAGACGACAGGAAAAAAACCGGCATTATGTATGTTCAACAAAATCGTTGTCATACCAAAACCCATTAAACCTAATGGACCCGGATTGGCAATGCGTTCGTTAGTCATAAAACCTAAAACCTCTAAAAATAATAGGGGGAAATTAAAAAAAATTTGAAGGCGCTGGATAATAAGAGGTAATACATCTAAAAACAATGATCCCGAAGGGTATATTTTTGAATAACCGCTCACACTGAGACTAAGGGGAAATAACCAGTTGATTTACCTTAGAGAAAAGAAGTATTTAGTGATAGATGCTTATATCAATAAAAAACACAAAGAAAAATAAAGGTCTATAATTTGAGAAGTAATATCAATCAGTTGATATATTAATACCGAAATTTACCTTAATATGCGGTTTTATACATGAAAATGAAATAAAATCTCACACAATAATTAGTTGTATTATTAACCAATAAGTGAGCTTGTTATGAAAAAAATTCTAGTATTATTAATTGGTAGTACATTAGCGTTTGCATCTCAAGCAAATACAACACAGCAAGGTGGCTTTCAAGGTTCAATTCAAACACCAACAGAACAAGGTGGATTTAAAGGCCCTTCGATTAGTGAAACCACGGTAGCTAAAGCAAAAGATCTTTCTGATGACACATGGGTTATCTTAACGGGCAAAATTACCAAAAAAATTGGTGATGAGTTGTATGTTTTTGAAGATAGCACTGGCGGTATCAATGTAGATATTGATAATAAAAGATGGCGCGGACAAACAGTGACCCCAGATAATACCGTCAGAATTGAAGGTAAAGTAGATAAAGAGTGGACAAATACTGAGATCGATGTAAAACAAATTACTATTATCAAATAATTTGTTTTTAAATTAAAATCATCCTGATTATTATAAAAGCTAATATATTGAAATATATTAGCTTTTTATTTTCTATTTTTTAATATTTTAATATTTTAATATTTTAATATTTTAATATTTTAATTTAATCAATAAAATTGGATCCTTTATACAAATTTCTCCACTTTAACCTCAGGTTAGGTTTAGGTTTATAGTGATTACCAGTTAAAGCACAATCACTCTTCGCAAGAGGTGATTTAACTGATGAGATACCCTCAAATCATTTATATCCTAACTCTACGTTTACCCTGTTTTCTCCATTTTAAGCCTGCTATGCAGGCTTTTTTTCTGACTAATTTCTATAAATCGTATTAAAATCTAATAAAAACCATGAAAATATTATTTATACCTTTGTTTTCTATAAATATTTTTTTACAAAAATCTACGTGTTTATACCTTTATTAAATTGACCTTCCTGTAGGGGGAAACATTATTGTTTCATTTATCAATCTTATGAAAGGAATAGACAATGAAAAAATTATTACTCCCCTCTATTATGGCAATATCCGCTTTTGCAAGTACCGCTTATGCATCTCATCATAATATCGTTGAAGTTTATAAAACAGACAGTTGCGGGTGCTGTACTTTATGGGCTGATGGCGTAAAAGAAGCAGGATTTAACGTTAAAGTGAATATTGTGTCAGAAACGCAATTAATGGAAAAATACCAACAAGCAGGTGTACCCAATAATTTATTAAGTTGCCACTTGGCGACTTACCAAGGTAAGGACTTAGTTGGGCATATCCCAGTAGATAGCCTAAAAAATATCAATTTAGTCGATAAATCAAAATCAGGTATTGCGGTTGCAGGTATGCCAGCAGGAAGTTTAGGTATGTATGCAGGCGATTATAAAGAACCGTATCAAGTGATTGCTTTTGATAAATCAGGCAACCAATCCCTATTTAAGTCTTACAACTAGGTTTTTCTTAGTTAGTTTTGTTCTTACTGTAGTGTTGTTTTAATAGCGATATATCTCTCCGATAGTGCTATTTTCCTCTGCCTGTTATCGATTTGCAGGCAGAGTTTTATGGCTTATAAAGACGCTTCTCGTTGCTTTATTTCATCTATTATTTTGGTTGTTGTTTTTAAGGCTTCTTGAAAGATCTTAGCTGTCATTTTATCTATTTGATTAAAGCTAATATCCGTGATCAATATATCTTCTAATATGCTGTACTTTGGCATCTCTGTCCGTTTTCTATTCCATTGACTTGTTTTCAGTAATTCCCAGTAATCTTGTTGAACAAGTGCATTTTGCCCCATTAACCATAATTCAAATTGAAGGGATTGGTGATTTAATACAATACCCAAACGTAATTTTCGCTCACGTAAAAAACCATCAAAAAAAGGAAAATAAGTAAAATCTAAATACCCAAGGGAAATATTACCCATCGAGAATGTATCAGGTAGATGGCGAGAAAAATAAGCCTTTAAATGCATCATATAACGCATAATATAATGATAGGCTTTTTGTATATCACCTTGTTCTATCTGTGTTTTATATAGAGCAAGTGTATGATTAGCTTCTTCTTGTTGAGCGATATTTAAATTTGAAAGAGACATGCTCAATATCGATGTATTCTCTTCTTCATTCGCCATGGTGCTACTCCATTATCACAACAGTATAAATATAATCCTAGGCAATCAATACTATTGCTTCAATCATGATATAGAGGGTAAATGTGCTTTATTTTTCAATAAAAAAACCAGTCTGCTTTTTACAGCATGACTGGCTTTTATAGAATAGAGCTAACGTCAGCTTTATTTATTCAACTGTCACAGATTTAGCTAAGTTACGTGGTTGGTCTACGTCAGTACCTTTAATTAAGGCCACATGATAAGACAACAACTGTAATGGTACAGTATAGAAAATCGGCGCAATAAGCTCTTCAACATGAGGAAGCGAAATGAGTTTCATCGTTTCGTTTTCTTCAAAACCAGCATCTTGATCAGCAAACACATACAGTAAACCACCACGCGCACGCACTTCTTCGATATTAGATTTTAATTTTTCTAACAATTCATTGTTTGGCGCAATAATGATAACCGGCATATCCGCATCAATTAATGCTAATGGACCGTGTTTTAATTCACCAGCAGCATAAGCTTCAGCATGAATATAAGAGATCTCTTTTAGCTTTAATGCCCCTTCTACCGCAATCGGGTATTGGTCACCACGACCTAAGAATAATGCATGGCTTTTTTCTGAGAAGTCTTCCGCTAACGCTTCAATTACTTTATCTTTCGATAACATGCTTTCAATACGACTTGGTAATGCATGTAATGCGGTTGAAACATCTTGTTCTAATGTTGCAACGCCTTTAATGCGTCCCATATATGCCACCAGCATTAATAGAACGGTTAACTGTGTTGTGAATGCTTTTGTCGATGCAACACCGATTTCAGCACCCGCTTTAGTCATTAAAACAAATTCAGATTCACGCACTAAAGAAGAGCCAGCAACATTACAAATCGCTAATGATGATAAATAACCAAGCTCTTTTGATAAACGCAGTGCCGCTAATGTATCTGCCGTTTCACCTGATTGAGATAAAGTAATCAATAAGCTATTACGGCGAGTTGCTGGTTTACGATAGCGATATTCTGATGCAATTTCGACATCGCAAGGGATACCCGCTAAAGACTCAAACCAGTAACGAGAAACCATGCCGGCATTATAAGAAGTCCCACAGGCCACAATTTGAATGTGTTCAACTTTAGATAAGATCTCTTCAGCACGAGGGCCTAATTCACTTAAATCAATACTGTCTGATTTTAAGCGGTTTTCTAGCGTATTTTTAATCGCTAAAGGCTGCTCGTAGATCTCTTTTTGCATGTAGTGACGATAAGTACCTTTATCACCTGCATCATATTGAACATTAGATTCAATGGTATCGCGATCCACTTCTTCGCCATTTACATCAAAAATATGAACATGACGACGTGTAATTTCAACAATATCCCCTTCTTCAAGGTAGATAAAGCGACGAGTCACAGGCAATAATGCCAATTGGTCAGAAGCAAGGAAGTTTTCTCCCACACCAAGGCCAACCACCAGCGGGCTACCAGAACGAGCAGCCACTAATAGCTCAGGCGTATGGCTATCCATAATCACCGTACCATAGGCACCGCGTAATTGAGGAATAACACGCTGTACAACTTCACGTAATGTTCCCCCTTGGCGCTGTTCCCAGTTTACCAAGTGAGCTATCACTTCGGTATCTGTTTGAGACCCAAACTGATACCCTTTTTTGATTAATTCCGCTTTCAGTTCTTGGTAGTTTTCGATAATACCATTATGTACCACCGCAATAGAGCCGGAGACATGTGGATGCGCATTATCTTCACAAGGTTCACCATGTGTTGCCCAACGCGTATGAGCAATACCTGTACCACCAATCACTTGTGTTTTCTCTGCTTCTTCCGCCAGCATATGTACTTTGCCAGCCTCACGCAGACGTGTCATTTTGCAGTCGTTATCAACAACGGCTAAACCTGCAGAGTCATATCCACGGTATTCTAGACGACGTAAGCCTTCAATTAAGATTTCAGCGATATCGCGTTGTGCAACTGCACCTACTATTCCACACATTGTGTTATTCCTAAAACTGTGCGTTTATTCGCACTTGGATGTCTTATACCTGATTGGTTTGTTCCCCAAGCCATTGTAGAAAGCGGGGATATTTTTTTGTTTTTAGAATAAAAGCGTACAAGAAAAGGGCGCTAATTAAATATACGCCCTTCTCTTAAAATTATTGTTTTTTCTTCACTGGACGTTTCCATCCACTGATATGAGTTTGCTTAACTCGACTGATCACTAATTCGTTTTCATTCACGTTTTTAGTGAGAGTTGTTCCTGCACCAATGGTTGCACCATTAGCAACAGTCACTGGCGCCACTAATTGAGTATCGGAGCCGATAAAGACATCATCACCAATAATGGTTTTGAATTTATTCGCACCATCATAGTTACAAGTGATAGTACCTGCACCGATATTAACGTTAGCGCCCACATCTGTATCGCCTAAGTAAGTCAGATGACCTGCTTTAGATCCAACACCTAAGCTGGCTTTTTTCATCTCAACAAAGTTACCAACGTGTGCTTTATCTGCTAATTCACTGCCTGGGCGAAGTCGTGCAAATGGCCCAACAGTACACTCTTGTGCTAAATTTGCATCCTCGATCACCGTATAGGGGCTGATAATAGAATTATCGCCAATCACACAGTTTTTCAGGACACAACCAGTACCGATTTCAACATTATTTCCTAACGTGACGTCACCTTCAATAATGACGTTAGTATCAATCACGACATCTTTTCCGTGAGTTAACGTGCCACGTAAATCAAAGCGAGCAGGATCGAGCAACATAACACCTTCAAGTAATAAGCGCTCTGCTTGTTCGGTCTGGTAAATACGTTCTAATGCAGCCAATTGTAAACGGTTATTCACGCCTTCCATTTCGCTATGGTGACGAGGATGAGCCGTTTCAATTTTACGGCCTTCTTGATGCGCTAACGCGATAATGTCAGTAATGTAATACTCTTTTTGTGCATTATTATTATCGAGCTTACTTAACCAACGTTTTAAATCAGCGCCATTAGCAACTAAAATACCTGTATTAATTTCATTAATTTTGAGTTGTTCTTCAGAAGCGTCTTTTTGTTCGATAATGCCAGTCACTTCGCCATTTTCACGAACAATACGACCATATCCCATCGGGTTATCTAAAATAACCGTTAATAAACCAATACCGCCTTCTGGTTTGACTTCAATTAAACGTTCTAACGTTTCTTTGGTGATAAGCGGAACATCACCATAAAGCATCAGGATATCTTCATCATCAGCAAAGAAAGGCGCGGCTTGTTGCATTGCGTGACCCGTTCCTAGTTGCTCTGCTTGTAGTACCCAATTAACAGGTTGTGAACCTAATTTTTCTTTCATTAGTTCACCACCATGCCCATAGACAAGGTGTGTTTGTTGAGCACCTAATGACTTGGCAGTATCAATCACATGTTGAACCATGGATTTACCTGCAAGTTTATGAAGAACTTTAGGTAACTGTGAATACATGCGGGTGCCTTTTCCCGCAGCAAGAATAACAACGCTTTTAGCTGAATTAGACATAATTAACCCGATAACTCCCGTAAAGAATGGCAAGTAAACCTGTTTATGCCAAATAATACTACATATTTCGTCACACAAAATATTTCATGACGCAAAAAAGCCAGTTAGCTAAGAACCAACTGGCTTTTTTATTCATAGACTGCCTATTTACATCAACGTCGGGTCAATTCGATTACACGTAGTTTTGCAATCGCTTTGGCTAATTCTGCTGATGCTTGAGCATAATCAACGTCACCATGAGAGGATTGAATGTGTTCTTCAGCTTTACGCTTAGATTCCAACGCTTTCGCTTCATCCAAATCGCGACCACGGATAGCTGTATCTGCCAGTACAATGACGCCCGTCGGCTGAACTTCGAGAATACCACCTGAAAGGTAGATAACCTCTTCTTCGCCCGATGTTTTTACGACACGTACCATGCCCGGTTTTATGGCAGTTAATAACGGGGTATGCTGCGGATAAATACCGAGCTCACCTTCGCTACCAGTTACCTGAATTCGTTTGACTTCGCCGTCATATAACTGCTTTTCAGCGCTGACAACTTTCAGGTGGAACGATGTATCGGCCATATCAACCTCCCGTCAGCCGTATTAAAGCTTCTTAGCTTTTTCTACTGCTTCTTCGATAGTACCAACCATGTAGAACGCCTGCTCTGGCAGGTGGTCATAATCACCGTTCAGAATGCCTTTAAAGCCACGGATAGTGTCTTTCAGGGAAACGAACTTACCTGGTGATCCGGTAAATACTTCAGCAACGAAGAATGGCTGAGACAGGAAGCGCTGGATCTTACGCGCACGCGCAACAACCAGTTTATCTTCTTCTGACAGTTCATCCATACCTAAGATAGCGATGATGTCTTTCAGTTCCTGATAACGTTGCAGGATAGACTGAACACCACGAGCGACATCATAGTGCTCTTGGCCAACTACCAGTGGGTCTAACTGACGACTGGTAGAATCCAGTGGGTCAACCGCAGGGTAGATACCTAATGAAGCAATTTGACGGCTCAGTACAACTGTTGCATCTAAGTGAGCAAACGTTGTTGCTGGTGATGGGTCAGTTAAGTCATCCGCAGGTACGTATACAGCCTGTACAGAGGTGATTGAACCTGTTTTGGTTGAAGTGATACGTTCTTGCAGAACACCCATCTCTTCAGCCAATGTTGGCTGGTAACCTACCGCTGATGGCATACGACCTAACAGTGCTGATACTTCTGTACCGGCTAAGGTGTAACGATAGATGTTATCGACGAATAACAGTACGTCACGGCCTTCATCACGGAATTTCTCAGCCATAGTCAGACCCGTCAGTGCTACACGTAGACGGTTTCCTGGTGGCTCATTCATCTGACCATAAACTAACGATACTTTGTCAAGAACGTTAGAATCTGTCATTTCATGATAGAAGTCATTACCCTCACGAGTACGTTCACCAACACCCGCAAATACAGAGTAACCTGAGTGCTCGATCGCGATGTTACGGATCAATTCCATCATGTTAACTGTTTTACCCACACCCGCACCACCGAACAGACCTACTTTACCACCTTTAGCAAACGGACAGATTAAGTCCATTACTTTAATACCGGTTTCTAGCAGTTCTTGGGAGCTTGATAACTCTTCATAGGTTGGTGCTTCGCGGTGAATTGACCAGCGCTCATCAGTACCGATGTCGCCTTTCATATCGATCGGGTCACCAAGAACGTTCATGATACGTCCCAGTGTAGCTTTACCTACTGGTACTTCAATTGGGTGGCCCAAGTTTTCAACTTTTAAGCCACGGCTTAAACCGTCTGATGTACCCATTGCGATACAACGAACGATACCACCGCCTAACTGTTGCTGAACTTCCAGCACCAGTTTTTCTTTACCATTCATAACCTCAAGAGCGTCGTATACTTTAGGGACGCTATCCTGAGGGAATTCGGCGTCCACTACGGCGCCGATTACCTGGACAATCTTTCCAGTAGCCATCTTGAATCCTCTACGTAATTCGTAAACCTAGCTGTTATACCGCGGCTGCACCAGACACAATTTCTGTAAGTTCCTGAGTAATACTTGCTTGGCGTGCTTTGTTGTACACCAATTGCAGTTCTTTAATCAGGTCACCACCGTTATCTGTAGCGGCTTTCATCGCAACCATTCGGGCGGCCTGCTCACTCGCTAAGTTCTCTACGACGCTCTGGTAAACCTGCGACTCAATATAACGACGCAGTAAAGTATCCAGTAACGCCTTAGGATCAGGTTCGTACAGATAATCCCAAGATTTTTCCTTCAATTCTTCATCATCACCTGCGGGTAATGGTAAAACCTGAAGAATCTTAGGCTCTTGAGCCATGGTATTGATGAACTTATTTGCCACCACATACAATTTATCTAAACGACCTTCGTCATAAGCCTGCAACATGATATTGACTGGCCCGATAAGGTCTGACAGTTTAGGTTCATCCCCCATACCGGTTACTTGGCCTACAACATTCCCTCCAACAGAGCCAAAGAATGATGTCGCTTTAGAACCAACAAGGGCTAAATCTACCTGCACACCTTTTTCAGACCATACTTTCATGTCTGCTAGCAGTTTTTTGAACAAGTTAATGTTCAAACCACCACACAAACCACGGTCGGTCGAAACAACCAGGTACCCGACACGTTTAACTTCACGCTCTTCGAGGTATGGATGTTTGTATTCCAGATTCCCTAACGCAAGGTGACCAATCACACTGCGCATGGTTTCTGCATAAGGACGGCTGGCTGCCATGCGTTCCTGCGTTTTACGCATTTTCGACGCGGCGACCATCTCCATCGCTTTAGTGATCTTCTGTGTGTTTTGCACACTGCCGATCTTCGAACGTATCTCTTTTGCGCCGGCCATTTCTGCTTCTCCTCATGAACCAGACGGCCCGATATGACTATCAGGCCGAATAGTTATTACCAGGACTGAGTCGCTTTGAAGTTTTCTAGCACGCCTTTCAGCTTCGCTTCGATTTCTTCGTTATAAGTACCAGTCTGGTTGATCTCGTTCAATAAGTCAGCATGTTCACGATTAGCATAAGCTAATAATGAAGCTTCAAATGGCACAACTTTTGAAATTTCAACATCTTCCAGATAACCACGCTCTGCTGCAAACAGTGCTAAAGACTGTTGTGCGACAGACATTGGTTCGTACTGTTTTTGTTTCAGCAATTCAGTCACTTTCTGACCGTGGTTCAATTGTTTACGAGTAGCATCATCCAGATCTGAAGCGAACTGGGAGAATGCTGCTAGTTCACGATACTGCGCAAGTGCAGTACGAATACCACCAGAAAGTTTCTTCATGATCTTAGTCTGAGCAGCACCACCCACACGAGATACAGAGATCCCTGGGTTAACTGCTGGACGGATACCTGCGTTAAACAGGTTAGATTCTAAGAAGATCTGACCATCGGTAATAGAGATTACGTTCGTAGGAACGAATGCAGAAACGTCCCCTGCTTGCGTTTCGATAATCGGTAACGCAGTCAGAGAGCCGGTTTTACCTTTAACTTCACCCTTAGTAAACGCTTCTACGTACTCAGCATTTACGCGAGCAGCACGCTCAAGTAAACGGGAGTGCAGATAGAAAACATCACCAGGATATGCTTCACGTCCAGGTGGACGACGAAGTAACAGTGAAATTTGACGGTATGCGACAGCCTGTTTAGACAAGTCATCGTAAATAATCAGGGCATCTTCACCACGGTCACGGAAGTATTCACCCATTGCGCAACCTGAATAAGGAGCAAGGTATTGCAGTGCAGCTGATTCAGATGCAGATGCAACAACAACAATGGTGTTTTCTAACGCGCCATGTTCTTCCAATTTACGAACAACGTTCGAAATTGTAGAAGCCTTCTGACCAATAGCGACATAAATACATTTAATGCCAGAGTCACGCTGGTTAATGATTGCATCGACAGCCAGCGCAGTTTTACCTGTTTGACGGTCACCGATGATCAATTCACGTTGACCACGCCCAATTGGGATCATGGCATCAACAGATTTATAGCCTGTTTGGACAGGCTGATCTACTGATTGACGCTCGATAACGCCAGGAGCAATCATCTCAATAGGTGAGAACCCATCATGCTCAACTGCGCCTTTACCATCAATCGGCTCACCCAGTGTGTTTACCACACGGCCAAGCAGACCACGTCCAACAGGAACTTCCAGAATACGACCTGTACATTTAACTTTCATGCCTTCTGCTAAGTCAGCATAAGGACCCATCACAACCGCACCAACAGAGTCGCGCTCTAAGTTTAGTGCGATAGCGAAACGGTTACCCGGCAGTGCGATCATCTCACCCTGCATAACTTCGGCTAAACCGTGGATACGAATGATACCGTCACTAACGGAAACAATCGTACCTTCATTGTGAGCTTCACTCACTACATTGAACTGAGCAATGCGCTGCTTGATCAGTTCGCTGATTTCAGTGGAATTCAGTTGCATATGCTCCAGTCCCCTTAAGACTGCAAGACGTCAGTTAATCGCTCTAAACGGCCACGAATACTGCCATCGATGACGAGGTCACCGGCGCGTATAATCATGCCTGCGATAACAGACTTATCAATTTTGCAATTCAGCTTCACTTTGCGTGATAGACGATTTTCCATCGCTGCAGAAATGTTAGCTAGCTGCTGTTTAGTTAGCTCAATGGCAGAAGTTACTTCAACGTCAACCGTTGACTCTAGCACTGCGCGCAATTGAATAAATTGGCTCAATACTTCAGGCAACGTTGATAAACGGCCATTCTCAGCCATAACACGAATTAAATTCTGAGCATGTTCATCTAATTGATCGCCACAAAGGTCGATGAAGATGTTAGCCAGTTTTTCTGATGCTAAAGAACCAGAAAGTAATTCGGTTACCTGCTCATTGCGTGCTACTTCAGCGGTGAACGCCAGCATAACCTGCCATTTATCGACAGTCTGGTTTTCCACAGCAAAGTCAAAAGCTGCTTTGGCGTAGGGGCGAGCTACCGTTGCTATTTCAGACATGCCCCTCCCTCCTTACAGTTCAGCGACCAGTTTATCAACGATGTCGCTATTAGCAGCTTCATCCACGGAACGTTCAATAATTTTCTCGGCACCTGCGATAGCCAGCATTGCGACTTGTTTACGAAGTTCTTCACGAGCACGTTTACGCTCTGCATCCAGTTCGGATTGAGCTTGTGCAACGATCTTACTACGTTCTTGCTCTGCTTCTGCTTTAGCTTCTTCAATCATTTGAGTGCGTTGTTTATTCGCAGATTCAATGATTGCTTGTGCTTCTGCTTTTGCTTTCGCTAGCTGATCGCCTGCATCGGCTTTCGCTAAATCTAAGTCCTTTTTAGCTCGTTCTGCAGATGATAAACCGTCAGCAATTTCTTTTTGACGTTTTTCAATGGCCGCCATAATTGGTGGCCATACGAATTTCATGCAGAACAAAACAAACAGGACAAATGCGATGGCCTGGCCGAGGATTGTTGCATTTAAATTCACAGCACAATACCTCTTTCTTGGTTATTAACTAACATGACGCTTTTACTGCTTATTGCCATCATTAGGCAACAGCAAACATCACGTAAAGGCCCAGACCCACAGCAATCATTGGGATGGCATCAACCAGACCCATAACGATAAAGAACTGTGTACGCAGAAGAGGGATCAAATCAGGCTGACGAGCAGCACCTTCTAAAAATTTGCCTCCGAGGATTCCGATACCGATTGCAGCACCGATTGCAGCTAAACCCATCATAATAGCGGCAGCCATGTACAGCAGATCCATACTCAGGTTTTCCATGACAGTCTCCAGTTTGTTTCAGTTATTTCTTCAAAGAGTTAATAATTAATGTTCTTCAGATGCCATCGACAGATAAACAATCGTTAGAACCATGAAAATAAAGGCTTGTAACGTAATAATCAGTATGTGGAATATCGCCCAAGGAAGGCTTAATAACCACTGTGACCACCACGGTAACAGACCAGCAATAAGAATAAAGATCAGTTCACCTGCATACATGTTACCAAACAGTCGAAGACCGAGTGAAACAGGTTTTGATAGCAGGCTTACCCCTTCCAAGATTAAGTTAACAGGAATAAAAATTGGGTGGTTAAAAGGCTGTAAAGTCAGCTCTTTTGTAAACCCTTTTATACCTTTCATCTTAATGCTATAGAAAAGGATCAGGATAAATACACCAATTGCCATCGAAAGAGTAATACTCACGTCCGCAGTCGGAACGATGCGTAACGCTGGTAACCCTAAGATGTGTTCACCGATATAAGGGATGAAGTCGATTGGTAATAAATCCAGGGCATTCATTAACAGCACCCAAACGAACACAGTCAATGCCAAAGGTGCAATGACCTTGCTCTTTCCGTGATACATATCACGAACGCTGCTATCAACGAAACCGATGATCATTTCTACTGCAGTCTGGAATTTTCCCGGTACGCCACTGGTTGCTCTTACTGCTACTTTTCTAAACACCCATAGGAATAATGCACCCATTAAGACTGAAAAGAAAAGTGAGTCAATATTTAACACCCAGAATGATGGCGCATTTTCAGCATGGGGATTGACCAACTCGAAAGTACGCAGGTCCAACTGAAGGTTATTCAGGTGGTGACCTATGTATTCTCTAGTGGTTAATGCTTCTCCTGATGCAGACATGATGCCAATTACCCTTTTGTTGTTAAAAACGCTAACCGTTAATGACGGCTGGTGCAACGACCTGCATAACAAGCACCGCTAAGTAGGTCATGACCAGTGGTGCAAATGCTGCTTTAAACACGCCTAAAGCAACTATCAGTAAGGCTATTGATAATATAACCTTCAACCCTTCACTGAAAGCAAAAAGCCAGTTTATGCGAACTGGAGCTTCTTCTTCATTGACCTTTTGTAAGCGCATTAATAATAAAAAAGCCATATTGGGTAACCAACATGCCATTCCGCCTAAAAAAGCCGAAAAACTCCAATCTGTACTCTTTAAGTAGAAACCCGCACTGAGAATAACAAAAGTCATAAACTGCAAGAATAACAGTTTCAGTGCAACTTTCCCGTTGTAGAGGGAGACAGACATGACGTTTGTATTCTCCAGACTAGCTATCGTAAAAGGTATTACTGAATGATGTATCAAACTGTCTTTGCTATAAAGTGTCAAGTGACAAAAACGAGCAAATTATACGGGGCGTGGCAATGAATTCAATCAATAAGTAGCGAAAAAGTGAAGATTAATTTAAATTTCTTACCAAGGTTCCATTTATGAAAAATGATTAAGAACAAAAAGAGTAAAAATAATAGAGCCGAATAAAATAAATAGCGTGACATGCATCACAAATATAAAAGTATAAATAAATCTTATTTCATAAAATATATAACGGAGTTAACAATTAACATCCCTTTTATGAACAATTTAGTGCTAATTGGAAAAGAATTGACCCATTTTCAATTAAATAAATTCAATATTTTTATAATGCACAGAATTAATAATTTATTTTGAAAATAAAATGATGAAAACTCAGGTTATCAAATGAATTAATGTAAAAGATAACGAAATGTTAATTTATTGTTTTATTTAAGTGAGTTTTAATGCGTTACATAATTCCCCATAAAACAAATGGCGATAACATTGTAAATATTATCGCCACAGCACAAATAATGAAAAAAAGATCAATAACACACACTTTTTTTGATTAAATAATCACCAAATGTCTTTGTTCATTCAATTCAGGTATTGATAAATTGATCACTTTTTCAGGTATTTTTAATCCATTATCAGCAAGTTCATCAAGCTCTTCTTGATGAATTTGTCCTTTCAATGCATAAAAGTGACCCTTTTCTTCAGCCACTAAATGTGAGCACCAAGAAAGCATATCTTTCATCGAAGCAAACGCACGACTGATAACACCATCAAAAGGCATCTCTGGTTGATATTCTCCAACACGGTATTGAACAGGTTCAATGTTATGAAGCTCAAGCTCATGCTGAACTTGCTTCATAAAGCGAACTCGTTTACCTAAGCTATCCAATAATACAAAGTGGTGATCGGGACGCATTATCGCTAAAGGAATACCTGGTAATCCTGGTCCTGTACCTACGTCGATAAATCGCTCACCTTCAAGGTGCTGACTAACAACAATACTATCTAAAATATGGCGGATAAGCATTTGCTGAGGATCTCTCACAGACGTGAGATTGTAGGCTTTATTCCACTTATCAAGCATAGCAACATAACCGATTAGCTTTTCAGCTTGAATATCTGTTAGCTCAATATTGGCTTGCTTAGCCAGCTTTTTTAGCCGATTAAGTAAGTCACTCATGATGCACTCCTGCGTAATAGACCTTGTTTTTTTAGCCAAACTAATAAAATGGAAATTGCTGCAGGTGTTACGCCTGAGATCCTCGATGCTTGACCAATAGATGTAGGCTTGTGATCGTTAAGTTTTGCAATGACTTCGTTAGATAAGCCACTGACTTGCTTATAGTCTAGATCAATCGGTAACGCTGCATTTTCATTACGCAGTTTCTTTTCGATCTCTTCTTGCTGGCGGTTAATATAACCTTCGTATTTAACTTGGATCTCTACTTGTTCTGCTGCTTGAGGTTTTGAATCATCAATACCAGGAGCAAAACGAGTGATTTTTTTCAGTATATCGTACGTCATTTCTGGGCGACGTAATAAATCTTCACCATTGGCTTCTTTTGATAATGGGCTATTTAGCAATTCATTGATTTCAGAAAGATTATCAGCCTGAGGATGAACCCAAATATTTCTTAAACGTTGGCGCTCTTTTTCAACAAGCTCAACTTTCTCACTAAATTGTGCCCAACGGTTGTCATCAACCATACCGAGCTCACGTGCAATTTCAGTCAAACGTAAATCGGCATTATCTTCACGTAACATCAAGCGATATTCTGCGCGTGATGTAAACATACGGTAGGGTTCTTTAGTTCCTAATGTACACAGATCGTCAACTAAAACACCGATGTAAGCTTGATCACGACGTGGGAACCAACCGTCTTGATCGAAGGCATAACGAGCAGCATTAAGACCCGCTAACATTCCTTGAGCTGCGGCCTCTTCGTAACCTGTTGTGCCGTTGATTTGACCTGCAAAAAACAGTCCATTGATAAATTTGCTTTCTAAGGTTTGTTTTAGATCGCGAGGATCGAAGAAATCATATTCTATAGCGTAACCTGGTCTGATGATCTTTGCATTTTCCATTCCCTTCATCGAGTTCACAATTTGCATTTGAACATCAAAAGGTAGGCTTGTTGAAATACCATTAGGGTAAATTTCGTTACTGGTTAAACCTTCGGGCTCTAAAAAGATTTGATGTGAATTACGATCAGCAAATCTCATCACTTTATCTTCAATAGATGGGCAATAACGAGGCCCTATTCCTTCGATGACACCAGCATACATTGGGCTACGATCGAGGTTATTACGAATTACATCATGTGTTTTTTCGTTAGTGTAAGTGATATGGCAAGGCATTTGCTCTGGGTGCTGATCCACATTACCTAAAAACGAGAAAACAGGCATAGGTGTATCACCTAACTGAACCGCTAATTGGTTAAAATCAATGGTTCGGGCATCGATACGTGGAGGTGTTCCTGTTTTTAAACGGCCAACACGTAAAGGTAATTCTCGTAATCTATGTGATAGTGAAACTGAAGGTGGATCACCAGCTCGACCACCGCTGTAGTTTTCTAAGCCAATATGGATTTTTCCATCAAGGAAAGTGCCTACAGTTAAAACGACAGACTTAGCATGAAATTTTAATCCCATGCGGGTTACTGCACCTGTAACTTGGTCGTTTTCGACAATCAGATCTTCTACTGGCTGTTGGAAGATCATTAAATTAGGTTGATTTTCAAGCGTTGTACGAATGGCTTGGCGGTAAAGAACACGGTCTGCTTGTGCTCTTGTTGCTCTTACAGCCGGTCCCTTACTTGCATTCAGGGTTCTAAACTGGATACCAGCATGGTCAATGGCTGTTGCCATTAATCCACCCATGGCATCGATCTCTTTTACCAGATGCCCTTTACCAATCCCACCAATAGCTGGGTTACAAGACATTTGGCCCAAAGTATCAATATTGTGGGTCAGTAATAGGGTTTGACGCCCCATACGAGCTGCAGCCATAGCGGCTTCTGTACCGGCGTGACCACCACCGATAACAATGACGTCAAAGTGTTCTGGATAAAACATGTGTAAACCTTAAATGTTACGAATGCTGAATGTGTTGCATTGGGAAAACGAATTCTACTCAACTTTTTGAGAGATACAAGCGAGCTGATCCGCAGGTAATTATTTAAAGATCTTTTTATTTAAAGATCTCTTTATTAGATCTTTTATTAAGGAAGCGATCCTCTGTGGATAAGTGGATTTTCTATTTAAAGATCATAAAAGTGTAAAGGATCATATACTGTGAATGATCCGTGATCTATCTGCTGATAAGCTGGGATCAAAATGACGACTTATGCACAGGTCATTTATTGATAGAAGCTTATACAATGGATAACTACGGGTTAACCCCCGCTTTTGAGCAGAGTTATCCACATCTGTTTGCTGTTTTTTTAAACAATTTAAAGTAAATTTTTCCAAGATGCTATCCATTCTTCTGCTGGATCTTCCGGAATGTCATACTTTTGAATGTCTATTTCGAGACGATCACCAAGGCGAGTTGCCCCTTTTTCTATTAACTTTTGATCCAATGTTCTGATCGCACCACAGAAAGTGTCGTATTCACTACTTCCTATACCGATAGCACCAAAAGTAACATTGCTAAGATCAATAGAGTCAGCTGAAATTTCGTCAGCGAAAGGTTGGAGGTTATCAGGAATATCACCTGCCCCATGTGTGGAGGTTACCACCAGCCAGATCCCTTCATTTGGGAGATCATTAAGAGAAGGTCCATGGTGCAAATCTGTCTCAAATCCTTCTTCAGATAAGATCTCTGCAAGATGTTCTGCGACATATTCAGCATTACCCATAGTGCTGCCACTAATTAGAGTGACTTTTTTCATTAATGATCTCCTTATATTCAAGACGCGCTATTGTACGCTGTGAATCACTTGGGATCTACCTGTGGATAATGTGGTTATAAAAAAAAATAAGAATTTATCCTTATGGCTTGATCGTCCTTATTATCGGGTTTTGCAGCGAGATCAGTGTCTCGGTTGATTGGATTTCATCGATTGTCTGTATTTTGTTGATAAGTACGTCTTGTAAGGATTCAATACTTTTACACATTACCTTTGTAAAAATACTGTATTGCCCTGTTGTGTAATAAACCTCTACCACTTCATCTAACTTATCCAGCTTATCTAATGCTGTATGGTAATCTTTTGCACTCTTTAGAATGATGCCAATAAAGCAGCAGACATCAAAACCTAATTTTTTTTCACTAATATCAACACGTGTTCCAGTGATAATCCCTGCCTGTTTCATTTTCTCTACACGGACATGAATAGTACCCGGGCTAACGTCGAATTTTTTTGCCAATTCAGCGTAAGGTGTTCTTGCATTCGCCATTAATGCGTGAAGTATGTCACGATCGAGATTATCGATCTGATAAATATTGTCCATAAACTCCCTCTGTTTTTAACGATAATACATTTTTATAGCGTTATTTTTAACGATTTAAAACAAGCAAGGCTATTTTTAATGAAGTATATTGAATTTAGTACCCATTTTGTTGCTTAATCTATATCAGCGAAACACGACATCACCACTAGGAATACAAAAATGGAAAAATCATTCATTCAGACTCAACAGCAAATTAGCTTTGTTAAATCATATTTCTCACGCCTGTTGGAAAAAGAGTTAGGGCTGATTGAAGTTCAAGGACCGATCTTAAGTCGCCTTGGTGATGGAACTCAAGATAACTTATCTGGCCATGAGAAGGCGGTACAAGTTAAAGTCAAATCTTTACCCGATTCTACCTTTGAGGTTGTCCATTCATTAGCTAAATGGAAACGCAAAACATTAGGCCGTTTTGGATTTAGTTCTGGTCAAGGTCTTTATACTCATATGAAAGCCTTGAGACCAGACGAAGATCGCTTAACCCAGATCCACTCTGTTTATGTCGATCAGTGGGACTGGGAAAAAGTGATGGAAGCTAAGGATCGTACTGTTCCTTATCTTAAACAGACAGTGGGTAAAATCTATCAGGCAATAAAAGAAACTGAAAAAGCCGTTAGTGAAGAATTTGGTCTGGCACCGTTCCTGCCAGATCATATTCAATTTATTCACACTGAAGAGTTATTGCGTCGTTATCCTGATCTTGATGCTAAAGGTCGCGAAAAAGCGATAGCAAAAGAATATGGTGCTGTTTTCTTAATAGGAATTGGTGGCAAACTTTCAAGTGGTGAATCTCACGATGTTAGAGCACCTGACTATGATGATTGGACAACGCAAAACGAAGACGGTTTTGAAGGTTTAAACGGTGATATTTTAGTTTGGAACCCTGTATTGCAAGATGCCTTTGAGTTGTCATCAATGGGTATCCGTGTTGACCCAGAAACATTAATGCGTCAATTAACATTAACCGACGATACTAAACGTCTTGAGCTTGATTGGCACAAAGCATTAATGCATGGCGATATGCCACAAACGATTGGCGGGGGTATTGGTCAATCACGTTTAGTCATGCTACTTCTACAAAAAGAGCATATTGGACAAGTACAATGTGGTGTATGGGAAAAAGATACACGTTTAGCTTTCGAGGATATGCTGTAATTATTGGCGCCAGCGTCGAAGTAAACGACTTTTTAATCCAGTATCAAAACGCCATATATGGTCAAAGATTTTCATGATACTGGGTTTGCCGTAATTGGATAGGGTAACTGCATGGAAGCGATTGTGCTGTTGCTGTTGGCTTTTTTTGATTTTGTTGATTAGGTTTTCGGGTAACCTTTGGGCAACAAAGTCAGAAATAACAACAGCATCAGCATCTTTCCATGTAGGATCATTAAGTTTTTCTGAGACATTATCTAAACATGCACTTAAATCTGTACCGCCTCTAAATGACTGATTTAAAAATTTGATAAGATCTTGAAGCCCATTAGATGATGATAACTGGTAATGAACTGTTTCCGTTGAAAATAACATCACATGACATGAACGATTATCTGCAAGTGCTATTTTCATTAATGCTAATCCAAAAGCTTTCGCACACTGTTCATTAAATCCTCCCATTGAACCAGACGTATCAATACAGACAATAAAAGGTCCTCTCGGTCTTTCTTCATCATGATGATGAGTTACAGGGCGTAATACTGTACGCTCTTGCCAATTATCACCTTGTAATCGATAAGTATTGAGTTGTTTTTCCACCAGCTTTCTATAAAACTCATACTCTATTTCATTAATACCTAATAGGGCGAGCTCGGCGGGGAGCAAACGTAAGATATCATCACTAAGTCCTATACCATTAACTTGCTCTGGTGTCGTGTCAGGGGCTTTTTCAACGATAGTTGTCGGTTCAAAGATAACACTTTCTTCAGGGAGTGATTTAGCGGTTTTACTACGACCTAATAAACTTGCGAGCTTATGTAATTCAGGTTGCTGATCAAGAAAATCACTATAACGTTGAATAATTTTTTCATCAAAAGGTGTTTTGGTTAAAATACCTTTGCTCATATCCCACAAACGTCCAGCGGCTCGTTCATTTTCTGAAAATGTATTACTTAAATTTCCACTTAATGCTAAACGCTCTTGTAGTTCTGCCAGTAATTGCTCTTGTTCTTGGTCAAATAACGCTTTGTGTAGTGCGGTGACTTGGAAAATTAAACTAATGCGCCAGTGTTGAATAAACAAGGCTTGTTGAGCAGGAGAAAATGGCTTGTTTTTTTTGATAAGCTGCGAGGCTTCTTCAATAAAAGAAGAATCTAATTTATTTAGTTCAGCAAGAATAAGTTCGACTTGCTGATTAAATATCGCATTACCTAATGACTGTGTTTGCTGATAAAGAGCAAACTCATCTGCAACCATCGTGGGAACTAATGTTTCTTTAACTCTTTGTTGTAAGCTTTTTTTCCATTGCTGAATATCTTTAAGCAACGCTTTTTTTAGTCTTGGGTGTTTTTCAAAAAATACGGCTAATTGAGGCGACGCTAAGATAGCAATAATAACCTCCTCAATAAGTTGACCTTCATTTATGGCTAAAAGCATATCTAATGTTGAAAGTGTCAGCATAATATCATCACTTTATTTGGCTTTTTAATTGAGATAGTTTTTCATTAAGCTGAACAAAACTTTGTTCTATAGAAATAAGCCAATCATTATCAATAAATAAATTTGGTTGATGATGATTAAATTTTTCTTGTTCACCATAAATTTCTTGAGTCAGATCTTTTAATTTATCTTGCCACTCTTTGTTATTTTCAGTAGGTGCTGTCGGTACTGTTTCTTTTTGTTGATAAAGAGATGTTGTACGCCGACTCACATCCAAAATTTCTAATACACCATCTTGGCGAATTTGGGCGTTAATTGGTTGAGGAAAGCCTATACCATTTAAACGTGCAGATAATTCATCCCCCTTAGATAAAAAACTTTCCAAGGATTTATGCTCAAAGGTAATAAAGTTAACTTGAATGCTATGAATATGCAGAGGGATATGTAAAAACAGCGTATATTTATCAGCCTGCATTTTTTCTGATAGGTTAAAATGTGCATTTCGACCAAACATTCCGCTTTGTTTTTCAAAACGAAAAGCTTGTTGATCTTGTTTATTTCTTGTTGATTGCATCCACTCAGCCCACAGATTTTCTGTTTTTCTAATTAACTCTAGCTGGTGGTAAGCTTGTTCTGTTAAAAGGTTTTGTAATAGCTTATCTAATAGCGAAAATGAAGCTTGATCATGCCAAAGGCAATCTTTTAATAAAATAAGATCTAATGGGGAAATAGTACTACGTCCATTAAAAAATGCACTGGCTTGTAAAAGACGTACTGCTTTTTTCCAACGTCTATCTGAAACATAAGGAGCGGCGTCACTTTTATCTAAAGATTCTCTTAGCTGATAAATCAAATCAAACAAATGATCGTCTAAACTGATTTTTTCTAACTCTGATTGCCAACGTGAAAATTCTTCTGCTGTGATTTGAATATGAGCTGGAATATGAAAAGAGCTCACTTCTTTATTGATGAGTAATGCTCGAAAGTTTTTCTTATCTTGTACTTTTTTCAGCCAAATGCGGATGAGCATTCGGTCATATAGTGCCTCAAGACTACTATCTGAATCAGGAAGTTCATTTGACGCTGATACTAATAAGCGCATCGGAATATTAACTTCAGCTTCGCCGTTTCTAAATTTACGTTCATTAATTGCAGTTAATAGCGTATTAAGAATAGCGGGTCCGGCTTTCCATATTTCATCAAGGAAGACAACTTCAGCATCTGGCAAATAGCCATCAATCAAGCGCTGATATTTACCTTCATCTTTTAATGCTTGAATAGATAATGGGCCAAAAATTTCTTCAGGAGTGGAAAACCGTGTCATTAGATATTCAAACGCTTTGGCCTCTTTAAATGCTTCTTTCATTCTTCTGGCGATTAAGCTTTTAGCAATTCCAGGAGGGCCAAGTAAGAAAACACTTTCGCCACTGAGTGCTGCAAGTAAACAAAGACGGATAGCTGACTGTCGCTCATAAAGTCCAGTCTCAAGATATTGGCTAAGTTGTGAAATCCGCTCTGCAAGTTGCATAAATACTCCTAATCATGGGCACTTATTTTCGTCATTACCCAGAAAATATCAGAAAAAGATTGATGACATATAGTCAAACATTCTATTAGCACACAATTTGTTTATAACAAAAATCGATTCAGCTTCCTACTGCTTATTTTTGGTTCTTTTTTGTTTTACTAGCGAAACGTTTCGATAGTGATCACGGTTTTTCCTTAATGTTGCTGAGATGATCGGTTTAGAATTTTGAGTATCATTTATGCAATACATTTAGAATTTATTATTGAGAGTAAGGATAAATCATGGAAGCGAAGAAACTTGTGATTTTAGGTAGTGTTAATGCTGATCATATTCTTAATGTTGCCCATTTTCCGCTTCCTGGTGAGACCATTTCAGGTAATCAATTTCAAATGGTATTCGGCGGTAAAGGGGCTAATCAAGCAGTTGCTGCAGGGCGTTGTGGTGCTAATATTTCATTTCTTGCTTGCTTAGGAAATGACGATATTGGTGAAAAAGCGAAGGCTCAATTGATCACTGACAATATCGATACCAATAGTATTGAGTTAATTGATAATGAAGCAACGGGTGTTGCACTTATTTTTGTTAATCAGCAAGGTGAAAACGTTATTGGTATCCATGCAGGTGCCAATGGTCGGTTAGATACAAACTATGTTCAACGCCATAGCGATATAATAAAAGAAGCCGATGCCCTGTTAATGCAATTAGAATCACCACTTGATTCTGTATTGAAAGCCGCTGAAATTGCGAAACAAGAAAATGTGCAAGTAATATTAAACCCTGCACCCGCTCAGGCATTACCTGATGAATTACTGTCATTGGTTGATATTATTACACCAAATGAAACTGAAATTGAATATCTGACAGGTATTAAAGTCATTGATAATGAAAGTGCGCAGCAAGCAGCAGATATTCTACATAATAAAGGGATTAAAACGGTTCTTATTACATTAGGGAGTCGTGGTGTTTGGGTTAGTGAGCAAAATAGTAAAGGTGGTATTGTTCCTGCTTTTAAAGTGAAAGCTGTTGATACCATCGCTGCGGGTGATACTTTTAATGGGGCATTGATGACTGCATTATTAGAAGGGCAGTCTATGATGTCAGCGATTCAGTTTGCTCACGCAGCTGCTGCAATCGCTGTTACTCGTTCAGGAGCTCAGCCATCTGTGCCTTGGCGTCATGAAGTGGATACTTTTTTATCTACGTTTTTATAATGCTCTTCTTTATATAAAGAAGAAGTAAAGAAAGAGAAGAGAGCGTATGCTCTCTTCTCTATTTCTATCTCTATCTGAATTCAATAATCAGGCTTTTTTCTTTTTGTTTGTCAGATTATCCCCATCATGTTTATCAAGAAGTAAAAACACAAAAGAAGACAGTAATGTAATGATACCGACAGTAATAAATGTGTAGTGGAAGTTATCAACAGTTGTCCCCACGTTCTCGGTATCAAAATATCCTAAAATAGACGCACTTACCGCAATACCAAAACTAATAGCCAGTTGTTGTGTTACTGCTAAGACACTATTTCCTGAACTGGCATTATTATCAGTTAAGTCTGCCAATGAAATAGTATTCATCGACGTAAACTGTATTGACATGACCACACCAAGTAAAAAGAGTGGAATAACGAGGTAGTAAATAGACATTCCCGGAGACTGAAGTGAAAACTGCGTTATCATCAAACCAATAATAATGGTAATAGCAAAGAGTGTTCGACGATAACTAAATTTAACTAAGATTTTTGTGACAAAAGATTTTGCTAAAATAGAGCCTAATGCCATTGGTGCCATCATCATACCCGAAATAATAGCCGGGTAGCCAAAACCGACTTGCAACATAAGTGGCATTAAGAAAGGAATACAACCAGTTCCTAATCGTGTTGCGATATTGCCTGCAATACCGACAGAGAATGTACGAGTTTTAAATATGTTTAATGGAATAAGAGGTTGCTGGTGGCGTTTTGCATGATTGATATACAAACCAAGCAAAGAGAAACCTCCTGAAATAATGGCAATAGGAATATAGCGAGAAATATTTTTATCACCAAAAAGATCAAGGCTGACAGAAAGCATTACTAAGCCAAAACCAAAAAAAATAAAACCCAGTAAATCAAACTTGCGCTTTGGCATTGTAAAATTAGGCATATGCTTTATGGCATAGAAAATACCTAATAAGCCAATAGGAATATTAATAATAAATATCCAATGCCAAGAGGCGTAAGTGACGAGTATCCCACCTAATAGCGGTCCAGCTATCGGACCAACTAGCCCTGGCATTGTGACAAAATTTAAAATAGGCAGTAATTCACTACGAGGATAGGCTCTTAATAGAGCAAGGCGTGCAACGGGCATCATCATTGCACCACCAATACCTTGTATAATGCGTGAGACAACAAGGAACATAAGGTTAGGAGAAAGTGCACATAATAAAGAGCCAGCAGAAAATAAAGAAACCGCAATAATAAAAATTTTACGAGTTCCAAATCTATCGGCTAACCACCCACTGACAGGAATTAGTAATGCTACAGTTAAAGTATAACTAATAACTGCTGATTGCATCGCGAGAGGAGAGTGATTAAGGCTCTTAGCTATATCAGGTAATGCTGTATTAAGAATAGTTGCATCAAGAGCCTGCATAAAAAAAGCCATTGCCGCTATCCAAGGCAACCCAGACATATTTTTGGCGGATTTAAACATGAAGCATATACCGTCTTTGTTCTATATTTTGATTATCGCTTCATTATAAACGGAAAATCCAAAAAAATTGTATTAAAACTATTCAATCACTCGTTAATAAGATTAAACAGAGATCACGAGCCTTATTTCCATTACCATCAATAATGGCCTGAACAATTTGGTTATGTGTTTCAGGTTGAACGGTTTCATCACCCACAATAAGATCGAAATACTTTTTATAAGCAGAAAGAAACAGTGACCCAAAAGAGGCAAAAAAAGGATTACCACTTGCTTGGTAAATAAGATAGTGAAATTGAGTATCGATATCTAACCAATGTTGCCTGTCAAAATTATCATTGAGTAACAGCATTTCTTTACCAAATAAAGAAAGAGACTGTTTTTGACTTTCGTTTGCATTAAAGGCGGCTAAATAACAGGCTTGAGGTTCTATTGCTAAACGAACATGATGGAAATAATGGCTAACTTTATTAAATTCACCGCTGTCTATCCACCAATTAAGAAGATCATTATCTAATAAGTTCCAATTCTGCATTGGTGTAACGCGAGTACCTATGCGTGGGCGAGGTAAAAGCATCCCTTTTGCAGCAAGCATTTTTATTGCTTCTCGGATAACGGTTCTGCTGACAGAGAGTAATTCTGCTAATTCTATTTCGCCTGGCAACAAAGATTCGGGCTCATAGCGACCAGAAAGAATTTGTTTACCTAAATTTTCAGCAACAATATAAGAAAGATTCTTTTGAGAAGCTGAACGTTGTTCGCTAAATTGCATAATAAAGGTTACCTATACCATAATTTATCATCTATCTTACGTGAGTCGGGAGTAGAAAGCTGTCTGGATTTCACGCTATCAGCATAAAAATAGAGCGTTTTTCTTTATTTTGCTGAAAAAAAAAGCGAACAGAAAAAAAAGTGAAATAAACACTTGCGCTAATCCGAGATCTCCCTATAATGCGCATCCACTGACCGACGAT
>NZ_JABUYL010000078.1 GCF_014897315.1 Proteus sp. FME41 | reverse complement strand
CATCGTAAGTGTAACGCCAACATTCCCCTTCAGGATTAAAACAGGCAATAAGTTGGTTAAGCGTATTCCATTGGTAATACCACGTTTTCGCCCGAAAACCGTGCTGATGAACCCCTTTTTGCGTTAATCGACCATTAATATCATAGTGATAATCTTGGTAGCCTTTAGCGGTGATACGGCGAGTGACACGGCCTTTTTGTTGCTGCTGCGCCAGTTGTAAAAACGCACCTTGCGCATCAGATGGAATAAACTGATGCTCTGTGATGTTCAGGTTGTTGTCGTACTGAAACTTTTCGCTTTGGCGTTCAAACTGGTTGCTGTATTGGGTTTCAACAATTTGGTCGTTGGCGT
>NZ_JABUYL010000021.1 GCF_014897315.1 Proteus sp. FME41 | reverse complement strand
AAATGGTGGGTCGTGGGCGATTCGAACGCCCGACCAATTGATTAAAAGTCAACTGCTCTACCGACTGAGCTAACGACCCTTTTCGAGTGCGCCACATTCTCTGTGGCAACGGCGGGTAATAATACTGATTTAATGTTTTTGTGCAATGTTTTTTTTCAAAAAAACACTCAACAGCTTAAAAAACAATCATTTAACCCCGAAAATGTAACATTTTACATTACGGGGTTAATAATTAGAGTGCTCCTAGCTGCTTCTGCGCTAATTTAGCGCCCGCGCTATTTGGATATTGCTTAATCACTTGTTGATAAATAGCTTTAGCATTATCCTTCTGCCCTTTCTCTTGCATGATCAGACCAATTTTATAAAAGGCCTCACTTGCTTTTTGAGATTTTGGATAGTTCTTAACAACAATAGCAAAGGTGCTTGCAGCCTGATCCTTATTACCTTTTAAGTAATACATCTGACCCAACCAAAAATGTGCATTTGATTGATAGCTAGACTTTGGATAGTTATTGATAAAGTTGTTTAATTCAACAATTGCCTTATCGTAATCTTTTGAATTCAATACGATATCAATCGCTGCATTATAATCGGCCTTCTCATCACCTTGTCCTGTGTTAGTTGCGGCAGGCGGTGTTGTAGAAGCAGTATTATCAGGTTGAGCAGCTTCTGTTGATGGTGATGAAGCGCTACCACCAAGGCTATCTAACTGTTGATAGATATTGCGTTGGCGTTCAACAACTTGATTTAACTGATATTGGTTTTCCTGAATTTGACCACGTAACATATCAATATCACGCTGAGAATCAGCAAGTTGTTGCTGTAATTGGGTCAAAAGCTGGCTGTGAGCATTTGAAAAACGCTCAAGTTGGGCGAGTCGTTCATCGGTCGAACCAGAACCGATATTACTGATTGGCGCTTGGGCAATAGCGGCTACAGGAGCCGCTACGCCAACCAGTAACAACAGACTCATCAAGAAAGGTCTGAAGTTACTGTTGTTCATGCCGTTCTCTTAGTAAGCCAGTACTGCACGACGGTTTTTCGCATAAGCGGCTTCGTCATGACCCAGTACAGCTGGTTTTTCTTTACCGTAAGAAACGATTGACAGTTGATCAGCAGATACGCCTTTACCTTGTAGGTACATTTTCACAGCGTTTGCACGACGTTCGCCCAGAGCGATGTTGTATTCTGGAGTACCGCGTTCATCAGCATGACCTTCTACAGTAATACGTACTGATGGATTAGCACGCAGGAATCCAGCGTGTGCATCTAACAGGTTAGCGTAGTCTGAGCTAATGTCATATTTGTCGAAACCGAAGTAAACAATGTTATTTTGTTGCAGTTGTTCTAATTGCTGACGTGCTAATTCTTCAGCAGTAGGACCTTGTTCAACAACAGGTACAGTGTTTGTATCAGTTTGGTCATCGTTTTTGTTTGAGCTACATGCTGCAACAGCAACGAGTGGTAATGCTAACATCAACCCTTTAAATACTTTGTTTAATTGCATCTCTATTTGTTCCTTTATTTGTTTGCCATACATAATTCTTATGCATCACATAAACGGTGACCAGGCAGGTGATTTAACCTGACCATCAGTCGCCGGAAGACGCGCTTTGAAACGTCCATCAGTCGATACTAGCTGCAAAATGGTGCCTAAGCCTTGTGTAGAGCTATAAATAACCATTGTGCCGTTAGGCGCGATACTTGGCGTTTCATCCAGAAACGTATCTGTTAAATATTGTACGGAATTCGTTTCTAGATCCTGCTTAGCGATATGTTGCCTACCGCTTTCAGAACTCACCATAACTAAGAAACTGCCATCAGGGCTTACTGCTGGGTTTTGGTTTTGTTTACCTTCCCACGTAATACGTTCTGGCGTTCCACCGTTAATATTAACCTTGTAAATTTGCGGACGACCACCTTGATCTGAAGTATAGACTAAGGTCTGTCCATCAGGCAGCCAATTTGGCTCGGTATTGTTACTTCTGCCATTGGTTACCTGTGTCATATTTCCACTTGCTAAATCCATAACATACAGATTTAAGCTACCACTCTTAGAGAGTGCAAAAGCAAGTTTAGAGCCATCAGGTGAAAACGACGGCGCACCATTGTGTCGTGGAAATGATGCAATTTGGCGAATTTCACCAGACGCTAATGTTTGTACCACTAAAGCAGATTGACCACTTTCAAAAGTCACATAAGCCAGTTTAGCACCATCTGGTGACCATGCTGGTGACATTAATGGCTGAGATGAACGATAAACACGATCTTGGTTAAAGCCATCATAATCAGAAACGCGTAATTCGTAAGGATATGCGCCACCATTAGTCACAACAACATAAGCAATACGTGTACGGAATGCACCACGGATCCCTGTTAGTTTTTCAAAAACTTCATCACTGGCAGTATGTGCAGAATAGCGCAACCACTTCGATGGCACTTTAAACTCACTTTGAGATAAAACTGCACCAGGAGAGCCTGCAACATCAACTAACTGATAGCTTACTAAATATTGGCCATCAGCAGACGGTTGTACACGCCCCACAACAACAGAATCAATCCCTAATGCAGTCCAAAGTGCAGGTTGGACTTCAGAAGCCGTCACTGGCTGTTGAGGTATACGAGATACATCAATCGGATTAAATTTTCCGCTATTACGTAAATCAGCCGCAATCACACCAGCAATATCTTCTGGCATTTGACCCGTGCCTTCCCACTTAAAAGGAACAACACCGATAGGGCGTGCAGTATTCACCCCTTGTGTAATTTCAATTCGAACTTCAGCGTTAACTAGAGTAGTTACGCATAAAATTAAAAGTCCGAAAATAACATTTAATGCCTGCTTCATCATGTCTCCCTTTTATTATTGCGGTTATTACGCAATAACGCACAGAATAGTAACAAACGCTTTTCAACAACACCATACAACACATCAATAACATTCTAAAATAGCTATAAATTAGTGTATGTTTTCCTACTATCAGACAGTTTTATGGCTTAAACTCAATTGTCGATGATTTTACTTGTTCATAAACATCTTTTGGTGGCTTCGGTAATTTAGCAGTATTCGCTGCGCGTAATGCCACTTGGCATAATGCCGCATCACCACCTAAAATTTTCGCATTAACTAACATCCCATCAGGTGCAATACTAATTCTTAGTTCACAAGTTTTACCTTTGTATAACTCTGGATCAATGAACTTCTGTTCTATTGCAACTTTCAGCTGACCTTTATAGCGATCGACACCTTCACCATTTGCACCAGTGCGATTTCCACCACCTTGCCCTGCTGCAGAGGCACCACTTTGTTTATTACCATCAGCCATTAAGCCATCAAGTAAACTATCAACGGCTTTACTTTGCTGTTGAGAGGCCGCTTTTGCTTTAGCTTCTGCGGCTGCTTTAGCCTTAGCATCTGCAGCAGCCTTTGCTTTGGCATCAGCTTCTGCTTTGGCTTTTGCATCGGCTTCTGCTTTGGCTTTTGCATCGGCTTCTGCTTTGGCTTTTGCCTCTTCTGCTTTCTGTTTTGCTGCTAATTCTGCTTGTTTTTTTGCTTCTGCTTCAGCTTGCTTTTTAGCATCCGCTTGTTCTTTTAAGATGCGATCACGCTCTGCTTTCGCTTGTGCGGCCGCTTCTTCTGCTACTTTTTGTTCTTCTTTCGCTTTAGTGGCAGCTAACGCAGCTTCACGTTTTTGAGCCTCTGCTGCCTCTTTAGCTTGCAAACGTTCAACTTCTAACGTTTTCAAACGTTCTTGTTCTTTCACTTGCTGCTGACGCAACTCTTCTTCTTGTTGCTCTGCACGTTCTTTACGCACTTGCTCTGCTTTTTGGACGTTAGCCTGTTGCGCTTTTTGCTGGTTATATTGTTGTACCACAGCATTAGGATCGACCATAATAGCATCAATAACTTGCCCGCCTTCTCCGCCTCCGCCGCCTAAATCCCATTTCTGAGTTAATGAACCCCAGATAAGCAACGCGATAACGAGCAAATGCAAGACGGTAGACAAGATAACTGAACCGCTCAATTTACTTCGGATTGGTTTCGTCTTCTTTCCCACGCTATTATCCAAACTTATTTCAACCTATTACATAGGCTGAGTCATTAAACCTACAGATTTCACACCTGCTTGACGTAACATGTTGAGCGCTTTAATTATCTCATCATAAGGAACATCTCTAGCACCGCCAATAAGAAACACAACTTTCGGATTTTTTTCCAATTGTCGTCTAGCTTCAGCCATAATCTGTTCTTGAGGCAATAATTCTAATACTTCTTGGTCAACTCGAATATTATATTGCCCAACGCCTGCAACTTCGACAATCACCGGAGGATTATCATTCGTTGAAACAGTTTGTGTATCTGTTGCATCAGGAAGGTCAACTTCAACACTTTGCGAGATGATAGGCGCCGTAGCCATAAATATCAGCAAAAGCACTAACAATACGTCAAGCAAAGGAACAATGTTAATCTCTGATTTTATGCCTCGGCGGTTACTGCGACCTCGTGCCATCAGCTTTCTCCTTCTGCGTTAACTATTTCTTTTCTGCTGAGGCAAAAGCTTGGCGATGTAAAATCGTCAGGAACTCTTCCATAAAGTTATCGTAACTTTGTTCCAGTTTAGTTACACGTTGCGTAAACCGGTTATAAGCCATAACTGCGGGGATCGCCGCAAATAAACCGATAGCTGTTGCAATCAACGCTTCAGCAATGCCGGGTGCGACCATTTGTAATGTTGCTTGTTTCACACTACCTAACGCAATAAAAGCATGCATAATTCCCCATACGGTACCAAACAGACCAATATATGGGCTGATAGAACCAACAGTACCGAGGAAAGGAATATGTGTTTCTAAGGATTCTAATTCACGGTTAAAGGAAACACGCATAGCTCTTGATGCGCCGTTGACCACGGCATCAGGGGCATGAACGCTCGCTTGGTGCAAACGTGCAAATTCTTTAAAGCCTGAATGAAAAATTTGCTCTGAGCCAGATAACTCATCACGACGAGCTTGGCTATCTTTATATAAACGAGCCAAATCAGTACCTGACCAGAATTTATCTTCAAAATCTGCGGCTTCACGATCAGCGGCATTCAGAACTTTAGTTCGCTGAATAATAATCGCCCAAGATGCAATAGAAAATCCGATTAAAATCAACATGATCAATTTAACTAAAAGCCCAGCTTTTAGAAAGAGATCGAAAACATTCATGTCAGCCACTACTTAAACTCCGCGATAATGGACTTAGGAAGCGCTACTGGCTTCATTTTTAATGAATCTACGCAGACAACTAGCACTTCTGCGCTACACAATATAGAACCATCTTGATTAATAAGCTTTTGAGAAAATGTCATCGAAGCACCACGTAATGTAGTAATTTCACTTTCTACTTGCAAAAGATCATCAAGTCGAGCTGGCGCAATATATTCTATTGATAATTTACGTACAACAAATACAACATGATCATACTCCCGTAAATCATGCTGATGAAAACCTTTTTCTCTAAGTAGTTCAGTTCTAGCGCGTTCAAAATATTTTAGATAATTGGCGTGATAAACAACACCACCCGCATCAGTATCTTCATAATAAACACGAACAGGCCAAAGAAACTGCATAATACCTTCCTTACATTTCCCGAGTTAAGTCCATAAATAATTAAGCTATAGGTTACTTAACTATACTTAAGAGGTGGCTCTAAGGGAATCATAGTAACGTAAAGAATAGAAAACACAGTTTTCAGCCGCCAATCATAAACTCTTCTTTGCAACACGCAATATGCTTTATGCCCTGAATAGAAAAAATATTTTTATTAGGACAGCATAAAAATGCTTGCTAATTAGAAATTCATAGATTGTCTTATTTATTAGTATTATTTTTAATAATATAAAAAAACCAGCTTTAAACTGGTTTTTCATATAAATCAATTAATTATTTACTATTGGAGTCTCATGAAGATAGTACCACTGCCAACATTCATCCTGAGAATTGCGTCTCAATAACGCGACCGACTCCCGCATAAGAATTTTCTTATTTTCATGATGTGTTTCTCGATATCTGACAACCGCCAAACAATCTGACTCATAAACTATTTTATAATCATCTGTTTTTATTTTCAGACCACTTCTTTTCCCTGCATTTTGTCTGAACAACGCAATAACCTCATCATAAGTCACTGCTTTTCCACTAACACCGACCATTGAAAAATCCGTAGATAACAAGTTTTCTATCTTGGTTATTGCATCTATTGATAATGGAAATTGCGTAAAAATAGTTTCAATCTCATCATGCAAAGATTTAATGCTTTCGATAATTAAATCGGTATTAAGATTCATCTTGTATTTCCTGTGTAATAGTTTTCTTTTTCAACGTAAATAATAAGGTCAGAGGCAATACACCAATTAAAGCACATATTAAAAACGTCATGCTATAAGCTGTTTGTGGTAAACAAAAAAGAGAAAGAATATTGAATATCATGGCAACAAATGTTGCACCGACACTAAAAACAACTTGTCTATTAATATTCCAGATAACACTCGCTTGAACTAATTTTTGTGAACTAAAATCATACAATGCTGTTGTTTGTGCCGTGTTTGCACCTATTCCCCCACCAATTCCAATAACTAAATAAGCAACAATTAGCAGTAGAACATCTGTATTACTATTCACAAATGTTAATAAGGCAATGCCAATACTGTGCAATAATAAAGCAAAAATAAATAAACGTTTCATACCCACTTTATTATAAAGCGCACCGCTTATTGTCATTGAAATAAAGGCACCTAATGCATACAGCAGCATAAAAACACCTGTACCTTGAGCTGTGAATTTTAAATATTGTTGTAAATAGAAAATAGCGAGAATATTTACCCCAGTAAAAACACCAGGAATACAGTAATAAATAAAAATAGAGAGCGATAAGTTTCTATTTTTTAATAATGCCAAATTAATAACAGGCGATGCATGATGTCGATAATGATAATAATAAAGTACTGCAAAAAAGACCGATAATATCGCTATGATTAATGCAAGTAATGTTGAGTGATACTCACCATAAGCCGATAAAGCAAACAATCCAAAAACGATAATCAAGCTAATAAGAATAATGCCTTTAATATCAGGTATTGTATTTTCTTTAGGCAAAGGTTCTTTAACCCAGATAAAAGCGAGAAATGCCGTCAGTAAGGAAAATGGAATATTGCTATAAAATACCCAACGCCAAGAAACGACATCAACAATAAATCCGCCTAGTGTGGGGGATATTGCTGGCGCTATCAGGGCTATTGCCATAATCAATGTTGAAATTTTACTTCTTTCATGACCTTGAAAATATTGAAACGTCAACGCCTGCCCAATTGGAATTAATAACCCACCACTTACGCCTTGAACAAAACGCCAGAAAATAAGCTCACTAAAAGAGTGGGAAAATCCCACCAACGCCACAGACACACTAAACATTAACATTGATGCCACCATCAATGTCTTAATACCAAAACGTTGAGATAACCAGTGGCTTAATGGAATAATTAATGTTAATCCTAAAATATAGCTATTTGAAACCCACGTGACGGAAACGATAGAGATCTGCATATCATCAGCAATAGCAGGTAATGCAATAGCTGACATAAAAATATTAATACAATCTATAAAAAAGCCCAGCAGAAATATAGATGCAATTCGATAGCGGTAAGTCATAAAAATCCTCCGCACATAGAGTACGGAAGATTGACGAATTTCGTCTATCTGACAAAATAGAACTTATTGTTTAATCAGAGTAAACAATCATGCAGAATCAAATTGATCGAATTCGCTCTTTTATTGCGGTTGTTGATACCGGATCATTTACTCAAGCAGCGAAATATTTACGTTTAAGTAAATCGATGGTAAGTATTCATATCAAAGCGTTAGAAACAGAATTAAATGTCTCACTGCTCAATCGTAATACTCGTCGATTCTCACTGACTGAGACAGGCGAAATGCTTTATCAAGATTTTCGGCAGGTGCTCATTCAGTTAGAGCAAACATTAGATAAAGCACGGTTGGGACAACAAGAATTACAAGGTTCATTACGTTTAGGTTCAACGGCTGAATTTGGTGAACATTATATTTTGCCATTGCTTAATCAATTTATGCAATTACACCCAAAACTAAAAGTACAGTACGCCTTTAATTCTTCTATTGAGGACTTAATAAATCATAAACTTGATTTAGCGGTTCGTCTTGGCACATTAAAAGACAGTAATTATCGCTCTACAAAATTGGCAGATTATGAGATAAGTTTAGTTATCTCTCCTTATTTATTGCAGAAATTTTCAATAAAAACGGTTGATGATTTAAGTATTATTCCCTATTTAGCCAACAGTAATTTACGTCAAAGTAAGCTTTCAACATCGTCGCAATTCAATGCCCTTCTCTCACAATTAGCTCAAGAGGCTTATTTTGAAACGAATACCATTGCTGCTTTAAAAAAAATGGTACTCGCGCATTCTGGAATGGCTATTTTGCCACATTGGTATATTCATCAAGAGTTATTAGATAAACAATTAGTGGTGCTGTTTCCTGAACTTTCATTTTTAACACAATCCGTTAATATTATTTTTCCTTATGGTGAACATATTCCAAGGAAAACACGCTTATTTATTGATTACTTAAAAGAAAATATTCAGTTATAGAAACAAGAGAATATGTTGTTTTAGGAAGAGTATTAGAAAATAAAATACCTTATTTCTTTTTCATTACATGAGCAGAAATAAGGTATTTTTTTAGAAGAAGAAATAACTTAACCCAACAACTAGAATAATAATTGCAGGGATTGGATGTAATAAACATTTTGCAACAACATGTTTAGGGCGAAACGCTAAGCCAAAAGTAGCCCCCGCACACACTGACCAAATCAGTAATATGCCTTGCCAAATTGCAAGTGAACTTGTGTTCGCTGCAAAACGGCTAGGGTCCCACATAATACAAAATGCCATCACCAACGCCATGATTAAAACAAGAGCCCGTATAGGGCCCTTGTCGAGTAGTTGGTAACTTTTATCCAACATTATTCTTCACTTTCTGAAGTTTTTTTAGCTTCAGCGTGCTCGTAAGCCAGTCCTGCGATCACCGCAATACTACAAGCGAAGAGTGTGCCGAGAAGCCATGCAAAATACCACATTCTCTATGCTCCTTAGTAAAGAGTATGATTATTGCCTTCGATAAATTTCTTATCAAGGCGACCATGCATTTTCCAGTAACACCAAATGGTGTACAGCAGAACCAGTGGTACGAAAATCAATGCAACAACAGTCATGACTTGCAGAGTAAACAAGCTAGAAGTTGCATCCCACATTGTTAAGCTTACATCTGGGAAAGTACTTGAAGGCATTACAAATGGGAACATTGTTACACCACAAGTTAGGATAACAGCAGCAATAGTCAGTGAAGTGAACAGGAATGCCCAACCTCCTTTATTTGCTTTAGTCGCTACAATCGCCAGTAAAGGTGCAATCAGACCTAATGCAGGCAGAGCCCATAATACTGGGTATTTATTGTAGTTAGTCATCCAAGCGCCAGCTTCATGAGAAACTGTTTTCAGTAGCGGAGATGATGGACCTGCTGTATCAATAGCACTTGTAACAATAAAGCCATCAATACCATAGATTAACCATACACCCGCTAATGCGAACGCAATGAAAGTAATTAATGAGGTAATGTAAGTTGCCTTACGAGTACGCTCATGTAATTCACCGCTAGTACGCATCTGAAGATAACTTGCACCATGTGCAACAATCATCATCAGGCTAATGACACCCGCTAATAAACCGTATGGGTTTAATAGACCTAATAGATTGATGATGCCGTTAGTTGTTCCGTTATAAGAAACACGTTGCATGCTATCGACTTCTAATGGAACACCTTGTAACAGGTTACCAAAAGCAACACCGATAACTAATGGTGGAACGAAGCTACCAATAAAGATGCCCCAATCCCACATACCACGCCATTTTGGCGACTCCAGTTTAGAACGGTAGTCAAAACCGACTGGACGGAAGAATAATGCCGCCAGTACAAGGATCATACCGAAGTAAAAACCTGAGAATGCCGCGGCATAAACCATTGGCCATGCAGCAAAGAGTGCACCACCCGCTGTGATTAACCAAACTTGGTTACCATCCCAGTGAGGTGCAATAGAGTTAATTAAAATACGGCGTTCTGTGTCATCTTTTGCGATAACTCGCAATAACACACCCACACCCATATCAAAACCGTCAGTGACCGCGAAGCCAATCAGTAAGATACCAATCAGTAGCCACCAAACAAACCGCAATACTTCATAATCAAACATAGTGGACTCCTGTGTTACTTACTTTGTGCAGAAGAAGCATTCTTCTGTTCAAAGTGATAGCGACCCGTCTTCAGGCTACTCGGCCCAAGGCGACCAAATTTGAACATCAGGAACATTTCGGCAACTAAGAACAGAGTATATAGACCACAGATAAGACCCATAGATACCAGAATATCAGCCTGTGTCAGTGATGATGTTGCTACAGCCGTAGGCAGGATTTCACCAATTGCCCATGGTTGACGTCCATATTCCGCAACAAACCAACCTGCTTCAATCGCAATCCAAGGTAATGGAATACCCAGTAACGCAGCACGCAGTAACCATCTATAGTTACCAATGCGGTTTGATAGAACGGTCCAGAAGGAGACAGCAATAATCAGTAACATTAAGAAGCCAACGGCAACCATGATACGGAATGACCAGAATAGAGGTGCAACATTAGGAATGGTGTCTTTTGCAGCAAGTTTAATTTGCGCTTCTGTTGCATCAACCACATTTTCAGTATAACGCTTCAGTAATAAGCCATAGCCTAAATCTTGTTTAGCTTCATTAAACGCCGCACGGACAGCAGGATCAGTATTACCTGAACGCAGTTCACTTAATAATTCGTAAGCTTTCATACCATTACGAATACGAACTTCATGCTGGCTCATCAGATCATTAAGACCTAATACAGGCGTATCGAAAGAACGCGTTGCAATAATCCCCATGACATAAGGGATTTGTAATGCAAACGAGTTTTCCATTTTTTCTTGATTAGGGAATGCAATTAGATTAAATGCAGCAGGCGCTGCTTCTGTATGCCATTCACCTTCAATTGCAGCCAGTTTGGTTTTCTGTACGTCACCCATTTCATAACCAGATTCATCACCCAGTACGATAACAGATAAGACAGCAGCGATACCAAAAGTAGCAGCAACGGCAAAAGAACGTTTTGCAAAACCGATATCACGGCCTTTGAGCAGGTAGTAAGAGCTGATACCCAGAACAAAGAATGCACCAGTACAGTAACCAGCAGCGACGGTGTGAACAAATTTAACTTGAGCGACAGGGTTTAAAACCAGATCAGCAAAACTCAACATTTCCATTCGCATGGTTTCAAAGTTGAAGTCTGCAGCGACAGGGTTTTGCATCCAACCATTCGCAACAAGGATCCACAGTGCAGAGAAGTTAGAACCGAAAGCAACTAACCAAGTTACCATCAAGTGCTGCTTCTTACCCAAGCGATCCCAGCCAAAGAAGAACAATCCGACGAAAGTTGATTCTAAGAAGAACGCCATCAGACCTTCGATTGCTAAAGGCGCACCGAAGATATCACCGACGTAATGAGAGAAATATGACCAGTTAGTACCAAATTGGAACTCCATGGTCAACCCAGTTGCGACACCCAGAGCAAAGTTAATACCAAATAACTTACCCCAGAACTTTGTCATATCTTTGTAAACTTGTTTACCTGACAGAACATATATCGTTTCCATGATTGCCAGCATAAACGCCATACCTAACGTTAACGGGACAAACAGGAAGTGATACATCGCTGTTAAGGCAAACTGTAACCGTGACAGTTCGACAATATCAAACATCTTGACTCCTTGCTCCTAGCAGGAAGACACCGACTTGCGGCAACCCGACTTTATTAAATTATAAAGCCTCATAACTACCAACAATAAATGCCTCTAAAAACAACAACGAATATTAAAGACCAAAAACACAATACCTTACAAATAGTACGCTTATATTTACATATAATAAATATATTTTGCGTGACCCAGATTTGAATTCTGAGTTTAGGTCAACAATACGACTTTTAGGTTTGTAATAGCATATTTGATCGCGTGCCAATTTAATCATATTCAGAAATTTTTGCCACAATTAATAACTTGACCCACATCAAAAAAACACTTTAATGTTAACTAGTTGCGAATAAATTACTCAATAGTTACCATTGTGTTAATGCAATGTTGTTTTTATTTTTAAGTGTAATTTATCTCCTTATATTTTCCATAATAAAATTAACTTTTTATTTTCATAACAGACCTAAAAATAAATACATTTAGCTGTATTTTATTAATCTTAATATCAAAATCATTTTTTTGCAGTTAAAAATAATAATGTTTAAAAAAAACAACCTATTAATTAATAAGTTGAACTTTACAAAATATAAATATATAAGGATTAACCTTAATTAAGACATCTAATACATTTTTAAATAAAGTCCAATATTGACTATCAATTTCTAATATTAGCAATATTCCACTTTATTTTTTATACTCTATATATGAAGTAGGTCAGATTTTTATTTCACTTAAAAAGAACATGTAAAAAACACCAAAAAAGATTATTTTTATATTAAAATCAAATAGATACCAAAAAACAAGTTGATATTTATTGTAAATTACTAAAAATTTTCACAATCCATTATTATTAAATACCATCACTTATAACGATACCATTTTAGTTTACTTACCCATTGTTTCCTGACATCACCTGTAGATATAAAAGAGCAAAATTTTGACATTAGTGTCATTTTTAACACATGGACTATAATAAGTACGTGTTTTTCTTTACCTATCTGTTTATCTATCGGCTTTGCAACACCTCCATTCACATGTTTGAAAACATGTTAAAAGTCAAATGAAGGTGTATTAATCGCAATATTAACTGCAGATAGGGATACTTAAGTGAAACCAAGAATAAAAAATGCCAGTTTCTTTTTTTTAGAAACTGGCATTGAAGATAGTATCAATCTAAAATTATTAACAGAATTGTTACTTACTTGATCAGTGATTTAATTGCTTCACCAATATCGGCTAAACTGCGGACAGTTTTAACGCCAGCGGCTTCAAGTGCAGCGAATTTCTCATCTGCTGTACCTTTCCCCCCTGCAATAATGGCGCCCGCATGCCCCATACGCTTGCCTTTAGGTGCTGTCACACCAGCAATGTAACCGACAACCGGTTTAGACACATGATCTTTAATATAAGCCGCTGCTTCTTCTTCCGCTGTGCCACCAATTTCACCGATCATCACAATCGCTTCCGTTTGTGGATCTTCTTGGAATAGCTTCAGAATATCAATAAAGTTAGAACCCGGAATTGGGTCACCGCCAATACCAACACACGTTGATTGACCTAAACCAACATCCGTTGTCTGTTTAACCGCTTCATAAGTTAATGTACCTGAACGAGATACAATACCAACTTTACCCGGTAAATGAATGTGACCAGGCATAATACCAATCTTACATTCACCCGGTGTGATAACTCCTGGGCAGTTAGGGCCAATCATGCGCACGCCCGCTTCATCTAATTTTACTTTTACTGTTAGCATATCCAAAGTAGGAATACCTTCTGTAATAGTAATGATGAGTTTGATACCTGCATCAATCGCTTCTAAGATTGAATCTTTGCAAAATGGTGCTGGCACATAAATAACTGTTGCAGTTGCACCTGTTGCCTCAACCGCTTCACGAACGGTATTAAATACGGGAAGTCCTAAATGTGTTGTACCACCTTTACCTGGCGTAACACCACCAACCATTTGTGTACCATAAGCAATTGCTTGCTCAGAGTGGAATGTTCCTTGGCTACCTGTAAATCCTTGGCAAATTACTTTGGTGTTTTTATCGATTAAAATAGACATTATTTTGCCTCCGCTGCTGCAACAACTTGTTTCGCGGCATCCGTTAGGCTTTTAGCTGCGATAATATTTAATCCACTATCCGCTAATTTTTTAGTGCCTAACTCTGCATTGTTTCCTTCAAGACGAACAACCACAGGAACATTTACGCCGACTTCTTCAACTGCGCCAATAATACCGTCTGCGATTAAGTCACAACGAACAATACCGCCGAAAATGTTGACTAATACAGCACTGACATTTTCATCTGACAAAATAATCTTAAATGCTTCAGTTACGCGTTCTTTTGTTGCGCCCCCCCCCACATCGAGGAAGTTTGCAGGCTCGCCACCGTGAAGCTTAACAATATCCATGGTACCCATTGCTAAACCTGCACCATTGACCATACAGCCAATGTTGCCATCTAATGCAACGTAGTTCAGTTCCCACTGTGCTGCTTGCGCTTCACGTGGATCTTCTTGCGATGGATCATGCAGTTCGCGCATTTCAGGTTGACGATATAATGCATTGCTATCTACGCCTAATTTGCCATCAAGACAAATCAGGTCATCTTCTTTCGTGATAACCAGAGGGTTAATTTCAATTAGCGCAAGGTCACGCTCTAAGAAAATCGTAGCTAATCCCATAAAGATCTTAGCAAATTGGCTGACTTGCTTGCCTTTTAAACCTAGTTTAAAAGCAAGTTCTCTTCCCTGATAAGGCATAGGGCCTGTCAGTGGATCAATAATTGCGCGATGAATAAGTTCTGGCGTTTCTTCCGCCACTTTTTCAATTTCTACGCCGCCTTCAGTTGAAGCCATAAAGACAACGCGACGGGTACCACGGTCAATAACGGCACCAAGATAAAGCTCTTTAGCGATATCGGTTGCGGCTTCGACCAAAATCTGAGTAACTGGCTGACCATTCGCGTCTGTTTGATAAGTCACTAAACGTTTGCCTAACCATTGTTCAGCAAATGCGCGGATCTCTTCTTTAGATTTAACGACTTTTACGCCGCCCGCTTTACCACGTCCACCCGCGTGAACCTGACATTTCACGACCCAAGGGCCTTGACCGATTTTTGATGCAGCTTCTTCTGCCTCGCGCGGCGTGGAGCAGGCGAAACCAGCAGGTGCTGGTAATCCATACCGTGTGAAAAGCTGTTTTGCCTGATACTCGTGTAAATTCATGATGTTCTATCCATAATCTTGTTGAAAGTCGGGCTTTCTTATTTTTTTGACTATAAGCCAGAAAAATCTGACTTCACGAACACACTGTACTTCTTTGATCCTTGTGTTTGTTGCTAAGTAGGCAGGAGGAGCATCTCCTGCCTAAAGCAATATTTATTACCTATACATCCAGTAATAAACGAGCTGGATCTTCTAGCATCTCTTTGACGGTCACTAAGAAACCGACAGACTCACGACCATCAATTAAACGGTGGTCATAAGATAAGGCCAAATACATCATTGGTAAAATAACAACCTGACCATCTACTGCCATTGGGCGATCTTTAATAGCATGCATCCCTAAAATGGCACTTTGTGGTGGATTGATAATCGGTGTTGACATTAATGAACCGAAAACACCGCCATTTGTGATAGTAAAGTTGCCACCGGTTAAGTCTTCAACGGTTAACTTACCATCACGGCCTTTTACTGCTAATGCTTTGATGTTTTTCTCAATATCCGCCATGCTCATTGCATCTGCATCACGTAATACAGGTGTTACCAGACCACGAGGTGTTGATACCGCAATACTAATATCAAAGTAGTTGTGATAAACCACATCAGTGCCATCAATAGACGCATTCACTTCAGGATAGCGTTTCAGTGCTTCAACAACCGCTTTAATATAGAAAGACATAAAGCCTAAACGAACACCGTGGCGTTTTTCGAATACTTCACCATATTGCGCACGTAAATCTTTGATTGGTTGCATGTTGATTTCATTAAATGTTGTCAACATTGCCGTGGTGTTTTTCGCTTCTAATAAACGTTCAGCAACACGTTTACGCAAACGTGTCATTGGAACACGTTTTTCACTACGGTGAGATAACAGTGCTTGAGGGACTTCGGCTGCAGGTTTTGCAACCGATTTATTGGCAACATGACCTTCAATATCTTGACGTGTTAAACGTCCACCCACACCGCTGCCTTTTACATCAGCAGGATTGACATCATGTTCAGCGACTAAACGACGCGCTGTTGGGCTTAATGCATCGTTATTGCCTTTCTCAGCAATATCAGCACTTTGTCGTTGTGCTGGAGTGCTATCTTGAACAGGTTTAACATCGGCAGGAATACCCGTACTGTCACCAAGACGAATTCGACCCAATAATTGGCGTGAACCAACGGTTGCACCTTCATCCTCAAGAATACTTTCTAATACACCCGCTTCACTTGCAGGGACTTCTAAAACCACTTTGTCTGTTTCGATTTCAACCAGCACTTCATCGCGTTGAATGCTATCACCAGGTTTTTTATGCCAAGTTGCGACCGACGCGTCAGCAACTGATTCAGGGAGATCCGGTACTAGAATGTCTACACTACTCATTTTCTATCCTTATTTATTCAACTTTCAGTGCGTCTTCAACCAGAGCTTTTTGTTGCTCCTGATGAACAGAGGTATAACCAACTGCTGGAGAGGCTGATGCAGGACGTCCTGCATAACGTAATGCGGCACCTGTTGGAATAGCATCACGGAAATTATGCTGGCTACAGTACCAAGCACCTTGATTTAGAGGCTCTTCTTGACACCAAATGAAATCTTTTACATGAGCATAAGGTGCAAGAATTTGCGCAAGATCTTCGTGTGGGAACGGATACAGTTGTTCAATACGAATAATGGCAACGTTGTTTTGCTTATTCGCACGACGTTGTTCTAATAAATCGTAATAAACCTTACCTGAACACATCACAACACGTTTTACATCAGCAGGTTTTAAATCATCAATCTCACTAATGGCAGGTAAGAACTTACCATTGGCTAATTCATCCAATTCAGAAACAGCCAATGGATGGCGTAACAGTGATTTTGGTGACATAACAATAAGTGGGCGACGCATACCACGTAATGCTTGACGGCGTAACATATGGTAAACCTGAGCCGGAGTTGATGGTACACAGACTTGCATATTTTGTTCTGCACACAGTTGTAAATAACGTTCTAAACGTGCAGAGGAGTGCTCTGGGCCTTGGCCTTCATAGCCGTGTGGTAACAGCATGACTAAACCACACATACGACCCCATTTTTGCTCACCCGAGCTAATAAATTGGTCGATAACAACCTGTGCAACGTTAGCAAAGTCACCAAATTGTGCTTCCCAAATAGTCAAGTCACGAGGTTCTGTTGTTGCATAACCATATTCAAATGCAAGAACGGCTTCTTCTGTTAATACAGAATCCCAAACATTAAATTGGCCTTGAGCATTATGAATATTCGCTAATGGCACATATACAGAACCGTTAGTTTGGTTATGAATAACAGCATGGCGATGGAAGAATGTACCACGACCAGCATCTTCACCAGAAAGACGAATGGTAATACCTTGGTCAACTAAAGTGGCATACGCTAATGTTTCTGCCGCTCCCCAGTCGAGTAACTTCTCACCTTCCGCCATAACAGCGCGGTCAGCGTAAATTTTTTCAACTCGAGATTGCATCGTAATTTCTGAAGGGACAGTACTCACACGACGCGCTAAATCTTGTAAGCGTGTTTTTTCGACTTTGTGTGGGTATTCTTCATTCCATTCATGATTTAAGTATGGTTCCCATGTGTAAGAATTCAGCCCCATTGGACGATATTCTTCAACAACACAATCTCCACGATCGAGTGCATCACGGTAAAGATTAACCAGCTCAGTAACATCATTAGCATCAAGCAGTGATTGCTCAACCAGTTTATCTGCGTAAATTTTACGTGGCGTTGGATGTTTCTTAATTTTTTGATACATCAAAGGCTGAGTTGCATTTGGCTCATCTGCTTCATTGTGACCATGACGGCGGTAACACACTAAATCAATCATCACATCACGTTTAAAGGTATTACGGAAATCCAACGCTAAGCGAGTAACAAATGCAACGGCTTCAGGATCGTCTGCATTAACGTGAAAAATAGGGGCCTGTACCATCTTCACAATATCAGTACAGTATTGTGTTGAACGGGCATCTTTTGGATTTGATGTGGTGAAACCGACTTGGTTATTGATAACAATACGAACCGTACCCCCTACTTCGTAACCACGTGCTTGCGACATATTCAAGGTTTCTTGAACAACACCTTGACCCGTTACCGCAGCATCACCATGAATCGTGATAGGAAGAACCATATTACTACGTGCTTCATCTAAACGATCACGACGTGCACGTACTGAACCAATAACAACAGGGCTGACAATTTCTAGATGTGAGGGGTTAAACGCTAAAGCAAGGTGGACTTGAGCCCCTTCTGTTGCAAAGTCGGATGAAAAACCTTGGTGATATTTAACGTCACCTGTTCCCAAATGCTCTTTATGAATGCCAGCGAACTCATCAAATAAATCAGCCGGTTTTTTACCGAGAATATTAACTAGAACGTTTAAACGCCCACGGTGCGCCATACCAAGAACCACTTCACGAGTGTCTTGTTTACCTGCATGACGAATTAAATCTTTTAACATTGGAACTAACGCATCACCACCTTCTAAAGAGAAGCGTTTTGCACCAGGGAATTTTGCGCCTAAATAGCGCTCTAAACCTTCAGCTGCCGTTAGCTCTGTCAGGAAGCGTAACTTTTCTTCTTTCGTAAATTGGTCTGCAACATTCACTGATTCTAAACGTTGTTGGATCCAACGTTTTTCTTCAGTGTTAGTGATATGCATATATTCAGCACCAATTGAACCGCAATAAATACGTTTCAGGGCTTCATATAAATCACCTAATTTCATGGTTTCTTTGCCGATAGCAAAAGAACCGACATTGAAAGTTTCTTCAAAGTCTTCTTTCGTTAGATTATGAAAAGCAGGATCTAAGTCAGGAACAGATTCTTGTTTCCATAAACCAAGTGGGTCGAGATTAGCATTTTGATGGCCACGAAAACGAAAGGCATTGATGAGCTGCAAAACTTTAACTTGTTTTGAGTCCGTCGCCGGATCGCTTACCGAGGTATGATATCGAGTGGATTCTTTTGCGAGGCGTCTGAAGTAGTCGCGGGTCTGAGAATGCGACTGTTCTACGCCTTGACTTGCGGGGAGTTGTTGAAAAATCTCTCTCCAACTTTCGTCAACAGAGTTTGGGTCAGTTAGGTAATCTTCATAGATATCTTCTATGTAAGACTGATTCTCTCCTGCTAGAAAGGTTGATTCTAGCCAGTCCTTCATTGCGCCGTTCTGCATTATGATCCCTTAAGCTATACAGCTTTAGTTCGCCGTGGATAACTAATACCGTGATTAAACGGTGTCGATTGCAAGGTTCTCTTATGACCCGCTATCTCGCAGGTTCTTTAAATATGGAGCTTTAGCTCTCAAGGTACCTTTAAGTACTGTCTAACAGTGTTTAAAGGTGCCTTACTATTTGTATCTCTCTATTTTAATAGCGTGATACAAACACACTGATTATCGCAAACGCCTAACTTAGTTTTTCCATTAACCGCCCTAACTATTTTAGGGCGGTTATTATTTTATGCACTACGTTTTAATAACATCGACTTAATATGACCAATCGCTTTTGTTGGGTTGAGTCCTTTAGGGCATACGCTGACACAGTTCATAATGCCATGGCAACGGAACACACTAAACGCATCGTTAAGATCATCAAGACGAGATTCTGTTTCTGTATCACGGCTATCAATCAAGAAACGATAAGCAGCTAACAACCCTGCTGGCCCAATAAATTTATCTGGATTCCACCAGAATGACGGGCAAGAGGTTGAACAACAAGCACAAAGGATACAATCATAAAGTCCATCAAGCTTTTCACGTTGTTCTGGTGATTGTAAGTTCTCACGAGCAGGAGGATTTTTGTCGTTATTAATTAAATACGGACGAATTTTCTCATACTGCGTATAGAACTGGGTCATATCCACTATTAAATCACGGATCACAGGTAAACCGGGTAACGGTCTGATCACAATTTTCTTACTTCCTTTCTGTAAAGATGAAATAGGTGTGATACAAGCCAAACCATTTTTACCATTCATGTTCACGCCATCAGAGCCGCAAACACCTTCACGACAAGAACGACGGAACGATAAAGTAGGATCTTTTTCCTTTAATTGAATTAATGCATCCAATAGCATCATGTCACGCCCTTCAGGAACTTCTAGGGTGTAATCTTGCATATGCGGCGCATTATCAACGTCGGGATTGTAACGATAAATCGAAAATTCAAGTTTCATATTTGAGTCTCCGCAACTTCAATAACACCGCTAATTAATATGTACGCACTTTTGGTGGGAAGGCTTCACGCAGTTTCGGCTGCATATTGACTTCACGTCGTGTCATTGTTTCGGTTTGCGGTTGATATAATGTATGACATAACCAGTTCGCATCATCACGTTCTGGGAAATCGAAACGGCTATGAGCACCACGACTTTCTGTACGGTAATTAGCTGATACCGCAGTGGCATAAGCTGTTTCCATCAAGTTATCTAATTCTAAGCATTCAATACGCTGTGTATTAAACTCACTTGAATTATCATCGAGTCGTGCATTTTGTAAGCGCTCACGAATAACTTTCAATTCTTCTAAGCCTTTCGCCATTGCATCACCTTCACGGAATACCGAGAAGTTATGTTGCATACAAGATTGCAGTGCTTTACGGATTTCAACAGGATCTTCGCCAGAGCGGTTATTTTCCCAGCGGTTTAAACGTGTTAGTGCAGCTTCAACATCAGAATCACTTGCTTCACGCATTGTCCCCTGTTCCATTAGGGACTCTTTTAAGTGAACGCCAGCTGAACGACCAAATACCACGAGGTCTAATAACGAGTTACCCCCTAAGCGGTTTGCACCATGAACAGAGACACAAGCAATTTCACCGACTGCGAACAATCCAGGAATAACAACATCTTCGCCCTTCTCATTTACACGAATAGCTTGACCTGTGACTTTTGTTGGAATTCCACCCATCATATAGTGACAAGTTGGAATAACTGGAATCGGTTCTTTAATTGGATCAACGTGTGCAAAGGTACGAGAAAGATCGAGAATACCTGGTAACCGTGATTCAAGGACCTCTTTACCAAGATGGTCGAGTTTCAATTTCGCATGAGGCCCCCAAGGACCATCGCAACCACGGCCTTCACGAATTTCAATCATGATAGAACGCGCAACCACATCACGACCTGCAAGGTCTTTGGCATTCGGAGCATAACGCTCCATAAAGCGCTCGCCGTCTTTATTCAGCAAATATCCGCCTTCACCACGACAACCTTCGGTCACTAATACACCCGCACCTGCAATACCTGTTGGGTGGAATTGCCACATTTCCATGTCTTGCAGAGGAACCCCCGCACGAACTGCCATACCGACACCATCACCTGTGTTGATATGCGCATTAGTGGTGGATTGATAAATACGCCCCGCACCGCCTGTGGCTAAAATAGTGGCATTCGCTTTAAAATAAACCACTTCACCCGTTTCAATACAAATTGCAGTACAACCCACAATATCGCCATCTTGGTTTTTCACTAAATCCAGTGAGTACCATTCTGAAAAGATAGTCGTATGATTTTTTAAATTTTGCTGATATAGGGTATGTAACAATGCGTGCCCTGTACGGTCAGCAGCTGCGGCTGTACGAGCAGCTTGTTCGCCACCAAAATTTCTGGATTGACCACCGAATGGGCGTTGATAAATACGACCATCATCTAGCCGTGAAAATGGAAGTCCCATATGTTCCAGCTCTAAAATAGCTTCAGGGCCGGTTTTACACATATATTCGATAGCGTCTTGGTCACCGATATAGTCAGAACCTTTTACGGTATCGTACATGTGCCATTCCCAGTTATCCTCATGGGTATTACCTAAAGCAACGGTAATTCCCCCTTGCGCGGAAACAGTATGAGAACGTGTTGGAAAAACTTTAGAAATTAGTGCACATGACAGACCCATTTGAGAAATCTGTAAGGCGGCGCGCATACCTGCACCACCCGCACCAATAACAACTGCATCAAACTCTCTTACTGGCAGATTCATTACACACCCCACACCACAATGGTTCCATAAATAAGATAAACCAACAGCGCAACAACAATAATTAGCTGCAACGTCAGGCGTAATGCCAGCGGTTTAATATAGTCCGTTAACACTTGCCACATTCCAATCCATGCATGGATAAGAATAGAAAGCAGCGTCAATATGGTAAACACTTTGGTTAAGGATGAGCTAAAGAACCCACGCCATACCTCATAGGTAATTTCAGTTGTTGCAATAAAGCCCACAAGGTAAAGAACATATAAAACGATGATGATGGCAGACGCGCGCAGGAATAACCAATCCTGTATGCCAGTACGGCCTAAAGTAGAAGAATTACTTACCATACTAATACCCCCGCCAATATTGATAAAACAACTGTAATAACCATGGATGCAGCCGCTGAATTGCGACCTACAATCAAGGTTTCATCAATAAAGCCGAAGTCCATTAACATGTGACGAATACCACCACAAATATGGTATGCCAATGCCGTTAGGATGCCCCATAAAATAAACTTCGCGAAGAAGCCAGTCATTATTTCAGCAGCTTGCTGAAAGCCTTCAGGTGAGGAGAGAGAGGTGCCAAGTAACCACAGTAAGATGCCAACTGCGACTAACATGATAACCCCAGAGACACGATGCAAGATCGATGCGATAGCAGGGAGTGGAAACTGTATCGTCTGTAAATCCAGATTGACAGGTCTTTGTTTTTTCACAATTTATGCCCACACAGCTTTTATAATTTTTCCTTCCTCCGGACCTGGATGGAAATCAAACAGCGAATGGGGTACAAAGGCACATTTTAAGTAAAATGTTAAATCCGTCTATTTTACGAAAATTGTGGATTCGTTACGCTGGTTCTCCATACAACAACGGTTCCGGAGACCTGCGCGCAGTATAAGTGCTTCACAAACTTATTACAATTACCACACAACTTGTGTGCCTGACATTTGCCTCGAACAGTGAGAGGGATCACTATTTAATACATATGATGCAAAAATGATTATCATTTTTGACACATAGATAACATTTGCATTACATTCACTGCATAATTTTAATGTTTATGTTTTTTTTGTGCGCAAACACGCTTCCAGAAACCTCAAACTTATGTAAAAGTGTTGTCAGTACTAATTCTAAGTGCATTGCATAAAAAAGCACCTAAAAAAACATAACATCAAAAGCTCCTTAACATAAGTGACACACTATAGACCTAGGATTTACGGGCACTAAATAAAATTCGCTAGGTACCTTACATCAACTATAGTTTCACTATCGAAGTGCATCTTTATGAAGATACCCTCGACTTTGTTAGGAGACATATAAGCGCTAAGGAGATTATAAATGGCTGGTAATAAAGCTAAGCTAACGATTGATGAAACATCTGTAGACTTGGACGTTCTATCCCCTACACTCGGTTCCAAAGTTATTGATATTCGTACTCTCGGCTCCAAAGGTTATTACACCTACGATCCCGGCTTTACCTCAACCGCATCTTGTGAGTCAAAAATCACCTTTATTGATGGTGATAACGGTATTCTACTTCACCGTGGTTTCCCAATCGGGCAATTAGCGACTGAATCAACGTACTTGGAAGTGTGTTATATCCTGCTATACGGTGAAGCACCGTCTCAAGAGCAATACGATACATTTAAAACGACGGTCACTCGCCACACAATGATCCATGAACAAATCACTCGTTTGTTCAATGGCTTTCGTCGTGACTCGCACCCAATGGCTGTACTCTGTGGTGTAACAGGCGCCTTAGCTGCGTTCTATCATGATGCATTGGATGTCAGTAATCCCGTTCACCGTGATATCACGGCATATCGCCTATTATCCAAAATGCCAACTGTAGCAGCGATGTGTTACAAGTACTCTATTGGTCAGCCTTTCGTTTATCCAAAAAATGACCTCTCTTATGCGGGTAACTTCTTGCATATGATGTTCGCAACACCTTGTGAAGAGTATGTTGTTAATCCAGTGCTTGAACGCGCAATGGATAGAATTTTCATTCTTCATGCAGATCACGAACAAAATGCATCAACCTCCACAGTACGAACTGCGGGCTCTTCTGGTGCGAATCCATTTGCCTGTATCGCAGCAGGTATTGCATCTCTTTGGGGACCTGCTCACGGTGGTGCTAACGAAGCGTGCTTACGTATGCTGGAAGAAATCAAAACGGTTGAACACATTCCTGAATTTATTAAACGTGCAAAAGACAAAAATGATTCCTTCCGTTTAATGGGCTTTGGCCACCGCGTTTACAAAAACTACGATCCTCGTGCAACAGTCATGCGTGAAACTTGTCATGAAGTGTTAAAAGAATTAAACCTCAATGACAGCTTGCTTGAAGTGGCAATGGAATTAGAGCGTATTGCATTAAACGACCCATACTTTATTGAGAAAAAACTGTACCCTAATGTTGACTTCTACTCTGGTATTATTCTTAAAGCATTAGGTATTCCATCCAATATGTTTACAGTTATTTTTGCTATTGCACGTACTATTGGTTGGATTGCTCACTGGAATGAAATGCACGAAGATGGTCTGAAAATTGCGCGTCCTCGTCAGCTTTATACTGGTTATGATGAACGCCATTTTAAAAGTGAAATTAAAAAGAAATAGTTGATTTTTATTAATTATTTATCTTACTAAGCCCCATTTAAAACCGGGGCTTTATAATTTTAGTTACTAGAAATTAATCCGCTTTTTAAATATTCTTGTGGTGTCTGACCTGTCATTTTCTTAAAAAATGTAATAAAGGCACTGTCACTGGCAAATCCTAATATCTGACTAATATCTATATAGCGATGATGAGTTGCTAATAATTCAATTGCTTTCATTAACCGCCACTGCTGACGCCATTGCTGGTAACTTAAGCCTGTATCTTTATAAAATAAACGCGTGATCGTTTTTTCACTCGCTCCCACATATTTCGCCATTTCTTGTAACGGTGGTGGCAAATCATCAAATGATAAACGCTTTAATCGCCTATCTTTCGGCATAAATAAATGATTAGGTTGTCGTTGAGCCTGTGCGATTTCATCAAAAAAAACAGCTAATAGATTCGCATAACGCCCTTCTTCCCACTGTGTATCAAAATCAGCCACTGAAATGCGCTCAAGTATTTCTCGCAAAAGAGGAGAAAGCGTAAATATCTCACTCTCTCTTGGAAATTTATCATGATATTTATCGGAAATATAAACAGAGCGATATCCCACAGAGGCATACATTTCGACTCGATGTTCTAATTTTGCGGGGATCCACGCAATTCTCATGGGAGGTAAAACAGAAACCCGAGAGGCTAAAGTAATTCGCATACATCCTGACTGCGTAAATAATAATTGTCCTCTATCATGAGAATGAAATCCTGAATCGTGCTTTCCCATTTCTGCAGCAATACCCACAACTGATGCAAGATACTCTTCTGGCACAAAGTGGTCGTATTGATTAAGCCAAGCCATCACTTGTCCTATTTGAAAAACAATATGTCTTTATGTTTATAACAAGACATTCATCATCTCGGTATTCTGTTCATCAAGATTTAAGGATGTAGGATAAAAAGATGAACAAAAAACTCTCTTTATGGTTAGCAATTGCGTTAATGATGTTCCCACAAATTGCAGAAACCATTTATAGCCCAGCACTTACTGATATTGCAAATGGCTTTCATGTCAGTGCAAACGAGGCTGGACAAACACTTTCGCTCTATTTCTTTGCGTTTGCATTGGGGGTCATTATATGGGGTCGGTTATGTGATGTCATTGGTCGTCGTCCGACAATGTTAGCTGGGTTGTTTATTTATGCTATTGCTTGTCTTGGTGTTTTCATGACACAAGATTTTTCAGTATTACTTGGATTGCGCATGCTTTCTGCTTTTGGTGCTGCAGTAGGCTCAGTAGGTACACAAACCATTATGCGTGATGTCTATAGTGGTGATGAGTTAGCGAAAGTATTCTCAGTTATGGGAGCCGCTATCGCACTAAGCCCAGCAATAGGTATGTTAAGTGGTTCATTATTAGTCAGCTATGCAGGTTACCAAGGGGTATTTAGTGGACTTGCCCTTCTTGCTGTAATTTTATTGTTATGGAGTGCTTTTGCTTTACCTGAAAGTCGCCCTGAAACAATAAAAACAGCACCATTAGGAGAAACTGCAACAAAAATGCTTAAGGATAAGCAAATTACTAAAACCGTATTATTAATTGCCTTTTTTAATATCAGCCTTTTTGCTTATTATCAGTTAGCACCTTTTATGTTTGATAAACAAGGTTATAACGCAAGCACCTTTGGTTATAGTGGTATTGTATTAGCAATAGGTGTCGGTATTGGTTCTTATATTAATAAAGCACTATTAAATCGTCATTGGTCATGTGGAAATTTAGTGTTGCTCTCTAGTATTATTGCCTTAATAAGTGCCATTAGTGTTTATGTACTACGTAACCACATTAGCTTTATTATTCCAATGATGACGAGTGTTGTTGCTTATGGTATTGCTATTCCAAATATCTTAGCCACAGCATTAGCACAATATAAAGATCGTTTAGGCACTGCAGGAGCATTATTAGGCTTATTCTACTATTTGTTAATTGGTGGCGGGCTTGCACTTGCAGGATGGGGGCAAAGTTTAGCAATCACTTTACTGATTTGTAGTCTAGGTTCATTGCTACTCTCTTTTTCTCGTCAAACGACAAAATAATAAACCTAAAAGAGCTCCTTATGTTTAATGTGAGCTCTTTTTATTTTGCTCTTTTTCTATAAAATCAGGAGGTGTAGCGTTAAAAAATGAAAAAATATAAGGATAAACTATGCCAAATGGAATGAGTGCAACTCCCAACAACCTTGAAAAGAAATTAGCCCAATTTAATAATGAAAATAATCATTATCCACTTGAATTACCTGAATTAACTCAACTTAAAGATACACCATTATCTGATAATGTATATAAACTTATCGTCAACTCATATAAAGCATTATTAAAAGAGATGAAGCAAAAGACAATTGATGAGAAAAAATGGAATAAACACTCTTCATTTGTTCATAAAAAGGCACAAGAATCTTATGAGGCCTTATCTCAATATAATGAAACCAGTCTGAAAAATATTTTAAATCAGCTTAATTCACCTGAAGGTTCACTTAATGAATTAGATCGTGAAATTATTAAGTACGACAACATTATTACAACCTTACCTGAATTCACGATTTTTCATCTTATTCGCTCATACGATAACAATATCCAGCCAAAATATATTTCGAGTTATACCTTAAATGACTCTGGATCTGCGACTGTTTTTGAAAACATCGAATTACGCCATATCGAAAAAATCTTAATTCAACGAAACTATCCTAATGCTTCTCGCCTTGTTGCTGGATTTTTTCTTGGACAATATGGTATTGAATATTTATCAAATCCCGATCAAATTTGGCCTTTTTATTATCAACACTCGGAATATATTGCGGAAGCGCTAAAACTTATTCCTGATCAGAGTAATAATGACAACAGCAAATTTAGCCTTGATTATGTACTTCGCGTATTAAAAACCTACCCTGTAATTCCATCACAATTTATTCCTAAAGTATTACAGCTTGCTTTAGGCGATATACAAATTTATCGCTTTGATGCACAAGAGCTTATTGAAAAACTGCCAGAATCTCACTTATTTATTCAAGAAGGTCTGGCTTCAAAGAAAAAAAACGCCCGAATTATTGCAATAAATTGGCTAATTGAACGTAATAATCATGATGCTGTTCCAGCGTTAATCGCCTTATTAAAGACAGAAAATGATGACGTTGTTCGTACGCTTTTAATTACTGCCCTAGAACATTTTGGTGAAGATATTTCAGATTACCTTGATCCATTAATGCTTTTTGCAGAAGCTGAAATTGGCTTAAGAAATCACATTCCAGATAATTTATCTTGGTTTGATTTTAAGGCTATACCTCAATTGACTTGGAAAAATAATAACGTTGTCGAGCCTCGTATCATTCAATGGTGGATAATTTTAGCGGTAAAATTAAAACGACCTGCGGGTAATTCGTTATTGCATCGCTATATCAATCTGCTTTCGATAAAAAGCCAACAAACATTGGCTCAATTTCTATTAATTGCATTTATTACCCAAGATGTTGATACATCATCAAAAGATAAAGTTTATCTAAGTTCAGGACTCTCTTACTCATCCCCCATGTCTGCAATTAAAGAAAAAGGCATGCTAGGGCTTATTTTTGCCATTGAAGGTTATATTGCCGTACCTTTATTACGGAATTATATGCGTGATCATTACGAACGCCGAGCACAAATAGAAGCAATGATTGACGCTATTGGCGAAAGTAACGACCCGATTATTATTCAATTTCTACTTTCTATCTCACGTCGTTATCGTGCTGCATCTATTCAAAATAAAGCACGTCAATTGATTACTCAGATAGCGCAACGTAATCATTGGACTGAAAGTGAGCTAGCGGATAGAACCATCCCCACCGCAGGACTTGATGATTCAGGTGTACTGACTTTAGAGTATGGAGAACGTACTTTTACTGCAAAAATTAACGATAAATTGCAATTTATCTTATTTAATTCAGAAGGCAAAGTAATAAAAACATTGCCTACTCCGCGCATAAATGATGACACAACATTAATTAAAGAAACTAAAAAATATTTCACAGCAAGTAAAAAAGAATTAAAGCAAATTATCGAATCACAAACAGCCCGTTTATACGAAGCAATGTGTATTCAGCGTCAATGGTCAAGTGCTGACTGGCAAGAATTTCTGAAAACAAATCCTATTATGCATAAATTAATAGAACGCTTAATTTGGCAAGAAATAAAAAATGATAAAGTGATTAATACATTTCGTCCTGCAAATGATGGCGCATTATTAAATATCGAAGATGAAGAAATTACACTACAAAGCGATTCATCGCTTCGATTAGCACACGGTATATTTTTAAATGAAGAAGAAAAGCAGGCGTGGTTAGCACATTTTAAAGATTACAAAGTGGTATTTTTATTTTCTCAAATAGAGCATAACGCCCCACTATTAGACGATAAACAAACTCAATTTGAAGATAGAAAAGGTTGGTTAACCGATGCCTATACATTAAGAGGAGCAATGGCAAAATTAGGCTACCAACGAGGCTCTGTAGAAGATGCCGGATTTTTTAATTGCTACTACAAGTATTTTTCGAGTTTAAATATTTCCGTCATAATCAATTTTAGTGGAAATGGTGTTCCTGAAGAAAATGTTACGGTCGCCCTGTTGGAATTAGTCTTTGAACGTGGTCGTCAGAGTGGATTAGAACGATACAAATTAGTGGTTAATGACATTCCTGCCATTTTATTATCTGAAAGCTATGCAGAATATTTAAAAATTGCAGAGTCTTGTGCTGGTTTCTCACCTGATTGGGAAAAAAAATTACCTTGGTAGATATTTTTATGCCTCTTCTTATCCCGTATTGATTAAAAATACGGGATTTTTAATTACGATTGAACCGATTTTTTGCTATCAATTTTTCAATTGATCTCATTAAGTGTTAATGCTTAATTTACTAAACAGACAATTCTTAAATTTTTCAAATATCACAAAAAATGCCTTTATTATCATTTATTCATTTTCAGCATTTCTTCCTGATATAGCTCTCTGTATAAAACTATATTGAATATTAATAAAGCTTAGTTATCTTTTTCAGCGTTTATCTCTATAAATTTAACAAATAGTACCTATTGGCTTTATTTGCCACATTGATAATCAAATTGTTCGTTACGCTAATTCATGGTAAAAAAAACTGTTTATCCATACATAGCTTAAGGAACTGGCGTGATAAAAAAAATCTTAGACATTTTTCCTCTTTTTGGGAAAAAAGATGTCGATATTACTGAGAAACATCTTCAAGAATCTCTTGTCCTGCTTGCTGTATTTGATGAAGGATTACCTAAGCGTGCATTAGATTATGTGCTGACAGGTACAAATCCTGAAATTCTTTTTGAATTAAATAAACTGGATGCAGCAAAAGCGGCGGTTTATTTTCATCGTGCAGGGACATTAGAGTGGTGGTATGCCAGTAATATTGATACAGGAAAGTACAGCAAAGTTATCACCCAAGGCCTTAATGCCCGTCATAAGCTCTACTCTAAGGTTGGTGAAAGCTTTTCCGCAGAACAAGTAGCGCGTTATGCAAAAGTCATTGCAGCGGCGTGTCAAGATATCAATATCAAAGTGACCACAACCGAAGTGCCAACTTGGGTTATTTATCTTTTAGTTGATGCGTTTTACACCACTTATGATAATGCACGTAATCTTAATTTAGAACATCGTAAACATTGGACGATGGCATTTATTGCCGACATGCTAGCAAATGAAGCTAATATTGCAGGAGAGAATGCGTTATTTGCAGTATTTGATAGAAAAGATGTTTCTGAATACTATGCATCAAATCTTAAACGTATTTATGAACTCACTGATTTAAAAGATTATCTGCTTTCACACCAAGATTTTATTAGAACTAAATTAATTGAAAAGCTTTCAGCTAATGGTTTAGTCGAGCTCATTAATTACTTAAATAAAAATACGGTACTACGTGATACTTTTGCAGATATTATTGTGTTACTTGCCACCAGCAGTTTAAAAAGTGTTAAAAAAGCGGCTGAGCCTATTTTAAATACCTTACCTGCTGAAATTGTAAAAGCGAATTTAACCCATGTTTTAATGAATGGGACACCAAAACAACGGACACAAGCGGCTGATTTATTTGCTCGCCAAGGCGAGAACCGCGATGTACTTGAAGAAGCATTAAAAAATGAAACCTCAAAAGCCGTTATCAAAAGTATCGAAAGTGCACTACAACGCTTTAGTGTTGTCGATAATGCCAATACGGTAGAGGCGATTGAAGCCCCTGATTTCACACCTTTAGAAGATACACCATTACCGGATAGTGCCCGCGATATTATGGTGAATAATTTTAATGAAATGTTAGCCAAAGCAAAAGAAAATGCTGAACGTGAAATTGAAGAAAATAAGACCTCTAAACACTCTTATAATTGGGCTCAGCGTCATTATAAAGATTTATCAAAGATTAATGAAAAACAGTGTCGTGCATTAGTTGATAAACTCAATAGTGGACAAGGCACGATCCAGTCGAATGAAATTCAAATTATCAAACACAAAAACCGTATTCCTAATTTACCTGAATATACGTTTTTTCATGCTGTGCGCGTAATTACTAATAACCGTCAACATGCCGATCACTTTTCATCTCACTATTTTAATGCTGATATTCCTGAGCGTTTATTAAATGATATTGAATTACGCCACGTAGAAGATGTTCTCCAAAAATGCAGTTTTCCACGCGCTTCTCGTGTTACCGCCGCATTATGCTTAGAATCTTACCAAGATGGCTTGCGCCGTTTTCGTAAACCAGAACAAGTGTGGCCATTCTTCTCTCAATATACTGACTATATTGCAGAAGCTCTAAATCTAATGCCTAATCAAAGTGAACAACGTTATCGTCAGTTTGAAACATCACAGGGCATTGAAGTCTTAGGCCGTTTCCCAACCATTCCTGCACAATTTATTCCGCGTATTATGGAATTGGCGTTAGGTGAAAATAAAACACACCGTATTACGGCACAAAAATTATTAGAAACCCTGCCAAATATCCATTTAAGTGCGCAAGAAGGATTAACCTCAAGCAAACAAGAAATTCGAGTTACTGCAATTGAATGGCTAGCACGTTTAAATAATCCAGACTCATTGCCTGCACTTAATGCATTACTGAAAAAAGAGAAGCGTGAAGTAGTTCGTGCTTCTTTATTAACGGCATTAGAGCAATTAGGCGAAGATATTTCGAGTTATTTATCCCCTAAAACCTTGTTAGCTGAAGCTGAAAAAGGCCTAAAAGCCAAAGCACCCGCCAGCCTTGCTTGGTTTAACTTCGATGCCATTCCTGCGTTAACATGGGAAAATAAGAAGGCGGTTGATCCTGCGATTATTCGTTGGTGGATTATTCTGGCTGTGAAATTAAAAATGCCAGGAGGCAATGCGTTATTACAACGCTATATTTCTTTGCTATCTAAAGAGAGTCAAAATAAGCTTTCCAGCTTTATTCTGCATACTTTTGTTGCTCAAGATATTAAAGGCCCAACGTTAGAAGAAGCCATGGTTGAAGCGCAACGTGAGGCTCCAGGTCGCTTAAGCAATTATCAAAACTGGGCTAAACGCTATCCTGAATATTACGCCAAATACGAAAATTGCACTTTAGAGTTTGTGATAGAAGAGATTAAAAACGAAGTTTTACGTCGTTATTTAGGCTCTGCCATTAGTGATAAAGGCATGCTTGCGCTTATCTGTGGTATTGAAGGCCATGTTGCGGTGTCCGTGTTACGTAATTATATGCGTGACCACTATCAGCGCCGTGCTCAAATTGAAGCAATGATTGATGCAGTTGCATCAAGTAATGACCCTATTATTATTCAGCTTCTTCTGTCGTTATCTCGTCGTTATCGTACTGCATCTGTACAAGAAAAAGCCCGTAATTTAGTCACTCAAATCGCAGAACGTAATGGTTGGAGTGCGGACGAATTAGCGGATAGAACCATTCCAACTGCGGGCTTTGACGATACAGGAACATTAGTACTGGAATATGGCGAGCGTATTTTTACTGCCAAAATGGATGCTAAACAAAAACTAGTATTGTTTAATCCAGAAGGCAAAGAAGTTAAAGCCTTGCCCGCCGCGCGCAAAAATGATGATGCAGAGCTGATTAAAGAAGCAAAAAAACTTTTCACTTCAAGTAAAAAAGAGCTCAAACAAGTTATTGAATTACAAAGTGTGCGTTTATACGAAGCCATGTGTGCTCAACGTCAATGGTTAAGCGCTGATTGGCAAGAGTATATTTTAGCTCACCCTATTATGCATAAACTGATTGAGCAACTAATTTGGCAAGAAGTGAAAGATGGCGAAGTGATCAATACATTCCGCCCTTCTGATGATGGCGCATTACTTAACCTTGAAGATGATGAAGTAACGTTACAAAATGATTCATTAATACAACTCGCTCATGCCGCGTTGGTTAATGAAGATGAGCGTAAAGCATGGATTGCACACTTTAAAGATTACAAAGTGAAGTTCTTATTCCCACAAATGGAACATAAAATCCCTGATTTAGATCTGACACAAACCGAAGTTGAAGATAGAAAGGGTTGGATCACTGATACCTTCACCTTACGAGGTATTTTAACCAAAATGGGTTATCAACGTGGCCCTGCAGAAGATGGTGGCTCGTTCTCTCACTATTACAAATTCTTCTCTAGTTTAAACTACTACGTCAACATCGGTTTCAGTGGTAGCTATGTTCCTGAAGAAAACATCCCTGCGGTCTTATTTGATTTAAGCTTTGAGAAAAATCAGCAAGATTATTGGGATCGTAACAATATTGAGTTAAAAGAAGTACCGCCAATCTTATTAGCAGAGAGCTATGCCGATTATCTGAAGATCGCAGAAGCTTGTGCAGGATTCGATCCTGAATGGGAAAAGAAAACACCTTGGTAAAAGATAGGGATAATTAGGAAAGAATATGGCTAAAAAAGCACCCGCAGATCAACAAGCAATCAGGGAAAGTGCTGAAGTTCGATTTGCTCAAGAGTTAGCGTGTTTAACAAAAGCAGATGTTAATAATCCTAAACCACAAGGATGGCTTCGCTCTCCTCGTGCTGTACGCCAATTTATTTTAGGTGATGATGCGTTAGGCATCACACCTAAGTTTTTCGGCGATGATGCCTTGGTTGATCGCGCAATTGTCACATTATTAGGTAAGCAAGGTTTAATGCTAGTTGGTGAGCCGGGTACGGCGAAATCAATGCTTTCTGAACTTTTTGCGGCAGCGATCAGTGGTGATTCTGGACTGACGATCCAAGGTACAGCGGGCACAACAGAAGATCATATCAAGTATTCATGGAACTATGCATTATTATTAGCAGAGGGCCCAACAGAGCGCGCATTAGTGGGTTCTCCGCTTTATCAAGGTATGTTGCACGGTAAAATTGTTCGCTTCGAAGAGATAACTCGTTGCCCTCCTGAAATTCAGGATGTGTTGGTTTCTTTGATGTCAGAAAAACAGTTGATGATCCCCGAAATGGGCGACGGTGCGCGCATTAGTGCAAAACCAGGTTTTAACCTTATTGGTACAGCAAACTTGCGTGACCGTGGTGTACACGAGATGTCTGCTGCATTAAAGCGTCGTTTTAATTTTGAAACCGTAAAACCTATTCGTGATCCCGCGTTTGAAATCAGCTTAATTCAATCACAACTTGAAAATGAATTAGGCTCTTTATCAAGTGAAATCACCGTACCGACTGATGTGGTGGAATTATTAGTCACAACATTCCAAGAGTTACGTTCAGGTAATACGCAAGAAGGCGGTAATATCAAAACACCTGATGCCGTTATGTCAACCGCAGAAGCAGTAAACATTGCTTATGCCTGTGCATTAGAAGCGCATTATTTAGGTGATGGCGTCATGAATGCAGGTGCCATTGCGCGCCAATTAATTGGTGTTGTATTAAAAGACAATGCTGATGACATCAAGCGTATTCGTTATTACATGGATAATGTCGCCAGAGAGCGTGCAAGAAACAGTAAAGTGTGGAAAGCGTTCTTTGATTCATCGAAAGAGTTTTGGCAATAAAACGCTGAGATTAATTGCGACACATTAAAATACGTTATTTATCTATTAAAGGCAGAGTTAACTGACTCTGCCTTTTCACCCAGAAAAGGGATCGACACGGTGACGCTACCTTCAATACCTTTGCCAGAAAGAATTGACCAAGCACGACTGAAATGGACGTCGTTACAGCAACAACATCTCTATTTTGCCCCTGTACGCCACCATAGCCCCGCTTGCGCTTATGCAGTTTTATCCTTAATTGATTCAGTAAAACCTGACTATATTTTAATTGAAGGCCCTGATACCTTTAATTCACTTATTCCTAGTTTAATCGATAAAGAGACTCAGCCACCCGTTGCCATTATGGGACAAGCCGAGTATTTGCATAATGATGGTGACCAAGAAGAGCGTGAAAAATCACTACACTCTGCTTATTTCCCCTTTTGTGAATACTCACCAGAATGGCAAGCATTGCGAGGCGGTTTACGTATTAATGCTAAAACACGCTTTATCGATTTACCTTGGGCGGCTCAAGTCAATAATGAAGAGTATAGCGATTCGCAAAGCCGTAGCTTACAAAAAGAACGTTATTTAGCCCATAGTCAATTTATTGCACAATTAGCCAAAAAATGTCATTGCCGTGATCATGATGATGTTTGGGAACATCTTTTTGAATTACGCAGTATTGAAGCCTTAGCCGATTGGCAATCTCTGTTTAATGATACTTTTATTTGGTGCGCGCTTGCACGTCTTGACTATGAACCTGAAGTGCTTGAATCTGAAGGTTCTTCACAACGTGAAACGCATATGTTGGCGCATATTCAACTCATCAAACAACAAGAACCGAATGCTAAAATTCTGATTGTTACCGGCGGTTTTCATACCCTTGCATTAATTGAAGGTTTATCGAATTCACAATCTCACTCTTTTGCCATGACTAGCACAGAACAAAAGCAATTCACTAAAATGCAAAAAATGGGTCAAAAAGAGCAAGCTTGGCTCATTCGCTATAGTTTTGACCGATTAGATGCACTTAATGGCTATGCTTCAGGTATGCCATCACCGGCTTTTTACCAACAAGCTTGGCAAAGCTTGATGCAACAGCATCATGATAAATTAGAAAATACGGACATATCTAAACAGCCCACCCACGTTTATCGCAATAAAATGGGTATCGCATTTCTAAGCTCGGTGGCTCAAGCGATCAGAGAAAAACAATTTGATAATCCACCTAGCTATTTAGCGGTAAAACTGGCGGCTGAACAGAGTTTACGCCTCGCGCTATTAAGAGATCATGCAGGTACAGGTCGCTATGATCTGCTTGATGGTTTACAAAGTGCCTTTATTAAAGGCAGTTTAGACGATAGCCAAAGTGAATTATGGGCTGAAATTAAAACCTGTTTTTCAGGCTACCTTTTAGGCAAAATTCCATTAGGTACGGCAACTCCACCCTTGGTAAATGAAACCTATGAGCGCGCCAAAGGCTTCCGCTTTAAACTGGATGATACATTAGCAAAAACCACAAAATGTGATGTTTACCGTAACCCCCAACACCGTTTAAGAAGCCGTTTTTTACATTTATTGGCTTTCTTAGACATTCACTTTGCACATCGCGTCAGTGGCCCTGATTTTCTTTCAGGTCACCAACTCGATTTGTTATTTGAAGAGTGGCAATACGCTTGGACACCTAATGTGGAAGGTGAACTGATTTCATTATCAGAGAAAGGCTCTCAACTTGAAGCTATCGCTCTAAATAAGCTGTTATCAATGGAGAAGCAGCTTGAAGAACAAGGGCAAAGTCGTTCGAGCCAGAGTGCAGTTACGTTATTAATCCAAGCAGCACTAATTGGACTCCACCAGCGCATTCCATCACTCTTTAAACTGTTAGACAGTTATATTCAGCAAGATTTTCGCCTTGAGTCCTTAACACAATGTGGGCATAAACTGATCCATTTATGGCGAGGCCGGCAATATCTTGATATTACTGACGAACTTGCGCTTGAAAATCGCCTACACCAAGTTATTCCACAGGCATTCTTTTGCTTAGAGCAACTCGCTCAGGGTGACGAACAACAACAAGAAAGCAATCTACAGGCCCTGCTCTCTTTGCGTGAACTAATTGAATTTATGCCATCACTTACTTATCAACATGATTATAAACGTGATTTCTATCAGCAACTCAATCGTCTTGATGGTCAATTAGATACCGTCCCTTTATTAAAAGGTGCTGTTGATGCGTTACGTTATTTAGGCTCATATATTGATGAAAATACGCTCGTTAGCGCATTAAATACCACCTTTAGTACGGGCAGTGATCCAGAACAATCCATCGGTTACTTTGTCGGAATTATGCGAGCTGCACCAGAGCTTGTTATTCGCTTACCTTTATTGGTTGATCACCTAAATACCCTATTACAGCAATGGGATGAAGAACGATTTATTCAGATCTTGCCTGATCTGCGTTTTGCGTTTAGCCAACTCAATCCCAAACAAAATGCAGAGCTTGCACAATATATTGCCAATGACATTGGTTTAGACACACAAGCCTTGTCATTATGGCAGTCAGAATTTAGTGCAAAACAGATGCTTGAAGCCACCAAACTCAATCAAAAATTACAACAGCGAATAATGGAACAAGGCATCATTTCTTGGTTTGATATTAAGAAAGCAGAGAAAGGAGACAATGCTCATGAGTCAGCGTGATGACGATATGCCTGAGGATAAAATACAACAAGCAAAACGCTGGCGCCTGATTTTAGGCCAATATGCTGATGATGCTTTAGGGCAAGCTACGTTTAATGCCGAGGATCTTAAAGTTGAGCGCACACTCGATTTTCTCTATCGTCGAGAATACCAGCGCCGAGGGCTTCGCCAAGAGCGTGGCCGTCATGGATCACTTGATGCATCGCAACTCACTGCCGTAAATTGGCTCAATCAAGCACGTAAGCTTTTTCCTAATAGCACCTTTGAACGTATGCAATCACAAGCTATTGAGCGCTATCAAATCAGTAGTTTTCTTAAAGATCCCAATACGTTAAAAGCAATGGAACCTACAAAAGCGTTAGCCAAAACACTATTAAGCTTACGCGGACGAATGAGCGAAGATACGCGGGATGCTGTTAAAACGATTATTCGTAAGGTAGTTGACGATATTCTACGTCAAATCCGTAATAATTTTCGCCAATCATTAACGGGTCGCCGTAATCGTTTTAGACGCTCTTTAGTGCCTAATAGTCGTAATTTTGATTGGCGTGCGACCATTGCAGCAAACTTAAAACATTATGATACTCAAAATCGCCGCTTAGTGATTGAAACCCCTTATTTTAACTCACGTATGCAACAGCATTTTCCTTGGGATGTGATCCTTTGTGTTGACCAAAGTGCGTCAATGTCTAGCTCAATTATGTATGCGGCTGTTTGTGCTAGTATTTTAGCTTCACTACCTGCGGTTAATGTCTCTTTAGTCGTTTTTGATACTCAAGTGGTCAATTTATCACATTTAGCTGACGATCCCGTTGAAGTTTTAATGACCGTACAGTTGGGCGGTGGTACTGATATTGCCGGTGCAATGCAATATTGCGAAAGCTTGGTTAAAAATCCTAAACGTACCGTGATTTCACTTATCAGTGACTTTGAAGAAGGGGGATCTCTAAGTCGTTTATTAGATTGCACGCAGCGCCTGAATAGCCAACAAGTCAAATTGCTAGGGCTTGCAGCACTTGATGATGAAGCTCAACCTGCTTATGACTCTGCGATTGCACAAAAGCTCGCAGATAGAGGTATGCAAGTTGCAGCATTAACACCTGAACATTTCGCACAATGGTTGGCAGAGGTAATGCAATGAGTTGGCAAACTGTTTACTTTCATTACGATGAAGATGCGCTCACTGTCTTTGCAAATGCAGGATTATTAAGACGCGCAAGAAAAGATGTTGAAAACGAAAAAGTTTCTCTCACTGATGCCAATACAGGGCAGTTTAGCAGTGATGGGCAACATGTTGTTTTACATGAAGCGGGTATCCAACAAGCCAGTTGCGATTGCTCTGCTTCCAGTTGTTGTAAACATATTTTAGCGGCCATTTTATGGCTACAAACCAATAACAGCACCGATAATTCCAATAATGATAATAGTGTTGATATATTGCCAGAAGCTATTACTGAACCCGTTAAAATTACCCCGCTGTTACCCACGCTATTTGCTCTTGATCCGGAAGTCTTAATCAAAAAGTCAGGTAAACCGGCATGTCGTGCCGCGATTAAATTAGTTGAACAGTGGGAAAATACAACCCTTAACTTAGAAGACACAGGTACTCAGCTAAAAATTCAATTACCCAATGTCGATGAGCCTGTTATTTTCTTACAAGCCAGTGGTTATGATGGCATGTTATCACCTTTTTCTGACTCACAGAAAAAAGCGTTTCATCTCGCTATTGTGGCAAAATTATTTGAACAACATACACAACCTTGGGTATGGCCTGAAGAGCTAATAACCGTACAATCATCAAAGCGCCCTCTTAATGAGGAAGAAATCGCGCTAATCAGCACCATTGAGCAGTTTATTTATGACTTATTGCGCCAAGGGCTATCACACATCAGCTTAAGCAGTGCCACACAGTTGCATTTACTCAATATGTCAGCGCGTGCAGAAGGTTTACCTCGTTTAGCCTCTTATTTACGGACATTGAGTACTCAAGTTAAGCTGTTAGCTGAAAGACATTTCACTATGGATGAAGCCAATGTCTTACGCTTATTAGCCCATATTTCGGCGTATCTATTTCAATTATCTAATGCGGCACCTGAACAGTTAAAAGCGTTGCGAGGGCAGCTTCGTCGTCAATATGATGATAAAAAAACCAGCCTCTCTCTCATTCCTGTTGGGGCGAATTGGTGGACAGCACAAAGCGGTGCATTAGGAGCAACCTTTACCTTTTGGGATAATGAAGAAAAACAGCTATTACAAGCAACACAAGCTCGCCCTAATCAGCTTGATACCCTGTTTAATCGTTATGGTGTTTGGAATAGTTTGTCATTATGGAAGCAGACTGCAGATAAATTAATGCGTCGCCCTTTTTTATTGCAAGAGCCTCGTATTTCTGATGAAGGAAAACTGGCGACTGTTGGCGAGAGCTTCGCTCAAAACCACACTGATTTTCTTGATATTGTGGATTACAACACCCTACAAACTGAACTAGGCATCAATAATTGGCAAGTATTACCCGATTATTTTGCCAATCAAGCTGAAGGATTTCTTTCTCCCCTTGTTTTACATATCAAAAACTACAAACCTTTAATTTGGTACGAAGTAGAGCAATGCGTTATTTGGGAGGTGTCTGATAATCATGAGAACTCAGCATTCTTGCGCCTTTATTGGGAAGGAACAACACAAAATAATCTAGAGGAATTGCGCTTTCTTACCAAAAAAGAGTTAGAAATTGTTGCAATCACAGTGCAACCTGTTCGGCGTGATCTCAATATGGATTTATTGCCAACAACCATTTGGATTAAAACAGAGAAAGGCATTGAAATGTTTTACCTCGATTTTGACCAATTTCCACGTAAGAAAAAGCAATCTGGTTTTATTAGCCGTATTCAAGAATATATGGCTAAACGTAAGCAACAAACAGCAATGCATCACAGTGAGCCTACGTTAGCACAAAAATTCTGTCGCCCTATTTTATCGGTATTAGAAGCTCAGGCGTGTACTGGGCGGGAATTACTCTCTGAAATGCAAAAAGAGCAATTAGAAATAAGCAAACACACCGCAGATGATTTAGGAATGACATTAATTGCTGATCAATTAGCCGATTATTTAGCATTAACTTCCCGTGATTCACGGGCATTATTACAGTTAATTTGGTTATGCGATAATCTGCAACAATTGCAAAGCCCATTACCTATTCAACTTAACGAGTAATTATATTAGCGAAAAAAGCTATCTCTCTAATTAAAGAGAGATAGCTTTTAAAATAAGAATAAATGGGTTTATGCGGGATTATCAATATCAACAAATGTCACATCTAAATGATGTGTTTGAGCCAGCCATTCACCTAATGCTTTAATACCATAACGTTCTGTTGCATGGTGCCCCGCAGCAAAGAAATGAACGCCCATTTCTCTTGCAATATGAATGGTCTGTTCTGAGACTTCACCTGTCACAAAAGCATCTACACCTTGCTCTGCGGCATCTTGAATAAAACCCTGACCGCCACCGGTACACCACGCAATACTACGGATAGCTTCAGGTGCATTATCACCACAATGCAATACATTGCGCTGTAACGCCTTTTCTAAACGTTCTTTTAATTCAATAGGTGTTAAAGGTAAATCAAACACACCTTTAGGCACTAAAGGTAATATTTCACCCTCAACTTTAACGCCCATTTTTAACGCTAATTGAGCATTGTTACCTAAGATTGGGTGCGCATCTAACGGCAAGTGATAACCAAAAAGATTAATATCATTACAGAGTAATGTTTTTAAACGGTTGCGTTTCATTGAGCGAATAACAACAGGCTCGTTTTTCCAAAAATAGCCGTGGTGGACTAAAATCGCATCGGCGTTTAATCGAACTGCTTCATCAAGTAAAGCTTGGCTGGCAGTCACGCCTGTGACTATCTTTTGAATATGAGGACGCCCTTCGACTTGAAGGCCATTAGGCGCATAGTCTTGAAAATTTTCAATACTGAGCTTCTCATTGATCACTAATTCCAGATCAGTGTTCTTCATTTTATTCATCTCCCTGTTATCACGAATGCCACTATTTATATAACAATCTAATAAATAGCAATAGGTTAAAAGCATCCGTTTAAGTAAACCATTATTCTTTATTGTAACGTAAAATTTGCGGATTATTTGAAGTTAAGAAAAAACAAGAAGGTAGCATTGCAAAATGCTTAAATAAGGGGGGGATAAAAATAACGCCTACTTACGCAGGCGTTAATTTGATGTTCTGTTATTTATGGCTATTTAATGCCACTTCTGATTTTGCCAGCCAAACTGGTTTATCACTTGTTTTAGACCATACACGGTGTATATAGCTATAAAATTGTGCACGTTTAGGGTGGAAAACCATAACAGGAAATGCCGCAACACCTAGCGCAACAGCACCAGTACGACGGGCCAAAACATGTTTTTTTGTATATTCGTTATAAGCTGGCATAGTGCTCTCCTGTATAGAGATTAATTTGATGTTGAAATTTTACCTCATTTGATGAAATTTTACTACTGATCAGACCACTAAATTCGTGCGAAAAATCACCTTTATTTTGCTTGATATGTAATTAAATTTCAGAACAGAAACAAAAATGAAACATAAATGACACAATCATTAACAAAATAAGATCAGTATTTTTACCTAACCAAAGTTGTAGTAAATAATTTCGATAATAAATTATCAAAAAAGAGAAAAATCAAATAAGGAAAGAGAGGTAGGATATTTAAGAATGCGGGTTTTAGTATTAATAACATAGATCTACTGCTAAGTAATATATAACTGAATAATACATTTAGCAGTAAGTAATGAAATATTTATTCAGGAAAATCAAGAGAATCAACATCCATTGAATGATGGATAAGACAAGCGATAAATAGGCATCATTTTTTAGTAGCTAATAAATTGAGTGTTTTTTAAACTCAAATTGTCTCAAATCATCACATACCCAATTGCACTCTCGCCCAATCCAAGGTGCTCGAACAAGTAGCTCAAATGTCTGTTTTAACTCATTATGGTATTTTTTTGCCTGAGTTACACCAAATTGCTGAACGGTATAACGTGCAATTTGATAAATATCTTCTTCTGCTAAATTAGAAAGTTTATACATTTAAGTCCTTTTCAGCTCTTGCAAAAATATCATCCATGTTATTTTTACTTTCTGGTGAATTCACACCATCTAGTGCCATTTTACGAACTATTTGGAGCCGTTCTTCTCTGATTTCCATCATACGTAAAGCATCTCTGATTACCTCGGAGGTATTTCCATGACGTCCTGAATTAATCATTTCACCAACAAAACCATTAAAATGTTCACCCAAAGTTACACTCGTTACTCGTGCCATAAATCCTTCCTGCATTGTATTACTAAGTAATACAACAGGAGTAATAAATGTATTTATTTGCCAGCTAATACCATAAAAAACACCCCAATATTGAAAACCAATTTTGGGGTGTTATCAATTTTATAGCTTAAAAATATCCCGAACTTATTTCTTAACCGTTTTACCTTTACCACGTAGGGTTTCGGTTAATCCTTTCAGGAAGTATCTTACCAGTTGATCACCACAGTTACGGTAGTTTTTATGTCCTGGTTTACGAAATACAGCGCTTAACTCAGGCTTAGAAACACGGAAATCCGCAAGCTCATAAATATTAAGAATATCAACATCTTTTAGCTCAAAAGCAACACGCAGTTTTTTTAAAATAATGTTATTTGTGATACGCTTTTCAACTTCTGGTGCAGGGAAGTTTTCATCTTTCCCACGACGATAAAAAATTAGGCCATTTAAAAAATGCCCCATTGCATTATCGTCACATTCGACAAATTCAGGTTCATCGTCTTTTTTTAACCAGCAATTTACCAACTCTTTTGTAACGGTGAAATCAGCCAGTTTCATGATTTCAACAACATGCGCATCACTTAAATCCAACATGTAACGGACACTGCGTAAAACAAAATTATTTTGCATTGATTATCCACTCTGTTTGTAATTCTAAATCAACCTCAATGATGGATATCAATGTTGTGATCTAAAAATATTTAATGATTAAAAAAATACACTCTACCTTTTGGTAGAGTGTATTCTATATAAATAACTTATTGCACTAACTTATTTGTTAGCAAAGACATTATTTACTATTTCAATGGCTTCTTTTTCAATTAATTCACGATGCTCAGGGCCACGGAAGCTTTCGCAGTAAATTTTATACGCTTCTTCTGTGCCTGAAGGACGAGCTGCAAACCAGCCATAATCCGTCATCACTTTTAAGCCACCAATAGACGCACCATTACCGGATGCATGTGTTAAGCGCGCAGTAATAGGATCACCCGCCAACGTACTTGCTGTTACCATTTCTGGCGATAAACGAGACAGTAGTGCTTTTTGTTCATGGGTGGCTGAGGCTTGAATGCGGTTATAACTTGGTGAGCCAAAACGCTGTGCGAGCTCGTTATAATGCTCTTGTGGATCTTTGCCTGTTACCGCTTTCATTTCTGCGGCTAACAAGCATAGAATAATACCGTCTTTATCCGTTGACCATGGTTTACCATTAAAGCGTAAGAAAGATGCACCCGCACTTTCTTCACCACCAAAGCCAAACTCACCACTAAATAAACCTTGAACAAACCATTTAAAACCTACAGGTACTTCAACTAGCTCACGGTCTAAGTCTGCCACAACACGGTCAATCATCGCACTTGAAACCAATGTTTTACCCACTTTCACCCCTTTAGCCCATTGTGGACGATGGCGGAAAAGGTAATTAATTGCAGCAGCTAAATAGTGGTTTGGATTCATTAAACCAGAAGGCGTTACAATACCATGGCGGTCATAATCTGGATCATTTGCAAAGGCTAAATCAAATTTATCACGTAGTTGCAATAAGCCTTCCATTGCCCATGGTGATGAGCAATCCATACGAATAACACCATCATGGTCAAGTGTCATAAAACGGAACGTCTGATCGACTTGATCGTTAACCAATTCAAGATCAAGACCGTAATACTCACCAATACGTTTCCAATACTCAATACCCGATCCACCTAGTGGATCAACGCCTAATTTTAAGCCTGCTTTTTTAATAGCTTCCATATCAACAACGTCACCTAACGCTTTGACATAAGGCATAATTAAATCTTGTGCTTCAATATAACCACTTGCTAATGCTTCGTCATAAGAAAGACGTTTAATACCCGCTAAGTTATTTTCAAGCAGCTCATTTGCACGTTTTTCAATAACAGAGGTTAAATCTGTATCGGCGGGCCCGCCATTGGATGGGTTATATTTAATACCGCCATCTTCGGGTGGGTTATGAGATGGTGTGATAACAATTCCGTCAGCGATGTCTTGATGTGCTTCGTTGTAAGTCAAAATAGAAAAAGAGACTGCCGGTGTGGGTGTATAGCCATTATTTTCTTGAATAATCACTTTAACTTTATTGGCGGCAAGCACTTCTAAAACAGAAATAAAGGCAGGCTCTGACAGTCCATGGGTATCTTTACCCACATAACATGGCCCTGTTACTCCATTTTTAGCACGTACTTCAGCAATAGCTTGTGCAATTGCCAAAATATGGGCTTCATTAAAGCTATGGCGATTTGCACTTCCGCGATGACCAGACGTACCAAACTTCACACGATGAGCATTATTGCTAGCTTGTGGTTTAAGTGAGTAATATTGCGACGTTAATTGTGCCACATTAATCAGATCACTTTGACGAGTATGCTGCCCTGCTCTTGGATGAATTGCCACAAATCTTCTCCTATTTAACATTACAAGCACGCTTTAAACAAAAGCCTTTGCAATGCATCAATTAACAATAGTGGTTAGATAGTTCCACACACCTTATCAATCTCATTAGCAGGAAATTGCATATCCTGCATGATGCTTTGTACCATCGTTCTTTTGCGCTCAGTATTTGAGTTAGTGATAACCCAAAATGGCGTGCCTGAAATATGGCGCGGTTTTGTATGACGTCCACTATCGAGTAATGTTTGTTCATCACCAGCAAAATAGATGCGTGTTCGTCCATGCACTGTTTCAGCAGATTGAGTAAAAGTAGCGCTATCTAGGCTATATAACGTAGAAAGGATCTGTAAAAAGCGATCAACTGATTTTGTTTTTTCTGCATAACTGTCAGATAACAGCAGTTCACGCATTTCACGGACCGGATTTTTTGCTGGTGTAATCGATTTAGGTTCAGCTTCCTGTTTAATAACAGGTGGTTGTACTGACTCAGTGACAATGACTGGCTGTACGGGCTGTTTGGCATCAAGCTTCAGTAGACGCCTTAAAATATCTGAAGCGCTTTCACCGATATGTCTAGTTTCGCTAGCAATATAGCGGTAAAGTTCGTCATCAATTTCTATCTTTTTCATTGCTACCCAGTACTATTTTCAAAAAAAAGTAATTAGGATTATAAGATATAATCTTTAAAAACAAAATAGGTAAAATTTCAATCACTTAAAGCGGATCTATTCGAGATCCTACCGTTTCAAAGGCTAAGCTTGGTATTTATCCTATTGTTTATCTCGGTATCATCTTCTATTCTTTGGACTTATTCGCACAAAGTCAGTTTTAAACACCGCCCTATCACACCACTCCAGCCATCAAATAATATAAAATTCTAAGTATTTATTTTTGAGCAATGTCAAGATTTCAACTTTTTAAATAAGTTTAGAATATACATCTAGATAACATCTATTATATAGTTTTTTATAAATTTCTCTTATCAATTATTTCTCTCCTGTATCACCCATTCATATTCTTGCGATAAGTTGGCTAAGTCCGTTTCACATGTCATCATAGAAAAAATCGCACTTATTTTGGTCACTGATATGAAACTCAATACAGTATTAAATTATCAACTGCATACACCTGAAACCCCACCTACATCCAATTTACCTATCGTCTTAATTCATGGCCTTTTTGGTGATCTCAACAATTTAGGTGTCTTAGGTCGCGCCCTTCGCCATGATAATTTGGTGATACAAATTGATGTGCGCAATCATGGTCATTCTCCCCACAGTGAAAGTATGAACTATCAAGATATGGCACAAGATGTACTCACATTGCTTGATAGCTTAAATATCCCAAAAGCGATTATTATCGGGCACTCCATGGGCGGAAAAATTGCGATGGCAATGACAGCCTTGGCGTCTGACCGCATTGCTCGGATTGTGGTCATTGATATGTCGCCCGTTGCTTACAATGTTCGTCGCCATGATAAAATTTTTGCTGCATTAGAAGCTGTCACTGACGCTCAAGTCACTCGTCGTCAAGATGCGGTAGAAATTATGCATCCTTTTATTCAAGAAGAGGGTGTTATCCCATTTTTACTTAAGTCATTTAAGAATGGTAAATGGTTATTTAATTTGCCCGCAATAAAAAAGGCCTATTCAGAGATTATTAGTTGGCAAGACGTTCCCGCTTGGCATCATCCAGTGTTATTTATTCGTGGTGGTTTATCACCATACATTTTAGATGAATATCGTGAAGATATTGCGCGTCAATTTCCACTTGCTACGGCCTTTGTTGTTGCGAACACAGGACATTGGGTACATTCAGAAAAACCAGACTCCGTTATTAAGGCTATTCGCCGCTTTTTAGCCAGAGCTTAATTGTCTAAAATCGTATTATTAATAAAATATCCATTGAGTAGAATGTCTAATTATTAGACTTAATAGTGCTATCTATTGATAAAAAGACGAAATCACAATAGGTTAAACTCAGGAAGCAGTGGCGAGACATCACTATGTGGGGTATTATTGGGCGTTTCACAATTAAGTCATTGGTATACGCCCTTTCACAGCAAAATTTATGGCAAAAGAACAAACTGATCGCACCACGCTGGATTTGTTCGCAGATGAACGCAGACCTGGGCGACCTAAAACAAACCCGCTTTCTCGGGATGAACAACTTAGAATTAATAAACGCAACCAATTAAGGCGTGACAGAGTTAATGGCTTACGTCGAGTTGAGTTAAAACTAAATGAAGATGCTGTGGATGCGCTTAATGAGTTAGCAACGGCACGAAATGTTAGTCGTAGCGAACTTATTGAAGAAATATTACTAGAGCAATTGGCACAAAATCATGCCTTAAAAATGCATCAAAATGAGAATAGCTAGCAGGTAAACCACACAAATTCGACAGAATTGCCCTGCTATTTTCGTCAGAATACATTTTTAGTTTTCGATGATGAAAACACAATGCTTATCTTTCACTAGTAATTGTTCAAACACAGACAAATAGACTCTAAATATTTCGAGGTGCAGCTAGGCGACAAGTGAATGAGTCACTAAAAGTATATAAAAGTATGCAACTAGTGCAAATAAACGCAGTCAATAACGCTACAACTTAAAATATGGCGAACATAGAATAAAAGAGGTTATCTCACTTTATGGCAATCATAGGTATATTCTTCGGCAGTGATACCGGCAACACTGAAAATATTGCCAAAATGCTTCAAGAAAGACTGGGCGCGGATAATGCCGAAGTTCACGATATCGCAAAATCCAGCCAAGAAGATATTGAAGCGTTCGATATTCTGTTACTCGGTATTCCTACTTGGTATTACGGTGAAGCACAGTGCGATTGGGATGACTTTTTCCCAACATTAGAAGATATTGATTTTAATGGTAAGCTTGTTGCGCTGTTCGGCTGTGGCGACCAAGAAGACTATGCAGAATATTTTTGTGATGCAATGGGAACAATCCGCGATATTATCGAACCTCGTGGTGCTGTCATTGTGGGTCACTGGCCAACTGAAGGTTATCATTTTGAAGCCTCTAAAGGGCTTGCAGATGATAATCACTTTATCGGTCTTGCGATTGATGAAGATCGCCAACCAGAATTAACCGAAGAGCGTGTTGACGCTTGGGTTGCTCAAATCAAAGAAGAAATGAGCTTAGACGAAATTCTGGGATAAAATAAATACTCAATATTGAGAATGATAATTATTCAATGGTGTGCTAAGATAGTGTGATAGGTAGGGGTGTTTATTTTTAAATATCATGCCTATAATCAATAAGGTTATTTATTCACCCGAGTGTTAATGAATAAACCCTATTTGTGAGCACAGAAATTAAATTCACCATTAGCAACAGGATTAAATCCGCATGACCGACAATAATAAAGCGTTAAAAAATGCTGGGTTAAAAGTTACACTTCCTCGCTTAAAGATCTTGGAAGTGCTCCAGGATCCTGAGTGCCATCATGTCAGTGCTGAAGATCTCTATAAAAAACTCATCGATATCGGTGAAGAGATTGGTCTGGCAACCGTGTATCGCGTCTTAAACCAATTTGACGATGCTGGTATTGTTACCCGACATAATTTCGAAGGTGGTAAATCAGTATTTGAATTAACTCAACAACAACATCATGATCATTTAATCTGTCTTGATTGTGGTAAAGTTATCGAGTTTACAGACGATGCGATTGAAGTACGCCAAAGAAACATCGCTGAACGTCATGGTATCAAACTTTCCAATCATAGCCTTTATTTATATGGCCACTGCGCTGAAGGCAATTGTAAAGAAGATAGCCACGCACATGATGAGAAATAATTCATTCTGGATAATCTCTCAGTAAAAAAAAGGAACTGTGAACAGTTCCTTTTTTATTGCCTAAAATCTGAGGGTAAATAGCTTTACTTAGCCACACTGATACTGTGTTTAATATGTTTTAAATGCACCACAATGGTAAATGTCACAATGACCAATAATGACCAAGAACCCCACTTACCTGCATGTACGGCAGACCACGCACCAATTTGGTTAGGATATTGCCAAACACCAAAAAATGTCCCGAAATTTTCAGCCAACCAAATAAAGAAACCAATCAGAACAAAAGCAAGTAATAGTGGCATTTTCCGTTCTTTATCATAAGGCGTAAAGTACACCACACTACGAGCATAAAGGCCTAAAATAAATGCCGTTAAATACCAGCGATAATCACCAATAAAATGATGAGAAAAGAAATTAATATAAATTGCGAGCGCAACTAAAGTTGCCATCCAATAAGGTGGGTAATGCTCAATTCGTACTTTTAAAAAGCGCCATGCTTGAATTAAATAACTTCCCACAGCAGAATACATAAACCCTGTAAATAAAGGCACTTCCCACAACTTTGTGTAAGCAAAATCTGGGTATTTCCACGAGCCAATCGCAGCCGATGTTTTAAATAACTCCATCACAAAACCCACGATATGAAAAAAACAGATCGCTTTTAATTCATCCCATGTTTCAAGTTTTCCCCAAACCATCCACAATTGGAAAATAATCGCGAGAATAAGTAAAACATCATAACGGGGTATACCGAATACCCCTTTACTTGGTGTTGCAAATAAAATAAAAAAGAAAAAGCCTGCAAATAAGCAAGATCGAGCCTCTTTTACACCGAAAAAAAGAAACTCCACAATAAATCTTTTTATACCTTTAAAAGGCCTCAATGGCGGTTCTAATAAAAAATCATCCAATCGCTTTAACATGCTTCTTCCTGAAAACTCACATTATTGAATAGCATTAAATGCAAAATAATAAATGGGGAGAGATAAAATGAATGGGAAGAAATTTGCCATAGAATGAAATAACGCACAAGGATGAAAAGGACGAAAAAGAAAGAGAGGAATGAAAAATAAAGGTATTTACCCCCCACTACGATACCCACTCTGACTGCCTTTTAGGGTAAATACCTTACGCAAATTCTGCGAAATAACTGAAGCACAAGAGATAAACATAACCCACTCACATTTATCTCAGACGACATGACATGACGACTTTACTGCATGATTTTTTACTTCATTACGTTTTACTGCATACAACTCTTTTACTTCTACGGTGTTACAACTTATTTACTGCAGAGGACAACTTCACTTTATTAACAAGACTTATTTTTATTTATCGTAACCGTATTTCGCTTTTTATTTTTATGGAGGATAAAGTGTGATTAATACACTTTATCCTCACGCAGATATTAGAAAATAGTAAATGGCATAATTACATTAAATTTAACGTCTTTTTCATCTTGGAAGATATTTCCAAAACCACCTTCATAACTTGGAATATCAGAATGGTTATCATAACGGGTATAGTGAAGCTTAAAGAGTGTTCCTTTAGCGCGACCCTCTTGAACCGTATACATAATATCCGCATTCCATGCACTTTCTCTGATACGCTGACCTTGGTCATAAATGGCTTTACCACTAGGCTTAGCATCCCACGCATAAACATAAGAAGTCCCTACCGCCCAGCCAGAGAGATCCCAATTTTTCAGATCATACATCACACCTGCATAAAGTGCTTTTTCACCATTGGCGTTAAAGTCAGAACGACCATCCCACCAAACATCAAGACGACCATTTGATGTTGCCCAACCCGGTGTCATACGCTGCAAGAAATAGCCTTGATTACCTTCCGCTTTAACCCACGTTCCTTCAACTTTGAAATCAAATACATTGTAGGTATAACCGAAAGTAAGCGCTTGTAGCCATGCCAGCCCATCATAAACATCATTAACGCCACCACCAGTAACTTTATCTTTCGCACCATAGAATTGGTAAGACGTTCTTAATGCATTATTGGCAATAGGGAAATCGTAAGAAACTTTACCAAAATACTGGTCGATATAGCCATCAGCCTGACCAAATGCACCTTCTAGCACTAAGCTATTTTTAAAATCATATTTAGCGCCAAATGAATGAAGATAACTGATGTTTGTTTCTAGATCAGCTTTACGGAAGTTATACATATTCCGATACCACGGTGCTTTATATTCATCAGTCCACATATAGGAGAAAGATAATTCACCGCTTTTATCGAAATCAAAAACGGCACCGGCTTCTGCACCACGGTAAGTTCCCGGTAAGAAGCTCCAGTGTGGACGCAATAAGCTTTGACCCTTAGGTTGAATATATCCACCTTGAGCCCAGAAGTTACCTAATTTGAATTTCGCAGCCGCTTTATACACACTCATGCCACTGCGATCGCCAGTCCAATTTTCATCCCAACGGCTTTTAGCATCACTAAAACCAATTTCATTGGGAGCAGCAGGACCACTATTATTGAGTTCAGCAGCACCAAAAGCGGCTAAATCAATACCGATAAAATCACCAAGATAACCTGATGAGAAATCTAAATTAGCGTTGAATGTAGAATGGTGTAAGTTAGCTTTGTATTTGCCGTAATCAGGGCTATTTGGTGTTAACTCTTTTCTGTCACGATCACGTTGCCAATAAAAAAGGCCACCCGTTAAGGTTGAGTCATCAATAAACCCTTCAGCATGAGACATTTTTGCAGGTAGTGCAGTTATAAGCAATGCGCCCATAACGGCAAGTGCCACCCTGCCTGGTTTAGCATGTTGCATAACCATAGCATTGTTTCCTCTTCGACTTTGACTAAAAAAGAAATAAGCACAATGCCTATTTCCAAATATAAAACCCCAAGTGGGGAAAAAACCTAAATTAGGTTAGGAACAGCATATTTTTCGCGACGCGAATTATCAACCAAAAAAAAAGAATTTTTATCAAAATATGACCAAGGGCACATAACTAAATGATCGTTTCATTTTTTTACTTTTATAAGCGCTCATGAAAAACAAATATAATTAATTGATTATATTATATTTTATGAGTCAATCTTAAAACGATATTCAATTTCGTTTCTATAGAAAGGAATAATAAGTAGTACTTATAAATAATCTTTTTTAACGATGTAAAATATGTGGCGTAAATCACACTTTTCTTACTACAGTTTTATTTAGTGTGATGGCATGAAAAAATGGAAGAATAAAGTGATAACAAGTTGATTATTTCAAATGAAATAAATAAAAATTTATCGTTTAAAATAAAAAAATCGAGCTTAATCTAACTGAAAACAATAAATATTGAAGATGAAGTGATTAAAAAGAATACAACATTAAAAATAAAATAGAAAAAAAATGCTCGATAAATAATTACCGAGCATTTTTTCATTAAGTGACTAAAGTGACTTAAAGTACGTCAGATTAACCTTGTTGAGAAATCTTTGCCCAAGTGTCACGTAAGCCCACGGTACGATTAAAGACTAACTTATCCGTTGTTGAAAGTTTATCAGCGCAGAAGTAGCCTTCACGCTCAAATTGATACGCTTTTTCGATAGCCGCATCTTTTAAGCTACGCTCAACAAAACCTTCACGAATAACTAATGATTCTGGGTTAATTGTTGATAAGAAATCATCTTCAGCCGCAGGGTTTGGCACGCTAAATAAACGGTCATAAAGACGAATTTCAGCAGGGATAGCATGTGAAATGCTTACCCAGTGGATAACACCTTTTACTTTACGTCCATCAGCAGGATCTTTATTTAGCGTCTCTGCGTCATAAGTACAGTAAATAGTTGTTATTTCACCTTGCTCATCTTTTTCAACACGCTCAGCTTTAATAACATAAGCATTACGCAAGCGAACTTCTTTACCCAATACCAGTCGTTTATATTGACGATTAGCTTCTTCTTTAAAGTCAGCGCGATCAATATAAATTTCACGGCTAAATGGCACTTCACGCGTACCCATTTCTGGTTTATTCGGGTGATTTGGTGCCGTTAAAATTTCTTCGCCTTCTGGCATATTTTCAATCACTAAACGAACCGGATCAATCACCGCCATTGCACGTGGTGCATTTTCGTTTAAATCATCACGAATACACGATTCCAGTGCTGCCATTTCAACATTGTTTTCTTGTTTGGTTACGCCAATACGTAAACAGAACTCACGGATAGAACCTGCGGTATAACCACGGCGACGTAAGCCAGAAATCGTTGGCATACGTGGATCATCCCAACCATTAACAATATTTTCTGTCACAAGTTGGTTCAACTTGCGCTTAGACATAATCGTGTATTCAAGATTAAGGCGCGAAAACTCATATTGACGAGGATGACAAGGGATAGTGATATTATCCAGCACCCAATCATATAAACGGCGGTTATCTTGGAATTCTAATGTGCATAAAGAATGCGTGATATTTTCCAGTGCATCAGAAATACAATGGGTAAAGTCATACATTGGGTAAATGCACCACTTATTCCCTGTTTGGTGATGTTCTGCAAATTTAATACGATAAAGAACAGGATCACGCATCACGATAAAAGGTGATGCCATATCGATTTTCGCACGTAAACACGCTTTACCTTCTTCAAAACCGCCCGCACGCATTTTTTCAAATAGTGCTAAGTTCTCTTCTATGCTACGTGAGCGATAAGGGCTGTTTTTACCTGGCTCTTTTAATGTACCACGGTATTCACGAATTTCTTCCGCACTCAGCTCGTCAACATAAGCTAAGCCTTTATTAATCAGCTCAATAGCATATTGATAAAGCTGGTCAAAATAGTCAGAGGAGTAATGAACGCTACCTTCCCACTGGAAACCTAACCACTGAACATCTTTTTGAATTGAATTGATATACTCCATATCCTCTTTTACAGGATTGGTATCATCAAAACGTAAATTACATTTACCCTGATAATCTTTAGCAATACCAAAATTCAGACAAATTGATTTCGCATGGCCGATATGGAGATAGCCATTAGGTTCAGGTGGGAAACGCGTTTGGACGCTATCATGTTTCCCTGTAGCCAGATCTTCGTCAATAATTTGACGAATAAAGTTCGTTGGGCGGGCATCTGCCTCATTCATGGTCATTTTTTCCTCAAAGCAAAACGCATAATTAACCCACTATAATCCAATAAGCAGGTTTCATAAATACCTTAGCTAAATACACCCCTGAGATATTTATCAAAATAGAGATAAAAAAACGGGAAGTTTGAAAGACTCCCCGTTTTATCGTCTTATTTAACCATCTCTTTATAGAGGATTAAATATCTGCATAGAATTTATTTTAATACTTTGTAGATAACGGTTTTATTTCCAACCACCTCGCCAGTGATTTGTTCAGCAATTTTATCAAAATCATCAATATTGCTGACAATTACAGGGCTTATCATCGATTTAGCATTAGCATTCAGATAATCAAGATCCATTTCTAAAATAGGCTGACCGAGTTTAACGTCTGCACCTTCTTCAACTAAACGCTTAAAGCCTTTGCCCCCTAATGCAACGGTATCAATCCCCATATGCACGATGATTTCAACACCATTATCGGTTTCGATACAAAAAGCATGGTTAGTATCAAAAATCTTAACAACCGTACCGGTTGCAGGTGCCATCACAATATTAGAGGTTGGTTTAATTGCAAGACCATCGCCTACAACACCACTGGAAAACGCTTCATCAGGTACATCTTTCAATGCCACGACTTCACCATCAAAAGGCGCCATCATCTCAAGTAATACTTTTGCATTTGTATTAGCTTGTTTTACTGGTGTTTTTTCAGTAGATACTGTTGTGGCAGAAGCCCCTTCATAAGCAGCAACAGGGCCTTGCGTTAATACATCACGCATTGCATTAGCCACTAATTCAGCGCGCGTACCCACAATAACCTGAACACTTTGTTTGTTTAAGCGAATAACACCTGATGCCCCTAAGCGTTTAGCGTAAGCATCATTAACCACAGAAGAATCTTTCACATTAAGGCGTAAACGAGTAATACACGCATCGATACCCGTTAAGTTATCAGAACCACCGATAGCCGCGATGTATTGACGTGCTTCTTGTTGAATACCTTCTTTGCTATTGGTAGGTGCTGTTTTTATATCTTCATCATAACCATCTGCGGTTTCATCACCGGTCACTTCATCTTCACGGCCTGGTGTTTTCAGGTTGAATTTAGTGATAGTGAAACGGAAAATACCGTAGTAAATAAAGAAGAAAACAATACCTTGAACAATCAGCATGTACCAATGCACAGCCAGCGGGTTACGTGATGATAAGAACATATCCACCAAGCCCGCACTAAAGCCAAACCCTGAAATCCACTCCATACTTGCGGCGATATACACCGAAATCGCCATTAAGAAGGCATGAATAACATAAAGTACAGGGGCAACGAACATAAAGGAGAATTCAAGCGGTTCAGTGATACCAGTGAAAAATGCAGCAAACGCACCCGCCATCATGATACCAGCAACTTTGGCTTTATGCTCTTTGCGCGCACAGTGGTAAATTGCAAGGGCTGCACCCGGTAAACCAAACATCATAACGGGGAAGAAACCCGCTTGGTAACGACCCGTTACTCCTACTGTAGCTAAACCAGAATCGATAGCTTGCTGACCCGCAAGGAAGTTAGGAATGTCGTTAATACCTGCAACGTCAAACCAGAATACAGAGTTTAATGCGTGGTGTAGACCAACAGGAATTAATAGACGGTTAAAGAATGCATAAATACCCGCACCTAATGCCCCCATATCTTTAATGCTTTCACCAAAACTGACTAATCCGCCATAAATCACTGGCCAGATATACATCAAAATAAAGGCGACGATGATCATGAGGAATGACGCTAAAATAGGGACTAAACGTCGGCCACTAAAGAAAGAGAGAGCGAGAGGTAATTCTACTTGGCTAAAGCGGTTGTAAAGTTCAGCGGAAAGTACCCCCACTAAAATCCCCACAAATTGGTTTTCTATTTTACCAAATGCGGCAGGTACTTGTTCTAATGGGATACCTTTGATCATGGAAACTGCCGCAGGTGAACAAAGTGTTGTGACAACCAAGAAACTCACAAAACCCGTTAATGCGGCAGCACCGTCTTTATCTCTTGACATACCATAGGCAACACCGATGGCAAACAAGACTGACATGTTTTCGATGATAGCAGCACCAGATTTGATAAGTAAGGCAGCAAGCGCGTTATCGCTACCCCAGCCTACTGGGTCAATCCAGTAGCCAATCCCCATCAGAATTGCTGCTGCAGGTAATGTAGCAACAGGCACCATCAGCGCCCGCCCTATCTTCTGCAGATAACTTAAAATATTCACAAACTCCCCCTTGGATAGTCCCTATTCGGGATCTTATTCATACTCATTCATATTTTATAATAAAATTGATGAGCTAATTATTTAATTCCATTTTCAGTCTAAAAAAATTATTTCGTATCGCAAATTAATTAGTCATAATTTGTGACTGAGGTCACCAATATAGTATATTTTTTAGCTGAAATGCTGGCTAAGTCCGAAAGCTTATTTTATGATTAAAAATATCTTTTGGCGGGACATTTGGGTCATCGACTAAAAATGAAAAGAAATTCGTGTTATAGATGAGCCACTGATAATCACACATTGAAATAACACGTTCTTGAATTATCAGATTTGTCTTTTTTCTATGAGGTTACTATGAGGTTAATCCCCCTATCCACGGCAAAACAAGTTGGTAAATGGTCTGCAAATTATATCGTTGAAAAAATCAACGCATTTAATCCAACATCAGATCGTCCTTTCGTACTTGGTTTACCGACTGGTGGCACGCCATTGGCGACATATAAAGAATTAATTGAATTACATCGTGCAGGAAAAGTTAGCTTTCAACATGTTGTTACGTTCAATATGGATGAATATGTTGGTATTCCATCAGATCATTCACAAAGTTATCGTACTTTTATGTATGAAAACTTCTTTAGCCATATTGATATTAAAGATGAAAATATCAATTTATTAAACGGTAATGCAGAAGATCCTGATACAGAATGTGCACGTTATGAGGCTAAAATAAAGTCTTATGGCAAAATCAATCTGTTTATGGGTGGTGTCGGTAATGATGGTCACATTGCATTTAATGAGCCAGCATCATCGCTTTCTTCACGTACTCGTATGAAAACACTGACTGAAGACACTCGCTTAGCCAACTCACGTTTCTTCGACAATAATGTTAATCATGTTCCTAAATACGCACTGACTGTTGGTGTTGGCACATTATTGGATGCTGAAGAATTAATGATTTTGGCAACAGGTGTTAATAAAGCGCAAGCAGTACATGCAGCCACAGAAGGCGCTGTTAACCATTTATGGACGATTTCCTGTGTTCAGCTTCACCCTAAAGCGATTTTAGTGTGTGATGATCCTGCCACAATGGAATTACGCGTAAAAACATTGCGTTATTTCCAACAGATCGAAGCGCAAGAGTGTCAGAAATACCAAGACTAAGTTTAGTAAAATAAGTACCTACTGATTAAGTAGTGGAAAAGGCTAAGCTCTCTTACTTATCAGCCAGAATTTACTGGCTGATATCGGCTTTTTAGATTGACTTCCCTTATCAGGAGACAAAGGTATGTTTGCCTTAACAAATGCTGTTATTTATACAGGTTACGACCGTTTAGAAAATCACGCCATTATTATTAACGGCTCCCGTATTGAGCAGGTTTGCCCACAGGATCAACTGCCAAAAGAGATTACAGTTCGTGATATGAAAGGGGCAATTATTTCTCCTGGTTTTATCGATTTGCAAGTGAATGGCTGTGGTGGCGTACAATTTAATGATACACCTGAAAATGTTACCGTTGAAACGCTAGAAATTATGCAAAAAGCCAATGAGCATTTAGGCTGTACCAGCTATTTACCTACGTTAATTACCTGTTCTGATGAATTGATGAAAACAGGCATTGAAGCAACACGTGCCTATATGAAAAAACATAAAAATAAAGTGCTGGGATTACATTTAGAAGGCCCTTATATCAATGTGATTAAAAAAGGGACTCATGATCCGCAATTTATTCGTCAGCCAAGTGCTCAGATGATTAGCTATTTGTGCGATAACGCCGATGTCATCGCAAAAATCACCCTTGCACCAGAAATGGTTGATGAAAAGTATGTTCGTCAATTAATCAAAGCAGGTATCATTGTTTCAGCGGGTCATTCCAACTCAACGTATGAAGAAGCGCGTAAAGGTTTCCGTAATGGTATTTCATTATCAACGCACCTTTATAACGCGATGCCTTATATTACAGGAAGAGGTCCAGGGTTAGTGGGAGCTATTTATGATACACCTGAGGTTTATGCAGGTATCATTGCCGACGGCATGCATGTTTCATGGGCAAATATTCGTAATAGTAAGCGTTTGAAAGGTGAAAAATTACTGTTAGTCACAGACGCAACCGCCCCTGCAGGGCTTGATCCTAATAAAAATGAGATGGATAGCTTCGTTTTTGCAGGAAAAACCATATATTATCGTAATGGATTATGTGTTGATGCTGATGGCACATTAAGTGGATCATCACTCACCATGATTGGCGCAATTAAAAATAGCGTGATTCATGTCGGTATTCCATTAGATGAAACATTACGAATGGCAACGCTGTATCCAGCTCGTGCCATTGGCGTAGAAAAAGAACTCGGGACAATTGAAGTAGGAAAAATCGCTAATCTCGCTTCCTTTGACAAGGACTTCAACCTTTGCACAACGTTTGTCAATGGTATTGAAATAACTGATAACTAATGGGTGTATATGCTGATGAGTCATAACAACACTGAAACGCAAATTGGCAATATCGATCTTGTTAAACAACTTAACAGTGCGATTGTGTATCGACTGATTGATCAACACGGGCCAATTTCCCGTATCCAAATAGCCGAACAAAGCCAACTAGCGCCAGCCAGTGTGACTAAAATTACTCGCCAGCTACTTGAACGCGGCTTAATTAAAGAGGTCGATCAACAAGCCTCAACCGGTGGACGCCGTGCTATTTCTATTATTGTTGAACACCGCCATTTTAATACGGTCAGTGTGCGACTGGGGCGTAACGATGCCACAGTTGCCCTTTACGATCTGAGTGGTAAAGCAATTATTGAGCAGCACTACCCTATTGAGCAAAGCACACAACATGAAGTTGAAGCCCTACTGATCAATGCTATTGATGATTTTATTAAGCAAAATCAACGTCGTATTCGTGAACTTATTTCAATTTCCGTGATCTTACCCGGTCTTGTTGATCCCAATAAAGGCATTGTGCGCTATATGCCTCATATGAATGTGGATAACTGGGCTTTAGTGAGTAGCTTAGAAAAACGTTTTAGTCTGCCTTGCTATGCGGGTCATGATATTCGAAGCTTGGCATTAGCTGAGAACTACTTTGGCGCCACAAGAGATTGTGAAGATTCACTGTTAGTCCGAATTCACCGTGGTGCTGGTGCTGGTGTTATTATTAATAATAAAATACTTCTCAATCAACGCGGTAACTTAGGCGAAATTGGTCACATTCAGATAGACCCTCTTGGTGAACGCTGCCACTGTGGTAATTTTGGTTGCTTAGAAACGATTGCATCAAACACCGCGATTGAAGCTAAAGTGCGCTATCAATTAGAGCAAGGCTATCCAAGTCAGCATTTATCACTGACACAATGTCAAATTCAAGATATTTGTCGTGCTGCTGTAAAAAATGATCCCCTAGCGGTCGAAACGATCAAACAAGTGGGTTTACATTTAGGTAAAGCTATTGCGATTGCAATTAACCTTTTTAACCCACAAAAAGTCGTCCTAGCTGGTGAATTAACTGAAGCTGCTGAAATCCTATTTCCATCTATCCAAAGTTGTATTAATACACAAGTATTGAAAGAATTTAGAGAAGAGCTTCCTGTTGTTACCTCAGAGCTTGATCACCGTTCTGCTATCGGAGCCTTTGCTCTGACTAAACGTGCAATGCTTAATGGAGAACTGCTTCAGCAGCTATTAGAAAAGTAGTTTTTTGCTGATAAATTATACTTATTCAATTGAATAGAGAGTTTTAGGCTTTTTAGCGCTAAATAATCCTAAAATTCAATCAGTAAGTTCTTATAAAAGAGAAATGTTGTGTGACTTTATCACTTCATTTCTTTTTTTATACCTTTTTTACCCCACATCTTGACTTCATTACCCCCCAAGACTTTCTTCTTATTGCTTTGTTTTTTCTTTTTATTCACTCTTTGTGCTCCCTTATTTTTAGGGATATTTTTTATCAATAAGGTTGTTTTTTGGATCTTTTTTCGACAAAATGATTAACCATCGAGCAAACGGACACGTTTCTCGAAAATTAATGCAAAAAGCAGTTGACGGATTTGTCTGTAATACGCATAATGCGCCCCGCAACGCCGACGAAGGTTATGCAAAAAAAGATGGCTATGTAGCTCAGCTGGTTAGAGCACAACACTCATAATGTTGGGGTCACAGGTTCGAATCCCGTCATAGCCACCATCTTTTTTGCGGGAGTGGCGAAATTGGTAGACGCACCAGATTTAGGTTCTGGCGCCGCAAGGTGTGCGAGTTCAAGTCTCGCCTCCCGCACCATTTTAACCTCGTCAAGTATTTATCAGTTGGGATATCGCCAAGCGGTAAGGCACCAGGTTTTGATCCTGGCATTCCCAGGTTC
>NZ_JABUYL010000003.1 GCF_014897315.1 Proteus sp. FME41 | reverse complement strand
TAAAATTTAGTGTATCGCAGAAGATCCCTTTAAATAGAGACAGAAATATCACCCATAGAGTGATTGTCAGATAATTAAAAAATCTTTATCAACAAAAAAAAGATCCCCTAGGGGATCTTTTTTATTGCTAAATTCGTTATTACCAGTTTTTATTGAAAATACGATCTAAGCTCCATTTACCCGGGCCTGTCACAACCAGTAATAAATATCCACCTGCAATTGTCATGTTTTTCATAAACATTAATTGGTTCATACCCTCAGCAAAATTGCTGTGGAATAGCAACGCGGTTAAGAGAGTAAAGACGCTGGTAAATATAGCCGTTGTACGGGTTAAGAAGCCAAATAAGATAGCTAATCCACCGCCTAATTCTAATAAAATAGTTAGTGGTAATAAGAAACCAGGGACACCCATTGCTTGCATATATTGCTGTGTACCTTCGTAACCACCAATTTTTCCGTAGCCTGCACTGATAAATAAAATCGGCATTAAAATACGGGCAATTAATAACGCAATGTCTTCAAATTTTTTCATGATATTTATTCCTAATCTAACTCTATTATCTGCAATGTATATTGATTTATATTTGTATTTTCGTTGGATAATTCTCTATTTTTAGAATTAACAACCACGGCTACGCTGTGAGATATACAATAGAGGGAAATTAAAAAAGAGGATATTAAGAAGAATTAACATTCTTAGACAAAAAAATTGATGATTAATCTGAGGTTTTTTTGAAGGACTTCTGTATTGCTCGAATTAAGCCAATCGCACCTATAGCGCGTTGCCCTAATCGTATGATTTTTTTAGGGTGCTTAATACTATAAAGAGAAATAAAACTGGCACCGACCAAAAGAGCTGGTTTTAAGGAAACTAAAATTCGCCATGCTTTATCATAAGGCTCGGTAACATCAAGCCAAATTTGTGTGCTTTGCCCTAAATCAGAACGCTGTTGCTGAATTTTATTCAACAACAGCTTTTTACGTCTTGCGAGAATTGCTTGCTTATTTTGTTTGTTCATCATGATATTGCTCCAAAAGACGTTTATCTAATTCCAATTGCTGACGAGTTTCGCCTAACAAGGTGGAATTTCGCGCTTTTCTTAATGTCATGATGGCACCAATAAGTGCACAGAAAAGTAAAATAGCTGTTGTGGTCGCTAAAGCATAAATCCGATATTCAGGGGGAATAGCCCAAAAAATCAGTATAAGCAAGCTCATTAAGCCAAATGCAGTGAGCAACAAAGTAACTCCCGCCATAAGGATAAGCTGGATCAGAGTGGTTTTTTCTTCTTCTAGCTCAATGGCGATTAGGCGTAGGCGTGTTTCTACCATGCCTAAAACAATGGCACCGATTTTACTAAGAGAATTCAGAACCCCGGAAGCGGGGCCCTGTGGTCTTTGAGTATCACTCATAATCGATTATCGCTTGGCGAGTAGAACACCAAGAACAACACCGACAGCTGCGCCAATACCGATACCTGTCCATGGGTTTTCACGAACGTAGTTATCCGCTTTTCCTGCCATTTCTTTGGTGTTATCGACGATTTCTCGGCCTGCATCACTTAGTCTTGCGCGAGAGCCTTTTAATGCGGACTCTGCCTTTTCACGTAGACTTTGAATTTCTTCTTTGGATTTATCTGCAGAGGAGTTCAGTACTTCTTCTAGAGTATCAGCAAGAGATTTTAATTCACCGCGCAGATCTTCATTTGAACGTTGATGAGACATAAGTAACTCCTTTAGTAGAGATAGAATGTGATACTTATAACAATAGACTAATTTTACTGCTTTATGAAATTAAATAGCGACTTAATAGTAAAAAAAAGAGATAAATCTTAATTTGGTTTTTGATTTCAAGAGTATTAGAAGAGATTAAATAATCTGTATTTTGACATAAAAAAGACCTGCTCAATAAGATGAAACAGGCCTTTGCTTTTTATCTTACAATATAATCAGAGTAAGATAATCTTGATGTTATTTGATAGGTATTAAGCTTTTCTTTTCTTTTGAATAACAACCCAGACACTACCTACTAATCCTATTACCAACAGACAGAGAGGTAATAGCATAAGGAAATTCATTAAGTGGTGTTCATATTGACGAAATAGTGGGCTGTTACCTAATAAATAACCTAATGAGGTTAATATGCCAACCCATAAAAGACCACTTAACCAATTGAAAATTTGAAAGCGCGTATTATTCAATCCAGCAAGGCCAGCAATGGTAGGTAATAATGTTCTGACAAAGGCTAAAAAGCGGCCGATAAGTAATGCGGCTAAACCATGGCGATGAAAAAGACCATGGGCACGTTGGTGGTAGTGTTCGGGTAAATGCGATAGCCAACTACGTACTAATTTTGTATTTCCGAGCCATCGCCCTTGAAGATATCCCAACCAACATCCTAGGCTCGCGCCTGCGGTTAAAATAAGTAAGGTTAATGGAAAATCCATTGTATCTTTAGCAATTAACACACCCACTAAAATTAATAAGCTATCTCCTGGTAAGAAAGCCGCGGGTAATACTCCGTTTTCTAGGAATAGTATGGTGAATAATAAAATGTAGATAATCCATATTAATGAAGGATTAGCTAAGGTTTCGTAATCTTGATGCCATAGCGCCAAGAAGAGCTCTCTTACGATTTCCATATAAAAGGCTTCCTAAAACTGAGTCATTTGGGGATAAATATAAAATCAATCAGTGTTGTAATCTATTTACCCGTTTTCCACTTCATAGGGTCTATTTTTCATTGTTTAAAACAGCAACACTCTAACAAAATCAGTAAAAACTAGACAGAAAATTTTTCAACTCCATGACGATATAACTTATTCATTGGTAGTGGATCTTTAAAAATAGACATCTAATCTCTTTTTGAGTTCAGAGTAGGTGATTTTTAAAAAGGAAACCTTAAGAAAGTCATTAATATGAAAGCGATATTAAGTACTATTTTGAGAATGAAAAGAGAAATTTTTAATTCTAATGAAGAAAAAATAAAACGTTATCTTATTTATATTACTCATCTTTTTTTGTTTATTATTTATTCGAAACACGAATGAGTATAGTAATCAATTGTTAGTGATAATGTTAATAAAAAAGTCTATCAACGGATTAAAATAACAAAAAAGAAGAGATATAAAATAAAGGGTATACAATACGACTAAGTATAACTTACTGATAATAATAATTTCTTCTTGTTCTTGCTGGTATGTTAAAAAGAACAAAATCCCATTATGATCACAGATATGTTATTTATTTGTTAACAATAACGGTTAATGCTGTATATTTTGCATAATCAGCTTTTCAGCACGATTCAATTCCTTATACTGGCATTGCAAACACTCAAAAATGCCTTTTTTAAATATTATTTTAAGTAATGGAATAGCTATGGATAAACAACAATCCAGAGTCTTCAGCCTGTTCTTTAAGGGAAGTCTCGTCAAACAAATACTCGTTGGTTTAGTGGCAGGGATCTTACTGGCTTGGTTAGCTCCAGATGCAGCCAAGATGATGAGCTTATTAGGTACTCTGTTTATTAGTGCGTTGAAGGCCGTTGCACCTATACTTGTATGGGTACTGGTTATGGCGTCGATTGCTAATCACCGGCAAGGGCAAAAATCAAATATTCGTCCCGTATTAATTTTATATCTGTTAGCAACCTTCTTTGCAGCATTAACCGCGGTTGCTGCAAGCTTTATGTTCCCATCTGTTTTGACGCTCGTGGTAAACGAATCACAATTATCGCCACCTGAAAATATCGCTGAAGTGCTTAAAGGGGTATTAATTAATGTGGTTGCGAATCCTGTTGATGCGCTTATCAATGGTAACTACATGGGGATTTTAGCATGGTCTATTGGGTTAGGTTTAGCATTACGCCATGCAAGTGATACCACGAAAGCGTTAACGCAAGATTTAGCTGATGCTGTAACAAACTTAGTACGTGTTGTTATTCGTTTAGCCCCTATCGGTATTTTCGGTTTAGTGTCATCCACAATTGCAACCACGGGTTTTGAGGTTTTGGCCGGTTATCTGCAAGTTCTTGTTGTATTGATTGGTTGTATGTTGTTTGTGGCTTTAGTCGTCAATCCACTGATTGTATTTTGGAAAATCCGCAGTAATCCATATCCATTAGTATGGGCATGTTTACGTGAAAGTGGTGTAACTGCCTTCTTTACACGTAGCTCAGCAGCCAATATTCCTGTCAATATGGCCATGTGTCGTCGTATGAATTTGGATGAGGATACGTATTCTGTTTCCATTCCATTAGGTGCGACCATCAATATGGGGGGGGCGGCAATCACCATTACTATTTTGACATTAGCGGCAGTAAATACACTGGGTATGCCTGTTGATGTGCCTACTGCATTATTATTGAGCCTTGTTGCTGCAATTTGTGCATGTGGTGCATCCGGTGTTGCGGGGGGATCTCTACTGTTAATTCCACTGGCCTGTAGCATGTTTGGTATTAGCAATGATATCGCGATGCAAGTGGTTGCCGTGGGTGTGATGATTGGTGTGTTACAAGATTCAGCAGAAACAGCATTGAACTCATCAACAGATGTTCTCTTTACCGCAACAGTCTGTATTGCTGAAGATAACCGTATTTCAGATAATCCATTAACTGAAAAAAATAATGGGTAAAAAGGGTAAGTAGTCAGACAGGAAGAGCAGTAAAAATAATAATCAATAATAAAAATAGAACCCCACATTTATGTGGGGTTTCTTTTTTCATAAAGTAAGTATCGCTAAATATCGAGGGCTAATTCAGTTCCTTGCCTAATCGCGCGTTTTGCATCTAATGCACTAGCACCTTTAGCACCGCCAATAAGATGCACTTTTTTATTGTCACTTTCTAAAGATGCCAGTAATGGGTGGTAAGAGAGTTGTCCTGTACACAATATAATGTTATCAGCAGGTATAAATTGTTGTTTGCCATCCTGCTCAATATAAAGCCCTTCAGAGGTGATTTTTTGATAATGGCAATGAGTTAAGAATTTAACACCTTTATTCTCTAGCGTTAAACGATGTATCCAGCCCGTTGTTTTTCCTAAGCTTAAGCCTATTTTTCCAGCTTTACGTTGAGTCATAACAATTTGTTTATTATCATCTTTTAAGTGATTTTTAGGTTTTATACCGCCACGATATGAAAGCGTTGGATCAATGCCCCATTCTTTGTTAAAAGCACAGGGGCTTAGGCTACTGCATTGGCCTTTTTGCGTAAGATAGAGACCAGTATCAAAGCCAATACCTCCGCTACCAATAATCACTACGTTTTTACCTACAGGTTGATGGTGCTTTAAAACATCCAAATAAGTTTTAACAATCGTATTATCTCGGCCTTCTATATCAGGAAGGTGCGGTGTTACACCACTGGCTAAAACAATCTCATCAAAGTGTTTAAGATGATGAGGAGTGGCTTCAGTATTATTTTTAACAATCACACCAGTGAGTTCTAACTGTCGTTTAAAGTAACGCAAGGTTTCCTTAAATTCTTCTTTTCCTGGAATTTGACTGGCAATATTGAGTTGCCCACCAATGACATCCTCTTTTTCAAAAAGTGTGACATGGTGACCACGTTTAGCCGCTGTTATAGCAAAAGATAATCCCGCAGGCCCCGCGCCAACAACTGCCAGTTTTTTAGGTTGTTGGGTTGGAATAGCCAGAAGTTCGGTTTCTCGACAAGCCAAAGGATTGACTAAGCAAGAGGCCGTTTGACCTGAAAAGATTTCATCAAGACACGCTTGGTTGCAGGCAATACAGGTGTTGATCTCATCTTCACGTCCTTGTTGTGCTTTAAGAATAAACTCAGGATCAGCAAGAAAAGGGCGTGCCATGGAAACCATGTCTGCACAGCCTTCTGCTAAAATAGCTTCTGCAGTTTGTGGTGTGTTAATGCGGTTTGATGTAATAAGAGGAATATTTACTTTGCCCATTAATTCGCGTGTTACATTTGCAAATTGGCCTCTTGGTACCATCGTCGCTATCGTTGGAATTCGAGCTTCATGCCAGCCAATCCCTGTATTGATTATTGTGGCGCCCGCTTTTTCAACCGCTTTGGCAAGATAAACAACCTCTGAGGCATCTGAACCATTTTTAATTAAATCCAGCATAGAAAGGCGATAAATAATAATAAACTGCTCACCAACGGCTTTTTTTATGCCTTCAAGAATACGTAAAGCGAAGCGACAACGATTTTCAATATTTCCGCCCCATTGGTCGTCTCGTTGGTTGGTGTGCTTTACTAAAAATTGATTAATCAAATAGCCTTCAGAACCCATAATTTCCACACCATCATAGCCTGCCTGCTGGGCTAATTGGGCACAATGAATATAGTCATCAATTGTTTGTTCGATTTGCTCATGACTCATTGCTTTTGGCATAAAGGGGGTAATAGGCGATTGAATGGCAGAAGGTGCGACTAAATGAGGTTGATAACTATAACGGCCTGTATGCAATATCTGTAATGCAATTTTTCCTCCTTGCTGATGAACTGCATCAGTAACAAGTTGATGTGTTGTAAGCTGGCTTTCATTCATCAGTGTTGCCGCATGGGGTAATAACACACCTTGTTTATTGGGTGATATACCACCAGTGACAATGAGTGCAACACCTGCGGCGGCTCTTTGTGCATAAAACTGCGCAAGTTTTGGGGCATCTTTAGGATCTTCTTCAAGCCCTGTATGCATCGAGCCCATCAAAATACGATTTTTAAGTACAGTAAACCCTAAATCAAGAGGGGAGAATAGATGAGAATAATGTGCCATCAAATACCCTTTTTAGACTGGTCAGATGAGATATCTATAGCATAACGAGAAGTCAGTGATTAAGAGGTTATTATGTTAATAAGTTGTGATCTTAATCATGGAAAAGGTGAATAGGGCGTTACGAAACGATAATAATCTAAGTAATCCCTTAATGAGAACAAATAATGATAATAAAAATTACACTCATTCATAATTATTCATCATATAATGGTGGCTACCTATTAATACGTATTTAAAACACACATCATTATTTTGAATTTGGAGACGTTATGATTAATAAATTTAATCAACTTGTTGACTGTTCTGACTTGGGTAAGCTGATACTGCGTGTTTCTCTTGGTATTTTAATGTTATTGCATGGGCTTCATAAAATGGAACCCGGTGGATTAGCGGGTATTCAAGGTATGTTGGCTAATTTTAACCTACCTGCGTTTATCGCTTATGGCACTGTAGTAGGAGAAGTAATAGCACCTATCCTGCTGATTATTGGTTTATTTACACGTGCTTCAGCATTTGTGTTAGCAGGCACCATGTTTGTTGCTGTATTGATGGTTCATTCTGGTGATTTATTTGCATTAAATCCGAAAACAGGGGGATGGGCGCCAGAAAGTGCAGGTTTTTATTTATTTGCGGCGATAGCAGTGATGTTTTTAGGTAGCGGCCGTTTTGCAGTTAAAAAAGATTAATAAATTTTATAATCAATATTTTTGAATTACTTCATTGCCACTTGATTAAAATTGATGAACAAACGCCCAGTTTACTCTTTTAAACTGGGCGTTTTATTTTCAACACGTTAATGAGCTACTTTTGATTTGGCGGTGTTAATTTAAATACTTTCTCATTTTCACCTAACCATTGGCGTGCCACTTGGTTGATATCATTTACACTTAATACTTTAATGATGGATGGATCAGTAAGTAAACGCTGATATTGTTTATCATCAGTTGCAACTTGCGCAAGTGCTTCAGTCCAATAGCTTGCACTGTCATTGACTTGTAAGTTCTCCGTTAGCCAAATATTTTTTGCTTCTTGTAACTCTTTTTCTGTAATACCTGATTGCTTAACATCGTTGACGACTTTACGTGCCAGAGTGATAAGCTCATCGGCACGTTCTGGTGACGCGGTGAAATTTAAACGACCGGTATAGTAGCTGGTAGGTACTTTAGTGATCATTTCAGAGAAACCGAGGGAATAAATTCCTCCAGCACGCTCACGTAGATTAAGTCTTAAGCGTTGGCTAATGACTGTATCCAGTAAGTTTAGTGCTAATACGTGTTGCTGTGACCATTGAGCGGGTGCTGCATATTGAATGCTTATCATACTTTTATCGCTACTTGCGATAGGGTATGTTTTGCTAAATGAGGTCAGTTTTGGATTAATGGCAGGATCGGCCCAGAATAGACGCTGTTCTGAACGTGTTGGAAGGCTTGCAATCCAGCGCTCTATAAGGGGTTTGACTTGGTTAAGATTGACTGGGCCACTGATAACCAATGTCATATCAGCGGGTTGTCCCAAAATCATTTGATTTGTTTGTTGTAATTGTTGAGCGGTAAATTGATTCCAAGCACCTTGAGAGGAAACCACGAGGCGTTCACCATTTTGGTAGCTTTCTTTATTGATATTATCTAAAAAAGTCCGCTCAACTGGGTTTTTTGAAATACCTAATGCCATGGCTTGCTTTTGTTGCTCTAATTTTTCACCATTAAACTGTGGAGACGTGATTTTTAAGTGCATCAGTGTTAGCAAGGTTTCGAGTTCATCAATCGGTGCTTCACCCCGAAAACCATGAAATAACAGTTCACTGTAAGGACGTAAACTTACTTGGTGTTGCTTGGTAAATAACGCTAATTCGCGTGCATTGTAATGACCATATCCACTTACCTCGGGTAATTTTAATGCCCATTGCACCATACCTAAGCTTTGATTCGTTTCAAGTGATGATCCTCCCGGAATACGTAGTGAAACTTGAATATTATCTTTAAGATAATTGTCATTTTTCACAATCACTTTTACGTTATTGCTCAGTGTCCACTCTTGTGTTTTTTCAATTGGAAGAGATTGGGTTGACACAATAGAGCCTGTAAGTTCAGGCTTGATATCTAACACAACAGCTTGCGTTTTAAGGTTAAATACACCTGGGTTTGACTGCCTAATTTCTTGCCAACGTTGTACCGCTTTGGCTGCATTAAACGAATTAATATCACTATCAGGGCCAACAACAGCAACTCTAGGCGAGGACTGTTTTAGATATTGAGCGAAATAAGCGGACAATGCTTCAGGGGTCACTTTATTGATTAATTGATAGCTTAAATTTAGCGCCTGTTTTTTCGTTTGAATTGGCATTTCCAATTCAATTGCAGTCGTGATTTGGTTTGCTAAATAATCATGCTCATAACGTTCTTCACCCGCGGCTTGTTGGCTTAGACGTTTTAGCATCGCATTACGCGCATTATCTAGCTCTTCTTGGGTTACCGGCACCGTCGCTAAACGTTGAACTTCTGTAAATAAAATATCTAATGCACCTTGGTAGTCATTACCTTTAGGATGCGCAATCATCAGTTGCTGTGAACGACGAGCATCTAGCATGGCACCTTGTGCATTGGCGCTAATAGAGGCCATTAAGCCATTATCAACAATAGTGGAGAAGCGTTGATTTAAAATCGAGAGCCATAATGAATCCATTAAGTCTTCATATTGGCCTTGGCGACTGTTTAAAGGTGCTGGCAAAGTCCGTTGTAAGGTGAATTGTAAAATACGTGAACCTTGCTCTTTGTCGAAAATTGTTTTAACCAGTAGATCGTTATGATCGATAAAATTGTGCCAAGATGGGTCATCAATTCCTTTGTTTTCGCTATTTTTAGCGTTAAACAGTTGTTTGATATCGGCAATAGCGTCGCCTTGATTAAAGTTACCTACCAGCACTAATGCCATTCTTTCTGGTTGATACCAAGTATCGTAATAGCGTTTTGCATCTTTGACATCGCCATGTTTTACGATTTCCAGATCACCAATAGGATCACGATCCAGATAACGGCTACCGTAATAACGTAATTCTTCTAGCTGACGATTAATACGAAAACCAATGCCTTGGCGTAAACGCCACTCTTCGACAATAACAGGGCGCTCTTTATCAAACTCAAGAGGGTCAAATGTCATTTCAAACGCCCAGTCTGATAGAATTTTTAACCCTGTTTTAATTTGGATTGGGTTCGCATTTGGTAATGACAATTTATAGGTGGTTGCATTTAGGCTAGTTGCCGCATTGACATGGCTACCTAATTTCATCCCTAAGCTTTCAAGTTGCTTAAAGCCGGTTGTACCGGGGAAATGGGTTGTCCCTTTAAATGCCATATGTTCAGTAAAGTGTGAAAAACCGAGCTGTTTTTCATCTTCTTGAACAGAACCACTTTTTACCAAAAGACGCATTTCAACACCCGTTTGTGAGCGTTGCAGTAAGTAGACGTCTAAACCATTATCGAGCGTAAAATGGCGAACATCAGAACGCAGTAATAGCGTACTTTTGTCATTTTGATTAGGAGTGCTTGCCGCACACCCTAAAAGTGAAAGACTGACTGAAATAATCAGTAATTTACGATACATATTCGGTAATTCCAGCAGGTTGAGAGGAGGACACGGTAGGGGCTTTGAGTGAAATCACATTATCTGCAATCACATGTGTAAAGCGCTGGTGGCTCACTAAGGCAATACCTGCAGTTGGCAGATGTTGTTTTAGTAACTGCAACATGTTTAAGGCATTTTGTTCATCAAGGGCAGAGGTGGTTTCATCTAATAAAATAAGTTCAGGTTGATTCAGTAATAATCGGGCAAAAATAAGGCGTTGTTGCTCACCGCCAGAGAGACGAGTTGTCCAATCCGTTTCAAGTAAAAGCTGATTTTTGATTTTGTCTAAGCCAACTAAGTGAAGCACTTTTTCGTACTCTTTAGCGGAAAATTGAGTTGGTTGGCAAGGATAAGCAAGCAAACTGTCTAAACGAGCAAAAGGCAGATACATACGCTGTGGGATCCAACTCGTATTTGGTGAGCGCTGAATTTCCCCTTTGAAATAAGGCCAATGCCCACTTAATGCTCTAAGCAGTGTTGATTTACCTAAACCTGAGCAGCCTTCAATAACGGTTAACTCACCTGCTTTTACAGAGAAGTTAATATCTTGAATTAATAGGCTGTCATCTTGCATAAACAGAGACAGATTGGCTTTTAATTTAGTTTGTTTGTCATTTAAATCTGCGACTTCTGGCTCATGATCGTGCTCTAACAGGACTACAAAATTATAAAGACGAGTCACCGTTGCTTGCCAAGCTGCAATTTCTTTATAAGAGAAAATAAACCAGCTTAATGCACCTGCAACACTAGAGAAGGCTTGTCTTAATTGCATTAATCCCCCTAGCATTAATTCGCCAGCAAGGAATTTAGGTAAGGCAAAAATAATCGGCGCCATTGCGGTGGCTTGTTGATAGCCGACAGTGAAGAATGCCAGATTTCTTTCATAACGAATAAGGCTATTCCAGTTACGAATAACGCCTAAAAAACGCCCCATTAATTCATTGCGATCACTCATTTCACCCCGTTGACCCGCAATGGCATCACCGTGTTGTTTACGTGTAATAAGCGCAGTACGGTAATCGGCCTCTTTACGCTGCTTATCCATATTAATTTTACGTAAAGGTGAACCAATAAACTGCGTAATAGTGATCCCGATAATGGTATAGATAATACAAGCCCAGAACATATACCCTGGAATTGTCCACTCGCTACCTCCTAATGTGAAAGAGATAGCGCCAGACAGTGACCAAAGAATGGTGGCAAAAGAGATAAGCGTAAGTAACGAGTGTAAGAATGTCACAGTTAAACGCATTGTTGATTCGATCAGTAAACGAATATCTTCTGCAATACGCTGATCCGGGTTATCAGGCTCTTGAGAAGTTAGTCTTAACATGTAGTGCTTACTGTTTTTTGATAACCAGCGATCAAGCACTTGTTCTGTCATACCTTCGCGCCAGCGAATAACCATTTTTTGACGTAAGAAATCGCCCATTACCACAACAGTAATTAATCCCGCAATGATAATGACAAATTGTTGAAGAAGCTTGTAGAGCGCTTGCCCATCAAGTTGTTGTAATGCGTTATAAAAACCGCCATTCCATTCATTCATTTTGACGTTAAACCAGACGGATGACAGGGTTAAGGTCAAAGAGACAATCAATAGAAACCAGCAGTAAAGGGCGGCACGCCGCCCCCAAAAAGGTGAAACTAAATAGAAAAATTGTTTTATTGTTTTCATTGCTTATTGGTCATATTTTTATTGTGTATCGACTTGGTTGCTCACATTAACTTCGTCAATTTATTAATAGTCGTAGCTAACTTGTAACCAGAACTGACGACCTGGTTCATACGACTTGTAATCTTTATCTTGATAAGTGAAGTAGTCAGTTACATTTTTAGTGTTAAGGACGTTATTCACTTCAACGGAGATACCTACGCCATAAGCAAATTCAGGTTTCCAACCCAGTTTGGTATCCCAAGAAAAACGACTACTGTAATTACGTTTTTTGTATTCAAATAATGGGCCGTAATCACTTGGTCTTGGTGCACCATTATTGGCTTTCTCTGCTTGTGAACGAGCACCATTCCATTGAAGGCGGTTATACCAAGTCAAATCCAAATCATCCCAAACACTGGTGAGTTCAGCGGTGACTTTTAATGGTGAGTTAAAATTGCCAGAAGGTAAGTCTTTGGCATTGATGATTTTTCCGTCATACCATACTTTGTCATAGTTCATTCCTTGTGTACTTGGGTCAAAGTTGGCATAACCAGTGTCTTTAGGGGTATTTGTTTTACTTTTTTGCCAGCTAATAGAAGCATTAAAAACATGATCGGCTTGGGCTAATTCCCAAGGCTGACTGTTTCTTACAGAAAGCGTTAAGGTGTCGTGAGTACTGCGTCCATTATTATTAAAATGGCGAATTCTTATTTTATCTTTGTCATTGGGGTATTTGGTATCACTACGAACTTCATCACGACCTTCACGATGAACATATTGTAAACGCCAAGTGGTTGATGCAATTTCTTGTTGCAAGCCGAGTGTGAGCTCATCGTTATAAGGTGTTTTCAGTGAATCAACACCTTCAAAGTCGGTGTGGTTTTCCCAATCGTTTGGATTATTGTTATCACAAGAGAAGTAGCAGTGCTGTAAGCCTGCATTTTGTGCACCATAAAGCGCATAAGTCAGCATAGAGCGACCATAGTAACGGTTTACGCCACCAATAATTAAGGTATTACCAGTGCCCCAAATATCATAAGTTCCACTTAAACGTGGAGAGATATTATTTTCTTGAACAAAATCATCACGATCTAAACGAATACCTGGACGTAATGTCAGGCGTTTATATTGAATATTATCATCAACATAAATCGCATAGTTGGTATATGAAGCATCATGTGTACCGGCTAAGAAACGGGTTGTTTGTTGTAATGAACCCATCCACTCATCACCCCATGTAGAGCCAGTATAGGTGTGGTTGTAATAGGTTTTGTCTCGAACATAAGAGCCTTTAGTACGGCTAATTTCAAACCCAGTTGTTGGCTGATGGCTGACTGAGCCCCATTCAACAGGGTTAAATCGCATAATACTTTTGGCGTTATAGGTTTCTTGTTTGCTCTTCAAATCACCTTGACCACCACTGCTTATCTGCTGTGGATTTTGCCAATCGGTGTAGTCTTTAATGGTAACGAAGTAGTCTTGATCATTAGAACGTTTATCTTCAAGGTTTTGATAACCTGCTGTTAATTCTAATGAACCAAGATCAAGTTGGTGCTTATAAAGTGCAGTAAAACTTAAGCCATTATGTTCATTGTCATAGCCGGAGTTATAGACCGAACCGGAGAATAAATAACTTTTGTATCTGGCGATATTTGTTGATAAATCAAAGGTTTGTTTTTCTGAAATATCCCAAGAGTATTTAATAAAATAGTTATCGGAGGTACGGGTTTGATCACGATAATGGGGTGTTTGCTCAATTTGTTCTAGTTCACCATTTGGATTAAGGATAATTCCACCCTCTGCACTAATCATCATCGGAATGGTTGATTCACGACGTGATGCAGAGAAAATTAGCCCCGTATTGTCAGTTAGACTCGTTTCAAACCAACCACCAAAGTTTTGTTTGTCATATTTTTTCTGAAAACGGGCGGGGTTACTAAAATCATTGTTAGCGGTATCAAAATTCAGTTTTGGATCAGTAAAAATATTATTCCAACTTGAGCGAGTGGTGCGGTAGTAAGCATTAGCATGAGTTTCACCTGACCAGCGACGACTTTGTACTTCAACGGTGCCTCCTGTAAAACCACCAAATTCAACAGGAATATTGTTATCGTAAACGGCGACGCTATCAATTAAACGGCTGTCAAGGTACATACCTTGTTCATCACTAGTAACACGTGTATTGGTTTCACCTAAATCTGATTTTGCTGGATCAAGATCATTGTTAAAACTGACACCATCAAGTTTATAAGCGTTTTGATAACTACTAGAACCATGAATAGAAATTCGTGAAGGTTTAATTTCACCCTGATTCATTGATGTGCTGTCATTATTGGAAAATTGAACAGCGGGGTTACTTTTTAGTAAGTCAGTGATGTTGCCATCACCCGTATTACGCTGTTTTATCTCTTCTGACGTAATGTATTGCGGTGCTGAAATAACATCGGTAGCTGGGTGATAAGTGCTACCTATGCCCGTGACTTTTACTTCAGGAATAACAATCGCGTTCGTGGTTGCAAGAGGACGAATAACAAATCCACTTCCTTGTGGAATAATTTCTAGGCCACTGCCAATTAAGACTTTTTGTAATGCTGTTTGGGTTTCAAATTGACCTGAAAGTGCGGGAGCACGTAGGTTTTTGACTGAATTTGCATCAAATAAAATTTGCACTTGCCCTTGTTTTGCAATAGTGCTCAATGAATCAGCCAAAGACTGTTCTGGTAAAGTTACGGAAACTGTAGATGCATAAGCGCAAGGTGCGGCAATAGTCGTACTTATTAGCAACGTTAGCAGAGACCTCTTAAGGGTCCCTTTTTTGTTATTCATTCTCATTTCACCAATCCCATTCACTAACTTAATAATTGTTGTTACTAGGGAAGAGGGTGGAATGAGAATTATCCTCACCTGTAAAAAAGAATATTTTTCATATTTATTTTTACTTGTTGATAATTAACGCATTATTTTTATCAGTAAAAACAACATTAACCGGCAATATAAGTGGAATTGCGGTAATAAAGTCTTTGGCGTCATTTATATTGGCCACGCCAGAGACTTTCATTTTGGCAATTTCAGGTGAGGTAATTTGAATATTGATATCCAGATAAGGTTTGAGTTTGGTTATCACTTCATTCAGTGGGCGTTCAAAGAAATGCAGTTGACCAAAACGCCAACTCCCTACGGAATCAATATTGACTGAAGAGATAATAAAACGATCATTTGTGAGTTTACTGGTGGCTTGAGAACCTGCATACAAATAAGCTGGAGGAGATTTTTCGGTTACTTTAACTTCAACAATCCCTTGATGTACAGCAACGTTAATTTGATTGTTATCATAACGACTCACTTCAAACTCAGTACCGACAACTTTGATTAACCGTGTATCAGCATGCACATAAAAAGGGCGATAAGGATTTGATTTTACCTTGAAATAAGCTTGCCCTTTATCCAACCATAAACGCCTTTCTTTTTGTATATAAGCGACTCTTACCTGCGTATTTCTATCTAAATAGACTTTAGAACCATCCGCTAAGGTCATTTCTTTGGGTAAGTCACTGGTTGCAAGCGTCATATTATCCATCAGTAATGCAGGTAAATGACTATAAGGGAGGTATAAAACGGTGAGTAAACAAAAAGTGGCAGTAGTATGAATAACAGGACGCCAAAGTGTGCGTTTTCTCTTTTCAATAGGGGGAATTGTTGGTCGTGATAATGAATCACAATGACGCCAAATACCGGCAATATCTTGATATGCTTGCCGGTTTATGTCGCTAGCTATCCAATCTTTAAACATTTGGCGTTGTTGCGGTGTCATCCTTTGGCTGTGTTGTCGAGTAAACCAAAGGGCGGCTTGCTCATCAATAGATTCATTGAGTAATTCATCATCAGACATCCTAAAAAGAGAGTCTGAGTCCTCATCTGTGTGAGGTTTATTTCCCGGTATGCTCTTTTCCGGCTTACTCGTCATTCGTGCATTTCTCCTGTCCTGCATCGACGTATCTTTTGCAATGTAATAATGCGGCGGCAATGTGCTTTTCCACCATGCTAATCGAGATCTCCATTTGTTCTGCAATTTCGCTTTGTGATAAACCATCAAAACGATAAAGAACAAAAGCCTCTCGACGGCGTGGTGGCAATGCAGCGATTGCGTCACTCAGTCTATCTAAACGTTGTTGATGTTCCAGAACATACCCTGGATCGAGCTCCGTGGTGTAATGCTGAGCTGCCTCATCGACTTCGTAATCATCCTGATAGATATCTTTTTGCTTTTGATTTTTTCTCCAATGGTCAATCAAAACGTGGTTCGCTATTTTAAACAGAAAAGCACGCTGTTCTTGCACAGGTGTTTGTTCTTTTCTATTTAGCCATAGTGTAAACACATCTTGAGACAAATCATCTGCATCATGGTAATTACCCGTACGTTTGTGGAAAAAACGCACAAGTTGTCCATAGGTTGATTGATAGGCACAACTAATTTTTTGTACCACTGATTTATCGCTAGCCATAATCTCTGGTGTCTAAAAAAGAGTGAAATAATAAGCTCTTACTGCTTCTCATACGTACAAGTCATGATAATTATCAAGCTAATTTTTTATTGTATTATTAATAATAAGCAATATCATTTGTGTTTGTATTATGCCTATAATTCATCAGAAAGAAAATCAGGGGCAAGAATTATGAGTAGTATATCGGCGACTTTTTCACGCCGTTGGTCATTTTCTATTGGTGGATTAACTGCCAGTATTTTATTTCATGCAACATTAGTCGTTGTCGCTATTGGCTGGATAACGTCTAAAGATGAGCGTTATGGTATTTTACCTCCCGCAATGACAATGGATCTTGGCATCTATCAATTAGCACAGGCTGAAACAAAAGAAGTCCCCGTTGGGCCTGAAAAAGTGATGTCCGTACCTGAACCGGCAGAGGCAGAGCCTGAACCTATCAAAGAAGTATTGGATTTGCCTAAAATGCCAGTAGTGGCACAGGGTACTTATGAGCGCATTCCAGAAAAACCGAAAGTAAAGCCAGTGGTTAAACCAAAGCCGGTTGCAGTAAAAGTTCCTGATGATCTTCCTGTCTCAGAAGCGCCATCAGATGTAACAAGCGCACCTGTTTCTGGCTCTAATACAAGCAGTAGTGCTCAGTTTAATAGTTTATCTTCCTCTTCTGTGAGTGGACAGATGGGATGGGAAAGCTTGATTCATAGTCATATTAATACGTATAAACGCTATCCTCGAACAGCATTGCGCTTTAAAGCAACGGGCGTGACACAAGTTTCTATTGTGTTAAATGCAAAAGGGGAATTATTAGATGCAAAAGTGGAAACCTCATCAGGTAATCGCATTCTTGATAGAGAAGCCTTAAATACCATTAAACGCGCCTCACCGTTTCCGGCACCTGAAAGCTATCGTTTAGTGAATGGGAATATTTCATTTACTGCGGCTTTAACGTTTGATTATAGCCAAGAAAGTTAATAAATATATTTATTAACGTTAAACTCATTAAATATAAAAAGGCAGAGAATAATCTCTGCCTTTTTGTTATCGAATAGAGTAAATAAATTCGATTATTTACTCATGCGTTTATATTTCATGCGGCGAGGCTGAATAGCGTCGTTACCTAATGTCCGTTTTTTGTATTCTTCATATTCGGTAAAGTTACCTTCGAAGAATTCCACTTTACCTTCATCTTGGTAATCGATGATATGGGTGGCAATACGGTCAAGGAACCAACGGTCATGGGAAATAACCATGGCACAACCAGGGAACTCTAACAGGGCATTTTCTAATGCACGTAAAGTTTCAATATCAAGGTCGTTGGTTGGTTCATCCAGTAGTAGCATGTTACCGCCAACTTGTAGCAGTTTAGCAAGGTGTAAACGACCACGCTCACCACCAGAAAGTTCACCAACACGCTTACCTTGATCAATACCTTTAAAGTTAAAGCGACCAACGTAAGCACGGCTTGGTATTTCAAAGTTACCAATACGCATAATATCTTGGCCGCCGGAGACTTCTTCCCAAACCGTTTTACTGTTATCCATGTTGTCGCGGAACTGATCAACAGACGCCAGCTTAACAGTATCACCTAATGTTAAGGTGCCTGAGTCGGGTTGTTCTTGACCTGAAATCATGCGAAATAGGGTTGATTTACCCGCACCATTCGGGCCGATAATGCCGACAATAGCGCCTTTAGGAATGGAGAAGCTTAAATCATCAATAAGAACACGATCACCATAAGATTTTGTTAGATTATTAATCTCTAACACTTTATCCCCTAAACGTGGTCCAGGTGGAATAAAGAGTTCGCTGGTTTCATTACGTTTTTGATAATCAACGTTGTTAAGTTCTTCAAAACGAGCAAGACGCGCCTTGCCTTTTGCTTGACGGCCTTTAGGATTTTGACGGATCCACTCAAGTTCTTTTTGGATTGATTTATGGCGAGCGGCTTCGGTTGCGGCTTCTTGTTCAAGGCGTGCATCTTTTTGTTCTAACCATGAAGAATAGTTACCTTCCCATGGAATACCTTCACCACGGTCAAGTTCTAAGATCCAACCCGCTACGTTATCAAGGAAGTAACGGTCATGGGTAATTGCCACAACGGTGCCTTCATAATCGTGTAAGAAGCGTTCTAACCAAGCCACAGATTCTGCATCTAAGTGGTTCGTTGGTTCATCTAATAACAACATATCTGGTTTTTCTAACAGAAGACGACAGATAGCGACACGGCGGCGCTCTCCTCCTGAAAGTTTCTCAATTTTTGCGTCCCATTCAGGTAAGCGCAGTGCTTCAGCCGCACGTTCTAATTGATTTTCAAGATTATGACCATCATACGATTGGATAATCGCTTCTAATTGGCCCTGTTCTTTTGCTAATTTATCGAAATCAGCATCAGGGTCAGCATAGGCAGCGTAAACTTCATCAAGGCGGTTTAATGCATTTTTCAGTTCGCTGACGGCTTCTTCAACGGCTTCACGCACAGTGTGTTCAGGATTTAATTTTGGTTCTTGTGATAAGTAACCAATTTTAATCCCTGGTTGTGGACGTGCTTCACCTTCGATATCGGTGTCGATACCTGCCATGATGCGAAGTAATGTTGATTTACCGGCACCATTAAGACCAAGTACACCAATTTTTGCGCCCGGAAAGAAGCTGAGTGAAATGTTTTTAAGGATATGTCGTTTTGGTGGGACAATTTTCCCGACACGCAACATACTATAAACGTATTGAGCCACTATAATTATCCTTTGATTATAAAAGAGATTTTATATGAGGTGCCGATTTTTGCGCTAAAAACAAATTTTTTGTGATCAAGCCGCGAATTTATGACACCTAAATGAACAATAGCAGAGCCAATGGCGGTGTTTTGCCAAAGACCCGAAAATGATGAAAGTCGCCAGTATACCCGATTTATAAAAGAAAACCTTAGTCAAAAGAGAGGATTTTATCTACCTTACGTACTTCCTCTAAAAGTAATGAAAATTTCTCTTAAAGAGGGAAACTTACATTGTTAATGATTATCATATTAGCTAATGTATTCAGTCTTTGGTGGTTCTATTTGAAGTGGGAGAAATGACGTGGTTAAGCAAAAATGGTCATTAGTAGTTGCAATAGGGGCTTTGTGTTTTTCAACATGGGCACAGGCAGACTCATTAAGCGAACAACGTGTTCGCTATCAAGAAATTAAGGCCGCATGGGATCTTAAAAAAATAGATGAAGTAGAAAAATTACTCCCTACATTACAAAACTACCCACTTTATCCTTATCTGGAATATCGTCAAATTACCGATAATCTGGATGTTATTGCCCCCGCAGTGGTTACCGAGTTTGTAAAAAAACACCCCACATTACCGCCCGCAAAAGCGCTCCCATCTCTGTTTGTGAATGAACTCGCTAAGCGTCAAGAATGGCAAAATTTACTGACTTTCAGCCCCAATCCCCCCAACCCTAAAGCGGCAAGATGTAATTATTATTATGCTAAATGGGCGACTGGTGATATTCAAACAGCATGGGTAGGGGCTAAAGAAGCATGGTTAAATGGCACATCTATGCCATCAAGTTGTGATCCACTTTTTGAGGAGTGGCAAAAAGCCAACCAGTTAACATCAGAATTGGTGTTAGAAAGAATTAATTTAGCAATTAAGAATGGAAATACAGGGCTTGCCGCTTATTTAGCAAGACGTCTTCCTGAGAATTATCAAACGATTAGTGATGCTTTGGTTGAATTACAAGATAATCCTAATTTAGTGGCGCGTTATGCAGCAACACTTACCCCCACTGATTTTACACGCTCAATCGTACAATCTGCATTTTCACGTTGGGCTAGAAAAGAGGCTGATGAGGCAAGGACGCAACTGGATAGTATTGCACATGCTCAAAAAATGACAGCGAGTGAGCGCCAATTAATGCAAGACAGCGTTGCATGGCAATATATGCCTTATGCCACGCCAGAACAGGTGAAATGGCGTGATAGTGTGATACAAGACACAGCATCAGATACATTGCGTGAGCGCCGTGTTCGCTTAGCATTAAGCCAAAACCAGCCTGCTGAATTGGCATTGTGGTTAGAAAGACTTTCACCAGAAAGTAAAAATAAAGAAGAGTGGCGTTATTGGCAAGCGATGGTGTTGCAATCTCAAGGCAAGAACAGTGAGGCACAAGCTATCTTGCAAGCGTTAACTCAAAGTCGTGGTTTTTATCCAATGGTTGCGGCTTCTAAGTTAGGCAAGCCTTATGTCATGGTGATAGATAAAGCACCAAGTGTTTCAGCGAGTATTCCTAACCAACCTGAAGTACAACGTGTTCGTGAATTGATGTATTGGCAAATGGATAATTTAGCGCGTTCGGAGTGGGCAAATTATGTGGCTTCACAACCTGCGCAAGTGCAATCTGAATTAGCACGTTATGCATTTGAACAAAAATGGGCTGATTTAGCAGTGCAAGCCACGATTACGGGCAAAATGTGGGATCACTTAGAAGAACGTTTTCCACTTGCTTGGAAAAGTGAGTTTGAGCAATACACAAAAGATAAAGCAATTGATCGCAATTATGCGATGGCCATTGCACGTCAAGAAAGTGCATGGAACCCACAAGCACGCTCTTCAGCAGGTGCAACGGGTTTAATGCAGGTGATGCCAAAAACGGCTGAATTTACGGTAAAACAAGCAGGTATCACAGGGTATGTCAGTAGTGCGCAGTTAACGGATCCTGTGAAGAATATTGAGATTGGTACGGCTTATCTTGATTCAGTATATCAACGTTTTAATCAAAACCGTATTTTGGCAAGTGCTGCGTATAATGCAGGCCCAGCGCGTGTTGATCGTTGGTTATCGGATGCCAATGGCCAATTAGATGCTATTGCGTTTGTTGAAAGTATTCCTTTTGCAGAAACTCGTGGTTATGTCAAAAATGTGCTCTCGTTTGCCGTTTTTTATAGTTATTTCGCAGGCGAACAGCAACCAGTATTAACCGAGAATGAATGGAATAGTCGTTATTAAGGGATAAAAAAGCGATTTGTTGTTAGAGCCTCTTTGTACATTGGCAAAATATGATATAGTTTGTACTAGTTAATGAGTGTGGCAAAAAGAGGTTCCAACGATGCAAGATCCTGCGTTATCACCTGAAGACAACGAGCACTGGCTAAGATTTGTTGAATTATTACAACATGCATTTGAGCAGGAAGTGCAATTTCCTGTTTTACAGCTTTTAATGACACCTGATGAGCGTAGCGCTTTAGCAACCCGAGTACGTATTGTACAAGAGTTAATGCGAGGAGAGTTAAGTCAGCGTGAGTTAAAAGAAGCATTAGGTGTTGGTATTGCCACCATAACAAGAGGCTCTAATAGCTTAAAAACAGCACCACATGAAGTGAAGTTATGGCTTGAGAAAGAGCTAATGACAAAAAAATAATGTCGTTAGAAACGCCATTGTAATAATGTGGATTGGAATAATAAAAAGCCATTTAATCAATTAATTAAATGGCTTTTTGCTTTCTTATTACTTTTTTATTTATCTAAAAAACACAGATCAGATTAATTATTAATCTTCTTTTTGATTGAGTTCTTTATAGATATCATGAGTCACTGGCACTAATGCCAAGACTAATGCTTGTTGATAAACAGAAGTACGGCTCAGCAGGCCATCAGTGAAGTAGCCAATCGCACCACCGCGCTGTTTAATATTGTCAATTTTGGTCAAAAATGCCATTTCATCACCAAGCTCTCTGCCTTCACGGATCCCTTTTAAGATCTGTTGGGGTAGCATAAGACTGGCTGAGCGTGATTCTCCACGGATTTGCCCATGTTCGACAACAATCCAAGCAAAGGTCATATCATCTTCAATACCGGCTTCAACCCCGACCCAAAAATCTGCTTCAGGGCGAACTTGACGTGCCGCCATGACGCGTTGACGTGCGCCAGTTCTCGTTTCTGTATTTCCGATAGGTTGCTGTGGAACACGGCTATCGACATTAATATCTTCAATATCAAAGGTATCTTTACCGAACACTTGCTCAAATGCGAGTTTTATCGCGTTGATTTTTGCTGGATTCGTAGTGGCTGCAATGACATGATACATAATGAATTAATCATCCTTTGAAAAATTAGAGCAGTATAACGGAAAAAATGTATGTTACAGGTCTATCTTGTTCGCCACGGTGAAACTGAATGGAACGTGGCGAGACGTATTCAAGGGCAATCTGATAGCCCACTGACAGCAAATGGTGTGCGTCAAGCACAGCAAGTTGCTGAGAAAGTAAAATCAGCAGGCATTACCCACATTATCTCAAGCGATCTTGGACGCACTCGTCAAACGGCAGAAATCATTGCACAAGCTTGTGGCTGTGAAGTGATAACTGACCCACGTTTACGTGAACTCAATATGGGCGTTCTTGAACAACGAGAGATCGCAACATTAAAGACACAAGAAGAGGCTTGGCGCAAGAGTTTGATTGATGGTACACCTGATGGGCGAATTCCCCAAGGAGAATCAATGGCAGAATTAGCAAGTCGTATGCAGGATGCGCTAAACCAATGTCTTGATTTACCCGAAAATAGTCGTCCACTCTTAGTCAGCCACGGTATTGCGCTAGGGTGTTTATTGAGCACAGTTCTTGGATTACCTGCTTATGCGGAACGACGTTTAAGATTACGTAATTGCTCTATTTCACGTGTTGATTATCAACATAGTCCTTGGTTGGCTAATGGTTGGGTAATTGAAACGGCAGGTGATGTTAGCCATCTGACTGATGCGGCATTAGATGAAGTTCAACGTTAAAAAATAAAGCTCTCTTTTCAATATGATGATAAAGAGAGCTTTTTATTATGCCGTTACATTTTCACGTTTTATTGGAATGTAATATTCAAAACGTTCGATGTGATCTTGTGGCTCAGTCACCATCTCATTGCTGTAACGTACATTTTTCAGATAATATTTTTCAACATCATGACCTTTACGGCGTGTTAATCCCATATTAGGTAAGCAAACACCATAAATTAGGAATAAAAACTCCTGCATTGCGCCTCTTTTTGCCTCACCTTCAAAATCAAAGCGAATATAATCACCTCCCGTTAAGGCGACTTCATGTGCTGCATCGTCATCGATAAACGTAGCATAATCAGGCTCAACGGCGGTGGTATAAAGCACACGTTGCTCATCTTCATGATCATCACTATGTTGCACATGATGTAAACCATAAACTTGGTGAGGTACTGCATTTATTTTGCTCATATAGTAACGCCAAAATGTTTGACGCATGTCAGAGCACGCTTCAGCCCACTGCTCAAGGGTATGGCTACAGGTTTGCTCAATACCAATTAGCTTTTTCTCAGGTAACTGCACAAATTCCCATTTTGGTAAATTTTGAGGATCTACCGTGATAGGGGGGCAGATCCCTACAGCACACCATTCATCTGTACGACGATAAAGTGCCGGTGTTCTATCAAATTGTTTTTTAAAGGCTCGGGTAAAGGTCTGTTGAGAATCAAAACGATATTGCAAAGCAATGTCTAAAATAGGGCGGCTCGTTAAACGTAATGCAACGGCAGCTCGGGATAGACGCCTTGAACGAATATAAGAACCAATCGCTTGTCCTGTAACTTCTTTAAACATGCGTTGTAGATGCCACTTGGAGTAACCTGCTTTGGTTGCGACATTATCGAGGGATAATGGCTTATCGAGGTTATTATCAAGCCAAGCGAGCAAATCACGTATGATGTTGGTTTGATCCATACATCTCCCTTAGTCATATTCGTTTATTTATTGCTGTAGATGGTAAATAGCTTGAATGTCTATAACAAGTTATATTGTTAGACAACCGTAAAATATAGTCTTTTTCATTGGCTAATGTACACAAATTCTTCTATCAGTTAGTAAAAGATTGATTTATTCTAGACTAAATTATTCTCTCATCTTTTCAATGGAACAAGGTAAATATGTTAAATTTCAAAAAGATGCTAGTAGTGGCTATCTTACTCCCTTTTTCTTTTATGGCAAAAGCGGAAGAAATTGGTTATGTCGATACTGTTTTTAAATTTTTTGGTGCTAACCATAAAATTGTGATTGAAGCGTTTGATGATCCTGAAGTTAAAAATGTCACGTGCTATTTAAGCCGTGCAAAAACAGGCGGAATTTCAGGAAGCTTAGGGCTTGCAGAGGATACCGCGGATGCGGCGATTTCTTGTCAACAAGTTGGGCCTATTGAGCTCAGTGAAAAGGTTATTAAAGGGAAAAATCGGGGAGATGTCGTTTTCCAAAAAAGAACCTCTTTAGTTTTTAAAAAGCTTCAAGTTGTACGCTTTTATGATAAAGAGCGTCATGCGTTGGTTTACCTCACCTATTCCGATAAAGTGATTGATGGTTCTCCAAAAAATGCAATTAGTGCAGTGCCTATTATGCCGTGGAAAGAGTGATTTCTATTTATTAAACAATTTAATGGTTAATAAAATTAATACAAAATAGGATTGAAAATTTTTTTAAAAAGTATTCATATTTTTTTTAGAAATAGTCGCTGAGATCAATTTTCACTTTTTGTTATTTTATTAATACTGTTTTATATAAAAGAAAAACCCCGAATTGCTATTCGGGGTTTTTTTATTGGTTAAGTGCTTGAGATAAAAATCAAATCACTCGTCTAAATCACCACAGAAGCGATAACCTTCACCATGAATAGTAGCAATGATTTCAGGTGTATCTGGTGTTGATTCAAAATGCTTACGAATACGACGGATAGTGACATCAACAGTACGGTCATGAGGTTTTAATTCACGGCCAGTCATTTTCTTGAGTAAATCCGCACGAGTTTGGATTTTACCTGGGTTCTCGCAGAAATGTAGCATCGCACGAAATTCACTGCGTGGTAACTTGTATTGTTCACCAGCAGGGCTGATCAGTGAGCGACTATTAATATCGAGCTCCCAACCATTGAATTTATAGCTTTCAACTAAACGACGTTCTTCTGTGCCATTAACTAAATTCATGGTACGCGACAGTAAGTTACGTGCACGAATCGTTAATTCACGAGGGTTAAATGGTTTAGTAATGTAATCATCAGCACCAATTTCGAGGCCTAAGATTTTATCAACTTCATTATCACGGCCTGTTAGGAACATTAATGCAACACTTGCCTGTTCACGTAATTCACGCGCTAGTAATAGCCCATTTTTACCAGGAAGGTTGATGTCCATAATGACCAGATTGATATCGTGATCAGATAGAACATTGTGCATTTCGTTGCCATCAGTGGCTTCGTGTACGATATACCCTTCAGCTTCGAATATGCTTTTCAGGGTATTACGAGTAACAACTTCGTCTTCAACAATCAGAATGTGCGGGGTTTGCATATTTGCTACCTAAAATTACCAAAAATAGAAAAAGGAAATCTGTGTTTAACTTCTGTGTGTGCACTTGTGTGGTTATTCATTTTTGTTATTAGCACGCAAAAACTAGACCCAGATTGAAATTCGATAAATAACCATCACGTTATTACAAAAAAATACGATTTTAATCAACAATGGAACGTTAAAATCAGAATGCAAAACGCCCATAGTCTATTAACAGCAATATAACACCAGTTGTATTAAATACCATCTAAAAAGCTAACTTTTGTTGACACATATCAAAATCAAGATAACAGCTTAACCTTGATTTCAATAGTTAACTATATAATTTGATTTATGTAATGTAAAAGAAAAATATATGTTAAATATAGTGGGGTTTATTTTTTTTACCAGTTTTGTTACACAAATTAAAGTAGAATAAAATACCTTATTCTTTATAAAAGTACAAATCCCCAAATAACCCTAAAATGGTAGCTTTATTTTCTTTGTTTATCCCTTTGTGATAGTAATATCTATACTACAATAGGGGTAAATATCGAATATATTTTATTTAAATCAAAAAATTTTTAATGTAAATAAAAGAAAAAATTTGACATCTCTCTCGCTTTGCTTTAACCAGTATAGGGTCAAACAAAATTTGAGACAGACAGGATAGTTATGCGTATTAACAGCCAAGCTAAAATGACAATTATTACCACGACCACCACCGAGATCTTATATCGCGGGGCGGGCTGGCGCATATAAAAAACGAAAATCGAAAAAGCCCGCATTGAGAAATGCGGGTTTTTTTTTGGGTAAAAAATCAGGAGAGCGGTATGCGAGTGTTAAAATTTGGAGGAACTTCAGTTGCTAATGCAGAGCGAGTGCTGAATGTTGCTGATATTGCTGAGAAAAAAAGAGAGCAGGGACAAGTTGCGCTTGTATTATCAGCACCCGCCAAGATAACTAACTACTTGGTGGCAATGATTGAAAAAACGGCAGAAGGCGAAGATCCTCTCACTCAAGTACGGGAAGCCGAACAAATCTTTGCTAACTTATTGCAAGGCTTAAGAGAAAAACAACCCGGTTTTGACTATGAACGCTTAAAAGATAAAGTTGAGCGTGAATTTGCTGAAATTAAACACATTCTTCATGGCATTTCTTTATTGGGTCAATGCCCTGATAGCATCAATGCAGCAATGATTTGTCGTGGAGAGAAGCTTTCTATTGCCATTATGGAATCCGTTTTACAGGCTCGTGGCTATAATGTCACCGTGATTGATCCTGTAAAAAGCTTACTTGCCCAAGGTCACTATTTAGAATCTACCGTTGATATTCCAGAATCAACCCGTCGCATATTAGCGCTCAATATTGCTAAAGACGATATGATTTTGATGGCCGGTTTTACCGCAGGTAATGAAAAAGATGAGCTTGTAGTATTAGGCCGTAACGGTTCAGACTATTCCGCGGCTGTGTTAGCAGCTTGTCTTCGTGCCAAATGTTGTGAAATTTGGACAGATGTTGACGGTGTTTATACGTGTGACCCTCGCTTAGTCCCTGATGCACGCTTATTAAAAGGAATGTCATACCAAGAGGCGATGGAGCTGTCTTACTTTGGAGCTAAAGTCCTCCATCCTCGTACCATTGCGCCTATTGCACAATTTCAAATACCTTGTTTGATTAAGAATACAGGTAATCCTGATGCGCCAGGTACATTAATTGGTGACGGTCAAAAAGATGACAGCACACCAGTTAAAGGGATCACTAACCTTAATAACATGGCAATGATCAACGTATCTGGCCCTGGCATGAAAGGCATGGTGGGAATGGCCGCTCGCGTATTCTCGGTGATGTCGAGAGCAGGTATCTCTGTTGTTCTTATTACGCAGTCTTCTTCTGAATACAGTATCAGTTTTTGTGTGCCTCAAAGAGAACTGGTTAGAGCACAAAGAGCGTTATCAGATGAATTTTATCTTGAATTAAAAGATGGTGTGCTTGACCCGTTAGATATTATGAATAATGTCGCTATCATTTCAGTTGTCGGTGATGGTATGCGGACTCTAAAAGGGATTTCGGCGCGTTTCTTCTCTGCATTAACTCGAGGCAATATCAATATTGTAGCTATTGCGCAGGGATCTTCTGAGCGCTCTATTTCAGCGGTTATCGCCAATGATTCAGCGACTAATGCGGTGCGTTTATGCCATCAAATGCTATTTAACACTAATCAAATTGTTGAAGTTTTTGTGATTGGTGTGGGGGGGGTGGGCAATGCATTAATTGAACAAATCCATCGCCAACAAACATGGTTGAAAAATAAGCACATTGATCTTCGTGTATGCGGTATTGCGAATTCAAAAGCCATGCTTACCGATATGCAAGGGATTGATTTAGATAATTGGCAGCACGCGTTAAAAGAGGCCAAAGAACCTTTCAGCTTTAGTCAACTTATTCGTTTAGAAAAAGAGTACCACTTCTTAAATCCAGTGATTGTTGATTGCACATCAAACGAAGAAATTGCGCAGCAATACGCAAACTTCTTACAAAATGGTTTTAATGTGGTTACACCAAACAAAAAAGCGAATACGCTGTCAATGGATTATTACTATCAAATCCGACAAGCTGCTGAGGCTTCACGTCGTAAATTCTTGTATGACACGAACGTAGGTGCAGGTTTACCGGTTATTGAAAACTTGCAGAATTTACTGAATGCTGGTGATGAGCTGGTTCAATTCAATGGTATTCTTTCGGGTTCATTATCTTACATATTTGGTCAGTTAGATGAAGGTAAAAGCTTGTCAGAAGCAACGCTTTTAGCGAAAGAAAAAGGTTTTACAGAACCTGATCCTCGTGATGATCTTTCTGGTATGGATGTTGCGCGTAAATTACTTATTTTAGCGCGTGAGGCGGGCTATCAATTAGAATTAGATGATATCGATGTAGAATCTGTGTTACCTGCTTCATTTGATAGTACAGGAGATGTGGCCAATTTCTTAAGTCGTTTACCTCAAGTTGATGTTGATTTTGATGCTAAAGTCGAAGACGCACAAAAAGCAGGTAAAGTATTGCGCTATGTAGGTGTTATCAATGAAGGTCGATGCCAAGTTAAAATGATGGCTGTTGATGCAAATGACCCTCTGTTTAAAGTAAAAAATGGTGAAAATGCTTTAGCCTTTTACACTCGCTACTACCAGCCTATCCCATTAGTCTTACGTGGATATGGTGCGGGTAATGATGTTACTGCTGCTGGGGTGTTTGCAGATGTATTACGGACCTTATCATGGAAATTGGGAGTTTAAGCGTGGTTAAAGTTTATGCACCGGCATCAATAGGTAACGTGAGTGTCGGATTTGATGTTCTTGGCGCCGCTGTTTCGCCTATTGATGGACAATTACTGGGAGATTGTGTCACGGTTGAAGCCGCTGATACATTTACACTTGAAAGCAAAGGCGCTTTTGTGAGCAAATTGCCTTCTGATCCTAAGCAAAATATTGTGTACCAATGTTGGCAATTGTTTTGCGAGAAATTAGGAACAGAACTTCCTGTGGCGATGGTGTTAGAAAAAAATATGCCCATTGGTTCTGGCCTAGGATCAAGCGCTTGTTCCGTGGTTGCTGCACTTGTTGCACTTAATGAGTTCGCTAAAAAACCCTTCAATGAAAGACAATTATTATTAATGATGGGGGAATTAGAAGGGCGTATTTCGGGGAGTGTGCATTTTGATAATGTAGCACCTTGCTATTTAGGCGGCCTACAACTCATTCTTGAGCAAAATGATATTATTTGCCAATCTGTACCTGCATTTGAAGACTGGTACTGGGTAATGGCTTATCCTGGAATTAAAGTCTCTACTGCACAAGCCAGAGCCATATTACCAAAAGAATATGCTAAGGCAGATATCATTAATCACGGTCGCTATTTATCAGGTTTTATTCATGCTTGTCATACTCAGCAACCTGAGCTTGCGGTGGGTTTAATGAAAGACGTGATAGCGGAGCCTTACCGCACTCAGTTGCTTCCAGGATTTGAGAAAGCCAGAGAAGCGTCGCAAATGAAAGGTGCATTAGCCTGTGGTATTTCAGGTTCAGGCCCTACACTTTTTACCATTACTGATTCATTAGAAATCGCTCAAGATATAGCCGAATGGTTAAAACAACATTATGTACAAAACAGTGAAGGTTTTGTGCATATCTGCCGTTTAGATACGCGTGGCGCAAGACAGATAGGGTAAGTCATGAAATTATATAATTTGAAAGATAATCAAGAGCAAGTCAGCTTTGCTCAAGCTGTAAAACAAGGTTTAGGCAAACAACAGGGCCTCTTTTTTCCACAGGATCTCCCGTCGTTTTCTAAAGCAGAAATTGATGAATTATTAGCGCTTGATTTTGCAACACGCAGTAGCCGTATTTTAACCGCATTTATTGGTGATGAAATTCCTGCTGATATATTAGCAAAGCGTATTAGTACCGCATTTGCATTCCCTGCACCCGTGACTCAAGTTGAAGATGATATCAGTTGTTTAGAGCTCTTTCATGGCCCAACACTGGCATTTAAAGACTTTGGCGGTCGCTTTATGGCACAAATGCTGTCAGAAGTTGCGGGCAACCAACCCGTTACTATTTTAACGGCAACATCAGGTGATACAGGCGCTGCTGTCGCTCATGCTTTCTATAAATTAGAAAATGTACAAGTGGTTATTCTTTACCCTGAAGGCAAAATTAGCCCGTTGCAGGAAAAACTGTTTTGTACATTAGGTGAAAATATTCACACCGTTGCAATTAAAGATGATTTTGATGCTTGCCAATCATTAGTAAAACAAGCTTTTGATGATGAGTTCTTAAAGAAAACAATGTACTTAAACTCAGCTAACTCCATCAATATCAGTCGTTTATTGGCGCAAATTTGTTATTACTTTGAAGCGGTTGCCCAAATTCCTGCTGAAAAACATGAACAACTCGTGATCTCTGTACCAAGTGGTAACTTTGGTGATTTAACTGCGGGTCTATTGGCGAAATCTTTAGGATTACCTGTTAAACGTTTTATTGCAGCAACAAACGTAAATGATACAGTTCCTCGCTATTTAGATAATGGTAAATGGGAACCTCACCGCACTGTTGCAACACTGTCTAATGCAATGGATGTTAGCCAACCCAATAACTGGCCACGTATTGAAGAGTTGTATCGTCGTAAAGGCTGGGATCTGTCTGATCTTGCTCATGGTGCTGTCAGCGATGAAATAACCGAAGACACAGTACGTGAACTTGCACAAAAAGGATATATTTCAGAACCACATGCTGCCATTGCATATCGTTTATTACGCGATGAGCTACAAGAAGGCGAATACGGTTTATTCTTAGGAACTGCGCATCCGGCGAAGTTTAAAGAGAGTGTAGAGCGTATTTTAGGTGGGGAATTACCTTTACCTAAAGAGCTCGCAGAGCGTGCGGATAAACCGTTGTTATCCCATTTCTTGCCTGCAGATTTTGCTCAAATGCGTGAATTCTTATTAGAACGTGCACCTAAATAGTTGATAAGATGTTGATTAGTTAAATAAAAAGGCTCAATATATTATTGAGCCTTTTTATTGATATTTAATTGTTTGTTTTAAAAGATAAATTTATTTAGTCATAGACTCAGTTCGTTTAAATACTAAGGTATTACCTTGCGATTCTGCTGAATTAAACTGGTAACCTTCAAGATCAAACTCTTTAAGTTGTGCTTTATCAGTCAGTTTTTCTTGAATAATAAAGCGACTCATTAAACCTCTCGCTTTTTTTGCGTAAAAGCTAATCACTTTATATTTGCCATTTTTTTCATCCAAGAAGATAGGTTTAATAATATCTGCATTCAGTTTTTTGGGGTTAACTGATTTAAAATATTCATCGGAAGCTAAATTAACCAAAATATGATCATCTTGTTCCTCAAGTGCTTTGTTTAACGCTTCTGTTATGGTATTTCCCCAAAATTGGTATAAATCACTGCCTTTTTTATTTTTTAGTTTTATGCCCATTTCAAGACGATAAGGCTGCATTAAATCAAGGGGGCGTAATACACCGTATAAACCTGAAAGCATCCGTAAATGCTGTTGAGCAAATTGAAAATCATCGTCTGAAAAATGTTCAGCTTGCATACCTGTATAAACATCGCCTTTAAATGCCAAAATAGCTTGGCGTGCATTCTCTGGTGTAAAATGAGGTTGCCATTCACCAAAACGTGCCGCATTTAATCCCGCGAGCTTATCACTTATTTTCATTAAACTTGCGATATCACTGGATGATAATTTTCGACACTCTTCAATAAGTTGTTGGGAATATTCTAGCAATTCAGGTTGAGTGAAATGCGTTGTTGCTAAAGGCGATTCAAAATCCAGTGTTTTAGCAGGTGAAATAGTGATTAGCATAATTCCCTCGATACGTTATTTTAATGTTGGTCAAATATAGCAAATTCTTTCGATAATAGGCTAAATTAGAGTAATAGGAAAAAACAATGGTTTTCTCTAGTTGACGTAAATATCGATAATTTAAACGATTCAGCTTGTGATTTTCTTCTGTTTTTTTCCGCTTTTGTTTTGCGAAAACGTTTGGCATTCAAATAATTGCTTTGTATGAATCTAAGCGTCTTGTAGTGTGAGCAGTCCATGTTATTATCAATAGATATCCGCAGGTGACTGCAAACAGATTTACCTAGTAGATGAGATAAACAAAATGACCAACAAATTGACTTCTTTGCGTAAACTGACAACAGTTGTTGCTGACACTGGCGACATCGCAGCAATGAAACTGTATCAGCCACAAGACGCAACTACCAACCCCTCTTTAATTTTAAATGCAGCTCAAATTCCTGAATATCGTAAATTAATTGATGAAGCGATTGAATGGGCTCGTTCACAAAGTGATTCTCGTGAACAACAAGTCGTTGATGCTTGTGACAAACTGGCCGTAAATATCGGTTTAGAAATTTTAAAACTGATCCCTGGCCGTATCTCAACAGAAGTTGATGCGCGTCTGTCTTATGACACTCAAGCATGTATCGAAAAAGCACGTCATTTAATGAAGCTTTATAACGATGCAGGTATCAGCAACGAGCGTATTCTTATTAAATTAGCTTCAACTTGGCAGGGTATTCGTGCTGCTGAGCAATTAGAAAAAGAAGGGATCAACTGTAACCTAACTTTACTGTTCTCTTTTGCTCAAGCGCGTGCATGTGCTGAAGCAGGTGTTTACCTGATTTCTCCATTTGTTGGTCGTATCATGGATTGGTATAAAGCCAATACAGATAAAAAAGAATTCACACCAGCAGAAGATCCAGGTGTTATTTCTGTTACTGAAATCTACAACTATTACAAACAACACGGTTATAACACTGTGGTTATGGGCGCAAGCTTCCGTAATATGGGTGAGATTTTAGAATTAGCCGGTTGTGATCGTTTAACTATCGCTCCAGCACTGTTAAAAGAATTATCAGAAACTGAAGGCGAAGTTGAACATAAATTATCTTACAAAGGCGAAGTGAAAGCACGTCCTGAGGCTATCACAGAAGCTCAGTTCTATTGGGATCACAATGCTGACCCAATGGCGGTAGATAAATTATCTGACGGTATTCGTAAATTTGCTGTCGATCAGGAAAAATTAGAGAAAATGATTGCGGATTTATTATAATTCGTCGTTAAATTCTTATAAAAATCTTAAATACCCATCTTATACAGGTGGGTATTTTCATTTTTTCCCTCTCAAAATAACATTTAAGCAAATTTTAAGATTAAATTGATTGGAATATATTATTTATCCAGTAATAATTATAAAAATATATTATTAAAATACTCTATTTATTATTGGTGAATTATGAAAAAGATTGTCTTGGCAACGGTACTTGCATCGTTATTTTTTAGTGGCGCTGCAATGGCAGAGAGTAAAACGGCTTTCTCTTTACCTGCAATTGAGAAAAGTGCTGAAGGTGGAAATTCAGCATCTCAATATCAGCTTGGGGTAAAATATGAGAATGGTGAAGGTGTTGAGCAAGATGCACAAAAAGCGCTGGAATGGTATACCAAAGCAGCAGAGCAAGGTCATGCTGAAGCACAATTAAATTTAGCACTGATGTATGACATGAGTGATGAAATTGATCGTGATGCAGAAAAAGCCGTTTATTGGTATAACAAATCAGCGCTTCAAGGCGTTTCTTTAGCGCAGTATAACCTTGCTGTCTCTTATGACGATGGCGACGGTGTAGAACAAGACCATGAAAAAGCCGTGTATTGGTACACCAAAGCCGGTGAGCAAGGTGATAGCGATGCACAATATAACCTCGGTATCTCTTATGACGAAGGTATTGGTGTCGCGCAAGATCATGAAAAAGCAGTTGTTTGGTATACAAAAGCAGCAGAACAAGGTCACTCTGATGCGCAATATAATCTCGCTGTCTCTTATGATGATGGTGAAGGTGTAGAGCGTAATGGAACTAAAGCCGTGTTCTGGTACACCAAAGCCGCCAACCAAGGTAATCGTGATGCACAAAATAACTTAGGTGTGATGTACGATGAAGGTGATGGTGTGGCGAAAGATGCACGTAAAGCCGTCGAGTGGTACAGAAAATCTGCTATTCAAGGTAATGGTCTGGCACAAAATAACCTTGCACTAAACTATTATTACGGTAAAGGCGTTAAACGTGACCTGAAAGAAGCCTATGCATGGTTCACTATTGCTGTTGAAAATGGCGATGGTGATGAAGCGATGTTAAAACGTACGGCTCGTGCATTAAATGCTGCACAATTAGCCGAAGCGAAAAAATTAGCCGCTTCTTATATGGTTAAATATATTGATGAGTAATATTAATTAATATTGTTCAAGATTAAAGAGAGGGAGCTTATGCTCCCTTTTTACTATTTTGTTTAAAGGAAATAAAAATAGATTGTTATCATTTTTTTATTATCTATTCTCAATAATCAAATATTAAATATCAGTAATATAGTGAGATTATTTTTAATTCTCTTGTGTTCTCATGGTAATATCTGCGCGCAAGTTAGATGGTTATTGATTAATTGAGGTTTGATATGAATGAATTACGTATAGGATTAGTATCTGTTTCTGATCGCGCATCAAGTGGGGTTTATGAAGATAAAGGTTTACCCGCTTTAGAGGCTTGGCTAAACGCTGCGCTAACTACACCTTTTCATATCGAATCACGTTTAATCCCTGATGAGCAATTAATGATTGAACAAACACTGTGTGAGCTTGTCGATGAAACAGGTTGCCACTTAGTGCTAACAACTGGGGGAACAGGCCCCGCTCGTCGTGATGTTACCCCTGATGCAACATTGGCTATTGCGGATAGAGAAATGCCTGGTTTTGGTGAACAGATGCGTCAAATTAGTCTGAAATTTGTTCCAACAGCGATTTTGTCTCGCCAAGTTGGCGTTATTCGTAACCAAGCCTTAATTTTAAATTTACCTGGTCAGCCGAAGGCAATTGCAGAAACACTGGAAGGCTTAAAAGACAGCGAAGGGAAAGTGATTGTGAGTGGTATTTTTGCCAGCGTTCCTTATTGCATTCAACTGTTAGATGGCCCTTATATTGAAACCAATGAAGATATTGTTGCGGCATTTAGACCTAAATCGGCTCGTCGTCCTCTTTCTGAGTAAACTATTTAAGAGGTTATTTTTGTTATTAATCAACAACATTGATTGAAAAAAAAGTTATTCAATAAGTGCGAAAAATAACCTCATTTCTGTTTGATCTCTTTTACCGTAATATTGAATAGATATTTTATTTCACTTTTTTATTTTTTATAAAAATAAAGTTTTTCAATGGGTTACGTGCCTATTTTAAGGCTAATCTTAAAAGTGTTTTTATTAGTAAGTAAAAATACATTTATTTGTTTTGTTAATTCATTGAATTTTAAGTGTTTTTTATTTTTTATTTTTAAGTGCACTCAAGTTTTTCGCATTTTTTGCATTTTTTTTCATTATTCCCCTTGATGAATGTATTTATGACCCCATCTTCTTTTCAACTGCAATTACCACTATTGAGTGGCGTTGATTTTATATCCGCTTTGAGATGATGTTGTTAAGTCTATTAATTTTTGACTTGAAAAATGAATATTCATCCTCATATAGATTGGTAGTCAAATTGATAAAGAATTCTCTTTGGAGGCGTTTAAATGGGTAAAATTATTGGTATTGACCTGGGTACAACTAACTCTTGTGTTGCTGTAATGGATGGCAAAACTGCCCGGGTTATTGAAAACAGTGAGGGCGATCGTACTACTCCTTCAATCGTTGCTTATGCACAAGATGGTGAGATTTTAGTTGGTCAGCCAGCAAAACGTCAGGCGGTGACTAACCCACAAAATACTTTATTTGCCATCAAACGTTTGATTGGTCGTCGTTTTGAAGAGGAAGAAGTTCAACGTGACGTTTCTATCATGCCTTATAAAATTGTTAAGGCTGATAATGGCGACGCTTGGATTGAAGCACGTAATGATAAAATGGCGCCACCACAAGTTTCTGCTGAAGTACTGAAAAAAATGAAAAAAACAGCAGAAGACTATTTAGGTGAAACAATTACAGAAGCAGTTATTACTGTGCCTGCTTACTTTAATGATGCGCAACGCCAAGCAACTAAAGATGCAGGCCGTATCGCAGGCTTAGAAGTTAAACGTATTATTAACGAACCAACTGCGGCAGCACTGGCTTACGGTTTAGACCGTGAAGTGGGTAACCGTACTATCGCCGTTTATGACTTAGGTGGTGGTACATTCGATATCTCTATCATCGAAATTGATGAAGTTGATGGCGAAAAAACATATGAAGTTTTATCAACAAATGGTGATACTCACTTAGGTGGTGAAGACTTCGATAGCCGTTTAATTAACTATTTAGTTGATGAATTTAAGAAAGAACAAGGCATTGACCTGCGTAATGATCCATTAGCAATGCAACGTCTGAAAGAAGCGGCTGAAAAAGCAAAAATTGAATTATCTTCAGCACAACAAACGGATGTTAACTTGCCTTATGTGACAGCTGATGCAACAGGCCCTAAACATTTAAATATCAAAGTAACTCGTGCAAAATTAGAATCGTTAGTTGAAGATTTAGTTAAGCGTTCAATGGAACCTGTTCGTGTTGCTTTAGAAGATGCCGGTCTGAAAGTTAGCGAAGTTAACGATGTTATTCTAGTTGGTGGTCAAACACGTATGCCAATGGTTCAAAAAACCGTTGCTGACTTCTTTGGTAAAGAACCACGTAAAGACGTTAACCCTGATGAAGCAGTTGCAATGGGTGCGGCTGTTCAAGGTGGTGTATTAGCGGGTGATGTTAAAGACGTTCTGTTACTTGACGTAACACCACTGTCTTTAGGTATTGAAACAATGGGCGGTGTTATGACTTCCCTGATTGCGAAAAATACCACAATCCCAACTAAACATAGCCAAGTGTTCTCTACCGCAGAAGATAACCAATCTGCAGTAACAATTCACGTATTACAAGGTGAGCGTAAACGTGCAAATGACAATAAATCACTGGGTCAGTTTAACTTAGACGGTATTCAATCAGCACCTCGTGGTATGCCACAAATCGAAGTAACTTTTGATATCGATGCTGATGGTATCTTGCATGTTTCTGCTAAAGATAAAAACAGCGGTCGTGAGCAAAATATCACGATTAAAGCGTCTTCTGGCTTAAATGAAGAAGAGATCCAAAAAATGGTACGTGATGCAGAAGCTAATGCAGAAGCGGACCGTAAGTTTGAAGAATTAGTGCAAACTCGTAACCAAGCAGACCAATTAGTTCACGGTACTCGTAAACAAATTGAAGAAGCCGGTGATAAATTACCAGCGAACGATAAAGAAGCTATCGAAAAAGCGGTAAGTGAGTTAGAAATTGCGTCTAAAGGCGAAGATAAAGACGCTATCGAAGCAAAAATTAAAGCATTAGTTGAAGCTTCTGAAAAACTGCTAGAGATCGCACAACAACAAGCACAAGCAGGTGCCGCAGGTAATGCTGCGGGCGCAGATGCCAGTGCGAAGAAAGATGACGATGTTGTTGATGCAGAATTTGAAGAAGTTGACGGCAAAGACAAAAAATAATGCCCTTAACGGGCCGCGGTAACTCACCTGTGAATAGTTACTGATACCGAGCACGGGCGTCGAGGAAACTCAACGCCCGTGTGCTTATGTCAAGGGTAATCAAGAATGGCAAAAAGAGATTTTTATGAAGTACTCGGTTTAAGCAAAACAGCCGACGAAAAAGAAATTAAACGCGCATATAAACGCTTAGCAATGAAATATCACCCAGACCGTAATCAGGGTGATAAAGAATCAGAAGCTAAGTTTAAAGAAATTAAAGAAGCTTACGAAATCTTAAATGATGCTCAAAAACGCGCGGCTTATGACCAGTATGGCCATGCTGCATTTGAGCAAGGTGGATTTGGTGGACAAGGTGGCGGCGGCGCTGACTTTGGTGATATCTTTGGTGATGTTTTTGGCGATATTTTTGGTGGTGGTCGTCGTCAACAGCGTGCAGCGCGCGGTTCTGACTTACAGTACAACATGGAATTAACGCTTGAGGAAGCTGTCCGTGGTGTGACGAAAGAAATTCGTATACCAACACTTGAAGCATGTGATAAATGCCACGGTAGTGGCGCTAAAGAAGGCACATCGGCAGAAACATGTTCTACCTGTCATGGTGCTGGTCAGGTTCATTTACGCCAAGGTTTCTTCACCGTACAACAAGCATGCCCAACGTGTCATGGTCGCGGTAAAGTGATTAAAGAGCCTTGCTCTAAATGTCATGGTGACGGTCGTGTCGAGCGTGCTAAAACCTTGTCTGTCAAAATCCCAGCCGGCGTTGATACGGGCGACCGTATTCGCTTAAGTGGTGAAGGTGAGGCGGGTGAACAGGGTGCACCTGCGGGCGATTTATATGTACAGGTACATGTTCGTCAACATCACATATTTGAGCGTGATGGCAATAATCTTTATTGTGAAGTACCAATTAACTTTGCTGTTGCTGCGTTAGGTGGGGAGATTGAAGTCCCAACACTGGATGGTCGTGTGAACCTTAAAATTCCAGCGGAAACACAAACGGGCAAAATGTTCCGCATGAAAGGCAAAGGTGTTAAATCAGTACGTAGTAGCAGTATTGGTGACTTAATGTGCCGCGTTGTGGTTGAAACGCCAGTTAAACTGAATGAGAAACAAAAAGAGTTAATGCAACAACTCGGTGAATCATTTGGTGGTAAAAGCGGTGAAAAAAATACGCCACGCTCGAAAAGCTTCTTAGATGGTGTAAAAAAATTCTTTGATGATTTAACCAAATAATTTTTTACTACTAGAGTCAAAAAGGTCTGATGATAAGTGTTGTCATCAGGGCTTTTTATTTGAAAGATATTTACTGTTATCCCATTTTAATCGCAATAATACCGGATAAAATGACGAAACACGCTAATAGTTGTTTACGGTTAAATTGCTCTTTTAGTAAATAAACAGATAAGACCATGGCAAATAGCACACTGGTTTCTCTGAGTGCTGCTACCAACACAATAGAAGCATGGCTCATCGCCCATATCACAATGCCGTAGCTCACCAATTGCATCACTCCGCCTAAAAGTGCGGGCTTCCAATAATCTTTTATTTTGGCTGTTAAATATTGGCGATAACGCAACAATGCCAACAAATACATTGTGATGCCATTTAAAAAGAATAACCACAAAATGTAAGCAAAAGGTGTTTCACCTACACGAGAGCCATTACCGTCAGATAAGGTATAACTTGCGGTAAATAATGCGGTCAGTAACGCAAAAAAGAGCGCATCTTTACGTAAATTAAATGCGGCTATTTTCCTGCTACGCGAAATAATAATAATCCCTAAAATGATCAATAAAATACCAATTAAGCCCGTCGCAGGTAGCGTTTCATGAAATAAAAAAAAGGCAAGAATGGCCGTCATTAATGGTGCACTACCTCGAGAAATCGGGTAGACCTGATTAAAATCAGCCAAGGTATAACAACGGCTTAAAGAGAGTGTATAACCAATATGAAATAGGACAGAAAGAATAAGCCATTTCCATGCACCAACCTCGGGAAATCCAACCCAAAATAAGGCGGGAATTGTTACAATACCTGAAAAGAAAGTGAGTAACGAGATCCCTAAAAATCGATCACTGCCTACTTTAACCAGTGCATTCCAACAGGCATGAAAGATAGCAGCAAATAATACGGCAATAAAAACAGTAATCGACATATTAATAGAAACCTTAATACTAGAATGGGTATTGTTTTAATATAACAATAACACAGTGGTTAAGTGGCAAAATATGTAGCGTTTTCTTTTTCTTTATAATCTTAACATCTTTGAAAGATAAAGAATAAAAACGATGTTATTTTTGATAATAAAAAATAGGTTACCTTGAAAAAATATCAATTGGAGTTGTTTGGAGGTTAAGGTGTCTATTTTTATTAATTAGTGATAATAATTTATATTAATCAAATGATTATGTTTCTTGTTTTTAATTATAAATTATTATTTTTTATAATAAACTAATATAGATTAGTTATTACTATTCTTCTTGTTTCTCTTGATATTTTCCATTTGGCTCGGATAAACCGATATATTATCCATAAATAATCTGTTTTTTACGAATCCATGATTAGCATATTATTAACAAAATTAGTGATTTTGAGGTTAATATTATGACGGCAATTATTAGACAATTTTTAAGATTAGAGGCATCAGGTGGTATTCTTCTGATTATTGCTGCAATTATCGCATTAATTATGGCGAATACACCTCTAAGTGCTTTGTATAATGAGTTTTTATCTATTCCTATCATGATCAAGTTTGGTGCATTTGAACTTGATAAGCCTCTTTTGCTTTGGGTTAATGATGCCTTGATGGCTATCTTTTTCTTAGTGGTAGGGTTAGAAGTTAAACGTGAATTAAAAGAAGGTTCCTTAGCTCAACGTGATAGAGCTATTTTCCCTGCCATTGCTGCTGTGGGGGGGATGTTAGCTCCAGCATTGATTTACTTGATGTTTAATCATGCTGATACAGTAGGGCAACAAGGTTGGGCAATTCCAGCAGCAACGGATATTGCGTTTGCATTGGGCGTCATGGCGTTATTAGGTAAGCGTGTTCCGGTTGAGTTAAAAGTGTTCTTATTGGCATTAGCAATTATTGATGATTTAGGCGTGATTGTGATTATTGCGCTCTTTTATTCAAAGAGCATTGCATTAATGCCATTAGCCCTAGCGGGTTTGATTATACTTGCGCTGTTTATTATGAATTGGCGCAAAGTGGGTAATACAGCAGCTTACTTAATCCTTGGTTTTATCTTATGGATCTGTATTTTAAAATCAGGTATTCATGCCACTATTGCAGGTGTCATTGTTGGATTTCTTATCCCATTAAGAGATAAAGAAGGAGCATCACCTTCTGAAGAGTTAGAGCATGTTTTATATCCTTGGGTTGCCTATTTAATACTGCCTTTATTTGCTTTTAGTAATGCAGGCGTGTCTTTAAATGGTGTGACGGTAGAGGGCATGTTATCAACATTACCTGTAGGGATCGCATTAGGGCTTTTCTTAGGTAAGCCGATTGGCATTTTCCTTTTTAGTTGGGTTTCGGTAAAACTAGGCATTGCAAAATTACCAGATGCGATTAATCTTAAACAAATCTTTGCTGTTTCTGTGCTTTGTGGTATCGGTTTTACTATGTCTATCTTTATCGCAGGATTGGCATTTGAAGGGGCGGGTGAGGCTTATAGTACCTACTCTAAGCTTGGTATTTTAATTGGTTCAACAGCGGCAGCAATTGTGGGATATTTCCTACTTCGCTCTGTTTTACCGAAATTAAAGAAGCAGTAAAATTAGAGAAAAACATAACGGAATTAAGTTTCTCGACACTATAAATACCGAGCTATATTTCTAAATCGACGGTGCAATACTCTGTATTGTGCCGTAGGTGTTTTTATGAGGATTGGAAGCAAGGAAAGCCAATCACACACTAATGCGTTATTACATAGCCTGTGCTTAGAACACAGAAGTTGAAAGGAAGAAACTATGCGGGTGTCACATCTCAATTTTAACCATCTTTATTATTTTTGGCATGTATGTAAAGAAGGATCTGTTGTAGGTGCAGCAGAAGCGCTGTATCTGACACCTCAGACAATTACAGGGCAAATTAAAGCATTAGAAGAAAGATTGGGTGGCAAACTGTTTAAACGCCAAGGCAGGGGTTTAGTCCCGTCAGAATTAGGGCAGCTTATTTTTCGCTATGCGGATAAAATGTTTATGCTTAGTCAAGAGATGCTCGATATCGTTAACTATAGTCGTGAATCGAACTTATTATTTGATGTAGGTGTTGCGGATGCATTATCAAAACAGTTGGTGAGCCGAGTGCTCGAAACTGCGGTTATTGATCACGAGCAAATTCACTTACGCTGTTTTGAATCAACGCATGAATTATTATTAGAGCAATTAAGTCAACATAAGCTCGACATGATTTTATCCGATTGCCCCGTGGATTCGTCTCAGCAAGAAGGCCTATTTTCTGTAAAACTCGGTGAATGTAATATGAGTTTTTTCTGTAGCCATCCTCTTCCTGAAAAACCATTTCCAGAATGTTTAGAAGAAAGAAAACTGTTAATTCCAGGGCGCCGTTCTATGTTAGGCCGCCATTTATTAACGTGGATACGTAATAAGAATCTTCAAGTAGAAATATTGGGTGAGTTTGATGATGCAGCACTAATGAAAGCATTTGGATTAAACCATAATGCTATTTTTGTGGCGCCGTCGCTGTATACCAATGAAACGTTTGCTAAGAGTAATATCGAAGAAATTGGCACTCTTGATTCTGTAAAAGAAGAGTACTACGTCATTTTTGCCGAGCGGATGATACAACACCCCGCTGTTCAGCGAGTTTGTAATACCGATTTTTCTGCCCTTTTTAATGACGACAAGAAAAGTGCGATAAATTAATCATTATTTTATGAGAAGCGTAGAAAACAAAAAACCGGCATAAGCCGGTTTTTTATAACACAAGAAAGCAATATTACATTGCTTTGATTTGTGCTTGCAGATTAGCTTTATGACGTGCAGCTTTATTCTTATGAATTAAGCCTTTAGTTGCCTGACGGTCAACAAGCGGTTGCATGTCATTAAATGCTTTTTGTGCTGCTTCTTTATCACCTGAAGCAACTGCTGCGTATACTTTTTTAATGAAAGTACGCATCATAGAACGACGGCTTGCGTTGTGCTGACGACGCTTTTCAGACTGAACCGCACGTTTCTTAGCTGATTTGATATTAGCCAAGTTCCAACTCCCAAATATATTCTAGCGAGGACAAATACAAAGGTGAAGGAATATGCCTTTTCAACCTAAGTTTGTCAATGGATTTATACAAAATTAGCGTCGTTGTACGCGACACTTGTTTCGTTGTGATGGCGCAAGATTTTATCAGTTAAGGCGGGTAGAATACAGTCTTTTGAGTGAAAAAATCGTCAAAATCGTGTATATGAGTAATAAATAATAGATTCTAATAGGATCTATGCTCTATTTTATGCGATTTTATAACCAAGAAGTGAGTGATCGTCTATTTTTGTTTGATGTGAGCAGTTAAATTTAAAAATAACAGAGAATCGACGTGTCGAGATATTACTCACCAATAAACATTGATATATTGGGTTACTCTCAAGCCTTTGACAAGGTATAATCCAATAATTTCCACGGTATTGAGCCAGTTATGGAGCTAATTCGCGGTATACAAAATATTAGGGCGCTACACCACGGTTGCGTACTAACGATTGGGAATTTTGATGGTGTCCATCGAGGCCATCAGGCATTATTAAAACACTTGAAGCAAGAAGCATCACAACGAGGATTACCCACAGTTGTGATGACATTTGAACCTCAACCACTTGAGTTCTTTTTGCCAGAAAAGGCACCAGCACGTCTGACTCGTTTACGAGACAAGATAAAATATTTAGCTGAATGTGGTATTGATTACCTTCTGTGTGTCAAATTTGATAAACAATTTGCAGCGCAAACGCCAGAAGAATTTGTTTCATCCCTGTTAGTCAAAAAATTGGGGGTGAAGTTTTTGGCGATTGGTGATGATTTCCGCTTTGGTAAAAATCGTGAAGGTGATTTTCACTTTTTACAACAAGCGGGGATTAGATATGAATTTGATGTCGCGAATACAGAAAGTTATTGCGATAAAGGATTACGTATCAGCAGTACCGCCGTACGTGAAGCGTTACTTAATGATGATTTAGCCCTCGCTGAATCACTATTAGGGCACCCTTATAGTGTCTGTGGGCGAGTCGTTCATGGTAATGAATTGGGTAGAACTATTGGCTTTCCGACAGCCAATATTCCTATGAAACGCTTAGTTGCTCCCGTTAAAGGCGTTTATGCCGTTGATGTCTATTTATCAGATAATCAATCACCTTTACCGGGTGTCGCAAATATCGGAAGTCGTCCTACTGTAAAAGGGAAGGGCGTACAATTAGAAGTTCATTTAATCGACGTTAATATGGATTTATATGGACGTTGTATTGATGTTGTGTTACGAAAGAAATTACGTAATGAACAGCGATTTGCATCATTGGATGCATTGAAGCAGCAAATCGCAGATGATGTGGCTACTGCTAGGGATTTTTTATCGCAGCGGTCGGAGTCATAAACTAGCGGAAACTTGGAACTGAGAATCGAATGAGTGACTATAAAAATACCCTGAACTTACCAGAAACAGGGTTCCCTATGCGCGGGGATTTAGCAAAGCGCGAGCCAGAGATGTTATCACGTTGGTACAAAGAAGGTTTGTATCAAGCTATTCGTCAGGCTAAAAGTGGTAAGAAAACATTTATTTTGCACGATGGCCCTCCATACGCCAACGGCAATATTCATATTGGTCACTCAGTAAACAAAATTCTCAAAGACATTATTATTAAGTCCAAAGGGCTGTCAGGTTTTGATTCTCCGTACATTCCAGGATGGGACTGTCACGGATTACCTATTGAACTAAAAGTTGAACAAATTGTAGGTAAGCCAGGAGAGAAAATCTCTGCAGCGCAATTCCGCGAGGAATGTCGTAAGTACGCTTACGAGCAAATTGAAGCACAGAAAAAAGATTTTATTCGTTTAGGCGTTCTTGGTGATTGGGAAAAACCGTATCTCACCATGGACTATAAAACGGAAGCGAATACTATCCGTGCATTAGCGCGTATTATTGCAAATGGGCACCTGTTAAAAGGGGCAAAACCTGTTCATTGGTGTACGGCTTGCGGTTCATCGCTGGCTGAAGCAGAAGTCGAATATTACGACAAAACATCACCTTCTATTGATGTCCGTTTCACTGCCATTGATCCAAGTGCTGTTGCAGCCAAATTCCAGACAACAACAGACAAACCTATCTCTTTAGTGATTTGGACAACCACACCATGGACGCTACCTGCTAACCGCGCTATCGCGTTAAATGCAGAATTTAATTATGCTTTAGTCTCTTTTAACGATGAATGCGTGATTTTAGCCGCTGATCTTGTTGAAGGTGTAATGAAGCGTATTGGCGTAACAGGTTGGGCTATATTAGGTGAATGTAAAGGTACAGACTTAGAACTGCTGCGCTTTAACCACCCATTTATGGGGTTTGATGTTCCAGCTATTTTAGGCGATCACGTTACTTTAGAAGCCGGTACAGGCGCGGTGCATACTGCACCTGGTCATGGTCCTGACGACTTTGTAGTGGGTCAAAAATACGGCTTAGAAGTTGCTAATCCAGTTGGGCCGAATGGTTGTTATTTAGCAGGTACTTACCCAACATTAGATGGCGTTTTTGTTTTTAAAGCGAATGACGTCATTGTTGAATTGCTAAAAGAAAAAGGCGCTCTGCTGCATCATGAAGCATTACAGCATAGCTATCCTTGCTGTTGGAGACATAAAACACCGGTTATCTTCCGTGCGACACCTCAATGGTTTATCGGCATGGATAAAAACGGGTTACGTCAGCAATCATTAAAAGAGATCAAAGGTGTTAAATGGATCCCTGATTGGGGTCAAGCACGTATTGAATCGATGGTTGAAAACCGTCCTGACTGGTGTATTTCGCGTCAACGTACTTGGGGTACACCAATGTCTCTGTTTGTTCATAAAGAGACACAAGAGCCACATCCACGTACTTTAGAGTTGATGGAAGAAGTAGCAAAACGTGTTGAAGTCAGTGGTATCCAAGCATGGTGGGATTTAGATATCCGCGATGTATTGGGTGATGAAGCTGATGATTACATGAAGACACCAGATACATTAGACGTATGGTTTGACTCAGGATCAACACACTCAACTGTGGTTGACGATCGCCCTGAATTCCATGGCAATTCAGCTGACATGTATTTAGAAGGCTCTGACCAACATCGTGGTTGGTTTATGTCTTCACTAATGATTTCAACAGCAATTAAAGGTAAAGCCCCTTACCGTGAAGTCTTAACACATGGTTTTACCGTTGATGGACAAGGCCGTAAAATGTCTAAATCCATCGGTAATACAGTGAGTCCACAAGATGTAATGGATAAACTGGGTGCTGATATCTTACGTTTATGGGTTGCATCAACTGATTACACGGGTGAAATTGCTGTTTCGGATGAAATCTTAAAACGCTCGGCTGATACTTATCGTCGTATTCGTAATACAGCTCGTTTCTTCTTGGCAAACTTAAATGGTTTTGATCCTGCAAAACATCAAGTTAAGCCAGAAGAGATGGTTACATTAGATCGCTGGGCAGTAGGCCGTGCACAAGCAGCCCAAGCCGATATCTTAAAACATTATGAAAACTATGATTTCCATAATGTTGTTCAACGTTTAATGCAGTTCTGCTCTGTCGAAATGGGATCTTTCTATTTAGATATCATTAAAGACAGACAATACACTGCGAAAAGCGACAGTGTGGCTCGCCGTAGTTGTCAAACAGCATTATTCCATATCAGTGAAGCATTAGTACGTTGGATGGCCCCAGTTATGTCATTCACTGCTGATGAAATCTGGAATGAATTACCTGGTGAACGTGCAAAATATGTCTTAACTGAAGAATGGTACACCGATTTATTTGGCTTAGCGGCATCAGAAACCTTGAATGATGACTATTGGGCTGAATTATTGGCTGTTCGTGGTGAAGTTAATAAGGTGTTAGAACAAGCACGTGCCGATAAACAACTGCGTGGTTCTTTAGAAGCAGCGGTAACACTGTATGCAGATAAAGCATTAGCAGATAAGTTAAATGCATTAGGTAACGAACTGCGTTTTGTTTTATTAACATCTCAGGCGAAAGTCGCTGATATTAATGATGCACCAGAAACCGCATTAGCCTCTGATATGGCGGGTTTAAAAATCGCCTTTAATAAAGCTGATGGTGAAAAATGTCCTCGTTGCTGGCATTACACAACGGATATTGGTCAAGTAGCGGAACACGCTGAATTATGCGGACGCTGTGTTACTAACGTAGCCGGTAACGGTGAAGAACGTAAGTTTGCTTAATTAATGAAGAAAACACTTTGCTCTACAGGTTTGCGCTGGTTGTGGCTAGCTATCGCTGTAGTGGTGTTGGATTTAGGCACTAAACAGTATTTCATGCAGACGTTCCGTCTGTATGAATCGGTTGCTGTAATGCCTTTTTTCAACTTCACTTATGCACATAACTATGGTGCTGCCTTTAGCTTTTTAGCAGATAAAGGGGGATGGCAACGCTGGTTTTTTGCACTGATTGCATTAGCGATCTGTATTACCTTATTGGTAATGATGTATAAAAATAAAGCAAGCGCCAAACTCAGTAATATTGCTTATGCGCTTATTATTGGCGGAGCATTGGGTAATCTTTCTGATCGTCTGATCCATGGGTTTGTTATCGATTTCCTTGATGTGTATGTTGGAGATTGGCATTGGCCTACATTTAATATTGCTGATATGGGTATTTGTATTGGTGCAGGACTTATTATTATTGAAAGTTTTTTTCCTGATAAAAATGTCAGCCCACAAGATACGAAAAAGCAAAAATAATCAGACAATAAGTTAACTAAAATAACCCCTGCCTTATGGCGGGGGTTACGCTTAATAGAAGGTATTAGTATGGTTATGCAGGTACTCAACACCAGCGCAGTGTTGCTGAATTTCACTTTAAAATTAGCCGATGGTTCTGTTGCTGAATCTACACAAGCGCATGGTAAACCCGCTCTTTTTCGTTTAGGTGATGAAAGTTTATCGCCAGCATTAGAAGCTGAGTTAATAGGATTAGCTGAAGGTGATAAAAAAACCTTTACGCTTGCGGGTGAACATATTTTTGGTAAATATAACCCTGATTTGATTCAATACTTTATGCCTTCTGATTTTGCAGAGTCTGGTGTACCTGAAGCGGGAACGATCATGTTGTTTACGGCAATGAATGGCAGTGAAATGCCGGGTATTGTGCGTGATGTAACTGAAGATTCTGTGACGGTTGATTTTAATCATCCATTAGCGTCAGAAGAAGTGACATTTGATATTGACGTTGTCACCATCGATCCTGAGGAGGAAACAACACATGCAAATATTGCTGGCTAACCCACGAGGCTTTTGTGCGGGTGTTGACCGGGCTATCAGCATTGTTGATCGCGCTTTGGAAATTTATGGGGCCCCTATTTATGTACGTCATGAAGTGGTTCATAACCGTTATGTAGTGAATGATTTACGTGAGCGTGGCGCTATTTTTATTGAAGAAATTTCAGAAGTGCCTGATAACGCGATTTTAATTTTTTCGGCTCATGGTGTTTCTCAAGCGATTCGTCAAGAGGCGCGTTCTCGTAATCTAACAATGCTCTATGATGCGACTTGCCCATTAGTGACTAAAGTCCATATGGAAGTGGCCAGAGCGAGCCGTAAAGGCAAAGAAGCGATTTTAATCGGTCATGCAGGGCATCCTGAAGTTGAAGGCACAATGGGACAATACAATAACCCTGAAGGGGGAATGTATTTAGTTGAGTCACCGGCAGATGTCTGGAAGTTAGATGTCAAAGATGAAGACAATCTTTGTTTTATGACGCAAACAACGCTTTCTGTTGATGATACATCTGAAGTCATTGACGCTTTAAATACACGTTTTCCCAAAATTATTGGGCCTCGTAAAGATGATATTTGCTATGCAACCACCAACCGTCAAGAAGCGGCAAGAGAGCTTGCAGAAAAAGCAGATGTCGTTTTTGTTGTAGGTTCAAAAAACTCGTCCAATTCAAATCGATTAGCAGAGCTTGCACAGCGTGCTGGGAAACCTTCTTATCTTATTGATAGTGATGAAGATATTAATGAAGCTTGGGTTGCTAATGTCAATGTCATCGGTGTAACAGCAGGAGCTTCTGCTCCAGATATTTTAGTGCAACAAGTATTAGCGCGTTTAAAAAGCTTTGGTGCAGATGAAGTGATTGAATTATCAGGGCGTGAAGAAAATATCGTATTTGAAGTGCCTAAAGAGTTACGCTTAGACTATAAAGTTATCGAATAACTTATTTAATATAATGAATTTTAAAAGCAGAGCTTAATTCTCTGCTTTTTTTGTGCTTAACGTAAAGTTAAATGAATAAGCATGCGGATCATCTCTTTTACTGATAATTATCTTAGTTTGGTGTGTTTTTCTTATCTTGTATGTTAAATGCTGGCATCAAGTGAGTGACACCGCTAATCTGTAAACAATAAATAGAGAGAATAAGTATTGTTAAGGAGAAATTCAGTTATGTCTGTAAAAGAACTTCGTCTTGCTGTTGTAGGTGCGGGTGGACGCATGGGACGCCAATTAATTCAGGCAATTTCTCAACAGGAAGGAACTGTTTTAGGGGCTGCTTTTGAGCGTACAAACTCTTCACTGATTGGTTCAGATGCAGGTGAGTTGGCAGGTATTGGGCACATTGGTGTTACAGTCACAGATAATTTGTTAGCCCAAGCAGATCAATTTGATGTGTTAATTGATTTTACTCGCCCTGAGGGTACGCTTTCCCATATTGAATTTTGTGTCGAACAGCAAAAAGGGATGATTATTGGTACAACAGGCTTTGATGATGAAGGTAAAAAAGCCATCGATACAGCTGCCAGCATGATCCCAATTGTATTTGCTGCTAACTTTAGTGTTGGTGTTAATCTTGTGCTTAAATTACTCGAAAAAGCCGCTAAAGTGATGGGATCTTATAGCGATATTGAAATTGTAGAAGCACACCATCGCCATAAAGTGGATGCACCATCAGGAACAGCTTTGGCAATGGGGGAATCTATTGCGGGTGCATTAGGTCGTGATCTTAAAGCATGCGCGGTTTACGAGCGAGTAGGGTACACCGGAGAACGTGATCCGCAAAGTATTGGTTTTGCCACTATTCGTGCGGGCGATATTGTCGGTGAGCACACTGCAATTTTTGCTGATATTGGTGAGCGTGTAGAGATAAGTCACAAGGCCTCTAGTCGAATGACATTTGCAAATGGCGCTGTAAAGGCGGCAACTTGGTTGAGTGATAAAAAAACAGGTCTTTATAATATGAAAGACGTGCTTTCATTAGAAGATTTGTAATTTAATAAATTTATAATTAATTGAAAACTCATTATTATTTTTATAATTTTGAGTTTTTTTTTGTTTTTATTATAATTTATTGTTGTTACTGTTATTTCTGTTTGTTATCTCTATTTTTTCTTCATTTTTACACCTCAAAACTCAATGCTCTCTCTGTTTTTTATATTTAAATGCCTTTTTTAAATTATCTTGGTAAGCAAACGGTTAAATTCGTAAGATTTATTATGTTAATTGTCACTTGGTTGATTAAATTGCTAATGATGGATGTTTTTTTAATTAAAAAGGTGTTTTTTATAGACATATCGCCATTGGATCTTTAGAATGCGCCCAATTTGCCAAAAATTTGCCCAATTTTATATTTTTGGCATTGATTTAGAGGCTTAAATCTGAATTAATATGCATGAAATGTGATTTATTATTCTCTGGAGGGCGTTTTGATTAAATCAGCTATATTGGTTCTAGAAGATGGGACCAAATTCCACGGCAAGTCGATTGGCGCAGAAGGCGCCGCTATCGGTGAAGTGGTTTTTAATACTTCAATGACCGGTTACCAAGAAATACTAACCGACCCGTCTTACTCCCAACAAATTGTTACTCTCACCTATCCCCATATTGGCAACACTGGCGTTAATCATTCAGACGAAGAATCAGAAACAATCCATGCTCAAGGCTTAATTATCCGTGATTTACCATTAGTGATGAGCAACTATCGTGCACAAGAAAGCTTATCCGATTATCTTAAACGCCATAATATCGTGGCGATTGCAGATATTGATACACGTAAGCTAACGCGTTTATTGAGAGAAAAAGGGGCTCAGAACGGTTGTATTATTACGGGGGATCACCTTGATTCTTCATTTGCACAAGAAAAAGCAAAAGCTTTTCCTGGCTTAAAAGGGATGGATTTAGCCAAAACAGTCACCGTCAAACAACCTTATCAATGGACTCAAGGAAGTTGGACGCTACAAAATGAATTGCCTAAAGCAAAATCAGCAGATGAATTGCCATTGCATATTGTGGCATATGATTTTGGTGTGAAACGTAATATTTTACGTATGCTGGTCGATAGAGGATGCAGAGTCACCGTTGTACCGGCACAAACGCCCGCACAAGATGTTTTAGCTCTTTCGCCTGATGGTATTTTTCTTTCAAATGGTCCAGGCGATCCAGAGCCCTGCGACTACGCCATTAACGCTATTCAAACATTCTTAACGACGGATATTCCTGTTTTTGGTATCTGTTTAGGGCATCAACTCTTAGCGTTAGCCAGTGGCGCCAAAACCATCAAAATGAAATTTGGGCATCATGGTGGTAATCATCCGGTTAAAGATTTAGATAAAGATACTGTGATGATCACAGCACAGAATCATGGGTTTGCTGTTGATGAAACATCACTTCCTACTAATTTACGTGTGACGCACAAATCTTTATTTGATGGTTCTTTACAAGGTATTCATCGTACAGATAAACCTGCATTCAGTTTCCAAGGCCACCCAGAAGCGAGCCCAGGACCACATGATGCCGCACCTCTTTTTGATCACTTTATCGAGCTTATCGCGCAATATCGTCAAAACCTGCAATCAATGACAACAAAATAAATCGGGAGCGAAGAAAATGGCTAAAAGAACAGATATCAAAACAATCCTGATTTTAGGTGCTGGGCCGATTGTTATCGGACAGGCGTGTGAATTTGACTATTCTGGCGCTCAAGCATGTAAAGCCCTTCGTGAAGAGGGATATCGTGTTGTTTTGGTGAATTCAAATCCTGCTACCATTATGACCGATCCTGAAATGGCAGATGCAACGTACATCGAGCCTATTCACTGGCAAGTTGTGAGAAAAATCATTGAAAAAGAGCGCCCTGATGCAGTGTTACCGACAATGGGCGGGCAAACAGCACTAAACTGTGCTTTAGAATTAGAACGCCAAGGTGTATTAGCGGAATTTGGTGTCACCATGATTGGTGCAACAGCTGATGCAATTGATAAAGCAGAAGATAGACAACGCTTTGATAAAGCGATGAAAAAAATTGGTTTAGACACTGCTCGCTCAGGTATTGCACATAATCTGGATGACGCTTTTGCGGTTGCGCAGCAAGTTGGTTTCCCTTGTATTATTCGTCCCTCATTCACGATGGGCGGAACCGGGGGGGGGATCGCCTATAATCGTGAAGAATTTGAAGAAATTTGTACTCGTGGCTTAGATTTATCACCCACTAATGAACTCTTAATTGATGAATCATTAATTGGCTGGAAAGAGTATGAAATGGAAGTCGTGCGCGATAAAAACGACAACTGCATTATCGTCTGCTCTATCGAAAACATTGATGCAATGGGAATTCACACGGGGGATTCCATTACTGTCGCGCCAGCACAAACACTCACCGACAAAGAATACCAAATTATGCGTAATGCCTCGATGGCAGTATTACGTGAGATAGGTGTTGAAACAGGCGGTTCTAATGTGCAGTTTGCCGTTGATCCTAAAACAGGGCGTTTAATCGTCATTGAAATGAATCCTCGTGTGTCACGCTCATCAGCTTTAGCATCAAAAGCTACGGGGTTTCCTATTGCAAAAGTGGCTGCAAAATTAGCAGTAGGTTATACCCTTGATGAACTGATGAATGATATTACTGGCGGGAGAACGCCAGCCTCTTTCGAACCATCTATTGATTATGTTGTGACAAAAATTCCTCGCTTTAACTTTGAAAAATTTGCAGGAACCAATGACAGATTAACAACGCAAATGAAATCTGTCGGTGAAGTGATGGCAATTGGTAGAACACAACAAGAGTCTATGCAAAAAGCATTACGTGGTCTCGAAGTTGGGGCAACGGGTTTTGATCCTAAAGTTGATTTAGACGACCCAGAAGCATTAACGAAAATTCGTCGTGAGCTAAAAGAAGCGGGCTCAGACCGTATTTGGTATATCGCGGATGCTTTCCGCGCAGGACTATCCATTGATGGTGTATTTAACCTCACCAACATTGACCGCTGGTTCTTAGTTCAAATTGAAGAAATTGTTCGTCTTGAAGAAAAAGTCAGTGAAGTCGGTATCAAAGGATTAAGTGCTGATTTCTTACGTCAATTAAAACGCAAAGGTTTTGCCGATGCGCGTTTAGCTAAAATACTTAACGTAAAAGAACATACTATTCGCCAATTACGTGAGCAATATCAACTACATCCTGTCTATAAGCGTGTTGATACGTGTGCGGCAGAATTCGCTACTGATACGGCTTATATGTACTCGACTTATGAAGAAGAGTGCGAGGCAAATCCACATCAAGATAAACCGAAAGTGATGATCTTGGGGGGTGGGCCAAACCGTATAGGTCAAGGGATTGAATTTGATTATTGCTGTGTTCATGCAGCGCTTGCATTACGTGAAGACGGTTACGAAACCATCATGGTGAACTGTAATCCTGAAACGGTTTCAACGGATTATGACACTTCTGACAGACTCTATTTTGAACCTGTCACATTAGAAGATGTGCTTGAAATCGTGCGTATCGAAAAACCGAAAGGGGTGATCGTGCAATATGGTGGGCAAACACCCTTAAAATTAGCGAGAGCGCTAGAAGCTGAAGGTGTGCCCGTCATTGGGACAACGCCAGATGCTATCGATAAAGCTGAAGATCGTGAACGTTTCCAAAAAGCGGTTGATAAATTAGGGCTTAAACAGCCTGAAAATGCCACGGTAACGGCTTTAGAAGAGGCGGTAGAAAAAGCGCAATTGATTGGTTATCCGCTGGTGGTTCGCCCTTCTTATGTACTTGGTGGGCGCGCAATGGAAATTGTTTATGATGAAGTTGATTTACGTCGTTATTTCCAAACCGCAGTCAGTGTGTCAAACGATGCCCCTGTCTTATTAGACCGTTTTCTTGATGATGCGATTGAAGTGGATATTGATGCAATCTGTGACGGTAAACAGGTCGTCATTGGTGGCATTATGGAGCATATCGAACAAGCAGGTGTTCACTCTGGTGACTCAGCTTGCTCATTGCCGGCTTATACCTTAAGCAAAGAAATTCAAGATGTGATGCGTAAACAAGTTCGTGAGCTTGCTTTTGAATTAGGTGTAAAAGGGTTGATGAATGCCCAATTTGCGGTGAAAGGTGATGATGTTTATCTTATTGAAGTCAATCCTCGAGCTGCTCGTACGGTGCCTTTTGTGTCAAAAGCCACAGGTGTGCCATTAGCCAAAGTTGCCGCGCGTGTCATGATTGGTCAAAGCCTTGAAGAACAAGGTGTGACAAAAGAAGTTATTCCCCCTTATTATTCGGTAAAAGAAGTGGTTTTACCTTTTAATAAATTCGCAGGCGTTGACCCGATTTTAGGGCCTGAAATGCGATCAACGGGTGAGGTGATGGGCGTTGGTGCAACCTTTGCACAAGCTTTTGCTAAGGCGATGCTCGGTAGTAGCTCTACCATGAAGAAAAAAGGTAGAGCCCTCCTTTCTGTGCGTGAAGGTGATAAAAAACGTGTTGTTGATTTAGCCACTAAACTGCTAAAAAATGGGTTTGAGTTAGATGCAACACACGGCACAGCCATTGTGCTAGGTGAAGCGGGAATAAATCCACGTTTAGTCAATAAAGTGCATGAAGGGCGACCGCATATTGAAGATAGAATTAAAAATGGTGAATATGACTATATCGTTAATACCACCTCTGGTCGTCAAGCCATTGAAGATTCTAAAATTATTCGTCGCAGTGCATTAAGATATAAAGTCCATTATGACACGACGTTAAATGGCGGATTTGCAACAACACTGTCATTAACGGCAGATCCGACGGCGAGTGTTATTTCAGTTCAAGAAATGCATGTAAAGATAAATAAATTTTAAGTTTATTTGTTCTTGTCATAATGATCCCGAATATGAGGAAACTTATGTTCGGGATTTTTTGTTTTTTTATCGCTATTTAAAAAAAGAAAATTTTACGGAAAAAAGAAAGCCCCAAATAAATTTATTTGGGGCGATTGCAAAACAAAGGGATGGGTGCGGATCTTTTTTTCAAGTAAGGAGTCAAGAAAATAAAATAAGTTAATTTCTTTGTTTTAGCGAATTTATTTTGTCTTTTCTTGGCGTTTGAGTCAATAGTGAATCATTTTACGCAATCAAGTAACGCGTTGTTTTAACTCGATTAAATTTTTAATTTACCACTGATAAGGTATAGGGGATAGAGAAATTTCTGTTACTATATTGGTGGGTGCTTGGATCATTTTGGTTCAAGCATTTTGCAAGAGCCAGAAAGAGAAAAGCCCCGAATTTTATTCTCATAAAATCCGGGGACAGACTCAAACCTGAACAACTTGATTCTGTCTCCTTTTCACAAAGGAGTCAATAAAATTGACTAAAATAACCTTATTTGGCATTACTGTTATTTGTGCGACTGTGATTTGTTTTACTGTGATTGTTAGCGAACGATTATGTTCGCTTAACATTAGTGATGGAAGCACTGTAGTTCAAGCTATTTTGATGTGCAATAAATAGTTTGGTGGGGGAGGTTTTCTCCCCCCAATTTTTCTTCAAGTTGTTAGATTTGTGGTACAAGCACCCTGTCTTTAAAATAGATTATTAAGTATAAATGATAATGATTGCTATTTCGTTGAATGTTTGACAATATAGCTGACAACATAGGTGATTATTTACTCTGCTGATATCTTTTTATTATGTCTCAACACTCTTCATTCTATTCATATATTGGTTATCAACCTAAGCATCAGCAGGTTGAAGAATATCGCTTTCAAGACCAAATTCTATTGCGCCAAGGTGTATTAGAAACCACAGAAGATCTGCAAATTGAAGAGACTTATCAAGCCGGCTTTAATTTAGTGGCTGTTCATAGTGGAAGTGTGATTAGTGAAAGTGTTAATGGGCAGAAAATAGAGATAGCGACACCGAGTATTTTTATTGCCAATAGTGTTGAACGCTATTCTTTATTGAATCAATTTAAATCTGGTGATCCCCTAAGATACACATTATTGCAATTATCATCTCAGTGGCTTGAGCAACAACATATTTTATTGCCCCCTATCCTGCAACAAAACCAATCACTCATGTTGCATCATCTGACTATGGATAACACTTTTTTGGCGTTAACCATGCAGTTATTCCAAAATCCGGTTCACGATTCTTTAAAACCACTTTACTACTCTGGTAAAGCCTGCGAATTTGCTTCATTAAGTTTGCAATATTTATGTCATGCTCAGGATCCGGTTAATCGGCCATTAAGTCAGCGTGAAAAAAACAGTTTAAAGCAAGCCAAAGAAATTTTAGTTGCTGAAATGGAAACTCCACCAAAGCTTGAAATATTAGCGACTCGTGTGGGATTAAATACACGAAAACTCACTCAAGGTTTCCGTCAATTATTTGGCAATTCTGTTTATGGTTGGCTACAAGAATATCGCTTACAAACCGCATATAACATGTTGCTAAATGAAGGGGAATCCATCTCAAGTGTTGCCTATTATGTTGGTTATACACCGGCTCATTTTTCCGTCGCATTTCGTAAACGTTTTGGTATATTGCCGGGAGATGTACGCAAAGGGCATTTTACACCTTGATTGATTTTATTAGGTTTATCGGTATATTTATTATCTTCTTCGCTTGATTTACCCTCTATTAAACACTTCATTAATTCTATTGTTTCTATCTTGCTTAATAAATAAGCAAAATGCGTCTAAATCGAAAGTAATAGTCACGCAATCTAACGTCTTGTTGCTAGAGGGGAAATGCCCTTTTCGCTATAGTGCCACAAGATGTTGTGGAGATTATTATGCATAATGAATTATGGGTGTTGTTGCGACCTTATCGCACTTTATTAATAAGTGCGCTGTTACTACAAGCTGTTGCTGGTTTTAGTTCTTTAGTACCTTGGCTGGCACTCTATCAACTTATTATTTCTTTCCCTTCAGCTAATACGTTTTGGTTAACCATTACGGTTATTGGTGGCGTTGTATGGCTTATTTCACAGACTCTTGCTTTTCATTTAACGCATTTAATGGATGCCAAATTAACTTATCAATTACGGTTAGCATTATCAGAAAAAATGCAAAAATTACCGTTGAATTGGTTCGTTAATCAAGGGAAAAATGGTATTAATCAATATGTTCAGCGCGATATCAAAGCATTACATCAATTAATTGCTCATGCACCCGCTGATATCGTGCAATTAATTATTGTGCCTGTTATTGCCATTATCGTGTTATCAACAGTAAATCTTTTTTTACTGGCTTTCTCTCTCATTCCTTTAATCATTGCTTACTTTTGTTTTAAACAAACACAATCATCTCGTTATCAAATGTATTGTGAACAACGTGATGAGGCAATGAAAACACTCTTTGAAGATTATCAACTTCTTGCTGAAAACCCACTTGTAGCACGTCAATTTCCGCATAAAGGTATTGTTGATAAAACAGAGAAAGCACTATTTAATTTTGTTTTTCATTTTCAAAATTGGGTTAAACGAGTCGGATTATTAGGATCGCTTACCCAGTTATTATTGAGTGCAACATTATTAACGGGATGGCTATTACTGGGTGCTACTGTTTTTGAACAAGCGTTACCATTGGCCGATTTATTACTGTTTATTTTATTATTAAGACGTATTGCAGAGCCTGTTATGGCGATGGGGCATGGCGGTGACGCTTTACGTGCAGCAAAAAAATCAGCGCAGCGGATACAGCAATTATTAAATCAGCCTGAAATGCAATATGGTGATTTATCGACAGAGACGATATCTCATGCTGTCGCGTTAACAGCACACTCTGTTCGCCTTTCATATGGTAATAAAGTGATCCTTAATAATATTAATTTTGAAATTAAAAAAGGAGAATTTATTGCCATTGTTGGGCCTTCTGGTGCGGGTAAAAGTTCTTTATTGCAACTGATTGCTCGTTTTATGGATGCAACATCAGGTGAGATCTTAATTGAGAATAAGTGCTTACAAGCATATTCACGTCATGCATTAAACCAAATCACCACTGTGGTGATGCAAAACAGCCAACCATTGCCTTATTCCATTAAAGATAACCTATTGTTATTTAATCCAGATTGTAGCGAAACCCAATTACAGTCTGCGATGGATGAAACACATTTTTCTGACGTAGTTGCTCACTTACCTCAAGGTTTATCTACGGTTATCAATGATGAAACGCCACTTTCGGGCGGTGAGGCTCAACGTTTGGCAATTGCTCGAGCCTTTATTGCCAACAGTCCCTTGTTATTGGCGGATGAGCCATCTTCAGCACTTGATCCTGACAATACACAATACATCTTTAATGCGTTGAAAAATAAAACAATGACGAGAATTATTGTCACGCATTCGCTCGCTTTAGCACAGCAAGCAAATAGAGTGATATTTATGGTTGGTGGGAAATTAGTTGCAATGGGAAATCATGATGATTTGCTACTTGAGTGTGAACATTATCGTGATTTTGTTCAGAACCAAGGAGAGCAAAATGAAGGCTAATCCCTTTGTTTCATTACTGTTATCTTTAAAATTTCCCCTTGCTTTTATGGTGATTAGCGCCATTTTAGAAGGGCTATGCGGGCTATTGTTATTGCCCATTATTATTTATTGGGGACAAGATGTTAGCCAATACTTATGGTTATTAGCTGGGTTAACACTCATTACGCTTATTTTTCAATATATCGCGACGTTAAAAGGTTTTCTTGCAGGCACAACAGTCATGAAAATCTTAGTTCAAGCATTAATTTATCACTTACCCCGTAGTTTAACGCCACCCCCTCAAGCGCAAACACTCTGCTCAGGTGCCGCAATGAGTGCGATGAGTATTCCAGCTCATTTACTTGCGCCTGCCATTAGTGTGATTGTCACACCCTTAACGGTGATTATTGGGCTTTTATTTTATAATTTAACCTTTGCTTTTATTTTTATCACGGCGGCACTATCGCTTGTTGTAGTGATGCGAATAAGTGCCAAAGGATTGTATAAACAAGAGGCAACACTTCAAACGGCAGAGAACGTTGCAGCAAAAACATTGGCTGATTTTGCACAGCATCAGGCGTTATTACGAAAAAGTGGACGGAATACGTTGTTCTCACAGCAACTGCAGCAAGATTTATTAGCACAACATCACCAACAAGTGCAGTTATTACAACGAAGTTTGCCCTATCATTTGATTTTTTCTCTTTGTATTCAGGTCATTTTTATTGCTGTTTTAGTTATTGGAGCCATGAATGTTGATGCGAATACTCTTTCCTTAACGCAGTGGCTGGCAGTCGTCGTTTTAATTGCTCGGTTTATTGAACCCTTGTTCCAACTTTCACATATTGATCAAGCATTAAGGCAAAGTAAACAATCAATTACTTCAATAAAAAATGCACTTGATACCCTCATATTACAAAGTCCAACACAAAGTGATACACCTAAAAGTGATGAAGTTTATTGTGAACAATTGGATGTAAACAAGGCGATAGGAACGCCGATCCTTTCTAATATTACGGTTCAATGTCCAGATAAAAAAATGACGGCAATAGTAGGCAGTTCTGGTGCAGGTAAAACAACATTATTACGTACTCTAGCCCGTTTAATTGATGCTGATAAAGGGGCTGTTTATTACGGTGATAAAAACGTTAACCAATTATCAGAAGATGTTTTAGCAGACACGAGGCAAATCGTTTTTCAACATAATCAATTAATTAGAGGCACCTTGCGTTGGTCGTTATTACAAAATGAGCAATCAACAGTCAGTGATAATGATATTCTGAAGTTGCTTAGCGCATTAAATTTACCTTTAACATTCATTGATTTAGATGAAGACATAGGCGATCAGGGCGATCGTTATTCTGGTGGGCAAAAACAGCGGCTATGTTTAGCGCGTTCATTATTAGCCAATCCCAAAATCTTATTTTTAGATGAGCCGACGGCGAGCCTTGATACAGTGAGTCGTGAAAAAGTGATATGTTATCTTGAAAAGCTCACCTCCACACGTGTAGTGATCACGCATGATCCTGATATTGCTAAGCGTGCTGATCACGTAATTGTGCTTGATAATGGTAACGTCATCGCTGAAGGTTCACCTAATACACTGCTATTGTCTTCAATATGGTTTTCGCATTTTTGTGGCAAATATTGAGTTTTTAAATCTTTATTGATTGCCAATCAATATCGATTGGCAATCGAAAGAGATAATCTGGCAATCTAAAATACTATAATCCCAAAGTTGATAGAGTGATAACCATTATCATTTGAATATTTTGGGATAGGTATGGCCTACATTTCGACTTTAGCTAAATTAGATAAAACAGAGAAATTATCACCTGTATTAAATCAACGTATACACAATAAACTGGCATTAACACAATGCGCTATTTTGTGTTCTACCGCTCTATTTTCACTGTCGGCTATCGCAAATACAGCAACAGAAAATAATAAAGAAGTCGATGTTTTGGTGGTGACGGAAAGTGCAGCACAACACCGCGATAACCTTGCTCCAGGCGTTAGTACATTAAGTAAAATGGCACTTAAGCCTAGAGAGATCCCTCAAACCGTTTCTGTGATAGACAGAGAGCAGATAGAAAAGCAGAACCTGACAACCTTAGATGATGTGATGACCCGTGTAAATGGTGTCACCAGTGCGCCTTTTGTTTTATTAACAACAGCTTATTATGCTCGTGGTTTTCAAATTAACTCTTTTGAGCTTGATGGTGTTCCCGCTTTAATGGGGAATATGGCTAGTTCGCCACAAGATATGGCGGTATATGAACGTGTTGAAATCTTAAAAGGTTCTAACGGATTAATGCATGGAATGGGAAATCCTGCGGCAACCGTCAATATGGTACGTAAACACGCACCTTTAGACGATCAATTAAAAGCAACATTTACGGCTGGAAGTTGGAACCGTTATCGCGGTGAAGTCGATGTGGGTGGACGTTTAAATCAAGAAGGGAGTGTACGTGGCCGAGTCGTAATGGCGTGGGAAGATAAAGATTTTTTCTATGATATTTCAGATCAAAAGACTCGCTTAATTTATGCCACAGTGGATGCGGACTTAACGGCTAACACACTATTACGTACAGGTATTCAATATCAAACAATAGACTCCATCACCAATATGGCTGGTGTGCCAATGGGAAAAGATGGTAGCGATTTACACCTTTCTCGTAAAACCTATTTAGATGCTGATTGGGATAAATTCAAATGGGATACCACTCGTTTATTTACCGGAATTGAACATCAAATTAATGATGATTGGTTATTTAAAGTGAATGCTGATTATCAATATGCCAAAGCGCGTCTGTTATATGCGGGGGCATGGGGAAATATCGATCCTGAAACGGGTGACGGTGCCATGCTGATGGGGGGAGCATATAAGTTTCATAACTATCAAACCAGTCTTGACACCAACGTCACAGGTAAACTTAATGGCTGGGGCTTACAGCATGATGTGATTGTGGGAATGAGCTACTCGAAAGCCAGTGAAGAACAGCATACTGGGCAATTTAAAGATCCTCTCAACGTATCCGTGAATATCTATCGCTGGGACCCACATAGTGTACCCAAACCACAGATAACGGGTTATTCCTCTTCGGGTGCAACAAAAACAGAACAAACAGGCCTTTATGGAATGAGTCGGATCAAGCTTATTGAGCCAGTTACATTAGTTGCAGGGGCGAGAGCGAGCTGGTGGGAGGTAACAAAGCCTCAAGATAAGTTTACTGAAAATGGAAAAATTACCCCTTATGGTGGTTTGATTTGGGACTTTGCACCTCAATGGTCGTGGTATGGCAGTTATTCCACGGTTTACCAACCACAAACAGGAAAAACCTGGGATGGTGAGATGTTAAAACCGGTAGAAGGTCAAACTGTTGAAAGTGGTATTAAAGGGGCGTTGATGAATGGCGGACTTAATGTATCCGCGGCAGTTTTCCGTATTGAGATGAAAAATAATCCTCAAGAAGATCCTGCACACCCTGGTGGTGGTTTTAATACCTATTTGATTAGTGGCGGGAAAGTCGTAAGCCAAGGTGTTGATATTGAAGGTACAGGCTATTTATCACCGTTTTGGGATCTCTCTGTCGGTTATACCTATACCGATACAGAATATAAAGAAGACACGGTTAATCAAGGCAATAGTTTTAACTCATTAGTGCCTCGCCATATGGTCAGAGCGTGGACAAATTATCAGTTACCTTGGGATGCACGTAAATGGAGTGTGGGTGGGGGTATTCAAGCGCAAAGTGAATATAGCAAAACTAATGGGGACATTACGTTACGCCAAGGGGGCTATGTGGTATTTAATTCGCGGTTAGGATATCAAATTAATGAAAACTGGTCTGCGGCATTAAATGTAAATAACGTCTTTGATAAACGTTATTACTCAAGCCTTTTCTCACCTCAATGGAATAACCGTTATGGCGAACCACGTAACGTTATGTTGAATATCAAGGCTGATTTCTAATGCAAAAAGCACTGCTGATCAGTTGTGCTGTTTTAGGCAGCGTAATAGGAAGTATTACGCTGTCATTACTGATAGCAACCTTTTATCCCAGTGTAGATCCACTTGATCGCCTATATGCAGCCGTTTTTTTACCTGTTTTATTTTTATGTGGAATACTCTGTTTTAGCTTGCTTTCTGTAAATGGAAAGCAGGTTTTTTGGCGAGCATGGAGCTGGTGGTCGTTACCGTTAATCTTGCTGGAGTTTACTTTATGAAAGCAACATTAAAACGCCAGTTTTCACTACTTCATCGCCAAACTGGAAGCTTATTCGGTATTTTATTATTTATTATTTTATTTACAGGCACATGGTCATTAGCACATGAAAATTTAAATTTATGGGCTCAATTTAAACCGTTAAATAGAGAATTATTGCCGTTAGATCAGTTATTAGTAAAAGGTGAATATCTTTTAGGTGAAAATGGTTTTAATAGTGTGAAATTAGCATCTATTGATCACCCTATTATTACTTTTTGCCAAGGAATGGGGGATTGTTCGCTACAATTAAATGCACAAACGGGTGAAGAAATTACAGTCAGAGAAATTATCTCTCCTATTGTTAATCTACATAAAAATCTATTTATGGGGTTCTCTGGTCGGTTATTTATTAGCTTATTTGGTTTTATTTTTGCGCTATTACTAATAACGGGCATTGTTATTCATCACCGTAAAATCTATCAACTCTTTCGACTCCGTTTTAATCAAGGGGGGAGGCTATTTTTCTTTGATTTACATAATGTGATTGGATTATGGAGTTATCCATGGCTTGTTATGTTTGCGTTAACGGGGGCATTATCAGGATTAGGGGCTTTCGGTACATTAATGCTGGCAAAATATGTTGAGCCAGAAGCACCAGCACAAGTCATGATGCAACTAATGGGGCAATCCACAAGCGTTTCATCTGAGTTAATTGCATCTTCTCCTCGTTCATTGTTAATTCAACTTTCTCAAGAAAAGCCAGAATTTATTCCTGAAATTATTAATTGGAAAAATAAAGGTCACGCTAAACAGCAAATGACAGTGAGTGGTATTCATTTATATTTACCCAGTACGGCAAATTTTGAACAACTCTCTTTTTCAGGTTTAAATAATCATTGGATAGCCGAAAAAAGTGCTGCATCTCAGCAATTTTGGACGCGTGCTTTTATTGCTGTCCAGCCTTTGCATTATGGGCAATATTCATGGTCGGGTTCAGCTAATTTTAGCTTAACAGCACTTCATTGTTTAATGGGAATGATGGCCTGTGTATTAACGTTTAGTGGATTAATTATTTGGGTTTTAAAAAAGCCCATCAATATCAATTCCCGTTTAGTGTTAGGAAGTTGCATGGGCTTAATTTTTGCCAGTACATGTTTAATTCCTTTCGCTATTTTCTCTGCGTTATCACCGATATTGCCTTTTTTTAGTATTTGGTTGATAACGCTTCTTTTTTATTCTTTTTATCCGCAAGTGATCCAACTTACTTTTCTTATTTTAACCATAAGTAGCGTGGTTTTATTTATCAGTGTCTTTAGTCACTTATTGATAACTCATGCTGCTTTGTGGTGGATAAGTTGTGCCCTACTGATAAGTGCCGTTTTCTATTTTTTGATGGGTTATTTTCTACTGAAAAGACAGTGATTGGAGTCTGTTATGCAAGAACTATTAAGACATCGTCAATTGGTTATCACGTTAGGTTTACTTTATTTAGCGCAAGGTATTCCGATGGGAATTGCGATGGATGCATTGCCTACATTATTACGCCAAGAAGGTTCAGCGTTAAGTGCAATCGCATTTATTCCATTAGTCGGATTGCCATGGGTATTAAAATTTTTATGGGCTCCTGTGGTTGATAATTATTGGTTTAGTGCATTGGGACGTCGCCGTAGTTGGATCATTCCCATGCAAATCATTGTGACACTTTGTTTATTATTATTAGCGTTCATTGGTATTTCTGTTGAAACAGCAAAATGGGGCGTTGCTTTATTAGCACTCGCGTCATTAGCCAGTGCTACACAGGATATCGCAACAGATGGTATGGCGGCAGAACACGCCAGTGGCACGTTATTATCAAAAATTAATGCTGTTCAAATTGCGGGCGTGATGGGAGGCTTTTTCTTAGGAGGGGCAGGCATGATGATCCTCAGTGATAAACTAGGTCAGCATACGGCATTACTCTTTTTTGCCTCGGTTCCTGCTGTTAGTTTATTTTTTATTACGTTATTTCGTCAAAAAGCCAAATATGATGAAGGTGAATATAGTGACTCTCCTAATGCAAGCCTATTAAAAACGGTGCGAAGAAAAGGGGCTGTAAGACTATTAACACTGACATTACTTTCAGCAGTCACGGCGGTTTCGGGGTTTGGTCTAGCTAAACTGTTTTTAACAGACAGTGGGTGGTCTTTAGCGGATGTCGGGAAAATGGGTATGATGGGCGGTATGGTGACCCTTTTCTTTGGTTGCGGTGGCGGTGCTTGGTTAATTAATAAGATTGGTGTATGGCGTGCTTTTTCTGCCGGATTACTGTGTGCTTTAGCGTCATCATTATTATGGCTTTCGCAATCAACTGGCACAATTAGCCTTTCGATCGTTGCAGTGTGTATTGTACTGGGATCGCTATCATCAGGGATCACTTCTGTGGCGATTATGACAGCCGGTATGCGTTTTGCCTCAACGGATAATCAAGCAGGTACCGATATGACTGCGGTACAAAGCATGCGCGATGTAGGGGAAATGGCGTGCGCAATGATGTTAGTGAGTTTAACTGCACTCATTGGATATAGCGGAGGCTTTGGGCTAGCCGCAGCGATTGCACTCTTTGCTTTATTGGTAACACTGGTAAACGTAAGATATCAAGAGCGATATAAATTAACGGAATAGAGTGACAGGAAGAAAATCATGCTTTTTTAGGATGGATCAGTGAATAAATAAAGAGCCCTTGATGGGCTCTTTTCACTATTTTATAAAGCGGATTATTGGTGAAGTATTTTTTCCACACTATTCGCGGATGGATTACGGTCTCCCTCCCCATTCCATTTCACGGGTTGGGTAAAGACTTTCTCTATACCATTTATCGTCATATGAGTTATTAGGTTCGCACCTCCTGAATGAGGAGCGCCTGTCATTGCTGCCCAGCACTGTTCCTTCATTGCATTGGTGTGGCTGGTTGTTGAATGTCGTGCATTCTCAATAGAAACCAACTCAATGGTACTATCATGATAATCTACAGAGCTTCGACTAGAATCTCCTGTAATATCGATTAAATTATGACTGACAGTGACAGGGAATAGAAACGGTTTATTGGCGTAACCCAATGTATAGATAGGTTCAGCAATAACGTGGATTGTCGGATCTGATATTGTTTCCTGACATCCTCCCTTTGTGGCGCCGTTATTCGTATTAATAAATATAATGCGTCCATCTAATCTAAAATCCATATATTCAGGAGTAATAGGTTTTATATTTATCGGATAATAAACAGCATATTGTCTACCTGTATTGGTATGAGAATCTTGATCAAAAAGATCAAATACAATGACTTTGATTTTAAGCTGAGTGCTTTTAAATAAATTTTTATCAATCGTAAATGCGGTTGTGATTGCTTGTCCACCGAGAAGCTTAGCTTGATTGTATTCAAAGATTTGGCTGGTTTTTTGATTACCATCCCACAATTCAAGGTTGACCTCATAATCAGTTACTGATGTATCAGGTGGTAACCAAGAAAATGTTAATTGATCGCCTTCATAAACAGGCGTCCAATATATTGATGTATTTGTATTAGGGATAACGTGTGCCGTTTTATTATTATCAACTCTCCGTGTTACCGAATTGATAGTGATGTGAGGGACTTTTCTTACCTCAACAGAATAAGTTCCTTTTGATTCATAGAAATAGTCATTTTCTTTTGATGTTAAAATGATGTCCGTTGTGCCTGGGGTAACTTTAACAATGGTTCCATTTTCTTTTATTGCCACAACATTAGGATTTGTTGCGGACCAGATACCTTGTGCTTCTTTAGGCAAAGGAGATGTTGGCTGTTGTACATCAATATTCTTATCAGTTTCAGAGTAAGTAATATTATGTGTTGCAAACGTAATTTGAAGTGTCCCTTTATCTTGTTCATAGTCAACCACTACAGCATCCGCTAAAAATTGATCGGTAGCATCACTTTTTATATGAATTTTAGTTTTACCTGGTTTGACTTCAGCAATAGTGCCCAGTGTATCAATCATCGCTATATGCTGATCATCACTGGCATAATATAAAGGAAGACTTTTTACGTCTGTATTACCAAAATTGACGTTAACGGTATGCGTTACCCCATCATTCCATACAGATTTAATCGTACTTAACGAAGTTAATTGTAAAATAGGCGCCGCTTTTTCAATGACTAAAGGATAGCTACTTTGAGCAGGTTGATATTGATCATTACCTGATGTTTGTAGTGTGATAATGACTGTGCCCGCTTTTTTCATCGAAATTTTACCGTTAAGCGTATCAATAGTGGCAATTGTCGGATCAGAACTAGACCACATCACGTTAATATTATTAGGCAACCCTTTGTAATTTAGGGAATTGATTAGCGTAGAGGTATAGGTTTCTTGCTGAATTTGCTTGTCAAAAATAATATCAGGTTTAGGGATCGTGACTTTAATAGTCAGTGGTTGTGCTATTGTTATTCCGTCTGCTTCAGCCGTTAAGATAATATCTGTTTTAACATTTGATGTTAGGTTAGTTTGATATTCCCCATTACCCAATGCGTTGAGTGGGTTATCACTGAAGTTAGGGGTACCACTGGTTGTTTTAATTGAAACTATTTTACCATCAACAGTATTACTGTATTTATCCATTAAATTTACAGTGAGTAGGGCGCTATCTTTATTATCACCACCGATTGATTGGCGATTGCTACTAAAAGTTGATTTATTGGCATCAATATCAGCAGGGGTTACGGTTACGTCTTGAATTTGCTTATGATTATTTAAATCAAGGTAAGCACTCATTTTCAATATACCCGCAACAGTGCTGGTGACTTTGGTTCTGGCGATACCATTAGTATCTGTATAGGTACTAAAGTCATAGTCATCAGCTAAACCTTGTAACTTCCATGACACAATAACGTTAGGCAATATATTGTCATTAGCATCCACAATGGTTGCTTGATAATTAACGCCCTTATCGCCCGCAATCATGGTTGTTCTATCCACATTAACCGATTTTACTTGCCAGGTAGTGGCATCTGCACGAAGTTGTAAGGTTTTTTGTTTTTTGAAATCAATACTATTAACTTTAACACTTAATTGCGCTGTGCCCGATTTAGTGCCCGTTGCTTCAATTTCATAATGCCCTGGAGAGACTTGTTTCGCTGAGCTAAACTGAATCGTTGGGTTATTGGCGATCCCTTCAACATGCTGATCAGGTAGAATATTACCGCCTTTATCTTTAATCGTTAACGTGAGCAAGGCTTTATCTGTACCATTTGCAATAATCGTTGCAGGTATTAAGTTGATTTCTGAACTATTTTCATCAACATTATCGGCAATAAAATTGACATCGGGAGCGGGATAACGACCTGAAATTAATACTGCATTCATTTTCGCTATACCCGCTGGATTTCGCGTTAAATCAATGTGGGCAATGCCTTTGTTATCAGTAAATGTTAATGGTTTGGCAAGTAAGCTATCCCTATCAGTCGTCCATGTCACACTGACACCACTATCAACAGGATTATTATTTTTATCACTGATATACGCGCTATAAGTGATGGTATCGCCTGCATGAGGGTGTGTATCACTAATCACAAATCTATCTACTTTTGCTGTCTGACTATTAGGCAAAACAGTGAGTAAAGCGGTTTGGGTTAGCGTGACGGGATCTACTTTGGCGCTGATGGTGGTTTGGCCTGCTTTTAATGCACTAATGTGAGCTTGATAAACCCCCCTTGAGATTTCATTAAATGCCGTTGTGGTTGCAGTTAAATCAGTACTGTAGTTAACGCTGATTTTGCGCTCTAACCCAGTTAATAAATTATCGTACTTATCTTTTAACGTTAATGTGATTTGAGAACGGCCTGTTTCAGAAATAATGGTGTTAGGGCTCAGTGATAGTTGAGATTTATCAGCAGAAATCACATCTGTATTAAAGGTAATGACATGGTCAGCATCGAGAGATTGTTGGCTATCTAACATCGCTGTTACTTGAGCTGAACCAGCTTGTGTACTGGTTAAGGTGATTTCTGCAATCCCATTTTTATTGGTTTTACTAATCGGTTGTGAGAGCTTGCCTAACGAGGTTATCCAACCCACCGCAATGCCTTCCATGCTGGGATTACCTTGTTTATCGACAATCTTCGCGCGAATAACGACTTTATCAGTACCATTTGCGGTGACATCAAAAGGAGCAATGACATTTACTGCATTAATAGTGGCATTTTGCTTATCAGCAATAAAACCAAGAGGTTGAGTTAAATCAAAGGTATTACCTGCATTAGCATATTGAGCACGAATAAGACTAATACCTTCTTGTTTACCATTAATGGTTGTTTGATAAATACCAGTATCGATCTCTTTGATAGCACTAAATTTGACGGTGGCGCCACCGGAGAGGGTAATAAATTTATCTTGTTTCGGAACTAGGTTACCAAATTTATCTTTTAGAGTGATTGTCCCTGTTGCGAATGAACTGCCGTTTGCCACGATAGATTGGGGTTCAATCGAAAATGTACTTTGTGATGCAGTAGCTTGACCAGCAATAAAGCGAAGATTTTGTATGCTACTTTGGTTATTTTCCAGTGTTGCTGTGACGGTTGTTGGTTGTGCCTCTGTCCCTTTTATCACAACTTGCACATTACCATTATCATCGGTTTTCACCATATTCTCACTCAACATATTATGGGTTGAATTCCAGAATACAGATTGTTTTATTAATGGATTATTTTCAGCATCCGTAACATGCGCCTTTAAGGTAATCGTATCGTTATTGTCTGCAACCGCTTCTATTTTGTTATTTACAGTGGTTAAGACAATATTGGCGCTATTAGGATCAGCCATTGCGGTTAGTGTCACTCGCGCTTTTTCTTTATTTGCAAGAGTAGCAATAATCTCTGTCGCACCTGCTTTTTTGGTTCGAATTTGATTGGTCGTCTGTCCTTGATTGTCGGTAATACTTTTTTGTTTATCGAGCGTGGTTGAGGCACCAGATAACCATTCAACCGTGACATTAGGTAATTTATTCCCAAATTTATCTTTTACCACAGCAGTGAGTATTGCTTGTTCTTTATCATCTGCAATTAATTCGGTTTTATTGGTGGTTAAGGTCATTAAACCTTGCTGGTTATTGGCAATAAAAGTAACGGGTAGTGCATCTAATGATTCATTACTGATACTTGCGGTGACAATAACATCAAAGGCTTGTGTGCTAGTTACGGTTGTCTGAGCAATACCTTGGCTATTGGTTGTGGAAATTTCATCAAGATTAACAATATTTTGATCACGATTAGTAGACCAAATTACTTTTGCATTCGGTAATACATTGTGATTTTTATCTTCAACGACAGCGGTAAACATCACCGCAGTTTTACCATCAGCAATATAAGGTGGCGCTGATGGGATCACTGAAATAATCTTACCGTTAGATAAATCAGCAATAAATTGCGTTGTTTTTTGAGCCGTTACTTTATTAACCCGCGCTATTACTGTGACGGTTCCCGATATTTTACTGGTCATCGTAGTTGATGCATTACCTTGATTATCGGTCAGTAACTCAATCTCTTTGAGCTGAGCCTGATTATCAGCAGATAAGTGAATTTTGGCATTGGGAACAGGATTGTTATTTTTATCAACAATATTTAAAGCAATTATCTTTTCATCCGATCCATTGGCAAATGAGCTGTTTGGATTAATCGTAAATGTATTAATTTTTGCCGAGTGAATATCAGACGTAAAATCAACATGAGTTGAATAGGTAATATTGTTAACACTTACCCCAATTTCACTTTTACCAATATGAGTATTGGTAATCGGTACTATAATTTTACCCTGTGGATCTGTCTTGCTTTGTCCAATAATCGTCGCACCATTATCAGCAGTAAAGAAAACAGGGTAGTTCGAAATTCGATTAGTATTAATATCTGTCACAATGACTTGGATTTTATTTTGGCTTTTGCCGTCAGCAGGAGCATTTTTTTTGATTACGGCTAATCCGCCTTTAGCAATAATGGCAGAATGCGTATCAGCAATAAACGTGACTTGTGCCTGATTAAAGGTGTTATCTCTGAACTTTGGCGTTAATGTCACTGTTTCAGGAGTACTTCCTGCAGTCATGGTGACTTGATATTTTCCTGCATCAATTCGATTAAAATTGGATACTCGACTGTTCCCGATAGGCGTATCAGATTGAACCTGTAATGACAGTTCTTTTATATCGATATCAACAGGAAGATTGTCGTTATCGAAAATAGATAAAGTCAGGTTTTGTGCAGAATGATTGTTTGCAGGCAGTTGTGTTGTTTTCGGCGTAAATTGACTGTTTTGTGTATTGATCGCGGATTGATCAACGATAATGTGACTTTGTACGGGATCAGAACGATGACCTTGTTTATCAATAGCGACAGCGCTTATTGTGTAGCTGTTTTTTTCAGTCGAACCTGAAATATGGCGGGGTAGGATTATCGAGTAGTTAAGATTATTATTATGGTTAATCTTACCACCGTTAGCAATTAAGCGACTTGCCGACCATTCTATCTGTTCAACGGGATATTTAGAGCGAACTTGTACGCCTAAATCTTTTTCTTCTTTTGCATAACCATTAATGGTAGGTGTTATAGAAAGAAAAACTAAGGTTTTCTTTTGATACTCTAAAACAATATCATTATTTCTATTTACAAAATCATAGCGATTTCCTGACATTAAACGTGTCGCTCGGACATTATCAGGGTTGAGTTGTGAAGAGAGTGATTCACCTAGACGATACTGAATATTTACATCAAATTTATTATCGTTATTATCATTTAAACCAAAGCGACGTTCGGCACCCAATGTCAGCAAAGGAACAGGGCTGTACGTTAATCCTGCAGTATAAGCGTGGGGATTTTCTTGACGATTATCTTTACCAAATAAGCCGACCTCTTTCCCATAATATTGCTCAAAAATAAGCTTAGCGCCTAATTGTGGATAAGCAGGCAGATAGCCTTCTGTTCTAATATCCCAACCATTAGCTGGACGTTCGTTATAATCCATTACATCATCCGAAGTACGCCAATTGGATAAACGGTGATAATGATTTATGCTTAATTTAAAATAATCTCGCCATACTTCCGCACCCACACCAAAACGGCTGTGATAGCGACTTAAATCGTAGTCATAAAAAGCATTAAGGCCTACCATAAATTTATCCGTAAAATACCGATAACCAATTCCTTGATTTAATTGGCTACGCGAATCTTTACGGTGATAACTGGTCTGAGTGAAAATTAAGTTCTTCTCTTGATCGTACAATGGAATAAGAAGATCAGCAGAACTTCCTTCTAACGTAAAGTGTTTATCAGTTGAAAGTGATACTCGGGCATGACCAAATTGATTGAGCCATTGTTCTATTTGTTGATTGGCCTTGCTTGAGACTCGGCTTATTGCATATTGTGTGGTATCAGTCTCTTTATTTAATAAAGATGAATTATCGACAATAATTTGAGCAAGTTCTTGTCCATTTGTTGATGGAATTGGATCATGTTGATTATGATTATTTAACCATTTTGTGGATGATAAAGAGGTATTAGGAATATTAAGTTTCATTCCTGTTTTTATCTTTAATTTACCGACTAAAGAGACATTATCAGGGTTTGCTTCGATAAGCTTAAAGAGTTTTATATTCAATTGTTCTGCAATAGATTCTGGTGTATCGCCTTCTTTAACCTGATAAATATTGTCTTTATAGAGTGTTTGATTTTCTTGGATATTTTCTTTTGCAAATACATTGGCAGGTATTGCTGCCGAGAGAGGAAATGCAAACTGAATAAAGATATTAAACCAAGCAACTGTCTTCGTAATAGAAGCGAGTTGAGGCGTTAGTCCACGTTTAGATTTTGTCATTTTTAAACTCACCGTAACAAATAATGATGAGATTCTCGTACTTATATATGTTTTCGATATCAGAAACTGAACTTGAATTAATAAATTTCTTAATATCTAAAAATGAATGTTCAAAAAGATAAAATAAATAGAAAAATAAACAGAAAAAAGAAGGATTATTTTAGTGATAAAATAACCAATAGAAAAACACCCCAAAGTTGGTGTCCACTTTTGGGGTGTAATTAAAATAATGCTACTGATTTTTTTGATATTGAATTAACAGTTAGATATCAACAAAAATATCAGGATCAGGGCCTAAGCGTTTTTTCTGATCAAGGGTTGTGATTTCAGCGACTTCTTCTTTTTCTAATTTAAAATCAAAAATATGGAAGTTTTCTTCAATGCGAGAAGGGGTAACTGATTTTGGAATAACGACTAAACCGCTATCTAAATGCCAACGTAACACAATTTGTGCAGGTGTTTTATGGTATTTTTCAGCCAGTTTTTGAATAAGAGTTTGGTCAAAAACGCCTTCACCACCTTGGGCTAATGGGCTCCAAGATTCGGTCACAATATTATGAGTTGTGTTCCATGCTCTTAGTGGTGCTTGTTGCAATAAAGGATGAATTTCAATCTGATTAATGACAGGCGTAACACCCGTTTCTGTAATGATACGTTCAAGATGTTCTTCTTTAAAATTACAGACGCCAATGCTTTTTACTAAACCCTCTTTTTGCAAAATAATCATTTGCTTCCATGCTTCAACATAAAGCTCGCGCGATGGTACTGGCCAATGCATTAAATAGAGATCGATATAATCAAGTTGTAAACGCTGGAGGCTTTCTAATACAGCACCACGAGCATGTGTTTGATCGTTGTTCCATAGTTTTGTGGTGATAAAGAGTTCATCACGAGGAACGGTGGTCTGTTTCAGCGCTTTACCAACCCCTTCTTCATTGTGGTAAATTGCTGCAGTATCAAAAAGACGATAGCCTGTATCAAGTGCGTGATGAATAGCGTTAATAACTTGATTATTATTTGCTTGCCAAACACCAAGCCCAAGTTGTGGGATAACATTTCCATCAGATAGCTTGATCAGTTTAGGTTTATCCATTTCTCTCTCCAAAGTCGCATACAGTACTTAGAGTGCCGCTGTATAAATACGTTGACTCACTTCTAACGTGATATCTTGATGCTCGCCTAGTGCGGTTTGTCCATGCGCTTCCAATTTTCGCACTAATGCGGGAATATCTTCTTCCGTGATTTTGAAATCAGCCAGTCGAGTTCTAAGTCCCATTAATTCAAAGAATTTTCGAGTTTCATTAATCGCAGTTTCAATTTTAAACGCATCAGAACCTTGGTTTATACCCCAAACTTTTTGTGCATATTGGATTAACTTCTCATATTTAGCCTGCCGTTTTTCATTTAATAAAGCAGGTAAAACAATGGCGAGAGTTTGTGCATGATCAAGTCCGTGTAAAGCCGTGAGTTCATGACCTAATGCATGCGTTGCCCAATCTTGAGGAACACCAACACCAAGGATGCCATTAAGCGCTTGTGATGCTGTCCACATTATATTAGCACGGATATCATAGTCTGTAGGTGATGTCAGCGCTTTTGGCCCTTGATCAATCAAAATACGTAAAAGGCCTTCCGCATATTCATCTTGTACACGAGCCTTCACAGGATAAGTGAGATATTGCTCTAATATATGAATAAAAGCATCAACAACCCCGTTTGCGGTTTGTCTTGGAGGTAAAGAATAGGTTGTTGTAGGATCTAAAATAGCACAATGGGGGTAAACATAAGGGCTGGAAAAACTTTGTTTATCCATGGTCTGCTTTTTACTGATAACCGAGAAACTGTTAGTTTCGGTACCTGTTGCGGGTAGTGTTAATACGCAACTTAGCGGTATTGCTTTTTCAATTACGTTACCGCGACTGGTGACAATTTCCCAAGGTTCACCTTGATAAGGTATGGCAGCAGCAATAAATTTTGTGCCATCAATGACAGAACCACCGCCTACCGCTAATAAATGGGTAATACCGTGATATCTTGCATAAGAAACCGCTTTCATCAATGTCTCATAAGATGGATTCGGCTCAATACCACCAAATTCGTGAATTTGATGTCCTGGCAGTGCGGTATAAATTTGGTCTAATACACCATTGCGTTTAATACTACCGCCACCATAAGTTAATAAAATACGCTCATTTTTTCCTATTTCAGAACGTAGTTTTTCTATTTGACCTTGACCAAAATGAAGGCGAGTAGGTGAGTAATAGGTAAAGTTTTGCATTTTGTTTCCACCATAATCTAATGTTCTGCAATATGACAATTAAGCAGGAAAAAAATTTTCGTTATATCTAGACGAAATAGCATGACACAACTATAACAGTAACGTTGTGGAGATAAGAGGTAAGTTATTTCTCTTAATGACCTCAACAATTCATATTGTCATTAATTTATAAGGAGTCATATGGAAAGTCATTATTTAACATTAAACCAAGAGCACTGGGATAAACAAGCGGCAATGGAAAATCAGTGGTCTAAGCCTGTGAGCGATGAAGAAATTCTCGCTGCAAAGCAGGGTAACTGGAAAGTCCATTTAACCCCTAGTCCTGTTAAGAGCGAATGGTTAGCGAATATTAAAGGTAAAAAAATACTCTGTTTAGCGTCTGCAGGTGGGCAACAAGCGCCTATTTTAGCAGCAGCAGGAGGTATTGTTACGGTGTTTGATTTATCAGAGGGCCAATTAAGTAAAGATCGTGAATTGGCACAAAAACATCAGTTAGATTTGGTAACAGCCCAAGGTGATATGGCGGATTTAACTGCGTTTGCTAATGAAAGCTTTGATCTTATTTTTCATCCTATTTCAAACTTATATGTGCCCGATGTTAATCCCGTTTGGCAAGAGTGCTACCGTGTTTTGAATAAAGGCGGTGTGCTGATGGCAAGTTTTTATAACCCAGTTGTATTTGTTGATGATAGAGATCCGCAATTACGTTCTCAAGGGTTAATAAGACCTACTTATCGCTTACCTTATAGTGATCAAGGCTCGCTACCTTCAGATATTCTGCAAGAAAAAGTGGCAAGAGGTGATGGGCTTGTATTTGGTCACTCTTTAACAGACCTTATTGGCGGTCAATTAGCTGCGGGCTTTTTATTGCAAGATTTTGTTGAAGATTTTGCTCCTCATGCACGTTTTTTAGTGGACAGTTATATTCCAACATTTCTTGCTTCAAAAGCCATTAAGCTTTAAAAAATAGAGTAGGAAGAATATGATTGTGATTAATATAAACGGATTTTTAGTCAGATATTAATTGATGTGGAGATAAGACAATGAACAACTGAATGCTTGAAGTATTAGACGATTAAAACACGCCATTATGATGATTAAAATAATGGCGTGTTTTTTTATTATTTATTGCTAGTACTATTTTTGCGATGGCGAATATACATTACGATAGAGCCGATTAAACCTGCGCTTAAGAGCAATACAGGTAATGTCATCAGAATATTCATCACTAATGTTTCATGTTTTTGAATAAAGGGAATTAAATTCAATACATAACCTAGTGACACAATAATGCCCACCCACAAAAAGCCACTTAACCAGTTAAATATTTGAAAGCGACGTTGTTGTAATTCGGATAAGCCAGCTAACGTTGGTAATAATGTTCGTACAAAACCGATAAAGCGACCCAGTAATAGCGCATACAAACCTTGGCGATGGAAAAGGTCATTTGCCCTATGGTGATATTGTTCAGGTAATTGAGCCATCCAACGTTTAACGATTTTTGTATCACTTAGCCAGCGACCTTGTAAAAACCCAAGCCAACTCCCAATACTGGCGGCAGTACCTAATATAATGATTGTCGGAAAGAAGTGTAAAACATCTTTGGCAATTAAGGCACCGCAAAGAATAAGCAGTGTATCTCCAGGTAAAAATGCGGCGGGTAATACCCCGTTTTCCAGCATAATAATAACAAAAAGAACAATATAGATAACCCACAGCACGTTTGGATTAGCCAACACCATATAGTTGTGTTGCATTAGTGCGTGAATTATCTCTTTTAATGTACCCATTAGCGAACTCGCATTAAAAAAGGACTTTATGGTCGCTATTCTAACGCAAAATAAAGAGAACAGTTTGATTTAATCCCTGCGTAACCACAGGGATAGATTATTTTTAATAAAAAATTCAGTATTTATTAAGAAATACGTAAAAATGCCAGTTCGAGATCTTCAATCAGATCGTCTACATTCTCTAGCCCTATGTGAATGCGGAACAATGTCCCCGTAAATTGCGGTTGTGTTTCATACTGACGCATCGCTTTAATATCATTAGGGTGATAGCCTAAAATTAAAGATTCAAACCCTCCCCATGAAAAAGCCATTTTAAAGAGTGAAAAATTATCTAAAAATTCAGCAAATTCTTCAGTAGTGAGGATTTTGTTTAAACTAAAAGAAAATAAGCCATTACTGCCAGTGAAATCACGTTGAAAATAGTCGTGACCTAGACAAGAAGATAGTGCGGGGTGATAGACATTATCGACTAAAGGGTGCTGCTTTAGCCAACGAGCGACTTCAAGCCCACTTTGTTCATGTTGCTTCATTCTTACGGGTAAGGTTCTTAATCCTCTGGCCGTCATATAAGCTGTATCGGGATCAACACATTGGCCTAATAAATAAGCATTTTCTCGTAATTGTGGCCAACAACGTTCATTAGCCACCGCAAAACCGAGCATACCATCAGAGTGACCAATAATGTATTTTGTGGCGGACTGAATAGAAATATCGACACCAAAAGTAAGTGGTTTAAGCAATAGCCCAGCGGCCCAAGTATTATCAAGCATAATAATGATATCAGGATTATATTGGCGAACTGAATTGACAATGCCTTGTAGATCTTGAACTTCCATGGTGATAGATCCTGGCGATTCAAGAAAAACAATTTTTGTTTCAGGCTGCAGTAATTGGCTGATATCAGCGCCGATTAGGGGATCAAAATAAGTCGTTGTTACCGCGAACTTACGTAAAATTTGATCACAAAAGTTTTGGGTAGGATCGTAAGCTGAACCCGTGACAAGAATATGGTCACCTTGTTTAATAAAGGCGAGCATAGACTGCGTGATCGCGGCAGCACCTGAAGGAAATAATGCACAACCCACACCTTGTTCTAATTCGGTTAGGGCTTCTTGTAAGGCAAAATGCGTGGTTGTGCCTCTACGACCATAAAAAAGGGTTCCCTCAGCACGTTTTTTTGTCGCTTCACGTTTTTGTGCAACAGAATCAAAAATAACGGATGAAGTTCGTTGTATAATTGGATTTACCGCGCCTTGTGAATATTTTTTTGCTCGCCCAGAAAGGAGGAGTGAGGTTTCTTGTTTTTTTAGCGTCATCCTTAATACCTTCTTTTAATTGATGGTGTGTTTACTTCACGTTAATTCATTTTTTAGATAAGTACAAAAGGCTTACAGGGTAGTTGATAAAATTTCATGTTACTTAAAATGACGATAATTTGTCTTAAAAATGGACAAATGAAAAAAAAATAGCCAAATAGTAATGATAATTACTATCAAAATGCTTCATGTTTGATATCATTTGAGCGTTTTCTCTTCCTGATGGCAAACAGGATGATGGTAAGCGAACGATTTTGGGTAAGTAGTGACGTAAATATCGTCATTACTGAATAAATAAATAGATAAAAAAGAGAGTAAAAGGCCAACTGATGCGTAATTTGACAGCTTCTATTCTATTGGCAATCGGTCTGACAGGCTCTGCTTTTGCGGATACGACACCTGCCACACCAACTGAACAGCCAACTACTGCTGCCGTTTCTTCAACAGCTTCTACACAGGGAACCGCTACAACAGATCCATCTGTAGCAAAAACAACAGAAACTTCGGTAAATACTGGCAATGAAGTTAATGCGCCAAATTCTGAAGCCACTAAGCCAGAAGGTGAAATTGCACCTGCAATAACGGCTGAAAATACCTCACCCGTAACAGAAAATACGACATCAGAAATACAGCCAGAAATGGTTGTTGGTGGCGGATTTGCTGAAGATTTATCTGTAATGGGTATGTATCGTAATGCTGATTTAGTCGTTAAAAGTGTCATGATTGGCTTACTATTAGCATCTATTGTGACTTGGGCACTGTTTTTTGCCAAAGGAAGCTATCTGATCTCACTGCGTCGTCGCCTAAGAAATGAATCTGCTCAATTAGTTGAAGCAAGATCACTTAACGATGCATTAGCTATTAGCCAAAAATTTGGTAATAAGAGCGCCACTGCGGATTTCTTTAATGATGCAGAATTAGAACGAACTTACTCTCAAGAAAGTAAAGTGGCATCCGGTATTAAAGAACGTGTTGAAATGCGAATGGAACGTCGAGTTGCAGCTATTGCTCGTGAATTAGGGCGTGGTAATGGTTATCTTGCGACTATCGGTGCAATTTCTCCTTTTATCGGTCTTTTTGGGACGGTTTGGGGAATTATGAACAGTTTTATTGGTATTGCGCATTCTCAAACGACAAACCTCGCTGTTGTTGCTCCAGGTATTGCAGAAGCATTATTAGCAACCGCTATTGGGCTGATTGCCGCCATTCCAGCCGTTATCATTTATAATATTTTTGCCCGAATGATCGCAGGTTATCGTGGTGAAATTGGTGATATCGCAACGGGAGTGGTGACGCTAGTGAGCCGTGACTTAGATATCGAAAACAGCAAAGCAAGGTAATGAATTATGGCAATGCGTCTTGGTGATGATTCAGGTGATGATAATGAATTACATGATATCAATGTGACGCCTTTTATTGATGTCATGTTGGTTCTGCTCATTATCTTTATGGTAGCGGCACCTTTAGCTACTGTTGATATAAAAGTGAATTTACCCGCTTCAAGTGCAAAACCACAGCCTCGCCCGGAAAAACCTGTTTATTTGACGATTAAATCGGATAAACAAATTTTCATTGGTGAAGAGATGGTTACGCATGAAACGATGGCAAATGTGTTAGATACGATGACACAAGCAAATAAAGAGACAACAATCTTTTTCCAAGCTGATAAAACCGTTGATTATGAAACGTTGATGGCAGCAATGGACTCGTTAAGAAAAGCAGGTTATCTCAAAGTTGGGTTAGTGGGGATGGAAACCGTCTCTACTGGTGGCTAATATTTGGTTAAAAAATTACTAAACTAAGTATTATTACGCTATTATAAAAGCACTTTATTTGTCGTTGTGAGATGATAAATAAAGTGCTTTTTTATTATGCTAAAGGAAATAGTCTATATTTTTACTCTTTTAGTAATGGATGAGGTAATTACTAAAATTGAGTTAGAATAAAATTTAGCTTTAGTATTAAACGTTATTAATAATAAGTAGATTAAATTTTCAATAAAATAATTAATTAAGGTTAATGAGTAATAATGTGCTGAATCAATTAATACTAAGTAGATGTTATTATTTCAACTTACATGACATTAATATTCATTAACTCTTCATCTTTTCTCACTTTTTAATTTGTTTAGATTTTCTTTTTTAAGTTAAATTTAATTATAACCTTATGATTAGTAGTGTTTTTATGTGAATTTGATTTAAGTGTAAAAAAACTTGCGCAAAAAATCTTATTGGATATAATGCATCCACGTTACAAATTGAAATATCCTGTAACGTGTTAAAACGCCTAATTTGTTTATTATCTAAGTTATCCGTATTTGGAGACTTATTTTTTTTATTGCACCAGGTAGACCGTTGTTTTCAGTCATTCAAATTTCTGGTAAGTAGATTTTATTTACTTATTAAAACCACTTCTTATCTTTGATTTGAAGTGAGTAAAATAAAACGTGAAAGGCAGAGAACTACACATAGCATTTTATTATTTTAATAAATTTAAAGGCCATAACATTTCGGTGTTATGGCTTTTTATTTTGTTTACGGTATCTATTCCTATCATTCCTATCATTCCTATCATTCCTATCATTCCTATTGCTCCTATTGCTCCTATTGCTTCTAAGTAACACGAAGAGCCAGTATTTCGATGTGTAGCTCTTCTATACCGCTTACGGCTTACCTCTTTGCTTTTCGAAGGCTACAAATAATTAACAACGCTCTTTTCAATTTTTAGATTTATGACCACTTTTTTTATCTATTCTCACAAAAAAAAGAAATACGCTTTATTTGGCGATAAAATGTGTTTTTTTTATCCACAATAACAACAAGGATTTAACATGAAATTTTATTTACGTTAATTTCGTTATAAATTCGATATGTTATAAAATAACCAAATGAAACTATTACCTTGGTTTACTGATTAGTAATTATGAATGTTCTACTGTTTTTATCATTATCGCATATCAATATGTATTTAATTTTATAGCGATTTTGAATAGAGCACTCTCTTATTCCAAAAATGAATATGCTTATAACTATATGAAAAATGATAAGAAAAATAGACATTTTTAAGATTGTAAAATAAACATTTTCACTCTGACTAAAAACTAATAACAAAAGAAGATGAGTGAAATGAGTAACAAGAATGTGCTGAAATTAAATATATTAATGTAATCATTTCTTGTTTATGAAATGCAATTTTTAACTTTATTTATGATGTAATATAAAGGTTGATAATATGAAAACAAGAGTCATTATTATAATTAAAAAATATATTAAAACTTATTATTAATAAATTTCATTGTAAAATTGAAATTATTAATTATTAATTTTGTATTATTTTAAATATATTGTCTTATAATTTGCTTATTTTTTGTGTTTTATCTATCCCATTGATTGCAAAGGTATTAAAAAATACAAATTCATTATTTTTAAGGTAATGATAATTATTTCTATTTACTTTATCATTATTAAATAGCGTTTTAATAAATTTAAAATGACGAAATATATAAAAAATACATATTGAACTTTATATTGCTGAAACGTTTTTACTCACATAAAAGAATAATTTATTTTTTAATGAATTATCGATTGATAATGATCAAGTCATTATTATGTCGGAGTGTTAAAAAGGCGGTGTTTTAAAATTATTCCAATTAAAAATCATCATATCAGGAGAGATATATGGCCTTGGGGAATAATGTTTTTTCCCATCATGGTATTAACCGACGCGATTTTATGAAATTGTGTGCTGCGTTGTCAGCTACCATGGGATTAAGCGGCAAAGCTGCCGCAGAAATGTCAGAAGCAATGGCATCATCTGAACGCCCACCTGTTATTTGGATCGGTGCTCAGGAATGTACAGGGTGTACGGAGTCTTTATTACGTGCAACTCACCCGACTCTGGAAAACCTCGTTCTTGATGTTATCGCACTTGAATACCACGAAGTGCTTTCTGCCGCTTTTGGTGATCAAGCTGAAGAAAATAAACACAATGCGATGGAGAAATATAAAGGTAAGTACGTTCTCGTTGTCGATGGGTCAATCCCTGACAAGGACGGCGGTGTTTACTGTATGGTTGCAGGAAAACCCATTCTTGAGCATATCAAAGAAGCCGCTGAAGGGGCTGCTGCGATTATTGCAATTGGTTCATGTTCTGCATGGGGTGGTGTACCTGCAACAGGGGGTAACCCAACAGGTGCTAAATCACTGGAAGCTATTTTACCGGGTAAAACCGTTATTAATATTCCAGGATGTCCGCCAAATCCACATAACTTCTTAGCGACTGTTGCACATATTATTACCTTCAATAAATTGCCTAAGTTAGATAGCAAAAACAGACCGCTTTTTGCTTATGAGCGTTTAATTCACGAAAACTGTGAACGTCGCCCTCATTTTGATGCGGGGCGTTTTGCTAAAGAATTTGGTGATGAAGGTCATCGTCAAGGTTGGTGTCTATACCATTTAGGTTGTAAAGGGCCTGAAACCTATGGTAACTGCCCAACATTAGAATTCTGCGATGTCGGTGGTGGAATTTGGCCTGTTGGTATTGGTCACCCTTGTTACGGTTGTAATGAAGAAGGTATCGGTTTTACAAAAGGTATTTTCCAATTAGCGAATGTTTATCAGCCAACACCAAAAGCACAAGTCCCTGATGTTAATGCGAAAGAAGGTGGCGGCGTATCTTATGGTGCTGCAGGATTACTGGGTGCTGTCGTGGGTGCTGTCGCGGGTGTTAGTGTGATGGCTGTGCGTCAATTAGGCCGTGACAAGAATGCCACAGGAGCCTCACAGGAGGATAAACGGTGAATAGGCGTCATTTCTTTAAGCTGGCATCAGGTGGGGTTCTCCTTGCGGGAATGGCACCCACTGTGGGTCATGCTGCGGCGCAGAACCGTCCCCCAATTCCTGGGTCTCTCGGTATGCTCTACGACTCTACACTGTGTGTAGGCTGTCAAGCATGTGTCACAAAATGTCAGGAAATTAATCACCCGGAGCCAATGGAGCGTGGTGATACTTACGCTAATGGCGATCCGATTTGGTCAAACAATGACAAATTAAGTCCTTACACAAATAATATTATTCAAATTTGGCGTGATGGTACGGGCGAAAATAAAGACCAACTGGAAAACGGTTATGCCTTTATTAAGAAACAATGTATGCATTGTGTTGATGCAAACTGTGTTTCTGTTTGTCCTGTTTCTGCGTTAACCAAAGATCCAAAAACCGGTATTGTTCATTATCATGCAGATATCTGTACAGGTTGTCGTTACTGTATGGTGGGATGCCCTTATAACATTCCTAAATACGATTACGATGATCCCTTTGGTAAGCTTTATAAATGTGAGCTTTGTAACCAAAAAGGGGTTGAGCGTTTAGACAAAGGCTTATTACCCGGTTGTGTTGAAGTGTGCCCAACAGGTGCGGTTATTTTCGGTACCCGAGAAGAATTGCTTGAAGAAGCCAAACGTCGTTTAGCGAAAAAAGTGGGTGAGGAATACCATTATCCACGCCAAACCATTAGTGCTGGCGATACTTATCTGCATAAAATTCCTGAATATCAAGATCATATTTATGGTGAACTTGAAGGCGGTGGTACGCAGGTGATGGTTCTGTCTGCAGTACCTTTCGACAAATTAGGTATGCCAGAAGTGGCGCCATTATCAACAGGCGCGCGATCTGAACATATTCAACATTCGCTTTATAAAGGCATGGTATTACCAATAGCAGCCCTTGCAGGGATCACCTATTTGGTTAACCGTAATAGTAAAAAACAAGAGCAGGAACACCACAAGGAGGATAACGATGTCGAGTCATGATCCTCGCCCACTTGGCGGTAAGTTATTTACTCTGGCTGTAAGAGTATTTTTACCGCTTGCTGTGCTCGGTTTTATTCTTATTGGTAAGCGTTTGGTATTAGGTTTGGGTGATGTCTCTGACCTGAATGGGGGATACCCTTGGGGTATTTGGATTGCCTTTGACTTATTGATAGGAACAGGCTTTGCATGTGGCGGTTGGGCACTTGCATGGGCAGTTTATGTCTTTAATAAAGGAGAATTTCACCCATTAGTGCGTCCGGCATTATTAGCGAGTTTATTCGGCTATTCATTAGGCGGTTTATCCATCGCTATTGATATCGGTCGCTATTGGAACATGCCTCACTTCTTTATGCCTCAGTACTTTAACGTTAACTCTGTTTTGTTTGAAACAGCGACCTGTATGACCATCTACATTATGGTGATGGCATTAGAATTCTTACCTGCATTACTAGAACGCATTGGTTGGAAAGTGTCGTTGAAACGTCTTAACAAAGCGATGTTCTTTATTATTGGTCTTGGTGCTTTACTGCCAACCATGCACCAATCTTCAATGGGATCATTAATGATTTCAGCGGGTTGGAAAGTACATCCACTGTGGCAATCTTATGAGATGTTACCTGTTTTCTCTCTGTTAACTGCCTTTCTCCTCGGTTTCACTATCGTTATTTTTGAAGGTTCTTTGCTAAAAGCAAGTCGTACCATGAATGATGATGAGACACCGCTATTTACCAAGTTAACCCGAGTGATCGAAGTGTTATTGATTGCTTTCTTGGTCTGTCGCTGGGGCGAAATTATTTGGAACGGTAAACTGAGTTATATCGGAAATGGGGATATGTTCTCGTGGTTATTTATTGCTGAGAGTGCACTGTTGTTACTTCCTCTTATTTTAATGCATTTAAATAATAATCGCCGTAGTCCAAAAATGTTGTTTGTCTGTGCTGTCTTTATCTTAATCGGTGCAGCAATGTGGCGTATGAACTACTCTTTAGTTGCTTACAATCCAGGCAATGGTTACCACTATTTCCCAACAGCAAGTGAATTGCTGATTTCTATTGGTTTCGTTGCATTTGAAGTAACAGCTTACATTCTTATTATCCGTTTACTGCCGGTTTTACCTGCACAAACAGACTCAAATATACAATTAAAAAAGGCTGAGGTTAAATCATGAGCCAACGCATTACTATTGATCCTATTACCCGTATTGAAGGGCATTTACGCGTCGATTGTGAAATTGATAACGGAAAAGTTGTTAAGGCTTGGTCTTCCGGTACCATGTGGCGCGGAATGGAGGAGATCCTAAAAGGAAGCGATCCTCGTGATGCATGGATTATCGTGCAACGTATCTGTGGTGTTTGTACAACCGTTCATGCGATTGCCTCAGTACGTGCTGTAGAAGATGCTTTAGGGATGGATATTCCTGTTAATGCGCAGTATATCCGTAACTTGATTTTAGGTTCGCATATCATCCATGACCATATCGTCCATTTCTATCAGCTTTCTGCGATGGACTGGGTTGATATCACGTCTGCATTACAAGCTGACCCTGAAAAAGCATCTGCAATGCTAAAAGGGGTTTCTAGCTGGAATCTAAACTCTGCTGAAGAGTTTAAAAAAGTACAGAAAAAAATCCAAGGTCTGGTGGATAGTGGTCAGTTAGGTATTTTTGCTAACGGTTACTGGGGTCACTCTGCCATGAAATTACCACCAGAAGTTAACCTGATTGCGGTTGCTCACTACCTACAAGCACTTGAGTGCCAGCGTGATGCAAACCGTATCGTGGCTATTCTGGGCGGAAAAACACCGCATATTCAAAATTTAGCGGTGGGCGGTGTTGCTAACCCAATTAACCTTGATGCACCAAATGTTCTTAACTTAGAACGCTTAATGTACGTGAAAAGCTTTATCGACAAACTGGGTGATTTTGTTAACCAAGTTTATAAAGTGGATACGGCTATTTTTGCCGCTTATTACCCTGAATGGTTAAAAATCGGTAAAGGTGCTAACTATTATCTGTCTGTACCTGAATTACCAATTAATGGTAATAACACGGAATTCTTACTGTCTGGTGGTTATATGGAAGGGGTTGATTTCTCGACCTACCGTCCAATTAAAGACTGGAAAGATCAGAACCTGAAAGACGGTATTGAAGAAAGTGGTAAACACGCATGGTATGAAGATGATGAACCTTTAAAACCATGGGAAGGCTTAACTCGTCCTAAATACACCGGTTGGGATGAGAACAATAAATACTCATGGGTTAAATCCCCTACATTCTACGGCAAGCCTGTAGAAGTCGGTACGTTAGCATGGTTAGTGTGTGGTTTAGCCGGTAAGCACGAAGGAACTGTTAGAAACTACAACGACATCAACAAGATCTATACGCAATTAACCAATGAAACACTGGTTACAGAGCAGTTAGAGTCTACGTGGGGTCGTATTATTGGACGTACTGTCCATGCATGCGTGTTACAAGAATCTCTGGCCTCTTTATGGCAATCACTGGTTGATAATATTGGTCGTGGCGATACTACTGCCTTTATTAAACCTGAGTTTGAGCCTGGTAAAGAGTATCGTGGTGTGGGTTTTGAAGAAGCCTCTCGCGGTATGTTATCTCACTGGATCGTGTTTAAAGACGGTAAAATCACTAATTATCAGGCCGTTGTTCCATCAACATGGAATGCGGGTCCTCGTAACTTTAATGATGAACCGGGTCCTTATGAGTTATCACTGGTGGGTACACCTGTTGCAGATCCGAAAAAACCATTAGAAGTGGTCAGAACGATCCACTCCTTTGACCCATGTATGGCATGTGCTGTACATATGGTTGATTTAACAGGCAAAGAATTGAGTAAGGTGAAGGTATTATAATGCGAACTCTCGTCTTAGGTATTGGTAATTTATTACTAAGCGATGAAGGCATTGGTGTTCGTATAGTAGAGGCGCTCGAAGAGCGCTTCTCTTTACCAGAGAACGTCGATGTTATTGATGGCGGCACATCAGGTATGGAAATTTTGCAAGATATCGCCGCAAGAGACCTCCTGATTGTTGCTGATGCGGTAAGAAGTAATCATGAACCGGGTAGTATTTTTATCTTACATGATGATGATGTTCCCGCACTTTTTACACAGAAGATCTCGCCTCATCAACTGGGCTTATCTGATGTGCTAATGGCTTTACGAATGACAGATGAATTTCCACGTAAACTTATTTTAGTGGGTATTGAACCTGCATCATTAGAGCCAAGTATGTCGCTGTCTGACATTGGTGAGAAATCAATGGAAGTTGCACTAGAGCATGTGGTGAATATTTTGCGTGAATACGGTATTCAAGTCACACCTAAAGAGGTAACAGCATGAGTGAATTAAGCTGGGATATCCTAGGATATGACAAACCACCGGTTGAGCAACTTGAAGCCCGTTTTAGCGAGATCGCTGAAAAAGAGATGAAAGGACTGCCTTTTTATCGAGAAGGTATTCCTGTTAAAGCGGGGGGCTTTACTTTATTTGAAAATCAGTGGATCGGTTCTGTTTTAACGCCTTGGATGTTAGAGCTGGTTGTCTTTCCTGGGCCTTCACAAGAGTGGCCACATCGTAAAGTAGGTGATCGCATTGGATTAGAGTTACCGTGTGGTCAGATTAAGTTTGTTGTGGGCGAGCTTACAGGGGGGATGCAATATCTTGCTTGTTCATTAATGTCACCACTTGATAGACATCTAACAGGTGAACATGCTGTCGAGTTAGTTGAAAATAGTGTAAAAATGGCACTTTCTCTTCCTGTTCAGACACAATCCGTAGCAGAAGTTGATTTAAGTCGTCGTTCTCTCTTCCGTGGTCAGTTAAGATCATAGAGTAGAAATTTTACGCGACACAGAGTCACATTCTTCTTATTGAATCGTACAGGAGTCAGAATATGTGTAGCACTTGCGGTTGTGGCGAAGGCAATGTCAGAATTGAAGGCGTAGAGCCTCATTCACATGAGCACCCCCATCATCACTCTCATGACCATGATCATCACGACCACGGTCATCATCATGATCACGACCATCATCATGGGCATGATCACCATCATGAACACAAGGCTACTCCAGCGAATACTGTTCATAAATATATTGATAAGTCTGAACAAAAGCATAAACATAACTACGAAACACAGGGTCAGCCTATCATTGTTCATCACCACTATTATCATAACAGTGGTGATGTTCATCTTCATTTTCATAGCGATGCACAGCTAAACGACGTACAAGAGATCCATGAACATCACCATGATCATGGTTCTGACAATCATCATGAGCACGACCACGCTCATGCACATGATCATTCACATAGCCACGATCATGAACATGCTCACGATCATAGTCATGAGCATTCCCATAGCCATTCGCACGATCACAATCATGATCATTCACATAACCACGATCATGAAGAACAATTTAGCCCTGTGATTGATAATCAAAATATGCATTATGGCCAAGGTGAAGCAGGAACACATGCTCCTGGTATTAGCCAAAAGCGTATGCTGAAAATTGAAATGGATGTGCTGGATAAAAATAATCGCATTGCTGTTCATAACCGTGAACATTTTGAACAACAAAATGTATTAGCATTAAATTTAGTTTCAAGCCCAGGCTCAGGTAAAACCACGTTATTAACACAAACATTAAAACAGTTAGCGCAACGCGTGCCTTGTGCTGTGATCGAAGGTGATCAGCAAACGACCAATGATGCTGATCGTATTCGTGAAACGGGTGTTCCTGCTATTCAAGTCAATACAGGCAAAGGGTGTCACCTTGATGCACAAATGGTACACGATGCAACACACCAATTAGGCTTACAAGATAATAGCGTCCTCTTTATTGAAAACGTAGGTAACTTAGTGTGCCCTGCCAGTTTCGATCTTGGTGAGAGACATAAAGTGGCGATCCTTTCTGTCACTGAAGGCGAAGATAAACCGCTGAAATATCCGCATATGTTTGCTGCGGCTGATTTAATGATTATTAATAAAATCGATTTAGTGCCCCATCTTAATATTGATGTTCAAGCCTGCATTGAATCTGCTCGCCGTGTTAATCCTAATATCGAAATTATTTCATTATCAGCAACAACGGGTGAAGGCATGGACGCGTGGCTAGCGTGGTTGGAGAGTCGTTTATGTGCTTAGGTGTTCCCGCTAAGATTATTGAGGTGGGCGAAGATGTCCACCAACTCGCTTATGCCGAAGTCAGTGGTGTGAAACGTGCTGTTAATATTTCAATGGTATGTGAAGGCGAGCCGAGTGAATTATTAGGCAAATGGGTCCTTATTCATGTGGGATTTGCCATGAGTATTCTTGATGAGCAAGAAGCACAAGATACGCTTGAGGCATTACAGCATGTTTATGGTGTCACCCTTGAAGAGGCTGATGATGCAGTACGTTGATGAATTTCGTGATCCCGAACTTGCTAAAGCCTTGTTAGCTCAAATTCGTGAAACTATTTCGCAATGGCCTCATCCGATTAAACGTCCATTACAAATAATGGAAGTGTGTGGTGGACATACACACGCTATTTTTAAATTTGGATTAGACCTTTTATTGCCTAAAGAAATTGAATTTGTTCATGGGCCGGGTTGTCCTGTTTGTGTATTACCGATGGGGCGAATTGATGCATGTTTAGAAATTGCTGCGCGACCTGACGTTATTTTTTGTACTTTTGGTGATGCAATGCGAGTGCCAGGGCGTAATGGCTCAATGCTGGATGCGCGTCGTCGTGGCAGTGATATTCGCATTGTTTATTCGCCGCTAGATTCGCTCAAAATTGCACAAGATAACCCAGATAAACAAGTCGTTTTCTTTGGTTTAGGTTTTGAAACCACCATGCCAAGTACGGCAATGACGCTACAACAAGCAAAATTGCGCGGGCTTAAAAACTTTTCTCTGTTTTGTCAGCACATTACTATCGTGCCGACGTTACGTTGTTTATTAGAGCAAGATGATGTCCGCATTGACGGCTTTATTGCTCCGGGGCATGTGAGTATGGTGATTGGCTGTACGCCTTATCAACCATTATGTGATGAATTTGAAAAGCCTTTTGTGGTGACGGGATTTGAGCCATTAGATTTATTGCAAGCTATACTGATGGTCATTAAACAACTTAAAGCAAAAGCAGAAAATGCAGATTATGTTTTAAGTATTGAAAATCAATATAGCCGCATTGTACCCAATGAAGGTAATAAGCTGGCTCAAAAAGCACTGAAAGATGTGTTTATGTTAAAAGAAACCAGTGAATGGCGTGGATTGGGTGAGATCCCAATGTCAGGCATTCAATTAGCACCTGCTTATTCTGAGTTTGATGCTGAACTGCGTTTTTCACCGGCACCGCAAAAAGTGGCTGATAATCCACAATCTCGCTGTGGCGATGTATTAACGGGACGATGCAAGCCTTCGGATTGCCCGCTCTTTGGCAAAAGTTGTACACCAGAAACGGCATTAGGTGCTTTAATGGTGTCATCAGAAGGGGCGTGTGCGGCTTATTATCAGTATCGCCGTGAAGGTAATATATGAAACAACCTGATGAAATCACCTTAGCCCAAGGAAATGGTGGGCAAGGTATGCAACAGCTTATCGAAGGTCTATTTTTAAAAGCATTCGATAATCCGTTATTAAATGAAAAAGAAGATCAAGCACGGATCGCCTTAAATGAATTAACCACTCTTGGGGACCGTCTTGCATTTAGTACAGACAGCTATGTGATTGATCCGATCATTTTCCCTGGTGGAAATATCGGTAAATTATCTGTTTGCGGCACGGCTAATGATCTTTCAGTTGGTGGCGCAGTGCCTCGTTATCTTTCATGTGGTTTTATTCTTGAAGAAGGACTTCCATTTGAAACCCTAGAAATTCTTGTACTGGCTATGGCAAAAGCAGCCACACAAGCAGGAATACAAATTGTCACGGGGGATACGAAAGTGGTTCCTCGTGGTGCAGCAGATAAGATCTTTATTAATACTGCAGGTATTGGGGTTATCCCAACCAAAATTAATTGGGCCGCGAGTAATATTAACGCAGGCGATAAGATCTTAATCAGTGGCACAATTGGCGATCATGGCGCGACTATCCTTAATCTTCGTGAAAATTTAGGGCTTGAGGCCGATTTGCAAAGCGACTGCGCTGTACTTGAACCCATGATTGCCCCTTTACGCCAAATTGACGGTATTCGTGCATTACGTGATGCAACTCGTGGTGGTGTGACTGCCATTTTACATGAATTTGCTCAAGCCAGCGGTTGTGGTATGAACGTGCATGAAAGCAAATTACCGATGAAACAAGCCGTTCGTGGTGTGTGCGAATTATTGGGTCTTGAAGCACTTAATTTTGCGAACGAAGGTAAAATTGTTTTAGTGGTATCGCCTGACGCTGAAGCCCAAGTTCTTGACGCTTTACATCAGCATGCTTTAGGGAAAGATGCTTGTACTATTGGTGAAGTCACAACGGATAACTCTATTCGTTTAACAGGGATTTTCGGCACTAGCCGTATGCTTGACTTACCTTATAATGAGCCTTTACCTCGTATTTGCTAAGCACTTACTCTCCCACTTATAAATTAAAACGATGGCTAGATTTATAGGTGGGATAAGTTACCTTTCTGTTACAAAAAGTTTGTTATAACGCAAATTTCCCTCATTTATCTGAATACTGACTCTTTGATAAAAAAATTATTAGAGTAACATGTTCGCCTCATCCTACTGCGTGGAGAGGGTCTCTCGTAGAGGTAAGCTCTAGGAAAAAACATGTCTTGGTCAGAATTTAAATCTCAATACCTGATCCGTTTTTGGAAGCCTCTTCCAGCTGTTATTGCGGCAGGTATCTTATCAACGTACTACTTTGGTTTAACCGGTACTTTCTGGGCCGTTACGGGTGAATTTACTCGTTGGGGCGGTCACGTTATGCAATGGTTTGGTGCTCATCCTGAAGAATGGGGTTATTTTAAAATTATCGGTCTTGAAGGTACGCCATTAACGCGTATTGATGGCGTGATGATCATTGGGATGTTTGGGGGTTGTATTATGGCTGCACTTTGGGCTAATAACGTCAAGCTTCGCCATCCTCAACATAAAATTCGTATTCTTCAGGCTGTTCTTGGCGGTATTATTGCTGGGTTTGGTGCCCGTTTAGCGATGGGATGTAACCTTGCAGCATTCTTTACGGGGATCCCTCAATTCTCTTTACACGCCTGGTTTTTTGCTGTTGCAACGGCGATAGGCTCTTATTTTGGTGCCAAACTTTCGTTAATGCCTCTGTTCCGTATTCCCGTTAAATTACAAAAAGTGAGCCAAGCTTCACCACTTACGCAAGATAAACAACGCGCAAAACGTCGTTTTAGATTGGGTATGATCATCTTTTTTGCCATGATTGCGTGGTCTTTCATTATTCTTTTTGATTCACCAAAGCTGGGTTTTGCCATGTTAGGAGGTATTGGTTTTGGTATTTTAATCGAACGTGCACAAATCTGTTTTACTTCAGCTTTCCGTGATTTATGGATAACAGGTAGAACGCATATGGCGAAAGCCATTATCATCGGCATGGCGGTCAGTGCAATTGGGATCTTCAGCTATGTCCAATTAGGTGCTGCGCCTAAAATTATGTGGGCAGGCCCTAATGCTGTTATTGGAGGATTACTTTTTGGTTTTGGTATTGTCCTTGCGGGGGGGTGTGAAACTGGCTGGATGTATCGTGCAGTGGAAGGTCAAATTCACTTTTGGTGGGTAGGGCTAGGTAACGTTATTGGTTCTACATTGTTGGCTTACTACTGGGATGATTTTGCCTCTGTAATTGCAACGGATTATGACAAGATTAATTTACTTGAGACCTTTGGGCCTGTCGGTGGATTAGGTGTGACATATCTGATGCTTGGCATATCATTTGTATTATTACTTTGGTGGGAAAAACATTTTTTCCGCAAAAAAGCACAACAAGCGAACGCTGTTTCAACACAAATTAATAAGGAAATCGCATGAACCAGAAAGAAGTAATTGTTCCTGATTATCGCCTAGATATGGTGGGTGAACCTTGTCCTTATCCTGCGGTGGCAACGCTTGAAGCCATGCCATCACTGAAAAAAGGCGAAATATTAGAAGTGGTGAGTGATTGTCCTCAATCCATTAATAATATTCCACTTGATGCGAAAAACTACGGTTATACTGTGTTAGATATTCAACAAGATGGTCCGACTATTCGGTATTTAATTCAAAAATAATGTCAGATTATTTTGTTGAAAGGCTAGCAATAGAAGCAGCAAGTACATCAATAAAAAGTGGCTTGCTGTTTTTATTTTTAAGGTTTTAACACCGGTGTAATTAGTTGTATCGCTTGCTGAATTCGTAGATCAAAATTTGATTTTGGTGTCGGTGGAACGATCCCTAATGCAATTTGGCGTAAAGGCTCTGCGATCACCATGGCTAATAAAAGATCACTTAATGTAGCATAGTCATAAGATCTAATTATTCCGTTTTTTTCTTGTTGTTGTAACCACCGCGTGAGTAGACTGCGTCCTCTTAATATCCCACTGCGTTGATATTTTTCCATAAGCACTTCACGGCTAGGAAAGTTCTCTTGTAATAACTTATATAAACCGATTGCGTTATCATTAAGTACCGTTTGAACCATGCTGTTTAAATGTTGTGATAACAACAGGGTAAACTCATCAAAATCAGTGGCCTTATCATGAAAAATAGCGACGAAACTGTCTGTCCATGACAACACAATTTGTTCCACTAAATCTTCTTTATCTTTGGTAAAACGATAAATTGTTTTTTTTGCAATGCTTGCCTTTTTTGCAATTGCATCAATGGTTGTTGCGTTGTAACCCTGCTCTAAAAGCAAATGCATGGTCGCTTCATATATTTCTTGGCGGATCTCTTCTTCAGGGCGGGCAGGGCGTCCTCGTTTTTGATTAATCTTGCTATCTGTCATTTTTTAGCCTCTCTTTTAGTTGATTTTATCACTCTTTAGAGATAAAACAATTAGGAAACGATTTTGGTTTCCTAATTTATCGGAGTTGAGAAAATGAAAAAACAAGCATTGCATTTACCCTGGGCTTTAAATGACATTAATGAACTTTTATCACCCGCGCCATTACGCTTAGAAATGGGAATTGAAAGGGATGACGCTGGGCATTTAACAGTTGCAGTACGTACCGATTTGCATGGTTGTAAAGGCAAGATGCTAGAGTGGTGGTTTACCTTTTTTGAAACATCACAACATATTCGCTGGTGGCATCCCCATGATCATGTTGCTCACAATGGTTGGGATGATAAATGGATAAAAGGAAAGAGTTATATCGGTGCATCAATTAAGGCGGTTGAATCCTTGGGAGATATTCCACCTGTTGGCGCACAACTTAAATTCCATGATGCGAAAGATTTTTTTGATAACGCATTATTAAAAGATGCCTATAAAACAGGCGCACTTTCTGGTGCTGTATGTGCCACTATTGGTTTTGGCGCTGATGTGAAAACAGATGAAAATGGTGATCCTACCGACGGTAAAATGGTGCATTTAACGCGAGATACGGATTGGGGATGTGTATTAAGAAGCCGTTTTTATTTGGGTCATTCATTAGAAAACCCAGTAGTGGAATTATCGGATGAGATAGCTTTTGGGTTATTGCAGCACTGTTATAACGAGTTTACTTATCTTTCTCGCTTTTTACCGTCACTTTATTACGGTGAGCATGCGAATGGGGAGAAGGGGGCGTTACCTTGGTAATAACAATACTCGTCACACAATACTCGTCATACTTCAAGCTGTAGCGTTGTTGACGGTATTCTCTCGCACTAGTCACAAACAATACTCGTCATACTTCAAGTTGTAGCGTTGTTGACGGCATTCACTCGCACTAGTCAGCTCCTAGCGACTCGTTCATTTGTCGCCTAGATACAGCTTGAATTATTTAGAGTATTTATACTCGTCATATTTCAAGTTGTAGCGTTGTTGACGGCATTCACTCGCACTAGTCACATACTATTGTATGCTCCTAGCGACTCGTTCATTTGTCGCCTAGCTACATCTTGAATTATTTAGAGTATTCAATAGGATATAAAGAGTAAAATAGTCAATGAATGAGTAGAAGAGTATTGTGGGCAGATCAGCGGGATGGCTGATCTGCTTGTTGCGTTTTATTCGCAGATTACTCTGCTTCGCCACCTAAAACTTCAGTGACTCGTTCAATTAAGGCGCTTAATTCACCCGTCATTAAAATAAAGTCAGCATCAAAACGTTGGGCAAAATCGGCTTTATCAATGTCATCATTTTGCTCACGTAAGGTTTCACTGAATTTAATGCGTTTGATAGAGCCATCATCACATAGCATAAATTGAAGGCGATCTTCCCAATCTACAGAAAGTTTGGTGACAAATTTGCCTGCTTCAATATGTGTCGCAATTTCATCAGAGACTAATTCTTGTTTCTTACAACGAATAACACCGCCTTCTTCTAGTACGGCTTTTAGTTCAGCTTCATCCATTAAGGTAAAACCGGCTGGAAGTTCTCCAGAGCGTACCCACTCTGTCATTTTTAATTCAACGGATTCATTAAAGTTCAATGGAACAACCGGTAGTGAACCTAAGGTTTTACGCAGCAAGGCTAAGTTATCTTCAGCACGTTTTGCACTGCCTGAATCAACAATGACTAGTTGTTTTTCTAAATCTAGCCAAATAAAAGTTTGTGAGAATTTACTAAATGCGCGAGGAAGTAGAGTATGCACAACTTCATCTTTTAAGGTGGCTTTCTCTGTCTTTTTCAGTTTACGGCCTTGCTCACCTTCAAGTTTTTCAACTTTGTCTTGTAAGGCGTTTTTAATCACTGTTGCAGGTAAGATTTTGTCTTCTTTTCGTGCACATATCATCACTTGCTTACCAGCAACATGAATAAGTGCTTCACCACGATCGCCCATAGGCGAAACCCAACCTGTTCTGGTCATATCTTGGCTACTGCAAGGTGTGAATGCCAATGAAGCAAGCTGTTGTTCTAACTCATCCATTGACAGTGCTATCTCTTTATTTAAGCGATAGACCAAAATATTTTTAAACCACAGCATCTGACATTCCCCTTAATCGTTATTTACCACAATATGATACTGAATGTTTAGGGTATCTAAAAGGTAATATCCCCTAAAAGAAAATATCTATCGTGTTATTTAATAAATAGAAGGAAAATGCTGAAACGAATAATTAGTAAATCTACTCTATGATAATGAGTGTTATTCTTATTTGTATTGAATAGATTAAGAATATTAATGATGAAATGGGATGATTTCTAGCATAAGTCTTTATGTGACAATAATCACAATATTTCAGTTCTATGCTATTTTTTATTCACAATCTGAAATCACTTTCAGATTTATCCCTGCATTAATTTACAAAACAAAAATCTTCTTGACGATGTGGTGTGATGATTGTCACAAAATAAGGAAAACATAAAGAGTGATTTTTCATAATTTACAAAGTGATCAAGATCGCAAAATAGAATATTGTTTTTTTAAATATAGCTAAAAGAGCACGATTAGGCTTTTTATATTAACCATGGTTATAGTTTAGATTTTGTAATGTTTAATTGGGTTTTGTTGTTACTTATACGTATTGATTAGATATTGTGATTGAATGGAGTGCTTATGCTCCTCTTTTTAATATTTATAGTTAATTATTCTTTTTGCGAGCAGGTGTTACTCGTTACCACCAGTTAAATTGTATTTAAATGTGATTTTGCTTTTAATTAAATAAGAAATAAATATAAAGATAAAAAATTATTAATTTGTAATAACAGTATTCAAACCTTTAGGGTTATTTATTTAGTGGTTAAAATTAATACTTCCTTTTAAATATATTAAATAAGCGGATAAATTTTTTATTAGCAAAAAAAATAGTGTTATAAGGAAATGAAATATAAAAGAAAAATCTAAAAATGCTATTTTTAAAAAGTTGATTAAGTTCAAAAAACACGTATCTTTACCCTTTATTGTGATACCTATCACTTAGGCATGTAACCGTGAAAGTGCATGTTGATGTAATTGTGGGCTGTATCACGAAAGTAGGGCTTTTTTTTGAGTAATATGCCATCGAAAACTCAACAACCTATTTCTTTTCCTAACAGAAATAAAAGCAATGCCCTTATTTAAATATAATGAGGATATTATTTTTGTGTCTTATTGGTGATTACGTCTGTGTCAAGGAAATTAAAACCTTTAAGAAAATTTTGTAGAGTCATAATTAGTAGCGATAAAAATTATCAATTGTGAGAGCGATTTTCTTTTTCGAAATTCGTGGCAGAGATCTTTTGTCTGAATATCAGGTCAACTATATACGGCGGTATTATTTTTGGCCTTAAAGAAAATCATAAAACTATAGAAAATAGATGGGTATTTTAATCATGAAAAGCTTGAAGCCTCTAGCAGCACTGGTTGGTTTGTTGGTTCTTTCTGGATCTGCAAACGCAGTAAACGTGTATAACGATAAGGGAACACGTTTTGATGTAAACGGTCAGTTCCGTTTAAAAACACAAGTGACTAGCCAAAATCATGAAATGAAAATGAATGATGACGGTAGCCGTATCGGTTTCTTCGGTTCACACGAACTGACTAACGATATCAAAGTATTTGGTAAATTAGAGTGGGGTTCAGACACTCAAAAAACAAACAGTGATAACCCTAAATCAAACTTTGAAATGTACAACCGTGTGGGTTATGTCGGTTTCTCTCACCGTGATTATGGACAAATTCAGTTTGGTCGTACTTATATTCCGATCGACTGGGTGAAAAAATCAAGCTACGGCTACGGTAACACTGGTGTATTCTACTTTAGCGATGTATTAGGTCGTTCAGTCGGTTATCACAATGGTTATGCTGATGGGAAAGGTGTTGGTAAAAACAACTTTATGACCCGTTTACCACAAACTATTTTCTTAGAAACTAACCGTTATGAAGGTTTTAAATTAGCGGGTACAGTGACGGGTAAAACAGGTGAAGATGGTCGCCGTGTAGCGGGGGATATTACTCGTGCTTACTCATTAGTTGGTTTCTATAAGTCAACCTTTGGCTTAGAGTTTGATGCGGGTTACTCTTCAGCTACAGGTGAAGCAACTACCTCTAAAAATAGTCCAAATAAAGGTAAAAACCCAGAGAACAGTATTTTAGCTTTTGGTGCGGAATACTTCTTCCCAGGCCGTGAATTCTCTATCGGTTTAGACTATGGTCAATCTCGCGGTAAAAATAACGGTTTTGCTTTAGATAAAAATCAAGCTCCAACTAGTTGGAGTTCAGTTAAAGGCGACTGGAAAGCAGATTTATATGGTGTTGGTGTGAAATGGCACTGGGATCGTATCGAAAGTGGTATGTATGCAGGTTACTACCTGCGTGATGGTGATGCAAACACGTTCAACTACAAAAAAGAAACCTATACTGTAGGTGTAGATAAACGTTTTGCAGTATCTAAATATAACAACTTACGTTTATTCGCTGAAATGGCATACGATGATGCTCGTAGTGATAACGTGAAGTATGAAGATAAAAAACAATATATCTTCGAAACTGGTATGCGTCTGTACTTCTAGTCCTAGTAAAGGCACTACCGTTTGACAGAAGTAACGAAAGGAGAGCCATTTTGCTCTCCTGTTAACCAATATATAAGGGGTGTGTAATGGTTAAGAATGTGTTGAAAATTTCAACATTAGCATTGTTTGTCGCATTCAACGTGAATGCAGCAACAGTGGATCTCCGTATTATGGAGACCTCGGATGTTCACAGTAATTTAATCGACTTTGACTACTTCAAAGACAAACCAACAGAACAGTTTGGTTATGTCCGTACTGCTAATTTAATTAAAGCAGCAAAGGCGGAAGCAACCAATGCGGTTTTAGTGGATAACGGTGACTTGATCCAAGGTAGTCCACTGGCTGACTATCAAGCGGCTAAAGGGATTGAAAAAGGCGAATCTCATCCAGCGCATCAGTTGATGAATACCATGGGTTACACAGTGGGTAACTTTGGTAACCATGAGTTTAACTATGGTTTAGATTACCTGAAAAAAGCGATTGCGGGTGCGAAGTTCCCTTACATCAATGCTAACGTGATGGATGCGAAAACAGGCGAAAACTATTTCACACCTTATATCATTGTGGATACACCTGTAAAAGATCGTGATGGTAAAGAACACACTATCAAGATTGGTTATATCGGTTTTGTACCACCACAGATCTTAATCTGGGATAAAGCCAATCTGGATGGTAAGGTCGTTGTTAATGATATTACTGAAACAGCGAAAAAATTCGTCCCTCAAATGAAAAAAGAGGGAGCTGACCTGATTGTGGCTATTCCTCACTCTGGTTTTGCATCAGAGCCATACAAAGCGATGGCTGAAAACTCAGTGTATTATTTAAGTGAAGTTGATGGCATCAATGCCATCATGTTTGGTCACGCTCATGGCGTATTCCCAAGCAAAGAATTTGAAGGCATTAAAGGCGTAGATACCGCTAAAGGTACAGTAAACGGTGTTCCAGCTGTTATGCCAGGCCAATGGGGAGATCACTTAGGTGTCGTTGATATGGTTATCAATAACGACAGCGGTAAATGGGTGATGACGGAAGCAACGGGTGAAGCGCGTCCTATTTTTGATAAAACGAACAAAAAAGCATTAGTTGAACGTGATGCTGAGTTAGCAAAAATTATCGAAAGCGCACACCAAGGTACTCGTGATTTCGTGGGTAAACACATTGGTAAAGCGTCTGCTAATATGTACAGCTTCTTAGCATTAGTACAAAGTGACCCAACAGTACAAATTGTTAACGATGCACAAGTTGATTACACCAAACACTTTATTCAAGGTGATCCAAATTTAGACGGATTACCAGTATTAGGTGCGGCAGCACCATTTAAAGCGGGCGGTCGTAAAAATGCACCAGCAGACTTCGTTGAAGTTGAAAAAGGTGACTTAACATTCCGTAACGCAGCAGACTTATATCTGTATCCAAACACTTTAGTCGTGGTTAAAGCGACCGGTGCGGATGTTATTGAGTGGTTAGAATGTTCAGCGGGTATGTGGAATCAGGTTGATCCTAATTCAACTAAACCACAAGAACTGATCAACTGGGATGGTTTCCGTACTTATAACTTCGATACCATCAGTGGTGTGAATTATAAAGTTGACTTAACTCAACCAGCTAAATATGACGTTGATTGCCAAGTCGTTAACAAAGATGCGAATCGTATCAAAGAAGTGACTTATGAAGGCAAACCAATCGATCCTAAAGCGACATTCCTTGTTGCAACCAATAACTACCGTGGATACGGCGGTAAATTTGCAGGTACAGGTGAAGCGAATATTGCATTTGCCTCTCCAGATGAAAACCGTGCAATTTTAGCCTCTTATATCGCTAAACAAACGAAAGAAAAAGGTGAAGTAGCAACGAAAGCAGCTAACAACTGGTCATTCTTACCGATTAAGACTGATAAAGCGTTAGATGTTCGTTTTGAAACTTCGCCAAGTGAAAAAGCAGCGGCATTTATTAAAGATTTCTCTCAATATCCAATGACCTTCGTGGAAAATGATGAAATTGGTTTTGCAATTTACAAAATCGATTTAACAGAGAAGAAATAAGTTATTAGGCCTGCCCATTCAGGGCAGGTTTTTCTTACCTTTTTGAACCAAAAGAGTGAATTAATTACTCTTTAAGGGGATTTTATGCGCTTTATGAAGCTATTGCCTGCTATTTTTGCTTTAGTGCTAGCAGGATGTGCAACGCAAGCACCTGAAATTACAGAACCATTAAAACCTCAAGCTAAATTAGTTGAAGGCGTATCTTGTATTTTACCTGATGCACCAACAGCACCTTACGACTACATCGCGTCTAATGATCGCTATGGTCAAAACAGCACAGCATCAACAGATTATTTTAAGTTAGCGATTAACTACTCACCCGCTTTCTGTGATTATAAAAGCAATAATATTAAACGTTTAAATAACGATAATGAAAAAGATCGTGCAAAACGTGAGTACGATAAATTTGAAATCCAGTGTTTCTCAGACAATAAATTCGGCTGGATTGTTCATGGGCTGTGGGCTGAAACCTGTGATGGTAAATCATGGGAAGAGTGCCGTGATTGGAAAGACATACGCAAGCATCCTCGTTTATGTAAAGGCGATTTACCACCTTTAGAATACTCTGCTATCAAGCCTTATCTGTGTGATTCTCCGGGTATCGATCTGTTACAAGGCGAATGGGAAAAACATGGAGTGTGTGCATTTGATACACCAGACGCATTCTTTGGTAAACAAAAAGAGTTGTATGAAGCGTTAGTATTACCAGAAGGCCGTCCTTCAAACAGTGCATTGATTAAGTTCTTAAAAGAACATAATCCATCACTGAAGGACAAAGAAATTCAAATTAATCGAGATGAATTCTATATCTGTTATAGCAAAGATTTCGAAGTCATTGATTGTCCGAAACGTGAATTTTGATCTTAGGGATAAATTTTAAATGAACCATAAATACAAACTCGTTGCACTTGCAGTAAGCTCAGTCTTATTAGCAGGTTGTGCAAAGAACTACGACGAAGCTAATGTTGTTGATGTGCGTGTTATCGCAATGAACGACTTCCACGGTGCGCTAAAAGCGCCAGGTCCAAACAAACCTGGTGGCATCGAGCATATGGCTACGTTAATTAAAGAAATGAAGAAAGATAACCCGAACAACATCGTTGTTGCGGCGGGTGATATGGTTGGTGCAAGCCCACTGTTATCTTCAATGTTCCATGATGAGCCTTCAATTGAAGCATTATCATTAGCTGGCTTAGAAGCAACTTCTGTGGGTAACCACGAATTTGATAAAGGCATGGGCGAGTTACTGCGTAAACAAAACGGTGGTTGCCACCCAGTAACGGGTTGCCAAGGTCCAACTGAGTTTAAAGGTGCAGATTTCCAATACTTAGCGGCTAACGTTATTGTTAACGAAACGGGCAAAACCTTATTCCCAGAATACGTGATTAAAGAATTCAACGGTATTCCTGTTGCATTCATCGGTTTAACTTTAGAAGGTACTGCGGCTATCGTAACACCTAAAGGAACCGAAGGTTTAAGCTTCCACAATGAAGCAAAAACAATTAATGCATTAGTGCCTCAGTTAAAAGCAAAAGGCGTTCAAGCAATTGGTGTCCTGATCCACGAAGGTGCTGCACAGCGTCGTGATGGTGGTCCAGTTAATATCAACGCATGTAATGGTATTACAGGTAAAGTACTGGGTGTTGTTGAACAATTAGATCCCGCTATTGACTTCGTTGTTACTGGTCATACTCACCAAGCTTACAACTGTACTATCAACGGTAAATCAGTAACATCTGCACAATCTAATGGTGCAATGTTAACGCGTATCGACCTAAAATTAGATAAAACAACAAAAGATGTTGTTGATATCAATGCAAAAAATATTTGGGTTGATAATCGTAAATATGAAAAAGACCCTGCAATCACTAAATTGCTAGAAGCTTACGAAAAAATTGCTACCCCATTAGCTAACCGTATTATTGGTAAGTTAGAAGGTAACCTGAACAAGCAAACTAATGACGCGGGTGAGTCTGCACTGGGTCAAGTAATTGCTGATGCGCATTTATATACTGCAAAACCAAAAGATATGGGTGGCGCACAAATCGCATTGATGAACAGCGGTGGTATTCGTGCAGATATGACAGGTGGTGATGTTTCTTATAACGCAATCTACACTGTACAGCCATTCTCTAACGTCCTGTTAACTCAAACGTTAACGGGTGAACAAATCAAACGCCTATTAGAACAACAATGGGATCGTTCACGTCCACAAGTGTTAGCGATTTCAGGTAACTTCCAGTACACATGGGATAGCAAAGCGTCTAATGGTAACCGCGTTATCGCAGAATCAATGAAAATTGATGGCAAACCAGTAGACATGAAAGCGTCTTACCGTGTTGTCGCTAATGAATATTTAGCCACTGGTGGTAGTAACTTCTCTGTACTGAAAGAAGGTAAAGATCCAGTTTACAGCGTGCCAGATGTTGATGCAGTCGTGAAATACTTTGCTGAGCAGTCTCCAATTGCTCAACCAAAAGCAAATAACATCACACGTAAATAACGTATTTTCATACGCCTTGTGAAAATCGCACCTTTTACTTCGGTAAGAGGTGCGTAAATAAATAAAGAGAGCAAAGTGTTGAACACAAAGGGTCCATCCCTACCTTTGTATTCATTGCGCACTTTGCTCTTTTTTTATTAGTGTATTTTAAATAGGATGGAATTTATTGTTGCTTAACGCGATAAAATGTCGCATTATGTAAATAAGATCTTTAATTAAGTAAACCTATAAACCAGATGGCTTGGAGTGTAAATCATGGCTATTTCCGTAAGACTAGATGAAGACTTTGTGTCTGATGCTAAAATTCATGCGGAAGCGAAAAGCAGAAGTGTTCCTAAACAAATTGAGCACTGGGCTAAAATAGGGCGTATAGCTGAAGATAACCCTGACCTGCCATATAGCTTTATCGAAGAATTGTTACTGGCACAGGCGGAAGTCGAAAACAAAAAGGTTTCTCGATATGTCCGAACCACAAAAAGAGATTGATGTTTATCAGTCGGCTCGATTTGAAAAGGCAATGAAAAAATTGCCTGAATCAAATGTGAAAATTATTGAAGATGAAATTGATCAAATAATTGATAATCCATTGATTGGTGAGCAGAAAAAAGGTGATCTTGCTTACCTTAGAGTACACAAATTTAGGCTTAATGAATTAACTGTACTACTAGGTTATTCGTGGATAGCCAACAACGTTGAGCTATATCTACTGCATATAGGGTCTCATGAAAATTTCTATGATGCTCAGAAAAAACAGCGAAAAACCGATTTGAAATTAATTAAATCATAAATGAATGGTGGCATAAGGTCGCCATTCTTGTTTTGTGGATATGTAATAAAAAAAAAGCCCACAGTGGCTGTGGGCAAGGAATAAAAGTAAAGAAAGAGGGTATTATTTAGGGTCTTTTGTCAGATGTCTGTTCTAACACTTATTTGAAGATTTTAAAGCGTGCATCATCTTCTATATAATTCTTCTCGCCAGCCTCTTGTTCAATTGAACCAAAGACCATTTGTGCTCTTAATTTCCATGTTTTTGGCAGATCCCAAGTTGCATGAACTTCGTCATCAATAATTGGGTTGTAGTGCTGTAATGAAGCGCCTACGTTTTCTGCTGATAATGCTGTCCAAACAGAAAGCTGTGCCATACCGCTTGCTTGTTCTGACCATACAGGGAAGTTATCCGCATACAGTGGGAATTGCTCTTGAAGACCTTTTACAATATCGGTATCTTCAAAATAAAGAATGGAACCTGCACCTGCTGCAAAGCTATCAATTTTAGCTTCAGTTGCACTAAAGGCTTCTGCGGGGACTAATTTTTTTAGGGTGTTTTTAACGATATCCCACAGTTTTTGATGTTGTTCACCAAACAAAATAACCACACGAGATGTTTGTGAATTAAATGCTGTTGGGCTTTCTTTAACCGCTTCTTTAATCACTGCAGTGACTTTGTCTTCGCTAATGGGAAGTTGATTACCTAAATGATAAATTGTTCTACGTTTTTTCATTAAATCAGTAAATGCGTTAGACATGATGTCTCCTTGATAAATTTAAGCGCTTAAAGCGTGTCTTAGCTTGAGCTAATCTATGGACATACTATAGGGGCTATTAGTGATTTATTGATATATAAAAAATTTAATCAGCTACGTCAAAATATTCGACCTAGTTTTTAACTGCTTGATTTAGATTCTGTTTATCTCCATATCTAAACTCAGGGGCAAGCTGGCTAATACCTAAGCCACCGCCTTTCTTCACTTTTATCTGCACGGGAATGCGTTCTTTCATGGCTTCTACGTGACTAATTACACCAATAATTTTTCCAGAAGCATTAAGACTATCGAGTGCATCTAGTGCGATATCTAGTGTATCAGGATCTAGCGTGCCAAAACCTTCATCTAAAAACAGTGATTCAATTTGGGTCTTATTACTGACCAAATCTGAAAGCGCTAAGGCGAGCGATAAACTGACTAAGAAGCTTTCACCACCAGAAAGAGTGCGCGTATCCCGTAGCGCATCGGCTTGCCATGTATCAGCAATTTGTAGCTCAAGACTTGCTGGTGTTTTGCGTTGTAAGAAATAACGACCATGCAGTTTTTCTAAACGGCGATTGGCTAAATAAATGAGGTGATCAAGCGTTAAGCCTTGAGCAAAGCGGCTGAATTTATCACCCGAGGCTGAGCCGACGAGTTCATTAAGATAGCTCCAATCATCAAAATGCGCCTGCTGCTTAGCAATATGAGTCAGAAGGCTTTGTTGCTCTTTACGCTTTTCTTCATCGGTACGCAGTTGTTCTTGAATACGAAATTTGGCTTCTTGCAATTGGGCAAATTGCGTTTCTAACAGTAATAATTGCGCAGTAATTTGTTCAATATTTTGCTGTGTTGCCAATAATGGCCGTTGTAATAAGTGTTGCTGATAGGCTTTTTGTTGAGTATCTAAGCGCGTTTTTTCTTGTAGTAGTTTGTCTAGGCGTTGTTTTTGCTGTTGTTGTAGATGTTCTCTTTCTTCAACCGATAATAAAGACGCTAAAAACGCAGCTTCATTAGCAAAAGGGCTTTGTGCTAATGCTAGCTGATAGTGTTCAGTCGCCTGTTGTGATTGAACGCTTGTGCGTTGATACGCTTTTTCATTTTCTTGATATTGACCAATAAGTTGATTAAGGCGAGTTTCGAGCCTATTTTTTTCTTCGCTATAGTGTTCAATTTGTTTTTGTAACAACTGGCTTTGTTTATCTAATTCGCCGCGAACATCTTCGGTCGTTTGTATTCCCAATAGTGCTTGGCGTTCTGTCTGTAATTGTAATTGCTGATGGTATTGCTGTTTTAAATTGACCAATAAGCTATCGAGCTCTTTTTGTGTTTCTGCTAAATAACGGGTTCTCTCTTCTTGTGTTAATTGCCATTCACGAAGAGTTTGCAGCAATTCCTGATACGCTTTTAATGTTGATTGATATTGTTGGCTCTCTTTTTTACGCTCACTAAGCCATTGTGTTTTTTCTCCAAATTGGCATAACACATAGCCTTGCTGTTCAACGCGAGATTGAATATCGTGAGCTAACTGTGTCTGCTGTTGAAGATATTGTGCCGTTTGTTGCTGTTTATTGGCGACTTCTTTTTGTTGCTGAGCAAACTCATTTTGTTGATGAATAATCACTTGCTGTTGTTGATTAAATTGCTCTTTAGCTGCAGACAATTGGGTATATTGTTGCTGTATTTGGGTTTCTAATGCCTTATAGTTTGCTTGTTTTTGTGTGAGTGATTTATCTTCTTGTTCAAGAGTAGAGTCTAATGCCGTTAATGCATTTTCTTCGCAATGAATAGTCGGTAATGCATGTGCTTGTGATAAGGTTTGCCACTGTTTTTCTAATATTTCACGCTCTTGTGTAAGTTGCTTAATTTCTTCATTTAATTTTTCATTTTGTGTCTGATAATGAGTACATTGTGTTTTTTGTTCGACTAATTCTACCGTTAATGCATGGACGTATTGTGTTAGGGTATCTAATCGTAGTTTTGTTTCATCAACTTGAATTTCTTTGTATTTCTCAACATAAGGATGTTCAGTTGAACCACAAACAGGGCAGGGATTATCTTTAATTAAACGCTGTCTCTCTTCTTCATATTCCGCTAGTTTTCGTATTAAAAGATAATTATCATTTAAGTCTTTAAGGTGTTGTTCTTTCTCTTTTAAAACAAGATCATTTTTGTGGATGCTTTCAGTCAGCATGACTATTTTTTGCTGATTTTCTGACTGAGTTTTTTGGTGCTGATGTTCAGTTTTTATTGCTCGTTGTAATTGAGCGTGTAATCCCATCAGTTTAGCAAGTGCATTTCGTTGCTGAGATATTTGCTGTAAACGAGGTGGGATGTCGGCAATTGCTTCTGTTTTATTTTGTAATTCAAGTTGTGTTTGTAACTTATTTAATTGTTGTTGCTGTAAGTTAAGGTTGTGCTGTTGTTCTTCTAGTGCTTTAGTCGCTTTTGCTAGGGCGAGTTTGAGTGATTGTTCCTTTTCTTGCTCTATTTTTTCACTCTTTTGGCTAATAAGATATTTTTCTGTGACTTCGTCATATTGCTCAAAATAGCGTTGCCATAAAGGTAAATTTTCAGCAAGCTGAGCATAAGCGGTATGTTGAGTTAAATAATCATTTAATTCATTGGCTTGTTTTTGTGATGTTGCTAGCTGGTGTGCCGTTGATTGAATTTTTTCCAGATATTCTGATTGTGTTTTTTCGAGTGTGTTTTTCTGTTTTGTTTTTGCTGAAATATCTTGCTGTAATAACACCAATTGATTATCTATAGGCGTTACCTTCTCACGAATTAATTGCAATATTTTCTGTTTTTTCTCATCATGATTTTTTAATGATCCGCGAATTTCGCTTAATTTTTCATTAATCGGCTGGCTTTGTTGTTCAATAACGTGTTTTTCAGTTTTAAGTGTAGAGAGTTGTGTCTCTATATAGGATTGTTCTTTTAGAAGACGTTTGTTTTCATCATAAGCAGGGCGAATTTTTTCCGCAGGTTCACTATTTTCAAGGCGTTGAATATCTGGTTTTGCTGCAACTAATGCTTCTTGTGCTAAATTTGCATCAATTTGAGCCGACGCTTGTTGCTGTTTTAGTGTTGCTTCTTGTTCTTGCCACTGCTTTGCACTTTGATATTCTAATTGTGTTTGCTTTAATTGATTTTCTTGTGCATTAAATCCCTGTTGTTCGGTTAATAAGGCTTGGCGAGTCGTTTCATCTAATAACGCCATCATATCGGCTTGTTGTTTTAATGTTTTAAGTGTGTGTTCTTCTTCTCGCCAATGTTTAAAGATAACCTGAGAGATATGACGATAAATATCGGTGCCAGTCAGTTCTTCTAATAATTCAGCACGAGATTTATCATCTGCATTTAAAAATGCCGCAAATTGTCCCTGTGAAAGCAACATTGATTTAGTAAAACGATCGAAATCGAGTCCCGTAATGCTCACGATCATCTCTTTTACTTGGCTGATTTTGCTGGCTAAGATTTTATCTTCACTGCCTTCAATATTGATTTTGACAAGTTCAGCTTGTGGTGCTTGAAGATTACCCTCTTCTTTATAATTGGCACGACGTTGTTCCCAGAAGGCGCGATAAGCCACACCTTTGACTTCAAATTCAACTTCCGCTAAGCATTCTGCGGTATGACGTGTCATTAATTCATTTTGTGATTGGGTGACTTTATCTAATCGAGGAGTTCGATGATAAAGCGCTAAACTAATGGCATCTAAGAGGGTTGTTTTTCCTGCGCCCGTAGGGCCCGTAATCGCAAATAAACCGTTGCTGACAAAAGGCTCTTGGTTAAAGTTAATTTTCCACTCGCCTTTTAAGGAGTTAATATTTTTAAATCGCAGACTTAAGATTTTCATTGCGCTTCGTTATCCTCTTGCTCTGCTATTTCAACGGCTTGTTTAAACAATGTGGTTAATCGTGTTTTGGTTTCGGCTGAATCAAATTCATGTTGTTCTAAACGCCGTTCAAAAACATCATAAACAGTTAATTCAGTGAGTGTTTCTTTCTCATTTTGAGTGAGTACTTGACGCTGTTTTCTGGCTCTTCTTAATAAGATCACGTCAAAAAGTGGGTCGTTAGTTAGTTCTTGAATGCGAGCTTGTATATCACTGAGATAATCTTGAGTGGAAACCTCAATATCGAGCCAGATAGTGGTGTTCGTTTCGCTATATTGATTTTTTAAATCCTCAAGCTGTGTGGCTATCTCTTTTAATGAACCCGTGACAGTACGTAATGGTTGGAATTCAGGAATAGGCAGTTGTGTCAGTTCAGTTAATTTATCTTGCTCAAAGTCGATAAGACAGACACTTTTTTGTTGTCCGCTTTCATCAAAACTTAAAGGAATAGGAGAGCCACTATAACGAATATGACCTGATTTATTCACCACTTGAGGGCGATGAATATGACCTAAAGCAATATAGTCAAATTCGGGGAAAAGGGTTGCTGAAAAGGCTTCTAAGCTGCCGATATAAATCTCACGTACAGAATCCGTTACGCTAGCACCAATAGTGGTGAGGTGACCTGTTGCAATAATAGGGATCTTTGCATTTAATTGTTTACGTAAATCGAGAGCAGCTTGATATTGAGCTTGATAATACTCTGCAATGGCTTCTTTTAAGGCATTTTGTTTTTCAGCACCGGATTGCCCACTTCGGCTGCTAATCATGTCTCTGGGTCGTAGATAAGGGATCGCACACAGTAAGGCACCGGGAGAATGATCTTTTTGAGAAAGAATAAGCGGTGCTTGTGGTGTTTCAGTGTGAACATTAGCAATAACAGTGGTATTTAAACACGCTAATAGTGATTTAGATTCATTGAGTGTTGCGACAGAATCGTGATTACCACCTAAAATAATCAATTGGCATTGTGTGTCTCTCATTGCAACAACAAAGCGGTTGTAGAGCTCTCGGGCATAGCTTGGGGGCGAGCCAGTATCAAATATATCACCAGCAACAATCAGTGCATCGACTTGATAGCGATGAATTTGCGCTAATAACCAATCAAGAAACTGCTGATGTTCTTGTGCTCGGGTCTTAGTAAAAAAATATTGCCCTAAATGCCAGTCTGATGTGTGAATAATCCGCATTGCTATCCCTCTTTTTTATCTGGTGAAGAGTATAGCGCACCTTGCTTTTTTAGTGAAAACTCAACAATAAGCCCTTTTTTGAGTGATATTTCACCAAAAAATAATTTATTTACCTTAACAATAAGGGGGTATTTCAGTAATGTTAAGGTTAGTCATAAATCTGTCATAAAAGTGCATCATAATCATTTTGACCCTCTATATACATTAAACAGGATAGAGTATGGCAAGGCGTATTCTTGTTGTTGAAGATGAAACCGCAATTCGAGAGATGATCTGTTTTGTTCTGGAACAAAATGGTTTTCAACCTATTGAAGCAGAAGATTATGATTCTGCATTGAGTTTCCTTATCGATCCTTACCCTGATCTGGTTTTATTGGATTGGATGATCCCCGGGGGATCGGGCTTACAGGTAATAAAACAGATGAAGCGGGAAAGTAATACCCGTGATATTCCCATTATTATGCTAACAGCAAAAGGGGAAGAAGAAGACAAAGTCCAAGGCCTAGAAACAGGTGCGGATGATTATGTGATCAAACCTTTTTCACCTAAAGAGCTTGTTGCACGCGTAAAAGCAATTTTACGACGCTTATCACCCATGTCAGCAGAAGATATTATTGAATTTAATGGATTAGGTCTTGATCCTGTTTCTCATCGAGTCACCAGTCAAGATAAACCGATTGATATGGGCCCTACTGAATTTAAGCTCCTGCACTTTTTTATGACACATCCTGAACGTGTGTACAGCAGGGAACAACTGCTAAACTATGTTTGGGGAACGAATGTTTATGTTGAAGACCGTACCGTTGATGTGCATATCCGTCGTTTGCGTAAAGCTATTGAAGAAGATGGTCACGACAGAATGATACAAACAGTACGCGGAACGGGATATCGTTTTTCTGCCCGTTTCTAAGTCACTATGGGAGTAATCGCCAGGTGTTAGAACGACTATCGTGGAAAGCCCTCGTTTGGGGGCTATGTCTATTTTGTTTACCTGCTTTTATATTATCACTTTTTATCGGTCATCTTTCTTGGTTGTTGGTGGCGTCACTACTGAGCGCGCTTGCTTGGCATGCCTATAATTTACTGAAATTATCTAAATGGTTGTGGTTAGACCGTTCTGTATTGCCACCTGAAGGCAGAGGAGGGTGGGAGCCTATTTTTTATGGCATTCGACAAACCCAACAACGCAATCGTAAACGACGTCGAGAGCTGGGTGATTTAATTAAACGTTTTAGAAGTGGTGCTGAAAGCTTACCCGATGCCGTCGTAATGATGACCAATGAAGGTAATATTTTTTGGTGTAATAGCCTTGCCCAGCATTTATTAGGTTTTCGTTGGCCAGATGATAATGGGCAAAATATTTTTAACTTATTACGTTACCCTGATTTTCTGCACTATTTTACTGCAGGTGATTTTAGTCATCCTTTAACGATTTCACTTAATAATGGCTCTATTGTTGAGTTTCGAGTCATGCCATACAGTGACGATCAGCGTTTAATGGTGGCGCGAGATGTCACAGAAAAAAATAAGTTAGAAAATGCTCGACGCGATTTTTTTGCCAATGTTAGCCATGAGTTAAGAACACCGTTAACGGTTATTCAGGGTTATCTTGAAATGATGGAAGAAAATAGTGTAGAAAAACCGACAGAACACAAAGCGATTGTGACAATGCAAGAGCAAGCTAAGCGTATGGATACATTAGTTAAACAGCTTTTACAACTTTCCCGTATTGAATCTGCCCCTCATATTGATTTAACTAAAGTGGTTGATATTCCTGCTATTTTAATACTGTTACAACAAGAGGCTGATTCATTAAGTCAAGGACAGCATCACTTTATCTTTGATATTGATGAGCAATGGGCTGTGCGTGGTAATGAAGAGCAACTGCGTAGTGCTGTTTCTAACTTAGTGTATAACGCGATTAATCACACAGAAGAAGGCACAACAATAAAAGTCAGTTGGAAGAAAATTCCACAAGGGATGTTATTTAGTGTTTCAGATAATGGCTTAGGGATCAGCGCAGAACATTTAACGCGTTTAACAGAGCGTTTTTATCGTGTTGATAAAGCCCGCTCTCGCCATTCTGGTGGTACAGGATTAGGGCTAGCGATTGTGAAAAAATCACTTCTCCATCATCACTCACAATTGAATATTGAAAGTAAAGTGGGAAGCGGAAGTACTTTCTCTTTTATTTTACCTCAAAGCTTGTTGTTTGCTAAAAAAGCACACTAATCTCATCTTTTAAAGCCGTTATCACTTATTTTTCTAAATTAGTGACAACGGCTTTTGTACTTTATCGACTTTTTCGATATCAATAAAAACTAATATCGTAGTGTTAAATTTTAATATTATTAATTAATCAGAACTTTAAATAAGGCTAACACCCTATATTCTTGGTGATAAAATGCACAAATCATATCGTGCATATTCGATGATATATGATAGTAATAACTAGCTCTGAAAAATAGTTTAGATGATTATTCTGGTTTTTAGATTGGCTATTGCCTTTTTCCATTATAAAAGTTTTACTTGTAGCCAGTTATCGGCGATTTTTTCTATTTGAGACATCATTGCTCCACATAAAATGATTTTATGTGGATATTATCCTAAATAATAACGATCTAAACTTAAATAGACATTGTTGATTTGATGTTACGCTATTTCTTCTTTTTAGCGTAATCCAACCATTTTCGTAACTATATATTAACAAAACTTATGGCACATAGATTAACGTCCAGAGATATTCTGGCATTAGGGTTTATGACCTTCGCCCTCTTTGTTGGGGCTGGCAATATTATTTTTCCTCCCATGGTCGGTTTACAATCCGGTGAATTTGTTTGGACTGCCGCAATAGGCTTTCTTATTACGGGTGTCGGTTTACCCGTATTAACCATTGTTGCATTGGCAAAAGTGGGAGGCGGTATTGAAGCATTAAGCACGCCAATTGGTAAATCAATGGGGCTATTATTAGCCATTGTTGCTTATCTTGCTGTTGGTCCTCTTTTTGCTACACCGCGTACAGCAACCGTCTCTTTTAAAGTCGGTATTGCACCTTTAGTGGGTGATACCGAAATGTCATTATTGATTTACAGTATTGTCTATTTCTTAATTGTTATCGGCATTTCGCTTTATCCCGGTAAATTATTAGATAGCGTAGGCCATATTCTTGCCCCAATTAAAATTTTAGCATTGGCAGTATTAGGCTTAGCTGCTGTATTTTGGCCTGCGGGTGGTGCTATTCCTGCCACAGAGGCTTATCGTGATATGGCGTTAACTCAGGGTTTTATTAATGGTTATCTGACTATGGATACCTTGGGTGCAATGGTGTTTGGTATTGTCATTGTTAATGCTGCGCGCTCTCGTGGTATTGATAATTCGTCACTGTTAACGCGTTATACCATGTGGGCAGGTATTATTGCGGGGGTATTGCTAACGGCAATTTACTTGAGCTTATTTAAGCTTGGTTCTAGTAGTGGCAGTATTATTCCTGGGGCGCAAGACGGTGCTGATATTCTACATGCCTATGTTCAATATACTTTTGGTAACTTTGGTAGCTTCTTTTTAGCTATACTGATTTTCTTAGCCTGTATGGTAACCGCGGTTGGTTTAACCTGTGCCTGTGCTGAATTCTTTAGTCGTTACTTGCCCATTTCTTATCGTACATTGGTGTTAATTTTAGCGATATTCTCAGCAGTAGTATCAAACTTAGGGCTAAGTAAACTGATTGCGTTTTCTATTCCTGTGCTGATTATGATTTATCCACCTTGTATTGTGATTATTTTGATGAGTTTCACTTTACGTTTGTGGAATAATCCCACTCGTATTATTGCTCCAGCAATGGCCGTTAGCCTGTTTTTCGGTGTTTTTGATGCAATAAAAGCCTCTGATTATTTGAAGCATTTATTACCTGAGTGGGCAACTAAATTACCGTTAAGCGAACAAGGTTTAGCGTGGTTAATTCCGGTATTAGTCACCATTGTAGTCTGTGGTATTTATGACAGAGTCGTAGGCTCGAATAGTAAAAAAGTGATCCATACAGAAATAACGAAATAAGCCATAAAGTACATTGATATTAAACGTAAAAAGGGAAGCGAAAGTTTCCCTTTTTTAATGGTATATGTTTGAGGTATTAATTAATAAAAGTAGAGCCCTGTTTTATATCCGCAATAGGATGCTGATTTTCATCTAAATAGTAATGAATACCGGCGACGATACCCTCTTCACCTTCATAGAAGATTTTAAAGCGAGTACGATTGCCATCATGATAAGCAATCACGGCACAGCCGCCTTCTCCTAAACAAAATTGATGAAGATGACCCGTTGAGATGCAAATACTGTTATCACCAGATACCGTGATTTTACAGTTATCACCGGTGTTAATTGCAACCGCGTTGTTTCCTGTGACATTGATTTGCGCTAAATCGCCCGTGTTAGAAACTTTTGCGCGATCTTGAGAGGCAGTAATAAAATTACGCATACCACTGTTTGCGATATGAACACCATTGCCTGATGCGTAAATCTTGACATCGTTACCACTGTTACAAATGCGAGAACGCCCTCCTAAGCTACCAATACGACACTGATTACCTGTATTGCAGACTTTTCCAGCAAATCCTGTGTTCATCAATTGATTGCTATAGCCTGTGTTGGCAATGCTGTTTTCATCGCCAGAAAAAGCCACAATATTATTACTGCCACATAAAGCAAGATCTGTGCTTAGTTGCTGGCTTTTTAGGATCAATTGATGCCATTCGGTAGAGAATTGAATGTTTTCAGAGGTTGGTAAAGTGTTGTGGTATGGCAAGCGTTGTAATGTGACACCTTGTTGTTGTTCATTGCCGAGCAGGAACAAGATGTTTTCCATGACTTCTTGTTCCTGTTTGGCAAAGGATGCTTCACTAAAATGACGTAAATAAACATATTGAATAAAGCTCTCTATCCACTGTGTACGGCGCTGTTTTATCAACTCACAATGGATAGCACTGTAAGTGCCTCCATCAGGAAAATAACGTAAAAACCAACGATAAAGCGAAGTTGAAACATGCAGTTGTCGTAAGTCTTCTTTTGTTAATATAATATTTTCCTTTGAAGGGACTGACATATAAGCTCCTAAATCTAGGTATTAATTAGTGTCTGTGGTAACCGTCAACCATACTGCGAAACGTTTGGAACGGTGTTCTTCCCGTTGTACACAAATAAAGGTGACCCAAGATAAAAAAGACACTACATACGGCTAATATTTGATGTGCGATTAATAACCATGCTTTAAACATCACAGCATCAGCAGGAATAAATGTAGGATTTTGAAGTAACACGCCTGTGATTAATAGAAGTGGAACTAATGCATACATCACACCTAAATAGGCCATTTGTTGCAGTGGATTAAATTTTACATTTTGTGTCGCTGGGAAAGGGTGATCTTCCCCTTTAATTATCCCATAGAGGTAAAAACGAGTTTGCATAAAGGCACGTTGAAACCAGTTTTTCCCATCAATGCGGTAAAATTTACCATTACCCCCGACAAGGTTAATCAAGACAAAGGATAACCAGCAAACTAACAGCAGGTAACCACAGATCTCATGCACACTGACCAATAACGCCGTATCGTGCGCAGAAAGTAGGGCAAAATGGTTAATGCCACCGCTAAGGAGCAATAAAATAAATAAAGAGGCATTACTCCAGTGCCATAAACGCACCGCTTTAGAGTAAAGATAGAGCTTCTCTTCTTTGTGCGACTCACCATGTGGTGTGGCAAAGCGATAACGCAAAAAGCCATGAAGTGCGAGTACAAGTAGCATACCAATAATCAAGACACCGGCGACAATAAGCCAAAGTGGTAAATAGTCAGGTGTATAGATTAAGACATACTCTTTGAGTGCTGCTTGAAATTGAGTGCTGTCTGGCATTGTATTGACGATACTCATACTTTACCCTCCTCTTTAGCATGAGGCCCTACACGACGATAGAGATGGGGTTTCCCTACGCCATCGAGTTGATAAATATAGTAATCGTGTGTTTTAAGCCACTCTTGAATTTGAGGGCTGTCTTCTTTGCCAAATAACAAGGCATTTTGTGGACACGCACTCACACAAATCGGTGGAAACCCTTTTTGTAATCGAGACTCAAGACAGAAATCACATTTATCAGCAACATGTGTAACAGGGTTAAGATAACGAACTTGATATGGACACGCTGATATACAGTAGCTACAGCCAATACATTTCTCTTTATCAACACGCACAATACCATTGGTTTCATCACGCCAAGATGCACCTGTAGGACATACAGGAATGCAAGGTGCGTCTTCACATTGCTGGCAAGAGTGTCTAAAGAAATGGTATTTGTCGTTGTCTTCTTTTAGGCTTAATGGAATATGAGCAATATCCATTCTTGCCATTCCTGTTGGCACTTTATTTAATCGACGGCATGCAGTGGCACAAATATTACAGCCATTACAGAGCGTCTCATCATGGATCATGGCATAACGGATAGGTTTTTTCTCTGCGCTTGCCGCAAGTGCACTTCCTAGTGGCGCACTGAAAAAAATGACCGATCCCATGCCTGCTACAAATTTACGGCGAGAAACACGCATTATTTTTGCTCCTCAGTCTGATGATGTTGTAATTCCCACATTGCATTTCGTCGATAAGGCAGAACATTAAGGGTTTTCATGTTGTTCTACCTCTATCCATTCAGTTAAGCCTCGTGCTTTTCCATAGCTCATTAGTGTGTTACTAAAGAGATAAGGAGCATCGTTAGAGGCTAAAACTTGCTGAATATCTTGAAAGTCAGGGTGAGCTTTCATCAGTGTCAGTGCATCTTCAATCTCTGAAGCCGTATAATGAAAAGGTTCAGACATCAACATGCTTTGTTTCAATGGACGAGGATAGGTTTCACACTCAAAACGCACAACTCCCGCAATTGCAGTACAAATATCCGCGTGGCGATTTAATAATTGCAGTTGTGCGAAGTTATCCGACATAAATTGATCAGAGTAGAAATAATTCTCACCATTGAGACTTAAATGGGCGATATCAATAAACTCGTCGCTTTTTAACGCAGTTTCTAATTGCGCAATATCTTCAGTTGTTAGTGAATAGGGCGCATCATACAGCGTTGAAATAGCTAATAGTTCACCTTCTTTTGAACATTGACGTATCGCATTCGCTAGATGTTGTTCAGCAGATAACGTTGCGACTTCTTCAGCCGATTCTTCTGCAATATCAGTTAAGGTGTTAGAGATACGCCCAACACCTGTTTCTGATAGTGGCAGTAGCCAACGGCGACGAGAAATATCGGGTTGTTCTAACGCAATATCTACATCATCAGCGATATCAGGTGGTATAGAAGCCGATGCATTTTGTTCTATCATCATGATCTCCTTCTTTTACCCATCAACTTGGTAATAAACCACGAGACGCTAAATCGTCTGCAACATCTTGTAATCCAAGGCGAACCAACGTTTCTTTTGTTGGGCAACCTAATTGTGGGTCCCAGCCCATTTCTTCATAGAACATGGTGAGAGAAAGTTTCATATCTTCTCTGTCCATTTTGTCTGTACCTTCAGTAAAGACCGGAATATCAGGATCTTTATCAAATACCCATGAACAGATTTGGTCATGTTCATTACGCATATCCATCGTATTCATTAATTTAACGGTATAAGCGCGGTGTAAGGTGAAAATGCGTTCTGAAGCTAAATCGAGATCTTTAGACGTTGTCGGTTCACCTGTAATGGCAGTAAAGAACTTAGCTTCCATTTCTAAATCGCCACGATAATTACGGCTCTTATGGGGTGAAACGGTCATCGGCCATACCCAGTTACATAAAGTGACGGCATCGTGTAAGCAGCTACGTAACAGTGTCCATTTGGTATAAGCAATTTTGGCTTTATTGATAGGTGTATAATTTTTGGTTTCATCAAAAGCATCGCCAGAGCCAAATAGCTCACCCGCAATTTCTTTTTGCAGTTTTAGCGGTAAACCACTACCGATATAGTTGATATGAGTATGAGTCATCGCATCGCGGTTAAACATACAGTTAACGATAGAACCAACTTGAGCGGAAGCTTCATTAGCATGGTGAATTGGGAAGCCCATTGGGGACCAAAGTTTATTTTTCTTGTTAGCCCAATACTCTTCACCTAAATTCCAGCGTTGCGCAATCAGGTAAGAGCCATCAGCAAGGTGACTAAATTCACCTTTACGATGCGCTAAGCGGTAATAGAAATCTTTGATAAACTCAGGGTTGCCTTCTTCCAGTTTATCCCAAGGAATATCGTTATATTCTTCTTCAGAAAGTACACGTTTAAAGACACCGTGGGTATAGCAATAAGTGAAGTCACGATGCAGTTGACCGTAGTTACACCATAATCCCATATCATCAAAAATATTTAGGCCAACAAGGTTACCCACAACATTACCATCCCCTTTTTTCTCAACATCTTTAGGGCCATTAGGGAAAATGGTTGTATGAACAAAGTTAGCGACACAAGTGTTACCACCTGTTTGTGGCACACCAAATTTCTTCGCTTGTGGAACGTTAAGCTGTGCCATACAGCGAATAGGACAAGAGTGGCAACCGCCCATTTTTACAGTGTATTCTTCGGCTTCTGGGCCTAAGTCAAAGGTCGATTTCATGGTTCTAAAACCAACAGTATTGATATCACCAGGAGGAATTTCCCCTGTTTCAATTGGGCCGCCTTCTGCCGCACCCCAATACAGTCCTTTACGTGCAGTCCAACGAGAGCCTGGATCTGAGTATTCAGCCCAAGATTGTGGTGTGCTTGGTACAACGTGGTTGTTATTAGAGCCAATCAGTTGTGTCATCATGTAGTCGTTAAGTTCTTTTAACGCTTTACGATCGGCAACATTAACCCCACGACTACCTTCAACAACAATAGCTTTTAATTTTTTAGAACCTAAGACCGCACCAACACCCGCACCACCACTGTGGTTACGGCTGTTAATGATCCCAGACAAAGGCACGAGGTTTTCGCCCGCAGGGCCAATGGTTGCAACACAGGCCTCAGGGCTTGTCTGAGCACACAGCTCTTCTGTGGTTTGACGCACCCCTTTACCCCATAAGAAAGAGGCATCTTCAATAGAAACTTGGTCATCATCGATATGGATCCAAACCGGCTTATCTGATTTACCTTCAATGATCAGTGAGTCGTAGCCCGCAAATTTCATCCATGCCGCAAAAAAACCCCCCATATGGGCATCAACGACGAGATTACCGCGTGTAAAAGTAGAAAGAGAGGTAATATTAACGCGAGAGCTACAAGGCGCGCCCGAACCCGTTAATGGGCCCACAGCAAAAACAACTTTGTTTTCTTCGTCAAAAGGTTTAACGCCGGGGGCAACTTCGTCATACATAATTTTGTAGCCAAAGCCCATCCCTCCAATTAAGGATTTAAATTTGCTTGAGCTTTCACGAGTGATGGCACCGGTGGTTAAATTGATTCTTAGAATATTTCCAGTCCAGCCGTTAATCATAATATTGCTTCCTAATCTAAATGTGGTTCAGTGATGTGATTATCTGGATTTATTAAACAGTAATTTCTTTCCATTCAATGATTTGCAGAGCACCTGTTGGGCACGCTGATGCACACTCACCACATAAATTACATTTGCCGGATTTTTTAGTTTGTGGATTGACGGTAGCCATCATCCAAGGACAAGCGGTTGTACAGGCCGCACAGCCAATACAACGACGCGTATCGACGACAATACAGCCAAACTCTTCTTGATAACGGATCGCTTTTACTGGGCAGACCTTCATACATTCTGGATCTTTACATTGGCGACAAGTATCCGTTGTAAAGTTTAAATCGCCATAAAGCCCACCGCCGGAGCCAATACCTTTATCACCAAAATAGAAATGACGGTGAATTTTAGTACGAGAGAAGAAAGAACCAACGCTGCCATCATTCCATGTTGTACATGCCGTTTCGCAACGGTGACAACCTGTGCAACGTGCTCGATTTGTAACTAAAACACCTTTAGGGGTTGTGGTTAATTGAATGATACCGCTGTCTATTTCTTCTTGCTTACACCCTAAAAGAGAAAGCAGTGCGGGTGCTATTGTGATCCCTGCCAGTCCTTTACCGGATATTCGCAGAAACTCTAGTCTTGATAGTCCAATATCTAATAGTGGACGATGATGTTTATCAGACATTAATATTTATCTCCGCTTAACTAATTTATATAAGAAATAAGTTGTGATGATAAATTCTTTATTTATCCGCTTGCTTTAGCGTTATATAAAAAATACAATAACGATATCAGCAGAAGATATATTATAGATTTCAACTCTTTTTATGATAAAAATACGGTGTGGTTAAATGTTAAATATTTGTATTTACAATGTGTTATATCCATTTCTTACGTATTTTTATTATCCTCTCTGATAGTGTGGTTATTAAAAAATTAATACTGTGATTGCTATCATAGAAATAAAAATAGTAAGTGTTATTAATTTAGTTTAATTAAATGATTATTATTTTTATCTGTAATTAAGAAAGAGAATAAATACCATTTATATATATTCTATTATTGAAGTGATATTAACGGTGATTTGCTCTTATATTCTATCTAATATTATTATTTTAATAATAAATTGATATTTGATGTTAATTATTTATTTAATAAAAAATTAGGATTGATTATTATTAATAGAATTATATATGAATAAATTGTAAAACCATGACTAGATCATTTTTATAAAAAAAGAAACCTTATCTAATCAAGAGAAGGTTTCTTATATTAATATTATTCTGTAGTTTAGTGATTAATAACCCACCGCTTTACCTGCTGGGCGGCGAACATCATTTGATCCATAAAGATAACTTTCACGTACCGCACCAGAAACAGCAGAATCATTACCTGATGATGCAGGGATAACACCTTTTTCTCCAGGAAGCCCGACCATAATGAGTTCAGCCGCTCCCCATGGGGTTTGTTCTATCATTTTATATCCCATGGCTGAGAGTTTTTCTAAAGTGTCTTTTGATAATCCTCGTTGCTCATAATAAACCTCATCCGGTAACCATTGATGGTGAATACGAGGGCTATTAACCGCTTCTTGTGGTGGCATACCAAACTCAATGATATTAAGTGCCGTTTGTAAGGTGATTGAGATAATACGAGAACCTCCCGGCGATCCTAAAATAAGGAAAGGTTTGCCTTCTTTAGTCACAATCGTTGGGCTCATTGATGATAGTGGGCGTTTTAATGGTGCAATGCTATTGCGTTCACCTTGCACTAAACCATAGAGATTCTTTTCACCCACTTTGGTTGTAAAATCATCCATCTCATTATTGAGGAAAAAACCAGTGCCTGAAGCAATAACAACGGCACCAAAACGACCATTAATGGTGTAAGTGGTCGAAACAGCATTGCCGTCTTTATCCATAACAGAATAGTGTGTTGTTTCAGGACTTTCATGAGGTGCTATGCCCGGTTGTACATTTTCTGATGGCGTTGCTTTATTCGGTTTAATTTGTTGGCGAAGTTCAGTGGCATAGGTTTTACTTAATAATTTTTCTGTTGGATTTTTAATAAATTGAGGATCACCAAGAAACGTATTTCTGTCCATATAAGCATGGCGCATTGCTTCTGTCAGAGTATGAACATATTCAGCGGAGTTAAACCCCATCGATTTAAGATCGTAACCTTCTAAAATATTTAACGTTTGACAGATAGTGACACCTCCTGAACTTGGAGGTGGTGCAGAAATAAACTCATAACCTCGATAAGTACAGGTGATAGGTTTGATTTCTGTAATAGTGAAGTTAGCAAAATCCTCTTGAGTTAACAGGCCATTATGTTGTTTCGACGCTTCTTCAACTTTTTTAGGAATTTCACCTTGATAAAATGCATCAGCCCCTTGGTTTGCAATCAGTTCAAGTGTATTGGCTAAGTCAGTCTGAATTAGACGATCACCCGGCTGCCATGGCGTCCCATTTGGTTTTAAGAAAATTTTTGCTGATTCAGGATCTTGTTTAAAGCGCTCTGTTGTTGTTTCTAATACATCCGTATCAGCGCGCGTTAAAATATAGCCTTCTCTTGCAAGTTTAATGGCAGGAGCCATGACATCTTGGCGTGAAAGTGTACCGTATTTTTCTAATGCAGCATCAAGGCCTTTGACTGTACCAGGTACACCTGAGGCGAGATAACCGTACAAACTGGCCTCTTTAATCAAATTACCTTCTTTATCTAAATACATATTTTTAGAAGCCGTAATGGGGGCTGTTTCTCTAAAATTAATAAAGGTATTTGTGCCATCAGCAAGGTGTATTGTCATAAAGCCACCACCACCAATGTTACCACAACAGGCATTTACGACCGCTTGTGCATAACCAACAGCAACAGCTGCATCAATGGCATTTCCTCCTTTTTGTAAGATATCGCTACCGACTTGTGAGGCTAAATGTTGAGAAGAGACAACCATACCTTGTTGTGCTTCAACGGCAGGCTCATAGGCTGCATAGAGTGAATGAGAAAAAAGGGCAGTGAGTAACAGCAAGTGAGTTCTTTTTATAGTAATCATTATTATCTCCATTAATAACAGCGAGTTATCATAAATTAAAGCAAGTGAGATAGAAGTAGTATACGCTGTTATTAATGTTAATTAACAATTGCGTAACAATAAGTATAGAGAGAGGTTATTAATGAGAAGAAATTTTTTTGCAGTGATGATCACAAAATTCTCTTTAAGCTGGTAAATAATAAGATTATGGATAATTAATAATGGCAATAAGGGGATGATCTAAGAATAGATAAGTGCTGCGATAATCAATAAAAAAGCCTGTTTTCACAGGCTTTTAGAAATACATTAGCTTACCTAAATATTACAGTTTGCTAGAGTTTGCTTTCAGATATTTAGCAACGCCGTCTGGAGATGCGCCCATACCTTCTTGACCTTTTTCCCACTGTGCAGGACAAACATCGCCGTGCTCTTCGTGGAATTGAAGTGCATCAACCATACGGATCATTTCATCGATATTACGACCTAACGGTAGATCGTTAACGACTTGGTGACGAACAACACCTTCTTTGTCAATTAGGAATGAACCACGCAGCGCAACGCCTGCTTCTGGGTGTTCAATGCCGTAAGCTTTGATGATGTCATGTTTAATATCCGCAACCATTGGGTATTTAACTTCACCAATACCGCCATCATCAATTGGCGTTTTACGCCATGCGTTATGAACGAATTCTGAGTCCATAGAAACGCCGATGATCTCAACACCACGTTTTTTGAATTCTTCAAAACGGTGATCAAATGCAATCAGCTCTGAAGGGCAAACAAAAGTGAAATCCATTGGCCAGAAGAAAATAACGGCAGGTTTGCCTTTGATAAATGAATGCAGGTTGAAATCGTTAACAACTTCACCATTACCTAAAACAGCAGCGGCTGTGAAATCAGGGGCTTTGCGAGTAACCAGAACCATAATGTACTCCTGTAAATTGAAAGAGTTTATACTCGTCATATTTCAAGTTGTAGCGTTGTTGACTGCGTTCATTCGCACTAGTCACATACTTTTGTATGCTCCTAGCGACTCATTCACTTGTCGCCTAGCTACACCTCGAACTATTTAGAGTAAATTCAGAGCGTATACCCTGTTTATACTCGTCATATTTCAAGTTGTAGCGTTGTTGACTGCGTTCATTCGCACTAGTCACATACTTTTGTATGCTCCTAGCGACTCATTCACTTGTCGCCTAGCTACACCTCGAACTATTTAGAGTAAATTCAGGGTGTATACCTTGTTTTAAATGTAAATCAGGGTGTTTACCCTGTTTTTAAATGATGCATACAGCATAAATAATCAATCGCTATTGATAAAGTCAAACAGAACAATCTATTTGATAGATTGTAGCTATCAACTGAATACAACAAAGTAGGATTATTTATGACTCCTTGTATAACAGCTTATTCTAATCAACTTTGAAAATGAATACTATGCTTGTTAAAAAATCGTTACGAATAACAGGCTGGATTGGCTTGGCATCTGTTTGATATACCAAATGTAATCTCAATTAATGACAAAAAGATGACTCTCAAAATAGCTGTTAAATGTATCAGTCATCAAGTTGATGATGCTGTGCTCTTTCTAACAATTGTGGATAAAATTGCCAAAAAATCTCACTTAATTCGTCATAATGGGTTTCAAGTGCAATGTAAGAGCCCGCTAGAGCACTTAAGCGCGGTCTTCTTCTCGCCATTCCTTTCAATGTTTGGGCAATATACGCTTTATCAGCATAACGGGTTAACCAAGATTGTGACCATAAATACTCGTTGAGTTCTTGAAACTTTTCAGGCGTTTGCCATAAATCGGGCTCAATAATATTGCGTGTCTTAGTGATAAAATCAGCTAATGGTAGATTAGGCTCAAATATCGACCAATTTAAAGAAAGAAAGTGGTCCCAAAAGACATCTAAGGTGATGGGAGAAACTCGACGATATTCTTCAGGAAAGAATAAGCGCGCCTGTTTGACTAACGGGTGTGTGTCGGTTAGCACATCAATGCGTCTATGCATACGAATTCCCTCAACCACAGCTTGGCTGTAATCAGAGCTTGGTGTGCCTTTGACGTAATCTGCCATCATATTGCCTAATAAAGAGCTTTCTGCTCTAAAGGCTAGATGTAAGTGAGCAAGATAATTCATCCCATCATCATAACGCTTTTTGAATAAAAAAGGGCTTCTTTGTTGCACTGATAAGCTGGCAGCACTAGACTAGTCCGCCTGTTTTTTATGAAAGTAGTCGTTTAATTATGCGTGTATCAGACTTTAGATTTGAACTGCCCGAAGCCTTGATAGCTCACTATCCACAACCTCAACGCAGTGGTTGTCGTTTGCTCTCTTTAGACGGTGAGACAGGCACTTTATCACACGGTATTTTTACCGATGTGTTAGATAAGATAAATACTGGTGATCTGCTTGTTTTCAATAACACTCGCGTGATCCCTGCGCGTATTTATGGTCGTAAAGCGTCAGGAGGTAAAATTGAGGTGTTAGTTGAGCGTATGCTTGATGAGCATCGTGTACTTGCCCACGTTAGAGCGTCTAAATCACCTAAAGAAGGTGCTGCATTAGTGCTGGGTGAAGATGAAAGTGTACAAGCCACTATGGTTGCACGTCATGATACACTTTTTGAAATTCGCTTTGATGATGAAAGAGATGTTTTAACTATCCTGAATAGTATCGGACATATGCCGTTACCTCCTTATATTGATCGTCCTGATGAAGAGTCTGATAAAGAGCTTTATCAAACTGTCTATAATGAGCGCCCTGGTGCGGTTGCTGCCCCGACGGCGGGATTACACTTTGATGAACCCTTACTTCAAGCCTTAAGAGAAAAAGGGGTTGAGATGGCGTTTGTCACACTGCATGTTGGTGCAGGAACCTTCCAACCTGTGCGTGTTGATAATATTGAAGAACACACGATGCATTCTGAATATGCAGAAGTACCACAAGACGTGGTTGATGCAGTGTTAGCGTGTAAAGCGCGAGGGAATCGTGTTATTGCAGTAGGGACAACGTCTGTTCGTTCATTAGAAAGTGCGGCTAAGGCGACAAAAAATGCGTTAATTGCGCCTTTTTTTGATGATACCCAAATCTTTATTTTTCCGGGTTACCAATATCAAATTATTGATGCTCTGATTACCAATTTCCATTTACCGGAATCGACATTAATTATGCTGGTTTCTGCCTTTGCTGGGTATCAAAATACCATGAATGCTTATAAAGAAGCTGTTGAGCAAGAGTATCGTTTTTTCAGCTATGGTGATGCAATGTTTATTACGCATAACCCTTTAGCTATCAATGAAAAAGTCGGACAAGAATAAAGAGTTACTATTCTTTTTAACGATTTTCTTCATTTTATGAGTTGTTATTTCAATTTTATGGCTTAATCCCTTTGACTAAGTACGGGTTTTTATTGAAGTAACATATACAGCCGTCTAACAAATGATTAGAATGTGCTGTTTTTTATTTCGCATTGGACTGTTTTTCTGATGCTTGGAGGATGAGTGAAATACGAATTAGATAAAACCGACGGCAATGCACGTCGTGGCCGCCTTATTTTTGAACGTGGTGTTGTCGAAACACCTGCATTTATGCCTGTAGGAACGTATGGCACCGTAAAAGGAATGACACCAGAAGAAGTAAAAGCAACCGGTGCACAAATTCTTTTAGGTAACACTTTCCACTTATGGTTACGTCCAGGTCAAGAAATCATGAAATTACACGGTGATTTACATGATTTTATGCAATGGCAAGGTCCTATTTTAACGGATTCAGGTGGTTTCCAAGTCTTTAGTTTAGGCGCAATGCGTAAAATTAAAGAAGAGGGCGTTCACTTCCGTAACCCGATTAATGGTGAAAAGATTTTCTTAAGCCCAGAAAAATCAATGGAAATCCAATACGATTTGGGTTCTGACATTGTAATGATTTTTGATGAATGTACGCCATACCCTTCCGATTGGGATTACGCGAAAAACTCAATGGAAATGTCATTACGTTGGGCTAAACGTAGTCGTGATCGCTTTGATGAACTCAATAACAAAAATTCATTATTCGGTATTATTCAAGGCGGTGTTTACGAAGATTTACGTGATATCTCCGTAAAAGGACTAGTCGAAATTGGTTTTGACGGTTACGCTGTCGGCGGCCTTGCCGTAGGCGAACCTAAAGAAGATATGCACCGTATTTTAGAGCATGTCTGCCCTCAAATTCCTGCGAATAAACCGCGTTATTTAATGGGGGTTGGTAAACCAGAGGATTTAGTTGAAGGTGTTCGTCGTGGTATTGATATGTTTGACTGTGTCATGCCAACACGAAATGCACGAAATGGTCATTTGTTTGTTACAGACGGCGTAGTGAAAATTCGTAATGCAAAACACCGTTCAGATACATCAACATTAGATGAACATTGCGATTGCTATACATGTAAAAATTATAGCCGCGCTTATTTGCATCATCTTGATCGTTGTAACGAAATTTTAGGTGCAAGGCTGAACACTATCCACAACTTGCGTTATTATCAACGTTTGATGGCTGAAATTCGTCAGTCTATTGAAGACTCACGTTTTGACGAGTTTGTTCACGAATTCTACGAACGTATTGGAAAACCCGTACCACCGCTAAATGGCAGTGCGAGTAAGTGTGATTAATGTATACGAGAAAGCCCAATTCTGTGTATGATATTGGGCTTATAACTTGAATATCGTCGATATCGACAACAATGAGGAAAAGTGAATGAGTTTTTTCATTTCTGATGCTGTTGCTTCTGCTGGACAAGCAGCTCCTGAAGCTAGCTTTATGTCTATTTTACCAATGTTAGTGATTTTTGTTCTGATTTTCTATTTCATGATCCTACGTCCACAGCAAAAACGGACTAAAGAACATCGTAAACTGATGGATTCTATCGGTAAAGGTGATGAAGTTTTAACAACAGGTGGCTTAATCGGTCGTGTTGTTAAAGTTTCAGATAACGGCTATGTCGTTGTTGAGTTAAATGAAACAACAGAAGTAACTATCAAACGTGACTTTGTTGCCGCTGTATTACCTAAAGGCACAATGAAAGCTATTTAATTAATTTCCCCAAAGGGAAAAGGGAACTGCCGTGCTAAACCGTTATCCTTTGTGGAAGTACCTGATGTTGATAGCCGCTATCCTCATCGGTCTGCTTTACGCACTTCCTAACCTATATGGTGAGGATCCGGCTGTTCAAATCACTGGCGCGCGGGGAACCGCCGCCAATGAGCAAACACTGGATCAAGTTCGATCTTTATTAGATAAAGAAAAAATTGAAGCGAAATCTATTGCACTTGAAAATGGTGCGATTTTGGCTCGTTTCGGTAACCCTGACATTCAGTTGCGTGCCCGTGAAGTGTTGTTGCCTGCGTTAGGCGACCAGTTCATTGTTGCACTTAACCTTGCACCGGCAACACCAAAATGGTTAGAAGCCATTGGCGGTGAGCCGATGAAACTGGGGCTAGACTTACGTGGTGGTGTTCACTTCCTAATGGAAGTTGATATGGAAACCGCGTTAGGTAAACTTCAGGAACAAAATGTTGAAAGTCTACGTACATTATTACGTGACGAAGGCATTCCGTATTCATCTATCCGTAAAACGGATAGTTATGGCGTTGAAATCCGTTTCCGTAATTCAGATGATCGCTCTAAAGCTTCAGATTACCTAACTCGTCGTAACCAAGATCTCATTTTTAGAGATGGTGCCAATAACTCATTAAGAGCTATTTTTACTGACGAACGTTTGCGTGATGCACGTACTTATGCGGTACAGCAAAATATCACAATTTTACGTAATCGTGTTAACCAGTTAGGGGTTGCTGAGCCATTAGTTCAACGCCAAGGCGCTGACCGAATTGTGGTTGAATTACCCGGTATTCAGGATACCGCACGTGCTAAAGAAATTTTAGGCGCAACGGCAACTTTAGAATTCCGTTTAGTCAATACTGTGGTTGATCCTTCTGCTTTAGAGACGGGCCGTATTCCGGGCGACTCAGAAGTAAAATATACCCGTGAGGGCATGCCAACGATTCTTTATAAACGCGTTATTTTAACGGGCGACCACATTACTGATTCAACCTCTCAGGCTGATGAATATGGTCAACCACAAGTGAACATTTCACTTGATAGCGCAGGTGGCTCTATCATGTCTAACTTTACGAAAGACAACGTCGGCAAGCCGATGGCAACACTTTTCGTAGAGTATAAAGACAGCGGTAAACGTGATGAAAATGATCGCGCTGTATTGGTTAAAAGTGAAGAAGTTATCAACGTTGCAAATATTCAATCACGTTTAGGAAATAGCTTCCGTATTACGGGGATTTCAAACGCAAATGAAGCACGTCAATTGTCTTTATTATTACGTGCTGGTGCGTTGATTGCACCAATTCAAATTGTTGAAGAAAGAACCATTGGACCAACTTTAGGCCTGCAAAATATCACGCAAGGCTTGGAAGCGTGTTTATGGGGTCTGATTGCATCTGTTGCCTTTATGATCATTTACTATCGTAAATTCGGTATTATTGCGAGTACGGCATTAATGGCAAACTTGGTGTTAATTGTTGGGGTAATGTCACTATTACCTGGTGCAACACTCACTATGCCAGGTATTGCGGGTATCGTATTAACGCTCGCCGTCGCTGTTGATGCCAACGTACTGATAAACGAGCGTATCAAAGAAGAGTTACGTAATGGTCGTTCAGTACAACAAGCAATCCACGAAGGTTACAAAGGTGCCTTCTCCAGTATTATTGATGCGAACTTAACCACACTGATTACAGCGGTGATCCTTTATGCAGTCGGTACCGGCTCGATTAAAGGCTTTGCTATCACTACCGCTATCGGGGTTGCAACCTCCATGTTTACCGCTATCGTTGGTACACGTGCGATTGTAAACCTGCTGTATGGTGGTAAACGCGTCAAGAAACTGTCTATTTAAGGAGCACGTTGTGGCACAGGATTATACTGTTGAACAATTAAACCATGGTCGTAAAGTCATTGACTTTATGCGTTGGGACAACGTCGCCTTTAGTATTTCGTTTCTGCTTTTGATAGCTTCTATTGCTATCATTTCCGTGAAAGGATTTAACTGGGGATTGGATTTTACAGGTGGTACGGTAATTGAGATCAATCTCAGTCAACCTGCCGATCTTGATAAAATGCGTGATAGCCTAGATGCAGCAGGCTTCAAAGATCCTCTGTTACAAAATTTTGGTAGCAGCCGCGATATTATGGTGCGTATGCCTCCTGTTGAAGGACAGGCTGGCCAAGAATTAGGTAAAAAAATTATCGATGTTATCAATGCTAAAGTTGATAACGATGCGGTAGTTAAACGTATTGAATTTGTTGGGCCAAGTGTGGGTAGTGAATTGGCTCAAACAGGGGCAATGGCGTTGTTATCTGCACTTATCTGTATTCTTATCTATGTCGGATTCCGTTTTGAATGGCGTTTGGCGCTAGGTGCCGTTATTGCACTTGCGCATGACGTGGTGATCACACTGGGTGTTCTTTCCCTGTTCCACATAGAGGTTGACTTAACCATTGTAGCGTCATTAATGTCTGTTATCGGTTACTCACTGAATGATAGTATTGTTGTATCAGACCGTATTCGTGAGAATTTCCGTAAGATCCGTCGAGGAACATCATATGAGATTATGAACGTTTCTCTAACACAGACATTGAGCCGTACCATTATGACATCAGCAACAACATTACTTGTTGTATTAATGCTGTATATCTTTGGTGGTTCAATGCTCGAAGGTTTCTCTTTGGTTATGTTAATCGGTGTTTCAATCGGGACTGTTTCTTCTATTTATGTGGCTTCTGCATTAGCACTGAAAATGGGAATGAAACGCGAACACCTGATTGTACAAAAAGTGGAAAAAGAGGGTGCAGATCAGACAACACTCTTACCATAATAGAGCGTTTTTCTGATAAAACATCGCAAACACCCTGCCAGTGTATACTGACAGGGTGTTTTTTGTTCACTGAACAGGTACACTGTTTATGAGTATTGTCAAAAGTAGGAATAACTATGCATTGCCCATTTTGTGGAGCCGTAGATACCAAGGTAATTGATTCCAGACTTGTTGGTGATGGTTCACAAGTGCGCCGTCGTCGTCAATGTCTTGTTTGTCATGAGCGTTTTACGACCTTTGAAGTTGCAGAACTGGTGATGCCTCGTATCGTAAAAAGTGATGAAATACGTGAGCCTTTTGATGAAGAAAAACTTCGTCGAGGAATGCTTAAAGCATTAGAAAAACGCCCTGTGAGTTCAGATGATGTTGAAGCTGCGATAAGTCATATTAAATCACAGTTAAGAGCAACGGGTGAAAGGGAAATCCCTTCAAAAGAAATTGGTAATTTTGTTATGGAGCAACTAAAAAAACTCGATAAAGTAGCCTATATTCGATTTGCTTCCGTTTATCGAAGCTTTGAAGATGTTCGTGATTTTGGTGAAGAAATTGCAAAATTACAAGATTAATTCAGGTTTCATTTTAATAATTTGAAAAATAACGATAAATAATAAATTTACATACAATTATTATGACAAATAACAACAGCAACAACTCAAGTACTGATGAATGGCATAACGATGAGATTTACATGCGCCGAGCAATAGAGCTTGCTGCATTAGGGCGTTTTACAACATCGCCTAATCCTAACGTGGGCTGTGTGATTGTTAAGGACGGTAAAATTATCGGTGAAGGCTATCATCATCATGCTGGTGGTCCGCATGCAGAAGTCAATGCATTGAAAATGGCAGGGGATAAGGCAAAAGGGGCGACAGCTTATGTCACTCTTGAACCTTGTAGTCATTTTGGCAAAACACCGCCTTGTGCTGATGCTTTGATCAATGCGGGTATAAAACGTGTTGTTGTTGCGATGCAAGATCCCAATCCTCAAGTCGCAGGGCGTGGATTGCACAAATTATTATCAGCAGGAATGGATGTTTCACACGGTGTTTTAATGCAAGAAGCTGAAAAACTTAATGTCGGCTTTTTCAAACGCATGAGAACAGGCTTTCCTTATATCCAGCTAAAATTAGGTGCTTCTTTAGATGGAAAAACTGCATTAGCATCAGGTGAAAGCCAATGGATAACCTCTCATGCATCACGTCGAGATGTACAGAATTTTCGTGCTCAAGCAAGTGCAATTTTAACCACAAGTGCGACAGTATTAGCTGATGATCCGTCAATGAATGTGCGATGGGATGCACTTTCGGATGAGGTAAAAGCCCTTTATCCAGAAGATACTTTACGCCAGCCCATTCGTATTGTGACGGATAGCCAAAATCGAGTCACTGCAAACCATAAGATCACACAATTGGAAGGTGAATGCTGGCTAGCTCGTACACAATCACAATCAAGTGAATGGCAAGGTAATGTCTCAGAAATCTTATTACCGACCAATGGCAAAAACAGTGGTGTGGATTTAGTGTTACTGATGATGCAACTGGGTAGACGCAATATTAATACGGTATGGGTTGAAAGTGGGGCACATTTTGCGGGGGCATTGCTGGAAGCAGGGCTTGTAGATGAGCTTATTATTTACATTGCACCTAAAATTTTAGGAAATGATGCTCGTGGGTTATTTGCGCTTTCTCCACTTACATCATTGTCAGAAGCACCTGAATTTACTATAGATTCTCTTCAACAAATGGGCTCTGATATCAGAGTCTGCTTAAAACCTCGTTATTAATAGACGCAAATAAGTGTGTCTACGGCGCTATTTGTAGTAAAATGGCGCCGTGTGTGTTATTTCCTGTCGTTACGACATTGTTATCAGCCAACTAAATGCCTTGATTTATCAAGGGTTTTTGGCTCCTTTTCTGTGTAATTATAAAACAGAGCGCAGTAAAGGAAAGAATATGATAAAATCCGCGCCCCGCGGATAGGAGAAAAAGGTAACCTATGAACGTAATTAAAGGTGTTGTCGCGGCGCCAAACGCACGCGTAGCAATTGCAATTGCCCGTTTTAATAATTTCATCAACGACAGCTTATTAGAAGGCGCAGTTGATGCATTAGAACGCATTGGACAAGTTTCCTCTGAAAATATTACCGTCGTTTGGGTTCCTGGTGCTTATGAGCTACCGTTAACAGTTAAAGCTTTAGCTGAAAGCGACAAATACGATGCAGTTATCGCATTAGGTACTGTTATCCGTGGTGGAACCGCACATTTTGAATACGTTGCTGGCGAATGCAGCTCTGGTTTATCTCAAGTTGCAATGCAAAGCGAGATCCCTGTGACTTTTGGTGTTTTAACTACTGAAAATATTGAACAGGCTATTGAACGAGCTGGAACTAAAGCGGGCAACAAAGGTGCTGAAGCGGCAATGACAGCACTTGAAATGATCAATGTACTTAAAGCCATAAAAGGCTAATCATCTGTTTTAACTTAAGGGGAATTTTGTGAAACCTGCTGCTCGTCGTCGTGCTCGTGAGTGTGCTGTTCAGGCTATCTACTCATGGCAATTATCCGGAAATGACATTGCGGATGTGGAATTGGAGTTTTTATCCGAGCAGGATACCCAAGGTGTAGATATTGCTTATTTTCGTGAGCTTTTAGTGGGTGTTGCCATTAATGCAACACGTTTAGATAAGGCAATGCAACCTTATTTATCCCGTCAACTTGAAGATCTTGGCCAAGTTGAAAAAGCGATTTTACGTTTAGCAATGTTCGAACTTAGCTTCCGTGAAGATGTTCCTTACAAAGTTGCGATTAACGAAGCGATTGAACTGGCTAAGGTATTTGGTGCTGACGATAGCCATAAATTTGTTAATGGCGTGCTTGATAAAGCGGCACCAACAGTACGACGTAAAAAATAACGTTATTCACGTTTCCTCTATGGTAAATAAATAATTCAAGGCCGGTATTTCCGGCCTTTTGTTTAATCTAGCTTAGTGTGCACAGCGCAATAGGAAATAAATAATGCCTTGTGGTGAATTCTCCCTTATCAAGCAATATTTCACTTCACAGCCTGTAAAACGAAAAGATGTTAATACAGGCATTGGAGATGACTGCGCAATATTGACAGTACCTGAAAAACAACAAGTTGCGATTAGTACCGATACTTTAGTGAGTGGCATTCACTTCCTTCCTTCTATCTCACCTGAAGATTTAGCCTATAAAGCACTTGCTGTAAATATTAGTGACTTAGCTGCCGTTGGTGCAGATCCTTCTTGGGCCTCATTAGCTTTAACGCTTCCTGATACAAATAGTGAGTGGCTTGAAGCATTTAGCCGTTCATTCTTCGCTTTAGCTGATTATTATGCAATTCAGCTAATCGGTGGTGATACCACTCGTGGTCCTTTAAGTTTAACCATAACAATTCAAGGGCTTGTTCCACAGGGAACCGCATTACTTCGTTCCGGCGCTAAAATAGGTGATTGGATTTACGTTACTGGATTTTTAGGTGATAGTGCAGCAGGGCTTGCCGTCTTGCAAAACAGATTACAACCAACAGAAAAAGAACATAGCGATTATTTTGTCGCAAGGCATTTACGCCCTCAGCCTCGTTTACTACAAGGTCAAGCATTACGCCATTTAGCGACATCTGCGATTGATATTTCTGATGGGCTTATTTCAGATTTAAATCATATTCTCACTGCAAGTGGTTGTGGCGCTCGTCTTAACTTAGAAGCATTACCTTATTCCCCTGCGATGAAAGCTGAAGTCAGTGAAGAGCAAGCGGAGATTTGGGCGTTAAGTGGTGGTGAAGATTATGAATTGTGCTTTACCGTACCTGAAATCAATCGTGGTGCGTTAGAGATTGCGTTGGCGCATACAGGTGCTGATTTTCATTGTATCGGACAAATTATGCCAATTGCTGAAGGGATCCGTTATTTACGTGATGGTAAAGACGTACACCCTAATTTGAAAGGATTTGATCACTTTAGCGAGTATAACGAATAACGTTTATCTAAACAAAAAGGCGCTTAATAGCGCCTTTCAGAGTGTTGATGCTATCTAAATGAGTATTTTGATAATTATTAAAAATTTATTATCTTAGTTCTTTTTCACAAATTCAGATTTTAACTTCATTGGTCCAAAGCCATCAATTTTACAATCAATATTATGGTCGCCTTCCACTAAACGGATACCTTTTACTTTTGTTCCGATTTTTAGCATGGTAGAACTACCTTTGACTTTGAGATCTTTAATCATCGTCACTGAATCGCCATCGGCTAATAAGTTACCGTTAGCATCTTTAACAATGAGTTCATCGCTTTCAGCTACAGGTTCAGCATCGTTCCATTCATGAGCACATTCAGGGCATACAAACATTGCACCATCTTCATAGGTGTATTCTGAACTGCACTTAGGACAAGAAGGTAATGACATAATAATACTCTCAAATATTATCAAAATGGGGCGTGATTAATCGTCAAAATGAGGATAACACTTGTCCCATAAATTAAAGGACACATTATCATTTAAGTGTGAAAATTCTAAAGCAATGCGCTAAATAGCACTACATCAGATAATGCGAAAGGGCAACAGTATAATGGATTTGATAGGAATTTGCATCTTTCACCGATTATGAGGTAAAGAATGAAGAAAAGTAGGCTAAATATAGAGAGTTAAATAGAAAATAATGATAAATAAAAGTGGTTTTAAATATTATCTAACTCAATGATATTAAAATTATAAATTAATAAATATAACTAAAAACAAATGCTCTCATCTTAAAAGAATGCATCATCAATAATAGTGTTAATTTTCTTGTTTTAATTTTACAAAATTACTCACTGAGCCACGCTCTATAAGTTTGGGTGTAAGCACTAGAACATTGTCATCAGCATCACTATTTTCCATACGATGTAATAATTGGCTGACAGCGAGTTTACCCAATTCATCTTTGGGTTGGTGAATAGTTGAAAGAGGTGGGATCATATAAGAAGCGAGATCGATATCATCATAGCCCATGACTGAAATATCATCAGGCACCCGCAATCCTTTTTGATAAATAGCTTGATAAGCACCAACTGCCATTGCGTCATTACAGGCAAAAACAGCTTGTGGTAAGGCCGAAAGTGAAAGTAATTTTTGCATGGCACTAAATCCACCTGCAAATTCAAAATCACTTGTTAATACAAACTCTTCTCGAATAGCTAATCCCGCTTTTTGCATTGCATTGTAATAGCCTTGCAAACGATGTTTTGCAGGGAGTTTATCTTGTGGGCCTGCAATACAGGCAATTTCAGTAAAGCCTTTTTCAATCAGATAATGGGTAGCAATTTCTCCCCCAAGCAGAGAGTTATCTTGAATAATATCGCCACCATATTCAAACGGGGACCAATCCATCATAACCATAGGTAAACGAGGATAACGATTTAAAACTTCACGAGAAGGCGCTCTGGCTTCAGTACACATCAACAATAAGCCATCAACACGTTTTTGTAACAACGTTTCAAGGCTGCTATCCATGCGCTCATAGTCACCTTCGGTATTACATAGAATTAGGCTATAACCTTTTTCATAGCAACTGCGTTCAACACCGCGCACTACTTCAGCATAAAACGGGTTGCTACTGGCGGTGACTAACATACCGATAGTGTGAGTACAGTTCATTTTTAAACTGCGCGCTAAAGCTGATGGCGCGTAATTTAAGGTTTGAATTGCGTCATTAACTTTTTTACGAATGCCTTCGCTGACATAACGATTATTATTGATAACGTGGGAAACGGTGGATGTTGAAACGCCCGCCAAACGGGCGACATCTTTCATTGTTGCCAAAGTTCTATGCTCGCTCTGCTAAAAATGATTCGATTTCATGACGCCAAGGAACAGACGATTGCGCACCATGGCGGGTAACTGCAAGGGCTGCCGCCGCATGAGCAAAACGAATCGCTTCAATTGAAGGTTTGCCTTCTAACATTGCAGTGACAAATGCACCGTTAAATGTATCACCTGCAGCAATGGTATCAACCGCTTCGACACGAAATCCAGGAATTATCATCCCGTTTCCTTGCTCGCTAAACCAGACTCCTCGACTGCCTAATGTAATAAGGACGTGTTTGATGCCTTTACTGTGTAAAATATTAGCCGCATTGGCGGCACCCGCTTCATCATGCACAGAAACGCCTGTTAATATTTCAGCTTCTGTCTCATTTGGGGTGATAACATCGATAAAACTCAGAAACTCATCTGATAACGGTTGAGCTGGCGCTGGATTTAAAATCACTTTTGTGTGGTGTGACTTTGCTAGCTTCGCTGCTTCAAATACGGTATCAAGTGGAGATTCTAATTGCATTAATAAAGCATCAGCATGTTCAACTACAGTATGATATTGCTTAAAATATGTTGGTGTTAGTGCACTATTCGCGCCAGCAACAATACTAATCACATTTTCACCTTGCTCATTAACAAGGATCATCGCCACGCCTGTCGGTGTTTGTGGAATAATACTAATGGCATCGATATGGATCTTGTCTGTTTTAAGCTGTGAAATTATTTCGCTACCAATTGCATCATCACCGACACAAGCAATAAAAGTAATATCAGCACCGCTGCGACCGCAAGCAACCGCTTGATTTGCCCCTTTACCTCCAAAGGCTATTTTGTATTGATGACCAATAATGGTTTCACCTGGTTTTGGAAATTGTGAAATATTCATAATGTGGTCAACATTGATGCTGCCTAGAACAGCAAGGCGAGGGGTTGTCATTGCCTTTATCCTTGTGAAAATGTGTTTTTATAATGATTTAAACCGCCACGGAGCACGCTTACTCCGTGGTATTTATGGTTGTTATTTTTTAATAATTAACTCAAGTTCGACAGGGATTGTAGCATCCACTTTTTCGCCTTTGAGAATTTTATCCGCCGTTTGAATGCCGATAATTCCGATTTGATCAGGGCGCTGCGCAATGGTTGCGCCTAACATGCCACGATTTACAGCTTTGATGCCATCATCTGTACCATCGAAACCAATTACTAATACATCAGTACGCCCCGCAGTTTGTAATGCACGTAATGCACCTAACGCCATTTCATCATTTTGTGCAAAAACAGCTTGAACGGCTGGGTAAGCGGTTAATAGATTTTGCATTACATTAAGACCTTTCGTACGGTCAAAATCAGCAGGCTGACTTGCCAGTATATTCAGTTTATGGGCATCAACAGCTTGTTTAAAACCGTCACCTCGTTCACGTGAAGCTGAGGTTCCTGTGATCCCTTCTAACTGAATCACTTTGGCATCATTAGCGACTTTTTCAGCAATATAATCCCCCGCCATTTTACCCCCAAGGCGATTGTCAGAAGCGACATGGCTGACAACTTCGCCTTTGTTGGCAACACGGTCTAACGTGATCACGGGAATTTTGGCTTTATTGGCTAAAATAACAGCATTACCCACAGCGTCAGAGTCTGTTGGATTAATCAGCATCAAGCGAGTTCCTCTCACCGTAAGATCTTGTACGTTAGCCAGCTCTTTAGCAGGGTTATCCATTGAGTCGAGTACAACTAAGTCATAACCTAATCTATTCGCTTCTTTCTGTGCACTGTCTTTCATTGTGACAAAGAAAGGGTTATTAAGCGTTGAGATAACAAGTGCGATAGATTCTTTGGCAAATGCGTTGGCACTGATTGTGGCGCTTAATGCAACAACAGAAAGAAGCGTTGCCATTTTTTTGAGTTTCATAATATAAGTTCCTGTCGGGGTTCGGATTAAGAGAATAGGGAGTTATTTTTTGTTATCTACTAACACAGCAAGTAGGATGACCACCGCTTTTACTATCATTTGATAGTTTGATGATATTCCTAATAAATTCAGTGCATTGTTTAAAAAACCTAAAATAAGCGCGCCGATTAACGTACCAATAATACGACCTTTACCACCCGCCAGACTGGTACCACCTAGAACAACCGCAGCAATGGCATCCAACTCATAACCATTACCCGCCATAGGCTGTGCTGAAGAAAGGCGAGCGACTTCAATGACGCTAGCAAGAGCGGCTAATAAACCACACAGTGCATAAACAATGATTTTGATTTTATCGACACTAATACCCGATAAACGTGTTGCGGATTCATTGCCCCCTAAGGCGTAGATATAACGACCTAAACGGGTATGGTGTAATAAGTACCACGCAGCTAAAAAGACGATCATCATTAGCCAAATTGGGGTTGGAATACCAAAAGGACGACCAATACCGAACCAGCTAAATAGATCGGCGTTATCGCTAAAACCTGTACTCATTGGGCTACCATCAGTATAAACACGGGTTACACCACGCAGTAACAACATCATGACTAAGGTAGCAATAAAGGCTTGAACCTTACCTTTCGCAACAATAATACCTGTTACACCACCAATGGCAGCACCCAGAGCTAATGCACCGACAACAGCAACAAAAGCATTGACATCTGCGCCTACCATGGATGCTGCGACAGCACCTGTTAATGCAAGTAATGAGCCTACAGATAAATCGATGCCTGAGGTTAAAATAACCAGTGTCATGCCAACGGCCATAATGGCGTTAACGGAGGTCTGTTGTAGAATATTGAAAATATTGTTTAAGGTGAAAAAATTAGGGCTAAGCATAGACACAACAACAATCAAAAGAAGCAAAGCAATCAGTGATTTTTGCTCTAATAACCACGCTTTTGAGAACCAACGTTTTGACGCTGGGATTGAATTCGTGCTCATATCAAACTCCTACTTTAGCGTCATATTGTTTACCAACAGCCGCAGCCATTAGCATTTCTTGTGTGACATTGTGAGCTGAAAACTCACCACTGATACGGCCTTCATGCATCACCAAAATACGGTCACTCATTCCCATTACCTCAGGCATTTCAGAAGAAATTAAGATGATGCTTAATCCTTCTTGTTTAAATTTATTAATTAGCTGATAAATTTCTTTTTTCGCACCAACGTCTACGCCACGAGTGGGTTCATCAAGAATGAGTACTTTAGGGCGAGTCATAAGGCCTCTTGCGATAGCGACTTTTTGCTGGTTTCCCCCAGATAAAAAACCAATAGTTTGATCCATTGATGGGGTTTTTATATTAAATAATTTAATAAAATCACCAACAGTCAGTTGCTCTTCTTTATGATTGAGCACTCCCATGCCTCGACTAAAATAGCGTAGGGCAGTCAGCGACATATTTTCTTTTACAGACATACCTAGTACCAAGCCATCACGTTTTCTGTCTTCAGAGATATAAACAATTCCTTGTTCTAACCCTTCAGCCGGTTTTTTAATTTGACAAGGTTTACCCTCTAATTCTACGGTGCCATTTGTTTTAGGTAATGCGCCGTAGATAATTTTCATTAATTCAGTACGGCCTGCACCCATTAGGCCTGAAATTCCAAGAATTTCATTTTCATGTAATGAAAAACTGACATCGTGAACATCTTCACCACTGAGGTTAATAACATTGAGCTTGGTTTTACCTTGAGGGATATTAATGCGGGGATATTGGTCTTCTAATTTACGACCCACCATCATTTCAATTAGCGTATCTTCTTGCAGTGAAGATACGATTTTTTCACCAATAAACTGACCATCGCGAAGCACCGTGACATCATCGCAAATCTCAAAAATTTCTTTGAGTCGATGTGAAATATAAACAATGCCACAACCTTGATCTCTTAGTTCACGAATAACACTAAACAGAGATTCAGTTTCTGTATCGGTTAATGCATCTGTTGGTTCGTCCATAATAATGACTTTAGAACCAAAACTGAGCACTTTGGCGATTTCCACCATTTGCTGATCACCAATCGATAATTCAGATACTAAACGGTGACTGCTATACGCGAGGTTTAATCGAGCTAATAATTTATCAGCCTCAGCATACATTTTCTTCCAATCGATAGCCCCAAAAGCACGCGTAAATTCACGGCCTAAGAAGATATTTTCTGCAATAGTTAATTCAGGAATAAGGTTAAGTTCTTGGTGAATAATGCCTATTCCTGCTTCTTGAGACGATTTCGGGCCGTTAAAGCTACAACTTTCGCCTTGATAAATGACTTCGCCGGCATCTTTTTTATAGATCCCAGTGAGTACTTTCATCAGTGTTGATTTGCCAGCACCATTTTCACCGACTAAGGCCATCACTCGACCAGGATAAATTCGCAGAGTAGCGCCTGATAGTGCTTTTACACCGGGGAATGACTTATCAATATCTTTAAGTTCGAGTAAAGGTTTCATATTGTCCTCAGAAAGTCACACCAGAAAACAACACAATATTGGCATACGGAGTGCACTCGCCTGTTCTAATAACGGCTTTATTTTCAGGAAGTTGCTTTTTAAATTCGTCATGAGAAACATACATGATTTGAATAGGTTTCTTCTGCTCTTGTTCTAATAAGTAGAGATAAGAGATGATTTCATTAAACAGTGAGGGATTGATGGTTTTTATTTCTTCTGCCAGCATCACAGCTTCAACTTGCATCTCATGAGTGATTGTTTGCAACACGGACATAAAGTCAGGTATTCCCTGTGTAAGAGCGAGGTCGATACGTTCAACAGAGGAGGGAATCGGTAATCCGGCATCTGCAATAGTGATTTTGTCAGTGTGTCCTAAACGTGAAATTACGCTCGAAATAGGACTGTTTAGTAATACACCTTTTTTCATATTTTCTCCTCAGCGAAACGTTTCGCTGTTTATATAGTAGGAAAGAAAAGAGGGAAAACAAGTTTGATTTATTCATATTGTGAGCATGATCGAAACGTTTCGTTGGCGAGTAAAAAGAAAAATAAATCTAACTGATTGAATAAATTAACGCTGAATGGATTCAATAAGAGAAGTTATTATTTGCAGTGATTTTCATAAAATATGAGTAGGGTCGGCATATTGCAGAGAATAATTTGAGTAATAATAGAGTGAGGTTTACTTTATTTGTTAAGTTTTTCTTACGTTAGGTGGCTATATAGAATGGATCATTGGTGTCATTATTTTTTTGGCTATTGTTTCTGCTATTTTTAAACCTCGCCGTTGTGACGTTTGTCATCTTAGTTTCAAAAGGAAATATTACACATGGACAATTGAAGGTAAGAAACAACATTTATGTCCTCACTGTAACTCAAAAATGAATAAAAGAATTAGCAATCAAAGGTTTAATAGTCGTTTTGGTAAGTGATGATTATAGGAAGAATGCCCGTTTAAAACGGGCATTTAAAGTTAGTTAGCTTGGTAAGCTTTAATCGATTCTTCAATACCTTCTGCGTCTAACCCTAAGTCAGCTCTGATCTCCTCTTGTCCACCTTGTGGCACAAATTGATCAGGAATACCTAAGTTTAAGACAGAGACTAAGCAACGCGCTTGCATTAATAACTCGTTTACGCCACTGCCAGCACCGCCCATAATGGCATTTTCTTCTAGCGTCACTAACATATCATGCTGTTCCGCCAGAGAAAGAATAAGTGATTTATCCAAAGGTTTGATAAATCGCATATCCGCAACGGTTGCATCCAGCTTTTCAGCCACTTCTAACGCTTCTGGTAGCAATGTACCAAAGTTTAAAATAGCGATGCCTTTACCTTGGCGACGAATAATCCCTTTCCCCATAGGCAGCGGACTAAGTGGTTGCAATTGAGCACCAACACTAGAGCCTCTTGGATAGCGTACAGCAACAGGACCATCTTGATAGTGATAACCGGTATGAAGCATTTGGCGACATTCATTTTCATCACTTGGTGCCATAATGACCATATTAGGAATACAGCGTAAGAATGAAAGATCAAATGCACCTTGGTGTGTTTGGCCATCGGCTCCCACAACACCCCCACGATCAATAGCAAACAAAACAGGCAGTTTTTGAATGGCAATATCGTGGATCACTTGGTCGTAAGCACGTTGTAAGAACGTTGAGTAGATAGCAACAATCGGCTTATAACCGCCAATGGCCAAACCTGCCGCAAAGGTCACAGCGTGTTGTTCTGCAATCGCGACATCAAAATATTGTGCAGGATATTCTTTTGAGAAACGTACCATACCCGAGCCTTCGCGCATTGCTGGGGTAATTGCCATCAGTTTGGGATCGGTTGCGGCTTCTTCACATAACCAGTCACCAAAGATTTTGGAGAATGTAGGCCGTGCATTAGGGCTTTTAGGTAATGTACCGGCTTGCGGATCAAATTTAGGGACGGCATGCCAGCTAATTGGATCTCGTTCTGCAGGCGCATAACCACGACCTTTTTTGGTCATAATGTGCAGAAGTTGAGGGCCTTTTAAATCGCGCATATTGGCGAGTGTTTGCACTAGCGCGATAACATCATGACCATCAACTGGGCCAATGTAGTTAAAACCTAATTCTTCAAACATGGTGCCAGGAACGACCATGCCTTTAATGTGTTCTTCAGTCTTTTTTAGTAATTCTTTAATTGGGGGAATACCAGAAAAGACTTTTTTTCCACCTTCACGTAAGGTGGTATACAGTTTACCTGATAACAATTGAGCAAGGTGATTATTCAATGCTCCAACGTTTTCTGAAATCGACATCTCGTTATCATTAAGTACGACAAGCATATCTGGTTCAATATCTCCTGCATGGTTCATGGCTTCAAAAGCCATACCTGCGGTAATTGCACCATCACCAATCACACAAACGGTTTTTCTGTTCAGCTTTTCTTGTTCGGCAGCAACCGCCATACCAAGACCTGCGCTGATAGAGGTTGAAGAGTGACCAACACAAAGCTTGTCGTATTCACTCTCATCACGCCAAGGGAAGGGGTGTAACCCATTTTTTTGACGGATAGTATCAATGCGATCACGGCGACCTGTTAAAATCTTATGTGGGTATGCCTGATGACCAACATCCCAAATGAGGTTATCAAAAGGAGTTTTATAGACGTAATGAAGAGCAACCGTTAACTCAATAGCACCTAAACCTGAGGCGAAGTGACCACTCGAGCGGCTGACACTGTTAAGAAGAAATAGCCTTAGCTCATCACAGAGTTTAGGTAAACTCTCTTTTGGTAATAGGCGCAAATCTTCGGGTGTTTCAACCAACGCCAATGTGGGATATTTTTCGATATCAATGCTCATGTGATGCCTATTAATTAATCACTTGTAATAGGGGAAAGAACAGGTAAGCTGCTCTCTTTATTTTTTATTAGTTTTTCCGTTCGACGATAAAACTCGCTAATTGTTTAAGCGTAGTCGTATCGTACTCGTATTGCTCAAGAAACGCTAAGGCATCCAGTGCTTCGTTATACAATTCCTGTGCTTTCTTTTGAGCTTTTTCTAAACCAAGAAGGGCGGGATAAGTGCTTTTTCCTGACACTTGATCGCTACCTTGTCGTTTGCCCGTTTCTTCAGTACTGCCAATCACATCTAAAATGTCATCTTGTACTTGAAATGCAAGGCCAATGGAATGGGCATATTTGTCTAATGCAGGCAAAACCTCATGACCTTTTTGCCCAGCACTTAATGCACCAAGGCGGACGGCTGCACGAATAAGTGCACCAGTTTTATGTAAATGAATTTTTTCAAGAGAGGCTAAATCAATAGATTTGTCTTCAGCTTCAAGATCCAGTGCTTGACCGCCACACATACCTGCAAGGCCACTCGCTGTAGCTAATTCAGCAATCATTGCGACACGGTCAGCTATTGCGACATCGGGCATTGGATCTTTTGCTAAGATCTCAAAAGCCAGCGTTTGCAATGCATCACCCGCTAAAATAGCGTTAGCTTCACCAAATTCAATATGACAAGTTGGTTTTCCTCGACGTAAATCGTCATTATCCATTGCAGGTAAATCGTCATGAATAAGGGAATAAGCGTGAATACATTCTACAGCCGCCGCAGGGGGATCTAGGTTAAGTGCAGGGACTTTAAACATTTCACCTACAGCATAAACGAGGAAAGGGCGTAAACGTTTCCCTCCTAAAAGAGCGCCATAATGCATGGCTTTTCCTAGAGGCATATCAGCAAAAGGTAAGGCGAGCAAAGCTTGATTTAATGCATTATCAACACGCTGGTGGGCGGAATCTAATTTATGACGGAACGCATCCGTACTTGAAGTTGCGTTACTCAATTATTCTGCCTCTTGGATAAAATTATCAGGAGTTGCATTGTCATCTTCTTTAAGAAGAATACGAACACGCTGCTCAGCGTCTTGTAACGTTTTTTGCCCAACACGAGCTAGGCGAACGCCATGTTCAAACTCATTAAGCGCTTCTTCTAAAGGGAGTTCACCGGATTCTAAGCGGTTTACAATTTGCTCAAGTTCTTGCATAGATGCTTCGAAACTTGGTGCTTGTGCGATGTCTTCGTTAATTGGTGTTGTTTTCTTAGCCATAATATTTTTGATAATAAAGCAAGTGAGTGCTGAATAATAGCGATCATCTTACTACAACTAAGAAGAAAATTTCTTATTCAGTCGATGATTTTTGCGGGTGAGCCCTAAATATTGGTGATATACTTTGTGACTTTTATAAACTCCAGTCAATTAACAACACTGTAGTTTATTTCTCTACTCAATAACCTATGACCATTGACTATGAAGTTTATTATTAAATTATTCCCCGAAATTACGATCAAAAGTCAGTCTGTTCGTATACGTTTTATCAAAATTCTTACTAGCAATATCCGAAATGTACTAAAGACATTAGGTGATGAAATCACGGTTGTCCGTAATTGGGATAACATTGTGGTTGTTAGCAAAGATGAAAGTAAAAGTGAAGCAGTGTGTGATGCGCTAACCCGTATCCCTGGTATTCACCATTTTTTACAAGTTGAAGAACATCCATATACTGATTTGCATAATATTTTTGAGCAAACTTTTGCGGCATTTAAGCATTTAGTTGAAAACAAAACATTCTGTGTTCGTGCCAAACGCCGTGGTAAACATAGTTTTACTTCTAATGAAGTCGAACGTTATGTGGGGGGTGGTTTTAACCAACATGTTGAAAGTGCAAAAGTGAAATTAACGCGTCCAGATGTCACGATTAATTTAGAAATTGAAGATGACAAACTTATTTTAGTGAATGCGCGTTATGAAGGTATTGGTGGCTTCCCAATTGGTACGCAAGAAGATGTATTATCACTGATTTCTGGTGGATATGACTCAGGTGTATCAAGCTATATGCTTATGCGTCGTGGTAGCCGTGTTCACTATTGTTTCTTTAATTTAGGTGGCTCAGCACACGAAATTGGTGTTAAACAAGTCGCGCATTATTTATGGAACCGCTTTGGTCGCTCTCATAAAGTACATTTTGTTGCAGTTGATTTTGAACCCGTTGTCGCAGAAATTTTAGAAAAAGTCGATGATGGCCAAATGGGCGTTGTGCTAAAACGTATGATGGTGCGTGCGGCATCAAGAGTGGCAGAACGTTATGGCGTTCAAGCCATTGTTACGGGTGAAGCATTAGGCCAAGTTTCTAGCCAAACCTTAACTAACTTACGTTTAATTGATAATGCGACTGATACGTTAATTTTGCGCCCTCTTATCACGCATGATAAAGAGAACATTATCAATATTGCTCGTCAAATTGGTACAGAAGATTTTGCTCGTACTATGCCTGAATTTTGTGGCGTAATTTCAAAAAGTCCAACGGTGAAAGCAGTAAAAGCGAAAATAGAAGCAGAAGAAGAGAAATTTGATTTTGCTATTCTGGATAATGTTGTTGAAAACGCCAAGAATATGGATATTCGTCGTATCGCAGAAGAAACGGTACAACAAGTCACTGAAGTTGAAATGGTCTCTGAGTTTGGTGCTAACGACGTTATTCTTGATATTCGCTCACCAGAAGAACAAGAAAGCAAGCCTTTAAAATTAGACGGTGTAGATGTCAAAGAGTTACCTTTCTATAAATTAAGTACACAATTTGGTGATTTAGATAACGCAAAAACCTATTTGCTCTATTGCGATCGTGGAATGATGAGCCGTTTACAGGCGCTTTATTTACGTGAGCAAGGTTTTGAGAACGTTAAAGTCTATCGTAAAAAATAATATATAACGTTTATGTTGTTGATAAAAAGCCACTATAGAGTGGCTTTTTTAATTATACAACTTTTATGTTGGGGAATGTCGCTGCCATTCTCCAGATGATTACTTTTCTCTTATTGCTTGACCATCATCATGGTGCTTGCGCGAGCCCACATTTTTTACAAAATGCTTCATATTTATAGAGCCAAGGGCGTATGTTGGCTCTTAAGCTAGAAATTATTATCTAATACGAAGAAATGTATATTACATTGAGTAACTAAGTTTGTTTTTAATAATATTAGCAGACTAAAATAGTCTAAATATAAAGAATATCTGAAATAAAAATAGAACCGCTTTAATAATATTATATATTTGCGGTTCTAACTATCTACTTACTTATCCCCAAAGCCTGTAAATTCATCTTGGTAATTATAAATGCCGGGTGGTAATACAAGTTGTTTGGCAACATCGGCAGCGACTTCTTTGCCTTTTAAGCGCTCGATAATTTTTAGTGCAAAATCGATAGATGTTGCAGGTGCTTGGCTAGTAATTAAATTAACTCTTTCATCATAATAGACACGATAATCGACCCATTTTTTGGGTGATATTTTCTCTTTTAATGCAGGGAAGCCTGTCATATTCCCAATTGGGAAAATATTATGAGTTTCGAGAATGATTGCAGGAGCAGCACAAATTGCAGCCACAAGTTTATTTTCACTGTGCATGCGACGTACTTTCTCGACCACTAAAGGGCTATCTCTTAATGTTTCAGTACCTTGTAATCCACCGGGTAGAATAATAACGTCATAGTGATGATCAACAACACGAACTAAAGGGGCATCTGCCACAAGCTTTATGCCTCGTGAGCAGGTAATGACAAGATCATCAACGTCATCCTCCGCACTTGCAAGTACAACATGAATACCCGCTCTGACTAATAAATCGACTGTAGTCACAACTTCGGTTTCTTCACTTCCATTAGCTAGGCAGATGATCGCTGATATGGTCATAATTGCCTTCCTGTTGTTTGATAAATTGAAAAAGGTGGTTATTTTCGGGTAAGACAAGGCCTTGCGCTGACGCCCGACGTAATAAATAACCTGTAATATAGTCAATCTCTGTATGGCGTTGATATTTTATATCTTGATACATAGATGAATAATTATTTGCTGTTTGTTCTATAGTATCAATAATATAGCCATAAAGGTGAGTTTTTGAAGTGGGTACAACACCTTCACGTTCCATTACTTGATAAACTTCATCACAGATTTTGTGAATATGCTCAGGATATCGCAACAAATCTCCATTACGACATTGGTAATAAACCGTTAATGGGTTAATAACACAATTAACAGCTAATTTTAGCCAACTAATGGTATGGATATCATTATGCCAAGCCACATCAGGTAATGCTTGATGTAGAGTTTCTGCTAAAAAGCGGTATTCTCGAGCTGCACTATTTAATGGCCCTAGATGCGTCATTCCTGTTGCTGTATGAATAACATCTTGGCCTTGTTGGTAAGCACCATGAGTAATAATACCCTGTAAAATGGGCCTTATAGTATGATGTGTGGCGGTTAATTCATCCGCGGTACCCATGCCATTATGAATTAATAAGATAGGGCATTGTGCCGAAAGATAGGGTAATAGAGCATTAACGGCATCTGAAACTTGCCAAGATTTTAAGCAAACAATAAGTAATTCACTCTGTTTTAGCCATTCAAGTTGATTGGCAATGATGCGCTGATAGAAAGGTGCACCATTAATATTATCGACACTCACATCTAAAAAAGGTTGGGGCACTCTGAGCCAGCCTTGTACTTCATGGGACTGAAGTGTTAATGCTGCAACCCAAAGTTTACCTATTGAACCACATCCTAAAACGGTAATTTTCATTGTGCCTCTTCTTTTGAAATGCGTAATAGAGTAAGGCGGTTACTTACTGTCATTAGACTATCTTGCTAAAATTATAACATTGATTCTACTGCTCTGTTTAAAGTATGTTTACTCTTTACCATAAGTATAAATTTGCTATTGAATGTGCAATGCTTTTTTACAACCCTAAAAGAAGCTATTATTTGGGTTGTATTTATTTATTGAGGAAGAAAGAATGCCATCTTTTGATATCGTATCTGAAGTTGACTTACATGAAGTGCGTAATGCGGTGGAAAATGCACAACGTGAACTGACTACTCGTTGGGATTTTCGCAACGTTGAAGCAAGCTTTGAATTAAACGAAAAAGCAGAGTCAGTGAAAACAACCAGTATCTCTGAATTTCAGGTTCAACAATTATTAGATATTCTGCGTGAGAAAATGGCAAAAAGAGGGATTGATGGTGCAGTATTAAATATCCCTGAAGAGATGACTCACAGCGGAAAAATGTACAGCGTAGATGCCACTTTAAAGCAAGGTATTGATACCGCATTAGCAAAGAAAATTGTTAAGCTGATCAAAGACAGTAAATTAAAAGTTCAAGCTCAAATTCAAGGTGAACAAGTTCGTGTTACAGGAAAATCTCGTGACGACTTACAAGCAGTGATGAAATTAGTCAGAGAAAATGATTTAGGGCAACCTTTCCAGTTTAACAACTTCCGTGACTGATCATTTATTATTTAAGTCATAAAAAATGCGCTGAATTAACAGCGCATTCTTGTTTTTATTCTATGAATTTATTGATAATTAAATAGAGGGTAATAGCGACTCTAAGGTTATTCTTGGGGTTTTCTTCGTATCGACTTTAATATAAGCACTTTGCTCATTAGCGATAATCACCACCTCATTAACCCCTGGTTGCTGTTTAAATAGATGTTGCAGTTGTTGTTGTTGACCTAAAGATAAATTAGCAGGTAATTCAATACGTAAGCTACTAACATATGAGGGTTGGCGTAATGTTAAGCTAATTAGAAACCAAATAACGCCAATAGATAGACAGCCTAAAAAGACAACTTGTGCATCATAATGCTGATAAAGCCAGCCACCTAAAATTCCGCCTAATGCCACACCCAAAAACTGGCTGGTGGAATAAATACCCATTGCAGTGCCTTTATAACCAGCAGGTGCTTCTTTACTAATTAATGAAGGAAGAAGTGCTTCCATAATATTAAAGCCAATAAAGAAGACTTGAATACCTGCAATAATTAACCATAAGCTGGAACCTGAGGTAATTAAAATAATTTGAGCGATAATCAGTAAAAAAATACAGAATAAGAAAACCTGTTTCATCTTTCGTTTCTTTTCTGCATAGATAATAAAAGGTAATACGGTAATAAAGGCAATAAGCATGGTGACTAGATAAACAATCCAATGCTTCTCTTTCGCTAAGCCTGCACTATTCATAACCAGAGGAAGTGCAACGAAGGCGGCCATTAATAAAGTATGTAGTGAAAAAATACCTGTATTAAGTTTAAGCAGTTGCGCATCAAATAAAACCTTTTTTACACTGCCACGAACAAAACCTGATTCTCGATTAAGAATATGATGTTCGCTATTCGGTACAGTAAAAAGGGTAATAATAATGCCACCAAAAGCGAGTAGAGCAATGCCCCAAAAGAGGCCCTGTAAGCCAAAAATATGCGTTAAAACAGGTCCTAAAACCAAGGCTAAAGCGAATGTTACCCCAAAGCTAATACCAATAAAGGCCATTGCTTTTGTTCTGTTTTGTTCTCGTGTTAAATCTGATAGTAAAGCCATTACCGCGGCTGAGATAGCTCCTGCTCCTTGTAATGCTCTACCAATAATAATGCCATAGATATTGTCGCTGATAGCCGCAATTAGGCTACCAATAATAAAAATAATTAAGCCAAAAACAATCATAGGTTTTCGACCAAATTTATCAGAGAAAATACCAAAAGGAATTTGGAATATAGCTTGTGTTAATCCATAAATACCGATGGCTAATCCAATGAGCGATTCAGTTGCGTGTTGTAGTTGAAGCCCGTAGGTGGTTAAAACAGGGAGTACCATAAACATGCCAAGCATGCGAAGAGAGAAAACAGTGCCTAGTCCCCATGTTGCTTTGCGTTCTAATGGGGTCATTTTATTATCATTCATGGATTACCTCGTATTACTGATACCTCCTATTGTAATGGCATTCCTTAGCGAGGTTAATCAATAAATGGGATACAAAAAAGACAAAACTGTACTGATATCGTGTGAAGGCGTAAAAGGGATAAAAAAACACCAGTCAGAAAGCTGACTGGTGTTTAGGTTACTTTAATAAATACATTATCTTAGGTACGCAAGAACCGCTTCTGTTGAGCTAGTTGGATCAACAGACATCATTACGCTTAATGAAGTGATTGCGACAATAGAGAAAATAAATAATTTTCGTGCCCACACAATATCATTGGTTGCTTTATAACCAGATAATGCCATGCCTAACCACCAAATACTGACGGCTGAAGCCACAATCAGATATTTATAGCCAGCATAACCCACTAATGTCAGCATTAAGGTTGCAATCATAAATGCCAGAATATAGAGAATAATATGACGTTTAGCGACTGAGATCCCTTTAATGACAGGTAATACTGGAATATTTGCAGCTTGGTAGTCTTTAAAACGGAAAATGGCAATGGCATAAGAATGAGGCATTTGCCACAAACTAAAGATAAGTAATAGGATTGCCGCGCCTGCATCAAATTCACCGCTAACGGCACAATAACCGATAACAGGAGGTGCAGAGCCCGATAAGCTTCCAATCAGTGTGCCATAAACAGATTTACGCTTCATATAGAGGCTATAAACCCCAACATAAATAATAAAACCGAATACCGCGATAAACATTGCAAGTGGATTGGCTGCTACATAGAGCAGCACAATACCTGCAATACCTAATACTGAGGCATATATCAGGCTAACTTGAGGGTCAATTAATCCTTTAACTAATGGGCGATTCTTCGTTCTTTCCATGATACGGTCAATATCACGGTCAATATAGTTGTTAAAAACACAACCAGAAGCAACGACCAGAGACACCCCAAGTAGCGTCGCGAAAAATAGGGAGTAATCAATCTCACCTTTAGAAGCGAGCAGAAAACCACCTATTACAGAAATTAAATTTCCAAAAATAATTCCTGGTTTAGTGACTTGTAGGTATTGCTTAATCATAGCGACAACTCTTAATCCATCATCATATTGATGTTCAGGTTGTACATAATCCACAACGAGCCTACGACAACAATGCCGATGATAAGCAGTGTGAACAGGAATGCGACGACGTTCCAGCGCTCTTCTGATGACGTATTCATATGTAAGAAGCAGACTAAATGAACCACAATCTGCACAACTGCCATACCGACAACAGTCCATAGAATTGTTGCTGGTGTCGCTGTTCCTTCCATCACCATCCAAAATGGAATAACGGTGAGGATAACAGACAGAATAAAGCCAATCAGATAAGACTTCATGCTGCCGTGGCTTGCGCCTGAAGGAGAAGTATTTGGATGACTCATTACATCGCTCCCATCAGATAAACTACGGTGAACACACAGATCCAGACAACGTCAAGGAAGTGCCAGAACAGACTTAAACAGCTTAAACGAGTACGGTTAACTTCTGTTAAACCGCGGCGTGATACTTGGATCATCATAATAACAATCCAAATTAAACCTGCGGTTACGTGAAGGCCGTGCGTTGAAACTAACGCAAAGAATGCAGATAAGAATGCACTGCGATCTGGGCCATAACCTTCTGCAATTAGCTCATGGAATTCGTAAACTTCCATGATGACAAAACCTAAGCCGAATAAGAAAGTGACAAATAGCCATAGATTAACTTGGCTAACACTGCCTTTATTCATGCTCAGCATAGCGAAACCAAAAGTGATACTACTAAACAGCAGTAAGAAGGTTTCAACTAAAACAAAAGGTAAGCTAAAAATTTCTTTACCAGAAGGACCATCTGCAATCCCGTTAACAAGCACCGCATACGTGGCGAATAGGCTGGCAAACAGGATAAGGTCGCTCATTAGGTAGATCCAGAAGCCGAAAACTTTTGTGGCTCCTGCATCGTGGTGCCCATGATGCTCATGGGCGTTTGTGTTATTTACAGTTTGAGTAGACATTATTTCACACCTGCTTTTTTCAGTTCTTCATAATGCTTATTCTCGAGAGCTTCAATTTCAGGTACTTGGACATAATAATCCACATCTGTATCAAAGCTTTTCACGATCCAAGTGACAATCATGCCAGCGAAACCAACGATAGCTAACCACCAGATATGCCAGATCATGGCAAAACCAAGGACTAAGCTGAATGCTGAAATAATCACACCAGCACCTGTATTTTTAGGCATGTGGATTGGTTCGTATTTGGTTGGACGCTGATAAGCTGTGCCTTTTTCTTTCTGATCCCACCACTCATCACGTGTTTGAACATTAGGTTCAACGGCGAAGTTATAGAAAGGAGCAGGTGAAGAAATTGACCATTCCAGAGTACGTCCGCCCCACGGATCTCCCGTTAAATCACGGTTTTGATCACGGTCGCGAATACTGACGTAGATTTGAATAACTTGGCAAGCAATACCAATAGCAATCAGTGCAGCACCACCCGCAGCAACCAGCAGCATTGGGTTAAATTCTGGATTAATATTTTGGCTTAAACGACGAGTCATACCCATAAAGCCAAGGATATACAGTGGCATAAAGGCCATAAAGAAGCCGATAAACCAGAACCAGAATGCGCGGATACCCCATTTTTCATTCAGTGTAAAACCGAATGCTTTAGGGAACCAATAAGTCATACCCGCAAAACAACCGAATACGACACCACCGATAATAACGTTATGGAAGTGGGCAATTAAGAATAAGCTGTTATGTAAAACAAAGTTTGCACCCGGAACTGCCAACAGAACCCCGGTCATCCCCCCTACAGAGAAGGTAATAAGGAAACCGATAGTCCATAACATTGGGCTTTTGTATTCGATACGGCCTTGATACATCGTAAACAGCCAGTTAAAGATCTTAACCCCTGTCGGTATGGCGATGATCATGGTGGCAATACCAAAGAAGGCGTTTACATTAGCGCCAGAGCCCATGGTAAAGAAGTGGTGTAACCAAACGATAAATGACAGTACGGTAATAACAACAGTTGCACCCACTAATGAGGTGTAACCAAATAACCGTTTTTTAGAGAAGGTTGCCGTGACTTCAGAGAATACACCAAATACAGGCAGAACAAGGATATAAACTTCTGGATGACCCCAAGCCCATACGAGGTTGATGTACATCATCATGTTACCGCCCATATCATTGGTAAAGAAGTGCGTACCAAGATAGCGATCCAACGTTAACAATGTAATCGTGACAGTTAAAATTGGGAATGCAGCAATAATCAGGACGTTAGTACATAAAGCAGCCCAAGAGAATACGGGCATTTTCATCATGCTCATACCCGGCGCACGCATACGCAAGATAGTCGCGAAGAAGTTAACCCCGGTTAGAAGCGTACCAATACCGGATATCTGTAAACTCCATATCCAATAATCGACTCCGACTCCTGGGTTATATTCCAAGCCAGAAAGTGGTGGGTAAGCTAACCAACCTGTTTGTGCAAATTCACCAATACCTAAAGAAAGGTTGATAAGTACCACACCAACGACAAAGAACCAGAAGCTCAATGAGTTTAGGAAAGGGAAGGCAACATCACGTGCACCAATTTGTAAAGGCACAACAAGGTTCATCAGACCCACAACAAAAGGCGTAGCCATGAAGAAAATCATGATAACGCCATGAGCGGTAAAAATCTGATCATAATGATGAGGTGGTAAGAAACCAGCTTCACCCGCAGAGGCCAGAGCTTGCTGGCTTCTCATCATAATGGCATCGGCAAAGCCACGGAACATCATGACCATTGCAACGATGATATACATAATACCAATTTTTTTATGGTCAACACTGGTTAACCATTCGCACCATAACCATTTCCATTTACGAAAATAAGTTAATGCGCCAACAACAGCAAGTCCGCCAAGAACAATACCGAGTAAAGTAATAACGATAATGGGTTCATGTAACGGGACTGCATCGAGAGTTAATTTTCCGAACATGCCTTTATTCCTCTGCTCCTGCATGTGCCGCATGGCTCATGTTCATATTCATTGTTGCATCAGTATTTGCAGTCTGATTGCTACTTGTGTGAGCGCCATGACCAGTGTGACCAAATTTAGAAATAGTCTCTTGGAATAGCATTGGCTTCACGCTTGAATAGTAGGTCACTGGATTTTTCTGGCTTGGTTTAGCAAGTTCATTAAATGCAGTGGTGGTATTTAACGTGTCTGGTGATTGTTTTACTTTTTCAACCCATGCATCAAAACTGGTGCGATCAGGTGTTGCTATCGCAGTAAATTTCATATCAGAGAAGCCATGTCCACTATAACTTGCTGACATACCTGGATATTCACCCGGTTCGTTAGCAATTAAGTGAAGTTTGGTCTGCATTCCTGCCATCGCATAGATTTGTCCACCTAAACGAGGAATAAAGAATGAGTTCATGACAGAGTCAGATGTGATTTTGAAATTAACAGGCACATTTGCAGGGAAAGCCAGTTCATTGACTGTTGCAATACCTTGCTCTGGGTAGATAAACAACCATTTCCAATCCATTGAAACGACTTCAATGGTGATAGGTTTTTCTGTGGACTCTAATGGTTTGTAAGGATCAAGCTCATGGGTTGTTTTCCATGTGATGCTAGCCAAAATCACGATGATGATAATAGGCACAGTCCAAACAACGAGTTCAATTTTATTTGAGTGAGCCCAGTTTGGGCGATAGGTAGCTTTAGTATTGGATTCGCGGTAGCGATAAGCGAAAACAATCACCATCAGTATTACCGGTATCACGACAATCAACATTAAACCAAGTGCAATGAGGATTAATGTTTTTTGCTCAGCGCCGATAGCGCCTTTGGGATTCATTAACGCCATATCACAGCCACTCAATAAGAGCGCGGCTGCTAATAGCGAGAGTGTCCCAATACTTTTTATGTATTTCATAAGTCTCATCCAACGACCTAAATGGCAAAGGTTCTATTGTTGTTTCATCAGTATCAGTAAGGACATTTTACGGTAAGGTTGCGACAGTGTAAACAATTGTAATGGTAAGTAGGGGGTTGGTTGGTCTTTTGTGTTAATGTGATCACAAGTAATCAAACTATTAAATAAATGTTAATTTAATTATTGGATATTAACGATAATTTCATAAAGTATCATATTTTTAAAATAAATACATATTTTTACAAATAAAAATGCAGTGAAAAATGTAAGAAAACGTATTTTGATTAAAAAAGTAGCAATTGAGAGGTCGGAGGAGAGTTTGTAAATAAAAACCTTTTTATCATGATGTTTAATGTCTGAATTTGCTTGGTGTATAATTTTTAATATCGATAATGGGCTTTTTATTGAATATTTATATTTAATGAGAAAATTTTCATTAAGTGGTAAAAAAGGATTACAGCGGATAAAAATCAATCCGCTGTAATAAAAATTAACAATTTACTATCAGAAGTTATACTTCACACTATACACAATGCCGTCTTGCAGAAAACTTTCGCCTAATTTTTTATAAGCATAACGATATTGAATACCTGTTGTGATTGCTGTTGTTGGATGCCACCAAATTGCTAATGCACCATTAAGGCCATTTTTACCTCCATTGCCATAACGTTTGTGTCGCTGAAACTCCATTTCATGCCAGTTAGTGAGGCTAAATTTTTGATTTTTTATATTAAAATCATATCCAGCAACCCAGCCTGTTACATAGCCGTTATTGCCTGAATATTTAGATTGCTCAACATAATGAAGGGCAATAAAAGGTTTAAACCATAAATTAGCGATTTGTGTGTTATAGCCAAAGCCATAAAGAGTATTAACTTCATGAAAGTTACCACCATACTTTTTACCTGGAAGTGACCATGTACCATAAACATGTCCATATAAATTAAAGTTACTTTCGCCTAAATAAATACGAGCCGTGCTTTTAATGGTATAGCGTTGATTATCCCCTGGTTGAATCTCTCTTTTATTGAAGGGGTTTTCTAAATCAAAAAAGCCATAGAACTCTCCCCATGAAAAATTGGCACCACCTTCAAGCTCTAAATAAGCAAAATCATCTTTATGAGATGTTTTGCCTGTTTTGTGTGTGGTATGTGTCGTCCAATCTAGGTAATTGATACTTGTGCTTACAAATCCTCCTAAATAACTGGCCTGAGTAGATAGAGAAAATGTAGCTGCGATGACAAACAAAAATGGTTTTTTGATCATAAATTATCTCGATGGTTTATGGTCGGTTATATTTGCGTTGAATGTTCAGTTTTTCTTTTTTATTAGAATAATAAACTATTAAAATCCATTTTATAGAAACTTGTACTCAAAATAGGATCTGTTTCTAGAATTTTTATATTAGTTTAAAAAATGGGAGATTTAGTATTTTTTTATTTGTTTTTTTGCGTTAACAACAAAAATTAAAAATGAATAATTGAAAAAAAAGAGGGATTTTAAGGAGATAATGGTGAAAAAGGGCTCTTAGATTAAAAAGTAATATGAACAGCGCCAAAATACCTCACGACACAAGAATTAAGGGATAGTATCATTAACCAATATCTGTTTTTATCTTACTTGGAATTTTCATTGTGACCTCATTTGCTGAACTTAACGCCCTTCCTGCTGAACAACTCGCTAATCTTAATGAATTAGGTTATTTAACCATGACCCCAGTTCAAGAAGCTGCTCTGCCTGCAATTCTTGCAGGGAAAGATGTTCGTGCTCAGGCAAAAACAGGAAGTGGAAAAACGGCTGCTTTTGGTTTGGGTTTGTTGCAACACATAGATGCAAAACAATTTAATACTCAATCGCTAATTTTATGCCCAACACGAGAGCTTGCCGATCAAGTTGCCAATGAATTACGTCGCCTTGCTCGTTATCTTCCTAACATTAAAGTATTAACACTGTGCGGCGGTGTCCCTTTTAGCATTCAACGTGATTCACTCATTCATGCTGCGCATATTATTGTGGCAACTCCAGGTAGATTGCTTGACCATTTGAAAAAAGAAACGATTACATTAGATGGTATAAAAACATTGGTACTTGATGAAGCGGACAGAATGCTGGATATGGGCTTCTTTGATGATATTAACGATATTATTTCTCGTATGCCAACCGCTCGCCAAACACTGCTTTTTTCAGCAACATGGCCAAATGAAATTGCCACAATTAGCCGCAAAATACAGCAAAATCCTATTAGTATTGAAATAAATTCTGTTGATGAACTCCCCGCAGTTGAACAGCAATTTTATGAAGTTTCTCGTCATGGCAAGATCGGATTGTTGCAAAAATTGTTAAGCCGTGAACAACCCGCTTCCTGCGTGGTGTTCTGCAATACAAAAAGAGATTGCCAAGATGTGTATGAAACACTGACCGAAAGTAACCAAAGCGTACTTGCGTTACATGGTGATATGGAACAAAGAGAGCGTGATCAAACTTTAATTCGTTTTTCTAATGGGAGTTGTCGTGTATTAGTGGCAACGGATGTGGCTGCTCGTGGGCTTGATATTAAAGCATTAGAAATGGTCATTAACTACGAATTGTCATGGGATCCAGAAGTGCATGTTCACCGTATTGGTCGTACAGCAAGGGCGGGTGAAAGTGGGTTAGCTATGAGTTTTTGCGCCCCAGAAGAAATTCAGCGTGCTAATGCTTTAGAAGAAATGCTTCATATGAAGATTAATTGGTTACCTTTACCAACAGGCTTACAAATTACCCCACTTGAAGCGACAATGGCAACATTGTGTATTGATGGTGGTAAAAAAGCCAAAATGCGCCCAGGTGATATTTTAGGCGCATTAACGGGTGATATGGGCTTTAATGGTGCTGATATAGGTAAAATTATGATTAATCCAACACATGCTTATGTTGCCGTAAAACAATCTATCGCCAAACAAGTCTGGAAACAGCTACAACAAGGTAAAATCAAAGGTAAAGCAGTAAAAGTAAGATTGTTTAGATAAATTTTCTTTACTCAAAATACAAAAAGGACAGCTGAAGCTGTCCTTTTTTCTTACTGTTGATAGAAAAGCTAGGCGATTAATGAACGGTTCTTCTAAGGGCCAAATAGTCTAATACCGTACCCACAACAAGACTTATTGCACCAACAATCACACCATACAAAAAGAGCGATGAAGCCCAATGACTCAATGATTCGGTCTCTATTGATTGAATAAAATCAATAGACTGGAACATATCTAAAGTGGGTAGTGAGCGGGTAATAACGAGAATCAAACTGCATATAAAGAAGAAAACAGTCAATATCAAACCATAAAGAGCAAAACGATATTGTTTGATAAATTGAGTTCTTCTAAGAAACTCCCCCGTTTTTTGCGTATAGAGAAGTGTATTTTTTGAAATCATCAGCAAAATAAGACCCGGTACTGAAGCAACAATAGAAAAAAGATAGAATGCTTCCCAACCATGGCTTTCTACATACCAACCTGCAACTGGGCCGACATAAACACGGCCAATCGCGGATAATGCAGAAAGGAGTGCAAATTGTGTTGCTGAAAAAGAAAGATGACAAAGCGTCATTAAAAGTGCAACAAAGGCTGCGGTTCCCATTCCGCCACAGATATTCTCAAAAGCAACTACAGCACCCATGCTATAAATGTTTTGTTCTGTGATGGCGAGATACCAATAGCCAATATTTGAACCACCTTGCATTATTCCAAAAATCATCAGTGCTTTAAATAAGCTCCAACGGCGCATTAATAAGCCACCTAATAAGGCACCGATAATTGTAGCGGCAAGTCCTAATGTTTTGTTGACTAAGCCAACTTCTCCAGCATCAAAGCCTGCACCGCGAATAAGAAAAGTAGTACTTAAACTCAAGGCAAAAGCATCACCCATTTTATAAAGTACGATGAGCAGTAAAATGAGCCATGCATTATTACGTGAGAAAAATTCAGATAAAGGCTCAATGACTGCTTCATAGAGTGTACGAGGTGGTTTTACTGCAGTTTCTGGCTCTTGGGCGAGTAAAGTGGCAATAATACCAATTCCCATTAAGGCTGCCATTAACCAGTACATATTTTGCCAGCCAATATATTTATCAGCAAGCCAAAGTGCCATACCACCAGAAACAAGCATTGCAATGCGATAGCCCAACACAGAAACGGCGGCACCTGTGCCACGTTCATCGGCCTTTAAAATATCTGTTTTATAAGCGTCAAAAACAATGTCTTGTGAAGCTGAACAAAAAGCGACAATGACGGCTAAAGAAGCAAGCCACCATAAATGATCGCTAGGATTTAAAAAACCCATTCCTGCAATACCAATAACTAACCCAATTTGGGTGAGTAACATCCATCCTCGGCGTCGGCCAAGAAAAGAAGGAGTATAGCGATCCATAAAGGGTGACCAAAGAAATTTAAAAACATAGGCTTGCCCCACCAATGAGAAGAAACCAATGGTTTTTAAATCAATATCTTCTACCGTCATCCAAGCTTGCAAAGTACCAGCGGTTAATGCAAGGGGTAATCCAGAAGTAAAGCCAAGTAACAGTAGAATAAATGATTTATACCAAGTGGTTTGTTTGAAGGCGGGCTGAACCATGCAAAAATTCCTTTCAACGACCCGTTTGAGATAACAGGCCGTTTATTCTAATTAAATTAACGAGCGTTAGATTTGATAAATTGGCTAACGGAGGCATCTTTTGCCATATCACTAACTAATTCAGTTAAGACGTTATTAATTGCGGCTGCAATTTTTTCATTTGTCGCACCAAATGGGCCTTGAACATTGTAACTTGTACGGAATGTTTTGGTGTTAGAGCTGCCATTAGGCAAGGTGACAATAACGGAAATATCTGCTTTTGCACTGATATTATGGCGAACACTACCTTCACCTACATCTGCACTGAGTTTATTAATTACAATAATGACATCAGCGGCAGCAGGAGAACCCATCATAAAGCCACGGGCTGTCATTTGTTTTTGTAGGACTTCTTGCATTAAGAATGCAATATCACGAGTTGGAACAAGTACTTCTAATTTACCGTTACGGTTAATTTCCGCTAGATTTTTTGATGGACGTTTGTCTTGGCTTGAAATATTCAGTGAAATTGGGCGCATAGTTGGGTCGGCCGCAGGTAGTGACATCACAGGCTCAATAGATAATTTGTTACTAGGAGTTGCACAACCTGAAAGCAGTGTTAATGCAAAAACAGCACAGAGTAAATTTTTAATCATGAGGTAATCTCGGTTAAATATGTCTGTTGTGTTGAAAGTAGAATAGGCTTTAAACTTTAGCCTATCATATCACTGCTCATGGGTTGCTAATATCCCTTTAACGAACGAAATTATCTGATTTTATCAATTGATTTTATTTCAAATTAACCTCATTTTTACTTATACATTTGACAATATTCGGCCAATGGTTTTACTCAAGATGAAAAATAAGCGATTATCATCAGCAAAATTAAAAAGAGTGAGCTCATCATTCTGTATTGATAAAGATAAAATCAATATAGTCTAGTTGGCTTATTTTTTTGTTCACCATGGTATAAAGGTAAGCATATTAGGGGCAGAAATGATCCGTGATGATATTGAGAATAAGCTGATTTCACGCTTTTCACCGCATGTTTTACAAGTAATAAATGAGAGCCATCGCCATAATGTGCCTGAAGGTTCTGAAAGCCACTTTAAAGTTATTATTGTTAGTGATGATTTTAATGATAAACGCAGTGTTTCGCGCCATCGCAATGTGTATCAAGCATTAGCGTATGAAATGGAAAACGGAGTTCATGCATTAGCATTGCACACGTTTACATTGAGTGAATGGCATGAACAACAGGATAAAGCATTACGCTCTCCTGGGTGCCGAGGTGGAAGCCAAGAAGATTAACAGCATTATCGTTAATGTTGAGTAAATAGATCCTAAGATGCGTGTTTTTTGTTCTTTATAGGGGAAAAAAGAGGCGAGTTACTCGATTTTATTAAAAAATTGAGGAATAAAACGGCTCTTTCTCGACTCAACCCCTCTAGATCGTTATAATGTCGCGTCTAATTTTCAGTAAGGTTTCGGGATGCTTCTGATATCAGGGATCCTCGTTTTTTTAAATGTGGCGGCCCCGGTTCTGAAAGGAAAATAAATCTAAACATGCCAATGTCATGTTAGTTTCCTTTAAAGTAGACCGAGCACTAAAACTTATTTTGAGGTAACAAGATGCAAGTTTCTGTTGAAACGACTCAAGGCCTAGGGCGTCGTGTCACAATCACCGTACCAGCCGCTGACATCCAAACTGCTGTAAACAGTGAACTGAAAAAAGCTGCTAAAACTGCACGCATTGATGGTTTCCGTAAAGGTCACGTTCCAATGTCTATGGTTAAACAGCGTTATGGTATGTCTGTACTGAATGATGTTCTCGGTGATTTAATGTCGCGTAATTTTATTAACGCTATCATCGAAAACAAAGTAAACCCAGTTGGCGCGCCTGACTACAAACCAGAGCAATACAAAGAAGGTGAAGACTTTGTTTACTCTGTAGAATTCGAAGTTTTCCCAGAAATCGAACTGAAAGGTCTGGAAAGCATTGAAGTGGTAAAACCCGTTGTTACTGTTAAAGACGAAGACGTTGATAACATGCTAGAAACACTGCGTAAGCAACAAGCAGAGTGGAAAGATAAAGACGGCGAAGTAGCGGCAGAAGATCGCGTAACTGTTGATTTCAACGGTTCTATTGACGGTGAAGAATTCGAAGGCGGAAAAGCGGAAGATTTCGTACTGGCAATGGGTCAAGGTCGTATGATCCCAGGTTTTGAAGAAGGCGTTATGGGTCATAAAGCAGGTGAAGAATTCACTATTGATGTGACTTTCCCTGAAGATTACCACGCTGAAAACCTGAAAGGTAAAAAAGCACAATTCGCGATCAACCTGAAAAAAGTTGAAGAGCGTGAACTGCCAGAATTAACGGAAGAGTTCATCAAGCGTTTTGGTATTGCTGACGGCACTGTTGATGGTTTACGTGCAGAAGTACGTAAAAACATGGAACGTGAACTGAAAAATGCAATCCGTACTCGTGTTAAAACACAAGTGATTGATGGCTTAGTTAAAGCAAATGAAGTTGACGTTCCTGCAGCCGCTGTAGACAGCGAAATCGAAGTTCTGCAACGTCAAGCTGCTCAACGTTTTGGTGGCGACGAGAAACAAGCTCTGCAATTACCACGTGAACTGTTCGAAGAACAAGCTAAACGTCGTGTAATCGTTGGATTACTGTTAGGTGAAGTGATCAATAGTAATGAACTGCAAGCAGAAGACGATCGTGTTAATACACTGATCGACGAAATGGCTTCAGCTTACGAAGATCCATCAGAAGTGGTTGAGTTCTACAACAAGAACGAACAACTGATGAATAACATCCGTAATCTTGCATTAGAAGAGCAAGCGGTAGAAAAAATCTTAGCAAATGCTAAAGTAACTGAAAAAGAAACTCAATTTACTGAACTGATGAATGAAGTTCAAATGGGTTAATTTTTAACCGCGAATATCGGTTTTAAGCAAAAACCCGTGGTTTTTACCACGGGTTTTTTTCAGTTTGTGTATATTTATCAAAATTTGCCTTGAAATCTGAGCGATTATCTCCAGATAATTCTATATTCTCTTTATCACTCCTCGCGAGGCGCCTTGAATGTCTTGTGAGAGATTAGATCATTAGAAATGGTCGTGATCAATTATCTCAAGTAAAATTGTTGTCATTGGCACCAATAAGAATGCAATAGGAGACAGACATGTCATTTAACGACTCACAGGAACAATTCGCACCTAATATGGCTCTGGTGCCGATGGTTATCGAGCAAACTTCGCGAGGAGAGCGTTCTTACGACATTTATTCCCGTTTGTTAAAAGAACGTATTATTTTTCTGACTGGCCAAGTTGAAGATCACATGGCTAATCTTATCGTTGCTCAAATGCTATTTTTAGAAGCAGAAAACCCAGAAAAAGATATTAACCTGTACATTAACTCACCGGGCGGTGTTATTACTGCAGGTATGTCTATTTATGACACCATGCAATATATCAAAGCTGATGTGAGTACTATCTGTATGGGACAAGCGTGTTCAATGGGCGCCTTTTTATTATCTGCGGGCGCGAAAGGTAAACGTATTTGCCTACCGAACTCTCGTGTGATGATCCACCAACCGCTAGGTGGTTACCAAGGGCAAGCAACCGATATTCAAATTCATGCTCAAGAAATTTTGAAAGTAAAATCTCGTATGAATGAGCTAATGGCTCAACATACAGGTAAATCTATTGAAGAAATAGAAAGAGACACTGAGCGTGATCGTTTCTTATCTGCTAACGAAGCGTTAGAATACGGGTTAGTGGATAAAGTCTATACACAACGTAGCTAATTATTGCTTGTTGTCATAGCCAATGAATTAATACGTTTTCTTTGTTAGTGAGTGATACAAAGAAAACGGCTATCAATATCTATGTAAAAAAGTCTTTCTTCTTCTTATAAATTGATAAGAAGAATAACTAAGTGAGGTTGACTGATGACAGATAAGCGCAAAGATAGCTCAGGGAAGCTTCTGTATTGCTCTTTCTGCGGTAAAAGCCAGCATGAAGTAAAAAAATTGATCGCTGGTCCGTCGGTTTATATCTGTGATGAATGTGTCGATCTTTGTGTTGATATCATTCGTGAAGAAATAAAAGAACTGGCACCTCATCATGAACGCAGTGAATTGCCAACGCCACATGAAATCCGTAAGCACCTTGATGACTATGTTATCGGTCAGGAATTAGCTAAAAAAGTTTTGGCTGTTGCCGTTTATAATCACTATAAACGCCTGCGTAATGGCGATAAAGCCAATGGTGTTGAGCTCGGAAAAAGTAATATTTTGCTGATTGGGCCTACTGGTAGCGGTAAAACGCTGTTAGCAGAAACATTAGCACGCTACCTAGATGTTCCTTTTACTATGGCAGATGCCACAACGCTGACTGAAGCAGGCTATGTGGGTGAAGATGTTGAAAACATCATTCAAAAACTGCTACAAAAATGTGATTACGATGTGCAAAAAGCACAACGTGGTATTGTTTATATTGATGAAATTGACAAAATCACACGTAAATCTGAAAACCCATCAATTACACGTGATGTGTCTGGTGAAGGTGTACAGCAAGCATTATTGAAATTAGTAGAAGGCACGGTAGCGTCAGTTCCTCCTCAAGGTGGACGTAAGCACCCACAACAAGAGTTTTTACAGGTTGATACCTCTAAAATTCTCTTTATTTGTGGGGGAGCTTTTGCTGGACTCGATAAAGTTGTTGCACAACGTTTAAATACTCACTCAGGCATTGGTTTTGGTGCCGAAGTGAAAAGCCAAAAAGAAAAAGCCAGCGAAGGTGAGTTATTAGCCCAAGTTGAGCCGGAAGATCTAATTAAATTTGGTCTTATTCCTGAATTTATTGGTCGTTTGCCGGTTGTGGCTACTTTAGGTGAATTAAGCGAAGATGCACTTATCCAAATCTTACAAGAACCTAAAAATGCACTGACTAAGCAATATCAGGCATTATTTAAGTTAGAAGGTGTGGATCTTGAGTTTCGTAAAGAAGCGCTGACGGCGATCGCGAAAAAAGCCATGGTTCGTAAAACAGGTGCACGTGGTTTACGCTCGATTGTTGAAGCTGCATTACTTGATACGATGTATGACCTTCCTTCATTTGAAAATGCAGAAAAAGTCGTTATTGATGAAGGTGTCATTAATGGAAAATCTGAGCCATTGATTATTTATAGTCAACCAGAAAGCCAAGCATCAGGTGAATAATGCATCGTAATTTGGCAATGTCGCTTACCTGACATTATCTGTTTTTCTCTTAAAATAGGAGAGGAATTTAAGATAAAGCGTGCCAACGCAATAAAAATGAGGGAATTTTCCCTCATTTTGTTTTTTTAATGGGTGATGCTATTGAATGTCAGAAAAGTGCCCTTATATATTTTGACAATCCGTGGAATTAATTTTATTTGGTGACATGCGAATAAAATTACCTGTAAAAGCGTTAAGCTAAAAACGAAGAGAGAGCTCTATGAATCCTGAGCGTCCAGAACGTATTGAAATACCTGTATTGCCATTACGTGATGTCGTTGTATATCCGCATATGGTGATCCCGTTGTTTGTTGGTCGTGAAAAATCGATTCATTGCTTAGAAGCAGCGATGAACGACAACAAACAAATTATGCTGGTTGCGCAGAAAGATGCATCTACTGACGAACCAGGTGTTAATGATCTTTTTTCTGTTGGTACAGTTGCGTCTGTTTTACAGATGTTAAAACTGCCTGATGGAACAGTGAAAGTCCTCGTTGAAGGTATTCGTCGCGCTAAAATTACGACGTTATCAGACAATGGTGAATACTTTCAGGCAAAAGCAGAATACCTTGAAACGCCAGCTGTTGATGAGCGTGAACAGGAAGTTTTAAATCGTACAACGATTAATCAGTTTGAAGGTTATATCAAACTGAATAAAAAAATTCCGCCAGAAGTATTAGCATCATTACACGCTATCGAAGAATCAGCAAAATTAGCAGATACTATTGCTTCTCATATGCCGCTGAAATTGAAAGATAAGCAAGCTGTACTTGAAATGTCTGATGTAACAGAACGCCTAGAGTATTTAATGGCGATGATGGAATCAGAAATCGATCTGCTGCAAGTTGAAAAACGCATTCGTAACCGCGTTAAAAAGCAGATGGAAAAGAGTCAGCGTGAGTATTATCTCAATGAGCAAATGAAAGCGATTCAAAAAGAGTTAGGTGAGATGGATGATGCACCTGATGAAATGGAATCGCTAAAACGTAAAATCGATGCTGCAAAAATGCCAAAAGAGGCAAAAGAAAAGACAGAAGCGGAACTTCAGAAATTAAAAATGATGTCGCCAATGTCAGCAGAAGCCACGGTTGTACGTAGTTATATCGATTGGATGGTTCAAGTTCCTTGGAATAGCCGTAGCAAAGTTAAAAAAGACTTAGTAAAGGCACAAGAAGTGCTTGATACTGACCATTACGGTTTAGAACGTGTTAAAGAACGTATTCTTGAATATCTTGCGGTGCAGTCTCGTGTTAGCAAAATTAAAGGGCCCATTCTGTGCTTGGTAGGGCCTCCGGGTGTGGGTAAAACCTCACTAGGCCAATCTATTGCTAAAGCAACAGGCCGTAAATATGTTCGTATGGCATTAGGTGGTGTACGTGATGAAGCTGAAATTCGCGGTCACCGTCGTACTTACATCGGTTCTATGCCGGGTAAATTAATTCAGAAAATGGCGAAAATTGGTGTCAAAAACCCACTTTTCCTATTAGATGAAATTGATAAAATGTCATCAGATATGCGCGGCGATCCGGCATCCGCACTGCTTGAGGTGTTAGATCCAGAGCAAAATATCGCCTTTAACGATCACTATCTGGAAGTTGATTACGATCTGTCTGATGTGATGTTTGTGGCGACATCTAACTCTATGAATATACCGGCGCCGTTGTTAGATCGTATGGAAGTTATTCGTTTATCGGGTTATACCGAAGATGAAAAGCTGAACATCGCTAAACAGCACTTGCTACCAAAACAGATTGAACGTAATGCCTTAAAACCAAGTGAGCTGACAATTCATGACAGCGCTATTATGGGGATTATTCGTTATTACACACGTGAAGCGGGTGTACGTAGTTTAGAACGTGAAATTTCTAAATTATGTCGTAAAGCAGTGAAACAACTGCTTATGGATAGCACAATCAAACATATTGAGATTAATGAAGATAATCTCAAAGACTACTTAGGTGTTCGTAAAGTGGACTACGGTCGTGCTGATACAGAAAACCGAGTAGGCATGGTAACAGGACTTGCATGGACAGAAGTTGGTGGTGATCTACTGACAATTGAAACTGCAAGCGTACCAGGTAAAGGTAAGCTAACATTCACAGGTTCTTTAGGTGAAGTAATGCAAGAGTCTATTCAAGCAGCGATGACCGTTGTTCGTGCTCGCGCTGATAAACTAGGCATTAATGGCGATTTCTATGAGAAACGTGATATGCACGTACACGTTCCTGAAGGAGCAACACCAAAAGATGGTCCAAGTGCAGGTATTGCAATGTGCACTGCATTGGTATCAAGCTTAACAGGTAACCCTGTACGTTCTGATGTTGCAATGACGGGTGAGATTACGTTACGCGGACAAGTATTGCCAATTGGCGGATTAAAAGAAAAGTTACTTGCTGCACATCGTGGTGGAATTAAGACAGTTCTTATCCCAGATGAAAATAAACGTGATTTAGAAGAAATTCCTGAAAATATTGTTGCTGACCTGGATATTCACCCGGTGAAAACAATTGAGGAAGTTTTGTCGTTAGCCCTACAAAACTCGCCGTTTGGCATGGAAATCGTGACTGATAAATCTCACTAAAGAGTGATGTTAGTCATAAATTGTAGCTAAAAAAAAGGCTGGATAAGTAATAAAAGCTTGCCAGTCTTTTTTTGTGTCGTTAATTTAATGGGGATTTTAATTAATAATGCTGTTTTATCGGTCTTGCTATATCTAAAAAGGCTTGATATAACGACGTTTGCAAAATTTGCCATTAATGGTGAAAAATAACGCATAAAATTATGGGGATGAAAGCGTGAATAAAACTCAACTGATCGACAAAATTGCTGCGAATGCAGATATCTCAAAAGCGGCAGCGGGTCGTGTTGTAGATGCTCTGGTTGCTTCTATCACTGAATCTTTACAAAAAGGTGATGATGTAGCATTAGTAGGTTTCGGTACTTTCACTGTACGTGATCGTGCAGCTCGTACAGGCCGTAACCCACAAACAGGTAAAGAAATTCAAATTGAAGCTGCGAAAGTACCTGCATTCCGTGCGGGTAAAGGTTTAAAAGACGCAGTTAATCAATAATAATTGAACTGATTTTCTGTCAATTTATTACTAACTTAACGTTATGGATAAACAGAAAACGACTCAATTAAAAAACGAAGCGCATCTTTTTGAGATGCGCTTTTCTTTTTTTAGGTTATAAATCACGATTAAACCTTGTATTCTCTGGCGATAAGACGTGAAACTGAAGTAGTCATTTGATAGAATGGCGCGTTGTTCTATAACTGAAATAGACAACAATGAATGATTCAGTGGTGAGTTAAATGGCTAGCGTAATCAATGAATCAAATAATGCTGTTTAGTTTTCTTGGTTATAGAAAGTGCGTATTAAGACTGCGCATGAATACGGGACTGGCTGTTTTTAACGATTGTCGCGTGTCGCGACATTTTGATATTAAGCCAGCATGGGCATATTATTTTTTGCTGTGCTCAAAATAGTCGTGTAACACCCATAAAAATAATTTTTATTTCACCAAACGGAGCCTCGTCTCGTTATGATGGACAACATTCGTTCAACTGCTAATAATCCATTTATCAAGTTATTATTAGCTGTGATCATCCTCTCTTTCGTCCTAACTGGTGTGGGCGGATATCTCTTTAGTTCTGGCGTTAATGATGCTGCTGAAGTTAACGGATATAAAATTAGCCGTTCTCAATTAGAGCAAGCTTATCAGCAACGTCGTTCTCAACTACAACAAGATATGGGTGAAAACTTCGCTACTCTTGCTTCATCCGAAGAAGGCCAGAAACTGATTCGCCAACAAGCTCTAGATTTACTTATCAATCAAGCATTACTTGATCAATTTGCACAAACGCTAGGTATTTCAGCGGGTGATCAGCAAATTAGAAATGCAATTTTTGCCCTTCCTTACTTTCAAACAGACGGTAAATTTGACAATAAAAAATATGTCGATTTATTGAAAGGCAATAATATTGATGCTGAAGCTTTTGCAGAAGGTATTCGCCAAAACCTGATTAGCCAGCAACTACGATTTTCTGTTCAAGGCACTGATTTTGCCTTAGATAGCGAAGTAAAAGAATTTGCAGGATTAATGCTACAAAGCCGTAATGTCCGTTTAGCATCATTAGATATTCAGCCATTCCTTGAAAAAGAAACGGCATCTGATGAAGAAGTAAAGGCGTTTTATGAGCAAAATAATCATATGTTTATCGCGCCAGAGCAATTTAAAATAAGCTATATCCAGTTAAATGCTCAAAAAGATCTTAACAGTATCAATATTACTGATGATGAAGCTAAAGCGTATTACGACAGTAATATCGACGAGTTTACTGCTGCAGGGCAAAAACAATACAGCATCTTGGTGTTAGCGGATGAAGCCACGGCTAAAGCAGCTGCAGAAGAGCTGAAAAAAGGTGCCGATTTTGTCACGTTAGTGAAAGAAAAATCAGTTGATACCTTCTCTGCAAAACAAAATGGTTCTTTAGGTTGGATAACTATTGGTCAAGAGTTACCTGAACTGGCTAATGCAAGTTTAACTGAAAAAGGCCAACTTTCTGAGCCCGTTAAAATCAGCAATGGCTACGCGATTTTTCGCCTAGATGATGTTAGACAATCTGTTGTAAAACCATTTGATGAAATAAAAACAGATTTACTGGCAAAAATGCGTGAAAACAAAGCGATTGATGATTTCTTTGCACTACAACAGAAAGTAAGCCAAGCTGCCTCTAACGACAACGATACTCTAGCACCGGCAGCGAAAGCAGGTAATGTGACGATTGTTGATACAGATTGGTTTGATGAAAATACGGTACCTGCACCATTAAATAATGAAAAGCTTACCCAATTAATTTTTGGTGGTTCATTAGTTGATGAAAATGGCCCTACGGGCATGAATTCAGATATGGTGACGTTAGGTAACGACAGTGCATTTATCGTGCGTGTAGAAGGTTATAAGCCTTCATCAAGCCAACCTTTAGATAAAGTCCGTGATCAAGTCATTATGCTAGTTAAACAGCAAAAAGCATCACAAGCGATGAATGCGCAAGCACAAAAATTGTTAGCTGCTTTAAAAGAAGGTAAAGGTGAAGAAGCACTAAAAGCGGCTAACCTCTCTTTCGGTGATGTAGAAAGTGTTGTTCATTCATCAGCAACAGATGCAGTACAAACGGCTATTTTTGCTATGCCTAAACCAGCAGAAGGTAAAAAAGAGTATGGAATGACTAATGTACCCGGTACTAAAGTCGTCCTTATTCAATTAGATAGTGTGACTGATGGCAAGCCAACATCAGAGCAATTAGAGTTTATGACTAATCTCTACCGCGCTCAAATGGGCGAAGAAGCATTACAATTGATGTTACGTGACTTAAAAGATAACGCGAAAATTGAAATTTTTGATAAAGATTATCAATAATCGAATTTGAGTTATTTTATTGAAAACCCAGCATAACGCTGGGTTTTTTTATGGATGCTATTCTCGATAATTTAAACAAATAACTCGGCCTCTCGAAAAGTTCATATTTGAGAGCAAGTCCGACAATTTTTTGTAATACTTCTTTTGTTCATTTTTATTTCTCCTACTTTCTCGTAGTTCTATTTTTATATAATTGCTTATTTATCAATATATTGTCATTCTTTTTCTGCATTCGGAAATCTCTGTTTGCGATTGAATTTAAAATTATTGAATAAAAGGAAATTATGATTATGAAGATGGATAAAAAAATGTTGTCAGGTTTTATGGCCTCTCTTTGCCTTGCTTTGGGATTAGGACTTTCTCCTTTCTCTTATGCAGAAGAAACACCCACTTCAACACCAACGGTTTCTATTGAAGCTAGTACATCCGTTGATAGTGGTATTAAAGAAGTCAAAACAAATACAGAAGGTAAAGTTGATTTAAATACGGCAACAGTAGATGAATTAATGGGGTTAAAAGGGATAGGAAAAGCAAAAGCGCAAGCCATTATTGATTATCGCGAACAGTTAGGGCGTTTTACTTCTATCGATGAACTTGAAAAAGTGTTTGGTATAGGAATGAAATTAGTTGATCAAAATCGAGATTTTATTGTTATTAATTAAGGTATTCATTCTTATACGATATTGAGTATAAGTGATAGTAACAACATGAATATTGATTGAAAATTCCTGTGTTTCTCTTTGATTTTTATTTTGATAAGAGAAACACATTTTCTTCACATTTTCTTTGTTAAAAGAAAATGCGATAAATCTATATCAGAAATTACTAAATTTATTTTCTTGGCTATATTTATGGTATCGCAAAAAAACTTTATAAAAAGTTTATTAGAATAATCAAGAGGTAATAAATTGATATGAGTACATTAATTAAAGTTTATGGCTTTCATTTAGATGTTTTTGAACATGTGAATAATGCACGTTACCTTGAGTTTTTAGAACAGGCTCGATGGGATTGGATTGAGCAACATTTAGATTTTTCTTGGTTTAAACGTAACGGTTTAGCCTTGGTGGTTGCTAATATCAATATTAATTATCGCTTACCAGCAAATTTAGGTGATGAATTGATGATTGATTGTGACATTGCTGAAGTGGGGGTGAAAAGTGGTGTGCTATCTCAAAAAATAGTCAGAAAAAATGATGGTGCACTTATTTCTGATGCATTGGTTACCTTTGTTCTTGTTGATATTAATACAAAAAAAGCGCTAACACTTACCGATCAATTAAGAGAAAAACTTGAGTATGTCCGCCAATCATCATAATACCTATAAATACCCCATGATGGATAAACGTAACGTTATTAAGGTCATTTAAACGTATTTTATGCAGTGATAATACTTGGTGAGTTATCACTGCATACTCTAAGATTATTTCAATCCAACTTTTTGTTTCATAGACTGCATTATTTGCGTTTTATTTTCTAAATAGGTGTTCAACCCGCGTTGTCTTAAATGACAAGCTGCACACTCACCACAACCATCACCTTGAATACCGTTATAGCAAGTTAAGGTTTCATGACGTATAAAATCTAGCTTTTTATAGTAATCAGCTAAAGCCCAAGTTTCGGCTTTATCTAGCCACATCAATGGCGTGGTAAATTTAATATCACGTGCAATACCTAAGCTGACTGCATGATTCAACGCTTTAACAAATTCATCACGACAATCAGGATAACCAGAAAAATCAGTTTCACAAACACCTGTAATGATACTTTCAGCCCCAATTTGGTAAGCATAAATTGCTGCTAAAGTGAGGAAAAGAATATTTCTTCCGGGGACAAAGGTGCTTGGAATATCACTCTGTTCACTTTCTTTGAAATCAGGAACAGGGATATTGTCGCGAGTTAAACTACTGATAGCGAGTTCATTGAGTAAACTTACATCTAAAACTTTATGCGCAGTTACCCCTAGTGATCGACTAACTTTTTGTGCTACCTCAATTTCTTCTTTATGGCGTTGCCCATAATTAAACGTGATGCAATGAACTTCGTCGAACTTTTCTATTGCTTGAATAAGGCAAGTTGTCGAATCTTGTCCACCACTAAAGACAACGACCGTTTTTTTCATCAGAATACTCCTGAATATTGAATTTTCGTAAGGGTTAGTACGCATAAAAGTACATATATTATGGCAATTTATTACCGATTTATCATTAGATGATTACTCTTATAGTTAGGGGCAGGTTATCATTATTTTTTGTAGGGGCATATTTTGAAGGAGTATCTATGTTGGATAAGATTGACCGTAAACTATTAGCGCTATTACAGGAAGATTCAAGCCTCTCACTGAATACTTTGGCGGAGGCTGTTAACCTAACCTCAACGCCTTGCTGGAAACGATTGAAAAGACTTGAGGATGAAGGGTATATTCGTAAGCGTGTTGCATTGCTTGATAGTGAAAAAATCGGGCTAGGGCTGACAGTTATTGTTATGATTAGAACACAGCAACACAACAGCGAATGGTACGAACAGTTTGTTTCATTTGTTAAGCAAATGCCAGAAGTACTGACATTCTATCGAATGGCGGGTGAGTGTGATTATCTAATGCATGTTGAAGTGGTAGACATGAAAAGTTACGACTTGTTTTATAAGCGTATGGTTAATGGTGTACCAGGCCTTATTGACGTGACTTCTAACTTTGCAATGGAAAAAATTAAATACACAACGGCAATGCCGATACCTGAATAAGGTTCATCTTTACCAACTGGCACTTTTATTTTTTGTATAACCTTAGGATTTAAGGCGTGGCTCTATTTTCACAGCTCAGTTGGTATTTCCTCAGTGAATGGCGTCGTTATGTCGGTGCTATTTTCTTATTGATGGTTATCGCAGTATTACAAGTGATCCCACCTAAGATTGTTGGGATCATTGTGGATGGTGTCGATAACCATAGTCTGTCGTTTAGTCAAGTAATGAATTGGGTTGGCGTGATGGTCTTAATTGCCCTCGCGGTTTATCTTTTGCGTTATTTTTGGCGTCTTTGGCTATTTGGTGCCTCTTATCAATTAGCGGTAAAACTGCGGATGCAGATCTACCAACAATTGAATCAACAATCTTCCTCTTTCTATTATCGTTATCGTACTGGTGATTTAATTGCACGTACGACAAATGATGTTGATAAAGTTGTCTTTGCTGCGGGTGAAGGTGTACTGACTTTAGTGGATTCTATGGTCATGGGGCTTGCGGTGCTTGTCATGATGAGTATCCAACTAAGCTGGGAATTGACATTAATTTCATTGTTACCTATGCCATTAATGGCAATTTTGATTAAGCGCTATGGAGACAAACTACACAGTCGCTTTAAAACCGCTCAAGCTCTTTTTTCTTCACTGAATAATCAAGCACAAGAAAGCCTAAGCAGTATTCGTATGATCAAATCATTTGGGCTAGAGCAACAACATGCCTCTCGTTTTGATGACGTAGCAAAAGAAACTGGGCGACAGAATATGCGTGTCGCAAGAGTTGATGCGTTATTTGATCCGACTATTTTTATGGCGATCGGCTTTGCTAACTTAATCGCTGTTGCAGGAGGGAGTTATCTTGTTCTTAATGGCAAGATGACATTAGGTGAATTAACCAGCTTTGTGATGTATTTAGGACAAATGATTTGGCCTATGCTGGCGTTAGCATGGATGTTTAATATTGTTGAACGTGGTAGTGCGGCTTATAGTCGAATTAACAGTTTGTTGAACGAAAAACTGGATATGATTGATGGTGAATTATTACCAAAACAAGGTCGCGGTGTTTTATCTGTTGATATCAAGCGTTTTCAGTATCCTGAACAATCGACGGATGTGCTTAAAAATATTCATTTCACTTTATCGCCAGGGAATATGCTGGGTCTTTGTGGGGTAACCGGCAGTGGTAAAAGCACACTACTTTCTGTCATTCAACGACTTTATGATGTCACTGATGGTGAAGTTTGTTTTCAATCCGTACCTATTTATCAATTAAAACTGGATGCATGGCGTGCACGATTAGCGGTGGTTAATCAAACACCTTTCTTATTTTCAGATACTATTGCCGGAAATATTGCATTGGGTCGCCCTGACGCAACAAAAGATGAAATAGAAGCGGTCGCCAAATTGGCAAATATTCACGATGATATTTTACGTTTACCTGAAGGTTACCAAACGCAAGTTGGTGAAAAAGGTGTGATGTTGTCAGGGGGACAAAAACAGCGTATTTCTATTGCTCGCGCACTGCTATTAGATGCTGAAATTTTGTTGTTAGATGATGCATTGTCTGCGGTTGATGGACAAACTGAATATCAAATTTTACAAAATTTATCACAATGGCGAAAAGATAGAACGTTGATTATCAGCGCACATCGTTTATCTGCATTAGTGGGTGCCACAAATATTTTAGTCCTAAAACAAGGTGAAGTTATAGAACAAGGTACACATCAACAATTAATTTCAATACCAGGTTGGTATCAGGATATGTACCATTATCAGCAACTAGAGGCAGCGCTGGATGACGATGAGTAAAAATAAATCCGTTAAAGCGCTATTTCCTGCATTAAAGCGTCTTTTAACTTACGGTAAAGCCTATCGCAAACCGATGACATGGGGTGTCGTTATGTTGTGGGTAGCCGCCGTGGCTGAAGTAGGCGGCCCATTAATTGTTGGCTATTTTATTGATGCAAAAGTCGCGACCAATAATGTTGAATTGACGTCCTCATTAGGTTTAGCACTGGCTTTTATTTTATTGCAAATAATTGCCGCAACACTTCACTATTATCAGGCGATTGTGTTTAATCATGCCGCTGTGGGCGTTGTACAACAATTACGTACAGATGTAATGAGTGCGGCACTAAAACAGCCATTAAGTGCTTTTGATAATCAACCTGTGGGGCAATTAATTTCTCGTGTTACAAATGATACCGAAACAATTAAAGACTTGTTTGTTAACGTATTACCGACATTATTCCGTGCTATTGCTTTAGTCGTTGTTATGTTGATTGCCATGTTCTTATTAGAGTGGCAAATGGCCCTAGTGGCAATGACAATCTTTCCTGCTGTTATTGGTGTAATGATGCTTTATCAGCGACTCAGTACGCCGATAGTGCGTAATGTACGTCATTTTCTTGCAAACATTAATGACGGCTTTCATGAGGTCATTAATGGTATGTCAGTGATTCAGCAATTTAGGCAACAAGCTCGATTTGGCGAAAATATCTCTGATGATAGCTGGCAACATTATCAAGCTCGTATGAAAGCATTGAAACTCGATGGACTATTATTACGTCCTTTATTGAGTATGCTATCTGCATTAGTTTTGTGTGGCTTATTGATGCTATTTGGCTATCAAGGTAGTGCAGTCATTGGTGTTGGGGTTATATATGCCTTTATTAGTTATTTAGGGCGATTAAATGAACCCTTGATCACACTGACCTCTCAACAATCTATTTTGCAGCAGGCCGTTGTCTCTGGTGAACGTGTTTTTGAACTGATGGACGCCCCTTTACAACATTATGGCTCATCATCTCAAGCTATCACTCAAGGCAATATCGATGTTAATTCTCTTTGGTTTGCTTATCGTGATGAGCAATGGGTATTAAAAGCGATCAATTTAGCTATTCCTGCGCGCCATTTTGTCGCATTTGTTGGGCATACTGGAAGTGGAAAAAGTACATTAGCAAGTTTGTTAATGGGAAATTACCCTTGGCAAAAAGGGAGTATCACTTTAGATGGGCAACCACTAGAAGATTATTCTCACGCGGCATTACGCAGTGGTATTGCAATGGTACAACAAGATCCCGTTTTATTATCCGGTTCTCTGTATGACAATATTACGTTGGGCCGAGAATGCAATGAGTCGCATTTATGGCAAGTATTAGAGACAGTGCAACTGGATAAGTGGGTTAAAGCATTACCTAAAGGATTACAGACTGAATTAGGCGAACAAGGGAATCGATTATCAGCAGGGCAAAAACAACTTCTTGCATTAGCGCGTGTATTATTAATTCCGCCTCGTATTCTTATTCTTGATGAAGCAACGGCAAATATTGATTCAGGAACAGAACAAGCTATACAAAAAGCATTGAAAGTGGTGAGAGAGAAAACGACACTTATTGTTATTGCACATCGACTGTCTACCATTATTGAAGCTAATGAAATTGTGGTGCTTCATCGTGGTGCAATTGTAGAGCAGGGGGATCATGCTAAATTACTCTCACAAAAAGGGCGATACTATAATATGTATCAATTGCAGCAAGTTAGAGAGTCCTTACAAGTAGAAAATCCTGCTGAAGTAGACTAATTATCTTAAAATTAACATCTGTTTTTTTTAAAGAGCACATAAATTTTATGTGCTCTTTTTTTGCTTTCTATTTATCTCACTTTTATCAAAATAGTGTATTTTTTGCACCAATATGGTGATGATTTTAATTATTATAACTTGATTTTTTTTATTTTTCTTTAAGTATCAATCAATTAAAAATTGGCATGTCTTTTGCTCTATAAATCTTGTTCTTTCTAACATCGATGAGGTTTATATGAAATATATTATCGCCATTATTAAGCCATTTAAATTAGACGAGGTAAGAGAACGACTTTCTGATTTAGGAATAAAAGGGATGACAATCAGTGAAGTTAAAGGATATGGACGACAAAAAGGACATGCAGAGCTTTATAGAGGTGCAGAGTATGAAGTCAATTTTCTCCCTAAAGTAAAAATAGAACTCGCTATTTGTGATGAACAACTTGAGCCCGTTATACAAACTATTATGGAAGCAGCAGATACAGGCAAAGTCGGTGATGGAAAAATTTTTGTTTTGGCGTTATTGCAGGCTGTTCGTATTCGTACGGGTGAGTCTGGTGATGAAGCACTTTAAAGGAGAATTTCAATGAAAAACTTACTTTCTTTATTCTTAATGTTAGTGCTTACATACTTTTCTTCATCTGCGTTTGCTGCTGAAACAGTGATTATTGATAAAGCAGATAATGGCTTTATGCTGATATGCACCGCACTCGTTTTTTTTATGACGATACCTGGTATTGCTTTGTTTTATGGGGGATTGTTGAGAAGCAAAAATGTGCTTTCTTTGGTGACACAAGTGATGATGATCTTTAGTGTCATTGTCATTCTTTGGATTATCTTTGGCTACAGTTTGGCATTTACTGCAGGTAATAAAATTTGGGGTGGGTGGTCACTTACTTTTTTAAATAATGTTTCGTTGGATTCGTTGTCAGGGGTAATTAACCAATATGTGCATATTGCTTTTCAAGGTTCTTTTGCCGTTATCACTGTTGCATTAATTGTTGGTGCATTAGGTGAGCGCATCCGATTTTCTGCTCTGCTTATTTTTACGGTTATTTGGTTTACGCTTTCTTATATTCCTATTGCCCACATGGTATGGGGGGAAGGGGGTTGGTTAATTGATGATGGTGCGCTAGATTTTGCCGGAGGAACGGTTGTTCATATCAATGCAGCAGTTGCAGCTCTTGTTGGTGCTTACTTACTGGGGAAACGGCGTGATTATCAGTATGTAGCACTTAAGCCTCATAATTTACCAATGGTGTTTACGGGGACAGCCGTACTTTATATTGGTTGGTTTGGTTTTAATGCAGGCTCAGCAGGGAGCGCAAATGCTATCGCCGCTTTAGCCTTTTTAAATACGGTTGTTGCAACAGCAGGCGCCGTGCTTTCTTGGACTGTTTCAGAATGGTTAACGAGAGGAAAACCATCCATGTTAGGCAGTTGCTCAGGTTGTATTGCTGGGCTGGTGGCAATTACACCTGCTGCGGGTACGGTTGGCGTGATGGGCGCGTTATTTATTGGCATTATTGGTGGAATTATTGGGCTTTGGGGCGTTGTTACGCTAAAACGTTGGTTAAAAGCAGATGATGTTTGTGATGTTTTTGGTATTCATGGCACGTGTGGTATCGCAGGCTGTTTATTAACGGGAGTGTTTACTGCATCTTTTTTAGGTGGCGTGGGATACAGCGATGGTATGACATTAAGTAAACAGGTGTTAATTCAGTTAATAAGCGTTGCGATCACCGTTGTTTGGTCGGGAATTGTGGCATATATCGGTTTTAAAATTTCAGATAAATTGGTGGGGTTACGTGTTTCTGAAGAAGAAGAGCATGATGGATTAGATTTAACCACTCATGGTGAAAGGGCGTATCAGCAGTAATTGTCTATTCCCCCTCTTTTGAGGGGGGAATATATCAGTAAATTATTTAGAGTATTTAGTCCGTTTTTGGCGAATAACACCTTCTTGAACAGAAGAGGCCACTAACTGACCGTTTGTATTAAAGAATTTACCTCTAACAAATCCTCTCCCTCCTGATGCAGACGGGCTTTCAATCACATAAAGTAGCCAGTCATCAATGCGAAATGGGCGATGAAACCACATTGAATGATCAATAGTGGCAACTTGAAGGCTTGGATCCATAAAGCCTAAGCCGTAAGGTTGGAGAGCAGTGGGTAAAAAGTCAAAATCAGAAACATAACCGAGCAAGTATTGATGCAAGAAAGGATCTGATGGCATCTCACCACGACTACGATACCAAACATAGCGCTCGGCTGGTGCTTTAGCGTAGCCAAAAGGACTAAAGTATTGCACCGGGCGTGCTTCAAAGGGGGGTTCTCGTAATGCTAACGATCTAATAGGCTCAGGTAATTTAGGTGCGAGTTTTTTCAGAATTTCATCTTGTGGGATGAGTTCATTAGGAAATGGTACGTCGGGCATTGTATCTTGGTGCTCAAAACCTTCTTCGAACTCTTGAAAAGAGACCGTCATATAAAAGATAGGTTTACCCTGTTGGATAGCACTCACTCTACGGGTACTAAATGAACCGCCATCACGAATAAATTCTACGTCATAAACGATAGGTTTGTGGCTATCACCTGGGCGCAAAAAATAGCTATGAAATGAGTTGATATAGCGATTATCTGCAATAGTCTGTTTTGCTGCACACAGCGCTTGGCCTACCACTTGCCCACCAAAAACTTGAGGTAATCCTAAATCTTCGCTTTGACCTCTAAATAGACCTTCTTCTATTTTTTCAAGCGCCATCAAATTGATGAGATCTTTCAATGCCTGACTCATAGTGTACCTGTATCATTAGATCGGGTTATTTTTATAGAATTGATTATATACAATCCTAAGAAAGATAAAAAAACAATCTCCCTTTTTATCTTAAATTGCGCCTAATGACGCATGAATATTTATTTTTTAGTTTATAAGCTTATTGCTTTTTAACCAATGAAATTGGGTCTCATTGATGGGTAAATGAGGTGGGGGAAAAACGTGAGAGGTTGTTGAGTAAAAGATAATGCTAATTTGGGTAATTAATCATCACTTAGGCTCACTGTCCTTGCTATTTTGGTGAGTTTAAAACATAATGCGTGACGTCTTAGCAATAAGACAATCTATGGGGTCTTGTTGGTTCTCCCGCAACGCTAACTTGTTAACTCGGTCAGGTCCGGAAGGAAGCAGCCATGGCAGGTATCGCGTGTGCCGGGATGTCGCTGGCAAGGCCCCACCCAATTTCTAGCTCCTTAAAGTTTATCTTTCTCTATTTACATTCCCTATATTTACTCATCATATGTGTTATTTTTCGACTCTGAATATTAATATTGTTCATATAGAAAATAATAGATTCAATGTATCGATGCATTATAAGAAAATTAATGATGATATTTATAATGGGAAGAAAAGTTGAGTAAAGCAGTGCAGTCATGCCGTAATAAGTTAACGGCATGATGGTGTGTAATCATTCTACTGATAAGAAAACGTGAATAAAACGATATCTAAATTAAGAATTAACAACCCTACTACTATAAAAAATAAAAATAGCAAAAATAAAACGAAGGTAATTAAATAGAACGAAATTATCTTACAAATTTCCAAACAGATGCTGGGATTTTATCATATAACTTATTCATAGTAAGTTCGGCTAAACGATGGTCCGCAGCTGAGTAAAACAGCTCAAGTTCATCATCAGAAAGTTCATATTTATTTTTTTCAATCACTCGTTCTAATGTTTCGATTGAAGTGCATTTTCTTAAACGCATTAGATAGTCTGTCTTAGTCATGTTGTCTTTTCTCTATTATTTAAAATAAAACTAAAGATAATTAAATTTACTTAATATAACTTTTTGGGTTTTTGGCAATAAGTGTTAAAAGTGAATGATTTAACTCTTTCCAATTATTGATATCTGAGTAAGAAATTGATGTATTACCAAATAAGCGATATGTCTCTTCAAGATACTCTTCTATAAGAGTATTAATGACCTGTTTATCTGGATACTTAATCTTAAACTTCCAACTAAAGCCCATAATGTGTTCAATTAAGACATTAAGGTCAACGCTTTTTGTGCTACTCAGATCATTGTGCCAAACGGTATCGCCTTTATCTAACGAGCCCAGCGCTTGCTGTAATAGCTCTTCACATAAAAACGACAATTCAGCTAAATCTACTTTTTCTGGTGAATATTCGTCCATAACTTATCGTGGCTGAATTAATAGAAAATATTCATTAATAATGATAAATACGTAGAGTTGAACTTATTAATGGGATACATCACATAATTCATTAATGGATTAATAAAAAAACATAAATTTGAAAATAGGCATTTATATTTACTTGTATGCTAAAAGAGTTTAATAATTATATTTATTATTTCTAACAAAGTAATAGCATATCGAAAGACAATATCAAATGTTCAATTGCATACAAATGAGTTTAAAATTTATACAGTAAAGTGCTTCTTTGCTTAATATAGCACTATTATCGCATAAGTCACTATCTGAACAACAGAATTTTGTCTATTTTCGTAAAAAACAAGAAATTCCAGTTGAGGAACATTTTATTTAACATCATGATTATCCTTATTTTTATTACATTTTGAATGTTTAAGCATGTAAATAAGGCATATTTATCGTTGTTATTTATAAATAACAGTATTGTTTGATTTTGACAAAAAATCATATATAAGAAAAAAAGAAAAGAGATTTATTGATTAAAGAGATATTTTTTAAAATAACAGACTGAGATAAGTCTTCATTTAAAACGATATATCAAGAGATAAAGAAAAGGCCGCGAAAGCGGCCTTTTCTATTTTCACACTAATTAATGTGAATTACTTGGATGTTCTAAATCTTCGTTTTTCTTCGCGAATCGTCTACGGATCACAACGAAGAAAATAGGAACGAAGTAGATAGCAAGTGAAGTCGCGGCGATCATTCCCCCGAATACACCAGTACCTACTGAGTTCTGTGCACCTGAACCCGCACCATTACTTAATACTAGAGGAATAACCCCTAACATAAAGGCCAGTGATGTCATTAGAATTGGACGTAGACGCATTCTAACGGAGTCTAACGTTGCTTCGATGAGTCCTTTTCCTTCTTTTTCCATCAAGTCTTTGGCGAATTCAACAATCAATATTGCGTTCTTCGCCGATAGCCCAATGGTTGTTAAGAGCCCAACCTTAAAGTAAACGTCATTCTCAAGGCCTCGGAATGTGGTGAACAACAGCGCACCGATAACCCCCAAAGGAACCACAAGCATGACTGAGAATGGTACTGACCAGCTTTCATAAAGAGCAGCAAGGCAGAGGAATACCACTATCAAGGAAATGGTATACAGCGCAGGCGCTTGGTTACCAGATAAACGCTCCTGATATGACATTCCTGTCCATTCATAACCGATACCACTTGGTAATTTACTGGCGAGGTCTTCCATCATTAGCATTGCATCACCACTACTTTGACCCGGTGTTGCACTACCTTGAATTTGGACTGCAGGTAAACCGTTATAACGCTCTAAACGTGGAGAGCCGTATAACCAAGGATCTTTACTGGTATCAATAAACGATGAGAATGGAACCATCTGACCAATATTGTTACGAACATAAAGATTACCAATATCTTGTGGCAACATACGGAATTGTGAGCCTGCTTGAACGTAAACTTTCTTAACACGACCGCGGTCGATAAAGTCGTTAACGTAGCTACCACCAAACATCGTACCTAATGTTGAATAGATATCGCTAATAGCAACACCTTGAGCTTGTGCTTTTTCCAAGTCAATATACAGGCGATACTGAGAAGTATCTTCCTGACCATTAGGACGCACACCCATTAACATTTGAGGTTGTTGCGCAGCCAGACCCAGTAACTGATTTCGTGCTTCCATGAGTTTTTCGTGACCGAGGTTAGCTTTATCAACTAACTCGAATTCGAAACCACCCGCAGAACCTAATTCAACAATTGCTGGAATGTTAAAGGAATAAACAAAGGCTTCTTTAACTTGCGACAATGCCTTATTGGCACGGCCTACAATGGCTGGAACTTTGTCTTCATCCGTTTTCCGTTCATCCCAATCATTCAATACAACGAAGACCAGACCCATATTTTGACCTTGACCACCGAAGCCAAAGCCACTTACGGTAAAGACAGATTTAACGAGTTCTTTTTCTTCAGTATTGAAGTAGTCATTAACTCTTTCTAATACGCCTTGAGTCTGTTCTTGTGTTGAACCTGCAGGCAACTGAACCATGGTCAGTAATACCCCTTGGTCTTCTTCAGGCAAGAACGATGCAGGTAGGCGAATAAACATCAGCGCCATGCCCGCGACTAATAGAACGTAAATGAGCAAGTAACGGCCTGTACCGCGAAGCGTACGGGATACACTGTCAGTATAGTGGTGGCTACTCTTTTCAAAGGTACGGTTAAACCAACCAAAGAAACCTGTTTGCACACCATGACTGCCTTTTGGCACGGGTTTTAACATTGTTGCACAAAGTGCAGGTGTTAAAATCAATGCAACGAAAACAGACAGAACCATTGCTGATACGATGGTGATAGAGAACTGACGATAAATCGCACCTGTTGAACCACCAAAGAATGCCATTGGAATAAATACCGCAGAAAGTACAAGGGCGATACCGACCAACGCACTTTGGATTTGTCCCATGGATTTACGTGTTGCTTCTTTCGGCGATAAGCCTTCTTCTTGCATAACACGTTCGACGTTTTCTACCACAACGATGGCGTCATCCACCAGAAGCCCGATGGCAAGTACCATCGCGAACATCGTCAAGGTATTTATCGAATAACCAAACGCCGAAAGTATGGCGAAGGTACCTAACAATACAACGGGTACTGCAATCGTTGGGATAAGCGTAGCACGGAAGTTCTGTAAAAACAGATACATAACTACGAATACCAGCATGATCGCTTCAACAAGCGTTTTTACTACTTCGTTGATAGAGATTTTAACGAAAGGCGTTGTGTCATAAGGATAGACAATCTCTAATCCAGCAGGGAAAAACGGCTCCATCTCAGCCAATGCAGCACGTACAGCCGTTGCGGTATCTAATGCGTTAGCGCCGGTTGCTAATTTAATACCGATACCTGAAGCCGGTAGGCCATTAAAGCGAGCAACGGTACTATAGCTTTCAGCACCCATTTCAACAACGCCAAGATCTTTTAACTTAACCTGCGAACCGTCAGTGTTGACTTTCATCAGGATATCAGAGAACTGAGCTGCGTTATTGAGTCGGGTTTGGGCAATAATTGATACGTTTAAACGCTGACCAGGAACAGGAGGTGTACCCCCTAATTGACCTGCTGCCACTTGGTTATTTTGCGCTCTAATTGCACCAATAACATCAAGTGTTGTCATGTTGTATTTCACCAGTTTATCGGGATCTAGCCAGATACGCATTGCGTATTGGGTACCAAATAACTGGGTTTCACCCACACCGGTTACACGGCTTAACGGGTCTTTAATTGTTGCACCCACATAGTCTGCGATATCATCTTGTGACATTGAACCGTCATTTGAGATGAAACCCGCGACCATCAAGAATGAACTTGAGGATTTATCAACACTAATCCCTTGTTGTTGCACTTCCTGAGGTAATAACGGCATGGCAAGTTGCAGTTTATTCTGCACTTGTACTTGCGCGATATCAGGGTCAGTACCTGCTTCAAAGGTCAGAGTGATATTCATCATACCGGCTGAGTCACTAGTCGCAGACATATACACCATGTTATCGATACCATTCATATTCTGTTCGATAACCTGGGTAACTGTGTTCTGCACAGTGGTGGCGTCAGCACCAGGATAAACCGCCGAGATAGAAATCGCGGGCGGTGCAATCGTTGGATACTGGGCAACAGGCAGTTTGATGAGCGCCAGAAGACCTGCAAGCATGGTAATTATTGCAATTACCCACGCAAATATCGGTCTATCTATAAAAAACTTAGGCATGGATCACCGACTCCTTATTGAGGATTCTTAGCTGGCTCAGTTTGTTCAGGTGATGATTTCTCATCTAAATTCTCTTCTTGAGCGGTTACCGTCATTTTTGGTTTTGCTTTTTGCAATCCAGAAACAATAACGCGGTCACCCGCCTGAACACCACTATTTACTAGCCACTTATTACCAACAGCTTGTGACACATTAATGGTACGAACTTCAACAACATTGTCTTTATTAACAACCATTGTTGTCGCTTCACCACGTGCTGTACGAATAACGGCTTGTTGTGGAATTAAAACTGCATTTTGACGAACACCATTTTCTAATTTAGTACGAACAAACATACCCGGTAATAACTCCCCTTTCGGGTTAGGTACGATAGCACGCATGGTAATTGAGCCTGTGGTTTCATCAACAGTCACATCAGAAAACTCTAAATGACCTTTCTGTGCGTAAGCTTGCCCATTAGTCAATGTTAAATGAACAATAGGTTTACCTTGTTCTTGACGAATAATACCGCTTTCAATTTCATTTTTTAGTTTCAGGTAATCTTCACTCGATTGTGTCACATCGACATAAATCGGATCAATTTGCTGCACACTCGTCAGCGCAACTTGTTGACCAGGAGCAACAAGTGCGCCTTCAGTCACTGTTGACTTACCTGAACGACCTGAAATAGGTGCCGTTACTTTTGTATATTCAAGATTGATTTTTGCAGTCGTTACCGCGGCTTCCGCTGCTTTAACAGCAGCAATAGCTTGCGCGTATTGCGATGTTGCAGTATCAAAATCTTGCTTACTGACATAGTTTGTCCCTAGCAGAGGTTTGTAACGCTCCACGGTGAGACGCGCTATTTCAGCATTTGCTTTCGCTTTTGCTAATTCAGCTTGTGCACTATTTAAAGTTGCCTCAAAAATAGCTGGGTCGATTTGGTACAAAGATGTACCCGCTTCAACATAACTACCTTCTGTGTAATTGCGGTTTAAAATAATGCCGCCAACTTGAGGACGAACTTCAGCAATACGGAAGGCTGATGTACGACCTGGTAAATCGGTGGTGATTGTCAGAGCTTGTGCTCCTAAAGTCACAACACCTACAGCCGGTGCAGGAGGTGGACCTCCAGCAGACTGTTTAGCTTTGTCGTCACATCCAGCAAGAACCAAGCTGCCTGATAGCACTAACAGAGCCAGAGGCAAAACCCCTCTGTTTTTTCGCATAAGAAAACCTCTATTCAAACGTCGTTTCCCGGGATAAAAATAATTAAGTTGATGATTGGTTGCGATGTATAGTACAAACATACATGAATGTATGTAAATTAACTTCAGTCAAAATCGAGGATTAATGGCACGAAAAACTAAACGGCAGGCACAAGAGACAAGACAGCAGATTATTGATGCTGCACTTAGGCTGTTTACTGTGCAAGGCGTTTCTGCCACATCACTTTCAGATATTGCCACAGCAGCGGGTGTTACCCGAGGCGCAATATATTGGCACTTTAAAAATAAAGTGGATTTATTTACTGAAGCGTGCGAACTCACCGACTTAAAAATAGAATCTTTAGAAATAGAGTATCAAACAAAATACCCAGATGATCCACTATTTGTATTAAGAGAATTGCTTATTTACATATTGACATCGATTGTCGAAGATCCTAAACATAATGCACTTTTAGAAATATATTTCCATAAATGCGAATTTGTCGGCGAAATGACACCAATTGTTGAAATTCGTAGAGAATTGTGTGCAGCTGATCACTCTAGAATAGAACACTCTTTATCTCGTTGTGTTGAAAAAAAACAACTTCCTGCTGACCTTAATTTAAGAAGAGCCGCCATTATGTTGCGCGCAATGATGACAGGACTTGCTGAAAATTGGTTATTTTCACCAGAAAGTTTTTCTATCAAAGATGAAAGTCAATATTTGGTTGATAGCTTTATTGATATGATAAAGCACAGTGCAAATATGAGAATATCTGCACCTTCTTAATTTTATTATTAAACATAAGGAAGACGTTCATGAGTAAGGTATTAGTTATTGCTAATGGTGCGGCTTATGGTAATGAGTCATTATTTAACGCGCTACGTTTATCTATTACATTAAAAGAACAGCATCCAGAAACTCAATTAAATCTCTTTTTAATGTCAGATGCTGTTACTGGTGCTTTAGCGCGTCAACAGCCTAAAGAAGGTTATAACTTACAACAAATGTTAGAGATTTTGACGGCGCAAAATGTTCCCGTTAAATTATGCAAAACATGTACAGATACTCGAGGTATCAGTGAGTTACCCCTTGTCGATGGCGCTGAATTAGGCACGTTGGTTGATTTAGCTCAGTGGACGCTTGATGCAGATAAAATTTTGACTTTCTGATCAATTTCGCGTTTTCTCAGGCGAAAAACAAACCCAGCAACTTGTTCTGTTTACACTGCCAATTTAAAGCAATTGGATTATACTAATAAACAGTTTTTCAATATTAATTGAACAAGTTGCTTAATCATGCGGATACAAACTTTTTTTTCTCAATTCAATAATCGAATGACGACACCCATTGCTGTCACTATTATTACGCTTATTCTTTGGAGTTTTTCGGTTACGTCTGTTTTAGCTGCGGTGCCAAGTAATTTACCCACCCAAGAAAGTATTCAAAATCAACTTAATTTATTAAACAAACGTAGCGAGTTAACTGCAGAAGATAAATTAACAATTGCAGACTTAGAACAATCTCTTTTATTACTTGATAATATTCAACAGTTAGAAAAAAAATCAGCAAGTTACAATAAAACGGTAGAGCAACTTCCCGAAAAACTGCGCAGTACGCAATATCAACTTAATCAATTAAAACAAAAAGTCGCTAATAAAGAAGCGAATGATTATCAAAAGTCATTGGAAGCATTACCGTTAGCAACATTAGAATCACAATTAGAGATCGTCTTACAATCATTACAAAAATCGCAAGATGATTTAGCGAATTACAGTAATGAGCTTATTGTGTTACAAACACAACCTGAAAGGGCGCAATCTGTCTTATTTAATAATTCAGAAAGACTGCAACAAATAAGAACGTTATTGAATAAAAGCAGTGCGGATAAAGCACAAATGCGGCCTTCAGCCGTACAATTATTGCAATTAGAGCAATATTACCTTCAACAGCAAAATAATTTTCAAAAACGAACGTTACAATCTAATGTGCAACTACAAAGCTTATTACAACTTCAACGTGATTATAGTTCTGCGTATATCGACCTTTCACAAGAACATGCACAACTACTTCAAGAAGCCATCAGTGATAAACGCCTAGACAGTTCAGAAGAAACCGCCAAAGAAGCACAAAGTACAGGGCTTGATAATCAAGTCATTAATAATGATCCGTTCTATTTAGCGCAAACAGAAATCAATAAGCATCTTAGTGATAAATTAATTGTCACAACACAGAATAATAATGAGTTAAATCGTCATAGTTTAATGGTGAAAAATCGCTTAGATAGAGCGATTCAATCTGAACGAAATTTAAAAGAACAAATTGATGTATTAAAAGGGAGTTTATTACTTTCACGTATCTTATTTGAAGAGCAAGTCGATTTACCTGACGGCATTTTTATCAATAATTTACCCGATAAAATCGCTGACTTACGATTAGAACAATTTGAAATAAATAAGCAACGTGATCAAATAATACAACCTACTGTTTATATTGATCAGTTAATGCATGAATATGAATTGGCACACCCTGAAGTAACAGATGCCAATGCACAAAAAGAGCTACGTAGTGTATTAGATACACTTGTTGATGCTCGTCGAGAACTACTTGATAAACTTAATAACCAATTAGGCAATCAAATATCAGGCTCAATTAACCTGCAAATGGATCAACAACAATTACGCAGTGTAGTGAGTTCATTAGAAAATACCTTGGCTCAACAAATTTTTTGGGTGAGCAGTAATAAACCCATTAACCTCAATTGGTTTTCTGCATTTCCGACACAAGCCGTTGCGGAATTCCAAGGTTTTAAGCTTAATTGGTCAAATGAAAATCTGTTGATCGGGGCTAAGAAATCACTTCCTGTACTTATTGCACTTATTTTGTTCAGTTTGTTGATTATTTGGCAACGTAAAAAACTCGACACTGATTTTGAAAAACTCAATGCTGATATTAATAAGCTTAATAAAGATTCACAGCTACATACACCGTTGGCATTGGGGATCGTTTTCCTAAAAACATTACCGCTGTCTTGTTTTGTCTTAGCAATTGGATATTGGCTAATTAATAGCTTCAATGTACAACAAGAGTTTATTTGGTCTTTTGCTTGGCAATTTGCCATATTTTGGTTGATGTTTGAATGGTCTTATCGTTTGATGTCTGACAATGGTGTGGCTGTAAGGCATTTTAAAATCCCCGTAGAGCGTGTTCAACAAAATCGAAAGCGATTATTACGTTTATCACTTCCGATGTTCCCTATTATTCTACTTTCTGCATATGGAATTAATAATCCATTGCTACTGGTGGGCGATGTTATTGGCCAGTTGGTTGCGATTATTTCACTGTTTGGCATTAGCCTCTGTGCATTACCATTTTGTCGTGAAATATGGAAAGAAAAGGGGAATCATGTTGTTAGAACGGTTGTGATCACCTTATTAACCTTCTCTCCTTTAATTTTAATGGGGTTAGTCATTTTTGGTTATTACTATACTGCGCTACGTTTAGCGAATCGCTGGATTGACAGCTTATATCTGCTTATGTTGTGGTTTATTGCTTACCATGCCAGTTTACGGGGGTTAACTGTTGCGGCGCGAAGATTGGCTTATCGTCGCGCACTAGAGCGCCGACAAGCTATGCTCAAAGAGAAAAAAGAGAGTGAAGATAATAGCCTTGAGCCTATTCAAGAACCGCCAATGGATATGGAACAAATCAATCAGCAATCATTAAGACTAACGACGATGATTTTATTTATCATCTTTGCATCTAGCTTTTATGGTATTTGGTCTGATTTTATTACTGTATTTACCTATTTAGATGGCATTTCACTCTGGAGTTATAATTTACCGACTGAGTTAGGAAATGTTGTTAAAGCGGTTACCGTGGCAGATTTATTATTATCAGTATCCATTATGGGGATCTCTTGGTTTATGACGCGAAATTTACCCGGGTTATTAGAGGTATTAATCTTATCGCGTATCAAACTACAACAAGGTGCCTCTTACGCTATTACAACTATTTTAACCTACGTTATTATTGCAATAGGAACCATCGTTTCACTGGGAATATTAGGTGTAGCATGGGAAAAACTACAATGGCTAGCAGCCGCTTTAACGGTGGGGTTAGGGTTTGGTTTACAAGAGATATTCGCCAACTTTGTGTCTGGTTTGATCATCTTGTTTGAAAGACCAGTTAGGATTGGGGATACCGTCACTATTGGAACATATTCAGGTACAGTTAGCCGAATTCGAATTAGAGCAACAACCGTGACAGATTTTGATCGCAAAGAAGTCATTATTCCTAATAAAGCGTTTGTCACAGAACGGCTTATTAACTGGACATTATCTGATACGGTGACACGTATTATTATTCAGGTCGGCGTTGCTTATGGATCAGATCTTGATAAGGTCAAATCAATCTTGATGAAAGCAGCAAAAGAGAATGCCAGAGTGATGACTGAACCTGAGCCAGTCGTGTTATTTACTGAATTCGGCGCCAGTACGTTAAACCATGATTTACGTTTTTATGTCAGAACATTAGGCGATAGAAGTATTGCAATTGATGAAGTGAATCGTGCCATTGATAAGCTTTGTAATGAAAACGATATCAATATTGCGTTTAACCAGCTGGATGTGTATTTGCATAATAAACAAGGTGATGAAGTGCAAGAGATAAAGCGCCCTCTTGATGGTTCAACACCAGACGCGAATACCCCGTTTGCTTAAGCGCAGGATGAATGAAGGGATTGTGACGCTAATTTTTTTTCATAATCTTGGCGCACAATCTCAAGTGCTTCGAGTGCTGTTTTAGGATCAATATGATGGCTTTCAAGTAAGTAAATAAGATCAACGGCTAATTGAACGGATTCAGGTGCTTCTTTTAAACTCATTATTGGTTCCTTTAAAATTTGTCTTCTTGTTTTTCAATACTCTTTTCAATAGAAAATAAGGCATTTTTACAGCGTGCTAAACGATTTTCAAGCGCAGCAATCTCTTTTTGTAATGCTTGTTGTTGTGTAAAACTTTGTGTTTGTGTTAATGAAAGTTCTCTATCTTGGATCATGGCGTGTAATCTGCGTTCATAATCCTGATGTTGGGCAAGTTTTTGGTATAAATCGACACTTTTTTTTCGTTGAGTAAGCTGGTTCTCTTGCTTTCTTAGAGTTTGTGTCGATAATTCACGAGTTAATGCTTCAATTTGTTGTAGGATTTGTGTGGCCAGAAATTTAACTTGCTGGCTACGTTGTGCCTCAACACAAGCGGTTAACTGGGTAAAATTATCGCGGATCTGTTGCATATAGCCACCAAGGGAGTCACTTCTGCGGTGGAACAGTGCTGTGTCGAAGCAAGGTGCTGCAATTTTTTTGTTTGCAATAGGCGCAAGTGTTTCGGCAAGATTGTCTATCTGTTTTTTAAACAAGCTTAAAGGATTGGGTTTATTCATCGGATCCTTGTCCCTGTGTTGATAAAAATAGGAATTGACTTAAAGCAACAAAAAAGAGCTGTCAACTGGCTTTCTGTTGCATTTTAACGGCATATTGCATAGATTCTATCGTTTCGTTTTTTATTATGGCACTGATTATGACTGCTAACGCGCAACAACTGCAATTTATTAAAGACAGTATTGAAACCATTCCAGATTATCCAAAAGAAGGGATATTGTTCCGTGATATCACAACATTATTGGATAATCCTGCTGCATATCAGGCAACCATTGATCTCTTGGTAGAACACTATCAAGGTCAGGGTATCACTAAAGTTGTCGGTACCGAAGCTCGTGGCTTCTTGTTTGGTGCACCTGTCGCTTTGCGCCTAGGTGTTGGTTTTGTTCCTGTTCGTAAAAAAGGTAAATTGCCTCGCGAAACGCTCAGTGAAACTTATGATTTGGAATACGGCACAGATACTTTAGAGATCCACAAAGACAGCATTACGGATAAAGATAAAGTATTAATGGTTGATGATTTACTGGCAACAGGTGGCACAATCGAAGCAACTGCACGTCTTATCCGCCGTTTAGGGGGGACAGTGACAGAGGCTGCATTTATTATTTGCTTACCTGATTTAGGCGGTATCGAACGCTTAGAAAAACAAGGTGTTCACAGCTTTACACTGGTTGATTTTCCAGGACATTAATATCTTCACTGTTTAAAATGTGGCGGTACATGCCATTATTATAAACGTGAGTAAGAGTGCGGGCGCTTTTGTATTATTTATGGTGTGATATATAAATATCCATGGCCCGCACAATTGATCTTCTTCCCTTAACACTTCAAATGTTTGATGGTTTTTTCATCAATATCTCATTTGTTTCTGACAAATCTCGCTCAATGGGGCGTCCCTGTGTTAGCATAGAGATAAATCTCGTTCAAATTTAGCGGAATCAATGAGCTATCAGGTACTTGCCCGTAAGTGGCGCCCACAAACTTTTAACGATGTTGTCGGTCAACGTCATGTGTTGACGGCTTTAGCTAATGGTCTTGATCATCAGCGACTTCATCATGCCTATCTTTTCTCTGGTACTCGCGGTGTCGGAAAAACCACTATTGCCCGGTTATTTGCCAAAGGGCTCAATTGTGAAACGGGCATTACGAGTAAACCTTGTGGTCAGTGTGCAAATTGCCTTGAAATAGAACAGGGGCGTTTTGTCGATTTAATCGAAATCGATGCGGCATCGCGTACCAAGGTAGAAGATACCCGTGAACTCCTTGATAACGTACAGTATGCCCCCGCGCGTGGACGTTTTAAGGTCTATTTGATTGATGAAGTTCACATGCTTTCTCGCCACAGTTTTAATGCGCTCTTAAAAACATTAGAAGAACCCCCTGAGCACGTTAAATTTCTGTTGGCAACAACCGATCCACAAAAATTACCAGTGACGATTTTATCACGTTGCTTGCAATTTCATCTTCGTGCGTTAGATATCGACCAAATTGCCACTCAACTCGAAAAAGTACTTTCAGCAGAGCATATTGAAAGCGATGTAAGGGCGCGTCAACTTATTGCCCGTGCTGCTGATGGCAGTATGCGAGATGCCTTAAGCCTAACAGACCAAGCTATTGCCAGTGGTGAAGGTATTGTGAGTGCTGATGTCGTGAGCCAAATGCTTGGCACGATTGATGATGCTCAACCCTTAGCTCTGATTGAAGCACTGGTCAAAGCCGACGGTCAACAGGTTATGTCACTGGTTAATGAAGTGGCTTCAAGGGGAACGGATTGGGAAAACTTCTTGGTTGAAACGCTTTCATTACTGCATCAAATCGCTATGTTGCAGCTATTACCAAGTGAAGAAAATCCCCAAGAGCAATTTACCCAAGAGCGTTTGCGTTTATTGGCTAAATCGGTATCTCCACAAGACTTACAGCTTTATTATCAAACTTTATTAGTTGGACGAAAAGAACTTTCTTATGCGCCAGACAGACGCATGGGTGTCGAAATGACACTATTAAGAGCACTGGCTTTTCATCCTAAAACAGTGGTTGATGAAATACCTTCGGCCCCATTAGCAAAAACCTTGCCTTCGGCGTCTTTACCCACAAATAGAATGCCTGAATACCCAGCGCCTCAGGATCATTCACCACAGCAAGCGCGTCAACCTTCGTCGCCAGCAGAAAATAATGCCTCTTTAGGTAACAGCCCAGCGGCGCAACTTTTAAGAGCAAGGCAGGCAATAAAGGGGACAGAACAACAAACCCCGCCAAAAAAGCCTGAACCGGCGACGCCTAATCAGGCTAAGCCGGCTGCTAGTGCATTAGAGCGGCTAGCAGCCGTGAGCGAAAGACGTCAGCAAGTTGCTAAGCGTCAGTCTAATGTACCTGAAAAAAAGAAAAAAGAAGCCTATCAATGGCGACCTCAAAATCCCGAATTAATGTCAACGCAAGAGACGGTTTCTTCACCTAAAGAGATTAAAGAAGTTCTTGAATATGAAAAAACACCGGAATTAGCCGCGAAAATTGCGAAAGAATCACAAGAAAGGGATGTGTGGGCTGCTGAAATTGACAAAATGTCATTGCCTAAATTAGTGCAACAACTGGCATTAAATGCGTATAAAGAGACGGTAAGTGAAGAAAACGTAATTTTGCATTTACGAACTAGACAGAAACATTTAAATTCAGCAAATGCATTACGCACACTCACAAATGCATTAAGTGAATTGCATGAAAAAGCAATTTCACTCACAATTATAGAAGATGATAATCCAGCGGTAAAAACCCCGTTGGAGTGGCGACAAGCCATTTATGATGAAAAATTGGCGTTATCGCGTCAATCGATTATTACGGATAAAACAATTCAAACATTACAGCAATATTTTGATGCTGAATTGGATGAAGAGAGTATCCGACCTGTTTAATCGCAACATGTTGTATGACTTCATACTGTGTGGCTTTTACAAAGAGAGACAATTATGTTCGGAAAAGGTGGTTTGGGCAATCTGATGAAGCAAGCCCAACAAATGCAAGACAAAATGCAGCAAATGCAGGAAGAGATCGCGAGCTTAGAAGTGACGGGTGAATCCGGCGCTGGTTTAGTGAAGATCACTATCAATGGTGCTCATAATTGCCGTCGTGTTGAAATCGATCCTAGTCTGCTAGAAGATGACAAAGAGATGTTAGAAGATCTGATTGCAGCCGCCTTTAATGATGCTGCGCGTCGTATTGATGAAACGCAAAAAGAGAAAATGGCTTCTGTCTCTAACGGTATGCAATTACCACCAGGCTTTAAGATGCCATTCTAATGCAAACCAGCCCACTTCTTGAATCATTAATGGAAGCGTTGCGTTGTTTACCCGGTGTCGGGCCTAAATCGGCGCAACGAATGGCTTTCCAACTGCTTCAACGCGATAGAAGCGGAGGCATGCGACTTGCACAAGCACTAACACGTGCAATGTCTGAAATTGGTCATTGCTGTGATTGCCGTACCTTTACTGAAGAAGAACGTTGCACTATTTGTGGCAATGCTCGTCGTCAGCAAAATGGGCAGATTTGTGTTGTGGAAAGTCCTGCGGATATTCATGCTATCGAGCAGACAGGGCAGTTTGCAGGTCGATACTTTGTTTTAATGGGGCATTTATCCCCTTTAGACGGTATTGGTCCTATGGATATTGGTTTAGATCGACTTGAAGAGCGTTTAAGCCAAGAAACAATTTCAGAAGTTATCTTGGCAACAAACCCGACTGTTGAAGGTGAAGCAACCGCTAATTACATTGCTGAAATCTGTGCTCAGTATGATATTACTGCTAGCCGGATAGCTCACGGTGTTCCTGTGGGCGGCGAGCTTGAAATGGTTGATGGCACAACGCTTTCGCACTCTATTGCGGGACGCCAAAAAATCCATTATTAACATCATAAATAATTTATTTTAAAAGCACCTTTTACTTGATGTAATAAGGTGTTTTTTTCATTTAATATCATGTAAATCATCGCAATTTTAATTTAAAAGTTGAGATTTTATCTTTAGTACAGGATTTTTATAAAAAATCTTATTATCCTCAATTTATCGCTTTTTTCTTTCTGATGAATTTAGCGTCTTTATGTTACATTAATCATTATCATGAAAAATAATAACTGAATGATGGAGCATCTTATGATCCCTGACGTAGCCTTAGTGGATAACAGTGAACAACGCACCCCTTTAATCTTAGTATTAGATAGTTCTGGCAGTATGTATGGTCAACCTATTCAACAATTAAATGAAGGTCTTAAGTTACTAGAACAAGAACTAAAAAATGACGTTATTGCAGCGAAACGCGTGCGTATTTTAGTGATTGAGTATGGCGGGTATGACCAATGTACGGTTCATGGTGATTGGAAAGATGCTATGGACTTTACAGCACCTGTTTTAGAAGCGAATGGTACGACTCCTATGGGGCAAGCTATTACGCTGGCACTTGAAGAGATAGAGGCTGAAAAACAGCGTTTTAAGCAAGCAGGTGTTGCTTATACTCGTCCTTGGCTATTTTTAATGTCTGATGGTGTACCGACCGATCAATGGGAACAGGCAGCTCAACGTTGTCGCCAAGCAGAAGAAAGCCAAAAAACAGCGGTATTTCCTATTATGGTTGAGGGAGCATCAGCAGAAGTGATGGGAAGCTTTAGCCGCAATGGGGTTAACGGTGTGAAAATGCTTAAAGGGCTGCAATTTAAAGAATTATTCTTGTGGCTAAGCGCCAGTATGCAAGTGGTTTCTCAATCAACACCGGGTGGCACAGCACAATTACCTTCAACAGATTCTTGGGCGAGTGTACCTGTTTGATGAACGATTGGTTAGCGTATGGGGCATCGGTGACAGGCGTTGCCCACCTAGAACGCAAAATTCCTTGTCAGGATGCATATTTTATTCGCCGTAAAGGTGAGTATCTTATCGCGGCGGTGTGTGATGGCGCGGGCTCTTCTCGTTATAGTGAACAAGGTGCTCAGCTTGTGGCTCGGTTATTTACACTACGAGTTACAGAGTGGCCTAATATTGATGTATTAACTGAAAAGCAAATAACACAAGGCGCAAAACAACTCATTGAAGATATTCGTCTGCAACTGGCTGAATATGCAGAAATAAAACAATGTGCACTTAATGAATATGCATCAACACTTGTGGCATGTTGGGTTGGCGATGAGGGAGGATATTTATTCCATTTAGGAGATGGCATTGCCGTAGTGGAATACAGTGATGGCACACATTATGTCTCTCAACCCGAAAACGGCGAATATGCTAATCAAACGTGGTTTGTTACCTCTGAAAGTTGGGACGCTCACTTGCGAGTCATTCCGTTAAATAAGCCTGTGACACAGGTTGTTTTGATGTCTGATGGTGTACAGCCTTTTGCCATGAATAAAGCAAATGATGCCCTTTACGAACCTTTCATTGCTCCTGTCATTCATTATTTAAAAACTGTGTCAGAAGACAGTGGAAGTGAAGCACTAGCAGGAACATTGGCTGATCCCCGCACACATTCAATTACGGGGGATGATAAAACTTTAGTGATTTGTATCAGGGATGACGTGTTGTGGTAAAAGCGAGAAAGACAGGGATAGCAAAACCCACATTAACACAACTGCAAGATGAAAATGGCAAGGTTTATCAAATTGGCGATTTGATAAAAAGCGGGGGGGCAGGTAGCGTTAGCCACATAACGAATGCACCTTTTCAGGTATCAAAAATTTATCATGACAAAATTGATAAAACCTATTATCTGAAAAAGATCACCGCAATGCAGAAACTAGAGCCAGCATTAACATCTGTTTCTGTTAATGATGCTCCTATTATTCAACTCGCATGGCCTCAAGCAAGGTTATATGATAACCAAAAGCAATTTGTCGGCTTTGTGATGCCTGAACTTGATGTTAAAAACACGATTGAGTTGGAATATATTCTTCAAGAGCGGCAAGCGAAAGCCCATAATTTGCCAACGGGAATGGGCGCAAAAGTTAGTCTTGCATATAATCTTTGCTCATTGATTGAAGCCTTGCATCAACAGGGACATCGTATTATTGATATGAAACCGTTAAATTTACGGTTTTATAAATCAAGTTTGTACATGTCGCTTCTTGACTGTGATGGCTTTAGTATTCAAGGTGAAAATAGACGCTATCCTGCAGGGCAATTTACCGTTGAATATTTAGCACCTGAATTTCAAGCAAAACAAACAATCCCACAAGAACAAGAAGAGCAACAAGACCGATTTGCATTAGCGGTAATTATTTTTCAACTGCTTAATTTTGGTATTCATCCCTTTAGTGGTCGTCCTAAAAATGACAGTGTTCCTACAGATATTCCAAGGCGTATAGCGGGACGCTTTTATGGTTATGGCGTAAAGGCACATAATTTAATTACACCCAGTGTCGCCAGTGGTCATAAACAGCTACCCGATAAGCTAAGAACTCTATTTGATAAAGCTTTTTCAGGAAATCCTGAATTAAGGCCGAGTGCTAAAACATGGGCTATGGCACTTTATGAGTATGCTCAACCTGAAAAGCAGCAAATGGTGGTCTGCCAGAAAGAGAAAGACCACCAGCATTTTGCTGGAAAAGCCTGTGCAGCCTGCATAAGACAAACTCAATTACAGCAAGTTGCCATCACACAAAAACAAAACCAATCACAGTTAGAGCAAATACGTCAAAATAGAACAAAGAATGTCAATGTAAGACAAGCACCAACACATACCGTACCTGCACAACCAATACAGCCTCCGGCTATTTTTATCGCATTAAAACAAGCAATAAATAAAGTTCCTACTGTTATTCTACATACCGCGCTTGCCATTATAGCTCCGATTATTTTCGGGTTACTGTTGATGTATTTTATTCCAGAAGGGACAAGTAGTGATTTAGGTTTTACTTGGATCGCGGATTTAATAAAAGCGGATTATATTGAACAATTGTTAGTCGCAATGTTAAGTGTGATGTTTTTGATGGTGACTGCTCTTCTTCTGCTTATTATTTTTGTTCTTCCTTCATTAAATATTTTGAAAAGAAAGCCTTAATGAGGGGAAAATAATATGAATAAAATAGTTAGATCAATTTTTATTATTATCGGAATTGCCACACTCTTATTTCCTTTTTGGCTACCTGCGTTATTAGTGTCAATAATTACTGCTGTTGACAGCATTAATATCAAAATTCTTCCTTCATCTATCCGTTTTGATGAGCGTAATTTCTTATTGGGATTATGGATAGGCTCGCTGATCATGGCGATTGTGATGTTATTACAATCGTGGCGAGCTAAAAATATCGTCTATTTTTTAGGAGGGGGTGTTGTTATTTTAATGGCGGTGGGGATTTCGTTTTCAATTATTCCTCACAGTGAATTAGAAGATCGTCGCCGTTTTGTTTTACAAAATATAGAACAATCACAGTGGCGTGATTTTCGTTATGACGTAATCAATGCGGAAGATAACATTGCTAAAACGATCATTTTTAATCAACCTAAAGCGTTGGAATATCTCAACGAGCTTGAAAAAAAACGTATACAGCTACCTGGAATAACCTATTTAACTGAAGATGTTGCTGTAGCAATGCAAGCGAAAGAGACCTATCTAGCTTCTTTAAAAGGGACTTCTGCACAAAATGAGGCAATTAAAACACTCTCTTTTTACAGTGATTGGCTGTTGAATCAGTCGGAAGTTGTAACTGCTCAGGCATTATCAGCGCTTTCAACAAGTAATAATGAAAAACTAATACAATCGGGTGTTAATATTATAGCAACAGCACCCACCTCCCCCGAAGCATGGCAATCTTTAGCGTTAACCTATATTGCTTATACACTTCCTGATACTCAAATAGAAAAAGCAATGGCTGCGTTAATGGTGGCTGATGTATTAAATGAAGACAAATTAGGACGTCATAACCCATCATTACAAGCTCTTCTTGAAAAAGCGATTTCTGAATTAACAGAAAATCAGCGCCAAATTTATCAAATACTACAAGCACGAGTGACAGAAGATCGACTGTATCGACAAAAAAGTGACATTCCGGAAGATGTTGCAAAATTGGCAGCAACACTTTTACCTGTTTCTCATGCAATAGCGAATAACACCACAACTTATATTGAATGGAAATCGATGATGAATGATAAGGATTATCCAGGAATAGTCCTTATTGAATCGCCCAATCAAGTACAAAATTTAACCGAGATTAACTATCCTTCTGTGGGGCAATATGTTCCTATTGCAGAAACGATTTTATCTGTTGATGTTGATCCTCAGGGGCGTGTTTTAGGTCTTTGGGTACAAAAAGGCAGTGGATTTGATGTTTTTGATACTCAAGCACTTAATGAAGCACGTAATTGGCGCTTTATGCCAACAAAAGAAGGTTATCATCAGCGGGTTACCGTTCGTTTCCAAAGCACACGCCTAGGTTGGAATGACTATAGTGTTAAGCAACAACCTACATTAATAGCACTGGCTAAAGCATATGCAAGACAAGATACTAAAGGTATTTCAATCGCTGAAAATGAATTTATACGTTTGCAAAAACAAGCGCCTGAAAAAGAGTCTGAAAAATCATCATCGCGTTCTACATATGCTCCTTATTCATCATCTTATTCGAGACAAATTCAACAACAGCAAGGCGAGCGAGCAGTATTACAAAATATTTTAAAAGAGATCCAGACATTACCTAATGGGAAAAATAATCATGAAAGTTGGGATAACAGCCTGCGTTTTTTAAATGAAAAATTAGCGCTTCATCAAGATAATGAAGAGGTTGTTAGAATGGTTGCCCGTTTTGAATTGCAATATTACAACGTGGGAACAAATAATTTATCTCAATCACCTGATATCTACCCACAAGGTAAAGAATATTGGCAAACACTGTTATTACAAGCACGTCACCACTTTGGGCAAGCTATTGCCTTAAATCCAAATCGTGAAGATGTTTGGTTAGGGTGGGGAATAACATGGTTAGATGAAGATCCTGAAATTGCAGCGGGTGCATTTGCAAAAGCAACACAGCAAAAATCACAAGAGAGTATTGGCACTTTAATGCAAATGTTAGAAATGAGAATGGCGATAAATACGCTTGAAGGTGCTCGTTTAGCGCGTTATCAAACGTTGCGAGCCAGAATGGATATGCGCTATTTACCAGAGGGGATTGAAATTAAGCCTTCAGATGATTATCTAAGTGATGATTTAACGCAAATTCAATTAGCACAAAGAGCCATACCTGCGTCAGATCCTAATAGTAAAGTAGTACGTTCAGCGTTAAATACTCATATTATTGAGCAATCAAACCGTATCTTTAGTGTTGATTTTGCATCGGCAAATATCAAAGGTAGTACTCAGTTATTGCCAAAAGTAAATGCTCCAATTACTGCACCTAAAACGGGTGATATGATTTTACAGCTTGATATCGACCCTCAAGGCGTTCCTACTGTGGTAATGCTAAAAACCAGTAGTGGTGATATGGATATTGATAATGCAGTTATTGATGCGGCTTATCAGTGGCGCTTTAATAGTTCACCTTCTCGAAAAGGTAATATCTTTTTAATATCCATCCAATTTAGTCAATAACCTTTATTTGTTTAAATTATGTTATAAAAAAACGCCTTTTCTGTTGAAGATGAGGCGTTTTTTTTGTATTGGGTGATCTGCTAACGTATTGAAAGTCATAAAATTGTTATCTTGATCACAAAAAAACGACCTTTTGAAAATGACAAAACCACTTAAGTGAGGAAACAGACCGCTTAATTCGGTATACAACCGTTAAGTGATTTAGTCACCCCATTCCCGTGTCAGAGTTCTTATTATGTAACAGCGGGCAGTTATCTCTCAGATTCGCTCAAATCACTCTTTGCTGTCCCGCATTACTCTTTGGCTGTTCGGTCTTGCCTGAAAAAAAGGTGTCTCATGAACAAAAATGCATTTTTAAAGCACGTACCCTGGGTCATTATCGGGATCATTGGTGCTTTTTGTCTTTCAGTCGTTGCACTTCGTCGTGGAGAACACGTCAGTGCACTATGGATAGTTATTGCTTCTGTTGCTGTCTACTTAGTTGCTTATCGTTATTACAGTCTTTATATCGCTCAAAAAGTGATGAAGCTGGATCCAACAAGAGCAACACCTTCTGTTATTAATAATGACGGTTTGAACTACGTTCCAACTAACCGTTATGTGTTATTTGGTCACCACTTTGCCGCTATTGCAGGTGCTGGTCCTTTAGTCGGTCCCGTTCTTGCGGCACAAATGGGCTACTTACCGGGTACACTTTGGCTATTAGCTGGGGTCGTGCTTGCAGGTGCAGTACAAGACTTTATGGTGCTGTTTATTTCAACGCGCCGTAATGGTAATTCACTGGGTGAGATGATAAAGAAAGAGATGGGACCTATTCCGGGTACTATCGCATTATTCGGCTGTTTCCTTATCATGATCATCATTCTTGCGGTGCTTGCACTTATCGTGGTTAAAGCATTAGCAGAAAGCCCATGGGGTGTGTTTACTGTTTGTTCAACAGTACCAATTGCCCTGTTTATGGGTATTTACATGCGTTATATCCGCCCAGGTCGTGTTGGTGAAGTTTCCGTTATCGGGATTATCTCGCTGATTGCGGCTATCTGGTTTGGTGGTGTTATTGCGAGTGACCCATACTGGGGCCCTGCATTAACCTTTAAAGATACAACGATTACCTTTGGTCTTATTGGTTATGCTTTCGTTTCTGCATTATTGCCAGTATGGCTAATTCTTGCTCCTCGTGACTATCTGGCAACTTTCCTAAAAATCGGGGTTATTGTTGGTCTAGCTATTGGTATTGTTATTCTAAACCCTGAACTGAAAATGCCAGCGGTAACACAATATATTGATGGTACAGGCCCATTATGGAAAGGGGCATTATTCCCATTCTTATTTATTACTATCGCTTGTGGTGCTGTTTCTGGTTTCCACGCACTGATTGCTTCAGGTACAACACCTAAGCTTATTGCAAATGAAATGGATGCTCGCTTTATCGGTTATGGTGCCATGTTAATGGAATCATTTGTTGCGATCATGGCGTTAGTTGCTGCATCTATTATTGAACCCGGTCTCTATTTCGCCATGAATACACCACCCGCAGGATTAGGTATCACAATGCCAAACCTGCATGAATTAGGGGGTGAAAATACAGCCGTAATTATGGGGCAATTAAGAGAAGCAACAGTTCATGCTGCTGCTACCGTAAGTTCATGGGGTTTTGTGATATCGCCTGAGGAAATTTTACAAACGGCTAAAGATATCGGAGAGCCTTCTGTACTTAACAGAGCAGGTGGTGCGCCGACATTAGCAGTGGGTATCGCAATGGTTTTCCACCAAATTATGCCTGCCGCAAATATGGGATTTTGGTATCACTTTGGTATCTTATTTGAAGCGCTCTTTATTCTGACAGCACTTGATGCAGGAACACGTTCTGGTCGCTTCATGCTACAAGACTTGTTAGGTAACTTTATTCCGTACCTGAAAAAAACCGACTCTTTAATTGCAGGTATTATTGGTACTGCGGGTTGTGTTGGCTTATGGGGTTATTTACTGTACCAAGGTGTTGTTGATCCATTAGGTGGAGTTAAGAGCTTATGGCCACTGTTCGGTATTTCTAACCAGATGTTAGCGGCTGTCGCGTTAGTATTAGGGACTGTTATCTTAATTAAGATGAAACGAACCAAATATATCTGGGTTACCGTGGTTCCTGCTGTATGGCTATTAATCTGTACAACATGGGCATTAGGGCTGAAACTCTTCAGTAATGATCCACAAATGGAAGGCTTCTTCTATCTAGCAAATGAATACAAAGCGAAGATCTTAGCTGGTGGTGCTGATTTAACAGCAACAGAAATTACCAATATGAATCATATTGTAATTAATAACTACACCAATGCGGGCTTAAGTATTCTGTTCTTAGTGGTTGTTTACAGCATCATTTTCTACGGTTTCCGTACGGCTATGCAAGCTCGTAAGAACCCAGAAAAATCAGATGAAGAGACACCTTATGTTCCTATGCCAAAAGACGTTAAAGTGTCATCAAGTCACTAATCTAAGGTAGAGGGTTATGCCACCCCGTACTGGATCACTGGTACGGGGTTTTATCTCAGGAGAAACGTATGTTTGGTAATTTAGGACAAGCTGGAAAATATCTTGGACAAGCGGCACGTATGCTGGTGGGTATTCCTGATTACGACAACTATGTGCAACACATGAAAGACAATCACCCTGATAAACCCTTTATGACGTATAACGAGTTTTTCCGCGAACGACAAGAAGCACGTTATGGTGGTGGAGATGGTAAAGGTGGATTTCGTTGTTGCTAATAATGGGTAAAGGAGACGACTGATGGAACCAATTGCGGTCACGATACTGACAGGTTTTCTAGGATCAGGTAAAACAACACTGTTACGCCATATGCTGAATGAAGATCATGGCTATAAAATTGCAGTGATTGAAAATGAGTTTGGTGAAGTACCTATTGATGATGAAATCATTGGTGATCGTGCGACCCAAATTAAAACGCTGACCAATGGTTGTATCTGTTGTAGTAAATCCAATGAATTAGAAGATACATTGCTTGATCTCTGCGACAGTCTTGATCGTGGTGAGATAGAGTTTGATCGGCTGGTGATTGAATGCACAGGCATGGCTGATCCGGGGCCGATTAGTCAAACTTTTTTTTCTCATGAAGTCATCTGCCAGCGTTACTTATTAGATGGCATTATTACACTTGTTGATAATGTTCATGCTCAACAACAACTGGATCAATTTACGATTGCACAATCACAAATTGGCTATGCTGATCGTATTCTATTAACAAAAACGGATGTCACTCCAGCCTCACCTGAATTGATGGCGCGTTTAAGACGTATTAATGCCAGAGCACCTGTTCATACCGTTATTCAAGGGCAAATTGATTTAGGGTTATTGTTTAACGTAAAAGGCTTTATGCTGAACGATAATCTCGATGTAAAGCAACCTCTGTTTCGTTTTCAGGCTGATAAACAGGATGATATCAATTCTATTGTGCTGAAATTCGATTATCCCGTTGAATTGCAAGAAGTCTCAGATGTAATGGAGAAATTATTATTAAGCTTTGCTGATAATCTTTTACGTTATAAAGGGATACTAAATATTAAAGAACAACCTAATCGTCTGTTATTTCAAGGTGTTCAACGCCTTTATAGTGCAGATTGGGATAGGCCTTGGCATGAAGATGAGCCTCGCCAAAGTACCTTGGTCTTTATTGGAATTCAATTACCTGAAGAAGAGATAAGAGCCAGTTTTGATGCATTAGCGCCTAATGCAGAAGTAACGGCACATTAAACCAATACCCTGTAGTGAGTGTTAGAAAGTAGTAAGAAGTAGAGATGTCACCTTAGTCGTTGTAAATAGCAGTAACGAATATTGGTAAGCTCCTGACTTGAGGAGGATCCTGTTTCTAGGATCTTATGTTTCACCCCATAATAACTCATATTATGGGGTGCTTTTTTTAAGCGCCAAAATTAGCCATTAGCTGCGGCTTTATATTCCATAATCTCAATAATTTGAACATCAGTATGTTGCATTGCTCGGCTTGCTAATGCACACAGATTTTCAATTGTTGAGTCAACATCATGAGCAACAATACCGTCATTGCCTGTGACATACGTATTATCAAGCGCCATTAATACCGCTTTATAAGCAGCACTTGCCCCTGTTGAGACTTTCATCGCACAGCTATTTGATGCACCGTCACAAATTACGCCACTGATATCACCAATCATACTGTTAATCGCCATTGCCATGGACGCATAACGTTCGTCCATTAGCCATGCAATTGCACCTGCAGCCCCCATTGATGCTGTGGTTGCTGCACATAATGCAGACAGTGCCGGAAATTTATGGTGGATATAAATAGCCAGCAAATGTGAAAGCATTAATGCTCTGGCCATTTTCTCTTCACCGACTTGCAAATACTCGGCGACCACTACCACTGGCATGGTTGCTGCAATACCTTGATTACCAGAACCCGAGTTACTCATGGCGGGTAAAACAGCGCCCCCCATACGTGCATCAGACGCCGCTGAGGTGCGGATCATAATTTCTGATAATAGGTCTTTTGCTAATAAACCACGCTGTTGTTGGCGTTGTAAAGTTTGTCCGATATGCAAACCATAGGTATTGTTTAAGCCTTCTCTTGATAGGGCATCATTTAAATGTGCGGATTCAAGAATAAAAGCAATCTCTTCTACAGGAATTTGTGTTACGAATTGATAGATTTCTTGCGTATTGGTTTTTGTTAGTGTTGCTTTTATTTCACACGGTGATGCAGATTGCTGGGCATCATTACCAGTTTTATCAAGAATAATATTACCGTTATGAATAATTTTAACGATATTGGTATGATTGCCAGCAATTATAACCGTTGCACTGTTTTCACTATCTTCGACAGTAACTTCGCTGTAGAGGACTTCTTGGCACGCTTTTTTAATTGAGACATTAACAACACCTGAGGCTAATAGTGTTTTACTTAGCTCTACCTGCTCGGGTGTCGTATTTTTTAATACTTCTAAACCTGCCTCACAATCACCGCCAACAGCGCCTAAGCTTGCCGCGATGGATAATCCCACCATACCTGTACCAGGAACCGTCACACCCATACCATTTTTCATTAAATTAGGAGAAACTTCGGCATTAATACGGGTAATGGTGTGTTGTAAGTAACTTGCCGCTGTTGCGGCCGCTAATGCAAGCGAAATAGGCTCTGTACAACCTAAAGCGGGTTTGACTTGTTGCTTAACTGCCGCTATCAATATTTTCCAACGAGAAGATAATAGTTCTTTCATTGTATGCATCCAATAAACAGTATGAGAATTCAATAGGTTATTCTATTTTTAATACCTTCATCATACTGAATTTATGAGAGAAAGTTTTTTCTGAATTTACTAAAATATTATGAAATTTGAGAAAATATTACCCTTCTTAACTTTAGTATTAGTATTTTTTTCTATACATAGTTAAGTAAATGGTTTGGCTTCCTTATGATGCTGAACTGCATAAAATCGTTTTTTTGCTGACAAAAGGGAGAGAGTAAAGAATACAAAAGGATTAGATAAATTAAATTTATAATATAAGAATATATAAAAAGAACAATAGAATGAATATCTCATTCTATTGCTAGTATAATTATCATACTTAATGTGGGCTAACTCAGAATAGTTAAAATAAAAGGCAATGAGTGAGTACTTTTAATATTACACTTTCATTTTAACGAAATAATAATAGGCTCTTTATTTTTATGTGTATAAGAATAATATCTTATTATTTTGTTAATATTTTCATGATAATAGTTAATTTATTTCATTCTAAAGTAAAGCTTAAGTATATATTTAAAATAAAATATAACTAATTTTATATTTATAAAAATAACAATAAAATAGTCTTACTTATTTTTAATATGTTTATTATTTAAAAATAACCTGAAGCAAAAATAGTGCTTCAGGTTTATTTATTAATAATAGAAGATAGCAATAATGGCACTATGGAATACAAAGCCAACCATAAGCGGTACGGCTGTCCTTTTAACGACATCAAAGGGTTGTAGCTTAGCACCACTAGACACAGCAATGATAACACCGGCGACTGGAGACATGCCTCGTCCCATATGTGATGCTTGTTGCATAGGTAAAATCATCGCAATTGGGTTAACCCCCATACTATGTGCAATTTGTGGAATAAGCTCAACGAATGCAAGGAACGGTGCATTACCTGATCCCATAATAATGGCGGCAGCTAATGTCACAATTGCGAACACTAATGCCATGGCAAATGGAGGCAACCCCACAGATTCAGCCATAACAATCAGGCTGTCTATTGCACCACTGACTTTAATACCATGAGCAAAAACACCCGCTGCGACTAATAAGCCCACAACATTACTAAATGCAGAGCCCATTCCTTTTAAGAAATGCTGAAAACCTGCACACACTAATTTGAAATCACGCAGACGTAATGTTTCAATGAGCATACAAATTGCCATTGAAATCAATACAATGGTGACAACATCAAGGTGAATGCCTGCAACGAATAGACTTGATGAACTTACTGCCATGATAATCGGCAGCATGGGCAGTAAGGCATAAAACCCAGGTATGTTCTTATCACTTTTTGTTTCTTCAGACATTTTGCCTAATTGGGGCACAAATCCAGTCTTGCGATCACAATGGCGTTGCCAGAATATATGGGTAATACCTACCGCTAATACGGTTGCAATCGCTGCTGGGCCTTGGTAATAAAGCACATACTCAACAACCCCTAAATCAACGGCTTTTGCGCCACGAATGGCATCAATAGCTGTTGGGGTGTATGCAACACCTAATGATGTGGCAATGACACCAGCGGCAGACGCTGGGGATAAACCAAGCCCTATCATAATGGGGAACATCGTTCCCATTAATAGAACGGCTAGCCCTGTTGCCGAAGGGATCGCCAATTGCAAAATACTGGCGAGTAAAAAAGAGAAAAACAGCAACACATAAGGTGAGCGCATATTTTTCAATGGGCGGGTTGCGACACGCACAACGGCCTCATTCGCACCAATATGATCCATATAATGTGCAAATCCCATCAATGCCATGATCATTAAACCCAGATCAGCAGCACGACTACTAAAGAGATCACGCATTACTTCAAAAGGATCTAACCAGCCTATACCCGTTGTTTTGACATTTTTAGGAAGAATATCCCCCCAACCAAACATCATTGTCAGTGCCATTAAGGCTAAACCAGCCACTAACAAAACAGGCTCTGCTTTATACCCTTTCAAGATCATTCTAGCGACAATAACAACAACAACTAAGACCGCAAGAATTTGGATCATGCTTTAGCTCCAGGTGCAAAGCGCTCAGCCGTGATCTTCACCACAGATTTTAAGACATCGCTGGCAGCGTAAAGCGATTTAACAGGTAGATATTCATAAATAGAGTGGAAATTATGAGCACCCGTAAAGATATTCGGGCAAGGTAAGCCATTTTGAGAAAGGGCTGCACCATCATAACCACCACGCATTGGGATTGGGCGAGGAGTAATGCCATTTGCTTCATAAGCGGCAACCGCAATATCGATAGGATAACGGTTATCACCTTGCAGACTATTAAAGACGTTGGCATAACGGTCAGCGAGTTTACAAGATACAGATCCCTCACCCCATAAACCTTCACAATAATCTGAGAGTTGTTTTAAAAATGCCATGCGTTGTGCATAACCTTTTTCGGTGAAATCACGCACATCCATTTTTAATAATGTGCTCGCACTATTACCAGACATCTGTTTTACCCAGTAATAACCTTCTCGGCCTTCGGTATATTCCGGTGCTTCACCGCCCGGTAACATTGCAACGAACTTGTGCGCCATTAACAGTGAATTTTTTAATTTACCTTTAGCGGACATTGGGTGTGCTGACGCCCCTGTAAACGTAATTTCTACATCACCTGCATTCCAGTTTTCATACACTAACTCACCAATACCACAGCAATCTAAAGTGTACGCAAAATCAGCACCAAATTCTTTAGTATCAAAGACTTTTGCACCACGTAAACCTTGCTCTTCATCCGGCACAAAACCAATTTTTACTGTACCGTGTTTAACTTCAGGATGCTGTTTAAAGTATTGCAACATATCCATAATTGAAGCAATTGCGGCTTTGTCGTCAGCACCTAACAAACTAGTACCATCGGTTACGATAATCTCGTCACCAATATAGTTTTCTAATTCAGGGAATTCACTTTGACGTAGATAAATATCAAGCTCTTTGTTTAGGCAAAGATCACCGCCTTTATAAGGTAATATTTGTGCTTTAGTATCGTTAGTTTGTTCAGCACTGGTGTCTAAATGGCCAAAAAAGGCAACCGTCGGGACGTCATAATCAAGGTTAGAAGGCAGTGTTGCGGTAACAATCGCAGTATCACGAATTTTAATATCTTCAACACCTAAAGCTTTTAACTCTTCAACTAATTGTAGAGCAAGGACTCGCTGACCTTCTGATGAAGGCATAATACCAGCAGCGCCATTTTCCCTATTTGTCGTGGTGTTAACTTTTGTATAAGAAATAAACCGTTCAACGAGATTCATGACAAGACTCCATTATATTTTTAATTGTATTCTCTGTATTAATACTTAATTATTTCATTTATTAGAAAAGACTAACACTTACTTGTATCATAAAAAAAACAATAGGGAATTAGAGAAAAAGAATTATTTTTATAAGAAAATTTTAATGTTGATTAATATTTAATTTTTGGTTTTTTCTTTATTAATAAAAATCGTGTTTTTTGTAGGTGAGGATATTTTATTTACCTAATAAAGAACTTTTTCTGTGATCATTATCATAAAAAACCGATACTAAATACTTGTTGTTTCAAAAGAATAAAATTAATCATTATTTATTTTTATGATTGGTTATCTTTAATAATTATATTTTATTGACTATTTTGATGAGGATTTCATCATAAATGATAAAAAAAATATGACTTATTGACAGAAAATGACGATAACCTGCGATTTAATTTCCCTAAAGTGATAAGGGGGATATATGAATATTAATAGTGTTGTTTGGAAAGCATTCGCTTCAATAAGTAGTATTAATAATAAAGGATGCCAATTCAAAGATAATTTAAATAAAATCATATTAGGTTGTTACAATACAATTGTCAGTTTTATTAAACCTATTTTTGATAAAAATATAAACTATATAGGGTTGAAGAAAGCCATTTCTAATGTAGAAAATAAAGTTAACCTTAATGGAGATAAAATACCACATTTAAATGAAATTAAAAATTCTAATAAAATAGAATCTGATGAAGCTATTGATAGTATTTATGCTAATGCAAGAAGAAAATTAAAAAGCGATGAAATAAAAGAAAGTGTTATTAATGATATTATTGATAATTTAACAATTGAGAATAAAGTAAATCAAGGAGAATTGAATGAATTTAAAAAAGAGTTAATATTCAATTCTAAATGGGTTTTGTTTTCGGGTAATGCAAATTATTTAGATAACAGTAAAATAGATTTTTTAAACTCAATAGTAGATACGATATTGAATTCAAATGATGAAATAAAGCCAAGTTTTGGAGATGTTAGCACATATAAGGTTTTTCTATCGCAAGAGATAAATTATTTTGTTAAACATGTTCTTTATGGAAATTAAATTTTATATTTTTTTAAAAGAAAATCTCTTTTCTAAAAGAGAGATAAATGATAGAAGGATAAAATGTAAATTATAGAATAGTGATCATGTTAAACCAATAGGATGATAATAATGTGTCTTGTAAACATAAGCACTCCATCTTCACTTTCAAAAAATGATTCACTAGATACTGATCTTTATATTAAACATGATCCAATCTCATCAATAAATAATACATCAAGTAAGTTTATCTGCGTTAATGGTTCGACGTGTGAATTGATGAATGTAGCAGAAGAAATTATTTATATGGATATGAGTGGTAATGGTCGCTATTTGAATACAGTACCGAGTTTAAAACTAAATTTTGTTAATCTTGATAATTCTAATTCAGACACTCAGCATATAGAGGGCGAAAGTGATGACTCTGACTATGTCGATTTTAATGAATTTATTAATTATCCTAAAATAAATAAGAATAATATTTATTTAAACCAGAATTTTTCTAAAGAAAATACGAAAATTCACAATATAAAAAATAGCAAAGAAGAATTTCAATGTTTTCCTGCCGTTACTAAATCAATTTTATCACCGACATTATTCGAGTATAAAAATAGAATTAGCGAAAAAAATAACATGATAACTCATAAGATCATGAAAAATGAATTAATAGATAATGAAATAATGGTGGATAAGGAAGTAATAAATAATATGAGTCATAAAGAATTAAGCAATATTTACACAAATGAAATAGATAGATATTTTTCACTAATCCACCTAATGAATCAAAGTGATGATATAATCTCTCCACAGATTAAAAAAATGCTTAATTACCAACTTAATGTTTTACAAAATGGATTAAGTGATGAAGAAAAAAGTTTTTTATTAAATATAAGGATGAAAATAATTATAAATCTATCTGCGCTAATTAATTATTCTAATTTTAAAAATGAACTTCTTTTGGAAACAAATAAAAATTCATTTCATGATTTGATTTCTAGAGAGGATGGCCATAATTACTCTCTGACCAATCTTTTTTCTAATGTTTTAAAAAAAAACAATAAGGATATTGATTTTTCTAAAATTAAAGATATAAAAAAAATTAATGATATTTCAAATTCAATAATTAGTTTAGTGTTAGCTAAATATGATAAAGAAGGTATTATTTAACTTCTTAGTCGAAAGCGATTTAAAAAGCCTGACAATAAGATTATCAGGCTTTTTAGGTCTATATATCCAAACGCTTAGCTTGCCATCTACGAGAGCGCCAACGCCATGCGTTAGTTAAGCCTCGTAACCACTCATCGCAAAGGAAGCCAATCCAAATACCAATTAAGCCCATTTCCATTTTAATCCCTAGGAAATAACCTACCGGAATTGCGACACCCCACATAAAGCAAATAGCTGTCATCAGTGGGAATTTCGCATCACCCGCTGCACGTAAGGCGTTAACCATCACGATGTTAAAGGTACGGCCCGGTTCTAAAAAGACAGATAAAATAAACAGTGGGAGTAATTGGTCAATAATACGTTGATCATCTGTAATAGAATACAAAATAGGGTCACGCATAAACCAATAGATAATGACAACACCGACAGTGAATACCACACCTGTTTTTAAGCTTTTCCAGCCACGAATAAAGGCATCATTAAAGCGTTTTGCACCTACTAAGTGACCCACTAAAATCTCGTTACCAATACTAATAGCAATACCAAAAAGCATTAAGAAGAGTGATAACTGGAAATACAGCGTCTGGGCAGCAAGAGGAACTTCGCCCATTAAGCCAATAAAGGCCGATGCCGTCATATAGTGTAAAATCCAAACCAGGTTTTCACCTGCGGCAGGTAAACCAATATGTAGGATTTTCCCTAGCATATTCTTAGACCAGATAAACAGTTGTCTTGCTTCAAATTTAATACGTAAACCGTAAAATAATAAGCCACATAATAAAATAACGGCAATAATTCGGCCAACAACGGTTGACCAAGCCACACCCACTAATCCGTATTGTGGTAAGCCAAAGAAGCCATAAAGCACAATCATATTACCGATGACAGTCACAATATTAGCAATTAAGGTGACATACATGGCGGCTTTTGATTTGCCATAAACTCGAAGACAAGCTGCAAGAATAATTGAAATTGCCTCAGGGATAAGACAAATACCAATAATATGCAGGTAGTTATAACCATCTTGAACCAGATGAGATGGCGTATTCATTAAGTTAAGAATATTGTAGCCAAAAAAGAGGATCACCACGGCACTGCTTATTCCCAGTAGTGAGTTAAATGCGATAGAAATATGAATCGCTTGGCTGGCTTTTTCTTTTTTACCTGCACCTAGATATTGGGCAATAACAACACTACAGCCCACACTAATAAAGCTAAAGATGGTGATAAAAAGGTCAAAAACTTGGTTACCAACGCCCATAGCAGCTAAATAAGCTGTTGAAACGTGACTTACCATGTAAGTATTAATTAATAGTGTGGCTAGATGCAGAAAGATATCTATAAATATTGGCCAACTAAGGGAAAAAAGCGAGCGATCCGCTACATCAGACTGATGCATTGAAAACCTTCTTAAAAACAGAGTGAAATCGATTTATTAATATAAACGTGCAGGAGAAGGGGGATTCTACAAGGTTTATTTGTAAGGGAATAGCGCAAATAATGTTTATCTGGCAAAAAAGATATTTATATGGTTTATTCATTGATAACTAATCACTATTATCATTAAGAGATGATTAACGTTCAAGTCAGGGGAATTAATGAATACTAAAATAAAAGTGGCCATTGTAGGCTATGGCAATATTGGCCGATTCGCATTAGATGCAGTTCAAGCAGCTCAAGATTTTGAATTAATAGGTGTTGTTCGTCGTGATACTAATAATATTCCGGAAGAACTGCAAAATATTACCGTGACTAACGATATTAAAACATTAGGTAATATTGATGTTGCACTATTATGTTCACCAACCCGTGCAATTAAAGAACTGGCTAAATCTATTTTAAGTTTAGGTATTAATACAGTTGATAGTTTTGATGTTCATAGTGAAATTGTGGCATTAAAAACGGAATTGGATGAAGTGGCGAAAAAACATGACCGTGTTGCTGTTATCTCTGCCGGTTGGGATCCCGGATCTGATTCTATTATTCGTACCTTAATGCTAGCAATGGCACCCAAAGGGATCACCTATACCAATTTTGGCCCCGGTATGAGCATGGGGCATAGTGTTGCGGCGAAAGCTATTGAAGGGGTAAAAGATGCACTTTCAATGACAATCCCATTAGGTACGGGAGTTCATCGTCGTATGGTATATGTTGAGTTAGAGACGGGGGCTAAATTTAATCAGGTTGAGCAAGCCATTAAAGCAGATAGCTATTTCTCTTCTGATGAAACCCATATTAAGCAGGTTGATTGTGTTGATAGCTTAAAAGATGTTGGGCATGGTGTTCACATGACCCATAAAGGGGTTTCAGGAAAAACACATAACCAATTATTTGAATATTCAATGCGTATTAATAATCCTGCATTAACTTCTCAATTTATGGTTTCAGCGGCAAGAGCGAGCATGAAGCAACGTGCGGGCGCTTATACGGTGATTGAAATTCCCCCTGTTGATTTCTTAGCGGGTGATTTAAATACATTAATAGCAAAATTAGTGTAATTAAATTAAGACTCTCTGCATAAAATATTGCCCACATAACGTGGGCAATATAGATTAACGCTTAGGCAAACTTGATGATTTTGGATTAGCGTTTAATTTGTTTAAATTCTTTTGTTGTTGCGGTTAATGCGACTTCTGTAGGTAAACGTTCCATTGAACTTGCACCATAGAAGCCATGGCAATCGGGGCAATTATCTAAGATATATTGTGCATCTTCAGGTGTCGCAATTGGACCACCATGACAAAGCACAATGACATCAGCACGTACCGCTTTCGCTGCTTTTGCCCAATCATTTATTAAAGGTACACAATCAGCTAATGTGAAAGCTGTTTCTGCACCAATATTCCCACCAGTGGTTAATCCCATGTGTGGCACGATAATATCAGCACCCGCTTGTGTCATCGCAATCGCATCTTCGCGGCTAAAGACATAAGGTGTGGTGAGTAAATCTTTTTCATGCGCTTTGCGGATCATCTCCACCTCAAGCCCATAACCCATCCCTGTTTCTTCTAAATTAGCGCGAAAATTACCATCAATTAAACCGACAGTTGGGAAATTTTGTACACCTGAAAAACCTGTTGCTTTTACTTCATCTAAAAATTTATCAAAGTTACAGAAAGGGTCTGTACCATTAACACCCGCTAGAACAGGGGTATGTTTAACAACCGGTAATACTTCTTTTGCCATATCCATAACGATTTCATTAGCGTTACCATAAGCTAATAAACCCGCTAAAGATCCTCGACCTGCCATACGGTAACGACCTGAGTTATAAATAACAATAAGGTCAATACCACCTGCTTCTTCACATTTAGCGGAAAGGCCAGTACCTGCACCACCACCAATAATGGGTTCATGGCGTGCAATCATTTCGTTGAATTTTTTTAGTAACGTTTCACGTGAATGAGTCATTCTTCTTTCTCCGTGGTTAACAAATAAGTTCCTGGTGTAAATCATAAATTTGTTGAGTAAACTCAACAGAGTTTATGTGATAAGGACTGATGACTAATTGACGAGTCTCTGTCTCTTTAAATGTTGTTATAAATGCATCAAAAAACGCTTGGTTTGCTGTTGGATCCCAGAAAGGACCCCCTTCAATATCCAGAGCAGAAAAACCGCCCTGTGGTAATACAAACCGTAATGGCCCTTCACACTGATTTAATTTTTCAGCGATCCAAATACCCAATTGACGGTTTTCCTCTGGTGTTGTGCGCATTAAGGTAACTTGCGCATTGTGATGATAAAACTGACGCCCTTTATATTTCTCAGAAATGCTAGATGGGCGACCAAAGTTCACCATATCTAATGCACCACAAGAACCGATATAAGGGGTTTTGGTGCGGGCGATTGCGCCAAAACGATCTTCATCACAAGCCAGTACGCCGCCAAACAAATAATCACACACTTCGGTTGTGGTCAGATCAAGCACACTATGAAGCAGGTGACTGTCTACCAATTTTTCCATTGCTTTTCCGCCACTTCCCGTTGCATGGAAAACAAGGCAGTCATAATTATTTTCAAGTTTTTGTGTAAGTTGTTGTACACAAGGTGTTGTTACACCAAACATCGTTAATGCGACTGCGGGTTTATCAATAACCTGTTCTTCTTGGTAAAAATAAACTGCACCCGCTATTTGATTCGCTGCATTTCTTAACACTTTCCGAGAAATGCGATTTAAGCCAGATACATCTGTGACGGAGTACATCATTGAGATATCACTTGCGCCGATATAGCCTGAAATATCGCCAGACGCCATCGTAGATACCATCAATTTAGGTACACCAATTGGCAAAGATTGCATTGCTGGTGTAATCAGTGCCGTTCCCCCTGATCCGCCTAGCCCAATAATGGCTAAGACATCATCACAGCGAGTTAAATAATGTTCAAAAGCAACAGACATCGCTTCTATGGCTTTACCTCTATCACCACAAAAAACGGCTTCTTTACCGTTAGGGTGAAAACAGGCTATTTCTGCTGCGCTAACATCCGCTTCCCTTGTTAATGCTGTAGGTTTGGTTGTCAAGTCAACGGTTTTAACCGGAAGGCCTGCTTTTTTAATTAAATCGCTGACATAAAAAATCTCAGCACTTTTAGTATCAAGCGTTGTGGCAATATAAATAGAACCAGCATACTGTTTCATCAGCCTTCCCATACCTTTTATGATTATCAACGAATAGATTATAATCATAATGAGACTTGAGTTTCATTTATAATAACACTGAATTGAGACTGGTGTCTCATTATTTTTTATTTTTTGTACGTTATTAGTCGATAAGGTGGTATTAATCACCTAAAGTAAACATTAGGTATTGTGAGTATTTACCTTAAGATAAGTTAGACACAGAAAAGTGTAGAAATAACGAAGGATTTTCTATGAGTTACAGTGATGAAACGGATGCGATGTCCGGTACACGAAAAAGAACCTACCAATTATTAGTAACAACCGCGTTGGGACTTTTTGAACAAGGAATGTTACCGACAGTGTCAGAATTAGCGGCACATGCAGGTGTTTCTAGAGCAACAGCATATCGTTATTTTCCAACACAAAGTGATTTAATCAGTGCCACCGTTGATGCAAGTTTGGCACCGATCATTGCATGGACACCGACTCCCGAAGATAATACACAACAACGTATGACTGAGTTGCTCAATCTTGCCTATCCTCAGATGTTTAAACATGAAGGTGCATTACGGGGAGCATTGCAAGTGTCATTGCAACAATGGGCAAAAGAAAGGCAATCAAGTGAATACGCAGAAAAGCGATTTATTCGTGGTCATCGTAAAGAGATTTTACTGAAAGTTATTGAGCCATTAAAAGCTCAATATCCCCCAGAAATGTGGGATAAAGTAATAAAGTCATTTTCACTGATTTATGGCTCTGAAGTCTTTTTAGTGATGAAAGATATCTGGAAAATGGATGATCAACAGGTCATTGATATGACTCAATGGATGGCAAAAGCTATCCTAAATCAGGCAAAATCTGATTATCCTGCAGATAACGATTAATTATTTGAATAAATCAGTTAAAATTGTATAAATCATTTACGTTTTAGCTATTGCAGGGATCGTTATGTCACACAAAACAGAAGACCAAGAGTGGCTGGTAGAACAACTACAATTTATTGCACAAGGCATCGGTAAAACATTATCGCCTTTTTGTGAAGTTGTACTTCATGATCTAACCGATAGTGAAAATACCATTATGGTCATTGAAAATAATCTATCAGGTAGAAAAGTCGGGGACAGAGCAACAGAATTGGGAATGGCACGTATTGAATCGTCCGATTTCCCACAAATTGTGGCTAACTACCCAAATCAATTTCCTGATGGAAGAACGGCGAAAAGTACGTCTATTGGTATTAAAGATAAACAAGGTAATTATGTTGCTGCGTTATGTTTAAATATCGATATTTCGATGATTAAAGGATTACAGATGGTACTTAACCAATTTGCAACCCTTGAAGAAGGTGATGATATTATTGAAACCTTTAGTTCCGTGACAGAAGATTCACTGAAAAAACGTATTGATGAGTTTTCTGCAACTTATTCAGTGACACCAAGAGCATTAAAGCCACATCAACGACGCGAATTGTTACTCTGCTTACAGGATGAAGGCTATCTTTCATTGCGTAAGGCAATGGAAATAACGGCACAATATCTTGGTGTTTCAAGAGCAACGGTATATAACGATTTAAAAGAATAGTGATTTATGTTGTCATTACGTTGTATTTAACGTTCCTTTTTTAAGTACCAAAGACTCATGAAGTCAACTAAAAAAAAGATATCACTTATTGATATCTTTTTTTATTTCTGTCAGTTTAATTTTATAATATGTCGTTTTTTTATTGAAAATAATAGATTGATTACTATTGTGTGATTTTTATAAATCTAAAAAAACAAAAGGAATACACTGTCTTTATTGATGAAAATGGAGGCAGTGAAAATGCTAGGTCATGTAACAATAGAAAGTCATGTAAATAACAGTCCAAATACTATAAATAATATTGATAATGCGCTTTGCTCTAAGTTTAATTCTTTATGTGAAAAAATTTATAATACAAATAATATTTATTCACAAGAAGTTAAAAGTAATGATAAATTATTATCTCAAAATGAAATTGAAAGTAAGTTTAATCATCTTATAAGTATAATAGATAACTCCGTAAATTTCTCAAACCAAGTATATATCGAATCTTTAACTGTTAATAATGTAACGAATGAAAATATTAATTCAAAACCGATAAATAAGTTAGATGAAAATATTGCAGAGAATTTAACTGAATTAGGAAAGAAAAAGTTAAATGTGAATGAAGAAATTAACTTTAAAATCAATAAAAAACACAGTCTTAAAAATCTAATATCACTCTTTATTTCTCCATTTAAATATATATCAAGGATGACAATTAATATAAATGTAAATATTATTAACCAAGAGCTTAGTAAAGAGTTAAATGAGTTTAATTTTAGTGATAAAGTGAAAGGTAATAAAGATGTCAAATGTTTCTTAGAGCGATTTGAACAGTTAAATAAAACATTTTTTATTAATATAGATAAAGTAAATAAAAAAATTAAAAAATCAGCAGAAAGAAATAGTGCTGATAAATTAATTAAATATTCAACCTTAGAAAAAGCATTAGAGTGTAAGTTTATTAATGATATTAAAAAATTAAAAAATGAACTAATTAATGACTTTATAAAAAGTAAGTTTATTTCTATTTATCCAGAGTTATCGAAAAAAATAAATAGCTGTTTAGATAAAACATTATACAAATCAGCAAACTCTAGTGATGTTAATGTGTTATTTTCATCTGAATCTATTAATAATCTAACAAGCGTATTAAAAGAGGTTATTAATGATGGTAATAACGGTATTTATTTTGATGATATTATTCTGAAAGCAGTTAAGTCAGTTATCAATGAAGAAGATAAAGAAAAAATAATTAATAATGAACGTAATGATATAAATTATATTAAAAGTGAAATTTCATTAGATATTATTAAAGGATTATTTAATAATCTTATTAATAATGAAAAATTTATTGATGAAAATGAATCACTTTCAAAGGTAAATATTTTAATTATGAAGTTTCATAATCATATTTTCAAGAATATTGGGAAGTTAGATAATAAAATAAATAAAAATTTTTATGAGAACATAAAGAAAAGTGATGAGGGTAATAATTTACTTACAAGGTTATTTAGAAACTCAAGTAATAATATTAATTATAAATGGGCACAAGATGCAGTGGTGTTATTGATAAATTATGAAACTTTCTCTAATGAAAATAGAGATATAAAAAAATATATTAGTAATGGAGTCGCAAATAACGGAGGAATAGGATCAAAAGTTAAGGAATCATCAGAATTAGAAGAAAAGTTAAAAAATATTTTTAATCGATTGGGGTTAGATGGAAATAATTTAGAGGGATCTAAAGATGAAGTATTAAGAAAGTATTTCGCTAATTATTTTGAGCATGTTTAATTTTTTAATTTATATAGTTAACAGTGAAGATATTAAATCTCGCATTAATTAATATGTATAAAATAGGGTGATTTATGAATATTAAAACAAATCTATTTGATTCTACTGCTGTATTTTATAAAATAAAACATCATCTTCCAACTAGAGAAGATTATGTTTGTACAAAGAGAATAAATAAAATAAAAAATACACCGGTTATTCCTTCTTTTAGTAAAAAAATCATTCATGCCTTTACTTTTTTATTTCATAAATTAGAGGTTAAATTTCTGATAAGAGATATAAAAAATAATAAATTATCTAGTTTTATTGATATAAATAAACATGATGATTTATTTAATGAAATTGATATTAAAATAAATAAAATAAAAGAAGAAGTTAAAATAGAAGGTAATGAAAGTAAGGTTTTATATGATTCTTTTGGTATTCACCCTTATTATGTCGATTCCTTCGCTAAAGATGAAATAAATAAAAAAGAGATGGAAATAGAAGCGTTAATCAAAGAAAAGCAAGAAATAAAAAATAAAAATTTAAACGCTATAAATAACATAATTTCTCATGCAAATGATAAATTCGATTTTTACAGTTTCTGTGATTATTTAACTGAAGTGAAAAGAGCTAAAGATTTTTTTTCATCATTAAATGATGCGGAACAAGAATACTCTGCTAGTAAATTAATTGTAGAAGATTTAAATGAGATTATTAAACATAGGTTAAATGCAATAGATGATAAAAGCATAAGAAATATTTTTGAGTTAATAAACTTAAAATTTAAATTTGAAAATATGCATTTAAATAAAAAGTATGATTTTATGCATAATTTTTCGAATGAAAAAGAAAGAGATCGTTTTATAAAATTAATTAATCTTTTCCTCATTAGTATAGATGAAGTACAAATACTTAATAAATTTGATAATAATATAAAAAATGAAATGAAATATAAATTATCAACTATTATGATGATAGCCCTTGAAAAAAATTCTGATAGTGAATGCTCCTTTGATAGCTTAAGGCAAGAATGGAGTGAGAAATATATTGGTGATACGTTTAAGTTTGTAACTGAAAGCACAACTCTGGAATCATCTAGACAGCCACAGATTAAAATATCTGCAGACGAAGAAATGGAAAATATTATAGAAATACCAATGAAATCATCAAATAACAACCAAGAAACAAATTTATTAATTGATAAATATAATAATATTGATGAGTATGAAGCTGAAATAAAAAATTATGTATCAATATTGAAAAATAAAATATCCGATTTTAAAGGACATGATAAATTAAATAATGAATTAGAATGGGATGATAATGTTAATGAGTTATTTGAGGTTGTTGAAAATAATAAAATAGATGATCCGTTAACTTATAAAATAAATAATACTGTTCTAAATTCAAATGATGGTTTTGAGAGAATAAAAGATAAAATAGATGATATGTTATTAGATCTTGGAAATACTATCGATGATAAATCTATTTCATTACCTATAATTAAAATAAAAAAGTTTTCAGCCGATGATTATAAAATAACTTTTGATGATGAAGTAAGTAAAAGTGAAGAAGATAAAAATTAAAAATTATAAAATTTTTCTTAAATAATATTTTTTATCACTAATAGGATAGTTTTCTAATGTGCCAAATATCTCAAATCCTTGTTTTTGATAAAAGGGCAGGGCTTGAAAGCTAAAGGTATCCACTTCAGCATATTTGGCACCTTTTTCTTTTGCTGCGTTTTCCATTGCTTGCAGTAATTCTGTCCCTATATTTTTTCCACGATAGGCTTTATCAACCCACAAATAGCGAATACGCAGCCAATTCCCTAAAATATCACCCGTGATCCCCCCCCTCTTTTTACCGTTTTCCTCTTTAAAAACCGCAAGAGGTGTGTATTGATCCATATGAATATAGTGAAGGTTGTGTGTTAACAGGCCTTCATAGATTTCATTAATCTCATTGTGAGTAGGATTGGTGGTGATTTTTAACGACATAATTGACTCTTAATATTAAGAAAAGTAATAAGAACATTACCACTATTTGGTTATTAAATATTTATATCGATGCTAGGATAGAACAATAATTAAAAAGGCCGGATAACACAACATGTCGTTTTTAAAAACTCTACCAGGTATTCTGTTTTGTGCATTAATTGGTGGTGTTCTCACACTTTCAGGTTTACCCATGGCGCTGATGTTTGGGCCGATTATAATTGTTATTATTGCTTATCGCTTTAAATGGGTACTTGCCGTTCCTAAGCACACATTGACGTTTATTCAACTTACTTTAGGGACTTCGGTTGGTTTGATGTTTAACCAAGTTCATTTAGGACGTGCTGATAGTTTAATTATTCTATTACTTACCCTTGTTATTTGTTTAGCGATTCAATTTTTTGTCAGTTACTTTTGGTTTCATCGCCATATTGGTTGGACAAAAGAAGAGTCAATGCTAGGAGCTGTACCAGGCGCAATGGCGGCTATTTTAGCGCTTACTGATCACACTAAAACGCCACCACAAAAAATTGTTATTTCTCATACTATTCGTTTAATGGTGCTGATTATTATGGCGGGTTTTATTGTGGGGTCAGATAAAGCCAATATGCCTGAGTTTGCTATACCTGAAATGACGTTGATTTCATTGTTGTGGTTATTATTGATTGTTGCTTTGGGGTTAGGCTCTGGGCTTTTATTACAGAAAATCCGATTTCCTGCTCCGTTTATGCTGACTTCATTAGGCAGTGCCGTATTTATTCAATCTTTTGTGAGTGAGCCTATTGCGTTTCCCATGTTACTAAATGAGCTAAGTATGGTTTTAATTGGGATGAATATTGGTGCTCACTTCGTTGTTTTTCCGTTGTCATCACTCATTAAAAATGCATTTTCTTCTGTGCAAGTGGTTATTATTAACGTGATTTTAACGGTGATTGTTGCGTATGGTGCAGCTTATCTCACGGGGGTTCCTTGGGCAACATTGATTTTAGCGTGGGCTCCCGGCAGTATGGAGGCGATGACATTTGCTGCCATCACCATGAATGTGGATGCTGCTTTTGTGATGTCGAATCATATTTTTAGAATGTTGATTATTCAAAGTATTCCCTCTGTTGCGCTGTATTGGGGGGAATATCGACAAAAGAAAAAGAATCATCACAAAGAAGAATAAAAGATAGCGGAAATAAGAGCGGAGTATTTGGATAACCCCTGCACAATAGCGTTTGGATTATATATTTTATGTCGCGACGCTATTTTAAAGAGGTTATCTTACTTTATAGTCTTAATTGGTTAGAAATGTCTGATGAGGTTGCATTATCAATAATTTAATAAACTTAGCGATTTATTTGCCAGTAGCTGACATTTTTTATTATGGGCGAGTTTGATGCCTTTTAAATCATTGTAACTATCTTCATTTAATTGTCCCATAGGGAGTGTTGAATAATTCGCCACATCCCACTTCTGAGACTGTGAAAAAACCATTAAGGCCCTTTCAATTTTCGGCTTTGATATTTGTTCATAACCACAATCTTTATTTAAAAAAAGGTAGATAGCTGTTAAATCTGCCAAGTCTTCTGCTTGCGTGTCGGTTAATGCTTTTGCACTCGAAGAAAAGAGTGTAGAAAAAGAAAGCGTTAGCGTGCAGAACAAGGCGAACATTTTTTTCATTAGGTATGCTGTTCCTTTGTGTGATGATTTAGCAAGTTTTGTTATTTGACTTAATGTAGTTAAAAGTTTTGCAAAGACCCGCTGTTTTGTCGGGTTTTAAATTGACCTTCCAGTAAGGGGAAACTTTAGCATTGGTAATAGTTTACAAGACTTTTTAATTCATCTTATTTCGATAAATACAAAATAGCGTGTTTTATTCAAAGGAATACATTATGCAACGTCGCGAATTTTTAAAATTAGGCGCCACATTAAGTGCTGTAACATTATTACCAAGTTGGAGTCGCTTTGCGTTTGCTCAAAGTAACACGCCTTCATTGGCTATTCCACCCCAAATTGCACCTGATGCTCAACAAAAGATTGTTCTTAATATTCAACAAGGTGTTTCTCAATTTATTCCAACTGCAAGCACAACCACGTGGGGTTATAACGGCAGTTTATTAGGGCCTGCATTGAAGCTTAAACGTGGCCAACCTGTGACTATTCATATTAATAATCAGCTACCTGAAACCACAACGGTTCACTGGCATGGTCTTGAAATTAGTGGTGAGGAGGATGGTGGGCCTCAAGCGACGATTGCACCAGGAAAGTCACGTACCGTCACTTTTACACCAGACCAAGCTGAATCTACCTGTTGGTTCCATCCCCATACACACGGTATCACAGGGCAACAAGTCGCAATGGGATTAGGTGGATTAGTTATTATTGAAGATGATGAAACCGCAAGCCGAAAATTACCTAGTCGTTGGGGTATTGATGATTTGCCTGTTATTTTGCAAGACAAGCGGTTAGACAGTGACGGGCAAATCGATTACCAACTTGATGTCATGACTGCCGCCATTGGTTGGTTTGGCGATATGATGTTAACCAATGGTGCCATTCAGCCTCAGCATATTGTGCCAAAAGGGTGGGTGAGATTACGTTTCCTGAATGGTTGTAATGCGCGTAGCTTAAATCTTGCCACAAGTGATGGCAGACCAATGTATGTGATTGCCAGCGATGGCGGATTACTTGCAGAGCCAGTCAAAGTGACTGAATTACCGATCTTAATGGGAGAGCGTTTTGAGGTTTTAGTGGATACCTCTGATGGACGCGATTTTGATATTGTCACCTTGCCGGTGCGCCAAATGGGTATGGTTTTAGCACCATTTGATAACGTATTACCTGTGTTACGTTTATTACCTTCAGCAGAAAAAGGGCAAGGTTTGTTGCCTGAGCAATTAGCACTTATTCCAGCATTGCCAACACTCAGTAATCTATCAACCCGTACATTACATTTACGTATGGATATGCGTTTAGATATGCAAGGTATGATGCTGCTAACAGAACGTTATGGTGATAAAGCGTTAGCGGGCATACATCATGGTATGAGTCATATGCGTCAAGGTAATGGCAATGGCATGATGGGGGGAGGCATGAATTGCGGTCATAGCAACGGTGATTTAGATATTTATAATGCGAATAGTATTAATGGCATTCCATTCTCAATGACAGATCCCGCATTCGATGTAAAACAAGGTGTTTATGAGCGTTGGGTTGTGTCTGGTCGTGGTGACATGATGTTACATCCATTCCATGTTCACGGTACCCAATTCCGTATTCTATCTGAAAATGGTAGAGCGCCTGAAAAACACCGCCAAGGCTGGAAAGATATTGTGAAAGTTGAAGGTCAATTTAGCGAAATTCTTGTAAAATTTGACCATTTAGCGACAAAAGAGCACCCATTTATGGCACATTGCCATTTATTAGAGCATGAAGATACTGGGATGATGGCAGGATTTACGGTTAGTCAATAATCTATCACTATAAAACTGATTAATATCAGTAAGATAAATCGATAAAAGGCACGAAATTAATATTTTGTGTCTTTATTTTCATTAAATCAGATCATCGCATGATGAAGGAACTTCTGGTACAATCGTTTGCTTTCCCCGTTAACCCAATCGAAATAAATCATGAAACATATTGTTGATGTCATGATCTCTGAAGAAGAGATCAAACAGCGTATTGCTGAGCTAGGTCGTGAAATCACAGAACATTACCGTCCACGTCAAGGTCAACATGATCTTGTCTTAATCGGCTTGTTGAAAGGTTCTTTTATTTTTATGGCAGATTTATGTCGTGAAATTGAAGTAGACCATGAAGTCGATTTTATGACGGTATCAAGTTACGGTAATGGTATGACGTCAACACGTGACGTTAAAATCATTAAAGATCTTGATGAAGACATTCGTGGTAAAGATGTTCTGATTGTTGAAGATATTATTGACTCAGGTAACACCTTAAATCGAGTTAAAGAGATTTTAAGTCTACGTGAGCCCGCTTCTATTTCTATCTGTACTTTATTGGATAAACCCTCTCGCCGTGAAGTGGATGTGCCAGTTGAGTGGATTGGTTACTCCATTGAAGATAAATTCGTTATTGGTTACGGCATTGATTACGCACAGCGTTATCGTCATCTGCCTTATATTGGGCATGTAACGTTATTAGATGAATAATCTATTACGAAAATAGCAGTGAAAAAACCCGCTTTATTTTAAGCGGGTTTTTGTTATTGAATTGAATATGCTTATTAACGCGGATGGCTTAATTTTGCCATCGCTTGACGATAAGAAAGCTCAAGTTTTTCACGGCTATCCGAGGTAACATCTAAATCGTGTAGTTCCCCGTTATTTAAACCGTAAACCCAGCCGTGGATCATCACTTTTTGTCCACGTTTCCATGCAGCTTGCATAATCGTTGAGTGGCCAAGATTATACACTTGTTCAATAACGTTTAGCTCACACAGTAGATTTAATCTATCTTGTGGGGCAAGCTCACCTAACATTGAACTGTGTTTATACCAAATATCGCGGATATGCAGTAGCCAGTTATTGATAAGCCCTAATTCAGTCCCTTCGATTGCCGCTTCAATACCGCCACAGCCATAGTGACCACACACAATAATATGCTCAACTTGGAGTACATCAACAGCATATTGGATCACAGAAAGACAGTTTAAGTCAGTGTGAATGACTAAGTTTGCTACATTACGGTGAACAAATAAGTCACCAGGTGCTGCATCGATTAATTTTTCTGCTGGGACTCGGCTGTCAGAGCAACCAATCCATAAAAAATGAGGTTTTTGGCCTTTGCAGAGATCTTTAAAAAACTGAGGATTTTCTTCAGTAACAGATTCTGACCATTGTTTGTTATTGGCTAATAGCTCTTCAATTTTTCTCATCATGACGTGACTGCCTGTAAATTTGGTTTCTCACCATTTGCGCTGACAGTACGCCAACACGAAATAGCATTGTGTTATTGTTGGATGCAAAAGATCCATTAAGAAAGGGTATTTTTATACCATTACTTTTGAATTAATCAGAGGGCTTTTTAAAGCCGAATGACAGATAATTGTCTGTTTTTTTTCGCTTTCAAATAAGATAGATCTTTTTATAGCATTTGTTTAATTAATTTATCAATACATTCTTTGATGTAAATAAAATGTGTAAAAAGATAACCGATTGTTAACCTTGCTATTGTACTATTCAGAAAATTATTTTTATTGGTGTTTTATAAATAAATCTTATATTTATAATTATCGGTTTAATAACAGTGAGGAAAACGAGCGTAATAAAAATACATATTCTTCGTTGATTAGGATAGTAAATGGCAGGATAATATCCATCAGTAAGATTGAGAGACAAGGGCAATAATTTTATTGGTATCAGCTTCACTAAATGATTGCGTTAGGAAATAACGTTTTTATTGCATAAGAATATAAGCAAAAAATAAAGAAGAGGTGTCTTATACGCTAATTTTCTTTCATATTCTCTTTTATTCTTCTTTATTGTAATAGTTAAAGTAAATTTATTTATTCATTTGTGTCATAAGCCCTAAAACGGTTTATTTGCCATCAAATTTTCTCTAGAATATCTTATTCCATTTTGATCTAAACTAAGCCCATTTTCTGAATCGAAGCGTGTGAGCAATGCGTGGCGAGAGTAATGCTTAGTTGAATAGCTATTTTCTGATTTCAGCTCAGTAAATGCTGAATAATGCAGTTGATAAAAGGTAATTCCCACTTATGACGTATGCATTGGAGTTAACGGAGTTAACGAAAACTTATCACAATGGCGTAAAAGCGCTAAAAGGAATTAATCTCACCGTTGAGGCGGGCGATTTTTATGCTTTATTGGGCCCTAATGGTGCAGGTAAATCGACCACAATTGGTATTATCAGCTCTTTAGTTAATAAGAGTAGCGGCAAAGTTAACGTCTTTGGCTATGACACTGACACCGATATGGTTAATGCAAAACGCCAATTAGGATTAGTGCCACAAGAATTTAATTTCAACCCCTTTGAAACTGTATTGCAAATTGTTCTCAATCAAGCGGGTTATTATGGCGTGCCCCGTAAATTAGCGTTAGAACGCGCTAAAACCTATTTAACACAATTAGATTTATGGGAAAAGCGTGAGGATAGAGCACGTTTTTTATCCGGCGGAATGAAGCGTCGTTTAATGATTGCACGTGCATTAATGCATCAACCGAAATTGCTTATTCTTGATGAGCCTACCGCAGGTGTTGATATTGAATTGCGTCGCTCAATGTGGACGTTTTTAAAACAATTAAACACGGAAGGAACAACCATTATTCTCACGACACACTATTTAGAAGAAGCAGAAATGCTGTGTCGGAATATTGGTATCATTCAGCGTGGTGAACTGGTCGAAAATACCAGCATGAAAAGCCTATTAGGTAAATTGGAGTCTGAAACCTTTATTCTAGACTTAGCGCCCAAAAGCCCATTACCTGAATTACAAAATTATCAATATCGTTTAATGGATACCTCAACATTAGAAGTCGATGTTAAAAGAGAACAAGGCTTAAACAGTGTTTTTGCTCAGCTTAATGCACAAGGTATTCAAGTATTAAGTATGAGAAATAAAGCCAACCGTCTTGAAGAATTATTTGTTCATTTAGTTAATGAAGAACACACCGTAGAAGGAGAGAGGGAATGATTCAGTTATATTGGGTAGCCCTCAAAACCATCTGGATTAAAGAAGTCACCCGTTTTGGTCGTATTTGGATACAGACATTAATTCCACCTGTGATCACGATGTCACTCTATTTCGTTATTTTCGGTAATCTGATTGGTAAACGCATTGGTGACATGGGCGGTGTTGATTATATGCAGTTTATTGTTCCTGGCCTGATTATGATGGCAGTAATAACAAACTCTTATGCGAATGTTTCTTCTTCTTTTTTTGGTGCTAAATTCCAACGTAGTATTGAGGAATTATTAGTTTCACCCGTTCCAACACATGTCGTTATCGCGGGATTTGTTGGCGGTGGTGTAGCTCGTGGTGTTTGTGTTGGCATATTAGTGACAGTGGTTTCACTCTTTTTCGTGCCATTAGAAATGCATTCTTGGACAATGGTTGTAGTGACGCTATTAATGACCTCTGTTGTGTTTTCACTCGCAGGATTATTAAATGCAATTTTTGCAAAAACCTTTGATGATATTAGTATTATCCCAACGTTTGTTTTAACCCCATTAACCTATTTAGGGGGCGTGTTTTATTCACTCTCACTCTTACCTGAATTTTGGCAAGGGGTCTCTAAATTAAATCCGATTGTTTATATGATTAGCGGTTTCCGCTATGGTTTTTTAGGGATTACGGATGTTTCTTTAACCGTGACGATCACCGTATTGTCCCTTTTCATTGCCGTCTTTTATGTTATTGCATGGTACTTAATTGAAAAAGGCCGTGGTTTAAGAAGCTAATCAAGAAAGCAAAATAGAAAGTTATAAAGTTTGAAATCGGTATCTTATATGAGAGATACCGATTTTTTTTGCCAATTTTTCAGCATAAATGTTAATTTTTATTTAAAACACAGCTTAGCTATTAACAAAACGATCTTTCTTGTTTAGTATACTAAACACATTGATAGGGGATAGAAAGGAAATGTAATGACAACGGCAAGCCAAACGAGTCAAGCACCTAAGGCGATCTCTCGTAATAAACTTTTATGTATTGCAGGTATGGGATGGACTTTTGATGCCATGGATGTTGGCCTACTTGCTTTTTTACTCACCGCATTAAAAGAAGATTGGGGACTTACTGCATCACAACTGGGTTGGATTGGTAGTGTAAATTCAATTGGTATGGCGGTAGGTGCTTTTGTTTTTGGTATTATTGCAGATAGAAAAGGACGAAAACCCGTTTTTATCTTCACGTTATTACTGTTTAGCTTAGGTTGTGGGTTAACGGCCTTAGCCAGCTCTTTAATGGTTGTGCTTATCTTACGCTTTTTTATTGGTATGGGGTTAGGTGGTGAATTACCCGTTGCCTCAACGCTAGTCAGTGAAAGCGTTGAAACTCATGAGCGAGGTCGTATTGTTGTTTTATTAGAGAGTTTTTGGGCTGTCGGTTGGTTAATTGCTGCGTTAATTGCTTATTTTATTATTCCTGATTACGGCTGGCGTATGGCAATGTTATTAAGCGCATTACCTGCAGTATATGCGCTTTATTTACGTTCTAAATTACCCGAGCCAATATCACCTTATATTTCACAGAAAAAAATACGTTTATCCATTCGCCAATCAATGGCATTAATTTGGTCACCCCAATATCGGCGTTCAACATTAATGTTGTGGATCTTATGGTTTTGTGTGGTTTTTTCTTATTACGGTATTTTCTTATGGTTGCCAAGTGTAGCTATGTTAAAAGGCTTTAGTTTAATTAAAAGCTTTCAATATGTGCTTATTATGACATTGGCACAGTTACCTGGTTATTTTACAGCAGCATGGTTTATAGAGCGTTACGGCAGAAAATTTGTTTTAGTGACGTATTTAGCAGGAACTGCCATTAGTGCTTATTATTTCAGTGTTGCCGATTCAACTGCGACACTGCTTATTTTCGGTATGTTGTTATCATTCTTTAATTTAGGTGCTTGGGGCGCTTTATATGCTTATACACCAGAGCAATATCCTGATGGAATACGAGCAACTGGTGTGGGAACGGCAACGGCAATTGGGCGTATTGGCGGAATATTAGGGCCTTTGATGGTGGGATATTTAGTTCAATATCAATTCCAAATAAGCTCAATATTTCTCATCTTTAGTTTTTCGATTGTTATTGGGATACTTGCTGTCATGTTATTAGGCCAAGAGACAAAAAATAAGCCACTTAACTCAATTTAATTCTGCTTTATGTGACTAAAAATACAGAAATTCCTTTTCTTGTAATATGATAGTGGTTAGGAATTTTATGAAGAAAGGGGATAAAAATGTCTCATTATGATGAGGTGGTTAAACAGGTTGATGATGCTATTGCGACAACCAGTATTGAAACTATGAATGAACTTTTAGTGGAATTAGGTAAAGATAAAACGATCGAATTTCCACTGCGTTATGAGCAACAAGAGCGTTTACGCACAGCTATTTTTCATCACGGTGAAAAACATCGCTAAATCAGATTTTTGCTAAGAAATAAGAAAATAAAAAGCGTTTGTACACTATCGATAAACAAGTACAAACGCTTTTCTTTTTTATCAATAAAATCGATACCGTTTAAAACGTTTTTTTACCTTCAAGTACAGCTATTCTATTTTCAATTGATGGATGCGTTGAGAAAAACGAGTCTCCTTTATTAAAAATAAAGGCTGCTTTACGGTAAGCGCGTCCCGTTGAGCCATCTTCAAAATTTTCAGTATCATGTTGTGCTGAAATTTTTTTTAATGCATTAATCATTGCTTGATTATCTTGGGTTAAATCAACGGCAGCAGCATCAGCCATATATTCACGAGTACGAGATAAATAAAAATAGAGCACTTGCGTAATAATCGGTAAAACAAGGTTTAATACAATTAAAATTAATCGTGCTTTGCTAGCGGCATCATTACTTTTACCACCTCGACTACCGGAAGCAATATATAAACGACTGCCAAAGATATTGGTTACCGTCAGAATAACATTCGCTAAAATACCGACATAGAGCGTTAACCTCGAATCACCATGAATAATATGCCCTGTTTCATGAGCTAATACAGCTTGAACTTCTTGGCGATTAAGGCGATTTAATAATCCTGTTGTTACCCCAATAAAGGCATTTTTCTCAGACCAACCCGCTGCAAATGCATTGGCTTCTGGCGTCTCAATAATATAAAGCTTAGGAATATAGCCCAGCGTTGCACTTAAACTAAGTTCTTCAACAATATTAAGTAATTGTCGCTCTTGAGCATTCAAAGTTTCATCTGGGCTGACTAATTTAGCATTCATTCCTGTCAGCATAATTTTATGCCCTTTGAAATGAATAAAAAGAAGCAATAAAATTGAGATAGCTAGAATAATTAATGAGGCAATGGGAAGAGACTGGAATGTCAGAAATGCCAACATATTATCAGTGAGATCTACATAGGGATCAGCGCCAATAGCGGTATCCACCAGCAAACCAATAATGAGCATTAATAATAAATACGTTGCTATAACAAAACGCGTTCGAATAGCATTTTTTCGTAGAACACTTCTGAAATCCATTAGTGACTCCAAACAGCACCGCGAAGTGCTGTTTTTATTAATCAAGAAGGAATAAATATCTTTTTATCACACTGAAATTTAATCGAAATTAATGCGGCGAGCTTCTTCTGTTTTAATGGTTCCTTCATCAAGACGCCAGTACTCTTTATCAATAGCTAAGCTTGGGAAAATCTTGACAATAAATACCGCAGGAATAGAGGCAATAAAAGCGCGATATTGTTCTAACGTACGGTTATAACCACGTTTTGCAAAAGAGAGTTTATTTTCCGTTGAAACAATCTCTTCTTGTAAATTCGCCATAATGGTATCAGATTTTAATTCAGGATAATTTTCAACCGCAACATTAATGGCTCCGCTTGAGACTATTTTTGATAATTCGTCTTCAGCCGCTTTGGCTTCTTTGCCATTGGTGTTTTGAGCTTGAGTTCTTAATTCAGTAATTTTAGTAAAGACGTCAGATTCATGGCTGAGGTATTTTTTGACAGTAGCTAATAAGCTATCGAATACTTTACCACGGCGATCCAATTGTACTGAAATTTCAGTTTCACTTGAAATAACTGCTTCACGCATTGAGATAATACGGTTGTAATAATAAAAAATAAGACCCAAAAACGCGATAGTAATAAGTAATCCAGTCATGGTGAAGCGCTCTCTTTTTTAATTGTAAACAGGGAATTGTGTTAAATCTTTAGTGTTAATTTTGCCTATGATTGATTCAGATAGCTAGATGATTATTTCATCAAAAACAAAAAGAGCGTGAATAAAATAAAATCGTGTTGATGAGAAGAGATAAGCGCCATTCTGTATTATTCAAAATATAAAAAAATGCCCCGAATAAAATCAGGGCAAAATTAAAGGTAATGCTAGGGTAAATAAAATATCAAGTGAAATAATGGGAATGAAACCCGTGTTAAATAGGGCTAATAGCTTATTTAACACAAAAATAAAACAAATTTAGCGCTCACTTAAAACCACGGTGCTTGTGCCATTACATTGCCATAAAACAGCATTCTTCCTGTAATTTCACCGCTAAACAGCATCAAAATAGCCATAATGGCGAGGGCGGCTTTAGTAAATGAAGTATAAGAAGATAACGTGATGACGCAAACACCCATAATCAGACTGGCAATGACTTGCCACCATAATAATAGGCTTGCCACATCTGCATCAGGCACTTGTGCTCGCATCACTAATCCCACTAAAACCAGTAGTACACCGATTAATGTTCCTACTTTTAATGAATTACTAATGGTTTTACCCTGTAAACGTAACCAAGGGATCATCGAGCCAAAACCAAGCAGTAGTGCTGTGCCTATAAAGCTAATTTGTGTTGCTGGTGTATGCCACAAAGGATGCGCCTGCATTTGGTAATAGATTTGTGCAGTAATTAAAATAACAGGTAATCCAATTACGCCACAAAATAATCCCAATAAGCTATTACGACGAATAGCATTCGGTTGTACCCAACTGGCTAATGCCCATAATGAAATCAAGCCATTTAGCATCACAAAAGCAATAGCTTCGCGACTTAACCAAGAGTGAGCGATACCTAATACAGAACGATAAGCGCCAAGTGGATCACCTAAGTGCCCCATCGACATTGATGAACCAATAACTTCAATGAGCCAAATCAGTGCAATGGTCGTGCGTAAGGTTTTGGTACTGAGTTGCACAGAATGCTGTTTTTGAGTTTGCCATTGATATAGTGAAAGCGCTAATACTGCGCCAATGCCCCACTGACTCATCACTGTAAACAGGACTAACGGCAGTTGATAGTCATGCATAATTAATCCTCCATACCAATAATGACAATATTAGGGTTGCTGATGGTGTGATCGGGTACACCGTAGCGTTTTTCTAATAAAGCCCAATTTGTTGTGTGTTTTTTACGTAGATCTTCAATTTCACCAAACTCAATGGCACCTGTTGGACAAGATTCAACACAACGCGGTTTTAAACCTTCATCTAGCCTATCTGCACACATATTGCATTTACTGGTTTTTCCTTCGACCGGATCATAAACCGGTGCGTTATAAGGACACGCCATAATACACATCTGACAACCGATACATTTGTCATGATCTTGCACGACAATACCATCTTCGCGTTTAGTATAGGTGTCAGCAGGGCAGACTTTAAGGCATTGTGGATCGTCACAATGGTTACAAGACATCGTAATAAAAGCTTGTGCATTGGGCTGATCTTCATTGAACTCACGAACTCGACGCCACAGCACGCCAGGAGGCGTTACGTTTTCAGATTTACAGGCCATCGAGCAGGTGCGGCAACCATAACAATCTTTGGTATTTATTAGAAAACCATATTGTTTCTTCGCCATGATTATGCCTCCCTTCTTACGTTAACTAAGGTGCTATTACAACAATGACCGTTACCTAAAGGCTCAACATGGTCGTTAGTCACATGGCTGCTGCTTCCGCCTTGTTGTTCCCACCATCCATTATCTAATGAGACAACACCTTGCTTAATATGCGTCGTCACAACAGCAATGGCGCGGTGTTCACCTCGGTCATTAAAGGCGATAGCCCATTCACCGTCTTTAATTCCACGCGCTAAGGCGTCATTAGGATGAATAAGAACGTTGGGCTGATTGCGTTGCACTTCTAAAATCCATTCATTCATGCCATGGCTGGAGTGAACACTTCGGGCCAGCTTGCGTTGTACTGCCATTAATGGGTATTTTTTTGCAAGCTCTGGTGAGCCTTTTGTGGATTCTTTTACTGGATAATAAGTGACAATTGGGGAGAAATTTTTGTCTTTCCACTCTTCAATAAAAAAGTGTGCTTTTTTCGTTGAAGTACGGAAAACGCCATCTTTAAAGGGGATCCAATCGCCTTCAACTGGACGAACAGGGCCTTTTTCTAACATTTCACGAGTAATACCAGAGCCTTTAAGGCAAGCATCAATGTAGTGTTCAATAGGTTGATTAAAGACGTCACCAAAGCCAAAACGTTCTGCAAGACGGGCAAAGATCCAGTAATCAGGTTTTGCCTCTCCTGGTGGTTCGACTGCTTTTTCCATTAATTGTACATATTGGCTACGAACCCCTGCCATTAAACTGGTGTCTTCAAAAATAGTGGTAACAGGAAGCACGAGATCAGCATAAAGCGCAGTGGATGACATTAAATTATCAGCAACGACCACAAAAGGGACTTTTTTCAGCGCGTTACGCACCATATTGGTGTTAGGTAATTGTGTCATCACACCCATGGTCATTATCCACCAGAAATTAATCGGGTGAGGGCGCTCATTGACAATCCAATCTCCGACTTTTGCAACAGGAATAGGTTTGATGGGTTTTGCATTAGGTGCGGGTGGTATTATTGGGCTAAATTTCGCCATTTGACGAGCTCCACCCGCGTCACAAATTCCAGCACCTTTTTTGCCGATATTGCCAGTTAATAAAGCGAGATAAAATTGGCTAGCAGCAACATAAGCACCAAATTCAGTTCGCTGTGCGCCTGACATATTTTGTACAATCATGGCAGGTTTTGTGGTGGCATAATCACGCGCTAAACGAATAATCGTTTCTTTCGGGATATCTGTTTCTTGGCTTGTTTTTTCAATTGTCCAAGATTGTGCTTGTTGGTAAATTTGCTCAAAGACCGTTATATAATCAGCATTAGCAGGAAGTTCATCATGCGTTAACGCAGGCACAATATTCGGTGTTTCATGGTGAACACATTGCTGACTTAAGGTATCAAAAACCAGATAACTATCTTTATCATCATCAGATAGGCGCAGTAGTTTTTGTTGTGAGTCTACAAGGTACACTGCACCTGTATGCGCACGTAAAAAAGGTTTATCAGTGAGATTTTCTTCAATGATAATTTTGATCATACCTAATGCTAGCGCGGTATCGGTGCCCGGAACGATAGGGATCCACTCATCTGCTTTGGCCGCTGTTTCGTTAAAACGAGGGTCAATGACGACCATTCTGGCGCCATTTCGGCGAGCTTGATTGTAATTTTTAAAATAGGCCTGCATGGTGACGGCTGGGTTATTTCCCCAACAAAGAATATAGCGGCTGTCTTTTACGGTATCACGGGTATCGGCATAACGCAGGCCAACCATTGGGATCATTGCTGCGGTTACTGCAGAGCAGCAAAGAGAGCCTGCTTGTTTTGTTGAGCCACCTAAATAATCAAAAAAAGCTTTACCCATATCATTTTTAATCGAGTCCATATTGCCTGCATGGGTGGAGATAAATAGCCCCTCATTGCCAAACTTATCAATGGTTTCTCTGATATTCTTTTCAATAAGATCGAGTGCTTCATCCCAGCTAATAGGCTTGAATTCCGCTTTTCCTTTTTCACCCACCCGCAATAAAGGTGTGGTTAAACGATCTTTATGGTATACCCATTTGGTTCGGCTCATACCACGTAAACAGCATTTCACATTAAAGCCTTCAGTGGCTTCAATTTTGATAAGTTGTCCGTTATGTGTAAAAGCTGTTAGGTTACAGTGCAGACATTCCATCGCACAGGTTGAACGAAAGGTTTTATATTCGGATAATTTGATCCGTAGCTTCTGATTAAATAGGGGTTTATTTTCATTAACTAGACTGAACGCGTTAGGAGAAAGAGCCGCCACGCCAATGGCACCCATTCCTTTTAACAACGTTCTTCTATTTAATTCCCACTTTTGATTTTTAGACATAGACATTCTCACGCACAAGAAAAGTTAACTATATATAAACTCAATTCATATATAGTTAACCTTGAGTTAGATCATCTAAAAATAGACAAAGAAAATAATCGACAGAAAATGGTTAAAAGTCCCTATTAAAAATAAGGTTTCAGTGAAATAAACTAGTAAGAATGATAAAAAAAGAATAATGGGATATCGTCATAAAGAAAAGTAAACAACGAATAGGTGTGAAGAAAATAAATGCAGAATTCTCAAGGAGTTAACTCGGTTGATATCGCTATTACTATTCTCGAATTTATTGCGTCGAATGGAGGTATCGCCCGATCGTCAGATATTGCAAAAGCCTGTTCGCTTTCAAAAAGTCGCTTACATAAGTATTTAGTCTCACTTTGTCGCGCTGAAATGTTGTATCAAGAAAGTGAAGGAAGTCAGTATTGTTTGGGCAGTAAAATTCTCTTATTAGCCGAAGCAACGCCTAAGCCACAGTCCTTTGTTGATGAAATTAATCAGCTATTATGTGAATTTAGAGATGAACATAATATGTCTACAGGGTTGGTCATTTCGCAAGGTAATCAACTTCTTTTAACGCGATATAATCGCAGTTTTAAACATGTTGATATTGATTTTTTACCGGATACTCCTGTGCCTTATAAAGTCAGTGCTGCGGGCGCTGTTTTTGCGATCTTTAGTGATTTAGAGATTGATGCAGGTTTGTCTGAAAAACAGCAAAATACTATTCGCCAACAAGGTTTTGCTATCCGTCATGAACCTGCTGAAGGGATCCCAGGCGCACAATCTATTTCATGCCCTGTGATTAATCGAAAAGGGAAAATGGTTGCTGCCGTACTGACGATGGGATTTATTGAACCTGAAAAGCAGATAGCGCTGGGCAATGCTTTAAAAGCAAAAATGGCACAATTTACGCGTTAATTGTAGGTGAGATTTATTGAGGCACTTTGCGGTTGCAGGGCAAAGTGCCTCAAAATAGAGTGGAAATTAATCAAATAATCCTTTTGCAAGCAGATCACTTTGTTGTGAAATACCAGGTAATACAAAGTAATATCCGCCACCGAACGGTTTGATATAGCGCTCTAAGGGTTCACCATCTAACCGTTTTTGGGTATCAATAAATCCTTTTTTAAGATCATTTTGAAACGAGATAAAAATCAGTCCCATATCTAACTGACCAGATGGAGTTAATCCTAACGAATAACTGTAACTGCGTCGGCGTAGTTTTGCGCTGTAACGTTCTGGATTTCTTGGTTCAGCTCTTCGCATATGAGAATCAAATAGCACTCTGTCACCATGAGGGTCTTTTTCAAACTCAGGATCGTCCATTTCTTGCTTCATCCCAATTGGTGCACCCGTTGATCGATGGCGACCAAAGTTATTTTCTTGATCTTCAAGCGGCGTTCTATCCCAAAATTCCAAGGCAAACCGAATAAGACGTACGGCTTGATAACTTCCACCTAAACACCATTGTGGCTCTTTTTGTTTTTCCGTGATCCAAACTAGAGAATCCATTAAGGCATTATCAGAAGAAGGTGCGTTCCCTGAGCCATCTTTAAAGCCAAAAAGATTGATCGGTGTTTGCCGATTATCAATATCACGAGCAGGAAGAAAACCATCTATTTTCCATACCGCATAAACCTGGCCTGAAAGGTATTTTAAAATATCTCTTAATGCATAAATCACGCTTTCTTGACTATTGGCACAAAGTTGAAGCAAGACATCACCACCACACCATTTGGGATCTAATCGGTCATTAGGAAAGGGTTTCATCGGTACTAAGCGTTTGGGCTTTTTAGCTTGAAAACCAAAACGGTGATCAAAAATGCTATCACCCAATGCAACCGTTACGGTTAATTCATCAGGGTGTAATTGTGTGCCTAAAATTCCTGACTCTGCGGGGGGCAGATGTGGGTTTTTTCTTTGTTCTAATTCACGAGGTTGAGTCAAAAATGCAATTCGTTGCGTTAGTGTGGTAAATATTTTTTTCACTTCATCAGCGGTTGTTACGGTCAGATTAAGAGCAATTAGCGAAGCATGCTTTTGTTCTGGTGTAATCACCCCAGCCTGATGTTTTCCTAAATACGCAATAGCACGTTGATAACGAGGTACTGACGAAGCACCTTGTTTTTCTATTGCATGGGCCCCCATACTGGCGAGTAATAAACTCCCGCCTAGCCATTTTAATGTTGTGCGTTTATTGAGGTTAACGGGAGCTGTTGATAACGATTTAAAGAGAGTTTTATTTTTCATCACTGGCTTCTTTATAGTGATAATAGACATCAATATTGAGCGTGCTACGTAAATTAGCGACTTGCTCTGCTAATTGTGTGACTTGAGAAAAAAGCCAACTTTTTTCTGTTTCAGAAAGTGTATTCAAAGGCTGAAATAGCCCTTCATCACGCTGATATTTTAAAAGTAGAGCACCAATATTGTCGTATTGTTTGATCAGAGATTGATATTCAGGGGGAGGAATATGGTCAGATAAGATCGTCACAATTAAGCGCGATCCGACTAAATTTGCGTAACTATCTCCCAGATCGCTATTTGAATATTGATTTTCAATTCCGGCCAGTTTGTCAGTTAAAATAAATTCTAAGCTATCCCCTGCGGATTGAACTAATTTTGGAATGGGAATGTCTTCAATGGCTAAGCGTTTCTTTAAGTCGCTGATATCTCTTAATAGTGCTTTGGCAGACGCTGTTGCTTTTTGGGTATCTTCTAATTTAAAGAGTTGATATTCAACTAAATGAAATCCTGAAAACCGAGGTGAATGTTCTCTTTCAAGAAAGAAATCAGCACGATTATTTAATAAGCGTTCACTTGATCCAAAAAGTGCAATAATAGGGCGGATCACTTCATAATGATAATGTGCTTGTTGGTAGGCATGTTGGGCATTAACAAGCTGATTATTTTCACTATTCACAATTAATATATCGAGTGCTTTTTCAACGAGTGCTAATTGTTCAACCGCCTTTTCGCGATAATGTAAAATATCAGCTTTGAATTTATCAGGGGTAGGAATATCCCCTTTAGCAACGACAATGTTTTCACCGTCTTGAATGATACCTTGAATGATCTTTTCAGCATAAACAGGAAAAGAAAATAGCAATATCAACAGAAAGGGAGTGAGGTTTTTACCTTTTGATTTTGAGCTATTTAGCATGTTGAGCCCCTCGCTTAAATAACAGCGCAACCGCGACCCAATACACAATAAACGTGACTACGCTTAGCCCAATAGGTTGAGAGCGATAAGCGAAGAACGACACTAAGAAGTTACCAAATACGCTTGAATCATCCAGAATATGACTGATATCCCAAAGTGGATAAATCAAGAAATCAGGGAGTTCAACATCTATTTCAATCAGCAGATTTGTAATTTCTTCTACGGCTTTTAAGAGTAAAGACACGGCAAGAAAGAGCAATAAGAAACCGGTTATCGTAAAGAAATAGCGCCATGAAACGACTTTGGAAGTGAGTAAAAATAGCCAAAGTGTTAATGCGGCGACCAGTAAACCAATAAAGACTTCGATAAAGAAAGGAAGTGCTGTTTGTGTATTGAGCGCCATAATATGGCTGGATAGAAAAACGACAACTTCACTGCCTTCTCTAGCAATAGCAATGGCGATAATTAGTAAGATACCCCACGCACTTTGCTGTTGTGTTTTTTGAGCGAGTTCATTTTCTATATTGGTTTTTAATGACTTCCCTTGCCCGTTCATCCAGTAAACCATTTGAACGATAAGTATACAGGCGAGTATCTCCATAATAATCATAAACAGAGATTGCCACATATCTTCTAACGAACTAAATACGCCATAAATACTCAGGGCCAGAATAATGGCAAGGAATATGCCTAAGCCGACCCCCCCCCATAGATACTTCATGCTTTGTTGTGGTGTTGATGAACGCTTTATCCAGGCATAAATAATCCCAATAACCAACAGTGCTTCAAAGCTTTCTCGCCAAACAACAAACAGAACTTGTCCCATAATTACTCTGCCTTTTCAGTTGCAATAATTTCACCCTGAGGATGAGATAGGTGAAAATCATCAAAGAAAGTGTAACGACCGGGTTTTAATGGTGCGATTACAACGACAGAATTTGCACCTGGCGCTAATACTTTTTCTTTACGTAACTGTGTGCTTTCAAACTCAACAGGGCTGGTGCCTGTATTACGAATTTTTATTCTAATGGGGGTTTTAGCAGGCACGTCGAGGACTTGAGGAATAAGTGCGCCATCTTTCATTTCTAGTTCAACGGTGTACTTTTCTGCGGCAAAAACAGAGGTTGTCACCATGAATAGCAGTAATAGTGTGTATTTATAGAGATGTTTAATCATCAGTGTTTCACTTAAAAAAGAGAAAAGGGATAAACCTACTTTGTTGGGCTTATCCATTATCAAACTAATTAATAACTGCCTTTACGACCAGTACCGCTGTAGGTGAAATCCCATGACACTTCAAAAGGTTCAAACCAAGGTGCTACACCTGTTTCTTTGTCAATATGACGACCAAAAGCAATATCTTTATTGTATGAAGGTGGGTAAATCTTATAAGTAACGTTATATTGACCGTTACCCTCTAGCTTCAAGTTTTCACCATAATGAGCACCATCATTGGCAACCATTGCCATGAAAACACCTTGTTGTTTTTTTGCGGGGGCATCAGATTTTGTTACGGTGTATTCGACAGTGAGATAAGGGATCCAATCGCCTTCAGCAAAGCCATTAGGATTATCTTCAGTGGCATGAATATCCGCTTCTAAATGGATGTCCGCTTTGTCGGCAGCCAAATGGTTCATCGCATGATGACCTTCTTCGGTATCCATTGTAATAGGTTGAAGATAAACCCCTTGAATTTCCATACCATTTTTAATAATAGGATGGCCTACGGGATACTCTAGAGCGAAAGCAGAAGTAGAGAGAAATGATAATGCAGTAAAAGAGAGCGCATAACGATATTTCATGTTTAATCCTTATTATTGAATGATAATTGTTATTATTCTTAATAAGGTTAACACAATTTGTATTAGAAATAGGAGATAATCTATATGAAAAATATCGCTTAAGTTTACGAGAAATTAAGTGAAAATAGCATTAACATTTTCTTTTATAAAAGAAAAAAAATTGGTGTTCTAAATAGAAAGGATAAATAAAATTGATATCTTCAGGTAATAATACTTAATAAAATCATCCAATTAAGAATGATATATGGAAATCTTATTTATCGTAGCTGAAAGATAAAAAGTCCGATTTCCATACGCAGCATTAAATTTGGCTCTGAGCACTCCAAAATTGTTTAGATTGCGTGAGAGCAATAGCAGAAACTTGTTCTTCATTTGGAGGTAAAAAAAACGCAGGGGTCACTTTCAGCTCTTGGGCAATATGAAAGAGCATATCAACATCAATTTTACACAGCCCATTCTCGTAACGTGAAAATTGTTGTTGGCTAATACCGACTCGTTCAGCGACAACTTTTGCTGATAAGCGGAGTTGCTGGCGTTGTTTACGAATTTTGTGCCCAATAATTTGAGAAATGGGATAAATCTTTGACATTAGTGACCTCATTCTTCCTATCAACCACCAATAATATCCAATATTTTGAATATCAAGTTTCTGTGATGGATCTTCAAAATAAACAAGCACTCCGGCTTGAATGAGTAAAATCCACACTACTGTGTTATCGGTTAATTGGATGAATTATTTATACCCTTCATGGTATAAGATGATATTAATTTTCATTAAACTATTTTGATATCAATCTTTTTTCTAGCAGGATAATCGAGAATAATTTGATAAACAGTGCTATATATTGCCTAAACACGGTTTTCTTTGTTATTTGTGCTCGCATTTATGATTAATAAAGAGTAAATAATGCAGTTATAACAAAAAAGATAAAACCCTCTTTGACTGTGTTTATACTCGAAAATACCTTTTATGTGATTTTTATAATGGGTTATTTTTGAGTTTTTTTTTGTCTCTTCTCGGTTTCCTTCTTAAATTGATGTTAAATCCAAACACCTATTTTCTCTTTATTGAAATTTATAAAATTACATTCACATCTAATAGTCTACGGCGTTAAGATTGTTATCTATGATACTTAGGCAGATTATAAGTATTACAGGGTAATTATTTATTTATCGTCAAGGTCGAGATTATGAATGTAAAAGATATCATTCGTCATGAACCATTTGGAACATTGCTAGGTTATGCACCTGGTGGTGTTGCGATTTACTCCTCAGATTACAGCAGTATTGATAAAGAAGACTACGCCGCTAATGATTCATTTCGTAGTTATATTGGTAATGAATATATGGGGCATAAATGGCAGTGCGTGGAGTTTGCGCGCCGTTTTCTTTATTTACATTACGGAACTGTATTTACTGATGTGGGAATGGCTTATGAGATCTTCTCTCTGCGTTTTTTACGCAAAACCATTGATGACGATATATTGCCATTACAAGCGTTTGCTAATGGCAGTAAACAGCCTCCCAGTGTCGGCGCATTACTGATTTGGCAAGACGGGGGAGAGTTTAAGGTCACGGGACATGTTGCGATTATTACTGAAGTCTATGAAGATAAAATTCGTATAGCAGAACAAAATGTGATCCACACTCGATTACCAGCAGGCCAACAGTGGACACGAGAATTACCGCTTCAGGTGAGTGATAACGGTTATTTTATTCAAGATACTTTTAATAATACAACGCTTTTAGGTTGGATGATCCAAACTGAGCCTAATGCTTATTGTCTGCCTGAACCTAAAATTGCGCCTGAATTGTTAGCCATTCATGCTGCAAAACTTGAAAATAAAGAGCAGTTTGAAGGCAAATGGTTAGATGAAAATGTGCCATTAGAAAAAGCGTATGTCTTAGCACAACACGGCCATATTATTAATCAAGATAGTTATGAATACTTCACTATTTCAGAAAGTGCGGAGCAAGAACTTATTCGCGCGAGTAATGAAATGCATTTGATGTATTTACATGCAACAGAAAAAGTGTTGAAAGACGATAATTTATTGCGTTTGTTCGATATTCCAGAAGTGTTGTGGCCTCGTATTCGCCTGTCATGGCAAAACAGACGTCATCAAATGATCACAGGACGATTAGATTTTTGTATGGATGAACGTGGTGTCAAAGTTTATGAATATAATGCAGATTCCGCCTCTTGCCATACAGAAGCGGGCTTAGTTATTGAAAAATGGGCACATCAAAGTGGTCTCAAAGAGGGCTTTAATCCAGGTGAACGCTTACTTGACGCATTAGCTGATGCTTGGAAACACAGTGATGCTAAGTCTTTTGTACATATTCTCCAAGATGATGACAGTGAAGAAGATTACCACGCTCTTTTTATGCAACAATCGCTGACACAAGCAGGGTATGACAGTAAAATTTTACGTGGATTAGCTGAACTTCATTGGAATAGTCGCGGTCAATTAATTGATGCAGACAAGCGTATTGTTGAATGTGTTTGGAAAACATGGGCTTGGGAAACGGCGTTAGATCAACTCAGAGAAGAGAGTGAACAACAAGCACTTATTCCTATACGTACTGGACATCCCGAGGATGAAGTACGTTTAGTCGATGTACTTTTGCGTCCTGAAATTACAGTTTTTGAGCCTCTTTGGACACTTATTCCTAGTAATAAAGCAATTTTACCAGTTTTATGGCAACTGTTCCCTGATAATCCTTATTTACTAGATACGGATTTTAAAGTGACTCCTCATCTTGCACAAAGTGGTTATGCAGTTAAACCGATAGCAGGTCGCTGTGGTAATAATATTGGTTTGGTTGATCATCAAGATAATATTTTAGATGAAACCCATGGACAGTTTGAGCACCAAGAAAATATTTATCAGGAATTATGGTGTTTACCTAACGTTGCAAATCGTTATATCCAAGTTTGTACCTTTACTGTTGGTGGGCATTATGGTGGTTGTTGCTTACGTTCAGATCCCACATTAGTGATTAAAAAAGAGAGTGATATTGAGCCATTAATGGTGATTGAAGATAAACACTTTTTGGCAAAACAAGGTAATTGAGTCTTGGTCATAAATAATAGCCCGCCTAATTGGCGGGTTTGTTTTAAATAACAGTCAATTTTGAGGTGAATAATAAAAATGATAAAAACATTCTTAACCCTTGATGCGTTATTGGCATCACTCTCAACACTTGAGTCGAATGAATGGATATATACTGAAATTGCAACATGGAATAGTCATCCTGATCAGGCCATTTTTTATTACATTCCTTGGGATTACCTACAAGAATTACCTGATGATGAGATCTACCTTGATGATGAAGGTATGGAAATGCCAAAGATTGTAGAAGATAAAAACTTACGAGGCTGGATGGTTATTGATGATCTCGCATTGTTTTATCAAACACAGCAAGCACAACAAAAAACGTTACAGTGGGTTATCGACGAGATTAACTATTACCGAGAAAATGATGCATTCCGATGTTTGAGTTAGATTTTTATATTTTACTTTTAACAATAAAATATAAAATCATTAATTTTAATTTTTTGATAAATAATGATTTTATATGTATTTATTGGTTTTAATAAAGAATGTTTTCAATATTGGGCCAATCATCAGCATAATGATCCGTCATTAATAAAAAACATTCAGCAACAGCACGATTTAAAGATCTATGTTCAACGGTATCTTTTTCCACTGAAGTGACTGACCATACTTTGTATTCTTGGTGGTAAGTGCATGTCATCTCGCAGTCTTCTAATAAAGAAAGTGCATCATCAGCATTTTTGAGTAAATCAAATTGTTTCTGTTCTGGCTCTAAAGAGCTCCAAACTTTTTCAGTTTCTGTATCAAATTCGATTTCATAACCATAACGACGATAGATGGCAGCGACATTAATTTGAAAATCAGTATAGTGGCTATAACGATGAACAGGGGGGTGATAGGTATTTGGTTCTGCTGTTTTTCGTGTATTTTTATAGTCTTGAATGTGTTCTTCACGGGTTTGTGCACGCTGATAGCCCGCGTCTCCAAATTCTAAAATGCGTGCTTTACGATAAACGTCACTAAAATCCAGCACTGCCGCACCATAATAAAGCCCTTCGTCTGTTTTCACATCCAATAAGTCAACTAAGATATAACGTTTATTCTCCGTGAGTTGTTCTTTATTTAAGATGGTTAAACCTGCATATTCTGCAATAGCGACTATCTGTTGGGTTGAAAAGGTCATTTCTTTCATCGGATTTTCCTTAGGAAATCACATGCCTTCCTTGATTTGCTTTTTAAGCCATTGGATAAAAAGCTGCACCTTGGCATTATTTTTTTCATTTCGAGTGACAAGATAATAACGTTGAGCACAGAAAAGTTCACTATTATCAAAGGGAATAATTAACGTTTTACTTGCTAATTGTTTTTGTACTAAACGCTTTCTTCCCATCGCTACACCTGAATGATTAGCCGCGGCAATAACGGCAAGATCAGAACGGTCAAAACAGATATTACTGCGATTAGGAAAGAGAGAAAGCCCCATATATTCGCTCCAAGCCCGCCACTCATCAAAATCAGAGTTATTACTCCAAGCTTGTCTGTCATGCAACAACGTACAATTGGAAAGATGATGAATATTACCTATAAGCTCATGTTTCTTTGCATATTCAGGGCTACAAACAGGAATAATTGATTCGGAAATTAAATCTTCACAATAAAGATTTTGTAGCTGTTTATCATCAAAATAAATAGCGAGATCAACGCCATAACCCCGAAAGTTAATATCATCATTTCCCGTAAGTAGGTTTAATTCAATGGATGGGTAGCGTTCAGTAAAATCAGCAATGCGGGGGACTAGCCAACATTGTGCAATAGAAGGACGCGAATAAACGGTTAATATGCCTGAAACTTCTTGGTTATGAATATCTAAAATTTCTTGGTTAATATCTTCTAGTGTTTTTTTAAGCGCCCAATAAATACGTTCACCTTCTTCAGTTAACTCAATACGTCGATGAAAACGGTCAAATAACTTAATACCCAATTCTTCTTCTAATGTATTTATACGATGGCTAATGGCGCTGGGTGTTAATGATAGTTCTTCGGCCGCTAAAGCAAAGGATAGATGGCGACCCGTTGCTTCAAAAGTGTGAAGTCTTGCTAATTGATAACTTGATAATCGTTTATTTCGTAAAATCACGCTAGAGGATTCAAACATTTTATTATTCTCATTTTCTTATTAATAGTAACTTATGGTAATAATCAAGGTAATGTTAATATGAAATACGGTGCCCTTACTCATCAAAATGTGATTATTTGTGGTTGTGATCACTTATTTGAGTTAACTGAGTTCATCTTAGTGTAAATTTTCATCATTTGTAAGTGTCGAATGATTAATATTCAATATGTTTAACAATAAATAAAATATTTGGGATGGATATATGGATTCAACGTTATGGGTGCTGGGTACTCTTATTATTAGTATCTTGCTCATTGTTTTTACTATAATAAAACTTAAGTTTCACCCATTTCTAGCCTTACTATTGGCAAGCTTCTTCGTAGGTACAGCGATGAAGATGAATCCATTAGAAATGGTTAATGCAATTGAAGGTGGTATTGGCGGTACATTAGGATTTTTAGCAGCAATTATTGGGTTAGGAACGATCTTGGGTAAAATGATGGAAATATCAGGTGCCGCAGAACGCATCGGTATTACATTACAAAAATGCCGTTGGTTATCTCCAGATGTTATTATGGTATTGGTTGGTCTTATTTGTGGTATTACACTCTTCGTTGAAGTTGGTGTGGTATTACTTATTCCACTGGCTTTCTCTATTGCGAAAAAAACAAATACTTCATTATTAAAATTAGCCATTCCTTTATGTACTGCATTAATGGCCGTTCACTGTATTGTTCCGCCTCATCCTGCTGCACTGTTTGTGACGAATGAGTTAGGCGCTGATATGGGAACTGTAATCGTTGCAGGTCTTGCTGTCGGTTTAGCTGCCTCTTTAGTGGGGGGACCTGTATTCTTGAAAATATTAGGTGATCGCTTACCGTTCAAAACTGTACCTGAAGAATTTTCAGATATGGAAGTGCGTGAAGAAAAAGATTTGCCTTCATTAGGTGCAACTCTTTTTACCGTTTTACTGCCAATTGTTCTGATGCTGATAAAAACAGCCGCAGAATTAAATATGACAAAAGGGACTTCGCTTTATACCGCATTACAGTTTATTGGTAACCCAATTACTGCCATGTTTATTGCTGCATTTGTTGCTTATTATATTTTAGGTATTCGCCGTAATATGGGCATGAATATCTTATTGAAGAAAACAGAAGATAGCTTTAGCTCTATTGCCAACATCCTATTAATTATTGGTGCGGGTGGTGCTTTTAATGGCATTTTAAAAGGCAGTGGTTTAAGTGAATCTTTAGCATTAATCCTATCCAATCTGGATATGCACCCAATTTTATTGGCTTGGTTAGTGGCAATTATCCTTCATGCGGCCGTGGGTTCAGCCACGGTTGCGATGATGGGTGCTACGGCAATTGTTGCCCCTATGATGCCTTTATATCCAAACATTAGTCCTGAAATAATTACATTAGCAATTGGTTCAGGTGCTATTGGCTGTACCATCGTCACAGACTCACTGTTTTGGTTAGTGAAACAGTATTGTAATGCAACTTTAAGTGAAACTTTTCGTTTTTACAGTGTCGCGACCTTTATTGCCTCCTTTGTCGCATTAGGCGGTACATTTATGCTTTCTTTTGTCATATAAAAGAGAACGACTATGACCCATATAGATATAAATAAACTTATAAATGATTTTCCACTAGTTCGTGACTTAGTGGACTTAAAAGAAGTGGTTTGGTTTAACCCAAAGGTAACCACCACTGCCCAGGGACTTCCTTATGTTGGTTTAACGCAAGATGACGTTATTGATGCGCAAGCAAGATTACAACGTTTTGCACCTTATTTAGCAAAAGCATTTCCAGAAACAGCGGTTACTCAAGGAATTATTGAATCAGAAGTGGTTGATATTCCTAAGATGAAAATTGCTCTTGAAAAGCGTTATAACACAACCATTAGCGGTCAGTTGCGTTTGAAAAAGGATAGCCATTTACCGATTTCAGGCTCAATTAAAGCGCGAGGTGGAATTTATGAAGTATTAACGCACGCTGAAAAATTGGCAATAAACGCGGGATTACTGAGTACAGATGATAATTATGAAAAATTATTCTCTGATGAATTCCGTCAATTTTTTAGCCAATACAGTATCGCGGTGGGTTCAACAGGCAACTTAGGTATGTCTATTGGGATCATGAGTGCGAAGTTAGGCTTCAGTGTAAGTGTTCATATGTCTGCTGATGCACGTCAGTGGAAAAAAGATAAATTACGCTCTCATGGCGTTAATGTTGTTGAATATGAACAAGATTACAGCATTGCGGTAGAAGAAGGTCGTAAAGAAGCTGAGAAAGATCCTAACTGTTTCTTTATTGATGATGAAAACTCAAAAACCTTATTTTTGGGTTATGCCGTTGCTGGATTACGTTTAAAACGTCAGTTTGAAGAACAAGGTGTTCGTATTGATAGCGAACATCCTCTGTTTGTTTACCTGCCTTGTGGTGTTGGTGGTGGCCCTGGTGGTGTTGCGTTTGGGCTGAAATTGGCATTTGGTGATGCAGTACACTGTTTATTCGCAGAGCCAACACATTCACCTTGTATGTTACTGGGCGTTTATACTCAGTTACATGAAGGCGTTTCAGTACAAGAAATTGGTATCGATAACGTGACGGCGGCGGATGGCCTTGCTGTCGGTCGCGCATCAGGCTTCGTGGGGCGTGCAATGGAGCGCTTAATTGATGGTTATTACACCATTGATGACCAAGCACTTTATGATTTATTAAGCCTATTGAACAAAGAAGAAAGCATCAAGTTAGAACCTTCAGCTTTAGCGGGAATGGCGGGGGCTGTACATGTCACTCAAGCTAAAGATTATCTGCACGGTTTATCGCTAGACAGTCAAAAAATGCAAAATGCAACGCATTTAGTATGGGCGACTGGTGGTGGTATGGTGCCGGCAGATGAAATGCAAAAATATCTCGCTCAAGGAAAATAGAGCGCAGATCGGGTGCGATGAGTTTTTTCTTTAGCACCCAGATAAAAATAAAAGGGAGTAGTACAAGTATCCGTAATAGTTATATAAAACAATAATATAGTAGCAATGTGTTATACCAAGTGTTACATCAAACATTCACACCAGGATGTCACACCAGGGGAATATGTCGTAGTGTTATAATTATAAAAAAAGAGGCACCCATTGGGTGCCTCACTCATTGATACCGTTAGAATGCTTCTGTTTATTCTAAAATAAACATGCCATAAGGGTGGATTTGCAGATAATAGCTGTCACCTTCATTAGGCTGAAGTTGTGTCGCATTGACTTGTAATAGCAAAGTCTGATTTTGCCATTCAACGGTTACCTCATACTGAGGCCCCATATAAGCCACATGCACGATTTTACATTGCTGGCAGGCATCGCCTTGTTGGGATAACGTAATTGCTTCTGGTCTAACACCCACTCTCACGTCTGTTTTTGTGGTGTTAAAGGTATCAGGCTTAGGTAAGCGATATTGGAAAATATCAACATAATCAGGGCCTAATGTGGCTGGGAATAAGTTTGCATCTCCCATAAAGCTTGCCATAAATTCAGATGCAGGTTGGCGATAAAGCGTTTGTGGTGAGCCTAATTGCATTATCTTGCCTTTATTCATCACCAATACCATATCAGAAACCGCAAATGCTTCACTTTGGTCATGGGTTACGTAAAGAGAAGTGATATTAAACTGTTGCTGTAATTCACGAATTTTCTCTCTCATACTACGACGTAAGTTAGCATCAAGGTTACTCAGAGGTTCATCAAAAAGCAGTACTTTAGGCTTTAAAATTAAGGCGCGAGCTAAGGCAACTCGTTGCTGTTGCCCCCCTGAAATTTGGTCAACAAAACGATCTTCAAAACCTGCTAAATCCACCAACTCTAAGGCTTCAGTCACACGCTGTTTGATTTCTGCTTTAGGACGGCCCAACATTTTTAAGCCATAACCAATGTTTTCCCCTAATGACATATGAGGGAAAAGGGCGTAAGACTGAAACACCATACAGATATCGCGCTGTTGGATAGAGCGATCTGTCACATCTTCACCATCAATAAAAATTTTACCTTCTGTCGGTTTTTCTAACCCGGCAACTAAGCGTAAAACCGTCGTTTTACCGCAACCTGAAGGCCCCAATAATGAAACCATTTTGCCTTGTGGAATAGACAGGCTGAGATCTTCAATGACCGTATTAGTGCCAAAACGCTTAACGACATTTTTCAGTTCAACGAAATGTTGTTGTGTCATGATTTGTACTCCGTATTACTGTGCATTTTTGGCTTTAGAGCGTGAAACACGGGCTTCGCCAATCAAATAGTCAAATAAGAAAATAATTGCCAACATCACGACGATTAAAATCGAACCGTAGGCAATTGCGACGCCGTATTCACCATCTTCAACACGGTTTAAAATATAAGCCGTTGCAACGCGTGTATCTGGTGTAACAAGGAAGACAATGGCACTGACTGTGGTAATGGCACGTACAAAGCTATAAATTAGCGCAGACAAAATAGCGGGGCGCAATAACGGTAATAGCACATAGAAAATCGTTCTCATTGAATTTGCTCTTAAGCTTAAAGAGGCTTCATCAAGTGATTTATCAATTTGCCCTAATCCCGCAATACCTGCACGTATCCCTACTGGCACATTACGCATTGTCATCGAGATAATCACAATCGCCGCCGTGCCCGTTAAATAGAACGGTGAGTCGTTAAACGCAAGAATATAAGAGACACCCGCTACTGTACCCGGTACGGCGAAACAGAGCATTGTCGTGAACTCGATGCTTTTTTTACCTTTAAAGTCTTGGCGTACCACAATATAGGCAATGAGTAAGCCGAGAATAGCCGTAATAGGTGCTGCAATACCTGCATATAACAAAGTATCTAGCAGTGAAGGCCATGCACCGTCACTCATTCCTTGACCAAATAACTTGATAAAGTTATCGAATGTTAAGGTGTAATCGACGCCCCAGTTAACGGTAAAGCTACCGTAGAAAATGCTGCCATATAACAAGATATTAAAGACGACCCAAATGCCGAGAACGGTCGTGACAAACGCAATCAGTGACGATGGCAGTGGTTGAACATCTCCCCGGTAGGACTTACCTGAAACGGTGACATAAGAGCGTTTACCAATCCACATATACTGCACACAGAACACTAAGAGTGAGAACACCAGAAGAGAGGCACCTAATGTACTGGCTGACTGATAATCAAGCTGAGAGCCTGTGATATAGAAATAAATTTGGGTGGCAATAACATCAAAGTTGCCTCCTAAAACGAGCGGGTTACTAAAGTCAGCGAGAGATTGCACAATGACAATTAAAAAGGCATTGGCTAACGCGGGCTTAAGTAACGGCATAAAGACGTTAAAAAAGGTTTGATAACGGTTGGCTCTTAAGGTGTAAGAGGCTTCTTCTAATGAAGGATGAATAGTTTTAATGGCGCCATCTAAAATCATAAACGACATAGGGGTAAATGCGAGCACTTGCGCTAACCAAATACCGGTAAAACCGTATAACCAGTTGGTATTTTCAAGTCCCGCATAAGTGGCGAGAAACTCCGTAATATACCCAGAGCGACCCATCATTAGCGTTACGCCTAAACCGACAACAAAAGGCGGCGTGACAATAGGTAAGATAGAAAATATACGACCAATAATGGCAGAACGTACTGCAATACGAGAGGTATAAATTGCCAATATTAAACCAAAAAAAGTACAACCTATTCCCACTGCGATAGAGAGCATTATTGAGTTAAGCATGACTTGCACAATATGGGCTTGGCTTAAGATAGCAATAAACGCAAATGGGGCAAAATCACCCGCACTGTCTTTAAACATCGGGATAAAAATAGCGATACTTGGGAAGATAATAAAGGCACCGATAAGTGCAACAACAGCAATAAGAGAGCCAATAACAAAGCTATCACCACCTAGCCACTCAAGGCGTGTTAAGGCGGTTTTCATTATCATACCCAAGGAGATAAACAAGATAATAGTAGAATAGCCTAAACCACGACCTTCAAGCGTTGCTGTTACTATCATAATAAAGGCACACAGCAACGCAAAACCAGCATCAAAATAATGACGAGAGCGGTTTTCACGTTTAGGGGCACTAAATGGGCGGAAGAGCAGTAAGTTTGGCAATACAAACCAGAGCCAACTAATATTTAGGCTACTCCAGCCATACGAGGTGAGTAATTCATCTGCTGTAGAATCTAAAAGACCGTAATCAAGGCTCCATGACGGCAGTAACACAAAAGCCATCCACGCAATTAGGATCCATAAAAATATGGGATCCCGCCTCTTTTTTTCAGGTAAAGCGAGTGTGTGAGACATAAATCCCCCGAGAGTAAATGTATTTATTATTATGTGAAAAAGAGAGCGAGAGGGTATCTCGCTCTATTAATGAGCTATTTACCCATTTTTACTTCGGTTACCCACTTATTAATCAACTCTTTACGCACTTCGCTATCGCCATATTTATCCATGTCGTAGTTGATGAGTTTTAAGTCTGATAATTTCAGTGCCATTGGTGAAGATTCAGCCGAGGTATTAGTCAGAATTTGGTAAGATTTACCTTCTTTCCAACTAATTTCTTGCGCTTCTTTTGAGAGTGTCCAATCTACGAATAATTTTGCGTTATCCATATTACGGGCATTTTTAATGATACTGACACCCCCAATTTCATAACCTGTACCTTCACAAGGTGAAATCAATTCAAGCGGTGCGCCATTTTCAACTTCTAATGAGTAGTCATGTAAGAAACCAATCCCAATGGCAGCTTCACCACGAGCGGCATTTCGCGCTGGAGCAATACCTGACTTGGTGTATTGTGAAATATTAGTATTAATTTTTTTCAGATAATCAAAGGCTTGTTCAGTACCCCATAACTGGTCAAAGGTTGCCAGTGCGGTGTAAGCGGTTCCTGAACTTTGTGGATCAGCAATTTGGATTTCACCTTTATATTCAGGTTTAATTAAATCTTTCCAGCACGTTGGGATAGCGATGCCTTTTTCTTTTAAGCGATCTTTATTGACGCCAAAACCTAAAATTCCGACATAAACCGCAGAAGAGTAGTTACCTTTGCGTTTAGCGGGATCACGAAACTGTGGCATGATCTGATCAAGATTAGGTGAAACATACGGTTCTAGCAGATCCATTTCACCCGCTTGTGAGTGAGGATCCATTGTACCGCCATACCAAACATCAGCTTGAGGGTTACGCTTTTCAGCTTCAATTTTGGCTAAAGTACTGCCTGAACCATTACGGACAAAGGTTGTTTTAACATCATACTTTTCAGCGAAAGCTTTTGTTTCAGCTTCGCACATCGCATTTGTCGCACTACAGTAAACGACTAAGCGGCCTGCCGCGTGGGTTGATAAGCTAACGGCAGAAAGTGCCAGACCGGCGGCAACGAGTGTAGAGAGGGTTTTCAATTTCATGTTCAGAACCTTTTAAATGTGTCGTCATCGGAAAATGAAAGTGGGCCAACTGAATGCTCTTGTTTGCTAACATCAGCAATCAATAACGGCATTAGCAGTAGTCCCATTAAGGCCGCAGCACTGGTTAATAATGCAAACATCCCAGTCCAACCATAATGCGCCATGACCTGACTTAATGGCCAACCTGCCATTGCAGCCCCTAAATAGGCATACAATCCCAAGTAGCCAGTTACCGTGCCCGCTGCGTTTTTATGACAATATTCTGTTGCAGCAAGCCCGATTAACATCTGTGGTCCAAACACAAAAAAACCGATACTAAAAAAACAGGCGGCAAGCAGAGCATAATGATGAATTGGTATTAACCAAAGCGCAGCCACTGCGGTAAAAAGCCCGAGTGAAAACAGCAATATCATTGGTGCTCGTTGGCCTCGGAATAAGAGATCCGACCCCCAGCCTGAACATAACGCGCCTAATAAACCACCCACTTCAAATAACGATAGAATGGCATTAGCACTTAATAAGTTGGCGCCATGTGTTTCTGATAACCAGATATTTCCCCAATCGTTTATCGCCATACGTATGAGATAAACCAAAATATAAGAAAAACCCAGTAACCAAATCATTCGGTTAAATAAAATGCTCTCTTTCAATATCGTTAGCATCGGCTTCGGTGGAGAAGCTTGCTCTTGACGTAATTCAAAAACATCGCGTCGCCACACACCCACAGTCGGCAGGCCTTCTTCTACCGGAGTACCTTTTAATCGCACACACAGCCATAACCCAATCATAATGCCGATAATACCGGGTACAATCAGTGCAACTTGCCAACTATAATGTGTCGCTAACCATGCGGTTAAAATAGGAAGGCTCATCCCGCCAAGATTGATTGAGATATTCCATAATCCCCACCAGAAGCCTCGCTCATTGCGTGAATACCAGTGTGTTAACAACCTTGCACAAGGTGGCCACCCAAAGCCTTGAAAGAAACCATTTAGTGCCCAGACCAAAAGCAGTGCGGGAAAAGAGAGGCAGTAGGCAAAAATAATATTCATAATGCCTGTCATCACCAATCCCACACCCATAAACCAACGGTATCCCCATTTATCATGGAAAATACCGGAAATAAATTTAGATAAACCGTAAGTCAGATAAAACAGACTCGCTATCCAACCGATATCACTTTTATCTAAATTTAATTCAATCTGCATAACAGGCATAACAAAGTTGACGCTTTTACGTGTGAGGTAAAAGGTGGCATACCCAATAATCATCGACAGCATTAAATTTTTGCGCCAAAAGTGATAGGTCTTATTAATTGATGCCGAATTTTTACCTGACATAACATCCTCTTTGATGTTGCAAATGTAAAAAAAATGTCGCGAAAAAGAATGAGATAAGGTTGTAGATGACTAAGACTTATTCTTAGTTTTCACTGTTTTCTTTCGAATTTGTGGGTAAGTTAACAATTATTTTCGTACCGTGATGATTTATCACTTCCCATTCTCCGCCTAAAGCGCGAATGCGTTCTTCAATACCTCGCAATCCAAAGCCACTACTTTGTTGTGCAGATAATGACGTGGGTGACATACCAATGCCATTATCGCTGATAATTAACCGTAAGCGGTTTTGGCTTTGAGTCAAAGAGACTTGGATATCAGTGGCGTTAGCGTGTTTACTAATATTATTTAAGAGCTCTTGTACTAAACGGTAAAGGGTAAAAATAATGGTTTCGTTGTCAGGCTCTTTTTCTAATGAATAATTAAAATGGCAGGTAATGCCGTTGTCATTGAACGAAAATTCATTAATAAGATGATGAAGGGCTTTTTCAAGTGACATTTCATCTAACACAGGAGGGCGCAATTGTCGAAGCAGTTGGCGTGTAGATTGATGAATTTGCAAAGCAAGCCGTTCGATTTGTTCGCTTGTTTGGCGTGCTTTATCATTATTAGCCGTTTTTTTCATCAGCATAGATTGAATTTGGATAGCGGTAATATTTTGTCCAATTTCATCATGCAATTCGCGAGCAATGGCTTTCTTCACATCCTCTTCCGTATGAACCAGTTTTTCCATTAGATCACGACGAGCTTGTAACTCTTGCTCTAGGCGTAAACGGTAATGACGTAAATTATGAGCAAGCTGCTGTTGTCGGCTAATCGCAATCCCCAAACCAATACCGATAATGGCTTGTGTGGTTAAGAACATTTCTAATTCACGTAAGTCATTAAATGCGCCATTAACTTGGCGAGCAAAGGTAATAATCAAACTGCCTAATAGTGCGGATAATACGCCACCTTGCCAGCCATAACGGTACGCCATAAAGACATTAGGAATAAAAACGAGAATAACTAATAAACGCTCTATTTCAGGTGTTAAGAAAAACTGCGCACTTAATCCGATAAGGCAAAATAGAAATCCCCACATGAGTAATGATGTTCTTAATGGGGGATCAAGGGTTCCATCAGAGATTAACGCGCGACTTTGCAGTTCACGAAGGTATTCATAAAGTAAAAATACAAAGGGGGCGAGTAGTATGCCTCCGGTGACAGAGGTCAGAAAAATTTCGCTGGTGGTATTAATGAAAAAGCCAAGAATAAAGGCTTGTAACAGGCTATTAAAACCGACAGCGCCAATTAAAAGTGTTAAACGTTGCCAATAAAGCGGATATCGCCACCAAATACGCTGAATTTCTAACGCAATAATCAAGCTTAATAGCGGAGAGAGATAAATAATAGTATGGGTGATTAATTGCTCTTGTGTCAGCCAATAATAAAGCCCCCATTCAGCAAATAGCATCGGCAACCAAAAACGCCGCCAAAGTAAAATGATCAGCGCTAACCGCAGGCCTTGAGGTAAAAAAAGAGCAGCTTGTTGTCCATTTTTACTTAAGTAAAAGCCAATCACCCAAAGTGATAGCCAAAGTAAAGAGTAAGTCAGTAATAAAAAAAGGGACTGAAGAAGAAAACGTAGCCCTCTTTTCATTTTATAGCGAGCCTGTAATTAACTGATTTTTCAGTGCGAAATGGACTAAATCGATAGTGGTTTCACAGTCTAATTTACCCAGTACATTGGCACGGTGGACATGCACTGTTTTATGGCTAAGGTTAAGTTGTACCGCTATTGTTTTGACGTTAACACCTTGGACAAGAAGATTAAAAATCTCTCTTTCACGCGGTGTTAAGGTATGCAATGCATCTTCTTTTTCAGGGGTGTGTCGTAATGCTTTCATTGCATCAGAGCAAAGATAGCAACCGCCTTGATGTACCGCGCGTACGGCTTGTACTAATTCTTCTGGGCCACAGCGTTTGGTTAAATAACCGCGTGCACCTGAATCTAACGCGCTTTGAACAAAAGCGGGCGTATCGTAGATACTTAAAATAATGGTACGAAAATCAGGGCGTTTTTGTTTTAAACGATTTTGCAGTTGTAGGCCACTTTCACCCGGCATAGAGAGATCCATGACAGCAACATCAATATCATCATGCACTAAATAAGGCCATGCTTCTTGCCCATTAGAATATTCACCCACAATATGAATATCAGGTTCCAGCATTAAGAGTTGTGCAAATCCAGAACGGACAACAATGTGATCATCTACTAAAGCCACTTTTATCATAATTTTTTATTAGTCAGAGAGTAGTCAGACAATACTTATATGATTTATAACAAGCTACAGAAAGATAAGCGAGGAAAAATGGAGAAGAAACCTAGTTTTGAACCTTATATCTCGTTTTTATCAAGGTGAATCGTGACAAGCAAATAATAACAATGGGTTATTTATTGTTCTTGTTATTGTTTCCCATAAGCAGGGAAACTCTGCCTATGGGAAGTTGGCAATATTTTATCAGGTGCGCCGTAAAATCCCGTCCTTTAGGGTGGGGAGGATGTCAATGATTAAGCAACTTGAACAGGCACCGCTTTGGCAATACGTTTCATTTCATTGTTGTCTTCAAAATATGCAATGTTTGGCTTATGGCTACGCGCATCGCTATCAGGAATTTGTACATAAGAGCAAATAATTAAGCGATCGCCAACGGCAGCACGACGAGCGGCGGCACCATTGACAGAAATAATTCGTGAACCTCTTTCTGCACAAATGGCGTAAGTTGAAAAACGTTCGCCATTATCAACGTTATAAATATCGATCGCTTCATTTTCAAGAATGCCAGCGGCATCCATAAAATCCTGATCAATCGCGCAAGAGCCTTCGTAATGAAGATCGGCTTGTGTTACTTTTACGCGATGAAGTTTGCCTTGTAACATAGTGCGTAGCATTGTTGTGTTTCCTATATTCTAATAATTAATTACACAAGATTAACTTGCTGGTTATCGATAAGGCGCGTATTACCTAGCCATGCAGCCATTAAAATCACCGCTCGACGACTCTCTTCATTGAGTGGTGTTAGCGTATCCGCGTCACAAATAAAGCACTCATCCGCACGAAAACCTTGTTGCTCTAAGGTGTTTTTTGCACGTTGTAGCAACTGATTAACATCGTGATTACCCGACTTTAATTGCTCTGCAATTTCTTGCATTGCTTGATAAAGTGCGGGAGCTTGTTGTTTTTCATTATCAGATAATAGGCGATTACGTGAACTTAGCGCTAAACCATTTTTGTCACGTACGATAGCAACAGGAACGATGCTGATATCCATACATAAATCGCTTACCATCTTTTTGATAATTTGTAGTTGTTGGAAGTCTTTTTCACCAAACATCGCAACATCAGGTTGAATAAGATTAAATAGCTTGCTGACAACGGTAGTGACACCACGAAAATGGCCTGGACGGCTCGCCCCTTCTAAAATAGTAGAAAGCATCGGCACATCAACCGTTGTCTGGTTTTCCATGCCCTGTGGATACATCTCTTTAGCCGATGGGGCAAAGATAATATCGACATTTTTATCGCGGAGTAATTCACAATCTTCTTGTAAGGTACGAGGGTAATTGGCTAAATCAGCTTCTCTGTCAAATTGAAGAGGATTAACAAATACAGAAGTAATGACTACATCAGCATGAATACGGGCTTCTTCAATTAACTTTAGGTGACCTTCATGAAGATTACCCATTGTTGGAACCAATGCAATGCGTTTACCTTCTTGCTTTAATCGCTTGATTTCTCTGCGTAAGATAAGCGTAGTTTCAATAATTAGCACGCGTGACTCCTTTAAACGATGTTTATAAATTGAGATGATAAATCAGTTAAATGAATGTTGTTCTTGTGGAAACTGGCCTTGTTCTACTTGCTGAACATAAAGGCTGACGGCACCTTTTAATGAGCCAGCTTCTTGTAAAAAATCTTTTGAGAATTTAGGGGCTTGAGGTGTTAGGCCTAATAAGTCATGCATAACAAGAATTTGCCCGTCAGTAACATTTCCTGCACCAATACCAATAACAGGCATAGTCAGTGTATCGGTAATCGCTTTTGCGAGAGTAACCGGAACACATTCTAATACTGCGAGTTGTGCTCCCGCTTTTTCAAGGGCGATAGCATCTTGCTTTAATTGCTCAGCGGTATCGTTTTCTCTACCTTGAACTTTATAGCCTCCAAATACGTTGACCGATTGTGGTGTTAACCCTAAATGAATACAAACGGGAACTGCGCGTTCTGTCAGCATTTTAACGGTAGAAATTAACCAGCTACCGCCTTCAATTTTCACCATATTCGCCCCTGATTGCATCAACGTAGCCGCATTAAGACACGCTTGCTCGGGGGTTGAATAAGACATAAAGGGCATATCAGCAATTAAAAAAGCGTTAGGTGCGCCAGCTCTGACACAACGAGTGTGATAGGCAATTTGCTCAACGGTAACAGGCAGTGTGCTGCTATGACCTTGTAGTGTCATTCCCAATGAATCACCAATAAGCATGGCCTGAATACCCTCTTGTGCAAAAAGGCGAGCAAAACTTGCATCATAAGCGGTGATCGTAGCGAATTTTTTATTTTCTTGCTTATAGCGATTTAGCGTTGAAAGTGTAGTGGGTTTCATTATAACAAACTCCATCATTGTTGGTTTTTTGTGTGCAGATAAAATAAAATGCTTCACATAATTGTTTGTTTATTAAAGGAATTTTTAAATTATCAATATAAAGCCGCTTTCGATTGTAGCATTTAAGGACTAAAAACGAAGAAAAAGTAACTACATGAGTAATAAAAAACAACAAATGATAATTTTTATTTATATTCATCAATTGGTTATATGTAAAAAATAAATATAAAAGAGTTTAGAGATTGAGGCGATGAGGGGAGTTTGAAAAATTGAGGGAAAGCAAAGGAGAAGAGATAGGCTGATACTGTTTATGTTTTTCACAGTATCAACCTTTAGCATTAAGGGCGTATTAGTGTGAAGTTACCACTTTTCCATGCCATTTTCAGGCACTAACGCCAATCTGTCTGCTAATAATTCACCATCAGGAAAGCGAAGGTCTGGTGCTAATTCAGCTAATGGGTAGAGCATAAATTCACGGACTTTAAGCCCGTAATGAGGCACCGTTAAGCGCTCAGTTTGGATAACATCATCACCAAATAACATGATGTCGAGATCCAGCGTTCTTGGGCCCCAACGATGGCCCTCTTTTCTGATACGACCTTGCGCCAATTCAATTGCTTGTGTGTTATCAAGCAATATCTCTGGTGCTAAGGTTGTATCAACAGCAATGGCAACATTAAGATAATCGGGCTGATCTTGTGGTCCCATTGGGCGTGTACGATACCAAGATGATTGTGCAATCAGTGTGGTTTGTGGAATTTCACTGATTGCTTTAATCGCAGAATTCACTTGATTTTCAGGTGAATCCAAATTGCTACCTAAAATGATATAAACACGCTTTCTCTGTTTACTCATTGCTGTCCTCTAGTCTTGATGCAGGTTTGGCATTTGGATGGCGGGGACGCTTACGTGGGCGTGTAGGACGCCGACGAACAGGGGCTTGACCTAATTCAGATACCATTGAACGCTGTTGCGTATTGTTAGAGGCTTGGAAATCGGCCCACCAACTTGCTAATGCTTCGAGTTCTGGGTTTTGTTGTACATTGGCACGCAATTCCAGTAAATCGAATGCAGCACGGAATTTAGGATGTTCAAGCAGTTTATTGGCACGACGACCTTGGCGTTTAGGTAAACGTTGTTGTAATTGCCAAATATCACGCATCATTGTTGTAATGCGTTTTGGTATTGCAATAGTACGACATTGTTCATCTAAAATATTATTCATTGCCATGGCGAATGAATCATAGTAGGAAAGACCACTTTCTTGGACAAGCTCTTCTGCGTGCTCAATTAATGGATACCACAACATTGCCGCAAATAAGAATGCAGGATTAACACGCATGTCTTTATTAATACGATAATCCGTATTTTTGAGAACTTGATCTAACATTCTCTCCATTGGCGTATCGTGTTGCTCTGTCATTCTGGATGCAATTAGAGGGAACAGCGGCTCAAGTATTTGATGGCGACACATTAACTGGTAAGTTTTATAGCCTTGCCCTGTTTGTAATAATTTCAGTGCCTCTTCAAAGAGACGTGCTGATGGAATATTACGTAACAATGGAGCAAGTCGACTAATTGGCTCTGCGGTTTCAGGGGCAATTTGCATATCAAGCTTACTGGCAAAGCGGATCGCTCTTAGCATTCTAACGGGATCTTCACGATAACGTGTTTCAGGATCACCAATTAAACGAATAATGCCCGCTTTTAAGTCAGCTAAGCCACCGACATAATCACGTACAGCAAAATCATCAACACTGTAATAGAGGCTGTTTAATGTAAAGTCACGGCGAATGGCATCTTCTTCAATAGAGCCAAAAATATTATCGCGCAGTAACATACCACTTTGTGCTTGCTGTGATTGGTTGTTGTCTGAAATTTCATGATCTTCATGAGAGCCACGGAAGGTGGCAACTTCAATGACTTCAGGGCCAAACATAATATGCGCAAGGCGGAAACGGCGACCGACTAAACGGCTATTGCGGAATAATCGGCGCACATCTTCAGGTGTTGCATTTGTGGCAATATCAAAATCTTTTGGTTTTTTTCCCAGTAATAAGTCACGGACACCGCCACCGACTAAATAAGCCTGAAAGCCAGAGTTATTTAGGCGATAAAGCACTTTTAATGCATTATCACTGATGTCTTTACGTGAAATTGGGTGTTGATCTCTTGGGATCACTGTCATTGGCAAATCACTCCCGTTCGCCTTTTCTTTATTACTCTTTTTCTTACGGGGACGGTCTGCAGATATAGCAGGACGCCGACGCACAGGTTTCTGTGTTTCTTGTATTGGTCGGTCAGATGCAGTTGTCACTGGCCTTTCATTTGCTACCGGTTGTGTGTCTGTTGACGTCGTTTGCCGCCCTAGCAGATTACGGCAGAAATGTGCTACTCGATTAAAAATATGACACCTCGAATAATAAAATCTAATAATTAAAAAAATTAAGCGGCTAATCATAGCCTACTGAACATTTTTTGAGAATGCTTTGTGTGGTTTATTCGTACCCTTGTTGCTGATGATTTTGTTTTAAAACCTCAGAAGGTGTCCACTGTACTATTGCAATCTCTAATAATGATGCTAACGAATAATCTTGCCAGCCAGCGATAATAGGCTGATTAAGAAATTGTAAGGCATCGATAATGACGGGTCTTGGATCAGAATCCGGCAACGCATGCGCGTGATTTTGCTTCGATAATTTATTACCGTCATGGTTTATTGCTAAAGGCAAATGAGCATAACGCGGAATAGGTAAATTCAGTTGCTTATGTAAACTGATTTGTCGCAATGTGGGGTCAAGTAGATCAGCACCTCTTACAACATCAGTTACACCCTGATAACTATCATCAATCACCGTCACTAGATTATACGCAAATAAGTTATCTTTTCTGTGAATAATCATATCTTCTAGTACGATAGATGTACTTTTAGCGTAATACGTACCTTGAATGATATCTTCAAAATGATAAATAGGATGCTGTTGGATCAGACGCCAAGCGCTGTTTTTATCAAATGGTGTGTGGTTATTTGTTAAAGCAGCATGGTGACGGCAGTGGTTATCATACACACCACCTAAGTCATGTAAACGATGACGGCTACAATGACAGTGATAACAGACACCCTCTTGCCAAAGTGAAGATAACACTTCATGGTAAGCGTCATGGCGTTGCGATTGATAAAGAATATCACCATCCCAGAGCAAACCATAATGTTCTAATGTACAAATAATTTGGGATGCCGTGCCGGGAGGTTCTCTTGAAGGGTCAATATCATCGATGCGCAGAAGCCAACGCCCTTGGTGTGCGCGAGCTTGAAGATAACTAGCAAGTGCAGTAACCAATGAGCCAAAATGAAGTTGACCCGTTGGTGATGGCGCAAAGCGCCCAGTATAGTCTGTAATCTCGTGCATCGAAAGATTCAGATAAACGCCTCAACGTATTACGTTGAGGCGTTGGCTCATCAATTAGCCTGCCATCTGCTTTTCACGGATTTCAGCTAATGTTTTACAGTCGATACATAAATCGGCTGTAGGGCGAGCTTCTAAACGGCGAATGCCGATCTCAACCCCACAAGATTCACAGAAACCAAAGTCATCATCTTCGACTTTTTTCAGTGTTTTCTCGATTTTCTTAATGAGTTTACGTTCACGATCACGGTTACGCAGCTCAAGACTGAATTCTTCTTCTTGTGCAGCACGGTCAACGGGATCGGGGAAGTTTGCCGCCTCATCTTGCATATGAGTAACGGTGCGGTTGACTTCATCCCTGAGCTGATTGCGCCAAGATTCAAGTATTAGCTTAAAATGCGCTAATTGGGCTTCGTTCATGTACTCTTCGCCCGCTTTTTCTTGATACGGCTCAACGCCAGCGATTGCGAGAATGCTCATGGACGATGTTTTACGCTTTTGCCCTTCTTGCATAATGCTTCTCCTACATACGCATTTCTGAATAATCCCCACCTTCAAAACAGGAAGGGGAAAAAATAGGGCGCTATAAATAGCAGATGCCCGCGAGGATAGCAATTATTCCTTTAATAAGTTTTCTCATGGTGTGAAGGCACGCAAGTAAATGTCCCTTTTTAGTTAAAAAATACTTAACTAACACGATGAAAATCAATTAACCATTTGAAATAAAAGGTAATTGCTGTCCAATTGTTAAATTGTACTCACTAATATTGATGCGATAACACAAGATTTCAACCCCTGCATCATGGGCTTCTTTTAACAATGAAGCATAGTCAGGGTCAATCTCTTTAGCAACAGTCACTTCCGTAATGCCAGTATGGGGAACTGCGTAGAATAAGACAGCCCTTAAACCTGAATTTGCGATAGCGGTCAACTCTCGCAGATGTTTCTGACCACGTTGTGTTTTGGCATCAGGAAAATAACCTATTCCGTTATCTAGTAATGTGACTGATTTCACTTCAATATAGCAGTCAACTTTATGATTTGATTTAAGTAAAATGTCAATACGGCTATTCTCATTACCGTATTTCACTTCTCGTTTTATCTCTTCATATTCAGATAATTCTGGAATGTCACCAGCTTCAATGGCATCGGCAATAATCCCATTTGCTCTTAAGGTATTTACACAGATCCAATCATCAGTTTGAGTCTGTGTCAGTTCCCAACTGTGTGGGTACTTTCTTTTTGCATTTGAAGAGGTGGAGTACCAAACCGTATCACCGGGGGTTGCGCATCCCGTCATTGCCCCTGTGTTGGCACAATGGAGCGTGAATTCTTCCCCACTAGGGGTGACAACGTCTGCTAAAAAACGCTTATATCGTTTTAGTAAAGTGGCAGATTGTAGTGGTTGCTCAAATTTCATGACGACTCCGATGAAAATACGACCTTTAATAAAGCGCTAATGCTACAATGCCGCGCAGAGAAAGTTAATCAATCATGGAGCCTGTGTGCATTTATTGCCAATCTTTGAGGTAACGGAAAAAATTGTTACTGCGTTAAAACAATCCCCACAAGTTTTACTGCATGCCCCAACAGGTGCAGGTAAATCAACGGCGCTTCCCCTCTATTTACTTCAGCAAAATCTCTTCGATGGGAAAATAATTTTATTAGAGCCAAGACGAATTGCGACTAAAAGCATTGCTTATCGTTTAGCGAGTCAGCTAAATGAAGAAGTTGGTAATACGGTAGGTTACCGTATGAAAGCGGAAAGCAAGGTCTGTTCACAAACTCGACTTGAAGTGGTAACTGAAGGGGTATTAAACCGGATGTTACAGCAAGATCCGGAACTCACGGGCGTGAGTCTAGTGATTTTAGATGAATTTCATGAACGTAGTTTACAAGCAGATTTAGCACTGGCTCTATTGCTTGATGTGCAGATGGGGTTACGTGATGATTTGCGTGTATTGATTATGTCGGCAACCTTAGACAATCAAAAACTTACCTCACTATTACCTGATGCCCCCATGATCAGTGCGCAAGGGCGCAGTTATCCTGTTGCGAGGTTGTATCATCCTATCAACACACATCAACCATTTGAACAAGAAATTGCCACAATGGCGTTGCGATTATTAGCACAAGAAACGGGTTCTATGCTGATATTCTTGCCGGGTAGTGCAGAGATAGTACGTGTTGCAGATATTCTAAAAGATAAAGTGGATGACAATGTTTTGCTATTTCCGCTTTATGGTGCGCTTTCATTGACAGAACAACAAAAAGCGATTGAGCCAACTGAAAAAGGTTATCGAAAGGTGGTACTTGCCACCAATATTGCAGAAACCAGTCTGACTATTGAAGGTATTCGCTTAGTTATTGATAGTGCTATTGAAAAACGCGCTCAATTTGATTTGAAAAGCGGTGTCACTAGCTTATTGCGCCAAAGAATTAGCCAATCGTCACAGACACAGAGAGCTGGACGAGCAGGGCGCCTTGAGACTGGCATTTGCTGGCATTTAATCAGCCAAGAGCAGGCAGAGCGTGTTGCTTCTCACCAAATACCTGAAATTTTAAGTAGTGATTTATCGTCGTTATGGCTTTCTATCTTGCAGTGGGGGTGTCGCGACATTAATCAGTTGAATTGGTTAGATACGCCAACACCCCAAGCATTACATGCCGCTCAAGATTTATTGTATCGTTTAGGTGCAACAGATAAACAAGGTGGATTAACCGCACGAGGCTCACGCATGGCGCAATGGGGCATAGAGCCTCGATTAGCTGCAATCTTAGATTATGCAAGTGAGCAAAGTGATAATCATCTTGCGACGGCAGCACGCCTATGTGTAATCTTAGAAGAGCCACCCCGAGGACAAGAAATTAATCTGGAGTGGATTGCTCAGCAAAAAAACACCTTCTGGATGCGACGTGAAAAACAGCTTTCTCAACATCGGAAAGGAATGTTTTGCCCTGAATTGTTAGGTTTATTATTAGCGGTTGGATTTCCTGATAGGATTGCTAAAAATCGTGATAATCAAGGTCGTTTTCGTTTAGCCAATGGGCAAGGTGCCATGATGGATCACTCGCACTCAATGAGTGATACAACGTGGATCTTAGCACCATTGTTATTACAAAATGCGCATTATGCCGATGTCCGAATTTTATTAGCGCTACCGATTGATATTGATGAAATATCAGCTACCTTTCCTGAACTTATTGAAAATAATACGACTGTTGAATGGGATGAAAAACGCGGTACGTTAGTTGCATGGCAACAAAGCCAATTAGGGCGATTAACCTTAAGCCAGTGCCAATTAGACAAACCCAATAAACAGCAAATGCAACAAGCATTATTAAATTGGCTGAGAGATAACGGTTTAAATGCTTTAGCACTGAATGAAGAGACTCAACAGCTTTTTATACGCCTTTCTTTGGCGAAAAAATGGTGTCCAGAAGCCTTATTGCCTGATTTAGAAGAAACGGTGTTACTTGAAACGCTAGAAACATGGTTATTGCCCGAACTTGGCGATAGACAAACATTAAAAGCGTTACAACAAATTGATATTAATACAATTATTAAAAACCAATTAACATGGCATGAAAATCAGTTGCTTCAAAGCTTATTTCCGACGCATTATTTGGCACCAACAGGCACAAAAGTGATTATCAACTATGATATGGAGTTACCTCCTGTGATCGCGATCCGCATTCAAGAGGTTTATGGCGAACAGCAAAGCCCTATTGTAGCGAATGGTCAATTACCCGTTGTGATGGAGTTACTATCACCTGCTCATCGACCTATTCAGAAAACACAAGATTTGGCGACATTTTGGGCAGGAAGTTATAAAGAGGTGCAAAAAGAGATGAAAGGGCGCTATCCCAAGCATTTATGGCCTGACTCACCCGCCGATACGGCACCCACACGACGAGTAAAAAAATATAGCCAATAAATGAGTATTAGTTTTACCCTAGTTTTATGTGTATTTGAGAGCTTTCTTGTGGGATCACACAGAAAAATAGCGACAATGTTAGGCTTCTTTATCCCGTGATAAAGGGGTTTTAATGAGAGATACAGTTCATGAGTAGAAAGAAAAGACCAGTGAAACAAACCAAAAGAGGTCGTTCTTGGTTTTGGTTATTTGTCAAAATCGCCATTGTGGTTGCGGTTTTAATGGGCATTTATGGTGTTTATTTACATTCTCAAATTAAAGAGCGCCTTGATGGCAATGTTTGGGAATTACCTGCCGCGGTTTACGGACGTACTGTTAACTTAGAACCGGGCATGAATTATAGCCAAAAAGAGATGGTGAGCTTACTTGAGGGTATGCAATACCGGAATGTTAACAAAATCACCCGTCCTGGCGAATTTGTGGTAAGAGGTAACACGATTGAAATGTTGCGCCGACCTTTTGATTTTCCTGATGGTCGTGAAGAACAAATTTTAGCTAAATTGACCTTTGAGCAAAACTCACTTGCTAGTATTACTAATATGGGTAATCAGCGCCAATTTGGTTTTTTTCGCCTTGATCCTAAACTGATCACCATGATGCAATCTGCAAGTGGTGAACAACGTTTATTCTTAGCAAGAGATAAATTTCCACAGCTATTAGTGGATACGTTAATTGCAACGGAAGATCGCCGTTTTTACGAGCATGACGGTATCAGCTTTTATTCTATTGGCCGTGCGGTATTAGCGAACTTTACGGCGGGTAAAGCGGTTCAAGGTGGGAGTACCTTAACGCAACAGTTAGTGAAAAACCTGTTTTTGACTAACGAAAGAACATTAAAAAGAAAGCTTAATGAAGCCTATATGGCGATCATTATGGATGCGAGTTATAGCAAAGATCGCATTTTAGAATTGTATCTTAATGAAGTCTTTTTAGGGCAAAGTGGCGATGAACAAATTCGGGGCTTCCCTTTAGCCAGTCTTTACTATTTTGGCCGTCCTGTTGATGAATTAAGCCTTGATCAGCAAGCGCTTTTAGTAGGGATGGTTAAAGGTGCTTCTGCTTATAATCCTTGGCGCAACCCTAAAGCAGCGTTAGAACGCCGTAATGTGGTATTAAAACTACTGCAAACCCAAGAGATAATTGACCAAGAGCTTTACAATGTGCTTAGTGCGCGCCCTTTAGGTGTGAAGCCACGTAGCGAAGCGTTAACGCCTCAACCTGCGTTTATGCAATTGGTTCGCCAAGAGTTACAAACAAACTTAGGCGATAAAGTAAAAGATTTATCGGGTACCAAAATTTTTACTACATTAGATCCTGTCTCACAAGATGCGGCTGAAAAAGCGGTTGAAGTGGGGGTCGCGGATATCCGTAAAGTGCGTAAAATTGACGATCTTGAAGGGGCGATGGTCGTAGTTGATCGTCTAAGTGGTGAAGTTAGAGCCTTAGTGGGCGGTTCTCAACCACAATATGCAGGCTTTAACCGTGCCTTATCAGCCCGTCGTTCAATTGGTTCTTTAGCAAAACCTGCCACGTACTTAACCGCATTAAGTGAGCCTGAACGTTTTCGTTTAAATACATGGCTTGCGGATGAGCCTATTTCTGTGCCTATTCCGGGGGGGAAACCTTGGCAACCGCGTAACTACGATCGTGGTTATAAAGGCAAATTAATGCTGGTGGATGCGTTAGCAACATCACGTAACGTGCCAACCGTGAATCTGGGTTTAGAAGTGGGATTAGACCAAGTGATCAAAACATGGATTAACTTGGGCGCACCTGCTGAAAATCTAGAAAAAGTGCCTTCCATGCTATTAGGTGCATTAAACTTAACCCCAATGGAAGTGGCTCAAACATTCCAAACTATTGGTAGTTTAGGTAACCGAGCAAAAGTATCTTCATTGCGTTCTGTTATTACCCAAGATGGCACGGTGCTTTATCAAAGTTACCCTCAAGCAGAAACCACAGTTTCATCACAAGCGGCTTATATGACGTTATTTGGTATGCAACAAGTGGTGAATTCAGGAACAGCATGGCGTGTATTAAAACCTAAATTTGGTCATTACAATCTTGCAGGTAAAACCGGTACCACTAACGATCTCCGTGATAGTTGGTTTGCGGGAATAGATGGCAAGGAAGTGACGATTTCATGGATGGGACGCGATAATAATGGCCCAACGAACTTAACGGGTTCAACAGGGGCATTGTTGCTGTATCGTAACTATTTAGAAAATCAGGCACCGCTGAAATTAAATCTACCAGTGCCAGAAGATATCGCAGAGATGTCTGTTGATGCTCAAGGTAACTTTGCTTGTTATGGCGGAGGTGTTCGTACTCTACCTGTATGGACAGCAAATCCAGATGGATTGTGTACACCTATTCAGCAAGATACTGATGAAAGTGGCGCACCAAAGTGGTTACAAGATCTGTTTTCTGAGTAAGTAATCACATAGATTAGCTAAAATAAAAACGGCACATAAGTGCCGTTTTTTGTTTATTCACATCTTATTTTTATTAAAAAACGAATCGAATATTAGCCCTTCATCTGAGCAAAAGCATATTCCGCAGCATCAATAGTGCGTTGAATATCTTCTTTGGTATGAGCAATAGACATAAAGCCAGCTTCAAATGCAGAAGGTGCAAGGTAGACGCGTTTTTCTAGCATCAAATGGAAGAATTGTTTAAAGCGTTCAACATCGCAGTTCATCACATCTTGATAGCAAGTGACTTCTTTTGCATCCGTAAAGAACAGACCAAACATCCCGCCAACATGATTGATAACCATTGGAATGCCCGCTTGTTGTGCTTTTTCAAGTAAACCATCAGCTAGCATTGTTGTTAGCTCATCTAATGTTTGATGAACTCCCGGTTGTGATACTTCGTGTAAACACGCGAGACCTGCTGCCATAGCAATTGGGTTGCCTGATAAAGTACCAGCTTGATAAACAGGACCAATTGGTGCGAGTTTAGACATTACTTCCATATGTCCACCAAAAGCACCCACTGGCATACCGCCACCAATGATTTTACCTAAGCATGTTAAATCAGGATCAACATCGTAATAAGCTTGTGCGCCCCCTAATGCCACGCGAAAACCTGTCATAACTTCATCAATAATCAGCAATGCACCAAACTCATCACATAATGCGCGCAAGCCCGGTAAGAAATCGGCTTTTGGTGGTACGCAGTTCATATTGCCCGCAACAGGCTCAACAATGATACAGGCGACTTCTTCAGGGTAGTTTTCAAATGCTTGGCGTACAGAATTTAAATCGTTGTAAGTACAGGTTAAAGTGTGCTTTACAAAATCAGCGGGTACACCCGGTGAATTTGGTTGTCCCATCGTTAATGCGCCAGAGCCTGCTTTGACTAATAGGCAATCGGCATGGCCGTGGTAGCAACCTTCGAATTTAATGATTTTGTCACGACCCGTATAACCACGAGCAAGGCGAATAGCGCTCATTGTCGCTTCTGTACCTGAGTTCACCATGCGAACCATATCCATGGAAGGCACAAGTTCAGTCACTAGGTTTGCCATTTCAACTTCAGCTGCTGTTGGTGCGCCAAAGCTTAGGCCTTTTTGTACCGCGTCAGTAACAGCATGGCGAATAGAAGGGTGGTTGTGGCCTAAAACCATCGGTCCCCATGAGCCGACATAGTCAAGGTAAGCGCGCCCATCGACATCATAAATATACGCACCATTAGCACGTTCAATAAAAAGCGGGGTTCCACCTACACCGTTAAATGCTCTAACAGGTGAGTTGACACCGCCGGGGATCACTTGTTGTGCGAGATTATAAAGCGTTTCAGACTTGCTCATGTCAGACTCCTAATGATGGGTGAGCGTAAGATTAAGGCGTATTCTAAAGCACCACGCAGATGAAGCCAAATACACGGCAACAACATTTTGATTTATCACTGTTATTGTGAGTACGTGATTTATCGTAAAAAGCGATAGGTAGCAAAAAGTGTATTTTGTCCACAACAAACTTGAAGGTTATGAGCAGGTATTAGATAATCATCACATTATATCAGCAAGAAATATAAATTTTTGCTGACTGTTTTTTTGCTGGAATACCCAGTCTGGAGTGAACAATGAGTGATGATATGGCTCTGCCGTTACAATTTACTGACGCGGCTGCAAATAAAGTAAAAGATCTGATTGCGGATGAAGAAAATCCAAATCTGCGTTTACGTGTTTATATCACGGGCGGCGGTTGTAGTGGATTCCAGTATGGTTTTACCTTTGATGATGCAATGAATGAAGGTGATATGACCATAGAAAAACAAGGCGTTGCCTTAGTGGTTGATCCGATGAGTTTGCAGTATTTAGTGGGTGGCTGTGTGGATTATACCGAGGGGTTGGAGGGTTCGCGTTTTATTGTGACGAATCCTAATGCTACAAGTACGTGTGGTTGCGGTTCTTCCTTTAGTATTTGATCCTTCTTTGGCGTCGTGGCTGTGCAGTAGTGCTGTGGCGTTATAGCAACACTCGTAATGCTTTACGCTGTTTATATTCTTTGGCGTCGTGGCTGTGCAGTAGTGCCACGGCGTTAGAGCAGTGCTCGTAATGCTCACATACTAATGTATGCTCCGCTTACTGTGCGCTGTCTGCCTTGTTGCACAGCTTGCTCGCTCACGACTTTTGTCTGTGAGAGTTTGTTGGTTACTCTTTTCTTTTTTTCTTCTCTTCTCTTCTTTTCTCTTCTTTTCTTTTCTCTTCTTTTCGTTATTTATTCTTTCTGAGCTTATTTCATAAAATCACTCTGTGGGTGATATTTCTGTCTCTATTTAAAGGGATCTTCTGCGATACACTAAATTTTA
>NZ_JABUYL010000020.1 GCF_014897315.1 Proteus sp. FME41 | reverse complement strand
GTGCTTCTTGAGCTAAACGAGCTTGTTCTGCACGCTCCGCTTCTTGGCGTTGCGCTTCTAAACGTTCTTGCTCCGCTTTAAGTTCAGCTTGGCGCTGAGCTTCTTCTTGCGCAAGACGTTGCGCTTGTGCTTCTTGAGCTAAACGAGCTTGTTCTGCACGCTCCGCTTCTTGGCGTTGCGCTTCTAAACGTTCTTGCTCCGCTTTAAGTTCAGCTTGGCGCTGAGCTTCTTCTTGTGCAAGGCGTTGCGCTTGTGCTTCTTGAGCTAAACGAGCTTGTTCTGCATGTTCTGCTTCTAGGCGCGCTTGTTCTGCATCTATTTCTGCTTGGCGTTGTGCTTTTTCTTGTTCTAAACGTTGTTTTTCGGCTTCCTGTGCCAATCTATCTTGTACAACACGTTGCGCTTCTTGGCGTTCAATTTCTAAACGCGCCTCTTCTGCTTCTAATTCTGCCTGACGCTGTGCGTTTTCTTGCGCCTCTTTAGCCAAACGTTCTTGTTCTAAACGCTCTTCTTCTAAGCGTTGTTGCTCTTTCTCTTGCTCAATATTTTCTTCTTTGTTACGCCCAAAACCGAGCCACGAGAAAAAACCTTTTTTTTCTTTTGCCATTAGCTACTAAACTCCTCGCACTAAATCATGGCGCGATTACATTGACGATATTGAAAATAATAATGAAGTCTATCATTTGATCATGGATAAACGCATCTTTTATACGAATTTTATGGTAAATTATTCCGGATTAAATCAAGGGAAGTCATCAAGATATCAATAGACACTAATCCCTTATTCAAAAAGACACTCCCGAAACTACGTTTAAACGATACAAATCAAAATAATATGGCCAAAAAACCACAAAAAGCCCCAATGGGACAAATTAGAATAATTGGGGGTAAATGGCGTGGTCGTAAACTTCCTGTTCTCGATAGTCAAGGATTACGACCAACAACAGATAGAGTGAAAGAAACGCTCTTTAATTGGCTGATGCCCGTTATCCAAGATGCTCGTTGCCTCGACTGTTTTGCAGGAAGCGGTGGGTTAGGCATTGAAGCGCTTTCTCGTTATGCTCGCGAAACCACGTTTATCGAATACGAACGTCCTGTTGCCCAACAAATTACTGCAAATTTAACCTTGCTTAATGCTGATAATGCTCATGTTATTCAAGACAGTGCATTATCCTTTCTTGCAAAACAAGGTACACCTTATAATATCGTTTTTTTAGACCCTCCTTTTCATAAAGGCCTATTGTCGGACACTATCCTGTTATTAGAAAATAAGGGTTGGTTAGCGCAAGATAGCTATATTTATATTGAGGAAGAAATTAAAGCACAGACTTATACTCTTCCCCCCCATTGGATATTGCATAGAGAGAAGATCGCAGGACAAGTCGCGTATCGCCTTTATATTCGCAATTTATCCGCTTAATTTTTTTATGGAGCTGCTATGTTAATCTTTTTTGGCCGATTTTTAATGGTCGGTGTTTGGGGCTTTCTGTTCTTAAACATTATTTCCCCTTTTCCTAAACCTCTAAAGTATTTCATGGATATTGCATTGATTTTTATGATAATTATGCATGGACTACAAATTGTCATGTATAAAGCGGGACAACCTAAAGATCAAAAACCATCAACAGCATTACAATTTCGTATTTTCTTTTTTGGTATTTTCGAATTATTGAAAATACAAAAAGAGTTACGTAAAGAATACGAAGAAAAAAAGAAGAATAAAACCAAACTATAACCCTGATAGGGTTATACTTCGCAATTATCTGGGGTCATCAATCAGCCCCAGAGGTTGCCAATATTAAAAATAATAAATACTTATTTATCGCGTTGCTAATCTGTTGGCATATCAGTTTCAAATTTTACAAAACGACTGCCTTGCATAAACAAACGTCCTTTCATTTCAATCTCAATATCTTGATAAGATGGTTTATCAATATTTAAGATTAAATCTTTACGCTCGTCGGTAGTTAAACGGAAAGTGACTTGATAATAATGAGTTGTTTCTGGGCCATTGACGTCATTTTCTCTTGAGCGTCGTTCATTTGCCGCAATTTCTTTTTTATCAATCACTTCAACCATATAGAGTGTCACTTGTGAGTTATCATCACTTATACGTTGTTTTCGCTGTTCAAAAAAACGATAAGTTGCCGATGAGATAATAATGATCAGTACTGCAATACCGATAATCGCTACTTTATTCATTACATTAATTCCTATCGTTATATGGATTAAAAAACAGTGTGCTTTATATTATTTTAATAAGTCCGTCAGTTTCGTCATTAACCGCTATTCTTAAATTAAGCTTTCTGTTATGAATAATAAAACAGTTCTGAATATAAGGAAGATATTATGAGTTGGCCTTTTCTCGCGGTATTATTCTCCGGATGGCTTTATATTGATGCGGCATATCGTGGGCCGAATTGGCAACGATGGTTATTCCGTCCTATCACGCTACTTCTTTTATTACTTTGGGCATGGCAAGTTCCTGAACACAACATTAATAGCTACCTCATTGTAGGGGCTTTATTAGCGACACTACTTTCTGACCTATTAAGAATATTCGATGGTAAGTATTTACTACCTTCTCTTGCCTTGGTTTTCTTAAGTTATATTCTTTATATGGTGAGCTTTTTACTGCCATTACAACTCTCGTTTTATCTTCCTTTACTTGGATTCGTTATTCTTGCTGTCATTATCATTCTAGCCATTGTTTGGACTAAGCTCGATAAATTAGCCATTCCAGCCTCTCTAACTTTATTAGCAGCATTTGCTATGTTTTGGGTTGCTGGTGAAAAATTTTTCTACTTAAGCAATGATTACAACTTGTCAGTAATGATCGGATCATTATTGTTAGTAATTGCTTACTCAATCTGGCTTATCAACCGTTTCCGCTTTTCTTTTTCTGCCTCTAAAGGGCTTGTCAGCGCCTTTTATTTTATTGGGCACTTCTTTATTGTTAGAGCATTGTTCCTTTAACATCCATTACTCCCCTTGTTTTTACAAAATAGAACGAGGGGATACTTCTCTAGCTTAATTCGCACTTTTTGCCAATGAATATGTCTTAGGTATCTTGACTCTGGACTCTACTCCAAGCTGTAAAGTACTTATCAAATAAATGAATTTAGACTTTACTTCGTTGAACAAGGAGAGCCCGTTATGACTAAACATGCTCATCAACACGATAATCATAAACATACCGATACTTGTAGCTCAAGTTCTCAATGCTGTTCAGGTCACACTGAGAATAGTACGCACTCACATACTGAAAATGCACATTCTCATACAAAGATAGATAAAAGTGATCCTGAATGCGAAGATGAACATTCTCACGAAGGTCATGATCATAGCCATGATGGGCACGACCATGCTCATGGAAGCTGTGATATCAACGCCCCTGTTTCTAATATTGAACCTGAAAAAATCGCGCAACAACGCTTTAGCTGGAAAGTACAAGGCATGGACTGCCCAAGCTGTGCACAAAAAATTGAAACCGCAACACTCAAAGTCGCTGGTGTAAAACAAGCAAAAGTCCTTTTTGCAACTGAAAAATTGGTTGTGGATGCCGATAGCGATTTGCGTGCGGATGTCATTGCGGCTGTCAATAGCGCCGGATTTGAGCTCTTTGACCTTTCATCACCTCAATCCAAAAAAATACCTCAAAAAACTCTGTTACAAGAAAGCTCATTCGTTATTATTTTAGCCATCTTGATGGGAATTAGCTGGGGGGTTGAATATTTTGATCCAACAGTAGGTCGCGTTGCTTTTATCGCAACAACATTAGTCGGCCTTTTCCCTATCGCCAAAAAATCATTGCAGTTAATTCGCAGCGGAACACCTTTTGCTATTGAAACATTAATGAGCGTTGCGGCTATTGGTGCTCTGTTTATTAATGCAACAGAAGAAGCCGCGATGGTTATCTTGTTGTTTATGATTGGTGAAATGCTTGAATCCTACTCCGCAGGTCGAGCTCGACGAGGTGTGAGCGCATTAATGGCATTAGTGCCAGAAGAAGCCACTCGGGTAAAAGACGGAAAAAAACAAACAGTACCCGTTGCGCAACTCCGTCCTGGCGATATTATCGAAATTGCACCGGGTTCACGTTTGCCGACAGATGCTGAATTAGTCAGTGCATTTGCAAGCTTTGATGAAAGTGCATTAACGGGTGAATCCGTACCTGTAGAGCGTTTACAAGGTGAAAAAGTCGCTGCTGGCTGTTTATCCGTTGATAGATCAGTGCAAATGAAAGTGGTGTCTGAACAAGGCCAAAATGCCATTGATCGTATTTTGCAACTGATAGAAGAAGCCGAAGAGCGTAAAGCCCCTATCGAGCGTTTTATTGACCGCTTTAGTCGCTACTATACACCTGCGATTATGCTGTTCTCAGCACTTGTTGTCATTGTGCCACCACTGTTGTTCTCACAGCCTTGGGAAACGTGGATTTACCGTGGTTTAACCCTATTACTGATTGGTTGTCCTTGTGCATTAGTTATTTCAACACCAGCCGCAATCACTTCAGCACTAGCGGCAGCAACTAAACGCGGAGCGCTGATTAAAGGGGGGGCCGCATTAGAGCAATTAGGTACAGTTAACACGATTGCCTTAGACAAGACGGGGACATTAACAGAAGGGAAACCTCAAGTTACGGATATTGTTGCTGAAACGGGTTTTAATGAGAAAGAAGTACTGACGTTAGCTTCATCTGTCGAAGTAGGTTCTCATCACCCATTAGCAAAAGCCATCATCAATAAAGCGCAAGAAAAAGGGGTGCTTGTTGTTGAAGCTCAAGATCGTAAAGCCTTAGCGGGTAAAGGAATTGAAGGTTATCTCAATAATCAGCGTATCCTTGTCAGTGCGCCTTCTCAGTTATCAGAAGCCGCATCACTCTCTTCTCAATGGCAACAAGAGGTTGCACGCCTTGAAGATGAAGGTAAAACCGTTGTAGTAGTACTAAAAGAGGCTCAGCTCGTTGGTGTTGTTGCCATGCAAGATACCTTACGCAGTGATGCCATTGAATCAATGAAATTATTGAAAGAGATGAATATCAATGCCGTGATGCTAACGGGTGATAACCCACGAGCGGCTGCGGCTATTGCAAAAAAATTAGGAATGGATTTCCGAGCAGGATTATTGCCTGAAGATAAAGTAACCGCAGTAATGGAAATCAGCAAGACACATAACACGATGATGGTTGGTGACGGTATTAACGATGCCCCCGCAATGAAAGCATCAACCATTGGTGTTGCAATGGGAAGTGGGACTGACGTTGCACTTGAAACAGCTGACGCCGCATTGACTCATAACCGTTTAACGGGTTTACCTGAAATTATTAAACTCTCTCGTGCAACACGTAAAATTATTCGTGAAAACATTACGATAGCATTGGGTTTAAAGGCGGTATTCTTAGTCACGAGTTTATTAGGACTGACAGGACTATGGGTTGCTGTACTTGCTGATTCGGGTGCAACAGCACTGGTTACAGCTAACGCAGTAAGGCTATTAAGAGTAAAAATTAAGTCATCAAACCAAGAGTGATAGGCATAAAATAACAAAACCCAAACCTCAATAACGTGGGGTTTGGGTTATTTTTTAGCACGATGATAAGCAAGACTGACAGATAAATTACAAATTGCTCTCTTTTTTACGGATAAGGTAACGATAAGGTGCTGATTGCGTTTCTTGATTTAATAAATCATGTTCCATAAAACGGCAAAAACCGGGAATATCACGTACCGTAGCGGGATCGTCAGCAATCACTAACAGTGTCTCACCTAATGCCATATTCCTTATCGTTTTTCGTACTAGCATCACAGGCTCTGGGCAACGTAGCCCTAGCGTATCTAATGTTTTAGTTGCATCATCAAATTGAGCATTCATTCTATTAACCATTATTCTTGCACTGACAGATAGCATTAGTATATCTCGCTTTCGTGTTCACATCACGGCACATTAAGCACAACGGTATTCAACCCTAACCTTTGCTTTTGTTGCGCAACCAGCGTAATATGCGCATCCTCTCAGTTAAGAGAGAAATCACTGTTTTATTGGGTTCCCTCACCCCAATCTCTAAAAAGGTACAATTTATGTATATGTTTACTCCCCGCCAAAAAGCGGTGGCGCTGTTATGGCTTTCTTTGTTTCACATTCTGATAATTACATCTAGTAACTATCTAGTGCAATTACCTATCTCCATTTTTGGTTTTCATACCACTTGGGGTGCCTTTACCTTTCCATTTATCTTTCTGGCAACAGATTTAACGGTTCGTATTTATGGCGCACCGCTTGCTCGACGCATTATTACTGCTGTTATGCTGCCTGCTTTAGCAATTTCTTACCTAATCTCAACACTCTTTTTCCAAGGGAGTTGGCAAGGCTTTGCCTCATTGGGTGATTTTAATGTCATGGTAGCAAGAATTGCGACAGCCAGTTTTATGGCTTATGTATTAGGGCAAATCATGGATGTGTCTGTCTTTAATCGTTTAAGACAACAACAAAAATGGTGGGTTGCACCTAGTGCGGCTATGTTTTTTGGTAATCTGCTCGATACACTCGCTTTCTTCTTTATTGCATTTTATCGTAGTACCGATGCATTTATGGCAGCTAATTGGGTGGAAATTGCGTTAGTTGATTATGTATTTAAATTAACCATTTGTATGCTGTTCTTCTTGCCTGCTTATGGTGTTTTGTTGAATTTCATTTTGCGTCACTTTTTCGCACAGGAAAATCAAAAACAAGATTATGCTGAAATCCGCTCATAATTTGGCATGCCTCGCAAAATAATAATGATATCAATGTCATTATACCTATAATAAAGCTTCATAATTAAACTTTATGAAGCTTTATCCTGTTTACTGCTATTTTATTATTTGCGGTAAATATTTCGTTCAGTAATTAATTAGCATGATTAGTTAAATAACTCACAAAATATGACTTAAATATCATTATTGAGGTATTTTTTGCATGCTAATATAAATACTCTTAATTATTTATAATAAATTATTTTATTCACCAACTAAGCTGTTAATGTATTCTTGGAACATCTCTATATTGTTATATGTCAGTTGGGATGACGAGTCTCACCATAAGGATTTTTTACTCTCTTTTGCGAATAGTAGGAGTCTATTATGTTAAAAGTTATTCAATCCCCCGCTAAATATATTCAAGGGCCTGATGCGCTATATCATATTGGTAAATACGCGAAACCATTTGGTGATAGAGCACTGATCATTGCTGATAAATTTGTAATGGAATTAGTCGGCAGTACCGTTAAAGACAGTATGTCTCAATATGAAGTTAATGGGCATTTCGAACTGTTTAATGGTGAATGTACACATAACGAAATTAATCGTTTATCCGAACTCGCAAAAGCACAGGCATCACTTGTTATCATTGGCGTTGGCGGTGGTAAAACACTGGATACTGCCAAAGCTGTTGCTTATAAATGCCAGCTTCCTGTGGTTATTTCCCCAACCATTGCCTCTACTGATGCACCAACCAGTGCACTTTCTGTGATTTACACTGAATTAGGCGCATTTGATAGTTACCTCTTTTACCCAACCAATCCTGACGTCGTTGTCATGGATACCAATGTTATTGCTTCAGCACCCGCTCGCTTATTAGTGGCAGGTATGGGGGATGCTTTAGCAACCTACTTTGAAGCAAGAGCCTGTAGCCAAGCACAAAAACAGACAATGGCAGGGGGAAAATCGACACTCGCAGCCCTTGCACTGGCAGAGCTATGCTATAGCACTTTATTGGAAGATGGCTATAAAGCAAAACTCGCCGTGAGCCGAGGCGTTTGCACAACCGCTGTAGAAAATATTATTGAAGCCAACACATTTTTAAGTGGTATTGGTTTTGAAAGTGCGGGACTTGCCGCTGCACATGCAATCCACAATGGGTTTACCGCATTAGAAGAATGTCATCATATGTATCATGGCGAAAAAGTTGCGTTTGGTACATTAGTGCAATTGGTCTTAGAAAATAGCCCATTAGAAGAACTCGAAGAGTTTCTCGATTTCTGTATTTTAGTGGGATTACCGGTCACCTTAGAAGAGTTAGGGATCAACGCAACGGGTGATGAGTTAAATGAAAAAATTATGGCTGTTGCTGAGTTAAGTTGCGCTGAAGGAGAGACTATTTACAACATGCCATTTGATGTTGATTCAGATAAGGTTTATGCCGCCATTTTAACGGCCGACCAATTAGGACGGGAATGGCTTTATTAAAGCCTGAGTAGATAGGGAGTTCTTATTTCCCTATCTACATTTACAAAAAAGGGTGCTTTATGGTCAGTATCGTATTAGTGTCAAAGAGTCTTACGCTCGCCAATGGTATTAAAGAGCTCGTTAACCAGACTGTAGATCGCCAAGTGAAAATTGCCATTGCGACAAATTATCAAACGCCTTCTGATCTTGCTAATGAAGTTTCACCAGAAATCATACTCACCGCGATTAAAAAATGTTATAGCAAGCAAGGCGTCCTTGTTTTACTCGATACTTATCATTCAGCACAAAATGCGGCGCTCGCAATTGCTAATCTTGAACATAACATTGCCACTAATGTGGCATTAAGTTCAGCTCCTATTGTTGAAGGAACATTAGCCGCCGCAAGTAGTATTGCTTTAGGGTCTTCTCTTGATGAAGCAGAAAAAGCCGCCCATAAAACCATTACTATCAAAAAACTCCAATTAGGTGAAAATCTCCCTAATTTTAATATTCATCCTAAAAATACAAATTATGAGCCTGTTAGGGTTATCACGGCCCCCGTTTGGCACTATCCTTATCATCGATTTGTTATTCCAAGAAAAAAAATATCCTCTCATTTGTTACTCGAAGAACAAAAACGACTAATTAAGGCGATCGAACGATCCAAAAAGGATATTGATTGGTTGACTGAAGAGGCATACCGTAAAATCGGTGAACAGTATTCTCATATTTTTTCTAGCCACCGTTTTTTATTAGACAATACCGAATTACAACTGACTGTATGTAGCATGATAAGCAAACACCACTGTAATGCTGAATTTGCCTTACAGCAGACATTTATTGATTTAATCGATACTTACGCACAAATGGACGATGATAATATGCGTGCTCGTGAAAGTGATTTAGATGATATTTTATCTCGATTACTACGCTACTTAACGTCAGCACCTCCACCAATAACACATCCTCCTTATCCAAATGCTATTCTCGTCACAAAGCAGCTTCATCCATCAACATTAATCGCACTTGATACTCATAAGATTAAAGGAATTTTATTAAGTCATGGTAATCCGTTGTCAAATACAACTGTATTAGCCAATGCATTAGATATTCCCATTATTAATGAAGCTGGCAGACAAGCGTTATCACTGACTAATGGGCAGAATATTACCCTCAAAAAAGTACAAAATATTTGGCTTTATCAAAATACGTATATTTCTCATTAAAAAATAATGTTTATTAAACAGCCTATTATTAGCACAGGCTGTTTACCTTTTATTATTTCGATATATTCATCTTTATACTTTATTAGAAATAAAAAAGGGAATAAAAGATCCTCTTTTATTCCCGAGCTGCTTGTTATCTTAGTAATCAATTACTTTTTTATTATCTAGTAGGCAATACTTATAATGCTCTTGCCAATAAACTAATGGGGTGTTCACATTTTTTCGTTGTTGACATCTCAATTTGCCATTTACAGGTTTCGCAGTCTGTTATCACCAAATCACAGCCACTCTCTTCAATTTGGCGGAATAAGCCCGCACCAATGCCTTGAGCAACATCGTAGTTTTCAGATTTAAAACCATACGTTCCGGCAATACCACAACATTGAGAATCAAGAACAATGACCTCAACGCCAGGGATACGTTTAATTAAATCAATGGAATATGCCGTCCAACCCATTTTTTCCATATGACAAGGCGTGTGATATGCCACTTTTAACGGTGTGTGTTTCAGCGGTAATTCACGGCCTTCTTCTAATAAACGGTAAATATAGCGTGTGGCTAACTCGATATTCTCACGTACTTTTGAAGTATCAATATCAAGAATATGTTCATATTCATCACGAATAGTGAAAGTACAGGTTGATGATGTTGCCACGACAGGAATATTGTTCTCGACAATTTTTTCTGTCAAAGACTCTAGGTTTACGGCAGCTTGTTTCTTCGCTTGTTTAACAAAACCATTTGCAATTAATGCAACACCACAGCATTTTTCACGTTTTAATAATTGGACACCAATATCCATTTTATTAAACACTTTGACTAAATCTTTCCCTAACTGCGGGTGGTTATAGTTAGCATAACAACCATGGAAGAAGGCAACTTGTTCTTTATAGCGCGCTTGCTCTTGCGCTTGTTTCTTCATCCATGTTCTAAATGTACCAAAGGAATATTTGGGTAGTTCGCGACGATGGTCGATTTTTAGTGCTTTATCCAGAATTTTACGGACTGGTTTTAATCCCGTAATGGTATTGACAATCGGAGCCATTGGCGTTGATAGTGTCCCCATTAAATCAGTGTGACTTAAAATTGCATCACGAATTTTTGGGTTTTTTGTATTGTAGTTCAGTTTGGCGCGGGAAATGATGTCACCAATTTTCACATCTGACGGACATGCCACTTCACAACGCTTACAGTTGGTACAATATTTCAATGCTTCATCATAAAGCATTGGATCTTTTAAACGTAAACGCTCGCCATCAGGGCCAGCTTGTTTAGGGCCAGGATAAAGTGGATTCACTTTTGCAACAGGGCAGTAAGTTGTACAGACCGTACACTTAATGCAAGCTTCAAAACTGTTATCATGTAGACTCATTGTGCTGCCTCCACAACCGCAGATGTGCTCTGTGCGGATTTATCATGCTGTAAAATTTGTTGCGCGGCATAAAGTGCACTAATCATTGAAACACCTGCACCACAACCTTCATTAAGGGGATCAAATCCCCCTAACACAGCCCCTACAGCATAAACATTTTCAAATATTTCACCGTATTTCATTGGTCTTAGTTGGCTGTCTGTATCTACACCAAATCGCATATAAGGCTGTTTAGCGAAGACATTTACCTGCGTCCACTCATTACGTGGCAATGTTTCTAACAAATCGAGTTCCATTAAAGGCTCATAGACACGCTCAAAGTCTGCGATTAAACCATTGTTAAAGAAACTTCCTGTTGCCAGCACAACATGATCACTACGAATAGGAATATCAGTATGATTTCTAGTATGGATACCCGTAACTTTATTACCTACTAAATCAACATGTTCGGCACGGTCACCTGGCATAATTAAACCACCTGCCTGTTGAAAACGCAGTTTTAACGCTTGATGTAAACGCATGCCTAGCAGTGATGGTGGCAATGTGGGTAATAAACAAATCGGTTTTCCCACTAACTGTTGGAGTAACGTCACGGGATCTTCAGCATCAAGTCCAATACACGCAGGCAAAATAATCGCCTCAACACTATCATCAATATGCTTTTTCAGCTCATTGGCTAACGCTTGTGTATTTTCAGGTTTATCTAAATAGCGCGCGATATTGACGGCTCTAAATTCACTCGGGTTATCACGCAGTCTATCTAACAGCGGTAAGTGAATATGATAAGGAATAGCATCAACACCTTGCTCATTCAGCGTATTGCTTGCAAATTGTGGTTGAAAATCTAAGAAACCTTCAATACCTACTACCGCTAATTTTTTCCACGGTAATGCGTGTTCAACGCCATGAATAGGCACTCGTTTTGGACTCATCCAACTCATACGAGAACGCCCTACGGGTGTAATGCGATAATGGTTTTCATCACCATTACCTTGATATTCAAGACCACTCGTACTTGCTAGTAATGCTTGAGCTTGTTCAATAAAGGTAGAAACCTTGGCTTCTCCGATACGGCTATAAGGGTGTTTAGGCGCTAATTCAGCCAGTGCTGCCAGCGCTTTTTTAGGCTGAGTCACGGGTGAACCATCAGGAAGATGCGTTAATAAATCCAGTGAACCAGATGAAAAATGCAGTGCGCTTTGACCATTACTGATAATGGCGCAAGACTTACCCGCTTCAGCAAGACGTATACCTGCCGTTAATCCTGCAAGTCCGCTCCCTATAATGATGACGTCAAATTTCATTATCTGCCTCCGCTAACGCTGTTTTTTCAATCATATCCGCATCTAAACCGCATAAACCTTGATAAACCCAACTAGTAAATTCACTCTCACGTAATGCATTACCCCACGCAATAGGTCGAATGCCTTTCCAGCGCTCATTAAGGAAATGGGCTAGTTGCTGCTCTGATTCATGAGGTGTAGTCACTTGTAAGCGATTTAATAACCCAGCGGCACGACACGCACAAAGTTCACCTTGGCAAGTTCCCATCCCAACACGGGTACGGCGACGTAAATCAAGTAAATTATTGACTGTCAAAGAGTTAACCGCGTAACGCACTTCAGCAGCCGTTACCGCTTCACATTCGCACACTAAGCTTTTATCAATACGTTCATTGCTCAGTAATTTATTTGCTAAATCACCATGACGATAAACCGCAGAGCCACGGATCGGGGCAGGAAGTGATACAACACTCCGTAATGCTTGTTCCGCAGATTGACGAGAGCCTGGTAATGCTTCTTCTGCAGTTGTACATTTTGCAGAGACGTTTAATTTTTCACAGATTTTATCTGTCGCCCACTCAGCCATCAGTCGGTAAGTCATTAATTTACCGCCCGTAATGGTAATAAAACCTTCTAAACCATCACGTTGAGCATGATCGAGTAAAACAATACCACGACTAACATTACGACCAGAAGGATCATCATCACTCGCAACTAAAGGACGCACACCCGCATAAGCGCGCAAAATACGCGTTTGCGCTAGTTTTGGTGCTAACATAGAACCTTCACGAATAAGAATATCGACTTCTTCAGGGGTGACATACATATTGTCGATTTCATCGTAAGGAACACGCGTTGAGGTTGTGCCAATTAATGAAATGGTATCGCCAGGGACTAAAATATCGGCATCCGCAGGTTTACGACAACGGTTGATCACCATATTGTTAATACGATGACCTAAAATTAGCAATGCCCCTTTTGCTGGGAACATTCGCACTTTTAATTCACCATATTCAGCAATTTTTTGTCCCCAAATACCGCCAGCATTCGCAACGATTTGAGCACGAATTTCATACATTTTTTTCGCTTGGTGATCGTAAACGTTCACACCTTTAACTCGGTCACCTTCACGAATAAGTCCCACGACTTCATGATAAGTCAGGACTTGTGCGCCGTGTTCACGAGCATCTAGCATATTGGCTGCTGTCAGGCGGAAAGGATCAACCGTACCGTCAGGAACTTTCACCGCGCCGATTAAATTCGGGTTAACAGAGGGCTCTAAGCGAATAGCTTCTTCGGGTGAAATCGCTTGAGCATCAATACCTGCCGCTTGGCAAGATTGAATAAAGGTCTGTTGAAACTCTAAAGAATCTTCGGGTAGGGTAATAAAAAGGCCATCCGTCTTTTCAACACAATGACGAGCGACCCGTTTTAAAATCATGTTTTCTTCAATACATTCACGCGCTGATTCGGGATCGGTCACCGCATAACGTGCTCCACTGTGTAACAAACCATGATTTCGACCGGTTGCACCGGTTGCAATATCGTGTCTTTCTAACAGGACGCAACGTAATCCACGGCGTGCACAGTCTCTTGCCATGCCTGCACCGGTTGCTCCCCCGCCAATAATAATGACATCTGTTTCTGTCACTGGTGAACCGCTCATCATAGAGATGCCCTCTCACATTACATTCAGCAAACGCTTAATTATTCTTTAGCGCTAATTATAGTGTATAAGATACACAAAAAGTGTGGTTAATGTTTGATAATGAGCAAAAACGAAAGAGAAACGCTCACGAGTGAAAAATTAAAACCACTTATGTGATACTAATCACAAATTATTTAACAGAAAGTATTTCATAAAGTTAACATATCACTCAAAATTGCACATATTGAAAATTTATTCGACAACTGAGTAATACCTCACAGTAAATTTGATTGTATAAGTTTACTATTAAGTTCGTTAAAGAAAATTTTTTGATAACTTCACTGTTCGTTTTGTCATTATTTAATATCAACATATTAAAATAAAGCCATCGGAGGCTAATATGTTAAGTCTGTTTAGACCTGCGCCACATAAAGCGCGCGTACCAGAAGAACAGGTAGATCCACTCTATCGCCGCCTACGCTGGCAGATCTTTATGGGGATTTTCTTCGGCTACGCTGCTTATTATTTAGTAAGAAAAAACTTTGCACTAGCAATGCCTTATCTTGTAGAAGAAGGGTTTTCTAAAGGTGACCTAGGTTTTGCTTTATCAGGGATCTCGATTGCTTATGGTTTCTCTAAGTTTATCATGGGCTCATTCTCTGACCGCGCTAACCCTCGTTATTTCTTACCCGCAGGTCTTATTTTGGCGTCCTTAGTGATGCTATTTATGGGCTTTGTACCATGGGCAACTTCGAGCATTATGGTTATGTTCGTTCTGTTGTTCCTTTGTGGTTGGTTCCAAGGTATGGGCTGGCCTCCTTGTGGACGTACCATGGTTCACTGGTGGTCACAAAAAGAACGTGGCGGTATCGTTTCTATTTGGAACTGTGCGCATAACGTCGGTGGTGGTTTACCTCCATTACTGTTCTTATTGGGTATGGCATGGTTTAACGACTGGAAAGCGGCATTATATATGCCTGCTATCGCGGCTATCTTAGTTGCCATGATTGCTTTCGCGTTAATGCGTGATACACCGCAATCTTGTGGCTTACCTTCTATTGAAGAATATAAAAACGACTACCCACCTGATTATAAAGAAACTGACGAGCAAGAACTGACTGCTAAAGAAATCTTTATGAAGTATGTGTTCCCTAACAAACTTCTGTGGATGATTGCGATTGCGAACGTGTTCGTTTACTTACTGCGCTACGGCGTACTGGATTGGTCACCAACTTATCTGCGTGAAGTAAAACACTTCGCCATGGATAAATCATCATGGGCCTACTTCTTATACGAATACGCGGGTATTCCGGGCACACTGCTGTGTGGTTGGATGTCAGATAAAGTGTTCAAAGGTAACCGTGGTGCGACAGGTGTGTTCTTCATGACCTTAGTCACCATTGCTACTATCGTATTCTGGATGAACCCAGCGGGTAACCCGAATATTGATATGGCATGTATGTTGATTATCGGTTTCTTAATCTACGGTCCTGTGATGTTGATTGGTCTGCATGCCCTTGAGCTTGCACCGAAGAAAGCCGCAGGTACAGCGGCAGGCTTTACTGGCCTCTTCGGTTACTTAGGTGGCTCTGTTGCAGCAAGTGCTATCGTAGGTTACACCGTTGACTACTTCGGCTGGGATGGCGGCTTTATGGTCATGATCGGCGGTAGTGCATTGTCTGTTGTGTTATTACTTATCGTAATGGTTACTGAAACCAAACACAAACGTGAAATGCTTCAGAAATACGAATAATCGTTAACTGGTTATTTATGAAATTGATTAAATCTCATCTCTAAAAAATCAAGCCACATCAGTTTGTTGATGTGGCTTTTTTATTGCCAACTGTACATAACTTTATTGTACGTAGAATTAAAATGGAGCAGCTTTATGAGTACATCTTTTAAAATAAAACCGTTAGTTGCAGGCGTTCTTTTAACTCTATCTTTAAGTGCAATCGCACAAGCGGCAAGTGATAAAGTTGTTATCGCTCACCGTGGTGCAAGTGGTTATTTGCCTGAACATACCCTACCCGCTAAAGCATTAGCATATGCACAAGGTGCAGATTATCTTGAACAAGACTTAGTGATGACAAAAGATAACGAACTGGTTGTCTTGCATGATCACTATCTTGACCGTGTAACAGATGTAGCTGAACGTTACCCAGACAGAGCAAGAAAAGACGGTCGTTATTACGCTATCGACTTTACGCTTGACGAGATCAAAGGGCTAAAATTTACCGAAGGCTTTGATATTGTTGATGGTAAAAAAGTCCAAAGCTACCCAAACCGTTTCCCTATGGGTAAATCTGATTTCCGTGTACACACTTTCCAAGAAGAAATTGAATTTATTCAAGGTTTAAATAAATCAACAGGTCAAGATATTGGTATTTACCCTGAAATTAAAGCGCCTTGGTTCCACGAGCAAGAAGGCAAAGATATCACAACAAAAGTGCTCGAAGTCCTTAAACAGTACGGTTATACACAAAAAACCGATAATGTATATCTGCAATCTTTCGATGCCAACGACCTAAAACGCATCAAAACAGAATTGATGCCAAAAATGGGCATGGACTTAAAACTCGTTCAATTAATTGCTTATACCGACTGGAATGAGACTTACGAAAAACAATCTGATGGCACATGGACAAACTACAGTTATGAGTGGATGTTTAAGCCAGGCGCAATGAAAGAAATTGCCACTTATGCAGATGGCATTGGTCCTGATTACCATATGTTAGTAGAAGAAAACTCAACGCCAGAAAAAATCACCTTAACAGGTATGGCGGCAGATGCTCACGCTAATAAACTCACCATTCATCCATTTACAGTGCGTATTGATAAACTTCCTAAATACGCAAAAGATGGTGATCAGCTTTACGACATCATTTATAACCAAGCGGGTGCAGAAGGTGTCTTTACAGACTTCCCTGATTTAGGGGTTAAGTTCTTACAAAAACAAGCTAAATAACAACTCACATTTTATTTATACTCTAAATAATTCAAGGTGCAGCTAAGCGCCAAGTTAATGAGATACTAGTCACATACATTAGTATGTGACTAGTACGAGTGAACACCGTCAACAACATTTCAACTTGAAGTAGGATATTTGCGCCCTTTCTGATTGTATATTTCTTCATCTTTCTCTAAGTTACTCTAATAATTTAATTAAAAAACCAAAATAACTTTTTAAGTTAGCTATCATCATTTATTAAATATTGAGAAGAAGGGATCACTATGACAATAATGGCTATTATTTTACTTATTCTTATCGTTCTTTTTATTGGTTGGGGAATTTCTATTTATAACCGTCTAATTGCGACTCGAAATCAAGTCGGTAACCAATTTGCGAATATTGACGTTATTTTAAAACAGCGTGCAGACCAAATTCCACAATTAATGACAATAGCTGAAAAAGCAATGGAACACGAAAAAAGTGTTTTTATTGCACTCAGTGATGCAAGACAGCGCTATTTTAAAGCACAAAATATTAATGAAAAAATCAGCGCATCCAATGAGATGAATACTGCACTGCGAGGGATGATTGCGCTTGCTGAAAATTATCCTACGTTAATTTCAGGCGAACAATTAGCATTACTTCAAACCGGTGTTAGTGATGTAGAAAATAAAATTGCTCAACGTCGTGAAGGCTTTAATGATGCTACGACTTACTACAACACCGCAATAGAGATGTTTCCTGATAGCTTAATTGCCGGCCTTTTCCGCTTTGAACGTATGCAATTACTAGAAATACCGAAAGAAGAAATGAAATTTGAAGGTATTCATTTTAAATAACAGTAAGTTAAATAACCGCATTAAGGGTAGATTGCAGTGTTAATTTATTTTTTTATCGGCTGTGCTGTGGGCGCATTAATTTATTTTTTACGCAGTAAACGCGCTCAAAAAAAGAAAAATAACTTGGGTATTGTTCCCTTTTTAGGGATCGCATTTGCTGCTGGAAATTATCTGTTTTTTTCGCGGGGAAATGACCTTTATCCTAGCGGTGAAGACTCTGTTGTTAATCTTATCTGTTGTTAATCTTATCTCCTGTATTGCATTTGCTGTTATTTTGATATTTTCCTATGGCATTTCAAATCATATTGGGAATATTGGTGAAAAGGCGATAAAAAATTATCATCAATTACAAATGGAAGGTGCGTCTAAGTTTTCGGCACTGATTAACACCGTATTTATTAGCCTTTTACTGCTCTGTTTAAGCTTTGGCTTTTTTATTGATCATAGATTGTTCTTTTTAAGTTTCGTTTTAATGTTCGTTTATCAAACTGTCAAAAGAACACCTGAAAAGCGTTTTTTACGTTTTCAAAAAATTCTAGCAACATCTAAAATTCGCTCTTTAGCCATTGGGCTTGTTGAGATTGAAGGCAAGATAACTGCAGGAACAAAATTAACGAGTCGCCTAGGTAAAAAAGAGTGTTATGGTTACTTCTATTATGAATATAACGTATCCACAGACAAAGAGGGCAAGAAAAGTTACCACCAAACACTCTGTGAAAAAAAGATCACCAATTTCACAATGACTGATGATACTGGATCAATTCAAGTTCTCGCAGCAGATACCCCCTTAGTGCATCTAGGCATCGAGCCTCATCAAGATCTTGAATATAATAATAAACGCTTTAAAGAGTACATCTTGGGATCAGACTCAACGTATTTATTAATTGGTAGTGCAGAGTCTATCAATGGTGAAGTGGTTATCACACGTAAAGAACCTCATTACCTGCTAGGCTTATCGCCACAAGATTATGTTGTTCGTTGGAACAAAGCACGCCCTTTACGTCGTAACTCGGCCATCATCGTTATTATTGCTCTTTTTGTTATCTTCTCCATTCTAGTAATACCAATGGATTACCAAAACGGCATACTAACACTTTATTTTAATAACACTTCTTCATCTTGGTAATTGATTAATATGGAATGGCTTATTTTCATCATTTTTATTCTCGCTTTGGTTTATTTTTTAATACGCCAATTAGTGATGATTTATAACAACATGGTGATGCTAAAAAACAATTGCTATAAAGCCTTTGCAAATATTGATGTTATATTAAAAAAACAAGCCGACTTGATCCCCATGCTGATAGTTATTACACAAAAATCAATGGATCATGAGAAAGCTTTATTTGAAAAATTAGCTGAAAATAGAGTTCTCTATTTACATGCAGATGCATTAGATCAAAAAATTGATTTAGCTAATCAGTTATTACCACAAATAAAAAAATCACTCATTATTGTAGAAAAATACCCTGAACTTATCAGTGGAAAAAACTTACACTTATTACAAACGCAAGCGAAAGAATTAGAAGAGTGTATTGCTGACAGACGAGAGTTCTTTAATCAATCTGTCACTCTCTATAATACTGAAATACATATTTTTCCTAATATATTGTTTAAATTGATTTTTAATTTTAAAGATATCCCTCTTTTTTACCCAAATAGGGAGACAACATCATGATAGAAATTCCCTTTTCTTTTTTTGGCATAACAGATTGGTTTCTGAGCTTTAATGAACCTATCTCGATTATTATGTTTGCTACATTTGGAGTATTATTTTCTATGGCGATTATTTTGCCATTAATAAGTATCACTCCTTTAAAAAAATATATGTCACAAATTGCAGGGGGATTATTTAGCTCGATATTTGTCAGCTTAATGGTCTTGATTAGTTTTCATTTAATACTAGGGGTTAATTCTGCATTAAAACTCCTCTTAATCTGGTGGGTTATTTTATTTTCATGTATTACGTATTGGTTTATTAATTATCGCTATATGAAAGATGTAACAGGAAATAAATTTGCAAAGTTTCAAGAAAAAGCCATTGAAGCAGAAGAAAAACGAAGACAAAGCCGAAAATCAAAAAAATAAAAGAGAGCCTCGGCTCTCTTTTTTAATCTTCATCGATAGATGAACTTATGCTCTGTAAACAGGAAAGGCAATCACATCACTAAGACGCTCTACACCAAGCGCCAGCATAATGAGACGATCAACACCTAAAGCTACCCCTGAACATTCAGGTAATCCTGCCTCAAGTGCCGCTAAAAAACGCTCATCAATAGGTTGTTCTGATAATCCCATTGCGACTCGTTGGCGGTTATCACGTTCAAAACGATGGCGTTGTTCTTGTGCATCAGTCAATTCGCGAAATCCATTCGCTAACTCAACACCTTTAAAATAGACCTCAAAACGTTCAGCAACACGGTGATCTTCAGAACTGATTTCAGCCAATGATGCTTGTGATGCAGGGAAATGATAAATAAAGGTGGGTTTTTCTAACCCGATATGTGGCTCAACCCCAGAGACAAAGAGTAATTGAAGCAGTGTATCTTTATCTTCTTCTGTATCAGCAATATTTGATAAATCCAGTTTTGCTGCCACTTCACGTAATTTTTCTTTATCAACGGATAAAGGATCGATATCAAGATAGCGCAAGAATGCTTGTTGATAAGAGAGTGATTCTGATGCTTCACAATCCAAGATTTCTTGTAATAAATCATCGACTTCATTCATCAACCGGTACATATCAAAACAAGGGCGATACCACTCAAGCATCGTAAATTCCGGATTGTGATATCTACCGGCTTCCTCATTACGGAAGCAACGTCCCATTTGATAAATCGGCCCACTGTTTGCCGCTAATAAACGCTTCATGTGGTATTCAGGGCTTGTCATTAAATAAAGCTTAAGCCCTTGTGATGCGCCCGGCCCCACAAATTGGGTTTCAAATGGGGAAAGATGAACATCGGTAACGGTAGCCTGACTCATCATAGGTGTTTCAACTTCTAACACACCACGATCAGCGAAAAAACGCCTAATATTACTGACTATTTTCGCCTTTTTCAGTAAGTTGGCGATTGAGGCGCTTGGCTGCCAATCCGCGATTTCACTCATGAACGAAAAACTCCAACAGAAAACAAAGCGTGCAGTTTACTCGCATCCTACCCAACAGACAAATTTCTCCCTGACAAAGCAGATTTTCATTTTAGGCTAGTTCACAAATTCATCTTATTTTAAGTAAAAACACATAAGTCAAATGAATATAATTCTACAAATCATCTACTTTTTGGCACTTTTTATTGTTTGAATAAACATCAAATTAGTACAACAAATTCGCCCCTTTTTCTTACTTTTTATAATAAAAGTTAATTAGAATAATTCTTTTTCTCAATTAGAAATAACAATAAACTAACACTATTCTTATATTCAAATAGCCATTATCTTCTAAACTTCAAAGTTAATTTTTTATTTAAATTTACGTATTTTGATGAGTATTAAAAACCTTTAGAAATATTATTAATATTTTATTAACAATTAACAAGACAAACCGATTTGTTTTAGATAAATAGTAAAAAAAATATTTTAAATTTCAGGATGTTTTTTTATTAATGCAAATTAACCCTAAGCAAGATAAATTTATTTACTCTTACAAATCAATAAATAATAAAAAAAGATTGTCATTTATAATTAAAACTATCTATACTTTAAAAATTGATTATTCATTACTATTTATAATTTTCAATTTAGAAGAATATATTCTATTTTATCCTCAAGTTTATCTGGGCGCTTATTATAAAAACCCAGAATTCTTGGTGTGGATCACACTTTTTTTGCGAAATACGGGAAAACCATCATTCATATCAAATTTCGGTGCTCTACATTTCGTTATACTAAAATTACAGTCAATGATAATAAAGATGTTATCAAGCGCAGTCACAAGGCAGTGAAACAATTTCGTTACGGATAGCTTAAAAAAATAGCATTACAAATTAATAATGTCAGTGAATTGAATTCTAGACAATTATTCCAATTTTCACTTGAACAATGGAGAAGCGCAGTGCAAACCTTTAATGCCGATATAGCGATAATCGGAGCCGGGGGCGCAGGCTTACGAGCAGCAATAGCTGCAGCGGAAGCGAATCCTCAACTGAAAATTGCTCTGATCTCAAAAGTTTACCCAATGCGTAGCCACACTGTGGCAGCAGAAGGCGGATCAGCAGCAGTGACTCAGGCTCACGACTCCTATGATTTCCACTTCAATGATACCGTTTCTGGCGGTGACTGGTTGTGTGAACAGGATGTCGTAGATTACTTCGTTGAGCATTGTCCAGCCGAGATGACTCAACTAGAACTCTGGGGCTGTCCTTGGAGCCGTAAAGAAGACGGGTCAGTTAACGTCCGCCGTTTTGGTGGGATGAAGATCGAACGGACCTGGTTCGCAGCCGATAAAACCGGCTTCCATATGTTACATACCCTGTTCCAAACATCCTTAAAATATCCACAAATTCAACGCTTCGATGAACACTTTGTTCTCGATATCCTCGTTGATGAAGGTCACGCTCGTGGTCTTGTTGCGATTAATATGATGGAAGGAACGAAAGTTCAAATTCGTGCTAACGCTGTCATTATGGCAACCGGTGGTGCTGGACGTGTTTACCGTTTCAATACCAATGGCGGTATTGTCACTGGTGACGGTATGGGTATTGCTTTACGTCATGGTGTCCCACTGCGTGATATGGAATTTGTTCAATATCACCCAACAGGCTTACCTGGCTCAGGTATCCTGATGACCGAAGGTTGTCGTGGTGAAGGTGGTATTCTGGTCAATAAAGATGGCTATCGTTATCTGCAAGATTACGGCCTAGGACCAGAAACACCATTAGGCAAACCTGAAAATAAATACATGGAATTAGGTCCTCGCGATAAAGTTTCTCAAGCCTTCTGGCATGAGTGGCGCGCCGGCCGTACTATCAAAACTCACCGTGGTGATGTTGTCTATCTTGACTTACGTCATTTAGGTGCGAAAAAACTCCATGAACGTTTGCCATTTATTTGTGAACTGGCTAAAGCGTATGTGGGTGTTGACCCTGTTAATGAACCAATCCCTGTTCGCCCTACAGCTCACTATACAATGGGTGGTATCGAAACTAACCAACAAACTGAAACCCGTATTAAAGGTCTGTTTGCGGTGGGTGAATGTTCATCAGTTGGCTTACACGGTGCGAACCGTTTAGGTTCTAACTCACTGGCTGAACTGGTTGTATTTGGTCGTCTTGCGGGTGAAGAAGCCGTTCGTTGCGCACAAGAAGCTGCACCAGCGAATGCGTCAGTATTAGATGCTCGTACACGTGACATCGAAGAAAACCTGAAAAAACTGATGAACCAAAAAGGTTCTGAAAGTTGGTCACAAATCCGTGATGAAATGGGCGAATCAATGGAAGAAGGTTGCGGTATCTATCGTACACCTGAGTTAATGCAAAAAACCGTTGATAAACTGGCTGAATTAAAAGAACGTTTCAAACGTGTTGAAATTAAAGACACCAGTAGCGTCTTTAATACAGATTTACTCTATAAAATTGAGCTTGGCTTTGGTTTAGATGTCGCTGAATGTATGGCGCATTCTGCAATCAATCGTAAAGAATCTCGTGGTGCACACCAACGTCTTGACGAAGGTTGTACTGAGCGTGATGACGTGAATTTCTTAAAACATACTCTGGCGTTCTATAACCCAGAAGGTGCACCTCGCTTAGAATATAGCGATGTGAAGATCACGAAATCAGCTCCTGCTAAACGTGTCTATGGTGGTGAAGCGACTGCACAAGACAAGCAGAATAAGGAGAAAGCGAATGGCTGATGACATGAAGCACATTAAAATGGAAGTCATGCGCTATAACCCAGAAACGGACGAAGCACCTCATTTCGTTACGTATGATGTTCCTTATGATGAGCAAACCTCATTACTGGATGCATTGGGTTATATTAAAGATAATTTAGCGCCAGATCTTTCCTACCGTTGGTCTTGCCGTATGGCGATTTGTGGCTCTTGCGGCATGATGGTTAACAAAGTCCCTAAATTGGCGTGTAAAACCTTTGTTCGGGAATATCCAAACGGTGTCAGAATTGAAGCGCTAGGTAACTTCCCTGTTGAACGTGACCTTGTTGTCGATATGACTCACTTTATCGAAAGCTTAGAAGCGATTAAACCTTATATCATTGGTAACGATCGTAAGCCTTCAGAAGGTCCGAATAAACAGACTCCTGCTCAAATGGCGAAATACCACCAGTTCTCAGGTTGTATCAACTGTGGTCTTTGCTATGCAGCGTGTCCTCAATTTGGTTTAAACCCAGAGTTTATTGGTCCAGCAGCGATTACGTTAGCACAACGTTACAACACAGATAGTCGCGACCATGGGGCTAAAGAACGTATGCCTCAGTTAAACGGTGAGAACGGTGTCTGGTCTTGTACCTTTGTTGGCTACTGTTCTGAAGTCTGTCCAAAACATGTGGATCCTGCCGCCGCTATTCAGCAGGGTAAAGCAGCCAGTGCGCAAGACTTTGTCATTGCAATGCTGAAACCACGTTAAGGAGGAAACAAGACATGACAACACAACGTAAGCCTTATGTTCGTGGTATGCAGCCAAACTGGTGGACGAAACTGGGATTCTATCGTTTCTATATCACCCGTGAAGGGACCTGTCTTCCACAACTTTGGTTCAGTCTGGTTGTACTGTTTGGTGTATTTGCACTGAAAAATGGACCAGAAAGTTGGGCGGGCTTTGTCGCATTCCTAAGCAACCCAATAGTATTGATTATTAATATCGTGACCTTAGTAGCAACGCTTTTCCATACCGCGACTTGGTTTAAGCTCGCACCTAAAGCTGTGGTTATCGTTGTTAAAGATGAAAAAATGCCTCAAGAACCTATTGTCCGTGGTTTCTGGGCTGTCACTATCGTTGTTACTGCCGCTATTCTGGCAGTGGCGTTAATGTAACCCAGGAGGAAATAATGAATCAGAATCAACTTCCTAAGCGCTCTGATGAACCTATTTTCTGGGGATTATTTGGTGCAGGTGGTATGTGGAGTGCAATTGTATCTCCAGCCGTCATTATCCTGCTCGGTATCCTAATCCCTATGGGTATTGCGCCAGAAGCATTTACTTATGAACGTATCATGGCATTTAGCCAAAGTATCATTGGTCGTCTTTTCTTACTGCTAATGATCATTCTGCCAGTGTGGTGTGCATTACACCGTATTCACCATACTCTGCACGATTTTAAAGTGCATGTACCTGCAAGCAAGTGGGTATTTTATGGTGGTGCAGCCATTATCAGCGTTATCGCGATTATTGGTGTAGTTACGCTATAACTCATAGATACGTAAGATAAAAAGCCACTCAATTGAGTGGCTTTTTTATGGAAAACTGATGATAATCAACTCGCTAATTTCAGCCCGATAATACCGAAAATAATCATCGCTAAGCTCAGTAAACGATAGATATTTGCGGACTCACCAAAGACCAAAATACCAAAGATTGCGGTACCCACTGCACCAATACCAGTCCAAATTGCATAAGCAGTACCCGCAGGCAAACCTTTCATGGCGTAAGATAACATTCCCATGCTCACAACCATGGCACTAATGGTGATAATACTCGGGGTTAGGCGTGTAAAACCGTGGGTATACTTAAGGCCGACAGCCCACACAATTTCTAATAAACCTGCAACAAAAAGAATAATCCAAGACATAACTTCCCCTACTCGATAAGCTGGGGTCGTCCCCTGAATACAAAGACAAAAAGCTGGGTCGTCCCAGCTTTTGAAAGATGAAGATAGAGTATAAGAAAAAGGAATTAATCATGCAATAGCACAAAATTAACTCAATTTTTTGAGGGCGCGCCCTCTTCACCATAAAGAAAAGCGGAGACATCATCTTCCACTTCGCCCATCGCCATCAAGGCATCCAGTGTTTCTTTTGCTTCTTCTTCATTGATAATACTCATGGCGAAGCCAACATGCACAAGCACCCATTTGCCTATCATAGTATGTGGCTCACCTTCACAAACGAGCGCAATATTCACTTCACGTTTAACGCCACAAACATCAACCATTGCGTTTTCAGTGATTGTCTTTCCAACTTCGACAACCTGACCTGGGATACCAAGGCACATAACAACCCCTATTCGATCTCTATTTGCTTCACTCGCATTGCATCATCATTCTCAACACGCAGATTTTGGCTACCACAAGAAGGACAACCCGCATTAAATGTTGAAATAGTCACAACTTGGTGACAATCCCAACACCATGCCTTAGCGGGGATAATCTCAATATGTAACTCACAACCTTGTGCAAGAGTGTCTCGGCAGACAATATCAAAGCAAAATTCCAGCGCACTCACTTCAACACAAGATAATGCGCCAATTTCCAACCATACGCTTTTTACTTTTTGTGCATTATTTAATTTCGCTTGTGAATCTATTATCTCAAATGCGCTTTGACAAAGCGTGATTTCATGCATGTTGATACCTTATTGAAGCAGGATAAATAATAGCAACTATAGTATCAGTACAACGTTGCTTTATTATTGATCTTAGAACAACAATTCAGCACCGGTTTCAAAAGCGGCTTTGCGACGACGTTCTTTCACCATCTCGTCAAGCGCATCTCTATCGATACACACTAAAGCATGCGTTGGGCAAACTTCGATACACGCAGGACCTGCTTCTCGGTGATGACATAAGTCACATTTATTCGCTTCTGCCTTAAATGCATCGATAGTATTAAGCGCCGTTAATTTACGCATAATAGGGCGAGAAACAACTTCCATGGTGCCGTAAGGACAAGCCAGGACACAAGTTTTACAGCCGATACACTTTTCCTGATCGACATAGTAATAATCTTTATTATGAATAATAGCGCCATTGGGACACACATTGGCACAAGGGGCATCTTCACATTGGTGACAAACAACCGCAGTACTAATTGAAAATCCTTTAACAACATGAATACGAGGTTGGAAATTTTGCTCATTAATTTGGTCGATGGCTAAGTTGTCTTGCTCTGCTTGCTGATGCGAAACAACGCAAGCCACTTCACAAGTATGGCAACCAATACATTTTTTAGGGTCTGCAATGATGAAACGGTTCATCATATTCTCCTGATGTTTGTTATATATAGCCGTTATATATGGCGATAAATGCAACTAATTATTCTAATTAAGAGTAATAATTAGGGTATCAATAGAATGAATCTAGCACGGTTCATGCCAATATATTTTTGAGGTAACTATTCCTTATTTTTCAATTAAATAATTTTCAAATAAAAATGATTATTAATTAATAAACCAGTCACTTCGTCAAATTATTCGACACTTTTGACGATAATATAAACCCCTATATATTTTATTATATATCGATTTGATAAGTTTATATTTTTAAGTTTTATTACAGATACAAAAATAGCGGGTTGGATCAAAAATGGTTCAGTCATTGATATAAATTTATTATAAACCTACTACAATATAGCTAATTTTTTAGGGCAATCGGTGGTGTCATGAAATTAAGCAGTAACAATGCTGAAACTATGGAGAGCCTTCGTAATGAGCGTAACCAATATCGAATACTGGTTGATATCACTAATTCTGTATTAGCTCACCTAGACATGGATGGTCTTATTTCTGAAGTCTCTAAAGAAATACATCGTTTTTTTGGACTAAACCATATTAGTCTAATGTTATGCCGTACCTCATCACAAAATAGTCATGAAGGTATTCTTTATTCTAGCCGTTATCAGACTGGAAAATCGGTCATTCGCCAACAACGTAAGTTTAGTAGCGCGAATAACAAAGCAGAAGAAATTATTAACCAAAATAAACCAGTCTTAATTGATATTAATAAAGAAGATCAAGACGATATTTTGATTAAGCGTCTAGTTAAGCAAAATATGCAGACGGCTTTGTTATTGCCACTGGCTTTTAATCATAAGCCCTTAGGATTATTAATCTTAGCGCATGAATTAGGGAGTGTTTTTACCAACGACACTTGCCAATTGCTACAGCAAGTTGCAGCGCGTATTGGTATCGCCATTGAAAATGCGGCGGCTTATGAAGAGATAACACACTTAAAAGACAGTTTAAAAAATGAGAATATTTGGCTAAATGAGCAAATAGATAAAAATGCATGCTTTAGTGAGATTATTTATCAAAGCGATGCCATGCATAACGTGCTTGAACAAATTGAATTAGTGGCACAAAGCGACAGTACTGTGCTTATTTTAGGTGAAACGGGTACAGGTAAAGAATTAATTGCGCGTGCAATCCATCGTTTAAGTCAGCGAAAAAGTAAATCGATGATAAAAATGAACTGTGCGGCAGTGCCTTCTGGCCTGTTAGAAAGTGATCTCTTTGGTCATGATAAAGGCGCATTTACAGGGGCAACTAATACGCATATTGGTCGATTTGAAATGGCAGATAAAAGTACGCTATTTCTAGATGAAATTGGTGATATGCCGATTGAATTACAACCTAAACTGCTTCGTGTTCTTCAAGAGCGAGAAATAGAAAGATTGGGTGGCAATAAAGTGATCCCAGTTGATGTCAGGCTGATTGCTGCAACCAATAAAGATCTCCATAATTTAACGGATGAAGGTGAATTTAGAGAAGACCTGTATTATCGTCTTAATGTTTTTCCTATTATTATTCCGCCATTAAGAGAACGACCTGAAGATATTCCACTTTTGGTCAAACATTTTACGCAAAAAATTGCACGTAGAATGGATAGAAAAATAGATTGTATTCCTGCCAATGCACTGGAACAACTAACACTGTATCCCTGGCCGGGCAATGTCCGTGAGCTTGAAAATATTATTGAACGCGCTGTTATTTTAACGCGAGGTTCAACATTAAACCTTCAATTGAAAGAGCTTCATATTTGTAAACCCTCTCGTTTAAAGCAGGTCCTTTCTCAACCTTCATCGATTGAAAAGCGCATGCAGACTAATGCGCCAGAGAGTGATGATGAGGAGCGAGAAAGGATAATTCAAGCGTTAAGAGAAACCAACGGTGTGGTTGCTGGTGCCAGAGGCGCAGCATTAAAATTGGGTTTAAAAAGAACCACGTTATTATCACGGATGCAACGCCTCGGTATTTCAATTCCAGAAATACTTTAATTCCGAAATAATTTCTTCTTCAATTATTTAAAAAGAGTGTAATTAATTTATTACACTCTTTTTTTTATGAATTTGAAACATATTAATCTCTCTCTATAATCTAGTTAATTATAATTAATTAGTTATTTCTCTAATTAATTATTAATAATATAAACCATCAATGGAGCATATTATATATGAATAGCCTGCTTATAAATAATATTAATGAAATAAAAAAAGAGTACAAAAATAATAAATATGTTTTTATTCCCCAAAATGTTGTTATTAATTTAATAAAACAATTAGGTGCTGAAGAAAAAGATATTAATACACTGATAGAATACGGCGATTATTTAGCCCAAGATCCCACGCTTTCGTTTCGTCACTCCCGAACAGGACGCTACCTTTTTGATAATGACATAGAAACCATCTCCAGATTAGAGTATCAACCTTTTGTTCTTACTGAGGAAGATGGATTTATTCGTGAAGACAGTGGTGCGCAAAGACATTTTAGAGCACTCGATGATCGCTGGCAGAGCAATACCGCCTATCAAGCCTTATTAAAATTAAAAATGCTATTAATTCAAGGTAATACATTTACTTCTCGCCATTTAACAGATCAAAAATCGCCAAAGTCAATATCGACTGTTTTTCATTTAAGACTAATTGCTCAACCAGATTCTTTAAGCGAACTTTCAATTGAAGGAGTGCATAAGGATGGCGTTGACCACACCATGATTGTGATGATGAGTAAGTATAATGTTAAGGATAATACGGGTGCATTACGTGTTCATTCACCACAAGAAGCTATAGGAACACCTTGGCAAGACATTAACCCTGAAAATGTGCTTTATGAACACAATAATGCGCAATATCTTGATATTTTATTAATTGCAGATAATGAATTAAATCATAGCGGTACGCCTATTTTTACTCATGATAATAAAAATCAGGCTTACCAAGATTTTATCGTTTTATTATCTCGTTATCCCACTGTTGATGCTCACCCATTACATCAATTCGACTCAATGAATACACACCCTGATTTACCCTTAACGCTTTATTTAAATCAGTCTGTTGCTTAGTCATAAAGCGTTATACATAAATTAAAATCGTTGAGCTCGGCTAAGTAACAAATCAATAATCAAGACAAGGTTTGATTCAAAAGACGAGCTTTCGATAGTGTCACAATGATAATTTACTGCATCGTCATAAATGGGGAAATGAATATCCGTAAGTTCGGCCAACGGATTGGCACTTGCGCGAGTAAAGGCAACAATCTTCATACCAATACTTTTTGCTATTCTCGCCTTTTCAACAACTTGTTCTGTCTCTCCACTGCGCGATATCGCAATAAAAACCGTATAGCGTGATGCATTATTAATAAAGATATTCTTACTGTCACTGAGTCCAGAAAGAAAAGCATCTTTACCAATCAATTGTAACCGCTTACTGATATATTCTGAAAATATATGAGAAAACCCCGCACCATAAATAAAAAAAGAATTTTTACTGTTAATAAGATCGACAAATGCTTGTTTGCGTTCATCTGAAATCAACGTAAACGTTTTTAAGTAGTTTGCTAAAAACTGATCAAAAAGAGGCTCTGCCGTTTGCGTGTCATCACTTTTTAAGTGATGTGTCTGTTCCGCTGTCGATAACAATTGTTTGCAGTAATAAATCAACTCACTATAGCCAGAAAAACCTAATTTCTGACAAAGACGCATAATGGTTGTTGTTGAAACAAAATTCACCTGCGCAAGTGCTCTGATTGTAAGCTTTCCAACTTGTGTCGGGTTATCAATTAAATAAGAGAGAATACGATATTCTGCGCGTGTTAATTCTGTGGCTCTTGAGAGTAAAGATGATAATCGTGCCGACATACCGGGTACCTTATGGATACATCGTCCTTAGCAACATAAAAGGAAAATGCTGTTCTGGTGATAGAACAGCATTTTTATTCAATTACTCATTAACAGCAAGGCTTGAGATCAAACACGCTTACCATTTACATAAGCTTTACGTAATTCAGGCCAATATTCGCGATTGGCTTCAATCATATCATCGAGGATCTTCTTCGCATGGATAACACTTGGTACTGTCTTATTCAGGGTGAACGCTTCTAGTGCTTTTTCATAACTACCTTCAAGTGTTGCTTCCACAAGCAATTGTTCTGAGGCAAGTTGTTGCTCCAATAGGGTACGATGGAAACGAGGTATATCGCCAACACGAATAGGCTCAGGGCCATGAGAAGTAATATAAGCAGGAACTTCAACCATAGCGTCATAAGGAAGGTCAGAAATCGCCCCTTTATTTTCAACGATGACCAAATGACGCTGGCGTAAATCAAAGGCTAAAGAGCAAGCAACATCAACAATAAAGGCACCATGAACCCCTACATGAAAAGCATCGGGTAAAATTCCTGTTTCTTTATATTCGCGCGCAGCTTCGAACAAACGTTTTTCACGACCATCCATCACTTCATTTGCACGAGTGTAGTCAGGATCTTGATGTTCCACGATATAATTTGGCATCAAATAGTACTGTAAATATGGATTTGGAATATATTCAGGGAATGCTTCCATTAATGGCTGAATATGACGCCACGTTTTTACCCATGATGGATCAGAATGTTGTGGGTCAGTTTGCGCCGCATCTTCAGTTAAAAGACCAAATTTAGCGATATGTTCACGTAACTCAGGCAGTTTTTCTTCACCTTTTACACGCACTGAAGTAAACCAACCAAAGTGATTTAAGCCAAAATAATCCACATCTAAATCATGACGATCCACTTTTAATACAGCGGCCATATTACGCATTGCCGCTACAGGCATATCACAGATATTCAATACTCGCGCATTAGGACGTAAACGACGTACTCCTTCAGCAACAATCGCGGCTGGATTGGAATAGTTCACAATCCATGCTTTTTTATCCGCATATTGCTCAACTAAATCAATTAGCTCAACCATCGGTAAAATAGTGCGTAAACCATAAGCCAGTCCACCTGGTCCACACGTTTCTTGCCCTACAACACCATGACGTAACGGGATTTTTTCATCTTGTTCACGCATTTTGTATTGGCCAACACGCATTTGAGCAAAGACAAAATGAGCACCATCAAACGCGGTTTTTGCATCCGTTGTTACCGTAAATTTAATCATTTTGCTATGGTCGCGAATAACTTTTTCAACGACAGGTGCAATAGTGTCTTGGCGCTCTTGATCAATATCGTATAAACGGATTTCACTCAGAGGAAAATCCTCTAAACGCACCATTAAACTTTTAACGATACCCGGTGTATAGGTGCTTCCGCCGCCTGCAATACTTAAGATAAAAGGTGATTTTGTCATCTTACTTTCTCCTATTTAAAGTGCGGCTTCGACCGCTTCACGCATTTTTTTCACATGTAATCCATAAACAACTTGAACGTTATTACCGTGGCGGACAACGCCTTTAGCACCCGTTTTTTTCAAGATATCTTCATGAATTGCATCGACATTTTTAACAATGACTCTTAAGCGGGTATAACAATTATCAACCACTTCAATATTGTCACGACCACCGAGTCCTTCAATAATCTCTTCACCTAATGTATTGATAGTTTCAACGGTTTCTTTAGGTGCTGTACTCTCTGCTTTATTCTTGTAATCGTCTTTGCTGTATAGACGTGTCTCTTCATCATCATCTTCACGGCCGGGTGTTTTAAGATTCAGTTTCAAAATCAGGGTTCTAAAGATAACGAAATAGAGAACTGACATAATCAAACCCACCACGATATACATCGGCCAATTTGACTTTTCAGTGCCTAACGGCAAGTTATATAAAATGAAATCAATCACACCATTCGCACCAATTGCATGAACACCTAATAGGTAGAACAGCATCATGCCAATACCAGTTAATACGGCGTGTACCAAAAACAAAATAGGGGCAACAAATAGGAAGGAAAACTCAAGAGGTTCTGTTACGCCCAGTAAAAAAGAAGTGGCAGCCGCAGGAATTAAAATCGCCTTTGCCATCTGTTTTTTCTCTTTTTTAGCCACAGAAATCATCGCGGCTGCGGCTGCGGTTAAACCAAACATTTTAGCGATACCGCGTGCATCCCAAATCACAGTACTACTGAGTTGTTTAACTTCAGGACATGCCATTTCAGCAAAATAGATATTTCTTGCGCCTTGGTATGTTGTGCCACAAACATCTGCAACACCGCCTAATTCGGTATACAAGAATGGGGTATACACCAGATGATGTAATCCTGTTGGGATAAGAATACGTTCTAAGAAGCCATAAATCAGCGCACCAAAAGCACCTGAATCATGAATAACGAGCGCCATTTTAGTAATGCCTGCCTGCGCAAAAGGCCAGACTTCACACATTAAAACAGCCAATGCAATGGTGAATGGAATGGCGATAATCGCAACAAAACAGTGACCTGAATAAATAGCCATAATGCCGTTAAATTGACGACCTGAATAACGGTTATAAAGCCATCCTGATATTGCTCCGGTTAAAATACCGGCAAAGACGCCCATCTCTAGGACTTGAACGCCTAATACCATACCTTGACCAGCAGCTCGCATCTCTTCTGCGCTAACCAACTTACCTTGTAGTGTTAGCGTAATATTCATGGCATTCGTGAAAATGACAAAAGTGACTAAGCCAATTAAACCCGCATAGCCTTTATCTTTCTTAGCTAAACCAACGGGAATACCTACAGCAAAAATCAGCGCCAGATTCACTAAAATAGCAACAGATGATTTTGCAAGTAATTGTCCAATGCTTTGAATAATCGGGTGATTTAAAAACGGAATATATTCTGCAAGGTTGCCATTGCCAAAGACATTACCTAACGCGATATATAAACCGACAATAGGCAATATTAAGACAGGCCCATAGAGGGATTTACCAAACGCTTGTAGGGCATTAATGAGTTTTTTCATACGGTATCTCGTTGTTGTTTTCTTACACTCATTTCCATAACAGCATCCTGCGCTGGCATTCTATAAAAAGCAATTTATCCACTTGATTTAGAAACGGATTACGTTAAAAGTAACATGTTACTTTTTTTATTGTGAGCCAACGCATGATGAATATTCAGGCAAATAAAAGGATATTTTTGATGATAATCTGAAGAGAAAAGGCAATACCACAACAAAGCACCATAAAAAAACCGAGCTTACTGACACAAAGGTCAATAAACTCGGTCTTAAGGCAGAAAGACAATATTAGTCAGTTAAAATTAGCCCTCGGCGGCTTCTCTTAAACGGCGTTTAATATTGCTATATTCCGTTTTTACAAAGTGTTCTGCCTGAGCCTGCTCCTTGATTGGCTCAACACATACTGCACAATATTTATACTCAGGTGTTTTAGTAATTGGGCTTAAGTTTTCTGCAACGAGTTCGTTACAAGCACCAATCCACCACTGGTAAGTCATATATACCGCACCTTTATTCGGTCGATCACTGACCGCAGCGCGCGTAATGACTTTACCTTGACGAGAGCGTATCCAAACTAACTCTTGATCTTTAATTCCCAACCGTTTGGCGTCTTCCGTATTTAACTGAACATAACCCGGCTCATCCGCTAATGCCGCCAATGCTTTACAGTTACCCGTCATTGAACGGCAAGAGTAGTGCCCAACTTCACGCACTGTTGCCAGTACCATTGGAAATTCATCAGACAATTTGTCAATAGGTGGCGCCCACTCACAAGTAAAGAATTGACCTTTACCATTAGGGGTATCAAATTTACCGCCTTCATACAGATATTGTGTACCTGGGCTATCTTCTGTTGGGCAAGGCCATTGAATATACGCCAAGTCCGCCATTTTTTCGTAAGTTGCACCATAATAAATTGGGCATAACTCACGCAACTCATCCCAAATTTCTTTGGTATTGTTGTAATGCATTGGATAACCCATTGCGGTTGCCATCAGACTGATAATTTGCCAGTCTGTTTTCACATCACCAACAGGTTCAACTGCTTTATAGAAACGTTGGAAACCACGGTCTGCCGCAGTGTAGACACCTTCATGCTCACCCCATGATGTTGCTGGGAAAATAACATCGGCAATCGCCGCTGTTTTGGTCATAAAGATATCTTGCACTATCAGTAAATCCAATTTATCAAAGGTTCTACGGATAGTCGCCAAATCAGGCTCAGTTTGCAGTGGATCTTCACCCATTACATAGTGCGCTTTGACTAAACCGTGATCGATATTATGAGGGACTTCACTTAACGCATAGCCCACTTCATCCGGCATTGATTCAATGCCCCACGCTTTAGCAAATTTTTCACGCGCTTTTTCGTCAGTAACGTACTGATAACCTGGCAGTGTGTTAGGCAATGCACCCATATCACACGCACCTTGTACGTTATTTTGACCACGAACTGGGCCAACACCGACGTATTTTTTACCCATATTACCTGTTAGCAATGCCAAACTTGTCAGTGAACGAACCGTTTCAACACCTTGATAGAATTGAGTGACACCCATTCCCCAAAGAATTGTTGCCGTTTCTGCTTTCGCGTACATACGCGCCGCTTCACGAATAATTTGCGCACTTAATCCAGTGGTTTCTTCAACGGATTCAGGTGTATAGCTTTCAACTAATTTACAATATTCTTCAAATTGCTCGGTATGATTTTCAATAAAGGATTTATCCTGCAATCCTTCTTCAATAATCACATGCGCAATGGCATTTAATAGCGCAATGTTAGAGCCATTTTTTAAGCCTAAGTGTAAATCAGCCAAACGGGCTGTTTCGATGTAACGTGGGTCACATACGATAATTTTAGCACCCTTTTCTTTCGCCTTAACAATACGGCGAGCAACAATAGGATGCGAATCTGCGGCGTTATAACCGAAGACAAATAAACATTTGGTATCCTCAATCTCAACGATTGAGTTGCTCATAGCACCATTACCGACCGAACGCTGCAGACCTGCAACCGAAGGGCCGTGTCAGACACGAGCACAGCAGTCTATATTATTATTTCCAACAACCGCACGAGCAAATTTCTGCATAACGAAGTTAGCTTCGTTACCTGGGCCTCGTGACGAGCCAGTTGTCATAATAGATTTAGCACCGTATTTCTCTTTGATGGCGAGAAGCTTGCTACTGGCAAACTCAATCGCTTCTTCCCAAGAAACCGATTCTAGTTTTCCGCCTCTTTCACGACGGATCATGGGTGTTTTAAGACGTGGAGTCAGTATCTTAGTATCATGGATAAAATCCCATCCATAATACCCTTTCAGACACAGCTCACCTTGGTTTGTTAAACCATTGGCTCCTTCAGCGCCAATGATTTTACCGTTTTCCACCTTCAGGTAGATTTTGCATCCTGAGGCGCAATACGGACAGACCGTGATGACTTTTTTCATCAACATTGCTCCTGTGTTCATCAATGTTCAGGTTATTACCTGATCCTCTCCTCTATCTATGCAGAGAGTGTGCCAAATAAGCACGCTTTTTTACTTTTCCACAACGCAATGAAAAATAAAGAAAAATAAAAACCATTGAGTGAGTAAGAAAACAATGAAAACTAAAATAATAGGAAGTGCTCGACACTAATGACGATATTTATGTCGATTTGTGTTTCTATCAAAATACGTTATACATTAAGTCTTATAGCGTAGTTATGATTATTTATTTCATCAGCAAAAGTCAATTTATAAATACGCATCCTTATCTGTCCTTATCCAACTATCGCCATATATTGTGATGACAACCTACTAATATCTCTACTTATATCTCTATTTATTATAACTATTTAAAATTAATAATTTTAATATTGATAGAATTGAAATAAAAATTTTCAAACTTCAATAAAAAAAAGCACATAATACTGAACCTGAAAACAACTTCGCGGTCATAAAGACCTCTACACCCTACATTTTGATTATAATTGAACATGCAAAAATTAAAGTTTTTACAATTTTCTAAAGAGAACATTGCTCTTTTTTTAGCTGTCTATCTTGGTTTTTTTCTTAATCTTTCCGTTTACATTGGCCGATATGGCACACAGAACACAAACAACCCCCTCATTGATGCATTCTATATTCTAGGTGAAATTGCCGTTAATATTGCTTTCACCTTTTTTTTGTTGCGGTTACTTTCCTTCTTAGGTTCTCTCTTTTTTAAAATAGTGGCTTCTTTTATTCTGGTTGTCAGTGTCTGTGCAAGTTACTATATTTCGTTTTATGATGTCGTGATTGGTTACGGCATTATTATTTCTACCCTGACTACCGATACTGATTTATCTAAAGAACTTATTAGTCCGAATGTCATTATTTGGATTATTGGTCTTTCTATTTTGCCATTGGCGCTTATTTGGCTATGTAAAAAGCCAGAAAAAAATCTAACCAAAACACAAAAGAAAAAAATCTGGATAAAAAATACGGCCAAAATGCTTATTATTGCGTTAGCTGTGTTTGCTTATCTTAAGACATTAGACTCAAGACAAAAAGCTTACGAAATCCGTAACAATCTAGATTTGCCGAGCTACAGTGGCGGTTTAAGTTATGCGTATTTACCCACAAATTGGATTATCCCGTTATTCCAATATGCGATAACACAGTACGACGATACCTTTAATAACCAGAATATTTTTAACCCAGCTGATCACTTTACTTATCAACCGTCAAAAGCGAATGATGATGTGTACGTTGTCTTTATTATCGGTGAAACAGCAAGATGGGATCATATGGGATTATTAGGTTATGAAAGGCAAACCAACCCACTGTTAAGTCAAGAGAAAAACCTTATTGCACTAAAAGGTATCTCTTGTGATACCGCGACAAAACTTTCATTAAAATGTATGTTTGTCCGTGAAAATGGAACCGAAAGTAACGATCAACGTACATTAAAAGAGAACAATATTTTCTCAGTACTGAAACAGTTAGGTATGACATCAGAACTCTTTTCAATGCAAAGCGAATTGTGGTTTTACAATAAGCTTGATTTAAATAATTACGCAATGAAAGAGATGATGACAGCAAAGAACAGCAACTTTGGTAAACAGCTGGATGACACCTTATTAATTGCTGAAACGGCGAATGCGGTTTCTCAGCATCCAAAGGGGAATCATTTAGTGATTTTACATACTAAAGGCTCTCACTTTATGTATTCACAACGTTACCCTGAATCATTCAAAAAATACCAACCTGAATGTTTAAATGTCGATGATGAGTGTACTAAAGAGCAGTTAGTGAATGCTTATGACAACTCTATTCTTTATACCGACTATTTTATTGATGGCATACTCGACACATTACGCGATAAAAAAGCCATTGTGTTTTATACCTCCGATCATGGTGAATCCATTTCTGAAAAAGGTGGCTTACATGGCACACCAAAAGAAATTGCACCACCAGAACAATTTAAAGTGCCTTTCTTAGTTTGGATGTCAGATAGCTATTTAGCCGAGCCTGAAAATAAGCAGTTATTTGATAACTTAAAACGTAATCAAGATGCGGAACGCACGTTCTATCACCACAATATTTTTGATTCGATGCTAGGTTGCTTAGGTTATTCATCACCAGATGGGGGTATTAATAATCAAAATAACCTCTGTTTTGGTGAAGTAGACCCAACACAAAAGTAATTTTTTGAAAATAAAATAGCAAAAACCACGCCCGATAATGTGCATGGTTTTTTATTACCTAAACGACGTTTAAATTAATGATTAAAACTAGCATCGGTATAAAGTTGAGTGGCTTGAATATCTTTTACTGTTTTCGCACCACCTAACATCATATTAATTTTTAACTCTTTATTTAATTGTTGGATAACTGAATTTACCCCTTCAGCGCCCCCTAAATTTAAGCCATAAAGAATTGGGCGACCAACAGCCACAATATCTGCACCACTGGCTAATGCTTTAAAGACATGTGAGCCACGACGTACACCACTATCAAAAACAATAGGAACACGTTTATTGACCACTTTTGCAATTGCAGGTAATACATCAATTGATGCTGGACCACTGTCTAATTGACGTCCGCCATGGTTAGAAACCCAAATAGCATCTGCACCCGCTTTAATTGCAGCATCTGCATCTTCAGGTGATTGAATACCTTTTACAATGACAGGTAAGCCCGACATTTTTTTCACATACTGAATATCTGCGGGTGTAAAGGCTTGTTTAGCTTGTGCGTAAATTTCACTAATACCCGCACCTTTACCTGTTTTCGATTTATCATCACTGATTTTTGCAAACGCTTCTAAATTGGCAAAACCTAATGGGAACTGAAAGCTATTTTTAATATCATCTTCACGATAACCACCAACAGGTGAATCAACTGTTAAGATAATACCTTTAGCGCCATACTGTTTCGCTTGAGATAAAATATATTCATTAAATGAATCGTTCTTACTCATATAAAGTTGAAAGAAGAACGGGTAACCTGGTTTTGCATCAGCCACTTCTTTTATCGTTTTATTACCATAAGTACTTAATGAAAAAATAGAACCCGCTTTTGCCATCCCTTTTGCTGTAGCAACTTCGCCTTGTTGATGTGCAAGTCCTTGAGCTGCCATCGGTGCCTGAATAATAGGCGTATCTAATTTAATTCCTAAAAATTCTGTTTTTAGATCTAAGTCAGAAAATTCGATACCTTGTAATGCACGAGGCATAATATATTTTTTATTAAATGCTTCTGTATTTGAACGCAGATTTGTTTCATCCTCAGCGCCACCACGAATATAACCAAAAGCACCTTTATCCATATTATCTTTAACTTGATTTTCCATGGCATTCAAATTAACGATTTTAATTGGACCTTCTGCTGTACTTGCCTTATATTCCGCAGCTTGCACAATACCTACGCTTAATGCCATTGCAATAGCGGTAGTTTTTAATATTTTATTTTTCATTTTTAATCCATGTGTTAATTAAGAATTTATTGCTATAATTTAATAAATTTAATTTATATTAAACTATTCTTATTGAAATAGAATATAAGCCCTATTTTTAAGTAAAACTTAAATTAACCGCTTACTTTTTTGTTAAAGTATTATGGTTTGTCATACTCTTTTTCAGCTCATTCCAATTTGTTTTTAATTAATAAATTAGTAATCTTAAACATTAATTAAATATTACGATATTTAATTAACTGTTTATTGGTTTATAAAAGTGTTTTTGTTTCGCTGGAAATAATTATAAGTTCAACCATTCTTAAATGAATCTAAAGATTATTGTCTTAACCATTCAAAAAATTTGTTGAAGTTTTGAGGCAGAAAAAAGAGATAAAAAAACCCCCGCGGGCGGGGGTGAGAGAAGTACCGTTAAAAGATCTCTAAATAACTATCAGGAGATAGGCCATTCATTAATGACGATTACGCACGATTTGGTAACGACGCGTCAAATACTCAATGGGAACGCTCCAAATATGGACTAATCGACAGAATGGAAACAGTAAGAAAATGGTCATTCCTAAGAAAATGTGCAGTTTAAATATCCATGCAACACCTTCAAGGTTTGCTGATGCACCACCATGGAATGTCACAATAGATTGTGCCCATGCCACCAGCTTCATCATTTCACTACCATCCATATGTTGGGCAGAAAATGGGATTGTTAGCAGACCTAACGCAACCTGTATCACCAGTAGTGTTAAGATCATGATGTCACCAAATGAAGATGTGGCTCTCACTCGTGGATTGGTTAAACGGCGTTTTAATAACATCACGCCACCCACCAGCATTAACACACCACAAGTACCACCGCCTACCATTGCCATAATTTGCTTATATTCAATAGGCAAGAATGATTCATACATCCAGTGCGGCGTTAACATACCTAAAAAATGCCCTGCAAAAATACCGATGATCCCAACGTGGAATAAGTTAGAAGCCAATCGCATATTTTTCTTGTCTAACATCTGGCTAGAGCCTGCACGCCATGTATATTGACCATAGTCGTAACGTAACCAGCTACCGATAATAAAGACAGCACCGGCAATATAGGGATAGATATCAAAAAATAACATATTGATGTAATTCATTTTTGTGCTCCCGTATCCAACGCATTCCCCACATTGAGATATTGAACCGCAGTTTCTTGTGCAAAACGACGCTGATGCTGGCTAATATTACTACTGCCACATTGCGTGCCTTCTCCCAGAAACGTGACTTGTTCTTCTTCCCACACAGCATCTAATGCAGCAGGTGTATCATCTAAAGGCTCTTTTTCTACTTGAGCAGCAAGTTGTGATGCATCTAACCCACTTTGTGAAAGGCAAAGTAATAAATCAAAGAGTGCATGATAATCACTGCCCCGTTGTTTTAAACGCTCACCTAACAGCGCCAAAATAGGCGCAATGTTATTTAGCCCTTCAATACACTCTGTCGTCGGCAGTAGCGTTAAATACTCAAGGTAAGTCGGCAGATAGTCAGGTAACTCACGGCTACTTAATGTGATCCCCGCTTGTTGATATTGATTTAGCAGATCAACCATTGCTTGACCGCGATCACGTGATTCGCCATGAACATGTTCAAATAACAACAATGATCGTGCTCGGCCTCTATCAAAAAGCTCACTGTAATTAGATTGTGCATCTAATAACGCCTGTTGCGTTAAGACATGAATAAATGCCATTAATTTTGCAACTTGAGTTACAGGAAGTTCATCAGCTTCCTGTAATGCATCGATAAGTTCGCCTCGGTTATCCCACAATTCCTGTGTAGGATAATCTAAGAGATGAGAAATCACTTTCAAAGAGATCATTATATTTTCTCCTCTGAACGACGTTCATCCTGAGGGGTTCTAGATGTGATATCGATCGCATCAATACGATGGCTATTAAACAAATTAAATTTGCTATCGCTACCATGACAACCATCACCAAAGCTAAAGCCACAACCATTACGTTCTGGGAATGCTTCTCTTGCGAGTTCACGGTGGCTAGAGGGAATAACAAAACGGTCTTCATAATTGGCAATTGCTAAATAGCGGTACATCTCTTGTGCTTGCGCTTCGGTCAAACCGACTTGTTCTAATGCACTTAAGTCTGTTTTTCCTTCTACGGTTTCAGCACGTTTGTAATGACGCATCGCGAGCATTCGTTTTAGTGCTAATAATACAGGTGCTGTATCGCCCGCTGTCAGTAAGTTAGCTAAATACTGAACAGGAATACGTAAGCTTTCTACATCAGGCAATACACCGGTATGCGGTAACACACCCGCATCGGCCGCTGACTGAATAGGTGACAAAGGTGGTACATACCACACCATGGGTAAGGTGCGATATTCAGGGTGCAGTGGTAATGCCAACTTCCAATCCACCGCCATTTTGTAGACAGGTGAACGTTGTGCTGCATCAATCACACTTAACGGAATACCTTGCTCTTCAGCGGCTTTGATCACTTCAGGATCGAATGGATCTAAGAAAATATCTAACTGGCTTTGGTATAAATCCTTTTCGTTATCTGCACTGGCGGCTTGTGAGATTTTATCTGCGTCATACAGCATTACTCCCAGATAACGAATACGTCCTACACAAGTTTCTGAGCACAGTGTTGGCTGACCCGCTTCAATTCGTGGATAACAGAAAATACATTTTTCTGACTTACCGCTTTTCCAGTTGAAGTAGATTTTTTTGTATGGACATCCTGTTAAACACATGCGCCATCCACGGCACTTATCTTGGTCGATAAGCACAATGCCATCTTCAGCACGTTTATAAATTGCACCACTCGGGCAGGTCGCCACACAAGCAGGATTTAAGCAGTGTTCACATAAACGTGGCAAATACATCATGAATGTATTCTCAAACTGCCCATACATCTCTTTTTGCATGTTAGCGAAGTTTTTATCCGCTGCACGTTTGCTAAATTCGCCCCCTAAATCGTCTTCCCAGTTAGGGCCTCTTTCAATTTTAGTCATGCGCTGACCTGTGATCAGCGAACGCGGGCGTGCTGTTGGTAATGAGCCTTCTGGAGCATTTTTTAAATGCTCGTAGTCGAAATCAAATGGCTCATAGTAATCGTCTAATGCAGGAACATCAGGGTTGGCAAAAATTTTAGATAATAGACCAACACGGTTACCCATTCTTGGTACTAATTTACCTTTGATATTTTTGATCCACCCCCCTTTCCACTTCTCTTGGTCTTCCCAATTTTGGGGATACCCTGTACCCGGTTTAGTTTCAACGTTATTGAACCATGCGTATTCAACACCCTCACGACTGGTCCAAACATTTTTACAGGTTACTGAACAGGTATGGCAACCGATACATTTGTCGAGGTTCAGTACCATACCGACTTGTGAACGAATTTTCATTATGCCTTCTCCTGTCCATTCAGGGTCTGTTGATAAGCATCACCTTCACCATCAAGCCAATCAATCTGTTTCATTTTACGCACCACAACAAACTCATCACGGTTAGAGCCCACAGTGCCGTAATAGTTAAAGCTATAAGCCAATTGAGCGTACCCACCGATCATATGCGTTGGTTTAGGGCAAACACGTGTCACAGAGTTATGAATACCGCCACGCATTCCGGTCATTTCAGATCCCGGTAGGTTTATTTGACGCTCTTGTGCGTGATACATATAAATCATGCCATCAGGAATACGTTGGCTGACAATGGCTCTTGCCGTTAATGCACCATTACTGTTGTAAGCTTCAACCCAATCGTTATCGCTAACGCCCATCTCTTTGGCATCATCTTCACTCAGCCATACCACAGGGCCGCCACGACCTAGCGTTAACATCAGTAAGTTATCGCTATACGTTGAGTGAATACCCCATTTTTGGTGAGGCGTCAGGAAGTTCAGCGCTTTCTCAGGGAAACCATTTGGTTTTTTACCTTTAACGGCATCAATCGCTTTGGTATCAATAGGTGGACGATAGACCACTAGACTTTCACCATAAGCACGCATCCACTCATGATCTTGATACAACTGCTGACGACCGCTTAACGTACGCCATGGGATCATCTCATGAACGTTGGTATAACAAGCATTATAAGAGACATGTTCATCTTCAAGACCAGACCATGTTGGACTTGAAATAATTTTACGGGGTTGAGCAACGATATCGCGGAAACGAATTTTTTCGTCTTCTTTGACTGCGGCTAAATGCGTATGGTCACGACCCGTGACTTTACTGAGTGCTTCCCACGCTTTTACAGCAACTTGACCGTTGGTTTCAGGTGCTAAAGAGAGAATAACTTCGGCTGCATCTATCGCCGTTTCAATTGCTGGGCGACCTTTTGCTGCGCCATCATGGCGAACTCGATTGAGTTTTTTCAGGAAATCAACTTCTGTCTGTGTATTCCAGCTAATCCCTTTACCGCCATTACCCAATTTATCCATCAGTGGGCCTAATGAAGTAAAACGAGCATAAGTGTTAGGATAATCACGTTCTACCTGAACAAGATGCGGCGCTGTTTTACCAGGAATAAGATCACACTCCCCTTTTTTCCAATCTTTTACGTCAAAAGGTTGTGCCATTTCAGCCGCAGAGTCATGTTGAATAGGCAGTGTCACTAAATCGGTTTCAACACCTAAATGACCCACGCAAAGTTCAGAGAAGGTTTTTGCAATCCCTTTATAGATTTCCCAGTCAGTCTTAGATTCCCACGCTGGATCAACGGCTGCCGTTAATGGGTGAATAAAGGGATGCATATCGGATGTATTCATATCGTCTTTTTCATACCACGTTGCCGTTGGTAAAACGATATCTGAGAATAAACAGGTGCTTGACATACGGAAGTCTAAAGTCACAACTAAATCGACCTTACCTTCCCCCCCTTTATCTTGCCATTCCACTTCTTCTGGTTTGACTTGGCCTTGTTCGCCTAAATCTTTACCTTGTAAGCCGTTTTCTGTGCCCAGCAGGTATTTCAGTAAATATTCATGCCCTTTACCCGCCGAACCTAATAAGTTAGAACGCCAGATAAATAAGTTACGTGGAAAGTTTTGAGGATCATCCGGTTGCTCTGAAGCAAAGCGAATATCGCCTGATTTGAGTGCATTAACGGTATAGTCAGCGGCACTTACGCCCGCGTCTTGTGCTTTTTTCGCAATAGAAAGTGGATTTAAATTTAATTGCGGTGCAGAAGGTAACCATCCCATACGCTCTGAACGTACGTTCATATCCACCAAGCTACCACTAAAGCGTGATTTATCCGCTAATGGCGATAACAACTCGGTTGGTGATACGGTTTCATAACGCCACTGACTTGAGTGGTTATAGAAAAATGACGTACTGTTCATATGACGAGGTGGACGTTGCCAGTCAAGACCAAAGGCTAAAGGCAACCAACCTGTTTGAGGGCGCAGTTTTTCTTGTCCAACATAGTGTGCCCAACCCCCACCACTTTGACCAACACAACCGCAGAAAATCAGCATATTGATAATACCACGATAGGTCATATCCATGTGATACCAGTGGTTAATACCCGCACCGACAATCACCATAGAGCGACCATGTGTTTTTTCTGCGTTATCCGCAAATTCACGCGCAATACGTGCGATATCTTGACGACTTACACCTGTGACTTTTTCAGCCCATGCAGGTGAATACGCTTTAATTTCATCGTAGTTTGAAGCACAGTTTTCATCATTTAAACCACGGTCAATACCATAGTTTGCTAACAATAAATCATAAACAGTCGTGATGTATTTTTCTTCGCCGTTCGCAAGCGTAATACGCTTAGCAGGCAGTTTATGAACAATCACATCATCAAGGACAACACCTTCAAAGTATTCGCTTTTAATACCGCCAAAATAAGGGAATGCGACATCAACGACATCGTCATGGTTATCTAAAAGCCCCAACTGGAAGGTGACATTCTCGCCACTTTTACCGTCTTTAGGTTCAAGATTCCATTTTGAAGAACCTTCCCAACGAAAGCCCATCGAGCCTTGAGGTACAACCAATTGCTGTGTTTTCTCATCAATCGCAATGGTTTTCCACTCTGGGTTTTTCTCTTGATCCAGATTGTTCACTAAATCGGAGGCACGTAGCATACGGCCTGCAACTAATTTGCCTGAGTCGTGTTTGTCTAACATCACCAGCATTGGCATGTCAGTGTAAGTACGTACATAGTTACTAAAATATTCAGTTTGGCGTTTAACGTGGAATTCGTTAAGAATAACGTGTCCCATCGCCATTGCCATTGCACTGTCAGTACCTTGTTTTGGATTTAACCATTGATCACACAGTTTTGCGATTTCAGCGTAATCCGGCGTTACGGCAACGGTTTTCGTTCCTTTGTAACGAACTTCTGTAAAGAAGTGAGCATCAGGTGTCCGTGTTTGCGGTACGTTAGAGCCCCATGCAATCAAGTAAGAAGAGTTATACCAGTCCGCCGATTCAGGAACGTCTGTTTGCTCGCCCCAAGTCATTGGTGATGCGGGGGGTAAATCACAATACCAATCGTAGAAGCTTAAACATGCCCCACCGATAAGCGATAAATAACGTGCACCCGCCGCATATGACACCATCGACATAGCCGGAATTGGTGAGAAACCGATAATACGGTCAGGGCCAAATTCTTTAGCCGTAAAAATATTTGAAGCTGCGATAATTTCATTCACTTCAGACCATGAAGAACGAACAAACCCGCCACGACCGCGCGCTTGTTTATAGCTTTTGGTTTTTTCTGGTGAATGAATAATAGAAGCCCAAGCATCAACAGGATCACTGTGCTCAGCTTTCGCTTCACGCCATAATTTAATCAAACGTTTACGTACCATTGGGTATTTAACGCGGTTTGCACTGTATAAATACCAAGAATAACTTGCGCCACGAGGACAGCCACGAGGTTCATGATCCGGTAAATCAGGACGTGTACGCGGGTAATCCGTTTGTTGGGTTTCCCATGTCACTAACCCATTTTTGACATAAATCTTCCAGCTACATGAGCCTGTACAGTTAACACCGTGGGTAGAACGTACAATTTTGTCATGTTGCCAGCGACTACGGTAACCATCTTCCCAATCGCGGTTAACATTCAGCTCTTGACCATGATCCTTTGAAAAGGTATCACCAAGCTGCTTAAAATAGCGGAATCTATCGAGAAACTTACTCATCAGATACTCTCCCAATGCGCGCGAGCGCTCTCACATTGCGTATAATTCGTCATTATTGTTTATTGTGTTTACGCCCATAGACCAACCAAGTGATCAGGACGCAGGCGATATAAAATAGAACAAAGATTTTCATTGCACCGGCTGGTGAGCCAGTCATAGCCAGTGATGTACCAAAGGCTTTTGGAATAAAGAAGCCACCAATTGCACCAATTGCTGAAATAAAACCAAGTGCTGCGGCACTTTCTGTGACGGCTTCTTTTTGAGCCGCTTCATCTGTTGCACCTTGTGCTTTCATGCGATCAACAGTGACTTTTCTAAACACCACCGCAATCATTTGGAATGTTGAACCACTGCCTAAGCCTGCCGTTAAAAACAGCACCATAAATACACCGTAGAAGGCGATAAACGAGCCACCAGCCCCTTTTTCAGGCAGTGTTAAGAAGAGCAGAGCAGAGAAAACGGCCATGATGATAAAGTTAATCAACGTGACGCGAATGCCCCCAAATTTATCAGACAGAGCGCCCCCCACTGGGCGAGCTAAGGCACCTAATAAAGGACCAAAAAAGGCATAGTGAAGAATAACAATATCGGGAAATTGGGTTTTAGAAAGCATTGCAAAACCCGCAGAAAAGCCGATGAATGAACCAAAAGAACACAGATATAAAATACTTAACAACCAGAGATGACCCCGTTTTAAAACGGGTAACTGTTGGCTTAACGAAGCCTTATTAGCAGCAAGGTCGTTCATACCAAACCAAGCCGCAAACGTCAGAATAAGTAAGAAAGGAACCCAAATCCACGCTGCATTTTCTAGCCATAAACGTGAGCCATCAGGTTGAACCACACCTGGGCCACTGAACATTGTAAAAACACCAATACCAATCACTAAGGGTGCAACTAACTGCATCACGCTAACACCCAGATTACCTAACCCACCATTTAAGCCTAATGCGCCGCCTTGGCGAGCTTTAGGGAAGAAGAAGCTGATATTTGCCATGCTAGAAGCAAAGTTTGCACCAGCAAAACCACATAACAGTGAAATAGCAATAAAGGTAGAATATGATGTTGTTGTATCTTGCACAGCAAAACCAAGCCAAATACAAGGAATAACTAGGAATACGGTACTGATTGCCGTCCAGCGACGACCACCAAAAATAGGAATAACAAAGGAATAAGGAACGCGTAAAATAGCACCAGAGACGGAAGGCAGGGCGGTCAACATAAACAACTGATCGGTAGTAAAATTAAACCCTACTTTGTTCAAATTTACTGCAACTGCACTAAAAAGCATCCATACACAGAATGATAAAAGTAAACAAGGAACAGAAATCCATAAATTACGTGACGCGATCTTTTGACCAGTCTTTTCCCAAAAGGCTTTATCTTCAGGATGCCAATCTTCGATCACTCCTTTTTTCATTTTTTCTGGGTGTTGAGTGAGTGCCATAACAACCTCGGTTAACGGTTAGATTGGCACCTTTGTACGATTAGAATTGTTAATAAGTTATGATCTGTATCAAGCAAACATTTGTTTGATTTTTAAACCAAAATAGCTATTCACACCTAAGTATTAATAGGGTTAGTCTGAATTTTTCATTTAAAATTAAAATGTTAAACAAAAAACGCTATAATTTAGAAGCGAAATTACTCCTATTAGCTATTTGGGGGTAACACTTTAGTAGTATATGACATTTGATGAGTTTTTAAGGCAAGATAGTGACTGAATAAATTTGGAAAAATAACGATGAGCACGCATAAAATCCAATGGCACTACCGTTTTTCAATTATTAATCAAATTGCTATTTTAATGTTACTTTTCACTCTGTTGGGTGTTGTCGGTATGGCAATTTCCAACCATATTATTTTGAGTGTACAAGGTAATGCACATGCAATTAATAAATCAGGATCGTTGCGAATGCAAAGCTATCGCTTGCTATCTGCTTTGCCTCTAGATGAGCAACATCGTTATTATCTTCACGAGTTAGAAACAGACTTAGACAGTGGCGAGTTACTTCAAGTCCTAAGCAATGAATCACTGCAATCACAATATGCCCAATTAAATACTTATTGGAAAGAGACCTTAAAGCCAACCTTGCTTTCTGCTCAACAACGTAATGATGCCAAGCAAGAGGTTGCCTTTTTTGTTTCACAGCTAGATAAATTAGTATTGAGTATCGACCAACTGACAGAGCAAAAAATCAGACTAGTGGCTTATACCCAACTTATTTTCACTGCACTGACACTGTTATTGCTGTTTGGCTCTGTTTGGCATTTCCGTCGCCGTTTATTACATCCTTGGCAACAACTTATGGCAATGGCAAATTCAATTGGTCATGGTAATTTTTCAGCACGTTTCCACCAGCGCACACATCATGATGAAATTGCCACATTGGGTATCGCACTCAATACCATGTCAGAAGAGCTTTCAACGTTATATAGCGAATTAGAAAAAAGAGTGATTGAAAAAACACAGGATTTACAACAAAAAAATCAAGTACTCTCTTACCTTTATCATTCAAGTCAACAATTGCACTCGCCTGCACCGCTTTGCGCTCGATTAAGGCAGATACTTTTTGAGCTTCAGCAAATTATTCCAGATGCCTATTTGCAGATACGCTTATATGAAGATAATCATCACACCCTGTTTAATGAAATCAGCTTAGAGCCTCATTCACGCCCTGAACATTGTCCAGATCAACAATGTGAACGTTGTGATGAAACCTCGTTAGTCACTATTCCGTTACGAAGTGAGCTATTGCATTGGGAATTAGCGGATCAGATCCATCGTTATGGATTATTTGTGATGCAATTACCTGAATGTACCGCCCTAACGGATGAACAGAATAATTTAATGTTATTGCTGACTAAGCAAATTTCCGCAATGCTGGCAATGGAACAACAAAATGAGCAACAACAACAGCTTTTACTCATGGATGAACGCTCTGCCATTGCCCGTGAATTGCATGACTCTATCGCACAGTCACTTTCATGTTTAAAAATGCAAGTCAGTTATTTGCAAATGCAGTCAGAAACCTTACCGGATAATTGCCAAAAATTACTCAAAGAGATGCGAGAAGAGCTTAACGTGGCTTACCGCCAACTAAGGGAATTGTTAACTACGTTTCGTTTAAAACTCACTGAACCAGGATTATTAGCCGCACTAGAAAGTACGTTAAACGAATTTAATCAGCGCCTTGGTTTTGCTATTAATTTTGACTATCAATTGCCTGCAAAATGTGTGAATTCACATCAAAGCATTCATGTGGTGCAAATCGTTCGTGAAGCACTAAATAATATTCTACAGCATGCCAATGCCAACTGGGCTGAAGTCTCTTTGTCTCTTAATAATGGCATGGTTGAATTAAAAATTAATGATAATGGGGAAGGAATTAGCCCTAATCCTGAAAAACTAAATCACTATGGTCTTATTATTATGCGTGAACGCGCAAATAGCCTAAATGGTTCTTATACTATAAAAATACGTGAACAGGGCGGTACTCAAGTATTTGTTAAATTTCCATTAATCACTACTCATAAAGACCCTGTCTAACATGGAGCAAGTCGTAATGAATAATATGGGTTCACCCGCAGAAAAAGCGACAATTTTACTCATTGATGATCACCCGATGCTACGCAATGGTGTAAAACAACTCTTAAGTCTTGATACAACATTAACCGTCGTTGGGGAAGCAGGTGATGGTATTCAAGGTGTTAAATTAGCTGAAGAGTTAGATCCTGACTTAATCTTACTGGATCTGAATATGCCGGGAATGAATGGGTTTGAAACACTCGATCAACTGAGATTAAAATCATTGTCAGGAAGGATCGTGGTTTTTAGCGTATCAAATTATAGCGATGATTTAGTCACTGCGTTAAAACGCGGTGCAGATGGCTATCTTTTAAAAGATATGGAGCCTGAAGAATTACTGGCTGCTTTAAAACAAGCGGCTGCCGGAAAAATGGTCGTCAGCCCTGCGTTAACCCCTATTTTAGCCGAATCATTACGCGAAGATCGTTCCGAAGGTGAGCGCGATATTGAACAACTCACCCCGCGCGAACGTGATATTTTAAAACTGATCGCACAAGGATTATCCAATAAAATGATCGCGCGTAAACTCGATATTACTGAAAGCACCGTTAAAGTGCATGTCAAACATCTACTGAAAAAAATGAAGTTAAAATCTCGCGTTGAAGTTGCCGTTTGGGTTCACCAACAACGTGTCGATTAATCAAAATTAGGAACGATGGGCTGGTGAGTATTCATCAGCTCAACTAGCTCTTTCGCACCTTTTTGTAAAGACTCCCCTTTTAACCACATGGCATGGATAGGTAATCGCAATTCATTTTTCGTGTTCTTAAACTGAAGCTGTTTTAATTTACCTTTTTGCAATTGGGTATAAATTAGCGAATACGGTAGATTACCCCATCCCATACCCGCTTCGACCATTCCTAACGCCATTTGAAAACTGTCTGTTTGCCAATAATTGGTTGCAACCAAAGAGCGGACATCTCTTATCTCTTTTGTGTGACTTGCTATCATAATTTGGCGAACGTTAACGAGGTCTTCAATAAATACACTGGCAGGATGGGCTAACGCAATATGGCTTGCTGATATGGTTGCTACCAGTGATTCGGAGCCAAGATATTGAAACTGCTCATCACCATTTACGTACAAGCCCCCATAAACCAAGCTCAATTGAATTTTTCGTGAATGAAGCATTTCAATAATGTCATCTTGTGCGGCAGTTATCACATTCACATTGAGCAACGGATAACGTTGCGTTAATTCAGATAATGCAGGCAATAGATAATCAGGATTAATATCAGCTGCTACACCAATATTTAAAACACTTTCGAGATCCATCGAAAGCTCTTGCGCATGCACTTGCAACAATTTTAATTGTTCTGCAATCATTCTGGCGTGTGGCTCGAGTGCTTTGGCTTTTTCGGTTGGCTGAGGTTCTCGTGATGAACGTTCAAACAGTGCATACCCTAATTCCGCTTCCATATTGGCAATCGCCATGCTGACTGCTGATGGAACACGTTTTAATGAACGTGCAGCTGCAGAGAAAGATCCCTTATCCATCACTGCTAAAAATATCGCAATATGTTCACTCGAGAACTGCATGTTCACTCCTGATGTTTCAGTTAAATTGATACTAGCTGACTTTTTCTGTCATTCTTGCTGATTTATCTTACGATGCTTAACAACACTAATCCACAGAAAAAGAGAGCACAATGCAAGGTATCAAACGAAAAATTGTCTACGTGACAGCTTATGAAATTTTTGGTTGGGTTATTTCATCAGTCGGACTTGCACTCTTGGCTGATAGCTCAACGGCAGTAACAGGCCCATTAGCACTGGTAATCACCACCATCGCAGTAAGTTGGAATTTTATTTATAACTGTCTATTTGAATTTTGGGAAAGCCGGCAGGTTTCAAGAATTCGAACATTTAGACGTCGCCTTGTGCACGCTATTGGATTTCAGCTAACACTGGTGCTCTATTTAATTCCATTGATTGCATGGTGGCTTAATGTTTCGTTGTGGCAAGCATTAGTGATGGATTTTGCCCTGATCATTATCATCCCTTGTTATACCTTTGTGTATAACTGGGTATTTGACAAAGTCTTTGGTTTACCAAAATCTGCATTACCTGAAAATGCGCCAGTGGCCTAAACTTTCAGCTCAGAAAGAAGAGTGATCGAACACGACGATCACTCTTTGATGGGATAGATATCTTCTACTGCAAATTGCTCAATACCACCTTCTAATTCACAACGACCTAGACCAATGTTCTTATCATCAGCCGTCGTTCGTTTTAAAAGCTTTCCTGTCACTTGAGAAAGTTGTGTGTCTAACTCAACAACACGGTAATACTCTTTCATATAGCGCTCTTCACCCAGAGCCATATAAACTAAAAATTCATCACCTATTTTAATGTTCATCTTGTTTTTACTTACTCTTAGTAGTTAATCTAATGATGATAGAATAGTTTAGTCTAACTAAAGGCAATAAGAGAGAACTTGACTTATTCGATATTACATTAAGTTAATTTATTAATTTCCAACTCATCATAATAATACTCATCAGAATAAATGACAGCGTTAAATATTGGAAAAAACGCTCTGATAAATACACTAAAAGATAGCGTGCTAGCGGAATAGAGAGTAATGAACCTAAACAGAGGATCAGTGCGGTATGCACATCGGTATAACCACCAGCACTATAAGCGATAGCTGAGCCCCCCGAAAGAATGGTGGTAATAAAAATAGAAGTACCAATCGCTTCTTTAATTCCCATTTGTGCAAAACGCATTAGTACGGGCAATACGACTAATCCGCCCCCCACTCCCGTTGCGCCGAGTACAAAACCCGCACTCATTCCTGGTAAAAATAAAGAAGAAAAAGTGACAGAAGAAGGTGGTGAGAAAGAAAGTAAAGGATCAGAAATTGCTGATCGTCTTATCATTCGCTGTAAAAATAAGATCAACGAAAACACGATAGCAACGATCATTAAAATATTAATACCAAATTCAACACGATCGTAATATTGAGGTTGTGATCCCAGCCAAGTCACGCCGTAACTCGCTAAAAAAGTCGTAGGAAACATGATCGCCAAAATCAATAGTGCGGGTTTTAATGGAATATTACCTAACCGAAAATGGATATAAGAAGACGAGAGTTTCATTAGCATAGATAACAAATTAGCCGTTGCCACAGCCGCTAATGCATTCATTCCAAAAAGATAAATAAGAACAGGCAGTAAAATAACACCACCGCCGACCCCCGTCGTTGTAATAACTAATCCTATCGCAGCACCAATAAGCAGTTGTGAGACGAGCAGCATCTTATTTCCTTTTGCTGATAATTTAGCGAGCCTAGAGTATAGGCAATATAACTTATAACCAAAAGGCATTAGATATAACAAATAGGAATATAAATAGTATTATTATAAAAAACCCCTTAATATGAAATTTATTCACATTAAAGGGCAGTGTTAATAATTGATTTTTTAAGAAACAATCAATGAATTATAAGTTAATGACACTTAACTGATTTCAGCCAAAATCGTTTCTGCTGAAAAGTAGTCGCCTGTTTTGGCTTTTTGCTGTAATACCCCATTACGAGAAGCAATTACCTGAACTTCCATTTTCATCGCCTCCATAATAGCAATCACATCACCCTCTTTGACGTTATCACCATCAGATAAAATCCAACTATGTAATACGCCTGAAATGGGAGCGGTGACTGCGTTTTCATTTTCTTCGTACTCATGATGAGTACTGATTGCTGTCGGTATTACCGCAGAGAGTGAAAGTAATTGTGCCGGTAACGCTAATTCGTGACGACGACCATCAATTTCAATAAAAGTACGGACCAACTCTTCATTTTTTACAGACGTACTTCGCGGAAAATGACTCTTTTTCGCCTGAAAATCGGTTTCAATCCAGCGAGTGTGTACCTTAAACTCTTCAGTAAAATCATGTTGCTTCATCATCTCACAATGAAAAGGTAATACACTTGCTACCCCCTCAATTTTAAACTCAGACAAGGCTCGGCGGGCTCGTGAAATCGCTTGTTCGCGTGTTGCACCTGTAACGATTAGTTTTGCCATCATAGAGTCAAATTGGCGTGATACTTGATTGTTTTCAGTAACACCACTGTCCACTCGTACACCAGGGCCGGATGGCTGAGAAAAATGTGTAATTAAACCTGGGGTAGGTAAAAAACCTTTTGCGGGATCTTCTGCATTGATCCTAAATTCAAAAGAATGCCCTCGAGGAACCGGCGTTTTATCAATGCTTAACGCAAAACCTTCTGCAATGCGGAGTTGTTCGATAACTAAATCGATACCTGCAGTTTCTTCGGTAACGGGATGCTCTACTTGTAAACGTGTATTTACTTCCAGAAAGGAGATAGTACCATTTGCACTTAATAAAAATTCGACTGTACCCGCACCCACGTAACCTGCTTTAGCGCAAATATCTTTCGCTGATTGATGTATACGTTCACGTTGTTCATCACTTAAATAAGGTGCTGGCGCTTCTTCAATAAGCTTTTGGTTACGGCGTTGTAATGAACAATCTCGTGTTCCAACGACGACGACATTACCCAATTTATCGGCAATAATTTGTGCTTCAATATGACGAGGCTTATCTAAAAATTGCTCAACATAACATTCGCCACGACCAAAAGCCGTTACAGCCTCTCGTACTGCTGAATGATAAAGTTCTTCAATTTCGTCCATTTTGTGGGCGATTTTTAAACCTCGTCCCCCCCCACCAAACGCAGCTTTAATCGCAACGGGCAAACCATATTGTTTAGCAAAATTTAATACTTCTTTGGCATCATTAACGGGATCAGCCGTACCATTCACAAGCGGCGCACCAACCGATTGTGCAATTTTACGCGCTTTCACTTTATCGCCAAGCACTTCGATCGTTTCTGGGTTTGGCCCAACCCAAATAAATCCAGCCTCTTGTACCGCTTTTGCAAAGTCTGCACGCTCTGAAAGAAAACCGTAACCGGGATGGATCATGGTTGCGTTGGCTTTATGGGCGATATCAATAATTTTATTGATATCTAAATAGCTCTCTTTGGGTAAATTACCCTTTAATCCATACGCTTCATCTGCAAGGCGGACATGCAGAGCATCAATATCATCATTGGCATAAATAGCAATTGAAGTGGCACCATAGTCCTGACAAGCACGAATAATACGAACAGCAATTTCACCTCTGTTAGCAATAAGTATCCGATGCTTCACTCGTTGTTTTTGGTTAATGGTTGTCATGAGTGGCATGCTCCTATCAATATTCTTGAAATTCGGTGATTGGGTTAAAACGAATTTTAGCATTCACAGGAATTTGCCCTGCAAGTGGTAAGTGGTATTCAGCAACAGCACCAATAACAGGATAGCCTCCCGTTAATGGGTGATCGTTAAGAAACAAAACAGGCTGTCCATTAATCGGCACTTGTATTGCGCCAATGCAGGTACCTTCACTCGATAATTCTTGTTGTTGCTCTCGGGCAAGAGGCGTATCACCGAATAAACGTAAACCGATACGATTGGATTGTGGAGTGACTTGCCATAATTGTGACGTTAATATCTTTATCGCGTCTGTTGTAAACCAATCTGTACGAGGTCCTAAAACGATATCAAGCGTGACGATATCACCTTGTTTTGGAAGTGTTGATGTCGGTTGTTCCTCAACAATAATACTGTTTTGTATACTTTCGTTATTAAGATGAAGAACATCACCTTCTTGTAACGCATTTGGACCAATTTGCGCTAAGGTATCAAAAGCATAACTCCCTAAAACTTTAGGTAATTTAAACCCACCTCTCACGGCAAGATAACTACGTACACCTGTTTTTGGCATACCTAAAATAATTTCATCGCCACAGCGAACATCGATAGGTTGATAACCAGATAAGAATTCAGTCTCACCCGACTCATGTTTTAGCGTAATGGAACAATCCGCCCCGGTTAAAGCGATCACACAATCTTGTCGCGCTTTAAGTGTTAATCCCCCGAGCGTTACCTCAAGGGCAACACAAGTTGTAGGATTACCCACTAAGCGATTAGCTGAATGTAATGCAGGTTTATCAAGTGCGCCTGACGCAGAAACGCCCATTGATGCTGCACCAATGCGTCCTTCATCCTGAAATAATGTCTGCAGCCCCGCTGAAATAACATATAACCCTTTATCATTCAGAGACAGTTGGGAAGTGACTGCTGATTTTTTCTCAGGTAATGAAACTGTTATTGGTGATTTTTGTGCATCAACAAAATGCACTTCATTACCCGGTAATAAAAAAGCAGGCTGTTCACGGGAAAGATCCCACATTTTTATTTCTGTGGTACCTATAAGTTGCCAACCACCGGGGCTTTGTTGTGGATACACACCACTAAATTCACCCGCGAGTCCTACTGATCCAGCCGGAATTCGTGTACGCGGTGTTTTACGACGAGGCACATAAAGCGCAGTTTCATCTGCAATCAAATAGGCAAAACCCGGAGCGAAACCCGTAAAGGCAACTTGATAGGTTTGTTCTGTGTGTCTGCGGATCACTTCACGGGTAGCGATCCCTAATAATTCAGCGACCTCATTAAGATCCTCACCTTGATAATGAACGGGGATCGTTAATGATTGTGTTTGACGTGCTGATACCGCTTTAACTTCTAACTGTCGAAGTTGAAACACAAGTTCTTCAGCTGTGATTAGCCACGGCGTATAGTGAATTAAGAGTGTTTTTGCCGCAGGTACAATGTCTTGAATAGCAGCAATATCCGCTTGTTTAACGGACTCATACAACGCAAGCGTCTCTTTTAAAGAAGAAAGCTCCACTAATAAATGCGATAAATTAACGGGTAAAAAGCGCAAAGTTTCTTCCTCCCTTATACGTGATAAGCTGCATCGGGCACATCGGTAATAAACATATGCCCCGGAGCATGGCTAAGTGCGAAAGGTACACCTGAACGCATTACCGCAGCTTGAGGCGTTACACCACACGCCCAAAAGACGGGGATCTCGCCTTTTTCAATTCTCACTGGTGAGCCAAAATCTGGCGACATAATATCTTTAATACCCAAAGCGTCGGGCGATCCAATATGTACGGGAGCACCATGTACTGAAGGGAAACGACCACTGATCATCACCGCATCAGCGACTCTATCTGAAGGAATAGGACGCATTGAAACCACTAACTCGCCTTCTAATCGCCCTGCTGGACGACACAAACGATTCGTTTTATACATCGGGACATTGCCGTTATCTGTAATATGTCGAATTTCAATGCCCGCTTCTAACATAGGGGTTTCAAAAGTAAAACTACAACCAATAAGAAACGTCACGAGATCGGGATGTTGTGCCCAAATTTCAGTGGCATCTGTTATTTCATCCGCTAATTTGCCGTTTTCCCAAACTCGGTAAAGAGGAATGTCAGTACGCAGATCGGCGTCTTTCGCGAGAACAGTACGATAGCTGCCTGATTCACAAACATCCAATATTGGGCAACTTTTCGGGTTACGTTGAGCGTAGAGCAGAAAATCAAATGCCCAATCACGAGGTAAACTAATCATGTTAGCTTGCGTCATTCCTTTCGCCATACCTGCCGTTGGTATAGCTAAACCATGACGAATAGCTAATCGAGCTTCTTGTGCTTTGCCAATTGCATCCGCAGTTGCTTTCATTAAATAAGTCATATTTATGCCTCATTTTTCAGTAAAGCAGGTGCAAATGGCTTAATTGCAACATCATGATTGATTAAAATTTCTTTTACGCTTTTTGCTAAATTAACTGCGTCAGGGCTATCACCATGAACACAAATGGAATCAGCTTGTATCGTAGTAAAAACGCCTTCTATGGACTCAACGCCACCTTCTTGCACAAGTCGTAACATGCGTTGAGCAACACGTTCAGGATCATGTAAAACAGCGCCCTCTTTTTTACGAGAAACTAACGTACCATCAGCATGATAAGCTCTGTCTGCAAAAGCTTCTGCGATTACTCGAAGGCCTTTTTCTTTCGCAAGTGTAATCAAAGGTGATCCCGCTAAAGCAACTAGTGTCAGTTGAGGGTCTACAGCAAGTATCGCTTCAATAACAGCAAGTGCTTGGCGTTTATCATGAGCAATGGTGTTATAAAGTGCACCATGTGGCTTAACATAGGTCACACTTAAACCCGCGGCTTTAGCCAATCCTTGCAAAGCACCTATTTGATAAATCACATCTGCGGTTAATTCATCACTGGCAATATCCATATTACGACGACCAAACCCCACTAAATCAGGATAAGCAACATGCGCACCTATCGCGACATTATGCTGCTTCGCTGCTTTTAATGTTTTTAAAATTCCATCTGGTGAGCCGGCATGAAAACCACAGGCAATATTGGCGCTACTGACTATTTCAAGTACCGCATCATCATTCCCCATTGCCCATTGCCCGAAACTTTCACCTAAATCACTGTTTAAATCGATAGTTTTAATCATTGTTATTATTCCTTTAAGCAATGTTGAGGTAATTGAAAATGGTACCCACTGACATAATGCCCATATACCAAGTTAGCACACAGACAATAATCCCTGACCATAGCAACCATGCTGGATATTTATAGCCATTCATTAAATCTTGACGACGCCAAGCAACAAAAATAAATAACGTCATACCAATAGGTAAAATCAGTCCATTAAATCCCCCAGCAAAGACTAATAATGCCGCGGGCGCAGTTCCCATCACCATGTAAATAGCTAATGAAACAGCAATAAAAATAATGGTTGCGATATTACGCTGACGTTCTGTGATCCCTTTTTTAAACACCGTGATAAATGACATGGAGGTATAAGCAGCACCAATAACACTAGTAAGAGCAGCCGCCCATAAAATAAGACCAAAGATGCGTAACCCTGTTAAACCAGCGGCATGTTGGAATGCTTGAGAAGCTGGATTGGCTGCGTGGCTAGAAATATCTAACGTTACGCCACTGGCAACGACACCCAAAATGGCAAGAAATAAAATGTAGCGCATTAACCCAACCACTAAGATGCCTTTAGTTGCAGCGCTAGAGACAGCCTCAATATTCTCAATACCTGTTGTACCTTTATCAAGAAGGCGATGAGCACCGGCATAACAGATGTAGCCGCCTACCGTCCCTCCCACAATCGTGGTAATTGTGGCAAAGTTAATTGAATCAGGTAAAACGGTTTGTCGTAATGCTTCACCAATAGGAGGATTCGAGGCAAACATCACAAAAACAGTTAATAAGATCATGACGATACCAAGAATAATGATCATTCGATCGATAAAGTTACTGGCTTTACGTGATGAGAAAATATAGATCGCAAGTAATGCACTTAAGATCCCACCCCATTTAGGATCTAGCCCAACCATAGCGTTAAGTCCTAATCCTGCACCTGCAATATTACCTACATTAAAAACTAACCCACCGAAGATAACTAAGACTGCTAACAAGTACCCACTTCCAGGAATAGCTTTGTTAGCAATATCTGATGCACGCATATTGGTTACCGTAATCACTCGCCAAATGCTTTGTTGCACAATGAAATCAATAATTATCGAAGCTAAAATTCCAAATGCAAATGCAGCCCCCATTGTGGCAGTAAAGGTTGCCGTTTGTGTAATAAAGCCGGGGCCAATTGCCGAGGTTGCCATTAAAAAAATAGCAGCAATCAGAGAAGAACGTCTATTTTTTATAAACGCAGTTGGAGCCGTATTTGCAGAATCTTGTGTAGCCATAAGCTACCCCCTTTATCATCATTATTTTAATTATTATTACTAAGGCAATTTGCATGCCATTGTTGAGCATGAATACGTAATTGTTAATCACCTGATATTGGATTGTTGAACAATTAATAATAATAGATGAATAAATAAGCAAATAGATTTAAATATGAGATGATAAAAGTGCAAAGAAGATCGCATTTTTAACATTTTATTGACAATTAACATAAATTAATTTGCATCGAATATGCACCTAAATGAGGCGCAAAAAGATGAAATGCCCAAAAATGGTGCATAAGATTAACGTCAAAAAACGTCATAATTAAAAATATATCGCGAAGAAATTAACTTTTTTTGATAGCAAGCAACATGGTATACAGTGAGAAGTACAACATACTGGCATAATAGAGGTTATATATTGTAAAACTCACTGATAGAATAGGCGCTTCTATTGAGCTAATAGCAGAAGATAATGCAGAAAAAAACATCACCACAAATTCTTTCTCAAAAAGTTGCAAATGTTATTCGGCAGAAAATCACTATTGGAGAATTACCTCCTGGTGAGAGATTGTCAGAAACTGCATTAAGTGAAACGCTAGAGATATCGCGTAATACCTTAAGGGAGGTTTTTCGTGTACTCACTCAAGAAGGGCTTTTGACTTACAAACCTAATCGTGGTGTTTTTGTTTCAGTGCCAGATATGGCCTCTATTATGGATATTTATCGTGTAAGACGATTGATTGAATGTGATGCTCTACGACATTCTTATCCTATGCATCCAGCTATTGTTAGAATGCAAGATAATGTTAATCAAGCAAAAAAGTTTCAAGAACAGCAAGATTGGAGTGGTGTGGGAACCTGTAATATGCATTTTCATACTGCTATTGTTGAGCTTTCAGATAGCCCTCGATTATTTAAGCAGTATCAACTTATTTCTGCAGAATTACGCTTAGCATTTGGTTTGTTAAATGACCCCCAATTACTACATGCACCTTATATTGAAAAAAATGAGCAAATTTTAACACTTTTAATGGATGGCAAAGCACTAGAAGCAGCACTTGCAATGGATGAGTATTTGGAAATTTCAGAAAGAACAGTGTTAGCGGCATTCTCTCGCTATAATCTCTGTTAACCATTTTAGTTATAATAGAAATAAAGTGCCCTATATTGGGGCGTTTTAATATTTGAGCAGATTTTTTATTATTTATAAATTTCAAATGCTTCAAACGCAAAAAAGCCAACCCATTGGGTTGGCTTTTTTGTCTTATTTAATGCCTGGCAGTTCCCTACTCTCACATGGGGAGACCCCACACTACCATCGGCGCTACAACGTTTCACTTCTGAGTTCGGCATGGAGTCAGGTGGGTCCGCTGCGCTATGGCCGCCAAGCAAATTCTGTTTATTACCCGTTATCTCGTATTCCTACTCCATAACCAGTAATCTCAATCTTTAACAAGCCTACTTCATCTACTCTTTGTCTCTCAGACAAAACACCTTCGGTGTTGTCAGGTTAA
>NZ_JABUYL010000019.1 GCF_014897315.1 Proteus sp. FME41 | reverse complement strand
GGCACCAGGTTTTGATCCTGGCATTCCCAGGTTCGAATCCTGGTATCCCAGCCATCTTCTTAAAAGAAAGATATGCTAGATTCAATATGGCTATGTAGCTCAGCTGGTTAGAGCACAACACTCATAATGTTGGGGTCACAGGTTCGAATCCCGTCATAGCCACCATTTTTTGGGATATCGCCAAGCGGTAAGGCACCAGGTTTTGATCCTGGCATTCCCAGGTTCGAATCCTGGTATCCCAGCCATATTTTGAAAGAGAGACTCTTATGAGAGTCTTTTTTTCTAAACGTTGTATGCGGGAGTGGCGAAATTGGTAGACGCACCAGATTTAGGTTCTGGCGCCGCAAGGTGTGCGAGTTCAAGTCTCGCCTTCCGCACCATTGATTATTAACGTGTTTATCACGAAATCAACGAATAAGACTCGCAAATGCGGGTCTTTTTTGTTTTTATCCCTTCTCAATCTTATCTAATCTCTCTTCTTATCCTTTCTATAGTTAAAACATCATCTTTTAAAATCACACTTTTTTAATTTTATCTTTCCTTTTCTAAGTTCTTTTGATCTTTCTGTACATGTATTCATTCAAATACTATACTCCCCTATAGTATAATTAAGGATTATGTATGCCACACACCCCAGCAGAAAAAAAAGCCGCATTAACACGTGTAAGAAAAATTAAAGGGCAACTTCTTGCATTAGAAACTGCTCTTGAAAATGAAAACGAATGTGGTCAGGTATTACAACAAATTGCCGCCATTCGAGGTGCTATCAATGGCCTTATGGCGGGAGTGCTCGAAAGTCATTTGCGTGAAGGTCTTATGGATGCCGTCGCTTCTCCTGAAGATCAAAAAAACTCCGTTGATGATGCCATCTCACTTATCCGCACTTACCTGCGTTAATAACAAAAAGGATACACCATGAAATCTCGTGCAGCGGTCGCATTTGGGCCAGGAGAACCTTTAAAAATCGTTGAAGTTGATGTAATGCCACCTCAAGCCGGTGAAGTGCTCATTAAAATTAGTCACACAGGTGTTTGCCATACAGACGCTTTTACGCTCTCTGGTGATGATCCTGAAGGTGTATTTCCCGCTATTCTAGGGCATGAAGGTGCAGGCGTTGTTGTGGAAGTTGGTGAAGGCGTCACCAGCGTTAAACCGGGTGATCATGTTATTCCACTATATACAGCCGAATGTGGTGAGTGCTTATTCTGTAAATCAGGTAAAACAAATCTTTGTGTTGCCGTCAGAGCCACACAAGGTAAAGGCCTAATGCCTGATGGGACAACACGTTTTTCTTATAATGGACAACCTATTTATCACTACATGGGATGTTCCACTTTTAGCGAATACACTGTTGTGGCTGAAGTTTCATTGGCAAAAATCAATCCAGAAGCCAATCATGAAGAAGTGTGTTTATTAGGTTGTGGTGTCACAACGGGAATTGGTGCTGTTCACAATACGGCAAAAGTACAAGAAGGTGACTCTGTTGCTGTCTTTGGTTTAGGGGGGATTGGTCTTGCTGTTCTTCAAGGTGCAAGACAAGCCAAAGCGGGTCGTATTTTTGCCATTGATACTAATTCTGAGAAATTTGCATTAGCACGTCAATTTGGGGCGACCGATTGCTTAAACCCTAATGATTATGACAAACCTATCCAGCAAGTTCTCGTCGAAATGACGCAATGGGGTATTGACCATACTTTTGAATGTATTGGTAATGTCAATGTAATGAGAGCGGCATTAGAAAGCGCCCATCGTGGCTGGGGTCAATCCATTATTATTGGTGTAGCAGGTGCTGGGCAAGAGATCTCAACCCGCCCATTCCAATTAGTGACTGGCCGTTCGTGGAAAGGTACTGCTTTTGGTGGTGTTAAAGGTCGAAGCCAATTACCCGGTATGGTTGAAGATGCTATGAAAGGCAATATCGAACTTAAGCCTTTTGTTACCCATAAACTACCGTTAGAAAAAATTAATGACGCTTTTGATTTAATGCATGAAGGTAAATCAATCCGCACGGTTATTCATTTCGATTAATCATCCTCAAGCCTATGCCTCATAGGTTTGTCTTTGTTTTTAAAGGAGTCAAAATGGAAAGGATTGAACGCCATGCCTGTTTTGGTGGTTGGCAGGATGTTTATCAACATACATCAAAGACACTTAATTGTGAGATGAAATTTGCCCTCTATCTTCCGCCTATGGAGGAAGGGCAAAATTACCCTGTTTTATATTGGTTATCGGGTTTAACTTGTAACGAACAAAATTTTATTACTAAAGCTGGTGCTCAACAATTTGCGGCACAACATAGCATTATTTTAGTTGTGCCAGATACCAGTCCTCGTGGTGAAAATGTCGCTGATGATAGTGCTTATGATTTAGGGCAAGGTGCTGGATTTTATCTTAATGCCACGCAATCTCCTTGGAATACCCATTACAAGATGTATGACTATATTGTTGATGAGCTTCCTGCATTGATTGAAGCAAATTTTCCAGTCACTAATCAGCGTGCAATTAGTGGGCATTCAATGGGGGGGCATGGTGCATTGTCCATAGCTTTACGAAATTCGGCGCGCTATAGCAGTGTATCCGCATTTTCACCCATAGTCGCACCATCACTTGTTCCTTGGGGGCAAAAGGCGTTTAAGGCTTATTTAGGAGATGATACGACACAATGGCAACAGTATGATGCCATTGCATTGATCAACAGTGCAGAAAGTGCATTACCGATGCGTGTTGATGTAGGGTTAGATGATCCCTTTTATCAAGAGCAGCTTAAACCTGAATTATTTGCGCAAGCCTGTGATAAAAAACAGTTTCCTTATCAGTTAAATTTACATCAAGGGTATGATCACAGTTACTATTTTGTGGCGAGTTTTATTGGTGAGCATATTGCTTTTCATGCCAAACATTTAAACGCTTAACGATCATGCGATGATCTTGCATAATGAGATCATCGCATTGCTTATTACTTAATACCTAAGGCATAACGCAACGCCGCTTCTTTGGCTTTTCCTGCGTGTTGTGCTGCCAATAGGCCAATATTTCTGACTAATTTCAAACCGGGTAATTGATGACTAAAGGCGTGATAAAATACATCCATCCCTGCCTGCATCACTAAATTATCAGGCATACGGCGACGCTGGTATTTTTTCAATAACGCCATTGAATCCCAAGGCTCATAATGCTTTTTCGCTTCTGCCACTAATTCCAAGAAACAATCAACATCACGATAGCCTAAGTTTACACCCTGTCCAGCTAATGGATTAATGGTATGTGCCGCATCACCCAGCAAAATAATACCATTATCAACGTAACGACTTGCATGTTGACGTGTTAATGGAAATGAACCCGCAGCAATAGGGGTGACTTTACCCAAGCGCTGAGGAAAGGCATGTTGAATTTCTTTTTCTAACTGTGTCATTGACATGCTTTGCAGTTTTCTAATTCGCTCAGGAGCGTCATACCAAACCAAACATGCCCAGTTATCAAAAAGTGGCAAATAGGCTCGTGGGCCAGAAGGATAAAAGCGTTGCCATGTTCCCTTTTCAGGGGGTAATTCTGTTTTTACTGTCACTAGCATACAAGATTGACGATATTGCCAACCATTGCTGCCAATACCCGCAAATTGACGCACTTGAGAATTTGCACCATCTGCACCCACCACTAAATTCGTGGTCACCTCATTGCCATCAGAAAGAGTCACTTTCCACTTATCATCTGAATAAGTCATTTTACTTAGACTATTTGGGCATAATAAAGTGATATTGCTATAACGTTCAGCCTCTTGCCAAAGTGCTAATTGCAAAATACGGTTTTCAACCATATACCCCAATTCAGGTAAACCTAAGCTTTTAGCATCAAAAATTACATGGGCATTTTCTTCTTCCCATGTTTCTAAGGTAAGATAAGGCGCAGAACGCATAGCTAAAACATGTTGCCATGCACCTAATTGTTTTAATAGACTTACTGACGCGCAGCTAATCGCAGAAATACGGATATCAGGATGAGATGACACATCAAAAGGTGCTGGAGACTGTCGTTCAATCATTGCAACACGCAATCCTTCTTGCGCTAGCCCAATTGCAACGGCAGCGCCAATCATCCCGCCACCCGCGATGATTGCATCAAAATCGTTTTTTACATTACTCATCATTGTTATGCCATAACTCATTACTTTAAATAATAGGTAAGCGCTGTTTCAGTTTATTTTGATTAAACTAAACGCCATAAAGAATTAGCGCCGACTTACTCTAGTCACTGACCCCACAAATGACTACAATAACCGCCTTATTGGCTTATTACACGCAACGTTTTCTAGTGATTAGCTATTGTCTCACTGAAAATACCGGATTTACACAATGTCGACGATAAAAAAACTGTACATTAAAACTTGGGGCTGTCAGATGAATGAGTACGATTCATCCAAAATGGCAGACCTACTCGAAAGCACCCACGGTTATCAGTTAACCGATGTCGCCGAAGATGCGGACATTCTACTGCTAAATACCTGTTCTATCCGTGAGAAAGCACAAGAAAAAGTCTTTCATCAGTTAGGACGCTGGAAATATTTTAAAGATAATAAACCCGATATTATCATTGGCGTTGGTGGTTGTGTTGCCTCTCAAGAAGGTGAATACATCCGCCAACGTGCGCAGTGTGTCGATATTATCTTCGGACCACAAACCTTACACCGCTTACCTGAGATGATTAATCAGGTTAAAGGAACTAAAAGCCCTGTTGTCGATATTAGCTTCCCAGAAATCGAAAAATTTGACCGTTTGCCCGAGCCTCGTGCTGATGGCCCTTCTGCATTTGTTTCTATTATGGAAGGCTGTAATAAATACTGTTCTTTCTGCGTTGTGCCTTACACTCGTGGTGAAGAAGTCAGCCGCCCTTGTGATGATGTGCTATTTGAAATTGCACAATTAGCGGCACAAGGTGTCCGTGAAGTTAACTTGTTAGGTCAAAATGTTAACGCCTATCGTGGCGCCACGTTTGATGGCCAAATTTGTAGCTTTGCTGAGTTAATTCGCTTAGTGGCAGCAATTGATGGTATTGACCGTGTTCGCTTTACCACCAGCCACCCCATCGAGTTTACTGACGATATCGTTGCAGTCTATGCTGATACGCCAGAATTAGTCAGCTACTTACACTTACCTGTACAAAGTGGTTCTGACCGCATTCTAACATTAATGAAGCGTAACCATACGGCACTTGAATACAAGAGCATCATTCGCAAATTACGCAAAGCGCGTCCAGGTATTCTGATCAGTTCAGACTTTATCATTGGTTTCCCTGATGAAACTCAAGACGACTTTGAAAAAACCATGCAATTAATTGCTGACGTTAATTTTGATATGAGCTTTAGCTTTATCTATTCTGCACGCCCAGGCACACCAGCAGCCGATTTACCCGATGACGTCAGCGAAGATGAAAAGAAACAACGTTTACATCTGTTACAACAACGCATTAATCAGCAAGCAATGAGCTTTAGCCGTGCCATGATAGGAAGTATACAACGTGTTCTCGTTGAAGGGCCTTCCCGTAAAAATGTGATGGAATTATCAGGTCGAACTGAGCATAACCGCGTAGTTAACTTTGAAGGTACACCTGATATGATTGGTAAATTCGTTGATGTTGAGATTGTAGACGTTTATGCCAACTCTCTACGTGGTAAAGTCATTAGAACGGAAGAGCAAATGGATTTACGTATCCATGAATCACCTGAATCCGTTATTGCACGTACTCGTAAAGAAGATGAATTAGGAGTAGGTGTTCACCAACCCTAATTAATCAGATTTAACAAAAGGATAATCAGTGACAGTAATAGCACACGCACAGGTAGCGACCCAAGAGATTTTCTTAGAGCCAGCTGACAATGCCCGTTTAATGAGTTTATGTGGCCCATTTGACGATAATATTAAGCAACTTGAGCGCCGTTTAGGTATCGAGATTAATCATCGTGACAACCGTTTTAAACTTACGGGAAAATCATTATGTGTTAATGCAGCTACAGGAATTTTGCGTCGCTTGTATATGGAAACCGCGCCAATTAAAAGCGTGATCCCTGATATCGACCCTGAACAAATTCACCTTGCTATCAAAGAAAGCCGTGTACTTGAGCAAAGTGATGAGCATGTTCCTGAATTTGGGAAATCGACCACTATTCGGACTAAGCGTGGTGTGATAAAACCACGTACACCGAATCAGGCACAATATATTGCTAATATTCAGACCCATGATATTACTTTTGGTATTGGGCCTGCAGGGACAGGAAAAACCTATCTGGCTGTTGCTGCCGCTGTTGATGCTCTTGAGCGTCAAGAAGTACGTCGTATCTTATTAACACGTCCTGCGGTTGAAGCTGGTGAGAAGCTGGGCTTTTTACCGGGCGACCTGAGTCAAAAAGTCGATCCTTATTTACGACCACTTTATGATGCGTTATTTGAGATGTTAGGTTTTGAAAAAGTTGAGAAACTGATAGAGCGTAATGTTATTGAAGTGGCGCCTCTTGCTTATATGCGTGGGCGAACACTGAATGACGCTTTTATTATTCTTGATGAAAGCCAAAATACCACTATTGAACAGATGAAAATGTTCTTAACACGTATCGGCTTCAACTCTAAAGCAGTTGTCACTGGGGATATTACCCAAATTGACCTGCCAAGAGGGAATAAATCAGGCTTACGTCATGCCATTGAAGTTTTATCTGATGTGAATGACTTAAGCTTTAATTTTTTCCACAGTGAAGACGTTGTACGCCACCCTGTGGTAGCCAAAATTGTTATTGCTTATGAAGCTTGGGAAACGGAAGATCAAAAACGCCGCCAAGCTATCAAAGCTGAAAAAGAGAAGCTTCAGAGAGAAAATCATGAGTGAAGTTATCCTTGATTTACAAGTGGCAACTGAAAATGCACAAGGGCTTCCTACTGAAGCTCAATTTATGACATGGTTAGAAGCCGTATTACCTCAATTTCAACCCATCAGCGAAGTGACTATTCGTATTGTTGATGAAGCAGAAAGCCACGAACTTAATCTGACATATCGTGGTAAAGACAGACCCACTAATGTGCTTTCTTTTCCTTTTGAGGCGCCACCTGAGATTGAATTACCTTTATTAGGTGATTTAATTATTTGCCGCCAAGTTGTCGAAACAGAAGCCGTTGAACAAAGTAAGACTGTTGAAGAACATTGGGCACACATGGTAATTCATGGATGTTTGCATCTTTTAGGCTATGATCATATTGAAGATGATGAAGCTGAAGAAATGGAAAGTTTAGAGACAGAAATCTTACAAAATTTAGGTTATGCAGATCCCTATTTGATAGAAAAAGAGTAACAGTTCTCTTATTTTTATGATAAATATTATATCTAATTAACCATTCAATGAGGAAAAATAGTTAAAACGCCATGAGCGACGACCAATCTTCGAGTAACGATAACCCTGGTCCTAAGAAAGGGTTTCTCACACTGCTTAATCAGTGGTTCCACGGCGAACCTAAAAACCGTGATGATCTGATGGAGCTTATCCGCGATTCTGAACAGAAAGAATTAATTGATCCTGATACCCGCGACATGCTTGAAGGGGTAATGGATATTGCTGAACAGCGTGTTCGGGATATTATGATCCCTCGCTCTCAAATCGTCACACTAAAACGCAATCAAACACTTGATGAGTGTTTAGATGTGATTGTTGACTCAGCACATTCCCGATTCCCAGTCATTAGCGAAGACAAAGATCATATTGAAGGCTTAATGATGGCAAAAGATTTATTGCCATTTATGCGTACTGACGCAGAGCCATTTAGTATGGATAAAGTCCTGCGTTCTGCGGTAGTTGTACCTGAAAGTAAACGGGTCGATCGCCTATTAAAAGAATTCCGCTCTCAACGCTATCATATGGCGATTGTCATAGATGAATTTGGAGGCGTATCAGGGCTTGTCACAATTGAAGATATTCTTGAACTTATCGTCGGCGAAATTGAAGATGAGTATGATGATGAGGATGATATTGATATTCGTCCACTGAGTCGTCACGCTTACTCAGTTCGAGCGTTAACTCAGATAGAAGATTTCAATGAAGCGTTCGGTACACATTTCAGTGATGAAGAAGTTGATACAATTGGCGGTTTAGTTATGCAAGCCTTTGGTCACCTTCCTGCTCGTGGTGAAACTATTACCATTGATAATTACCAATTTAAAGTCGTTATGGCGGATAGCCGTAAGATTATTCAGGTTTATGTGCATATCCCCGATGATGCACCGATCCCTGACTTAGGTAACGATGCGTAGGATATAAATGAATAATATCTCTTTCTTAAACCGCCAGTGGGTTCGCGCCCTTCTGGCGGTTTTTTTCGGTGCCATCGGCACATTCGCGTTTTCACCTTTTGATTTTTGGCCCGCGGCCTTAATTTCATTGTCGGGTCTATTATTTATCATAACCCAACGCACTACTCGCCAAGGTGCATTTCTTGGCTTTGCTTGGGGCTTTGGGTTATTTGGTAGTGGTGTAAATTGGGTTTATGTCAGCATTGCTGATTTTGGCGGTATGCCGTTTGCGATAAATATCTTTTTAGTGATTTTATTAGCACTCTATTTATCGCTCTATACCCTGCTCTTTGCCGGTTTACTCAATAAGTTTTTTCCAAACCCCACACTTTGGCGGTTTGTGTTTGCAGCACCTGCATTATGGCAACTTACTGAGTTTCTAAGAGGCTGGGTATTATCTGGCTTTCCTTGGCTCCAATTTGGTTATAGCCAAATAGATGGCCCATTAAAAGGAATTGCCCCTATTTTTGGGGTAACGATGATAACGTTACTACTGACTATGATCAGTGGATTAATTGTATTAGCGCTCTATCGAAAATCAATTTATAGCATTGTTGTAGCTGCACTTTTATTACTGCTTCCTATTAGCTTTAAATCCTATCAGTGGTATCAACCTTTAGCAGATGAAACGCAAGAAATCGCATTGATTCAAGGTAATATTGCACAATCTTTAAAATGGCAACCAGGCACGTTAGAGAGTACGTTAAAGACCTATCTCACCTTAAGTCGCCCTTTTATCGGTAACGCAAACCTGATTATTTGGCCTGAATCTGCTATTCCTGACATTGAAATTCAACAACAAGGCTTTTTAGCCGAGCTTGATAAGCAACTAAGAGATCAAGATACCCACTTAATGACGGGGATTATTGATGCTCGCCCAACATTAGAAGGCTATCGCTTTTACAATAGTGTTATCACCCTAGGTGAGCACTATGCTTATCAATATCCAGCGACCGACCGTTATAATAAACATCATCTTGTTCCTTTTGGTGAATATGTCCCGTTAGAATCGTTATTACGACCATTAGCACCATTCTTTAATTTACCAATGTCATCATTAAGCCAAGGGGAATATGTTCAACCCCAGCTTACCGTTAATGATGCCAAAATTACCGCTGCTATCTGCTATGAAATTATTTTAGGTGAGCAAGTTCGTGCTAATTTCAAACCTGATACACGATTCTTATTAACGATTTCTAATGATGCGTGGTTTGGCAATTCAATCGGCCCTTGGCAGCATTTTCAAATGGCGAGAATGCGCTCATTAGAATTAGGTCGTCCATTATTACGCTCAACCAATAACGGTATTACAGCCTTTATTGCCGCCAACGGTGATGTAATTTCTCAACTTCCTCAATTTGAAGAAGGTGCTTTAGCGGAAAAAATGACACCAACAACAGGATTAACCCCTTATTATAAATGGGGTAATACACCATTGTGGATACTGGTTGGATTATTTTTTATTATCGCCTTTATTAAACGCCGTAATTAAAATGAATAAAGCCCAACCTTATTAAGTTAATATTAATTAGGTTGGGCTTTCTCTAATAAAAGGGCTTTATCATGGAACATTACCCTGAACATATTCTCGATATTATTTGGCAAAGAACTAAAAAAATATCAACAGATAATGAAACAAAGGGTTTTCGTACAGATAAAGAAAATAAATGGATCCAACGCCAGATGTTCAATCGGCAACAACATGAATTTGGCTGGGTATTATCAAAACAACCAGAGTCAATTAATCAACTTATTGAAGATAAAACCATTGTACCTGTGCATTGGGAAACTGCGATTAATATTCAACAAAAACAAGAAGCTGAATCTAAACGCGTTAATGTCACCTTACTTGAGCCACCAGCACTATCTCAATTAATTCAGTCATCAGCCGATATTCAATCTTATTGGCAATATGCTCATAAAATTTCCAGCAACAACGAAGAAAAAGGTTTTCGTAAAGATTATTATGGTTATATTATTCAGCAAAATGCGTTCGGAGATAAACTGCATCAATATGGTTGGACATTGGCCCAATTAACACCTACGAATAAAAATAATCAAACCGTTATCTCTATTAATATTGTGCCAATACATATTAATACTTCAAAACGCATTGCCGATGAAAAAATGTTAATAGCTCAAAATACCCAAGAAGCAAAAATTGAGCGTAGACGTAAAAATATTATTTATGAAATAATTTATTTTATTGCCAGCTTACCCGGTATTATTTTTTCTTTACTTAAATTCTGATAACCCATTTAGATAGAAGCCCACCATAAACGTAGTTTTAATCCCCACGAAGATGACCAGCCGCTAGTAAAGCCTACCATTTCCCCTTTATAAACAATAACAAATGAAGGTGTTGCACTAATTTCCCACTGCTGAGAAATATCGCCTCGGCTATCATTTATGACAGGAAATACCAATCCTTTAGATTGAATACCGCGCTCTAACTTTGCATTGTCACCAGAACGGATCGCTACTGATGTCACGTTATAACCATCTTGTGCTAACGAATTCACTGCAGGTGTTGTCAATTTACAAACACCACACCAAGTTGCCCAAAAATAGATTAACAAAGGCTTTTCAGCACTTAATTCAGCTAAAGAGATAACTTGATTATCAACAGTATAAAGCTCTGGTAAATTCGTTAAGGCAGGTGGCGTAGGTTGACGCCACCAGTCCATTGCAAAAGAGGCCAAAACGAAAATGACGATCAGAACAATCAGTTCTTTGCTCCATTTTCGTAAGCGACTACGCATTATTTTTTCACTTTAGCCAGTTGTTCTTTCACAATGAGTTCTAGCTGAGCATAATCGACTGCGCCCGGAATAACCATATCACCAACAACAGTTGCTGGTGTGCCTTGGATACCCAATTTACGGGAAAGATCTAAGTTATTTTGTAACGCTTTTAAGCTGTCATCTGTTAATTTTACTTTGCTTGTATTGGTTGTTTTCATTGCATCTTCAATACTTGCATTATCTAGCATTGTTTTCTTTTGCATTAAACGTTGGTGTAACGCTAAGAAAGCGTTAGGATCTTCTTTCCACACTGAAAGCACAGCTTGAGAAGCTTTTGCAGAACTTTCGCCTTTAAATGGTAATGGCTTAATGACAACCGCCACTTCAGGGTAGTCTGCTGTGATTTTTTCTAATAATGGGTCAAAGCGTTTGCAATAAGGGCAGTTGTAGTCAGTAAAGGAGACTAATACTAACTTAGCGTCTTTAGCACCAATACGAGGACTTGCTGCATCGTTATATAGCGCATCGTGTTCCGCTTTTAATGCAGTACGGAATTGAGTTTGTTGCTCATCCGCTTTCTGCGCTTGTAATGCAGTAATAGCTTCTTCTAAAATCTCAGGGTTTTTGATTAATGTATCACGAACAAGTGCACGTACTTCTTTTTCTTGATCAGCGCTTAATGCCGCAGCTTGCACATTTGCACCAAAAAGTAACGACGAGATAACCAGTGCAGAAAGTGTTTTTTTCATTATTGGGCTCCTTTAGCCTCTGAAAGAACAGTCAATGTTGAATCTTTATTTAAAAGAGGGGGTAATACCACGCCATCTTTATGGCAAGGTCCATAAACTTGATTAAAAGGGACTGCAACTTGACCACGGTGTTTTAAAAACTGGGTGATCTTATCAGAGGGTTTAGTCCAATCCCCTCTTAATGCGACAACATCAGGCTCTGAAAGTGCAGCCTGAATATCTTCTCGCAATAATACATTGTATTTGTTTGCTTTGCAGGTCACACACCAATCCGCTGTGACATCAACAAAGACACGTTTATTATCCGCTAATGCTTGGTGAATTGCTTCTTCTGATAAAGGCTGCCAATTTACCGCATCTTGGCCTGCAAGTGTTTGACTTTCGGGTTGTGCCACAAATAAGTAAGTCCCCCCCCCTAAAAAGAGTGCAACCACTGTAGAAATAAGCATAACCTTTTTGCCATAGTGCTGTGCAATTGCCAGTAATAAAGCCAACGTGATCACAATGAAAATACCAATAACAATCGGTATTCCCAAATGAGGGATCAACAAGGTAATTAGCCAAATACTCGATAACAACATCATAAAGCCTAAAATAACTCTTAGGCGATTCATCCATTTACCTGGTTTTGGCAACACTTTCGCGACAGAGGGAAATATTGCTACTAATATCCAAGGTAAGCTCATTCCAACCCCTAATGCAGTAAAAATAAGCCATAATTCACTTAACGGTGCAATTAATGCATACGCCACAGCAGTACCTAAAAATGGTGCAGAGCAAGGCGTTGCCAGCAAAGTGGCAAATGCCCCTTCCCAAAAATGACGACCATATCCTTGTCCTCCCGCCGTTGCCATTTTGGTATTTACATTGCTACTTAAGCGCAATTCAAATAAACCAAATAAATTAGCAGTAAAAATAGCGGTGACTAACACCATAAAACCGATAAACCAAGGGCTTTGGAATTGAATTCCCCAACCAAGGGCTTCTTGACTATAACGTAATCCTGTCATAAACAAAGCAAGCGCCCAAAATGAGACTAATATTCCTAAAACAGACACAGAAAATTGTTTGCGAATAACGCCTTTATCCCGATTTTCAAGATGCAATATTGAACCGAGTTTCATGGCAAGCACAGGCAACACACAAGGCATTAAATTTAGAATTAATCCGCCCAATAATGCAAAAGCTAAGATACTCCAAAGTGCGACACCTGAATTGGATGTGGGAGTTACGCCTGTTTCACCATGCCCAACGGTATCATTTATTTGACGGGAAAAATTTTGGTCAGTGATGACAAATGAAAGTGCTTTACCTGAAATATCTCCCGCAGCATCGCCCCAATCATCGGTTACATCAACTGTCACAAATAAGTTATTTTTTTGATGATTTAGTTGTGGAATGCCATAAAGCATCCCTTCTGGAGGGTCAAGATAAATATTAGGTTTAACCCAATCACCTTGTTCTTTTTGTAACGAAATAGTGAGTTGACTATTGTTATAATCAGAAGACACCGATGACACTAATCCCGTCGCAACAGGAATTTTTGCCATGGCTTGATTATATTGCCATTCAAAATCAGCAGGTGCTGGCTCAGTGAGATCAAGTTCTAACGTGTAGTCTGTTAAAATACAGACATTACTGCATGTTGATAGCGTTAAGACACCGTGTAAACGGTCATTATTAACTGATGTAAGATCAATAGGAAAAACAACCTGCTTATCATATCCTTGAGTATGAATACCGGCTACATCAAAAGCAGAAGGTGATGGCCAATGCCATACTATCTCGCCCACCTCTTGTGACCAATTAATTTCAGGTGCAATCCCACCTTCACCAGGAGAACGCCAATAGGTTTTCCACCCAGATTCAAGTTGCACTTCAAGTAACACTTTTACATCACCAGCAGGTGACTTTTGTGCTGTTGCCCTAACCTGTGAATGAGTATTATCAGGCATAGTTAACCAGCCTGTATCAGCAGCTTGAGATGGCGATAAAGTGAATAGCGTTAATACCAACGCCATAATAAAAGAACGATACATAATAACTCCCTAAAAATTCCTACAACGCTACACATAGAGCAACGCCCAAAGATAGACATGCAATCTTTTAGCTAAAAGGAAATTTCTAATCCCTCAAAATACAATAATGAAGGTGAAGTCTTATCGGTGGAGGTGGATGATGGTGTTTTTTCTGATTACGCTGACGAGAGACGTAAATTGCAGCCATACTTAATAATAGTAATACAGCCCACGAATGGAAAAAGGGTTCTATTGTTAATGGAGGTACAGATAATAATGACTTAGCGCTTAATTCACAGGTAGACAATGAATAAGGATGTTCTGTTGCACTATTATCATCAGCAATCGGCATTGATAGTGGATATTGTGTTTGAGAAACAGCCGTCGCTAAGCGCTCACTAATGATGTGTGCACCCAATGAACGCTGAACAATACAACACAATATCAGCAAAACTGTTATCACCACTAGCCAGCGACCTGACCGCCAATTACTCATAGATGTTCCTCATCAATATGACTCGCTATCTTAACGGTAATCTACAGACAAACAACTCCTTAAGATAAACTTTACAAATCCCTACTTATTTTATTTTACGTATTATCTCAAACTTTTATTTTTACCCTTTATTTTTATAAGGTTTCTACTACAATAATTTTAATTATTGAAAACAGCTTCCAAAAAAATCATTAACAACATTTGATTTCATTCTTTTATTGAGAGATACCTCTCGTATTTCATAAATTACACTTCCCAACCGTATGTTATTTGTTCTATTTATTAACATTACCAAAACAAATTAAAACAAAAAAGAAACACAAAGCAACACACTCATATCACTTATCACCACGACAGGAGTTATTATGCACATGCGTAAACTAGCATTATCATTAATGATTTTAGGGGCTGCAGGAGCAGTGCAGGCAGAAGAACTCACTGGAACCTTAAAAAAAATCAATGACAACGATATTATTATTGTTGGACACAGAGAATCCTCTGTTCCTTTTTCTTACTATGATAACCAACAAAAGGTGGTTGGTTACTCTCAAGACTATTCCAATCTAATTGTGCAAGCTGTAAAAGATAAAATAGGTAAACCTAATCTACAGGTTCGCCTTATCCCAATCACATCTCAGAATCGCATTCCATTATTACAAAATGGTACATTTGATTTTGAATGTGGCTCAACAACCAATAATGAAGCTCGCCAACAACAAGCTGGTTTCTCCAATACTATTTTTATCGTAGGTACACGTTTATTGGCGAAAAAAGACGGTGGAATTAAAGATTTCACAGACTTATCAGGTAAAAACGTGGTTGTCACATCAGGCACAACGTCTGAGATGCTACTCAATAAACTGAATGATGAGAAAAAAATGAACATGCGCATTATCAGCGCAAAAGATCATGGCGACTCATTCCGTACGCTTGAATCAGGTCGTGCTGTCGCCTTTATGATGGATGATGCCTTGCTGGCAGGTGAACGTGCTAAAGCCAAAAAACCAGGTCAGTGGGAAATTGTAGGTACACCACAATCTGAAGAAGCTTATGGCTGTATGTTGCGTAAAGATGATGCTCAATTCAAAGCATTAATTGATGAAACTATTGCTACAGCACAAAAATCAGGTGAGGCAGAAAAATCCTTCAATCGCTGGTTTAATGCGCCAATCCCGCCTAAAAATCTTAACCTAGAATTTACTATCTCTGATGAAATGAAAGCTTTATTTGCATCACCAAATGACAAAGCATTGAACTAATAAATGTACATAAGCAATTGATGCAAAATTAATAATTATAAAGTATCTGTTGGACAGACAGATCAGTGAAGTTTGGGGCAGCCGTTCCCTGCCCCTATTTTTTCACCGGAGGTGAAATCATGTCGATTGATTGGGATTGGGGGATATTTTTCCAAGAAGCCCCTTTCGGAAACACCACATACTTTGGATGGCTGGTCTCTGGTTTTCAAGTCACCATTGCCTTATCTTTATGCGCTTGGGTTATTGCCTTTCTTGTCGGTTCTTTATTCGGGATTTTACGCACCGTACCTAATCGTTGGCTCTCCAGTTTAGGCACTATTTATGTTGAGCTATTTCGTAACGTACCCCTTATTGTTCAATTTTTTACGTGGTATTTAGTTATTCCTGAGCTATTACCACAATCTATTGGCGACTGGTTCAAAATGGATTTAGCGCCAAATGTGCAGTTTTTTGTCTCTTCAGCACTCTGTTTAGGCTTATTTACTGCTGCACGTATGTGTGAGCAAGTCAGAGCTGCAATCAACTCATTACCCCGTGGTCAAAAAGCGGCTGGACTCGCCTTGGGCCTAACATTACCTCAGACTTACCGTTATGTTTTATTGCCTAATGCATATCGAGTCATTATTCCCCCTATGACCTCTGAAATGCTTAATTTAGTGAAAAACTCAGCGATAGCCTCCACCATTGGTCTTATTGATATGGCGGCACAAGCAAATAAATTGCTCGATTATTCAGCCAAAGCCTATGAGTCATTCACCGCAATTACACTCGCCTATGTCTTTATTAACGTCATCATAATGTTAATCATGAATTGGCTTGAAAAACGTGTTCGCTTACCGGGCACAACAGGAGGTCAATAATGTACGAGTTTGACTGGAGTTCTGTTGTTCCAAGCCTACCGTTTTTAGTAGATGGAATGGCAATTACCTTAAAAATTACCATCACCGCAATTGTTGTAGGAATTTTATGGGGTACAGTGCTGGCTGTTATGCGGTTATCCACCTTTAAACCTATTCGTTGGTTTGCAGCTGCTTACGTTAATACCTTCCGTTCTATTCCATTAGTCATGGTATTACTGTGGTTTTATTTAATTGTGCCTAACATATTACAAAATGTTCTAGGCCTTTCACCAAAAAATGATATCCGTTTAATTTCAGCGATGATAGCGTTCTCATTATTTGAAGCTGCGTATTACTCTGAAATTATAAGGGCCGGTATTCAAAGCGTCAGCAAAGGGCAATTCTCCGCCTCACTCGCATTGGGAATGACAAAGTCACAAACCATGCGTTTAGTGATTTTACCCCAAGCATTTCGAGCTATGATCCCGCTTTTACTGACTCAAGGGATTGTATTATTCCAAGATACCTCCTTAGTTTACGTATTAAGCCTTACTGACTTTTTCAGAACAGCCGCAAATATTGGAGAGCGAGACGGAACACAGGTTGAGATGATCCTCTTTGCTGGATTTGTTTATTTTGTCATTAGCTTTGCAGCCTCAATGTTAGTGAACTTTCTTAAAAAAAGGACTACCTAGATGATTTCCCTAAAAGATGTATCTAAATGGTATGGTCAGTTCCAAGTACTGACTGAATGTTCCACTGAAGTTAAAAAGGGGGAAGTTGTTGTTGTCTGTGGACCTTCAGGTTCAGGTAAATCAACGCTAATCAAAACGGTTAATGGCCTAGAACCCATACAACAAGGCGAAATTCTTGTTAATGACATAAAGGTGAATGATAAACATACCGATCTTGCTAAATTACGAGCAAAAGTAGGTATGGTGTTTCAACACTTTGAGCTATTCCCTCACCTTTCTATTATTGAAAATCTTACACTCGCGCAAGTAAAAGTACTCAATAGAAATAAAGATGCCGCAAAAGAAAAAGGCTTAAAGTTATTAGAACGTGTTGGCTTAGCCAGTCATGCGAATAAATACCCTGCCCAACTTTCGGGTGGTCAGCAGCAACGTGTCGCCATCGCTCGTGCTTTATGTATGGATCCTATTGCAATGTTATTTGATGAACCCACATCAGCACTTGATCCTGAAATGATTAATGAAGTGCTGGATGTTATGGTTGAGCTTGCAAATGAAGGCATGACTATGATGGTGGTGACTCATGAAATGGGATTTGCCAAAAAAGTGGCTGACCGTATTATTTTTATGGATGAAGGTCGCATTGTGGAAGATAGACTTAAAAATGACTTCTTTGATAATCCGAAATCAGATCGAGCAAAAGATTTTCTAGCCAAAATTCTGCACTAATTCTCACATCTCATAATGACGAACACTCGCTGGCGTACTTCATGTGCGCCAGCAAACATAATTTTTTAGATAAATCTCGCAACTTAATATCAAATAATTCTTATTTTCCGCAATATCAAAACATCTTCACAAAAAATCACGCATTTATTACATTGAAATGGGGTTGGTTTTCAGCATATCTCGTAATTTGCTGGAAAAAGTTATGCAAACAATGGCTTTCATTAAGAAAGACTGTTGTGGCTATTAGACAAAATCAGCTATGCTATGCAAGTCTTAATTTCATTATAGCGGTTACCCTCCGGTAGCCATTAATTCACCATAGGATTATCGGTGCCATGCAAGAACAATATCGTCCCGAAGATATAGAGCAAACTATCCAGGAACACTGGGAAAAGAACAATACATTTAAAGTGACAGAAGATAATAACAAAGAAAAATATTACTGCCTGTCAATGCTACCTTATCCTTCTGGCCGACTACACATGGGACACGTCCGTAACTACACCATTGGTGACGTGATTTCCCGTTATCAACGTATGCTAGGTAAAAATGTCTTACAACCTATCGGTTGGGATGCATTTGGTTTACCAGCAGAAGGTGCTGCAGTAAAAAATAACACCGCACCCGCACCATGGACTTACGAAAACATTGATTACATGAAAAACCAGTTAAAGAAACTGGGTTTTGGTTACGATTGGGATCGTGAAATCACAACATGTACGCCAGAGTATTATCGCTGGGAACAATGGTTCTTTACTAAGTTATATGAAAAAGGCTTAGTGTATAAAAAAACCTCTGCAGTTAACTGGTGCCCACATGACTTAACCGTATTAGCCAACGAACAAGTGATTGATGGTTGCTGCTGGCGTTGTGATACCCCTGTTGAACGCAAAGAAATTCCACAGTGGTTCATTAAAATTACAGATTACGCAGAAGAACTATTAAACGATTTAGATACGTTAGATGAATGGCCTGAACAAGTTAAGACCATGCAACGTAACTGGATTGGCCGTTCTGAAGGTGTCGAAATTACCTTTGATGTTGCCGATAGCGACGACAAAATGACCGTTTATACAACGCGTCCAGATACCTTTATGGGTGTGACTTATGTCGCTGTTGCTGCAGGTCACCCATTAGCGCAAAAAGCCGCCCAAAATAACCCTGAAATTCAACACTTCATTGATGAATGCCGTAATATGAAAATGGCAGAAGCCGATATGGCAACCATGGAGAAAAAAGGGATTGCAACAGGCCTTTATGCCATTCATCCATTAACGAAAGAAAAAGTCGCTATTTGGGTCGCTAACTTTGTCTTAATGGAATACGGCACAGGCGCCGTTATGGCAGTTCCAGGTCATGACGAACGCGATTGGGAATTTGCAACTAAATATAGCTTACCAATTAAGGCCGTTATTGCTGATGCTGAAGGTAATCAACCTGATTTATCTGAAGGCGCGTTAACCGAGAAAAATAGCCTGATCAATTCAGGTGAGTTCTCTGGTTTAGATAACCAAGCTGGCTTTAACGCGATTGCAGATAAACTTGCAGAAATGGGTGTTGGTGAACGTAAAATCAACTACCGTTTACGTGACTGGGGGGTTTCTCGTCAACGTTATTGGGGGGCGCCAATTCCAATGGCAACCTTAGAAGACGGGACAGTGGTTTCTATTCCTGATGACCAATTACCGGTTATTTTGCCAGAAGACGTGAAAATGGACGGGATTACCAGTCCGATTAAAGCTGACCCTGAATGGGCAAAAACCACCATAAATGGTCAACCTGCACTACGTGAAACCGATACTTTTGATACCTTTATGGAATCGTCTTGGTATTACGCACGTTATACCTGCCCTGATTACGATAAAGGCATGTTAGATCCCAAAGCTGCTAACTATTGGTTACCTGTTGACTGGTATATTGGTGGTATCGAACATGCCATCATGCACTTAATGTATTTCCGCTTCTTCCATAAACTGATGCGTGATGCTGGTTTAGTAAACTCTGATGAGCCTGCAAAACGTTTACTGTGTCAAGGTATGGTCTTAGCAGATGCGTTCTATCACACGGGTGAAGATGGTGCTCGTCACTGGGTATCACCAGCAGAAGCTATTGTTGAACGTGATGAGAAAAATCGCATCATTAAAGCAATGGACAGTGAAGGCCATGAACTGACTTATGCAGGCATGAGCAAAATGTCTAAGTCTAAAAATAACGGTATCGACCCGCAAACTATGGTTGAACGTTATGGTGCAGACACCGTTCGTTTATTTATGATGTTTGCAGCACCACCAGAATTAACACTAGAATGGCAAGAATCTAGCGTTGAAGGTGCTAACCGTTTCTTACGCCGTTTATGGCGTTTAGTGCACGAGCATACACAAAAAGGGGCGACACAATCGCTTGATCTTTCTGCATTGACAGAAGAACAAAAAGATTTACGCCGTGATTTACATAAAACTATCGCAAAAGTGTCTGATGATGTAGGTCGTCGCTTAGCCTTTAATACGGCAATTGCAGCAATCATGGAGTTAATGAATAAATTAACTCGTGCATCACAAGAGACCGAACAAGATCGCGCATTAATGCAAGAAGCATTAGAAGCCATCGTTCGCATGCTTTCTCCAATCATTCCTCACGCTTGTTTTGTTATGTGGCAAGCATTAGGTGGAAAAGAGGAAGTGGATGTTGCACCATGGCCTGTTGCTGATGAAGAAGCCATGATTGATGACACTAAACTCATTATTGTTCAAGTGAATGGTAAAGTGCGTGGTCGTGTCACTGTTCCTGCTAATTCAGAAAAAGAATATGTTCAGGAAATGGCAACAAAAGAGTACAGTGTTGCTAAATACTTGGAAGATGTGACCGTCCGTAAAGTCATCTATGTTCCAGGCAAATTACTGAACATCGTTGTTGGCTGATAAGGAGGCCTAGTGCGATATCTACTTTCGCTATTTTTGGGTTTAGCGGTGTTAATCACCGCTGGCTGTGGTTTTCACCTTCAAGGTAAAACCCAAGTTCCCGCTGAATTAAAAACACTTTACCTCAGCTCAGGCGACCCTTACGGTCCATTATCTCGTGTAATGCGCCAACAACTTAGACTCAGTGATGTTCAGCTTGTTGAAAATCCAACAGCGAATATCCCTATTCTTAAAATTGTTGGTTCGTCAGAGAGTAAAGAAACCGTTTCTGTGTATCAAGACGGTAAATCAGCAGAGCGTCAGCTAACATTTGTGCTTGATGCACAAGTGATTATGCCTGATGGTACGATTTATCCTATTTCATCACAGGTTTCACGCCCCTTCTTCGATAACCCATTAGAAGCATTAGCGAAAGATGCTGAAAATGACATTATCAAGCAAGAAATGCGTGAGCAAGCGACTGCAATATTAGTGCGTAAACTATTGATTGTTCATAACGCTGAACGCCAAAAAGCCGCACAAACCGAGCAGGCAAAACAGATAATCTCACCGGCCAAATGATCCGCTTATATCCAGAACAACTGAATGCGCAGCTCCAAGAGGGGCTGCGCCAAAGTTACCTACTCTGGGGTAATGAACCGTTATTGCTCCAAGAATCTCAAGATGCCATCCAAGCTGTTGCAAAAGCGCAAGGATTTATCGAGCATTATCAATTTACTCTTGATAATAATACGGACTGGAATGAAATTTACTCGCTTTGTCAATCGCTAAGCCTTTTTTCTCAAAGACAATCTATTTTGCTTCATCTACCTGAAAATGGCCCAAATGCAGCAATGTCTGAGAAACTCACCGAGTTATCCCAAGCGTTACATCAAGATTTATTATTAATTTTACGGGGCAATAAACTCACAAAAGCACAAGAAAACAGTGAATGGTTTAAAATATTAAGCCAACATGGAACTTATATTTCTTGCTTAACGCCTGAACTTGATAAATTACCTAATTGGGTTGCACGTCGAGCAAAACAAAAAGGATTAACACTGGATGAACAAGGTAATCAGCTACTTTGTTATTGCTATGAAGGAAATTTACTGGCTTTATCCCAAGCCATCGAACGTCTTTCTCTGCTTTACCCTGATGGTAAACTCACACTACCCAGAGTTGAAGCTGCGGTAAATGATGCTTCTCATTTTACCCCTTATCACTGGGTTGATGCTTTACTTGCGGGTAAAACACAGCGCGCATGGCATATTTTGCAACAACTCAAAAGAGAAGATAGCGAACCTGTTATTCTGCTTAGAACCTTACAGCGTGAATTAATGCAGCTTATTACGCTACACCGTGAATCTAAAACAGCATCTTTAAAATCTATTTTTGATAAACATCGAATTTGGCAAAATAGACGTCCAATATTTACGGCTGCATTACAACGTTTATCTGAGCATCAATTACTGACAGCCATACGACTACTTAGCCGAATTGAAATTACCATTAAGCAAGATTACGGACAAACAGTCTGGCCATCTCTTAGTGCATTAGGTTTATTACTCTGTGGAAAAGCATTACCAGAAGGATTTGTCAGTCATGCTCAATACTAATTACTCAACACCTTTAATTAACCAAGCCATCGCATTATACGGGGGAACATTTGATCCTATTCATTATGGACACTTACGCCCTGTAGAAGCACTGTCTGGATTAATAGGTTTAAAAGAAGTCATTTGGTTACCCAACAATATTCCGCCTCATCGTCCACAACCTGAGGCTTCTTCTCAGCAACGCCTTGACATGGTGCGTCTTGCTCTTGAGCTATACCCTTCATTTAAAGTAGATACCCGTGAACTTGAGAAGCCAACGCCTTCTTATACTATCGAAACACTAAGAGACTTCAGACACGAAATTGGCGATAAACAACCTTTAGCCTTTATTATTGGTCAAGACTCATTGCTTTCAATTAACACATGGCATCAATGGGAAAGCTTACTCGATGTCTGCCATTTATTAGTTTGTGCTCGTCCGGGCTATCAAACACATTTTGAATCAGCACAAATGCAAACATGGTTGGTAAAACACCAAACTCAGCAACAAGAAGATATTCATTGTTTACCTGCAGGTAAAATTTTTCTCGCAGATACCCCTCTTTATAATATTTCCGCAACGGATATTCGTGCTCGCCATAAAGCGAGATTAGATTGCCACGATTTCCTACCCAGTACTGTTGAAAGCTATATTCACCAACACCAACTCTATAAATAATTTATTATCCCTAGAGTTGCTCTCTTAAATAATTAAATGCGGCTGGGTAAGGTGAAAAATAGCGTTGGTTAATCAAGTAATCATCAGGATAAATTGTTAACCAATGTTGAAGTAAACAAAAAGGCTCGGAAAAAGGGACAACATCTCGACGATATTGCAAAATTGTCTGTGCCATTTCTTGTTTCTGTTGTGAATTTAAGCTTCGCTTAAAATACCCTGCCATATGCATTAATGCGTTCGTTTGCCCTTCTTTATTAGGCGCAACGCATAATGCTGCCATCAATTTTAGTTGATAAGTCTGTGCGATTTGTTCAATTCGACTTTCGTCAGAAATATTAGCGATATAACGTCCTAACTCTCGATAAGCCACTTGTGAATAAGCCATAATTAAATATTTGTATCGACTGTGAAATTTAATTAAAGCTCCTTTGGTTAAGGATTGATTGACCTGTTGTTGGTAATCGATCAGTGTAAAAAATTGAGTGAGAAAATGATCAAGTGCTTTTGGCTGTATAAGTTGTTCAAGACTTAATTGAGGAAAGACACCATTTGACGAAACAGTAAGCTTGCTCCCTTCATCACCAATATAGCCATATATTGGCAATAGCTGATTTATATCCTGATTATCTATCTGCATAATGTCTATTTTTTCAGCTTTCATAATACGACAAAATTGCGCTAATTCTTCTTGCAACAGGCTATTGCTGTTACTCATGATTTCTGAAGATAGCCCGAGATATTTTTCTTTTTTTTCCATTCTTTTTCTCTCCAATTAAAAAGTATGTACATTAAGCGGTATAATCTGAACGTAACAAAGTAAAAACACCCTAATAAGGTGTTTCATCAGCATTGACAGACGAGGTTTAGCTGTTATTCTCACCCTCTGTTTCCTTAAGGGAACTGTAAGGTAAAACTGTCGTCTAACTGAAAAGTTCTTAATCTGCCTGCTTTTTATTATTTATTATGACGCAGTTAATGGGTATATATGAATTTTTCTAAATCAAACGTCGAAATACAAGAAAATGAGGTTTATGTTCTTGTTATCGCTAATAGGAATTAATCATCAAGTAAAATAGATTTATTGGTATAAATTCCTTTAAAATAGCGTTCATACTGTAAATAATTTGAGATGCAGATAAATGGCATATGAATAAACCACTAAAAACAGGCTAAAGTCTGTGACTAGCGCGAATAAACGTAGTCAACAATGCTGCAACTTGAAGTATCATAAGTATGTTATTTTTCGATTGAATTAACTTATTAGATTAAAGGTGATCCTTTTGCAAGGTTCTGAATTACAGCAATTTATTTTTGATAAACTTGAAGATTCTAAAGCACAAGACATTGTTACAATAGATGTCCGTGGAAAATCAAGTGTAACTGATTACATGATTATCTGTACGGGTACATCAAGCAAGCATCTTATGTCAGTTGCAGATAACCTCGTTGATGATTGCCGCGAAGCGGGATTACAACCTTTAGGTGTTGAAGGACAAGGTGTTTCTGATTGGATTGTCGTTGATCTGGGTGAAGCCATGGTACACGTAATGCAAGAAGAGAGCCGCCGTATGTACGAACTTGAAAAACTCTGGAGCTGAGTTTGAAATTACAGCTCATTGCGGTTGGTACAAAAATGCCGGACTGGATACAGACCGGCTTTATGGATTATCTTAATCGATTCCCAAAAGACATGCCCTTAGAACTTATCGAGATATCGGCAGGTAAACGCGGAAAAAACGCGGATATCAAACGCATTCTCGAAAAAGAAGGCGAACAAATGTTAGCTGCCGTAGGTAAAGGTAATTGCATCGTTACACTTGATATTCCTGGCGCTCGCTGGGATACACCAAAACTGGCAGAACAACTTGAACGTTGGAAGCTTGATGGCCGAAATGTCAGCTTACTGATTGGTGGCCCCGAAGGATTAGCACCTGCTTGTAAAGCTGCGGCAGAGCAAAGTTGGTCTTTATCCCCTTTAACAATGCCACATCCTCTTGTTCGTGTCGTAGTTGCAGAAAGCCTTTATCGAGCATGGAGTATTACCACAAACCATCCTTATCATCGTGAATAATCAATAAATTGGCGGGTCAGTAAGTGAAGTCAAATGGGATGAAGAGAACAAAACGTACCCCGTTTCGAGATTATACTGCGGAATCAAAGTTATTTATCCGTCGTGTGATTGTCGCATTTTCAGTCATTATTATATTAAGTGGTGTTTTGGTTTTTAACCTTAATCACTTACAAATCGCTCGCCATGACGATTATCAAACACGGTCAAATGATAACCGAATTAAATTAGTCCCGATCGCCCCGAGTCGAGGTATTATCTACGATCGAAAAGGCATCCCTCTTGCACTTAATCGTACTATTTATCAATTAGAAGTGGTGCCTGAAAAGGTAACAAATTTACAAGAAATCTTAGAAAGCTTAAGAGATGTCGTTGATTTAACAGACGAAGATATCGCAGCATTTGAAAAAGAGCGTAAGCGTTCACGTCGATTTAGTTCTATCGCTTTAAAAACAACACTAAGCCAAGTACAAGTTGCACGTTTTGCAATCAATCAATACCGTTACCCTGGGTTAGAAATCAAGGGTTATCAACGTCGTTATTACCCTTATGGTTCAGCATTAACACATGTGATTGGTTATGTTGCTAAAATTAATGATAAAGACGTTGAACGTCTTGATAAAGAAGGCTTATCGCCTAACTATGCTGCGACACATGATATCGGTAAGTTAGGTATTGAACGTTATTATGAGTCTGTTTTACATGGTACAACGGGTTATGAAGAGGTTGAAGTTAATAGCCGAGGTCGTGTTATCCGCCAATTACACGAACAGCCACCACAAGCAGGTAAAGATATTTACTTGACCGTTGATCTCGAATTGCAAACCTATATTGAAACATTACTCACAACAAGCCGAGCCGCTGTCGTAGTAACTGATCCTCGTAATGGCGAAATTTTAGCCCTTGTTTCAAACCCAAGTTATGATCCTAACTTATTTGTGGGTGGTATTTCTAATACAGAATATCAAGGGTTACTGAATAATCCTGATAGACCCCTGATTAACCGTACCACTCAAGGTCTTTATCCCCCAGCATCAACGGTTAAACCTTTTATGTCTGTTGCCGCATTAAGTGAAGGTGTGATCACACCCAACACAACCATTCATGATCCCGGGTGGTGGCAACTTCCTGGCTCTGAGAAACGTTACCGTGACTGGAAACGCTGGGGGCATGGCAAACTTAATGTCACTAAGTCTATTGTTGAGTCTGCAGATACTTTCTTCTATCAAGTTGCTTATGATATGGGGATAGATCGCATATCCACATGGATGAGTCGCTTCGGTTATGGCGAATACACTGGTATTGATTTATCTGAAGAACGAAATGGCATTATGCCAACGCGAGAATGGAAACAACAGCGCTATAAAAAACCTTGGTATCAAGGTGATACTATCCCCGTGGGAATAGGACAAGGTTATTGGACGGCAACACCTATTCAGATGTCCAAAGCTCTAATGACATTAATTAATGATGGGCAAGTGAAAACGCCTCACCTACTTTTTGGTACTAAGCTCGGCAATGAAATGTTGCCTTATGTTGATACCGAAACACGCCAAATTGGTGATATCAACTCAGGTTATTGGGAGTTAGCAAAACATGGTATGTACGGTGTAGCCAACTTTCCTAATGGTACGGGTCGCCGAAGCTTTGCAGATGCGCCTTATAAAGTGGCGGCGAAATCTGGAACAGCACAGGTATTTAGTTATGAAACCTATAACGCAAGCCAATTAGCAGAGCATCTTCGTGACCATAAACTAATGATTGCATTTGCGCCTTATGATAAGCCTACAGTAGCTGTCGCTATTATTTTAGAAAATGGCGGTGCAGGCCCTTCTGTGGGGGATCTGACGCGACAAATACTGGACCATATTCTCCTTGGTGATAACAACACGGTATTACCTGCTTCTCCCCCATCTCCGCGTGGTTCAGAGGAATAATTATGACTGAAAATAATAAGAAAAAATCCTTCTGGACTCGGATCCATATCGACCCTTTATTCCTACTCTGCATTATTGCGTTATTAGGATATAGCGCATTTATTATGTGGAGCGCAAGCGGTCAAGATCCGGAAATGATGCAACGCAAATTAGGTCAGATTGCGATGGGGTTTATGATTATGATCGTCATGGCTCAAATCCCGCCTAGAGTCTATGAAAGCTGGGCACCCCACCTCTATTTCTTTTGCGTTGTGTTACTGATCCTTGTTGATGTCTTTGGGCAAATAAGTAAAGGAGCACAACGTTGGCTAGATTTAGGTATTGTGCGTTTTCAGCCCTCCGAAATTGCTAAAATTGCAGTTCCTTTAATGGTTGCTCGATTTATGAATCGAGATGTGTGCCCTCCTACTTTACGTAATACGGCCATTGCACTTGTCATTATTTTTGTTCCCACACTATTAGTGGCCGCTCAACCGGATTTAGGTACCTCCATTCTTGTTGCTGCCTCAGGTTTATTTGTGCTTTTCCTTGCAGGAATGAGTTGGCGTTTAATAACGGTAGCCGTGATGCTGGTTGCCGCATTTATTCCTATTCTCTGGTTTTTCCTTATGCATGATTACCAACAAGCTCGGGTCATGATGCTACTTGATCCGGAATCTGACCCGCTAGGAGCGGGATATCATATCATCCAATCTAAAATTGCCATTGGTTCTGGCGGATTACATGGAAAAGGATGGTTACAAGGCACGCAATCTCAATTAGAATTCTTACCAGAGCGCCATACAGACTTTATTTTTGCTGTATTGGCTGAAGAACTCGGATTAATTGGTGTTTTGATACTACTAGCTCTTTATATACTCTTAATTGCGCGAGGTCTTTATCTTGCAACGAAAGCACAAAATACATTTGGCAGAGTAATGATTGGCGGATTAATGCTCATTTTCTTTGTCTATGTTTTCGTCAACATTGGAATGGTGAGTGGCATTCTTCCTGTTGTCGGTGTTCCGTTACCGCTTATGAGTTATGGAGGCTCTGCCCTTATTGTTTTAATGGCAGGGTTTGGCATTGTGATGTCGATTCATACACACCGAAAACTATTATCAAAAAGTTTATAATGAGGTTTCTATGCGTCTGCAATGGGTTTTGATCGGTATCAGTGCATTGCTACTTTCAGGGTGTGTAATTGACAAACCAAATACCAATAAGCAACCCGCGCCTTTACCTAACGTGCCAGCCCAACGTGTTCTGGGGGCTGAACCACGTTATGAACCTTATCACCCAACGGCAAATCAAGATTACCGAAAAAATGGGGTGATTTATCGTATTGTCACCGATCCTGCAAACTTCAGTGAGCGAGGAGAAGCTATCGTCTACGATAGCTTAGCGATGAGCCGCTTAACGACGATTGGTGAACGCATAAACCCCTATGAATTTGCGGCTGCGCATCCCACATTACCTATTCCAAGTTATGTTAAAGTAACAAACTTAATGAATGGCCGTACAATGGTTGTACGTATTAATGATCGTGGTCCGTATGTTAAGGGTAAACAAATACAAGTCACTCCCGCGGTTGCTGATAGCCTACGTTTAATGCCCACAACACCATTACAAATCGAAGGAATTGTAGTTGATCAGAGCGGCCATATGAGTGGTATCGGTACACACGGTGCGCAAATAGAGAAGAAAGCAACGGCATTACCTGAGCGCCCTAATTTTAATGCTCAACCTGTAACGCCAGCACCATTAACAACACCAGCGCCTGTTGAACCAACAACATCAGTACCCGTTAATATGCCAGTTCAGCCACCAGCTCCAGCTCCAGCTCCAGCTCCAGCTCCAGCTCCAGCTCCAGCTCCAGCTCCAGCTCCAGCTCCAGCTCCAGCTCCAAAGCCAGTATTATCATCAAATTCCATAGCGCAAGGCTTTTATGTACAAGTAGGCGCATTGAGTAATGAAAATAACGCGCAGTTTTGGCTCAATGATTTATCCTCAGCCTTTAATACTAAAGGTGTGATTAATAAAACAGATGGATTATATAAAGTACAACTCGGCCCTTACTCATCTAAAGATCAAGCCGAAACGATAAAAGGCAAGCTAAAACAAGTTAAAGATATCACTGGGTTTATTATTACTCAATAAAGGTAATATGACGTAAAATCCTTTTTATATCAGCAAATTCAAGCGTAGAATCGTCTGGATTTGCTGATATTTTATTTATCAGTCCCTATTTTTCCCTGAATTTTCGGATTAAACAAACAGCATGAAACAGACACTCCCCGTTAAATTACTAAGAACAAGCTTATTAAGTGCCACTTTTGCTTTATTCACAGTAAGTCATCAAAGTATTGCTGATGATTCACTCAAAACGATGATACCTGCTGTTCCTAGTATCGAAGCCGAATCGTATATTCTTATTGATTATAATTCTGGGAAAGTACTGGCTGAAATGAATGCCGACGTTCGTCGTGATCCTGCGAGTCTAACCAAGATGATGACCAGTTATGTTATTGGACAATCTATTCGCGCAGGTAAGATCACGAATAATGATATCGTTCCTATTGGTGAAGAAGCGTGGGCAACAGGAAACCCTATTTTTCGTGGCTCCTCTTTGATGTTTTTAAAACCAGGCGATCAAGTTACTGTTGCACAATTAACCCGTGGTATTAATTTACAGTCAGGTAATGATGCTTGTGTTGCCATGGCCTCTTATGTCGCGGGTAGCCAAGATACTTTTGTGACCATGATGAACGACTACGTGAAACGCCTTGGCTTACAAAACACACAATTCCAAACTGTTCATGGCCTTGATGCGCCAGGCCAATACAGCTCTGCTCGTGATATGGCACTTATAGGAGCTGCATTAATTCGCGATGTACCAGATGAATATGCCATATACAAAGAGAAAGAATATACCTACAACAATATTCGCCAAACTAACCGAAATGGATTGTTATGGGATACTAGTTTAAAGGTTGATGGTATTAAAACAGGCCATACAGCATCAGCAGGTTATAACTTAGTCGCCTCAGCAACAGAAGGTGATATGCGTTTAATTTCAGCGGTAATGGGTGGGCACTCATCTAAAGGCCGTGATGCTGAAAGTAAAAAGCTGCTCACTTGGGGTTTCCGTTTTTTTGAAACCGTCAAACCATTACAAGTGGGTAAAGAATTTGCGGCAGAACCTATTTGGTATGGTGAAACTGACAAAGTACAGCTAGGCGTAGATAAAGATGTTTATTTAACGATCCCTCGTGGTCGTTTAAAAGATTTAAAAGCCAGTTATGTCCTTGATAATGTAGAGTTACATGCTCCCGTAACTAAAAACCAAGTCGTCGGCACAATTAATTTTCAGCTTGATGGTCAAATTATCGAGCAACGCCCACTTGTCGTAATGAATGAAGTAAAAGAAGGTGGCTTCTTTAGTCGCATTATCGACTACATCAAATTATTGTTCTCACACTGGTTTAGCTAAGACTTGAAAAAGGTAAATGTGACCACATATAATTTACATATAGATATTGGCATAAACACATTTACCATTCCCCTATTTACCCTAATTACCAGTATCGCATTCCTTATTACTTAAGGAATGCGCTTTTTATTTATTAAGATTAGGTGTAGAAATAGATTATTAAAACAACAGCGCCTGTTGTCTTAGGAATTACATTATGATGAAAACAAAATTAAACGAACTGTTAGAGTTTCCATGTTCTTTCACTTACAAAGTGATGGGTCATGCTAAACCAGAATTAGTGGATCAAGTCGTTGAAGTGATCCAACGCCATGCGCCTGGTGATTACACACCTTCTGTTAAACCAAGTAGCAAAGGTAATTATCACTCCGTTTCTATCACGATTAATGCAACCCATATCGATCAAGTAGAAACATTATATAAAGAGTTAGGTGAGCTTGAACTGGTTCGTATGGTTCTGTAATCTTTTCTTTTAAAAATAAATTTCTCAAAAGCGCCATTTATTTATGGCGCTTTTTCTTATCTTAAAATACCTCATTATTCTACTCCACTCGGAAAAAAAACATCTCAATCTGGTAGTTCATTTACTGGAGCGTTATACTGCTCTTCACAATTACGCTACAAATGAAGATTTTCACGGTGCAAGACAAAACAATCATTATTCGCCAATTAGGTGTGAAACCCTATTTACCGGTTTCTGATTCTATGCATCAGTTTACGGAAAAACGGGAAAGTCACACACCTGATGAGATATGGCTGGTTCAACACGAACAGGTTTTTACTCAAGGCCAAGCAGGTAAAGCAGAACATTTATTAAACACAGGAACAATCCCTGTGATCCAATCTGATCGTGGAGGTCAGGTCACTTATCATGGCCCCGGTCAACAAGTCATGTACGTTTTAGTTGATTTAAAACGTAATCATATTGGTGTTCGCCAATTAGTCACTGCACTTGAAAATACCGTTATTGATACGCTAGCGGAATTTAATGTAGAAGCGTATGCTCGGGTGGATGCACCGGGAGTCTATGTCAAAGGTGATAAAATCTGCTCATTAGGATTACGTATTCGTAAAGGTTGCTCCTTTCACGGCCTAGCGCTCAATATTGATATGGATTTATCCCCTTTTGCACGAATAAATCCTTGTGGTTATTCTGATTTAAAAATGACACAGCTAATTGATTTTGCGCCTAATGCAACAACGACCCAGGTGGCTCCGTTATTAGTTAAGCATTTTTGTACACAACTAGGATTCCAACCACAGCCATAAAAATGCTATAATTTTTTTAACATTTGTTATATTTTTTTAAAACCCTGATTACATCAGTCACATCGTGTTAATCACTCTAGATAACTGGAACTGGCACAATTATGAGTAAACCTATTCAGATGGAACGCGGAGTCAAATATCGCGATGCCGATAAAATGGCACTTATTCCTGTTAAAACAGTCGCTACAGAACGTGAACAACTGCTACGCAAACCTGATTGGATGAAAATAAAGCTGCCCGCTGATTCAAGTAAAATTCAGGGCATCAAAGCTGCAATGCGTAAAAATGGTCTTCATTCCGTATGCGAAGAAGCCTCTTGCCCTAACCTTGCTGAGTGTTTTAATCACGGAACAGCGACCTTTATGATCCTAGGTGCTATCTGTACTCGTCGTTGTCCATTTTGTGATGTCGCTCATGGTCGCCCTAATGCACCCGACCCTCAAGAGCCAGAAAAACTCGCACAAACGATCAAAGATATGGGATTACGCTATGTCGTTATCACGTCTGTGGACCGTGATGATTTACGTGATGGTGGCGCTCAGCATTTTGCTGATTGTATTGCCGCTATTCGTGTAAAAAACCCAACCATCCGAATTGAAACACTAGTACCTGATTTCCGTGGCCGTATGGATAAAGCCCTTGAAATCCTCACTGACACACCACCCGATGTTTTTAATCATAACCTAGAGAATGTACCTCGTGTATACCGTCAAGTGCGTCCTGGGGCTAATTATCAATGGTCACTAACACTATTAGAGCGCTTTAAAGAAGCTCACCCTGATATTCCAACAAAATCAGGTTTAATGGTCGGCTTAGGAGAAACCAACGAAGAAATTATTGACGTTATGCGTGATCTGCGTAAGCATGGGGTAACGATGCTGACATTAGGGCAATATTTGCAGCCAAGTCGTCACCATCTTCCTGTTCAACGTTACGTCAGTCCTGACGAGTTTGAATATATGAAAGAACAAGCATTGGCGATGGGCTTTACCCATGCTGCTTGTGGGCCATTTGTTCGCTCATCTTATCATGCCGATCTTCAAGCTCAGGGGATTGAGGTTAAATAACGATTAATCTCTCATGCTTAATATTGCAATTGCTGTATTCATAGGGGGTGGTTTAGGCAGCGTATTACGCTGGTTAATTAGCTACCGCCTAAATCCTGTTTTTTCACATTTTGCAACAGGCACCTTTGTTGCTAACTGTATTGGTGCTTTTATCATTGCCTTTGGTATCGCTTGGTTTAGCAAAGCCCCGCATATTGATCCTATTTGGAAAATTATGCTGACAACAGGTTTTTGTGGCGGACTCACAACGTTCTCAACCTTTTCTGTTGAAGTGGTTGCACTCTTAACCGAAGGGAAAATAGGATGGGCATTAGGTACTATGGGCGCTAATTTAGTAGGCTCATTTCTAATGACGGCATTTGCATTTTGGCTATTACGAGAAATGTAATATTAAAAACATAAAAACCCGTTATTAAACGGGTTTTTACTGTCTCAAAGAAGTCGTTAATTAGATAGCGACAACGTTTGCAGCAGATGGCCCTTTCGCGCCGTCAGTAACTTCAAACTCTACTTTTTGACCTTCAGCAAGGGTTTTAAAGCCTTCTGATGTAATAGCGGAAAAGTGTACAAATACATCTTTGCTGCCATCTTCTGGAGTGATAAAACCAAAACCTTTAGTTTCGTTAAACCACTTAACGTTACCTTTTAATTTAGACATCAAGTTTACCTTTAAAATAGAAAATAAACGCAAGCGTTTTGCGTTGGCTATAGTAAAACAAAAATGATGATTCCCTGTCCACAGTCTAGATCACGAAACTCACATTTTTTTTCTGTTAAATGATTAATATTCAGACAAATCCCATGACTTAACGCTGAGTTCACTTAAGAAACAAGACTTAATACTTACAATCTGAACTAGTCATCAATCTCTACCTTTTCGTACTGAAGTAGCCAACGCTTAATATCTAACCCGCCCGTGTAACCCACTAATTTTCCGTTATGACCAATTACTCGATGACAAGGGATAATTAAAGAAATCGGATTTCGTGAGTTTGCCATTCCGACCGCTCTGCAATAGTTGACCGAACCTAATGTAAGCGCCAATTTTTTATAACTCCAAATCTCGCCATGAGGGATTGTTTCTAATGTTTTCCAAACTCGACGCTGAAATTCCGTTCCTTCTGGCGCCAAAGGAACTGAAAACGTGGTTCGTTTACCCGCAAAATACTCTTTTAGCTGCTTTATACATTGATTGATTTGAGGACTTGAGTTAACCGCAACCTCTTTGTCATTCACAAAGTAGAGACTGGTTATCCCTTTTTCATTTGCTGTAATAGAGATATAAGGTTTTGGGAAGCCTTCAGGTGTATCGAGATAATCTTGGTACATAATGTGTTCTCTGCTGATTTGTCTGTAACACTAAGCTTAAATCATGGTTGATTGAGAAAGCAATCATCTAATTACTCGTATATCTAATAAAAATTGATCAATTGAGCGATCATAAAATAAAATGAGTGCGCTAACTGTTTAATTTTAATGATAATCATTATCAAAACACAAAAACACCATATATTGTATGGTTGAAAATAAATAACTCTATATATAGTATTTAAGGACTTCTCATTATGGATGTGAAAACAGACGCATCCATATTTTTATAAGGGTTATTTTATGTCTGTTATCCTCTATACCAAACCAAATTGTGTTCAATGCAGTGCCACAGAGCGTGCTCTAAAACAGAAAAACATTCCGTTCGTTGCCGTCGATCTCACCCAAGATACACACGCTTTAGCCCAGATTGTTTCTATGGGATATCGCCAAGTTCCTGTTGTTGTGAATGGTGAACAACATTGGTCAGGCTTCTGCCCTGATAAAATTAGACAGATCACGCTCTAAAGGAGCATTTTATGCAAACTGCACCGTTGATCTATTTTTCAAGTCGTTCTGAAAACTGCCATCGCTTTGTACAAAAACTCAATTTAAACGCGACTAGGATCATTGAACACGAGACATTACTCGCCACTCAGCCTTTTGTATTGCTATGCCCAACATACGGTGGAGGGGGTGCTAAAGGTGCAGTTCCTAAAGCGGTTATTCAGTTTTTAAATATTTATGAAAACCGTCAATTAATACGCGGTGTCATTGCTTCTGGAAATACTAACTTCGGTACAGCTTATGGCTTAGCTGGCAATATTATTGCCCAAAAATGCAAAATCCCTTTTTTGTATCGATTTGAGCTACTGGGTACACCAGAAGATGTTAAACGCGTAAAAACAGGTTTAAGCACGTTTTGGTCAAATCTTACTGATCACTGCGTCACGAGATAATTAACATGACACAATCAACAGAGCAACTTGATTACCATGCCCTAAATGCCATGCTAAATCTTTATGATGAGCAAGGTAATATTCAGTTTGATAAAGACAAATTAGCAACTCATCATTTTTTTCGTCAACATGTAAACCAAAACACGGTATTTTTTCATGATCTAAAAGAAAAACTTGAGTTTTTAGTACAACAACACTATTACGAAGCACAAGTGTTAGAACAATACGAATTTGCCTTTATCAAACAGCTATTCAAGCATGCCTATAGTAAAAAATTTCGCTTTCAATCTTTTTTAGGTGCCTTTAAATACTATACCAGCTACACCTTAAAAACATTTGATGGCGAGCGTTACCTTGAACGCTATGAAGATCGCGTCTGTATGGTGGCACTCACTCTTGCACAAGGGGATACCGACCTTGCCATTCATCTTGTTGATGAAATTATTAGTGGCCGTTTCCAGCCTGCAACACCGACCTTCTTAAATAGTGGCAAACAGCAACGTGGTGAATTGGTCTCATGCTTTCTATTACGTATAGAAGACAATATGGAGTCTATCGGTAGATCAGTTAATTCCGCATTACAGCTTTCTAAACGAGGGGGGGGTGTCGCGTTTCTACTCACTAATTTACGTGAAGCTGGCGCGCCCATTAAACGTATTGAGAACCAATCTTCGGGTGTAGTTCCTGTGATGAAAATGCTTGAAGATGCATTTTCCTACGCCAATCAATTAGGCGCAAGGCAAGGCGCTGGCGCTGTTTACCTTCATGCTCATCATCCTGATATTTATCATTTTCTTGATACAAAAAGAGAGAATGCAGATGAAAAAGTTAGAATTAAAACGCTCTCTTTAGGGGTTGTTATTCCCGATATTACATTTGAGTTAGCTAAACGTAATGAAGATATGTACCTTTTCTCACCTTATGATGTAGAGCGTATTTATGGCGTTTCAATGTCAGAAATTAGTATTAGTGAAAAATATACTGAAATGGTCAATAACGCTCAAATTCGTAAAAAGAAAATTAAAGCGAGAGAATTTTTCCAGACATTAGCAGAAATTCAATTTGAATCAGGCTATCCGTATATTATGTTTGAAGATGCGGTAAATCGAGCAAACCCTATTGCAGGTAGAATTAATATGAGTAATTTATGCTCTGAAATTTTACAAGTTAATAGTGCAAGTGAGTATCATCCTGATTTAAGCTATCGCCATATTGGTCATGATATTAGCTGTAATTTAGGCTCAATGAATATCGCTATGGCGATGGACTCCCCTAACTTCGCTCATACCGTCAGTACTGCCATTAGGGCCTTAAGTCATGTCTCTGAAATGACAAAAATTGAGTCTGTACCGTCTATTGAAAAAGGTAATCTGGCTTCTCATGCGATTGGCTTAGGCCAAATGAATTTACATGGTTATTTAGCCCGTGAAGGTATTTATTATGGCTCTGAGGAGGCATTAGATTTTACCAATATCTATTTCTATACCGTCACTTACTATGCGTTATTAGCGTCAAATCAATTAGCGATTGAGAAAAAACAGCACTTTAAAGGCTTTGAAAATTCAAAATACGCGACAGGTGAATATTTTAATAAATATATCTCTCAACAATGGTTACCCAAAACACAAAAAGTCCACCAGCTATTTAGCCAATCGACTATCCATATCCCCACACAAGAAGATTGGCAAACACTTAAACATTCAATTATGACGCATGGGATTTATAACCAGAATTTGCAGGCTATACCGCCAACAGGGTCAATTTCCTATATCAATCACTCGACTTCCAGTATTCACCCTATTGCAGCTCCCATAGAAATCAGAAAAGAGGGTAAGATTGGCCGCGTTTATTACCCAGCCCCTTTTATGACTAATGAAAATCGTCAGTATTATCAAGATGCTTATGAAATTGGTGCTGAGAAAATTATCGATACCTACGCGGAGGCTTCACAACATATCGACCAAGGTTTGTCACTGACATTGTTCTTTTCTGATGAAGCCACAACAAGGGATATTAATAAAGCGCAGATTTACGCTTGGCGTAAAGGAATTAAAACCTTGTATTACATTCGTATTCGACAATCCGCATTGGCTGGCACTGAAATAAAGGGCTGTGTTTCATGTGCACTTTAATAATAACAATAAGGAGAACATAGCATGTCATCACCTTTATTAAGTCACGTTAATGCAATTAACTGGAATCGTATTGAAGATGAAAAAGATTTAGAGGTTTGGAATCGTTTAACCATGAATTTTTGGTTGCCTGAAAAAATTCCATTATCTAATGATATTCCTTCATGGAACACGCTAACTCAAGCTGAAAAACAGCTTACGATTCGTGTTTTTACCGGATTAACATTACTCGATACTATTCAAAATACTGTAGGCGCGCCCACGCTAATGCCAGATGCGCTGACACCTCATGAAGAAGCGGTGTTATCTAATATCTGTTTTATGGAAGCTGTTCATGCTCGCTCTTATAGTTCGATTTTTTCCACCCTTTGTTTAACCACAGATGTTGATGAAGCATACCGTTGGAGTGAAGAAAATCCTTATCTACAAAAGAAAGCTGACATCATTCTGCGTTATTACCAAGATGAAGATCCGCTAAAGAAAAAAATTGCCAGTGTCTTTTTAGAATCGTTTTTATTTTACTCCGGATTCTATTTACCTATGTATTGGTCAAGCCGAGGAAAATTAACCAATACAGCCGATTTAATTCGACTTATTATTCGTGATGAAGCTGTACATGGTTATTATATTGGCTATAAATTTCAACACCAGCAATTAAATAAATCTGAATTAGAAAAGCAAGATATTAAAGATTTTGCTTACTCGTTATTACTAGATTTATATGATAATGAAGTTAAATATACTGAAGATCTTTATGACACCGTTGGCTGGACAGAGGACGTAAAAAAGTTTCTTCATTATAATGCGAATAAAGCCTTAATGAATTTAGGCTACGAGGCTTTATTTCCTGATGAAATAACAGATGTCAGTGCTGCTATTCTCTCTTCATTATCACCTGACGCCAATGAAAATCATGATTTCTTTTCGGGCTCAGGTTCATCATATGTTATTGGAAAAACCATTAATACCGAAGATGATGATTGGGATTTTTAATACTGATGAGGACGATTGAATGTCATACAGTTAACACAATACATTCAATTTAGTTATGTATCACATAAAAACCATAATACACTGAAAAATAAAGTTTATTTTTTAGTGTATTTTTATTTGCTTATTAAATAAGCTAAATGACTAATTTTTACCGTACTATCACTTTAAATTACCAACTTTTTACGAATCATTTAAGTCTATTTTTCTTATTGCTATCTTATCCAAAGACATAAAGCATAAAAAAACCTTACCTATATCGCTTTTTTTTCATTTAATTTATCTCTCTTTTTTTTATTATTCTACTATTTAATATTTATTTTCATTGAGATACTAATCAAAATAAAAATACCTCTAAAAATAAAGTTATTTCAGTTAGTTAGATAAGATAATATCTTTTAATAAAAAACATTTATTTCACTTTATTCAATTATTAATCATTAAAAAAACGATGAAAAATCAGGATAATTATTTAGTTAATTATAATTAACATAGGGTTGTCAGGCTCAATCATTGTGGTAGGGTATTTCCCTTACTAAAAATCTTATTTAGGAAAATAACAATACTGATTAATTAATATTTCATTTATTCCTTTCATTATTTAAATAGGAAATTCAATATTGCATGGCAATTAAACTCGAAGTAAAAAATCTCTATAAAGTATTTGGCGAGCATCCAAAACGTGCCTTTGAATTATTAGAATCTGGTATGGATAAAGATCAGATTTTTGATAAAACAGGTTTAACGGTTGGTGTCCAAAATGCAAATCTGGCAATTGAAGAAGGCGAAATATTTGTCATCATGGGATTATCTGGTTCAGGTAAATCCACCTTAGTCCGCCTTCTCAATCGTCTGATCTCTCCCACAAAGGGTGAGGTGCTTATTGATGGTGAAAATATTGCCACTATATCTGATAAAGCGTTACGCCAAGTACGACGTAAAAAAATCAGTATGGTGTTTCAATCATTCGCCTTAATGCCTCATATGAATGTACTTGATAACACCGCTTTCGGAATGGATCTCGCGGGATTAAGCAAAGACGAGCGTTATCAAAAAGCAATGGATGCGTTAGAACAAGTCAATCTGGGCAGTTATGCAAACTCTTGGCCTGATGAGCTATCAGGCGGGATGCGACAACGTATTGGCCTTGCCCGAGCCCTCGCCAACGATCCCGATATCTTGTTAATGGATGAGGCTTTCTCCGCACTTGATCCGTTAATTCGGACTGAAATGCAAGATGAGCTATTAAGCTTACAAGGGGATAAACAACGTACCATTGTCTTTATTTCTCATGATCTTGATGAAGCAATGCGCATTGGTGACCGAATTGCCATTATGCAAGGTGGAGTTGTAGTGCAAATCGGCACACCTGATGAAATATTGAATAAACCCGCTAATGATTATGTACGTACTTTCTTCCGTGGCGTAGATATTAGCCACGTATTTAGCGCAAAAGATATTGCCAAACGTCGCCCTGAAACCTTACTTCATGTAGCCCCTGGTTTTGGTCCTCGCTCAGCACTAAAAGTGCTTGAAGATGAAGATAGAAACTTTGGTTATCTTATTGAGCGTGGCAGAAAGTTTATCGGTATTGTTTCTGTCAATTCACTTGAAGAAGCACTTAAAAATAAGCAGCCCATTGAATCGGCTATTTTGCCCGAGCCTTGCGCTATTAATGGTGATACCCCCTTAAATGAACTGATTTCAACTGTTGCACAATCTCCCTGTGCTATCCCTGTTATTGATGAAAAAAACCGTTACATTGGCTTAATTTCTAAGGGAATGTTACTACAAGCACTGGATAAGGAGACGCCAAATGAGTAATACAGATAACCAAGATAATACTGCACAAACATCATCACAAAATACAGCGAATAGTGTGGACACCGATCCTTGGGCAACAACCGACACCCATACAACAGAAAGTGATCCTTGGAGTAGCGCTGACAACTCATCGGTAGATGCTGATCCTTGGGGAACTGACAGTGGAGCTGGAAATATCGATACCTCATCAGCAGGTAGCGATTGGTTAGATGCCGCGCCTAGCGATATTCAACCTGAACACTTTAATATTATGGACCCATTTCATAATACGCCAATCCCATTAGATTCTTGGGTGACCGAGGCAATTGACTGGATTGTGTTACATCTTCGCCCCATTTTCCAAGGTATTCGTGTTCCTGTTGATTTCGTATTAAGTGGCTTTGAAAATTTCTTAACCTCAATGCCAGCACCAGTCGCAATTATTCTATTTTCACTGATTGCATGGCAGCTTTCAGGCAAAGTAATGGGGATCACCTCTTTTATCTCATTGATATTAATTGGTGCCATTGGCGCTTGGTCTGAAGCAATGGTGACTCTTGCCTTAGTGCTAACCTCTTTATTGTTCTGTCTGATTATCGGACTCCCCTTAGGAATATGGCTTGCCAATAGTGATAGGGCATCAAAAATCGTCAGGCCTTTATTAGATGCGATGCAAACAACACCTGCGTTTGTTTACTTAGTTCCTATCGTTATGTTGTTTGGGATTGGTAATGTGCCTGGTGTTGTCGTGACCATTATTTTTGCCTTACCGCCTATTGTGAGATTAACCATTTTAGGGATCAAACAAGTTCCTGAAGATTTAATTGAAGCAGCACAATCATTTGGTGCAAATCCTCGCCAAATGCTATTTAAAGTGCAATTGCCTCTGGCAATGCCAACGATTATGGCCGGTGTAAACCAAACACTGATGTTAGCGCTTTCAATGGTTGTTATTGCGTCAATGATAGCTGTTGGTGGATTAGGTCAAATGGTATTACGTGGTATTGGTCGTCTTGATATGGGATTAGCCGCCGTAGGGGGGGCTGGTATTGTTATCCTCGCGATTATTCTTGACCGATTAACACAATCTTTAGGTCAAAATAACCGTCATAAAGGTAACCGATGCTGGTATATGACAGGCCCTATTGGCTTAATTTGCCGACTGTTTGGTAAAAAAGCATCGTAATAAATATTTTCACTATTAATTAAAAAATCTATAAAAAACATCACGTTCAATCAATATAAGAAATAGAAGCGGCAGTTCGCTGTCGCTATTTATCTCTTACCATCACAACAGAAGGAAAAACTATGCGTAATCCAGTTATTTGGGCAACCGTATTGTCCGCCACACTGATAAGCACCCAGTTATCCGCTGCTGATTTACCTGGAAAAGGGATTTCGGTTCAACCTGTGCAAAGTACGATTTCTGAAGAAACTTTTCAAACCTTAATCGTCAATAAAGCACTAGAACAATTAGGTTACACCGTTCAGCCGATTAAAGAAGTCGATTACAATGTCGCTTATTCCTCTATCGCCAACGGTGATGCCACCTTTATGGCCGTAAGTTGGGTTCCGCTTCATAACTCACAATATGAAGCCGCAGGCGGCGATAACACCTTTTATCGCAAAGGCGATTATGTCGTTAACGCAGCTCAAGGCTACTTAATTGACAAGAAAACGGCTGAAAAATATAACATCACCAATATTGAGCAATTCAAAGATCCTAAAATTGCCAAACTCTTTGATGCCAATGGTGACGGTAAAGCCGATTTAACGGGTTGTAACCCAGGTTGGGGTTGTGAAGAAGCGATCAACAATCACTTAAAAGCCTATGATTTAGAAAAATCGGTTACACATAATCAGGGTAACTATGCGGCTATGATGGCTGATACCATTACTCGCTATAAAGAAGGTAAACCTATCTTCTATTACACATGGACGCCATATTGGATAAGTGATGTATTAAAACCAGGTAAAGATGTTGTTTGGTTACAAGTGCCCTTCTCTTCATTACCCGGTGATGATAAAACAGATACCACATTAGCAAATGGTAAAAACTATGGTTTCCCACCAAGTACCATGCATATCGCAGCAAATAAAAAGTGGGCTGAAGCCAATCCAGCAGCAGCAAAACTCTTTGAAGTCATGAAAGTGTCTGTTGCCGATATCAATGCGCAGAACTTACGTATGCATAATGGTCAAAAATCACAGGCTGATATTGAACGTCATGCAAATGCGTGGATTAAAGCGCATCAGAAAACATTTGATGGCTGGATTGAACAAGCTCAAAGTGCCGCGCAATAACATCATAAAATAACAAATATTCTAAAATAGAGATTATTATTAAACAGGCTACAATATTGTGGCCTGTTTTTATTTATAAAATAACTAGAATGATACGTAATTAAACAAAATACGTTTATACAATAAAAAACCTTAATCCTACTCTATTATTAAGATTATTCTTCTTATTAATCACTTAAATAACCCTTCCTTTCATTCATTGAATTATTCAATTATGATTATTTTCTTCTCCAGTTGCCATTTTGGCATTCTCATTTTTATATTGAAGATTTAGATAAGGAATAAATTGTGTCTTACACTAACAAACCTGTACCTGAAGAAATTAAACGTTGGAACTGGGGTGCTTTCATGTTTAATATTATTTGGGGTTTTGGTAATAAATCCTATCTTCCGTTATTAGCTCTCGTTCCTTTACTTAACCTTATCTGGATTTTTGTTTGTGGTATTAAAGGAAATGAGTGGGCTTGGAAAAGTGGTGATTACGATTCAGTTGAAACCTTTATGAAAGTACAAGAAACATGGAATAGGGCTGGCTTTGTTTATTTTATTATCAGTATCGTTATGGCTATTCTTTTCTTTATTTTCTTCTTTACTACCATGATGGCAATGATTGCAACTTCTGCATCATACGGTTATTAATTCAATACCTTGAATATTGAACGCTTAATGACAATAAACCCCATATCTATGGGGTTTATTGTTTAATCATATGGTGACTTTCGTTAATATCAGAAACGTTTTACTACAGTAAATCGATAATCACGCCCAACACCAGAAACAGACTCCCCTAAATAAGGGTAGTAATCACGGTTAAATAAATTCGCTATCGTAAAGCGGACTTCAGTATTATCAATAAAAGCAGGTTCCCAATTGGCAAATAGACCATGAATGGCATAACCTTTGCTTTTTGGTAATGACCAATAACTTGCATCAGGATCACCATCCATAGGGGAACGACGTTGAGCACCAATAAAGTCCCCCGTCCAACCCATATTGACATCAATACGCGGTACTTTTACCCCAATCGTAGCATGTAAAGCATCAGGTTGAATTTCAGCAATCCATGTTTTCTGACCAAACCACGGGTCCCGTGGCGATTGATCGCGTTTTCCTTTCATTGTCGAATACGCTAAGCGACCAAAGACATTAGGGCTATTATAAAAAGCTTCTATTTCAAGGCCTTGAATATGGTAACCGGGTAAATTACGGTAGTTACCGATTGAAGGTGGGCAATTTCCATTATGACCATCTACTTTTTGGCTTTCACAATAGACGCCGCGGCGGCGAAAAATTTCGTCTTTACCACGAGTATCAAACAGTGTTGTTCTTAGTTGCAATTGGTCTTCTTGTTGAATAACACGTTCAAAGTCTGCAATTGCGCCAATTCGTGCTGCTCTTACCGTTTCTTTATCTAGGTGGCGGCTCGTACCTGTTAAGCTAGAAATACTTCCTTGTACTTCATATTGCTCATCAATCAATGGTGCTCGCCATGTATAGGTTAAATCACCAAAGAATCTAAAATTCTGATTCATTTTCCATAATAAGCCTAAATGAGGTGTTGCCCCACTGTAGGTTACATCAGCGTAGTCATGACCAAAATACGGGTTAGGATCTTGATAGGTAATCGCTCGGCTTCCTTTACCTTGGTTTTTAACCATATCGTAGCGAACACCCGGTGTTATCGTCAGATTGTGATAACTTATCGAATCTTGAAGATAGACGCTAGTAGTCGTTTGTGTTCCTTCTGGCATATAAGGTGGTGCATAATAGCCATAGTTATAATTTGGATTTTTCGCTTTATCTCGTGTAAACATTAAAACATCACGATCATTGCGATGCCAACGTGTTCCTACTAATACCTTATGCTCTATAGCACCTTGCATAAGAGTACTTTCATTCTTAATTTCAATTTGATGATTACGATAATCAACCCAACTTTGATTTCCCATGCTGCCACTAAAATAGGAACTAGCTGTCTCTGGACGACTATCGTTTTGTTTGGTTTTCGAATAACCGTAAGTCAGTGTTAAATTAATTAAATCAGAATCTACTGGCTGAATATTCCATTTCACACTAAACGTGTCATCTTTTTGGTCGCGATAAACTAATTTACGTTTCATTGCAGCATCAAAACCATATTTATCGACTTCAGCTTGGCTGGGTTTGGCTAATTCATCGCGTTTAGCTGCCCAAGGTGTCCAACCATCACTTTCAGATCGTGATGCTGATAACGTTAATGTTTGTGCTTCAGTTAAATAGATATTGGTCTTAATTAAAAAGGAGTCTTGATCAGATTGTGAATAGCCAAATTTAGTACCATCTGGACGCCGTAAATCATCACTTTCTCGACGATTGAAATAAAATAGCCCATCTGCTTGACCATCAAGTAATTTGCCATAGACAGCTCCACTATAACGGTTTTGTCTATCATTTGTATGATGTCCGTATTTTAAAAACATCCCAATATTCTGATCAGGTAATAATAAGTCATCCGGATCTTTAGTTTCGATTCTCACTGAACCACCAAATCCGCCATTACCTTGAGTAATATTATGAGGGCCTTTATCAACATCAAGACGGCGTATTAATTCAGGATCAATAAAGATTGAACCTTGACGATATTTCTCAAATGTTTTTGGAGTACCATCAAGTGTAATTTTAATATCTTCAGGATTTCCCATTCCCCAGATATTTAACGTTTGTCCACCCGGTCTTGGTGAACCTGATGATGAAATTCCAGGTAATTTATCCACCAGCTCAGCGATGTTATTAGGCTGAATTCTATCGATATCTTTTAATGTCAGAACGGTGCTTCCCGCTTCAACACTCGAATTAAGTTCCCCCATCACATAAATGGGTTCAATAATAATATTCTCACGCTGTTTTGGTTGCGCAGTGATATCTGATTTAGTCGGTATCGTTATTTCCGATTTTACACTTTCCGTCGCATAGCTATTTAACGAAGTGAATGAAGTCAATAATAATGCAATCGCTGATGATGAAAATGAAAACACCCCAAATCCCTGACGATAAACATCATTTTTTGCTAAGAAATGGATCATAATAATAGTATCTTTTATATGGTTATTAGTTTGATGAATGACTAAAGCTATAGTTAACAGCGGTAATTATGATAATGATAATAATTATCATTATCTAGTTTTTTTATGCTAATCATTCAATACAGATAACTACACTATTGATGCACACTTGTTAGTTTTATATTTTATCTAAAATAATATTTATAATAAATTAAACTAATTTCATCAGTTATTATAAGGAAATTAATACATTTACTTTTGTGTGGTCTTGTTTGCAACGCTAATCATAATTACGTACAAATCACTAAAGTAAACTTAATCATTTATAAAATAAAAAAACCAGACAAACACAGAACTGTCTGATAATGATCATTCTATATACCTCCATTTTTCTTTATTTAATAAGCTATCTAATTATTAATTCAAGTAAAATCTAAACTCTCTTTTTTGATTTGATTATTAAATAAATTAAATGATTAAAATAAAGATATTCAAGGAGATAAAAATAAGCTAATAATAAATTTAATCATACAAGATAATATTACGCACTTTTGAACACAAGGATGCGTCATGACAATTTATGACCTTAAACCCAAGTTTCAATCCCTTTTGCGCCCTTATACCAGCCGACTATTTGAAAAGGGGATCACTGCAAATCAGGTCACACTTTTTGCCTTATTGCTCTCTGTTGCGGTGGGAGGATTATTGTTATTCTTTTCTTCTCCTCGCTTATTTCTATTACTGCCGTTCGTCTTATTTTTTCGTATGGCGCTTAATGCTATCGATGGCATGCTTGCACGAGAATATAATCAAAAAAGTGCACTAGGCGCGATATTAAATGAAGCCAGCGACATCATTTCAGACATTGCGCTTTATCTCCCTTTTGTTTTTATTTTTCCCCAAGCCTATTGGTGGATCATGCTGGCACTTTTTTTAATGATAATGACTGAATTTTTAGGGGTGCTTGCGCAAACTATTCATGCTACGCGTCGTTATGATGGCCCAATGGGGAAAAGTGATAGAGCCTTTATTTTTGGTACTATCGCTTTTTTTATCGGATTATTTCCCGCCTTGGCACAATCAGAAAATACAGATTATCTTTTTATTATTATTAACTTATTACTTTTGTTGACTTGTTATCACCGAATTCGTCGCGCATTAAAAGAAGCAACGATGATAGATAAAGATAAGGATACATCGTTATGAATCAACAACCACAATATCAAACTCAAAGGAATATGATTGAGTCTGAATTTACCACCAGCGATAAAACACCGTTATATTATCGCCACTGGCCCGCTCAAATTACCACTGAGCCAAAAGCCATTATTCTATTTCACCGAGGCCATGAACATTCAGGCCGAGTCTCTCATCTTGTCGATGAACTCGACCTTCCTGATTTTTCGATGTTTGCATGGGATGCTCGTGGACATGGTAAAAATGAAGGGGCACGTGGCTATAGCCCCTCAATGGGAACATCCATAAAAGATATAGATGAATTTGTTCATTACATTTCATCTAACTATAATATTCCAATGGAAAATATTCTTGTTGTTGGTCAAAGTGTCGGGGCTGTTTTAGTCACCGGTTGGGTACACGATTATGCACCAAAAATTCGGGGTATGGTATTAGCGTCGCCAGCATTTAAAGTGAAGTTATATGTGCCTTTTGCACGTACAGGCCTGGCCTTAATGCAAAAGATACGCGGTCTTTTTTATGTAAATTCATATGTTAAAGCAAAATACTTAACCCATGATCAAAACCGCATTGACTCTTTTAATCAAGACTCGCTGATCACTCGCCCAATCGCCGTCAATATTTTATTAGCACTTTATAAAACCGCGGATCGGGTCGTTGAAGATGCCCATGCCATTACGTTACCGACACAATTATTTATTTCAGGTGAGGATCATGTGGTTCATGCCAAGCCACAACATCTTTTTTATGATCGTTTAAACACCTCTATCAAAGAAAAACATGTCTTACCGGGCTTTTATCACGATACATTAGGTGAGAAAGACAGAGCAATTCCTATCAATAAAATGCGTCGTTTTATTGAAACCTTATTTACACAGCCGTTTTATCAACATGACTATCAGTATGAAGATACATGGAGTCATAGCGCAGATGTTTATCGCTCATTACAAACACCTCTTCCTAAACTTTGTCCAAAAAGGCTTTATTACAACGTACTAAGCCGCTCAATGAGGACATTAGGTAAAGCGTCTGAAGGTGTTGCTCTGGGGTACGATAAAGGGTTTGATTCTGGCTCAACACTTGATTATGTTTATCGTAATCAACCGCAAGGAAAAGGATTATTTGGTCGTATTGTTGACCGACAATATTTAAATAGCATTGGTTGGCAAGGTATTCGTCAACGTAAAATTAATATTGAAAATACGATCCGTTATGCTATTCGTCAATTAACACACAATAATATGCCAGTGCATATTATGGATATTGCAGCAGGGCAAGGTCGCTATCTTTTTGATGCTGTTAATGATTATGGCAAAGTAGACTCTATTTTAATGCGTGACTATAGTCCCATTAACGTTGAACAAGGCCGTATTGCGATTAAAGATCGTCATTTAGAAGATAAAGTGCGTTTTGAAGAAGGTAATGCTTTTGATACTGAAAGTCTAAGTTCCGTTTCGCCTTCCCCAACTTTAGGTATTGTCAGTGGACTTTATGAATTATTCCCTGACAATCATCTACTAAAAGCATCTTTAAAAGGGTTATCACACGCTATTCCAAGTGGTGGATTGCTGATTTATACCTGCCAACCTTGGCATCCTCAACTTGAAATGATTGCCCGTGTATTACCAAGCCACCAAGATGGACAACCGTGGATCATGCGTTGTCGTAGTCAAGGTGAAATGGATGCGTTAGTCGATGAAGCGGGCTTTGAAAAGCTTGATCAACAGATTGATCACTGGGGTATTTTTAGTGTATCGATAGCAAAACGTCGCTAACAATAAAGGCGATAAAGGTAATCTATAAAAACTATCGCGGTATAGCAACATACCGCGATAGTTTTAAGCAGGCTGTGAAAATAGAAAATAAAAACCGAAAATAAAGAAAGGAATTTTAGTATGGGTGGAACCCAACGTACTCAAATCATATCATCAAAAAAAAGTATTTGGCTGGCAGGTGCTGCATGGTTATTGTTTCTTGCTCCTTTTTTCTATTTAACTTATATGCAAATCAATACTTACACAGCCACATTATCTGATGTTCCTTCTTTTGTTTATTCATGGGAAAAAGCAATTCCTTTTTTACCGTGGACAATCATTCCTTATTGGAGTGTGAATATTGCCTATGGTATTTCACTGCTTATTTGTACAACATTAAAAGAACAATTTATTCATGGGCTGCGTTTAATTGCTGCCTCTCTTATTGCCTGCACTGGTTTTTTATTATTTCCATTAAAATTTAGTTTTATTCGCCCAACAACAGACGGAGTTTCAGGCTGGTTATTTACCCAATTAGAAGGTTTTGATTTACCTTATAATCAGGCCCCTTCTTTGCACATTATCTTATTGTGGATAATTTGGTTACGTTTTCGTGCTCATACTCCAAAATCATGGCAATGGTTTTTAAATTTATGGTCGCTGTTAATTGCTATTTCTGTACTGACAACATGGCAACATCACTTTATTGATATTATTACGGGTTTTAGTGTTGGTGTGTTCATTTGTTATTTATTACCCATAAATTCACGTTGGAAATGGCATTTTACAGGCAGCAAACGCAGTTTACGTATTGCTAAAAACTATGCACTATCAGCGACTGTCTTCTATTTACTGGCATTTGGCTTACAAGGTTTCTTTTGGATTTTTCTCTGGCCTGCAATCACATTAACTTTTGTGATGTTGGGCTATTTAGGCGCTGGTGCTTCTATTTTTCAAAAAAACACACAAGGTGAAATTCCACTTTCTGCACAGATAATCCTATTACCTTATCGCTTCTTTGCATGGTGTACTTATCGTTATTATTTAAAACGGTGCCAAACACCGAGTTTAGTGGCTGAAGGTATTTTATTAGGTGGGCGCCCTCTTTATGAACTCAACGCCAATGCGGTATTTGATTTAACTTGTGAGTGGCCAAGAAACAAGTTTAGCCAAAGTCAGCTTTATTTAGCACAACCTCAAATCGATTTATTGCCGCTATCTCCTGACGATATCAGCAAAGCCATGTTGTCTATGGAACGACTTAGCCAAGTAGGTACTGTTTATATTCACTGCAAATTAGGCTATTCGCGCAGTGCAACCATTGCAGTTGCATGGTTAGTTTACAATGGCACAGTAGATACTTTGGAAGACGCAATAAAACAGGTGTATCAAACACGTCCTCAAGTGATTTTAAACCCTGAAACACGAGAAGCCTTACAAATTTGGTATTCATGTTTTCAGCAAAATAAATAACGAGACAACTATGCTAACAACAAAAACGAGCGGTAAAGTCATTGTATCTTTAACACAAAGTTGGCGTTATTTACTGTTTTTATCACTTTTTCCTTATTTGAGTACATGGCCTGTATTTAGCCTCCACTTTCATCATCAACTGGCGTTCCTTGTTGCTTCTTTTTTATTTTTATTTACCCAATATTTTCTTTTTCGTTTATGGCTTGATAGCCATTTTTTTCAGGCGCTGTATCGTTATCAAGACGATATCAGTTTTGATAAAAGCCTCTCTACACTCTTTCCTAAACGTCCCCAAAAACAGACTATGGAAGCCCGATGGCTAGGGACTAAACGTCTATTCTCATTTGCATTAATTGGGATTTTAATTCAATGGGCATGGAGTCTAGTGATTCTCTTTTTTACTCTTTTTAGTAATTAAAACACTAAATTAAAAAAATCATTTAGCATATAAAACAATATATTATAAAAATAAAATATAAGGATTTATGTCAAATTTATTGAATATCTCTATCACAGTAATTCTTTTCGCAAAAAAATGACTCATGTTACTATCATTTACCTTACAAATGATTTGTTATGAGTATTATGGAAAACACTGCACCACAAACATCACTCAGCAAAGGCCTTATTTTGCTTATGGCCGTTGCCACAGGTATGGTTGTTGCCAGCAACTACTACGCACAACCCCTGCTTGACTCAATTGCAAACTATTTCCACATATCTGCCACATTAGCGGGGTTTATTGTTACTACGGCACAATTAAGTTATGCCGTAGGGTTAATGTTATTAGTCCCTCTTGGTGATATTTTTGAACGTCGCGCTCTGATTATTACCATGACATTGATTTCAGCAAGTGGCCTATTAATTACCGCTATGGCATCTAATATTTGGGTGATGTTAATAGGTACTGCACTATCAGGTATGTTTTCCGTTGTCGCTCAAATTCTGGTTCCTTTTGCTGCCACATTAGCGGCACCTCATCAACGAGGAAAAGCGGTTGGTACGATTATGAGTGGCCTTTTACTGGGAATTTTACTGGCAAGAACGGCATCAGGGCTGATGGCATCGTTTACAAATTGGCAAGGTATCTTCTGGGTAGCAAGTGTTTTTTTGGCCATTTTAGCGGTTATTTTATGGCGCTGCTTACCTACCTATAAAAGCCAAACAGATTTAAATTATTTTCAATTATTGGGCTCTATTTTTAAATTATTTGCCACAACACCGGTATTAAGAACTCGCTCATTAATTGGTGCACTGATTTTTGCTCACTTTGGTTTGTTGTGGACATCAATGGCCTTTTTACTGGCATCTGACCCGTTTAACTACTCTGATGCTGTGATTGGTTTATTCGGTCTTGTAGGGGCTGCAGGTGCATTAATGGCCGGAAAAGCGGGTGTATTAGTCGATAAAGGGAAAGGTAAGAAAACCACCACAGCAGGATTAATTATCCTCCTTCTTTCTTGGGGTTTTATCATTATCGCACCTTATTATCACTGGATCGGGCTCATCAGCTTTATTATTGGTGTTGTCCTGCTAGACTTAGCTGTTCAGGGTGTTCATGTCACCAATCAGAGTACCATATACCGTATTTTACCTGATGCGAGAAACCGCCTTACTGCTGCGTATATGACAAGCTATTTTATTGGGGGCGCGTTGGGCTCTTTATTATCAGGTTATGCTTATCATCAATATGGATGGGTGGGCGTTTCTATTGCGGGCTTAGTTATTGGTGCTATCAGTCTTGTTGTTTGGTTCTTAGGTTATAAAAATGATCCAATAATTCACGCTGAATAATTTTCATACCCAAGGATGGGTTATATTATACCTTCAACCCCGCTCTAATCAGAATAAAATATGAATGTTTTAACAGCGTGATTACTATTGATGTATATCATCATCCCATTCTTTATTAAGAAAATTATATCAATCTTTCCAATAAAGCATTATGTAATTAATTTAAACTCAGTATTATTACCATGGCAATCATTAGCTATGAAAATAAATTTATTACGTGTTTTGTCGTAAAAAACGATCCCTTTTTTCGCAAATAGACTACTATTTATTGTCAGATAAGTGGTAAATTGATTTTATTAACTTATTGTAAAGAGATAAGCACCTATCCTTTTTTTTATGTTATCATTCGGAAAATTTATGAATCAGGTAACATAATCAAAAAAATAAAGTGACTATAAATAATAAAAATTGCTAAATTGTGTGTTTAATATACCATTTAACATGTTGATAACAGCGTTATCCTAATTTTCGAAACTAACAAGGTGTCTAAAAATGGAAAGCTCATTTACGCCAACAGAAGAATTACTAAACACTCGCGCTACACAACAGAAATCGCTTAACAAAGATATTCCCTATCAAGAAATTTTGTTAACTCGCCTTTCTATGCATGTTCAAAGCAAACTTCTTGAAAGCCGTAATAATATGTTGAAGTCTCAGGGTATTAACGAGACATTATTTATGGCACTAATGATTTTAGATACGACAGAGAATCGGAGTATTCAACCTTCAGAGCTAAGTGCTGCATTGGGATCTTCAAGAACAAATGCAACACGTATTGCTGATGAACTTGAAAAACAAGGCTGGATTGAGCGTCGTGAAAGTCATAATGACCGTCGTTGTTTGCATCTCCATTTAACGGATGCGGGCGAAGAGTTTTTAAATAGCTTATTACCACCACAGCATCAATGCCTAAAACAAATCTGGTCTATTCTAGAACAATCTGAACAAAAGCAGCTTGAAACACTAATGCGTAAGTTACTATTACAATTAGATACTTTGGCTGAAAAAGGCTGTGAATAAGTCGTATAATAAATAGTTTTATTGATCTAATCCTATTTACGCCATAAATCGGCAAACATACTTACCCATTAGCACTTATAATTTACCTTCACGCTAATAATTATTCTAAGATTGACTTTATAATTATGTTTCCAGTTTCAATACTGGAAACATATCTAATGATGTTTGTCTGGTTTTATGGAGATCTTCTAAATGAGTGTTAATGAGGAAAATACCCCCCCTCAGGCTCCCATTCGCAATAAAAAACGAACTCGCCGAAATGTGCTATTGCTACTGACTATTCTATTTATTCTTGCGGGTGCCGCTTACACTGCTTATTGGTTTATGGTGTTAAGACATCATCAAACCACCGATAATGCCTATGTAACGGGTAATCAAATAATGGTTATGCCTCAAATATCTGGTTCGGTCACAACCGTTTACGTTGATAATACAGATTATGTAAAAGCAGGAGAACCATTAGTCCAATTGGATTCAAGTGATGAAGAATTGGCATTAGAAAAAGCAAAAACGACATTGGCTAATAGTGTTCGGCAAATGCATCAGCAAATTATTAATGGACGCCAATTAAAAGCGAATATTATATTGCGTGAAACTGAGCTAACCAAACTACAAAACGATCTTCGTCGCCGTGAAGTATTAGGTGAACGTAACGTTATTGGTAAAGAAGAGCTTCAACATGCAAGAGAAGCCGTGACTACAGCAAAAGCTGCTTTGACCGTTGCTAAAGAGCAATATAATGCAAATCAAGCCATTATTTTAAATACACCAATTGCTCAACAGCCCTCTATTTTACAAGCATCCACTGATGTTCGTAATGCATGGTTGGCATTAGGGAGAACTAAAATTCTAAGCCCAACTGACGGTTATGTTTCACGCCGTAGTGTACAAGTTGGTGCTCAAGTTTCTCCGGGTAAACCTTTAATGGCTGTAGTCCCAGCAACAGGCATGTGGATCGATGCTAACTTCAAAGAAACCCAACTGGCTAATATGCGTATTGGTCAACCTGCAAAAATTACTACTGATTTCTACGGTAAAAAAGTCATTTATCATGGCACTGTATTAGGTTTAGATATGGGAACCGGTAGTGCATTCTCATTACTACCCGCACAAAATGCGAGTGGTAACTGGATAAAAGTAGTTCAACGCTTACCTGTTCGTATTTCATTAGATGCAAAAGAGTTAGCAGAAAAACCACTGCGTATTGGCCTTTCTACTGAAGTCACTATTGATACTGTTAACCTTGATGGACGCGTATTATCACAAAGTGAACGCCAAGCACCTGCTTATCATACTGATGCTCTAACCATTGATATGTCAGAAATTAATAAATTGATCAATGAAATTATTGAGCAAAATGCAGGACAATAAAGGCGAGGTGTAAAGGTGATCAAAGAGCCATTACAAGGAGGAAGACTTGCCATAATGACCATCGCGCTTGCGTTGGCAACCTTTATGCAAGTTCTCGATTCTACAATCGCTAACGTCGCTATTCCAACCATTGCGGGAAACCTAGGTGCTTCTAACTCACAGGGAACTTGGGTGATTACCTCTTTTGGGGTGGCAAATGCGATTTCTATTCCTATTACAGGCTGGTTGGCAAAACGCATTGGTGAAGTTCGACTCTTTATGTGGTCAACAGCGCTTTTTGCATTAACTTCTTGGCTTTGTGGTATTTCACAAAGTCTTGAGATGCTGATTTTCTTTCGTGTACTTCAAGGGTTAGTCGCTGGGCCACTGATCCCTTTGTCACAAAGTTTATTATTGAATAACTATCCCCCCGCCAAACGAAATATGGCGCTTGCTTTATGGTCAGTGACTATTGTTGTCGCACCTATTTTAGGACCTATTTTAGGTGGCTACATCAGTGATAATTATCACTGGGGATGGATATTCTTTATTAACGTTCCATTTGGTGTATTGATTATAATGTGTATATCAAACACCTTGGCTGGCCGCGAAACAAAAACTGAAATTAAACCCATTGATACGATTGGTCTTATCTTATTAGTAGTTGGTATCGGTGCTTTACAAATCATGCTTGATCAAGGTAAAGAGCTTGATTGGTTTAACTCGACAGAAATTATTGTGCTCACAATTGTGGCAGTTGTGGCTATCAGCTTCCTAATTGTGTGGGAGCTAACAGACGATCACCCAGTCATAGACCTTTCTCTCTTTAAAAGCCGAAACTTTACCATTGGTTGTGTCACACTCAGTCTCGCCTATATGATTTATTTTGGGACGATTGTTTTGCTGCCTCTGCTTTTACAAGAGGTCTTTGGTTATACCGCAACCTGGGCTGGGTTAGCCTCTGCATCTGTAGGCTTATTACCTTTAATTATCACACCGATTATTGGTAAGTTTGGAGGAAAAGTTGATTTACGCTATATCATCAGCTTTAGCTTTGTTATGTTTGCAGTCTGTTTTTACTGGCGTGCTTATACCTTCGAACCAGGAATGGATTTTGCCACTGTAGCATGGCCTCAATTCTGGCAGGGTTTAGCGGTTGCGTGTTTCTTTATGCCACTAACCACGATGACATTATCTGGACTACCTCCAGAAAAAATGGCATCAGCCTCGAGCTTATCGAACTTTTTAAGAACATTAGCAGGGGCAATTGGTGCGTCGTTAACCACGACAATCTGGACACAAAGAGAATCACTGCATCATGAAACCTTGGTAGAAAAAATTAATCCTTTTGATCCCGATTCTCAAATGGCATTTCAGCAAATGAATGAATTAGGTCTTTCAAATGAACAGGCATCGGCTTATTTAGCGAAATCTATTACAGAGCAAGGACTCATTATTTCAGCCAATGAGATTTTCTGGTTAGCTGCAGGTATTTTTCTTGTCATGATGATCGTAGTTTGGTTTGCTAAACCGCCGTTCTCTCCAGGAAAATAATGCCATTAATGTAGGCCTTATATAGAAAAATCCCGCTTAAATCATCATGACTAAGCGGGATTTTTTTATCATTCTTTAAAGCTATAAAGCGATTAGCCTTGGTGCTGACGCCACCATTCTGCTAATAATACACCTGAAGCGACAGAAACGTTTAAGCTCTCAACGTGCCCTGTACCACCGATGTAAATGCTCAGATCACCTTGATTTAACGTGCTTTCGCTTAAGCCATCTTTTTCTTGGCCTAAGATAAGGACCATTTTTGCAGGTAATTGTGCTTTTGATAATGGCACACTACCTTTGTGACTTGATGTAGCCACCAGCGTATAACCCGCGTTTTTAAATTTATCTAAGGTTTGTGCAAAGTTATCAGCATCAATACCTTGGATATATTCTGCACCACCTTCAGCGGTACGAACTGCCGCACCTGATTCTAATACCGCAGAATCAGGTGAGATAACCCCTTTTACGCCAAAGTGTGCACAGCTACGCATAATGGCACCAACGTTATGTGGATTACCCACATCTTCAAGTGCTAATACACAATCATGCTCAGGAGCATCTTTTAGATACGTTTCAGCGTCATGGCCTGCACGTTTTTTAATTAAGAAGCACACGCCACCGTGGTGATCAGTACGAGCGGCTTTAACCATCTCTTCTTCTTCAACCACGTGATAAGCTTTACGATTCGCCGCCATCCATTTTAATGCATCACGGAAACGAGGTGTAACGTCTTGTAAAAACCAAGCTCGTACAATGGCATCAGGGCGGTTTTTAAACATCGCCTGACATGCATTTTCACCATAAATGCGCGTTTCTTCTAAGCGTTGGCGACGAAGTTGTTCAGGATCTATCTGACTTTTACCTGTAATACCATCGTGTTCTTTTATTGCTTCTTCGCCAGCTGGGCGAGAAACTGTCTTCCATGGAGAAAAACTTCCGCCATCATTATCGCGATCGTGCGAAGATGTTGATTCATTACGTGATGGACCTCGTCCTGCGGGTTTACCTGCACCACGGTCATCACGACGAGAAAATTTGTTGTCACCACGTCTGTTATCGCGATTTTTATCGTCGCGGTTATCACCACGTCTATTATCACGATTTTTATCGTCACGGTTATCGCCGCGTCTGTTGTCACGGCTATCACCACGACCATTTTCTGGACGACGGGATGGTTTTTTAGGTTTATTATCGGCATTGTCCTCACTACGGACATACATGACTTTTACTTTGCCGTTTTTACCTTCATAAGAATCGTTCATTTGTCTCTCCAACTGCAATAGGGGCGCAGATTACATGATAGTTTAGCAACTGTCACCGAGAGAATCACGCACAGGAATAGATAAACTAATCAGGATCAAATGATAATTAAATTCATCACAGATATCAGTGATATATCAAGCTGATTTTTATCATAAAAAAGCACTGAATAGTTTGTTTGTTTTTAACATGATAAGATCCGCTTCTTTTTATTTGTGTTGGTTTATTTGTTATGCATGACAATGCGGTCTCTCAACTTCGTCAATATCGACTTTCTATGTCAACTCGCCCTTTTAAGGCTAGAGGGTTTAGAACTAAACGCTGTAACTTCTGCTTATTACCAGAAAAACAGTGTCTTTGTGATACCATCGTCGCTCAACCCGCTAAAAGCCAATTTTGCTTGATGATGTATGACACGGAAGTGATGAAACCCAGTAATACAGGAAAATTAATTGCTGATGTCTTACCCGATACCTTAGCGTTTTTATGGTCTCGTACCGAACCTGAACAAGCCTTAATCGACGCAATTAATACGCCTAATCGGCAAGCTTATGTTGTTTTTCCTGAAAGCTATGCTTCAAGTGAACGGATTATTTATAATCAACTTCCGACTAATAGCAAACCGCCACTATTTATCCTCCTTGATGGTACATGGAGTGAAGCTCGCAAGATGTTTCGTAAAAGCCCCTACCTTGATTCATTACCTATTTTTTCTTTAAATGAAGCGAGCAAATGTGAGTATCTACTTCGCCAAGCAGCAAGAGAAGATCAACACTGCACAGCAGAGGTTGCTGCCTCTATTTTAGAAAATGTGGGAGATACTCAAGCTTCACAACAACTTTTTTCTCACTTTAGTTACTTTCGTCAACAATATTTAATTGGAAAACCAGACCGCCGTCAGGCAAAAGATGAGCAAATCAGCTACATTGAATAAAAGTTGATAATAAAACTCAGGAGTGAGTATGAGCCAACGAGGTCTTGAAGCACTGTTACGTCCTAAATCTATTGCGGTTATTGGTGCCTCTGAAAAATTAGGTCGAGCAGGAACCATCATGATGAAAAACTTGCTCAGTGGTGGATTTAACGGCCCAGTGTTTCCGATTAATCCCTCTCGTGGTTCTGTCTCTGGTGTTTTTGCTTATTCATCTATTGATAAATTACCTCAAATACCGGATTTAGCCATTATTTGTACCCATCATCACCGTAATCTTGAGTTATTAACACAATTAGGTGAATTCGGTTGCAAGGCAGTTATTGTACTTTCAGCACAGCCAGAACAATTTCAACCAATAAAATTACTCTGTCAGCAATATCATATCCGTCTGCTAGGCCCTAACAGCTTGGGGCTTTTAGCTCCGTGGCAAGGTTTAAATGCAAGTTTCTCCCCTCTTCCTGTTAAAAAAGGGAAACTAGCCTTTATTTCACAATCAGCCGCCGTTGCTAATACTATTTTAGATTGGGCTTATTATCGCAATATTGGTTTTTCTTATTTTGTCGCTTTAGGCGATAACCAAGATATTCAAGTGGATGACTTACTGGATTTTCTGGCAAGAGACAGTAAAACCAGTGCAATTTTATTGCATTTAGAGCACATAAAAGATGCACGACGTTTTATGTCCGCCTCTCGTAGTGCTTCACGTAATAAACCTATTTTAGTGATAAAAAGTGGTCGTACTCAAAAGGCTCAACTACTATTGGGTGATACCCCCAGTTATGACGTTGCTTATGATGCGGCTTTTCAGCGTGCAGGCTTATTGCGTGTACAAGATACACATGAAATGTTTTCCGCCGTTGAAACCTTAAGCTACATGACGCCCTTAAAAGGCGAAAGATTGATGATTATAAGTAATGGCTCTGCACCTGCCGCAATGGCGATAGATGAGTTATTTTTGCATTCAGGAAAGCTGGCACAACTCACTGATGACACACAACAAAAGCTTCATCATGTTATTCAAGAAAAAAACACGCTTCGTAACCCTTTAAATTTAGGGGATGATACAACCGTTGATCGCTATATCGCGGCATTAAATTGCTTATTAGATAGCCATGATCATGACGCCTTACTACTCATACACACGCCAAGCGCTATTGCCCCCAGTATTGAAACCGCACAACGAGTCATAGATACCATTAATCATCATCCAAGACGAAAATGGCTTACGGTTTTTACTAACTGGGGGGGAGAATATTCATCTCAGCAATCACGAAAATTATTTAGTGAAGCCGGTATTCCCACTTATCGCACACCCGAAGGTGCTGTTACTGCATTTATGCATATGGTGGAATATCGTCGAAATCAAAAACAATTAAAAGAAACCCCCGCATTGCCTTTAGATATCAAAATGAATACTCAACAGGCACATCGTTGTATCGAAGAGGCACTACAGAATAAGCAATATCGATTAGATACACACCAAGTACAGCCTATTATGGAGGCTTATGGTTTCAATACCCTACCTACGTGGATTGCGCATAATGCACAAGAAGCCGTGAGTATAGCTGAAAAAATTGGCTACCCTGTTGCACTAAAATTGCGTTCTCCTGATATTCCCCATAAATCCGAAGTGCAAGGTGTTATGCTTTACTTACGAGATAGCACCGAAGTGTCATCTGCCGCTCATGCCATTATTGAACGAGTCACAGAGCTCTATCCTCAAGCACAAATTCAAGGTTTATTAGTGCAAAGTATGGCTAATCGAGCGGGTTCTCAAGAATTGCGAGTTGCGATAGAGCAAGATCCTATCTTTGGCCCATTGATTCTATTAGGTGAAGGCGGTGTTGAGTGGCAAATTGAAACCAAGGCCGCCGTTGCTTTACCGCCTCTGAATATGGCACTTGCTCGCTATTTAGTCATTAACGCCATTAAAAGTGGAAAAATTCAGCCACGGAGTGCTTTACAACCGCTTAATATTTTAAGCTTAAGTCACTTTTTGGTACAGGTTTCTCACTTACTTTTAGACTGCCCCCAAATTGTAAGATTAGATATTCATCCATTACTGGCTTCTGGTAATGATTTTACATTATTAGATGTCGCAATGGAGTTAGCGCCACTGCAAGGCGATCCTCATCAAAGGCTCTCTATCCGCCCTTATCCAAATGAGTTAGAAGAGACATTTTTCTTGAGAGATAGTAATCCTTGCTTTATTCGCCCTATTTTGCCTGAAGACGAACCACTGCTGAAAACGTTTATCAACCAAGTCACAAAAGAAGATCTTTATTATCGCTATTTTAGTGAGATCAGTGAATTCACTCATGACGATCTCGCGAATATGACCCAAATTGACTACGATCGAGAAATGGCATTTGTCGCAATTAGAAATCCTGAAGATCATCCAGAAATCATTGGTGTAGCGCGGGCAATGGCAGATCCCGATAATCAACATGCTGAGTTTGCAATTCTTGTACGTTCTGATTTAAAAGGAAATACCTTAGGCCATCAACTTATGACTAAACTTATCAACTATACTAGAGAACATGGCATTAAACGTTTAACCGCGATAACCATGCCTGAAAACCGTAATATGATAAGTTTGGCAAAAAAATTAGGGTTTTCTGTTGAAGTACAGTTTGATGAAGGAATAGTGAATCTTGACTTACTTCTTTAATCATCAAAAGATGTGTAAGTGCTATAATCATAAGAGAAAGTTTCGTTGTGTGATTATTCACACATCCTTTGATAAATTAGCTATATATGATGATTTTATACGTACATCCCATATAACTAATGTTATGATCGGTAGATCGGTTAAAGAAAATCTACATGGACGATGGCTCCATCTGCCATCATAAACAAGAGAATTAAGCACTGTGATGTTGTCTAAACTAAAACTTGCTAAGCATCAACAACACCTTGCACAACTGCCTAAATTAGCTCAGTCAGTTGCTGATGTTGAAACGCTTTATCAAACATCCGCGTTTCGCAGCACCTTATTGAAATATATCGCTCAAGCAAAAAAAGAGATCTTTATTACCGCTCTTTATTTAGAGCACGATGAGGCTGGTGAAGAGATCCTTGATGCGCTTTACACCGCAAAACAACAACGTCCTGAATTATCCATTACCGTTATTGTTGATTGGCACCGCGCTCAACGTGGGCGTATTGGTGTCTCGGCTGATGCCACAAATGCAGATTGGTACTACCATGTTGCACAGCAACATCCTAATGTTGAAGTCCCTATTTATGGGATCCCTGTCAATACCCGTGAAGCACTTGGTGTATTACATCTTAAAGGCTTTATCTTTGATGATACGGTTATTTATAGTGGTGCAAGTATTAATAATGTGTATTTGCATAAACTTGATAAATATCGTTATGACCGGTATCACATTATTCAAAATAGCGAATTAGCAACCACAATGAAGCAATTTATTGTGAGTGACCTTCTGCAATCTGAAGCAATTCAACGTCTTGATATCAAAGACAGAGTACGTTGTGCTGAAATAAAAAACTGTATTCGTCAATTCCGTTTTAATTTACGCACACGCGATGGCTATGATATAAAAACCAATGCGACTAATCATGAATTAGCTGTAACACCTTTAGTCGGGTTAGGTAAGAAAAATATCTTAAACAAGACTATTTCTCACCTTATGGCATCCACTGAAGAAAAATTGGTTATTTGCACCCCCTATTTTAATTTACCTGCGATCCTTGTACGTCAAATCAGTCATTTATTAAGAAATGGCAAACAAGTCGAAATTATTATTGGGGATAAAACAGCTAATGACTTCTATATTCCACCTGAAGAGCCATTTAAAATTATTGGTGCCCTGCCATATCTTTATGAAATCAACTTACGGAAATTTACCCAACGTTTTCAACGTTTTATTGATAGTGACCAATTAACAATAAGACTTTGGAAAGACAGTGATAATACCTATCACTTAAAAGGTATGTGGGTTGACGATAGCTGGCAGTTAATTACAGGTAATAATCTTAATCCACGTGCATGGGGATTAGATTTAGAAAACGCAATATTAATTCATGATCCTAAACATGAATTACATGAGCAACGGCATAACGAGTTAGCGTGCATTCGCCAGAACACACTTGTTGTAAAACATTATCAAGATCTGGAAAGTATTAAACTTTATCCTATTAAAGTGAAAAAATTAATCAAACGATTACGACGTATTCGTGTTGATAGATTAATTAGCCGCATACTTTAACGCTAACACTTCTCGCCTCAAAGCCTTACTTAAATATCAGTAAGGCTTTTTTGTATTTATAATCATCTTCTATACTCTACATATCTTATTTATGATCATAAATTCTTCGTGGTAAGGCTTTTATTTTTATGAAACCAAAGCTCAAATATGGTTCTGTGATTATTTTATTCTCAATAATGGCTTTAACCGGTTGCCAATCGTTTCATTTTGCCAATGACAATTGGCGAGGAAAAGATAAAGCTCAACATTTCTTATTTTCTATGGTGGCATCAGCCGGTGCAAATGCTTATGCAGATCATCAAAACTATGGCTACAAAGAAGGGTTATTAATAGGCTTGTCTTTCTCTATTAGTTTAGGGGCTGCTAAAGAGCTTTATGACAGTAGGCCAGAAGGCACTGGCTGGAGTTGGCATGATTTCACTTATGATATCGCAGGAGCGATGGCGGGCTCTTTACTTTATCAGCAATTAAAATAGCAATTATTCAAGTATTAATACTTAGTGAATTTAAATCAGATAACTGTATTTTTATAGATTATTTTTCAAAAACATTAAATATCACAAACGCAAAAAAGCCAACCCATTGGGTTGGCTTTCTCATCTTATTTAATGCCTGGCAGTTCCCTACTCTCACATGGGGAGACCCCACACTACCATCGGCGCTACAACGTTTCACTTCTGAGTTCGGCATGGAGTCAGGTGGGTCCGCTGCGCTATGGCCGCCAAGCAAATTCTGTTTATTACCCGTTATCTCGTATTCCTACTCCATAACCAGTAATTTCAATCTTTAACAAGCCTACTTCATCTACTCTTTGTCTCTCAGACAAAACACCTTCGGTGTTGTCAGGTTAA
>NZ_JABUYL010000077.1 GCF_014897315.1 Proteus sp. FME41 | reverse complement strand
CGTTTTCAACAGGGGCTTCAATTGTTGATGTAGCTTCAGCGGCTTGCTGTGCTTTCTTTGCTTTAACACGAGCTAATGCGGCAGCAACGGCCGCTTTACGTGGATCGACGTCTTCGGCTTTAGCGTTTTCAACAGGGGCTTCAATTATTGATGTAGCTTCAGCGGCTTGCTGTGCTTTCTTTGCTTTAACACGAGCTAATGCGGCAGCAACGGCCGCTTTACGTGGATCGACGTCTTCGGCTTTAGCGTTTTCAACAGGGGCTTCAATTGTTGATGTAGCTTCGGTGGCTTGCTGTGCTTTTTTTGCTTTAACACGAGCTAATGCGGCAGCAACGGCCGCTTTACGTGGATCGACGTCTTCGGCTTTAG
>NZ_JABUYL010000018.1 GCF_014897315.1 Proteus sp. FME41 | reverse complement strand
TTAACCTGACAACACCGAAGGTGTTTTGTCTGAGAGACAAAGAGTAGATGAAGTAAGCTTGTTAAAGATTGAGATTACTGGTTATGGAGTAGGAATACGACATAACGGGTAATAAACAGAATTTGCTTGGCGGCCATAGCGCAACGGACCCACCTGACTCCATGCCGAACTCAGAAGTGAAACGTTGTAGCGCCGATGGTAGTGTGGGGTCTCCCCATGTGAGAGTAGGGAACTGCCAGGCATTAAATTAAAGCATCAGTGTTTGGTAAAACATTGGGAGCGAAAAGAATACGCGGAGCGGTAGTTCAGTTGGTTAGAATACCTGCCTGTCACGCAGGGGGTCGCGGGTTCGAGTCCCGTCCGTTCCGCCAACTATTTAGGGGCGTAGTTCAATTGGTAGAGCACCGGTCTCCAAAACCGGGTGTTGGGAGTTCGAGTCTCTCCGCCCCTGCCAGTTACCAATTAAGTAATAACAAAATTTATACTTCTTTATGGCCCAGTTAATTAACTGGGCTTTTTGTTGTTTGTTACTTTCTATATACCTTCCAGTCAATAACCTCAAATATGATCTATCTATACCGATATATTGGTATTGCTCTATTGTGATCCGTTGTTCTTCATTAATAAAAATCTTAAATATCAGAGCTATTTGTTAATAGCCATAGAAAAACTTAGCACTTTATTGCTGGTTTATTGATTGTTTTAATAGCTGTTGTATTAGCGCTTGTTGATCGCTGGTATTTAACCAAACAGCAAATAAAGGTTTTTGAATAATGTCTGTTGAGATAGGAATAAGATCAGAATAAAGATCGAGCCAATGTGTAGGAAGAAAAGCAACGGCGTGTGTTGTTTTCATTAATTGATAGGCAATTATTGCTGAGTTAGTTGTTAAAATAGGATCAATTTTCCGCTCTGTTCCGTTAGGAAGAAAAGCTTGAAAATCAGCACTCCATTCTATTTTAATAAATTTTGCTATTTCTTCTGTTTCATTTGATGCAATCTTCATCAACTGAAAAGTAATATCACCAATAATTTTACTTTCCAATTCATCCATTTTGGGCGCTTCAGTCGTAAAAAAGAGATCCAGCTCTCTTGCATGAAGTTGTTTTACAAGAGATTGCCTTGTAGAGACTCTAGACTCGATTCTAAGCTCTTTTCTTTCTAAATAAGATCCTTGTAACCAAGATGTTAGATAAGCTTCCCAGAGTGATGCTGTAGCGCCAATTGAGAGTTCTGAGTGTTGAGATGCATGGCTAATTTCTTTTTTAGCAAGAAGCCATGTATTCATTAACGATTCAGCATAAGGGATGAGTCTTTCACCCGCGACAGTCAGACGAATATTATTCCGATGGCGAGTAAACAGATTGGTACCTAATTGTGTTTCTAATTGCCGTATTCTAAAACTAACCGCAGATTGCGTTAAATAAAGAGATTCAGCGGCTCGGCCAAAGTGTCTAGTCTTACTGACTTCCAAAAAGGTTTTCAGTAATTCGGTATCCACATCTATCTCCAAAAAAATTTGTCGTTACGATTTAAATATTTTGTTTTACAGAACCGCATGACTATCTAATACTCCGCGCCATAAGTATGACGATAGAGAATTAGGAGTGTGTCAGATGGCAGAAAGTTTTATCACGACTAATCGTTTTTTTGACAATAAACATTATCCGCGTGGTTTTTCTCGTCATGGCGATTTCACTATCAAGGAATCCCAGATATTGGAACGTCATGGTCAAGCCTTTAATGAGCTTGATTTAGGCAAACGAGAGCCTACAACTGAAACGGAAAAATTATTTGTTGCCATGTGTCGTGGCGAACGAGAAGCAGCAACGGTTGAAGAAAAAATTTGGAAGAAATATACCAGTCGTATAAGTCGTCCCAAACGTTTTCATACGTTATCGGGTGGAAAGCCACAGCTCGATCCATCTGATGACTATACCGACTCTGATGATTAATATCATTAGTTTTAATAAAAAGGAGCGTTTTTTCGCTCCTTTTTATTTATCCATCTAACTGTTTTTGTAAATAGATCATTAATCTGTCCATAGCACGAAAACTCAACGCTTCAATTAAATGATTTCTCTGTATTTTTTCTTCCCCTGCAAGGTCTGCAATTGTCCTCGATACCCTTAAAATTTTATGCCATGCCCGTATAGATAATCCCAGTTTATTTAATGTTTCTTCAAGAAAAGTTGCATCACTCGTATTTAGTGCGCAATGGCATTCAATTTCTTTTCCTGTTAAGTAGGTGTTTACTTTCCCACATCGAGAAAATTGCCGTTCCCTAGCTTTTAAAACTCGAGCTCTAATTGTTGAGCTATTCTCTGTTGTAAAAGAGGGATGAATAAGCGCTCCCTGAGGAAGTAGAGGCATTTCGACAGAGAGATCAAACCTATCTAAAAAAGGCCCAGAAATCTTGCTTAAATAGCGTAGGATCTGTTTTACAGGAGCTCGGTTATGACTGCCTTGATAGTGTCCTGTTGGACTTGGGTTTAATGCCCCTATTAGTAATACATTTGCAGGGTAGCTTATTTTTGCTTTCGCCCGAGAAATTGTGATTTCTCTCGCATCCAGCGGTTCTCGTAATGCATCAAGCACACGGCGCTCAAATTCAGGTAATTCATCTAAAAATAAGATACCGTGATGTGCTAACGTAATTTCTCCCGGTTTGGGAAGGGTTCCACCTCCTGTTAAAGCAACGGCAGATGACGTATGGTGAGGAGAGCGGAAAGGCCTTAAGGGCCATTTTCTATCATTAAATGTCATGCCTCTTAAACTACTGATGACTAATACATCCAGAGCTTCTTTAGCAGTCAACGGTGGAAGCAGTGTACTTATTCTTTGCGCTAGCATTGTTTTTCCCGTTCCAGGTGGACCAAGAAATAAAATATTGTGATTTCCGGCTGCAGTAATTTCTGCCGCTCTTTTTGCATTGTTTTGACCAATAATATCGCTAATATCTTTATTATCTTGATTTTCAATTGCGTCACTAATAATAAAGTCATCTGCTTCAATTAATGGTGTGTTATTTTCTAAGTAATGACAAATTTCTAAAAGATGTGATGCCAATAAAGCTGACTTCTTAGGCAGTAATGAAACTTCAGTTTGATGTTCAGTTGATACAATACATATTCTGTTGTCTTTTGAAGCACTCAGAATAGAGGGAATAATGGCATTAACATGTTGTAATTTTCCAGACAGGGCAAGTTCCCCAATAAATTCATAACTATTTAATTTATCGGATGTTAATTGCTCAGATGCAATTAATATTGCCAGTGCAATGGGTAAATCATAACGTGCTCCTTCCTTGGGTAAATCAGCGGGGGAAAGATTAATGGTTATTCTTTTAGCAGGGTATATATATCCGCTATTAATTAATGCACTTCTTACTCTATCTTTTGCTTCTTTTACGACGGCTTCAGGCAAACCCACTAAGGTTAATCCAGGTAATCCTTGGCTAATATGTGCCTCAATAGTAATAAGTGGTGCTGAAATTCCTAAAGAGGCACGTGTATATATTATTGCTAATGCCATTTTTTATTCCCCATTATTTTTATTCTTTTTAATTTATTTTTTCTTGTATGTTAAATAGAGAGTTAAATAAATGAGAGGGAGTTCTAAATAATGTAATTATATGAAATATAACAATAAAATAATTAAAGTAATAATTATTTAGATTAATATAAATTTAATTAAATATAACATTGTTTTTTGAATTTAAATAATACACTGCAGCAGTGTAAAAAATAAAATAGCATACTCTTTTTTAGCATTAATAACTGAAATGTAAATATTTTATGGTTAAATATTCTGCCATTGATTCTGGTTTTAAAAATAATGATAAATTTCATTATGTTATAATTATTTTTAAAATAAACGTTGTCAATTCTAAAATATCATGATAACTCTAAAAGGACAGAGTGAAAGAAAACACAACAAACATACATTTTCAACAAGAAAAGAAACTATAAAACTATGAATACTATCGTCCTAGTGCTTAGCCTAATTATTATTAGCGTGGTGGTGATTATTAACCCACCGTGCGGGGCTGCATTAGGACGAAGAAAGGCTAACTAACTAGCCAGTACTCTTAAAAACCCCCGCACCGAAAGGCGCGGGGGTTTTTTTTGAGCCCAAGTTTGAAGAAAAGATGAAAAAGAGAATAAATTCAAATTAAACAATTGGTTAAAACGACAGGGTGATGGGATGAATGGAGCACAGTGGTTAGTACAAGCATTACGAAAACATCAAGTTGAAACCGTCTTTGGTTATCCTGGTGGTGCGATTATGCCTGTTTACGATGCACTCTATGACGGTGGTGTTGAACATGTATTGTGTCGCCACGAGCAAGGTGCTGCCATTGCGGCTATCGGTTTTGCTCGTTCTACAGGTACAACGGGTGTTTGTATCGCAACATCCGGTCCCGGTGCAACGAATGTTATCACTGGGCTTGCTGATGCTTTGTTAGATTCGGTACCTATCGTTGCTATCACAGGGCAAGTTGCTTCTGATTTAATGGGTACTGATGCATTTCAAGAAATTGATGTTTTAGGTCTTTCATTAGCGTGTACAAAACACAGTTTTTTAGTGGCTACGGTTGATGAGTTACCCAGAGTATTATCAGAAGCTTTTTCTATTGCATCTCAAGGTCGCCCTGGCCCTGTTTTAATTGATATCCCTAAAGATGTGCAATTGGCGGATGCCTCCCATTTAGTCAACTATGAATTACCTGAAGAGCAGGAATTTCCTTATCCCACACAAGAGTTAGCGCAAGCAAAACAGATGTTAGCTCAAGCACAAAAACCTATTTTGTATGTAGGTGGTGGTGTTGCCATGAGTAATGCAGTGGAAACTTTAAGGGCATTTGTTAAGCAAACACAAATCCCCGTTGTTTCTACCTTAAAAGGGCTAGGTTGTGCGGATGCATTAGATGCTAACTATTTAGGTATGCTAGGCATGCATGGTACTAAAGCAGCCAATTATGCTGTTCAGCGCAGTGACTTATTAATTGCGGTTGGTGCACGTTTTGATGATCGCGTAACAGGTCGATTAAATACGTTTGCGCCACATGCCCAAGTTATTCATATCGATATTGATCATGCTGAATTAAATAAATTAAAACAGGCACATATAGCATTATTGGGTGATGCAAAAGTATTGTTGCCAACATTGTCTCAGCCATTATCTATCGCACCTTGGCAACAAGAAGTACAGGAATTAAAAACAGAACATGCTTGGCGTTATGACCACCCTGGCTCTGCAATTTATGCCCCTTTATTATTAAAACAATTATCAGATGCAAAGCCTGAAAATACGGTTGTAACAACAGATGTAGGGCAACATCAAATGTGGTCTGCACAGCATATGACGTTTGATACACCTGAAAATTTTATCACTTCAAGTGGTTTAGGCACGATGGGGTTTGGTATTCCGGCTGCAGTAGGTGCACAAATTGCTAGGCCTGATGCTTGTGTTATTTGTGTATCTGGTGATGGATCTTTCATGATGAATGTGCAAGAGCTCGGGACTATCAAGCGTAAGCACTTACCGATAAAGCTGGTGTTATTAGATAACCAACGTCTTGGCATGGTTCGCCAATGGCAAGAGCTCTTTTTCGAACAACGTTATAGCGAAACAATTTTAACAGATAACCCTGATTTTGTTGCTTTGGCAAAAGCTTTTGATATTCCAGGGCAACGTATTACAGAAAAATCACAGGTTGCTGATGCAATTACTTGTTTATTAGAGAGCGATGGCCCTTATTTGTTACAGGTATCTATCGATGATGCAGAAAATGTCTGGCCTTTAGTTCCGCCGGGCGCAAGCAATGATGAGATGATGGAGAAATCAAAATGAACCAACACAATATCACAATTGAAGCCCGTTTTTGCCCAGAGATCTTAGAACGCATCCTGAGAGTTATCCGCCATCGTGGTTTTCATATATGCTCAATGAACATGAATATCACGGAAAGTAATAATATCAATTTAAATCTGACGATAAGTAGTCAGCGACCATTAGAACTTTTATGCAGCCAGTTAACAAAATTAGCTGATGTTGCAGGTATTCAAGTATCACATCAACAGAAAGAAAAATTACGATTCATAAGTGCACTCAGTGCCATGTAAGGATAAAAGAATGACAAAGCAAGCAGATTATATTTGGTTTAATGGCGAAATGGTTCCATGGGCTGAGGCAAAAGTGCATGTTATGTCTCATGCATTACATTATGGAACTTCTGTGTTTGAAGGTGTGCGTTGCTATGATTCGCATAAAGGGCCTGTGGTTTTTCGTCATCGTGAACACATGCAACGTTTGCATGATTCGGCAAAAATTTACCGTATGCCTGTAGATCAAAGTATTGATGAGTTGATGGAAGCTTGCCGTGAAACCTTACGTAAAAACAAATTAGTCAGTGCTTATATTCGTCCATTAGTTTTTATTGGTGATGTTGGTATGGGGGTTAATCCTCCCGCCGGTTATAAAACAGATGTCATTATTGCGGCATTCCCGTGGGGTGCCTACCTTGGTGAAGAAGCGTTAGATAAAGGTATTGATGCTATGGTTTCTTCTTGGCACCGTGCTGCACCAAATACCATTCCAACAGCTGCAAAAGCGGGCGGTAACTATTTATCTTCATTATTAGTCGGCAGTGAAGCACGTCGTCACGGCTATCAAGAAGGGATCGCGTTAGATGTTCATGGTTATCTCTCTGAAGGTGCAGGTGAAAACTTATTTGAGGTGAAAGACGGCGTTATTTTCACACCGCCATTTACTTCATCAGCACTGCCGGGGATCACGCGTGATGCCATTATTAAACTGGCAAAAGATCTGGGTTATGAAGTCCGTGAACAAGTGCTTTCCCGTGAATCACTTTATCTTGCTGATGAAGTCTTTATGTCAGGTACAGCAGCCGAAATTACACCTGTACGTAGTGTTGATGGTATTCAAGTTGGTATTGGACGTTGTGGTCCTGTGACAAAAGCCATTCAAAAAGCGTTCTTTGGTCTATTTACAGGTGAAACAGAAGATAAATACGGCTGGTTAGATCCAATCAATTCATAATCAAATAAATTTGTTTAGCGGGTAGAACGTTCCCTATTCGCTTTCTTTATCGCAGGAGTGTGAAAAATGCCTAAATACCGTTCAGCGACAACGACACATGGTCGTAATATGGCTGGAGCCCGTGCCTTATGGCGTGCAACGGGAATGACTGATGCTGATTTTGGGAAACCTATTATTGCTGTTGTGAACTCATTTACGCAATTTGTACCAGGTCATGTGCATCTGCGGGATTTAGGAAAACTGGTTGCTGAGCAAATTGAAGCGGCAGGTGGTGTTGCTAAAGAATTTAATACCATTGCGGTTGATGACGGTATCGCAATGGGACACGGTGGCATGCTTTATTCTTTGCCTTCGCGTGAACTTATCGCAGACTCTGTTGAGTATATGGTTAATGCGCACTGTGCTGATGCAATGGTATGTATCTCAAACTGCGACAAAATTACTCCAGGCATGTTAATGGCGTCTTTACGCTTAAATATCCCTGTTATTTTTGTCTCTGGTGGGCCAATGGAAGCGGGTAAAACAAAGCTTTCAGATCAACTGATCAAATTAGATCTGGTTGATGCCATGATCCAAGGCGCAAACCCAAATGTGAGTGATGCAGACAGTGATCAAATTGAGCGATCAGCCTGTCCGACGTGTGGATCGTGCTCAGGTATGTTCACTGCAAACTCCATGAACTGCTTAACTGAAGCGTTAGGATTATCTCAACCAGGAAATGGTTCATTGCTTGCGACTCACGCCGATCGCGAAATGTTATTTATCAATGCGGGTAAACGTATTGTTGAATTAACTAAACGCTATTATGAGAAAGATGATGAAACTGCATTACCGCGTAATATCGCTAAAAAAGAAGCGTTTGAAAATGCGATGATCTTAGATATTGCCATGGGTGGGTCAACAAATACGGTTCTGCATTTATTAGCCGCAGCTCAAGAAGGTGAGGTTGATTTCACTATGGAAGATATCGACAGGCTTTCTCGCCAAGTGCCACATTTATGTAAAGTAGCGCCCAGCACACAAAAATACCATATGGAAGATGTTCACCGCGCAGGTGGGGTAATGGGTATTTTAGGAGAATTGGACAGAGCCGGATTACTCAACCGTAATGTGGATAATATCTTAGGGCTAAGTCTGCCAGAAACCTTGGCACAATATGACGTAATGTTAACGCAAGATGAGCAAGTAAAATCAATGTTCCAAGCAGGCCCTGCGGGTATTCGTACGACGAAGGCTTTTTCACAGAACTGCCGTTGGCCAACCTTAGATACCGATCGTGAAAACGGCTGTATTCGCAGTAAAGAGTATGCTTATAGCCAAGATGGTGGATTAGCGGTGCTATCTGGAAATTTAGCACTAGACGGTTGTATTGTTAAAACTGCAGGTGTTGATGACGATAACTTAATCTTTAGTGGTCCAGCCAAAGTATATGAGAGCCAAGATGATGCAGTTGAGGCTGTATTAGGTGGAAAAGTTGTTGCTGGTGATGTGGTGATTATTCGCTACGAAGGCCCTAAAGGTGGCCCTGGTATGCAAGAAATGCTGTACCCGACCTCTTATTTAAAATCAATGGGACTAGGTAAGGCTTGTGCTCTTATCACTGATGGTCGTTTTTCTGGGGGGACATCTGGCCTCTCAATAGGTCATGTTTCACCGGAAGCCGCAAATGGTGGTGTGATCGGTTTAGTAGAAGAAGGTGATATTGTTTCTATTAATATCCCAACTCGCGAAATTTCATTAAAAGTAGATGAAAAAACGTTATCTGCGCGCCGTGATGCACAACATGCCCGTGGTGATAAAGCGTGGACACCGAAAAATAGACAGCGTCAAGTCTCTTTTGCTCTACGTGCTTATGCTTCTTTAGCAACCAGTGCAGATAAAGGCGCGGTGCGTGATAAATCTAAATTAGGGGGCTAAGAAATGGCAGCCTTTAGACCTTTAAATTCAGCACCGAGCAGTGCCGAATATTTAAAAGCAGCGTTAAGTGCACCTGTTTATGAAGTTGCCGTCGTGACCCCACTGCAAGAGATGACAAAAATCTCTGAGCGTTTAGAGAATACGATTTTAGTTAAACGTGAAGATAGACAACCAGTCCATAGTTTTAAACTACGTGGTGCTTATACCATGATTGCGGGGCTAACCCCGGAACAGAAAGCTAAGGGAGTGGTGACGGCTTCTGCGGGAAACCATGCTCAAGGTGTTGCACTGTCAGCGAATCGAATGGGCGTAAAAGCATTAATTGTAATGCCAGTGGCTACGGCAGATATCAAAGTCGATGCTGTTCGCCAATTTGGTGGCGAAGCATTGCTTTATGGTGCCAATTTTGATGAAGCGAAAGCAAAAGCGATCGCGTTATCTGAAGAGATGGGATACACCTTTGTTCCTCCTTTCGATCATCCAGCAGTCATTGCAGGACAAGCCACATTAGCAATGGAATTATTACAACAAGATGTTCATCTTGATCGTATTTTTGTGCCAGTGGGAGGCGGTGGTTTAATTGCGGGTGTCGCTGTATTAATTAAACAGCTTATGCCTGAAATTAAAGTGATTGGTGTTGAGGCAGAAGAAGCTGCATGTTTAAAGGCTGCATTAAATGCAGGATATCCGGTTGAATTAGCAAAAGTAGGTCTATTTGCTGAGGGTGTTGCGGTTAAACGTATCGGTGATGAAACGTTCCGTTTATGCCAAAAATATGTCGATGATGTTATCACCGTAGATAGCGATGCCATTTGTGCCGCAGTCAAAGATTTATTTGAAGATGTGCGTGCAATAGCCGAGCCGTCGGGCGCGTTGGCATTAGCAGGACTTAAAAAATATGTCGAAGAGCATCAAATTAAAGGTGAGCGTTTAGCCCACGTACTTTCTGGTGCAAATGTGAATTTTCATGGCTTACGTTATGTTTCTGAGCGTTGTGAATTAGGTGAAAAACGAGAAGCATTATTAGCGGTGACTATTCCTGAACAGAAAGGCAGTTTTTTGCGTTTCTGTCAGATCTTGGGTCAACGTGTTGTTACTGAGTTTAATTATCGTTATAGCGATGCAGATCCTGAAAATGCCCGTATTTTTGTGGGTGTGCGTTTAAGCCAAGGACTTGCAGAGCGTAAAGAAATTTTGCGTGAACTTACGACTGCGGGTTATCAAGTGGCTGATCTTTCTGACGATGAAATGGCAAAATTGCATGTGCGTTATATGGTCGGTGGACGTCCTAATAAACCACTTAAAGAGCGATTATTTAGCTTTGAATTTCCAGAATCACCGGGCGCGCTTATGAAGTTCCTAAAAACATTAGGCACTTATTGGAATATCACCTTATTCCATTATCGTAGTCATGGTACAGATTATGGGCGGGTGCTGGTGGCGTTTGAATTGCCTGAAACAGAAGGGCGTTTTGAACGACATTTAGATGACTTAGGTTATGAATATCATGACGAGACAGGAAATCCTTCATTTCAGTTATTCCTGTCACCACAAACGACAAGTTTAGTCATGGAGTAATCGCCAGAAGGCATTTATTACGGGTTCTTGAAGGCGTTTGTGTAATACACAAACGCCCAGTTCAAACGGTTCTACCATCGAAACATTATCAAGCAAACAGATACGGTTACGGACAGGCTCTGGGCAATTATCAACGACCACTTGTGGAATAAGCGCAATACCACAACCTAGTGCAACCATTGAAACAATCGCTTCATGCCCAGAAACCGTTGCATAAATCAAAGGATTGTGGATGCGATGGCGCTTAAACCATAGCGCAATACGTTGCCGTGATGGACCATGCTCAGGGATGATAAACGGAATATTGAGCCAATCTGGTTTCTCTTGTGTTGCGAGATGTTGAACATTACAAGGCAGTGCAGGGGCAATCAATACTAATGGGATTTCGCCTATTTTCTCAAAGCAGATATTTTCAGGAAGCTTTTCTGGTTTTCCTGCAATTCCTAAATCTGCTTCATCAGATTGTACTTTATCGACCGCATCAGCCGCATCACCTGTAGTGAGCTTTATTTCAACTAAAGGATTCTCTGCACGAAAGCGGTCAAGAATAGGCGGTAAATGGCTATAAGCCGCTGTGACAGAGCAAAATAGACGTAATTCGCCAGAAAGGCTTGGGCTATTTTGATTTAGCGTGTGTTTAAGTTGCTTATATTGCAACAAAGTTTGTTGAGCATAGCGCTTCAGCTGTTCGCCCGCATCTGTAAGCGTGACTTGTCGGTTGTCACGCAAAAACAGAGGGTGGCCTAAACTTTCTTCAAGGCGTTGGATTTGGCGAGAGAGCGTAGAGGGGCTGACATGCATCGCTTGTGCCGTCTTGGCAAAGTGACAACTTTCCGCTAAATGCACAAAGAGTTTGAGATCACGAATATCCATTATCAGCCGCCCATTTTAATAAAAAGTAACGTTGCATTTTTTGCAACACTGTCTTGTGAATATATCAATTTAAGCAATGGCTTTCATCCCCTATAGTAAAGTCATGCAACACCTCACAGAGAGTGAGGATAAAAATAGCAAACACATACACAACGATTTTGGAGTCTTCTATGGCAAATTATTTTAATACATTAAATCTGCGTCAGCAGTTGTCCCAATTAGGTAAATGTCGCTTTATGTCGCGTGAAGAATTTGCTGATGAAGCAAATTACCTGAAAGGCAAAAAAGTCGTTATCGTGGGGTGTGGTGCGCAAGGCCTTAATCAAGGTTTAAATATGCGTGATTCTGGTTTGAATATCGCTTATGCCTTACGCCAAGAAGCGATTGATGAGAAACGTGCATCATGGCGTCGTGCGACTGAAAATGGTTTTGAGGTGGGAACGTATGAAGCATTAATCCCACAAGCAGATTTAGTGGTTAACTTAACGCCAGACAAACAACACTCAGCTGTTGTTCAAGCAGTTCAACCGCTGATGAAATCTGGTGCAGCATTAGGTTACTCGCATGGTTTTAATATCGTTGAAGTTGGCGAAAAAATTCGTGATGACATCACTGTGGTTATGGTTGCGCCAAAATGTCCGGGTACAGAAGTTCGTGAAGAATATAAGCGTGGTTTTGGTGTTCCTACACTGATTGCCGTTCACCCTGAAAATGATGCAAAAGGCGAAGGTATGGCCATTGCCAAAGCATGGGCCGCGGCAACAGGTGGACATCGTGCGGGCGTTTTAGAATCCTCTTTCGTTGCTGAAGTAAAATCAGACTTAATGGGTGAGCAAACTATTCTGTGCGGTATGTTACAAGCAGGTTCACTGTTATGTTACGACAAAATGGTTGCTGACGGTGTTGAACCGGGTTATGCAGGTAAGTTGATCCAGTTTGGTTGGGAGACCATTACCGAAGCACTGAAGCAAGGTGGTATCACCTTGATGATGGATAGATTATCTAATCCAGCGAAAATGCGTGCCTACGCATTATCCGAACAACTGAAAGTGATCATGGCGCCACTGTTTGCAAAACATATGGACGATATTATTTCAGGAAAATTCTCTGAAACAATGATGGCGGATTGGGCCAATGACGATAAAAACTTACTGACATGGCGTGAAGAGACAGGAGCAAGCGCTTTTGAAAACTACCCTGACTATGAGGGGAAAATTAGTGAGCAAGAGTACTTTGATCATGGTGTATTAATGGTTGCGATGGTAAAAGCAGGTGTTGAATTAGCTTTTGATACTATGATTGAAGCCGGTATCTTTGCAGAATCAGCTTACTATGAATCACTGCATGAGTTGCCATTAATCGCAAATACCATTGCTCGTAAGCGTTTATATGAAATGAACGTGGTTATCTCTGATACCGCAGAATATGGTAACTATCTGTTCTCATTCGCTGTTGTTCCTATGCTGAAAGAGTTTATGACAACATTGCAAGCTGGCGATTTAGCGAAGAAAGTTCAAGATAATGGAACAGATAACGCACAATTGCGTGATATCAATGAAGCAATTCGTCAGCACCCAATTGAAGCCGTAGGTAAAACGTTGCGTGGGTATATGACAGATATGAAGAAGATTGCCGTTGCTAACTAATTTTTCAATTTTTCGTCGCTCTTTACGCGATAAGTGCGTTGGCTATACTCGGTTACCCAAGCCACATACCGATTGATTTTTCGTCGCTCTTTACGCGATAAGTGCGTTGGCTACACTCGGTTACCCAAGTCACATACTTATGTATGCTCCTTGGGATAACCTCTTTTGCCGCCTTCTTCTCACGCAAATAGCTTAGAAAAATAAGCGATAAATATATTTAGAAATAATAAAAACTGCATATCTATTAATTAGGTATGCAGTTTTTTTATTTAAATAAATCAGAGTGTGAGCCCGTTCTTTCAAAATGAACGGTATCATCTTCTATTTTGTAAATAAGTAGCAATCAGGTTCAATGTGAAGATCTCGACGAGGTTTCCAATTTCCAGTTAATGGATGATCCTTCAATTGCATTGGCAGTCGTCTTCCTTGCATTAAGAGCAACATGATATCTTTTAGTTTATTGATATCTTTCCCTCGCTTTTCAGCAAGTTTTAGATCTTTTTTGAATTGTCCTGAATAGCTAATTTTTCGCATTTAGATATCCAATTTTTTAAATAAATCATTGGCATCTTCAGCATAAAAAACATCATCACCTTTATCTGTTTTTGCAAAAGTCTTTAATGTTTTTTCATTTGGTGGGGCTTGATTACTTTCCACATAAACTCGAATGAGATCTCTTAAGATTTGAGAGGCTGGTCTGTGTTTATTTCGAGCTATTGCAACAAAAGCCTCTTTGAGCTCAACATCAATTTTAGTGGCTATTAGTTCGCTTTTTATACTCATAATACACCTCCAGGATTGTTCAAATATCATACAAGGTTAAACTTTGTTAAACAATGTTTAACTTCGTTTACCTAGATAAAGTTAAGTCTGAAAAACCGAACCATTTTCCTATGCGCTTTCTGCTACAATTATCCCCCGTTATGTTCTTGGTTAATGAAGTTTGGAAAAAGTATGCGATTAAATCCTGGTCAGCAAAAAGCAGTAGAATATGTGTCAGGCCCTTGCTTGGTCTTGGCAGGAGCAGGGTCGGGTAAAACACGGGTTATTACCAATAAAATTGCACACCTTATTCGTCAATGCCAATACTCAGCAAAACAAATTGCAGCAGTTACATTTACCAATAAAGCTGCGCGTGAAATGAAAGAGCGTGTTGCTCAAACATTAGGGCGTCAAGAAGCGAAGGGATTAATGATCTCAACGTTCCATACATTGGGATTAGAAATTATTAAACGTGAATACAAAGCGTTAGGGATTAAAGCTAAATTTTCACTATTTGATGATCAAGACCAATCTGCATTACTTAAAGAATTAACGGCAGATTTATTAGAAGAAGATAAAGATTTACTTTCTCAGTTAAAGAGCCAAATATCTAACTGGAAAAACGATATGCTCACACCAGAGCAAGCAATAGGAATAGCAAGATCGCAACAAGATCATACATTTGCCGAATGCTTTCGACGTTATGAACAACATCTGCGTAGTTGTAACGTGCTCGACTTTGATGACTTAATTAGCCGACCAACCCTATTATTGCGCACAAATGAAGAAGTCAGAGAGCGCTGGCAAAGACGTATCCGCTATTTATTGGTGGATGAATATCAAGATACCAATACAAGCCAATATGAATTAGTAAAATGGCTGGTGGGTGAAAGAGCGCGTTTTACTGTGGTAGGTGATGATGACCAATCCATTTATTCATGGCGTGGTGCGCGTCCTCAAAATTTAGTGTTGTTACAAAAAGATTTTCCACAACTTAACGTGATTAAACTTGAGCAAAATTATCGCTCTTCAGGGCGTATTTTAAAATCAGCCAATATTTTAATTGAAAATAATCCCCATGTTTTTGAAAAACGGCTATTTTCAGAGTTAGGTTATGGTGATGAGCTCCGTGTGTTAACGGTAAATAATGAAGAGCATGAAGCTGAGCGCGTAGCGGGCGAATTAATTGCACATCACTTTATTAATAAAACCAATTATAAAGATTACGCAATACTTTATCGTGGTAATCATCAATCTCGTATTTTTGAAAAATACTTGATGCAAAACCGTATTCCCTATCGTATTTCGGGTGAAACCTCGTTTTTTTCACGTGAAGAGATAAAAGATATTCTGTCCTATTTACGTGTTATTACTAATCCTGATGATGATGCGGCATTTTTACGTATTGTGAATAAGCCTCGTCGTGAAATTGGCCCAATGACGATTCAAAAATTAGGTGAATGGGCAAAAGTTCGAGATAAAAGTTTATACAATGCCTGTTTTGACTTGGGCTTAAGTCAAACTTTAACAGGACGAGGTTTAACTTCATTGCAGGCATTTTCACAATGGATGTCGCGTATTGTACAAAAAGCAGAGCGAGAGCCTTTATTAGCCGTACGTGATTTATTGCATGAAATGGATTATGAGAGTTGGTTATATGAAACCTCAAGTAGCACAAAAGCGGCTGAAATGAGGATGAAAAATATTAACCAGTTATTTTCATGGATGAGCGAAATGCTTGAGGGTAATGAATTAAATGAACCCATGACGCTTTCTCAAGTGATTAACCGCTTTACCTTACGCGATATGATGGAACGCGGTGAAACAGAAGAAGAGCTTGATCAAGTCCAATTAATGACATTGCATGCCTCTAAAGGTCTTGAATTTCCTCATGTGTTTTTAGTGGGAATGGAAGAGGGTATATTGCCACATCAAAGTAGTATTGATGAAGATAATGTCGAAGAAGAAAGACGTCTTGCTTATGTGGGCATTACGCGGGCACAAAAAACACTCACGTTTACGTTATGTAAAGAAAGACGTCAATATGGTGAGTTAATTCGCCCAGATCCAAGTCGTTTTCTGTATGAATTACCTCAAGATGATTTAAATTGGGATACGAATAAAAAGAAAGTGTTAAGTGCAGAAGAGAAGCAAGAAAAAGGTCAAAAGGGTGTGGCTGGATTAAGAGCTATGCTGGCAAAGCATAAACCTGAATAGCATAGAGAGCGGTAGATAAAATTAACCCCTTGGCATATTTATGTTCAAGGGGTTTTTATTTTTGTATAAGGAAAAATGCGTTAACTTATACGAGAGCTATTTTGTTCTTCAATGATTAAAGACCAATGCACATAACTCTGTAGTTGGATCTCTTCTTGAAGATTTTCGGCACGTAGAGGATGCTCATTAAGCCATTGATATGGAAGCGTGATAATGAGGTTTTCATCCTCAGTGCGTAATCGTAATGCAGGAAGTGTATCATCACGGCGACGACTAGCAAAAATGATGGCTAATCGCAGTAAACGCACCAATCGATTAGCTTGATTTATCGGTAATGCATTTTGATGATTAAGTGGTGAAAGATCGATTATCCCCATTTGATTTCTTAACAAAGACGCTAATAAGCGTCGTTGTGCCGGTGTATATCCTGGCAAATCAAGATGTGAAATCAAGTAGCTTGAATGTGAGGGAGCTTGCCGAAAATCAACACTTAAACCAATTTCATGTAATGCGCTGGCACTATTCAGTAACTCACGGCAACGATTATCTAACTGCCAACTTTTACTAACTTGAATAAAAAAGTGTTCGGCCAGTTGTTGAACTCGGTGTGCCTGCTCAATATCAATTTGAAAACGACGTTGAATATTACGCAATGTACGCTGGCGAATATCCTGCTCAATAGGAAGATGTAACATGCCATAGACTAAGCCTTCACGTAATGCACCACCGGCTAGGATCATATTTTCAATATGTAATGTTTCAAATATGGCAATCAAGATAGCAAGCCCGCTTGGAAAAACTAAGGCTCGTTCAAAGGTAAGACCTTCAATTTCCAGTTCTTCCAATTTCCCACATTCAATAGCTTTGTGTTTGAGTCGCTCTAACTTAGGTAAAGTGATTAATTCATCCATTCCTTGAGCGATCATTATTTCTTGCAACGCTTGTACTGTGCCTGATGCACCCACACAAACTTGCCAGCCTTGTTCAATTAATTTATGAGCAACTGGGGCGAGTATCGCTTTGGCGGCATCTTGTGCTTTGGCAAAATTTTCTTGGGTTAAAGAGCGATCGGTAAAATAGCGCTCTAACCAAGTTACACACCCCATACTCAGGCTCATCAATTGTGTATTTTTTGCGCCAGTTCCTGTAACTAATTCTGTACTACCACCGCCAATATCAACAACTAAACGTTGCTCTGCGCCACCTGTTGTATGTGCTACACCACGGTAAATAAGACGCGCTTCTTCCTCACCACTAATAACATGCACTGTATTACCGAGAATTTCAGATGCTTTTGCGACAAAAGTATCTGTGTTTTTCGCAATACGTAGTGTGGCCGTTGCCACGACTCTAATTTGCTCTGCTGGAATATCACGAAGATATTCAGAGAAAAGTCGCAAACATTGCCAACCACGTTCCATTGCCTGTTCGGACAATTCATTTTCGCTATTTAGGCCTGCTGCCAGTCGAACTTTACGTTTCACACGGGAAAGCACTTGTATTGATCCCGCAATCTCTCGAACGACTAACATGTGAAAACTGTTAGAACCTAAATCAATAGCAGCATAAAGTGATGAGGATTTCAGCATAATTTATGGATGACTCGGGCGTTTATTTCGGTTGTTACGTTGAGTATTATTTCCTCTATTACGCGACGGCGCATTATTATTGCGACGAGGCTGACCTTGGCGAGGACGATGACGACGCTTAGGCTCAGGCAGTTCAGCCAAAAGTGCATCACTATTATATTTACTCACAGGGATCGCATGTTGAATATACGTTTCGATAGCAGGTAAATTCAGAGCATATTCTTCACACGCCAAACTAATAGAGTTACCACTATTACCTGCACGACCAGTTCTACCAATACGGTGAACATAGTCTTCACAATCATCAGGTAAATCATAGTTAAATACATGAGTTACCAACGGAATATGGAGGCCCCGTGCTGCGACATCAGTAGCAACCAGAATATCAATATTACCTTCAGTAAAATCTTCTAAAATACGTAGACGTTTTTTCTGTGGGACATCACCTGTTAATAAGCCAACACGGTGTCCATCTGCAGCAAGGTGTGCCCAAATATCGTCACAACGGTGTTTAGTATTAGCAAAAATGATGCAGCGATCAGGCCATTCTTCCTCAATTAAAGTTTGAAGAAGACGCATTTTCTCTTCATTTGAAGGGTAAAATAACTCTTCTTTAATACTAAAACCGGTTTTTTGTTCTGGCTCAACTTCAACGTATTCAGGGTTATTCATTTGCTCAAAAGCAAGCTCTCTTACGCGGTAAGACAGTGTTGCAGAGAACAACATATTCATTCGCTCAGCTGCGACTGGCATACGACGGAAGATCCAACGAATATCTTTAATAAAGCCAAGATCGTACATTCTATCGGCTTCATCAAGTACGACGACTTGAATAGCGCTTAAGTTAACATGGCCTTGTTTAACATAATCAATTAAACGACCCGTTGTGCCAATGACAATATCGACACCATTGCTTAATACTTTGAGTTGTTCGTCATAGCCATCGCCACCGTAGGCGAGACCCATTTTTATTCCTGTAGTTTGCGCTAACTCTTTAGCATCAGAATAAATCTGTACGGCTAATTCGCGTGTTGGCGCCATAATCAGAGCACGAGGTTGGTTGGTTTCGTGCCCTTCTTTTGCAGGGTGTGTTAAAAGATAATGAAACGTTGAGGTTAAAAACGCCAACGTTTTTCCTGTTCCTGTTTGGGCTTGCCCGGCAATGTCTTGACCTTTCACAGTGATAGGTAACGTCAATGCCTGAATTTGTGTACAATTAGAGAACCCTTTTTTCTCAAGGGCTTCTATCACTTTTGGATGCAAGGCGAAGTCGGAAAACTTCTTTTCTGTCAAATATGTTTTGCTCATAATGTAATAGAATATCAGTTATGGGTTGCATTACAAAAGTTTATCCGCTGAAATGCAGACAGACTTTTGTTATTTAATGTTACACTGGTACGGTCAATATTATTCTTTGGAGTAGAACAATGAGCGATAAAATCCTTCACTTATCTGACAGCAAATTCGATGCTGATGTATTACAAGCAACCGGCCCCGTGCTCGTTGATTTCTGGGCTGAGTGGTGCGGCCCATGTAAAATGATTGCTCCTATTCTAGATGAAGTTGCAACAGAATACGCGGGTAAATTAACAGTTGCGAAGCTAAACATCGATCAAAATCCGCTAACAGCACCAAAATACGGCATTCGCGGTATTCCTACACTGATCTTATTCAAAAATGGTGCAGTTGCTGCGACTAAAGTCGGTGCTTTGTCAAAAACTCAATTGAAAGAGTTTTTAGACGAAAATATCTAATTTGATTTAGATATCAAAAATAAAGTGGGACGTTTAGAGCTTGTCAGTATTTCTGTTATTGACCGCTAGACGTCCGCTTCGAAGCATGATAAGTTAGCGCCACTTACATAATATATCGGATCTTCTTGTCAATATGATTAGACACAATTAAATAAGTCTGAGATATTGAATATCAAGCAAGCAAAGTAATAGAATTGAATAGCATGATATGATATTTAATCTAATATGATATTTAATATAAGTAATCTGAATTCATCTAACCAGTCAAGTTGCCTTAGAATAATCTATAGTATTCAAGGAATATAAATTTTTCCAAGTATGTTCCTAACCCATAAGTTGAAAGTACACTCATCGCATTACGATAATGAATGTCATTTTCTGGGGATAAAGCAGACTGGTCTAATAGTATTAATACTCTCTAACATTACCTTTTTAGTTATATCCTTATGTTAGAAAGTTATAATCTGTAATTTTACACATGACGAAACTGACAGCAATTCGCTGTTATACTATTCACGTTCATAGTTCGAGAATTACCCCGAGTTATTAAGAACCCACCATTATGAATCTTACCGAATTAAAAAATACGCCGGTATCAGAACTGATAGCACTTGGCGAAAATATGGGGCTAGAGAACCTGGCTCGAATGAGAAAGCAAGACATTATTTTCTCTATCTTGAAGCAACACGCGAAAAGTGGAGAAGATATTTTCGGTGACGGTGTGCTGGAAATATTGCAGGATGGCTTTGGCTTCCTACGTTCCGCAGACAGTTCCTACCTTGCTGGTCCCGATGATATCTATGTTTCTCCAAGTCAAATTCGCCGTTTTAACCTTCGCACTGGTGACACCATCGCAGGGAAAATTCGTCCCCCTAAAGAAGGTGAACGCTATTTTGCCCTCCTAAAAGTTAATGAAGTTAACTTTGATAAACCAGAAAATGCTCGCAGTAAAATCCTCTTTGAAAACTTAACCCCTTTACATGCTAATAATCGTTTACGCATGGAGCGTGGTAATGGTTCAACAGAAGATTTAACCGCGCGTGTTCTTGACTTAGCGGCTCCTATTGGTCGTGGTCAGCGTGGTCTTATCGTTGCTCCACCAAAAGCAGGTAAAACCATGTTGCTGCAAAATATCGCAGCAAATATTGCTAATAACCACCCAGATTGCGTATTGATGGTACTTCTGATTGATGAACGTCCAGAAGAAGTGACCGAGATGCAGCGCTTGGTAAAAGGTGAAGTTATTGCTTCAACCTTTGATGAACCCGCTTCTCGTCACGTACAAGTGGCTGAAATGGTTATTGAGAAAGCGAAGCGTTTAGTTGAGCATAAAAAAGACGTCATCATCTTGTTAGACTCTATCACTCGTTTAGCGCGTGCTTATAACACCGTTGTGCCTTCATCAGGTAAAGTGTTAACGGGAGGGGTGGATGCAAACGCATTACATCGTCCTAAACGTTTCTTCGGTGCGGCGCGTAATGTTGAAGAAGGTGGTAGTTTAACTATCATTGCAACAGCGTTAGTTGATACGGGTTCTAAAATGGACGAAGTTATCTACGAAGAATTTAAGGGTACAGGTAATATGGAATTACACCTGTCTCGTAAAATCGCTGAAAAACGTGTTTTCCCTGCGATTGATTACAATCGTTCTGGTACACGTAAAGAAGAGTTACTGACGACGCAAGATGAGCTACAAAAAATGTGGATCCTACGTAAAATTATTCATCCAATGGGTGAGATTGATGCGATGGAGTTCCTCATTAATAAGTTAGCAATGACGAAGACAAATGAAGAATTCTTCGATTTTATGAAACGCTCATAAGGTCGATTAATAAAGCGATTGAGCTGAATAACAGAATGAAAATATTAAAAGAGTGCGCTCTGTTACAGAATAAGTAATATCACCTCAATTTATATGCTGTTAAGCTCGTTCACTTTGTCAGAATGACGATATGATAAAAACGCCACACTATTTGTGGCGTTTTTTGTTTTTATTTTTTATGGGTGTAATTAAAAATTTGATTGCAATATTTTAGTGAGAAGTTGGTATATATATTGCATGTTTTAGTAATTGATAAAAATAGCGATGGCATCAATAAAAATAGTTAAGGAAAACTTATAATTGATGAAGGGTGGTGGGTTTTTGAATGAACTCGTCGTGGTGGAGCTGGAAAAAGAATAAAAACACATGGAAGGGTAAAATAACCAGCTATATTTATTATAGAGAACAGTACTGTGGATATACTAAAAATGAGCACAAGCGTTTTTTATGTGTTCTTATTTTCTTTCGCATTTTTATTTTTGGCTCGTAAAGTTGCAAAGAAAATTGGACTCGTGGATAAACCGAATTATCGTAAAAAACATCATGGATTGATCCCTCTTGTGGGTGGGATTTCAGTCTATTTTGGTATTGTTTTCGCATTTTATATTTCAAATATTTATATTCCTCATAAGGAATTGTATTTGGGATGTGCGGGACTTCTTGTATTTATCGGTGCGTTAGATGATCGTTTCGATATTAGCGTCAAGATAAGAGCAACGATTCAAGCTTTTGTTGGGATAGTGATGATGGTGGGGGCAGGGTTAAAACTCGATACTCTCGGTCATGCTTTTGGTCCTTGGGAAATGCATTTAGGACCTTTTGGCTATATTGTTACGCTTTTCGCTGTTTGGGCCGCAATCAACGCCTTCAATATGGTTGATGGTATTGATGGGTTATTAGGCGGGCTTTCTTGCGTTTCTTTTGGCGCATTGGGTATTTTATTATACCAAAGTGGTAATTCAGCGCTCGCCTTCTGGTGTTTCTCATTTATTGCTGCAATTTTGCCTTATATCCTTTTAAATTTAGGTATTTGTGGTAAGAAATTTAAAGTCTTTATGGGCGATGCGGGCAGTACACTGATCGGATTTACCATTATTTGGCTTTTGGTTGCATCAACACAAACTCAACCACGCCCTGTTAAAGCGGTGACTGCGTTATGGATAATTGCGATTCCTCTTATGGATATGGTGGCAATTATGTATCGCCGTTTACGCAAAGGGATGAGTCCTTTCTCGCCAGACCGTCAACATATTCATCACTTAATCATGCGAGCCGGTTTTACTTCTCGCCAAGCCTTTATTTTAATTACAGCGGCAGCTGCGTTATTGGCAGCAATTGGTATTATCGGTCAAAACCTATCATTTGTTCCTGAATGGTTCATGTTGGCATTATTCTTGCTTGCATTTGTTATGTACGGTTATTGCATTAAACGCGCGTGGCGAGTCGCCCGTTTTATTAAACGACATAAGCGTCGCTTACGTAGAGCAACACAACAGCATTAATATAAGCAGAGGTTTTTTAACGTGATGAACTCGGAAAATAACGCCTCCCGACAGGGTAATCAGCCAGATAATGAACTCGACATTCGAGGTCTTTGTTGTGCACTTTGGTCAGGAAAAAGCTGGATTATAGGGTTCGCTCTGCTTTTTGCACTGATTGCACTCGGGGCATCTTATTTGATGCAACCTAAATGGAGTGCAATCGCAATGACAGAGAAGCCAACGATAAATAACTTAGGGAGTTATTATTCACAATCTCAGTTTTTGCGTAACCTTGATACACAAATAAATCCATCAGCACAAACATCAGCGTTAAGTATTTCTGATGAAGCGTATCAAGAGTTCATCACTCAAATTGCTGCTTTTGATACACGCCGTGAGTTTTGGTTACAAACAGATTATTTCAAACAGCGTAAAGAGAGTGATGAGCAGGCTAATGCGGCATTATTGGATGAGTTAATTAACAATATTCAATTTACGCCTTCGGATGAGAAAAAATTAGTTAATGATCAACTAAGGCTTATTGCTGAATCCTCACAAGAGGCAAGCCAATTATTAAATGAGTATATTGCTTTCGCTAATAAAAGAGCATCTACCCATCTTAATGATGAAGTGATAACAGCCTGGGCAACAAGAACACAGTCAATGAAAGCGTTAGTTAAACGCCAAGAAATGGCTGCTCAAGCCGCTTATCAACGCCAAATTAACTTATTAGAGCAATCAATAAAAGTGGCTGAGAAACAAGGTATTTCTCAAAAACAGACATCCATTGCAATTGATGAGTTACCGGATTCTAAATTGTTTCTGTTAGGCGTTCCTTTGTTGCAATCACAGCTAGAAACATTAATGGCGACAGGTGCTGATTTTGATAGTGATTATGATCAGAATACGGCAATGTTAGCGACCCTTGCTGTGGGCGCAAAATTACAAGATAACTTCCAAACTTACCGCTTTCTACGTACTCCTGAAGATCCTGTAAAACGTGATAGTCCTCGTCGTGCCTTTATGATGGTGCTTTGGGGCGCAATCGGCGTATTAGCCGGTGCAGGTGTTGCACTAGTAAGACGTAGCTCATTAAAAAAATAATAATAATATTTTGTCATTGATGACAATAACGAGACATCAGGTGTTTTAACACCTGATGTACTGAGTATAAGGGCATATTGCTTTCCCAAAAATAAGCGATATAACAACGAAAAAAAGAGAGCCACTGTGAAAGTGTTGACTGTTTTTGGCACACGCCCTGAAGCGATAAAAATGGCACCTTTAGTGCACGCTTTAGCAAATGATGATTCGTTTGAAGCGAAGGTATGTGTTACGGCCCAACATCGAGAAATGCTTGATCAGGTATTAAATCTTTTTGAGATCAAACCAGATTATGATCTCAATATTATGAAACCAGGACAAGATTTAACGGATATTACCTGTCGTATTTTAGAAGGGTTAAAACCGGTATTAGCATCATTCCAACCTGATGTTGTTTTGGTGCATGGTGATACAACAACAACCATGGCAGCAAGTTTAGCCGCATTTTATCAACGGATTCCGGTTGGTCATGTAGAAGCAGGATTGCGTACAGGCAATCTCTATTCACCGTGGCCAGAAGAAGCTAACCGTACCATTGCAGGGCATCTTGCCATGTATCATTTCGCACCAACAGAGACAGCAAAATTAAATCTGGTGCGCGAAGCGGTTGCAGATAAAAATATTTTTGTTACCGGAAATACTGTTATTGATGCATTGTTTTGGGTAAGCGACAGAGTGATGGGCAATCAAACACTCTTAAATGAGCTTGCTGTAAACTATCCATTTATCCAACCAGACAAAAAAATGATCTTGGTGACAGGGCATCGTCGAGAAAGCTTTGGTGGTGGTTTTGAGCGTATTTGTCAAGCCTTAGCTGAAATTGCATTAGCGCATCCTGATGTTGAAGTTGTCTATCCTGTCCACTTAAACCCTAATGTAAGTGAGCCTGTTCAGCGCATTCTTCATGGTATTGACAACATTAAGCTGATACAGCCACAAGATTATCTCCCTTTCGTTTATTTAATGAATCATGCTTACCTTATTTTAACTGACTCGGGGGGGATACAAGAAGAAGCCCCTTCACTCGGTAAGCCTGTTCTTGTAATGCGAGATACTACAGAACGTCCAGAGGCTGTTGAAGCAGGCTCTGTTCGTTTAGTAGGAACAGACACTAAACGTATTGTGAGCGAAGTAACCTCTTTATTGACAGACGAAAATGCGTATCACCAAATGAGTAAAGCAACAAACCCTTATGGTGATGGACATGCCTGCCAGCGTATTCTTGAAGCATTGAAAAAAAATCAGGTGACATTATGAGTTTTGAAACTATTTCTGTTATCGGCCTCGGCTATATTGGTTTACCTACAGCGGCAGCCTTTGCCTCTCGTAAAAAAAGCGTTATCGGTGTTGATGTTAATCAGCATGCGGTTGATACGATTAATAAAGGTCAAATTCATATTGTTGAGCCTGATCTTGATAAAGTTGTCAAACAAGCGGTTGAAGAGGGGCATTTAAAAGCCTACACCACGCCACAGCCAGCAGATGCTTATCTTATTGCCGTACCGACACCGTTTAAAGGTGATCATGAGCCTGATTTAGCTTATGTTGAAGCCGCGGCACGCTCTATTGCGCCTGTGCTTAAAAAAGGCGACTTGATTATTCTAGAATCAACCTCACCAGTTGGCTCTACAGAACAAATGGCAGAGTGGTTAGCGGAAGCTCGTCCTGATTTAACCTTTCCTCATCAACAAGGTGAAGATGCTGATATTGATGTAGCTTATTGCCCTGAGCGTGTATTACCGGGTCAAGTAATGATTGAGCTTATTCGTAATGACCGTGTTGTAGGCGGAATGAACCGTAAATCGTCAGAGCGTGCGAGCGAATTGTATAAAATTTTCCTCGAAGGTGAATGTGTTATCACCAATGCGCGTACCGCAGAAATGTGTAAGCTAACGGAAAACAGCTTCCGCGATGTTAATATTGCATTTGCTAACGAATTATCGCTGATCTGCGCTGACCAAGATATCAATGTGTGGGAGCTAATTAGCTTGGCGAACCGCCATCCACGCGTCAATATTTTACAACCAGGCCCAGGCGTTGGTGGACACTGTATTGCAGTTGACCCTTGGTTTATCGTGTCACAAAACCCAAAACAATCTCGTTTAATTCACACTGCGCGTTTAGTCAATGATGGCAAACCTGTATGGGTAATTGATCAAGTTAAAGCTGCTGTTGCAGATTGTCTGACAGAGACCGGCAAACGAGCTAATGAAATCAAGATTGCTTGCTTTGGTTTAGCTTTTAAGCCAAATATTGATGATTTACGTGAAAGCCCAGCCATGAATATCACAAAACAAGTGGCAGATTGGCACAGCGGTACAACATGGGCGGTTGAACCCAATATTCATGAGTTACCAACAAAATTGAAAGGGATCACGGAGTTAGTGTCAACTGAGCAAGCATTAAAAGACGCTGATATTGTCTTAATGCTCGTTGATCATCAGCAATTTAAAGCGATCTCAGGTAGCAAAGTCACTCAAAAATGGATTGTAGATACTAAAGGAGTATGGCGTTGAAACGCATTCTAGTCACAGGTGGAGCCGGTTTTATCGGCTCTGCTGTTGTTCGACATATTATTGAAAATACCAACGACAGCGTTGTTGTGGTCGATAAGCTGACTTATGCCGGTAATGTAGAGTCATTGGCAACTGTCGCTAATAGCGAACGCTATGCGTTTGAGCAAGTCGATATTTGTGATAGCGCTGAGCTTGATCGCTTATTTGCTCAATATCAGCCAGATGTTGTTATGCACTTAGCAGCAGAAAGCCATGTTGATCGCTCTATTGATGGGCCTGCTGCGTTTATTGAAACCAATATTGTGGGTACTTACATCTTATTGGAAGCCGCTCGCCACTTTTGGCAAGTTCTGCCTGAAGCGAAGAAAACGGCATTTCGTTTCCATCATATCTCAACAGATGAAGTGTATGGCGATTTAGAAGGTACAGATGATTTCTTTACTGAAACTACGCCTTATGCGCCAAGTAGCCCATATTCTGCTTCCAAAGCGTCAAGCGACCATTTAGTTCGTGCTTGGCTGCGTACTTACGGTTTACCAACCGTGATCACAAACTGCTCAAATAACTACGGTCCTTACCATTTTCCTGAAAAATTAATTCCATTAATTATCTTAAATGCGATTTCAGGAAAGCCATTACCTGTCTATGGTAAAGGTGAACAAATTCGTGATTGGCTCTATGTTGAAGACCATGCGCGAGCCCTCTATTTAGTGGCGACAACGGCAACACCGGGTAAAACTTACAATATTGGCGGTCATAATGAACGTCGTAATATTGATGTTGTTAAAACCATTTGCACACTATTAGAAGAGCTATATCCCGCTAAACCAGATGGTGTTGCTCAATACGTTGATTTAATTACGTATGTAAAAGACAGACCAGGTCATGACCTGCGCTATGCAATTGATGCAGCGAAAATTGAAGCTGAATTAGGCTGGAAACCTGAAGAGACATTTGAATCTGGTATTCGTAAAACTGTTTTGTGGTATTTAAATAACGAAACTTGGTGGAAACGCGTGCTTGATGGCTCTTATGCAGGTGAACGTTTAGGGCTTGGAAACTGATTAAGTAAAAAGGATAAATGATGAAAGGTATTATTCTAGCGGGTGGTTCTGGTACACGACTGCATCCGATAACCAAAGGGGTGTCGAAACAGTTATTGCCTATCTATGATAAGCCCATGATCTATTATCCGCTTTCAGTTCTGATGCTCGCTGGTATTAGAGATATCTTGATCATCACAACACCAGATGACATCACGTCATTTCAACGCTTATTGGGCGATGGTTCTGCATTTGGAGTTCATCTTCAATATAAAATTCAGCCGTCACCTGATGGCTTAGCCCAAGCCTTTATTTTAGGTGAGGAATTTATTGGTGATGACCATTGCTGTTTAGTGTTAGGCGATAATATCTATTTTGGTCAAGGATTTAGTCCGAAACTGAAACAAGTTGCACAACGTGAACGGGGTGCAACTGTATTTGGCTATCAAGTGATGGATCCGGAACGATTTGGTGTTGTTGAATTTGATGATGACTTTAAAGTGTTATCAATAGAAGAAAAACCTGAACAACCTAAATCTAATTGGGCTGTAACAGGGCTTTATTTCTACGATAACCGAGTGGTTGATTTTGCCAAACGCGTCAAACCTTCGATTCGTGGTGAGTTAGAAATTACGTCGATTAATCAGATGTATCTCGAATGTGGCGAGCTTAACGTTGAACTACTGGGGCGTGGTTTTGCGTGGTTAGATACGGGCACACATGACAGTTTAATCGAGGCCAGTACTTTCGTTCAAACTGTTGAGAAGCGCCAAGGATTTAAAGTGGCGTGTCTTGAAGAGATTGCTTGGCGTAATGGCTGGCTTAGTGATGATCAAGTAAGAGAAAGCGCAAAATCACTGTCTAAAACAGGTTATGGTCGCTATCTATTGGATTTATTACATGTCCGTCCTCGCCAATATTAATTATCTTGAGTGGGAAAGTGAGTATTTCTCACTCAAAACAGGGCGTCTTGAGTTTGATACACAAGCGCCCGTCTTAACAAGCAAACAGCTTGATATATTTGCCATCGTTCAAGCAAAAGTCGCGTCTCATGAGCTTTCTCTTATCGATAAACTGAGCCAATTAGGTTTTCAATTTGCGGAAGGTGAAATTGATTTTAAACTTCCAATTGGCACAGAAAATGCTTGTAAGAAAGCACCTGAATGTTGTTTTAGAGATGCCAATGAAGGCGATATCGATTTATTGATGACCGCTGCATCAGAGGCTTTTGTACAAAGTCGTTTTAGATCACCGTGGTATCAGGAAGGTGATAGTAGTCGCTTTTACGGATTATGGGTTAAAAAGGCCGTATTAGGTACGTTCGATAATATTTGCTTGCTGACATGTGATGCTGAAAATAACGTGAGTGGTTTTGTGACCTTACGTCGAATCTCTGAATGTGAAGCAAGAGTGGGATTACTGGCTGTAATGCCCAACAGAACAGGACAAGGCATTGGTAAACAACTGATGTCGGTCGCGAAGTTCTGGTGTCAACAACAAGGTATTTCAACCTTATATGTGGCAACTCAGATCAGCAATATTGCAGCTTCGCGTTTATATACACACAGTGGGGGCTTAATAGAGAGCACCACTTATTGGTTATACAGGGGATAATATGATTCCGTTTAATAAACCACCGGTTGTCGGCACAGAATTAGAATACATGAAACAAGCTATGGAAAGTGGCAAGCTCTGTGGTGATGGCAATTTCACAAAAAAATGTGAAAAGTGGTTAGAAGAACAATTTCATTGTCATAAAACGCTGTTAACACCATCTTGTACGGCATCGCTTGAAATGGCTGCTATCTTATTAGATATCAAGCCTGGTGATGAAGTCATTATGCCAAGTTTTACCTTTGTTTCGACCTCTAATGCGTTTGTATTACGCGGTGCAACCATTGTTTTTGTTGATATTCGTCCAGATACCATGAATCTTGATGAAACAAAAATTGAAGCGGCTATTACCCATAAAACTCGCGCTATCGTGCCTGTTCATTACGCGGGAGTTGCGTGTGAAATGGATACGATTATGGCGATTGCGAAAAAGCATAATCTATTTGTGATTGAAGATGCTGCACAAGGTGTCATGTCAACTTACAAAGGTAAGGCTCTTGGCACAATAGGTCATCTTGGTTGCTATAGCTTCCATGAAACTAAAAACTACTCATCAGGCGGTGAGGGCGGTGCAACGCTGATTAACGATCCTGATTTAATTAATCGCGCAGAAGTTATCCGTGAGAAAGGCACTAATCGTAGCCAATTTTTCCGTGGTCAGGTAGACAAATATACTTGGCGTGATATTGGTTCTAGCTATTTAATGTCAGACTTACAAGCAGCCTACTTGTGGGCTCAGCTCGAAGAAGCTGAAAAGATTAATGAGCGTCGTTTAGCATTTTGGCAGATTTACTATGATGCATTGACACCATTAGCAGAAAAAGACTTATTAGCGCTTCCAATCGTTCCTGAAGGATTAGAACACAACGCGCATATGTTCTATATCAAACTGAAAGATATCGAGCAACGTACCGCGTTTAATGACTACATGAAAGAGCACGGTGTATTAACGGTATTCCACTATGTGTCATTACATACAAGTCCTGCGGGCATAAAATTTGGTCGCTTTGATGGTGAAGATATTTTCACTACGCAAGAAAGTGAGCGTTTAGTGCGTTTACCTATGTTCTACAATATGACAGAAGAAGAACAACAAACGGTTATTAGCCATATCAGTGACTTCTTTGCTTAATTATGTCATTAGCCAAAGCGTCAGTTTGGACAGCCGGATCAACCCTGATAAAAATCGGGGCTGGTCTGCTTGTCGTTAAATTACTAGCCGTTTCTTTTGGCCCATCAGGGGTTGGATTAGCGGGTAACTTTCGCCAGTTAATCACCGTGTTAGGTGTTTTATCGGGTGCAGGTATTTTTAATGGTGTGACAAAATTAATCGCACAATATCAAGATGATGATCTCCAACGTAAAAAGGTGTTAGGGACTTCATCATCTATGATCCTGCTGTTTTCCACACTATTAGCTATTTTGTTTCTGATTTTTGCTGCACCCATTAGCCACGTCCTATTTGATGATAATTATCAGCAGTATCAAGATATTGTAAGAGCCGTTGCTTTTATTCAAATGGGGATCGCGTATAGCAATTATTTCCTTGCCATATTAAAAGGTTATCGTGATGCTGCAGGTAATGCGCTATCGATAATTGCAGGAAGCCTTATTGGGGTTGTTGCTTATTATTTGTGTTATTTATTTGCGGGCTATCACGGTGCGCTGATTGGACTTGCGTTAGTCCCTGCGCTGATCTTATTTCCTGCTACAGTAATAGTATTAAAACGTAAGCGCTTTGCGTTGAGTGAGCTGAAACCGCATTGGGATAAGGCAATAGCAAGCCATCTGGGTAAGTTTACTATTATGGCTTTACTGACATCGATTACGTTGCCAGTGGCTTACATCATGATGCGTAATCTGCTTGCTGCACACTACAGCTGGGATGACGTTGGGATTTGGCAAGGTGTGAGCAGTATTTCAGATGCTTACCTGCAGTTTATTACGGCCTCTTTTTCGGTTTATTTATTGCCAACACTCTCTCGATTAACGCAAAAGAGTGATATTACTAAAGAAATAGTGAAATCACTGAAGTTTGTACTTCCTGCGGTTGCCGCGGCTAGTTTCATGGTGTGGTTGCTCAGAGATTTCGCGATTTGGTTACTTTTTTCTGATCAATTTGTTGCTATGCGTGATTTATTTGCATGGCAACTTGTTGGTGATGTTTTAAAGGTAGGCGCTTATGTCTTTGGTTATCTTGTCATTGCAAAAGCGGCACTACGTTTTTATATCCTTACAGAAATAAGTCAGTTTGCTTTATTAACGCTATTTTCACGTTGGCTTATTCCTGAACATGGCGCACTGGGTGCAGCCCAAGCCTATATGGCAACATACATTATTTACTTCCTTCTCTGTAGTTCTGTTTTCGTGATTTATTGCAGGCGCAAATGACAACTTTGATTTACGTACTAGGTTCAGACATTGTGCATCATAACAACACAATGTTACGGTTTTTTAACGACCACCTCGTGACTGAGGCGGGATTAACGTATAAACCTCGTTTTATCGTTGCCAGTAAAGATACTTCACTGCAAGAAAGCTACCCAGCTTTAGACATTGAATGTTTAGCCGATAAAAAGCAGGTTGCACAGAGAGTGGTCACATTAGCAAAAGCCGATACTCATCAACGATTCCTTTTTTTAGGCCAGTTTAATGCGCCTATTTGGTTGGCATTACTGACAGGTAAAATTAAACGGCATCAATTTTGGTGGCATATTTGGGGTGCTGATCTGTATCAGGATTCTAAACAATTAAAATTTAGGCTCTTCTATCTTCTTCGTAAACTTGCACAAAAGCGGGTAGGGCGTGTCTTTGGTACACGAGGTGATCTTAATTACTTTGCACAATTTAATGTTAATATTCCAGCAAGTTTGCTTTATTTTCCAACTAGAATGGACCCTGCACTCACGGTGACAGAAAAAACGTCCATTAATACACAACAAATTACCATTATTGTGGGAAATTCAGGGGATAGATCAAACCGCCATATCGAAGCCTTAAAAGCCATTGCGGAACAATATGGAACGCGTGCAAAAGTGATTATCCCAATGGGATACCCTGACAATAATCACGTATATATTGATGAAGTTTCTCAAGCGGCTAATCAGCTTCTACCTGATAATCACGTTGAAATTTTACGTGATAAACTGGCGTTCGATGATTATCTCACATTGTTGAAAACCTGTGATTTAGGCTATTTTATTTTTCATCGTCAGCAAGGTATCGGTACACTTTGCCTCCTTATTCAGTTTGCGATCCCTTTTGTTATCAGTCGTCAAAATCCATTTTGGCAAGATTTAACCGAGCAAAATGTTCCTGTCTTTTTCTCTGGTGATAAATTAGATGTTGCGTTGATTGAAGAAGCTCAGCGTCAATTACTTATGCTTGATCGCCAAGATATTGCCTTTTTTGCGCCTAATTTTACGGATGGCTGGAAGCAGTTAATTGAGATGAGCACAGGAGAACCCCAATGACATTGGCGGAACTGGGTGGGTTAACACTCGTTTATTTTATCTCCTTAAGCTTTATTTTATTACTGACTTATCAAGAGTTTCGTCGGGTTCGTTTTAATTTTAATGTGTTTTTCTCAATGCTTTATTTGCTGACATTTTATTTTGGCTTTCCACTGACCTGTATGTTGGTATTTCAATTTGATGTCGCGGTTGTTCCTGTTGATTCATTATTATACGCGGTATTAGCCTCTACCAGCTTCTATGCCATTTATTATGTCACTTATAAGGTGAGGTTGAGAAAGCCGGTTAGCGGCCCTTCTAGGTCGTTATTTACGATGAATAGAGTAGAAACTAATCTCACTTGGATCTTATTAGCATTGATTGCGTTTGTGACGGTAGGTATTTTCTTCCTACAAAATGGTTTTTTACTCTTTAAACTCAAAACCTATAGTCAGATTTTTTCAAGCCAAGTATCCGGTGTCGCACTTAAGCGCTTTTTCTATTTTTTTATTCCCGCCATGCTGGTGGTGTATTTCTTAAAACCAACACAACAACGCTGGATTTTCTTTCTATGCGCAACGGTTGGTTTCGGAATTTTAACTTATATCATTGTGGGCGGAACTCGCGCGAATATCATTATCGCGTTTGCACTCTTTTTATTTATTGGCATTGTTCGAGGCTGGATAACCTTGTGGATGCTGGTTGCCGCAGGGGTAATGAGTATTGTCGGGATGTTCTGGTTGGCACTAAAGCGCTATGGACTTGATGTCAGTGGCGCAGAGGCTTTCTATACCTTCTTGTATTTAACGCGTGACACATTCTCTCCTTGGGAGAATTTAGCGTTGTTGCTCGATAACTATGACAAAATTGAATTTCAGGGGCTCGCACCCATTATTCGTGATTTTTACGTCTTCATTCCTTCTTGGGTTTGGCCAGAACGCCCTGATGTTGTACTCAATTCAGCAAACTACTTCACATGGGAAGTGCTTAATTACCATTCAGGCCTAGCAATTTCACCGACATTAATTGGTTCGTTAGTGGTCATGGGAGGTGTTGTGTTTATCCCATTAGGCGCCATTGTGGTAGGACTGATTATTAAATGGTTTGATTGGCTGTATCAGCAAGGGCTGAATGAGAGCAATCGTTATAAATCTGCTATTTTGCAGGCTTTCTGCTTTGGGGCAATTTTTAACATGATTGTATTAGCACGGGAAGGGGTTGATTCCTTTGTCTCTCGTGTGGTGTTCTTCTGTCTCATTTTTGGTTTATGTTTAGTCATGGCCAAACTGCTTTATTGGCTATTTGAAAGTGCGGGATTAGTGCGTAATTACGTGACTCGTCAGATACAAAGTGAACCTCGTTTAGAGAAAAAGGAAAAGTAATGGGACCCAATTCAATTCCGAAGTATTCAATCCGCGGACATAATATCTGGGGATTTCGCGATATGGCTCATTTCCTAGATTATCTCTATGAAGGAGCACAAATAAAAAGTGGATCTCTAATTGCGATTAATGCAGAAAAAATTCTAACCGCAGAAACAGATACTGCGCTTAATGAGCTCCTTAATGAAGCTGATTATCTTTATGCTGATGGCATTAGTGTTGTACGTGGTATTCGCCGTAAATATCCAGATGCAAATGTTTCTCGTATTGCCGGCGCGGATTTATGGGAAGCACTAATGGAAAGGGCGGGAAAAGAGGGAACACCGGTCTTTCTTATTGGCGGTAAACCTGAGATCCTTACTCAAACCGAAGATAAGCTTAAAGCACAGTGGAATGTGAATATCGTAGGGAGTCAGAACGGTTACTTCACACCACAAGATAGAGAAGCGTTATTTGAGCGTATAAAAGCCTCTGGTGCGAAAATAGTGACAATAGCTATGGGTTCACCTAAGCAAGAGCTCTTTATTCGTGCATGTCGTGAGATTTACCCTGACGCATTGTATATGGGCGTGGGTGGGACTTATGATGTGTTTACGGGTCATGTTAAGAGAGCACCAAAAGCATGGCAAAATCTTGGGTTAGAGTGGTTATATCGTTTATTATCGCAACCAAGTCGAATTAGACGTCAATTTAAACTGTTAAAGTTCGTTGGGTACTACTATTCTAATAAACTGTAATTGAAATAGTGCGTTTTTTGTTGGATTTTACGAGTGAGATGATTTATTCATGCTTTTATCTCGCATTTGGATTGTTTGATTATTATACTAATGGGGTGTTTAGTGTGTAAAAACGCTCCATTTATCGACGAAATGCACAAACTATCGTCAAACAAACTTTTTTTTTCAAAAAGCACTAGACAGACAGAGCGTAAATCCGTACTATCCTCTCCCGCAACGGCGTGAAGCGCCCGTAGCTCAGCTGGATAGAGCGCTGCCCTCCGGAGGCAGAGGTCTCAGGTTCAAATCCTGTCGGGCGCGCCAATAAGCGTGCTAAGAGTTACGGTGAAGAATGTTGTTGTAAGAAGTAATAAGATAGCTGTTATGGTGGCTATAGCTCAGTTGGTAGAGCCCTGGATTGTGATTCCAGTTGTCGTGGGTTCGAGTCCCATTAGCCACCCCATCTTATCTTAGTTATTGTTTATGCGAGGGTGGCGGAATTGGTAGACGCGCTAGCTTCAGGTGTTAGTGTTCTAACGGACGTGGGGGTTCAAGTCCCCCCCTTCGCACCAATAAACAAGATAAGAGCAGTGATTCAGACGGCGAGTAGCGCAGCCTGGTAGCGCAACTGGTTTGGGACCAGTGGGTCGGAGGTTCGAATCCTCTCTCGCCGACCAATAAGAGAAAGCCCCGATTTTATCGGGGCTTTTTCGTTTTTACGGTTTATGATCAACTAGTTAAAATCGTTATATTCTGTCTCTGTCTCTGTCTCTGTCTCTGTCTCTGTCTCTGTCTCTACCCCTATTTCTATAGTTCTCTTTTTTATTTATTTTCTTTTCTTGGTCTTGAACAAGAAAAATAAAATTATCCTTTTTATGTGATATCGAGTCTCATCACTTAAGGGTTATTAATAATTTAATTTACTACCTTATTTTTATCTTCTAAAAGAGACGAATTAAAAATAGAAATATAGAAGTTATAATTATATGAAATATATGGATTTAATTTAAGTTGTCGGTAAATACCAACACTTAGCATTTTTGATGTCGCTAATAGGTGACACTTAATCCATTGATTTAATTCTATTAAATAGATGGGTTGTGTTTCTTGTCGTGAAATAGAGACGTATAGTCGCCCTATTTTTTCTTTTCTATTTAGCAATAGCATTGTGAAAGCATAAAGAAGGGCCTTTTTATCATCGAATATGAGTGAAACAGAAAAGGAAAACTAAAATTCAATAAGTTATCTTTTATTTATATCACTAAGTAAATTTATTAAGATAAAGATAAAAAGTGGCACGCTAAATGCATTATCTTTATTGTAGATGCTCATTCCACTCCTTATGACAGCATTGACTTCATAAACCTAGGAATGATGCAGAGCCGATTATTCGGTGCCTACGTCCACGTTAACGATGAACATCATTCATCATCAACAGGACGAAACGTTGAGTGAGGCACCATCCGTCTGTAGACCTGATTGTATATTTATGCGCCTGTATAGTTTTATACAGGCGTTTTTTTCTATGGGCGTATAGCCAGCCCCTATCAATTTTGTATTCATCGCGTTATCACGTTATTATCCAGCGCTAGGGCAGACTGGAGATAGCACCATCATGATAAATAAACAAAAAGCGTATCTCGCGCAAGAAAGGCTTTTTCTAATCGAGAAGTTTGGTCCTTTACTGTTCTTTTTGATCCCCCTGATCATACTCATTATTGGTGGCAAATCATGGGCTAAGTATGTGGCTTTTCTCTGTCAGGGAATTGCGCTGATTTATATCGCGATATTTTACCAAGCAAGAAAATATTACTTGTCATTTAATCAAGAGAACACAAAAGGAATACCGAGCCGGTTTTATCGCATTGCTTGGGGGTATGTGTTTTTGATCTTGTGTGTTGAAGCCGTGTTGCTATTTCAATAATAGATTTAAAACCAATAAAAAACCCTCAATATAGAGGGTTTTCAACGTAGTCGATTAGGCAATATCTCGGGGGAGTTTATTGGCTTTTTTTCGGCTCTTCAAAAATGATAGAATCTTTTTTGAGTGTCATTAATAATGCATCTTTGCGCACTTTTGCAGATTCTTCAGATTTTTTCTGTTTATCTAATGCATCAGCAAGCCACGCAAAATCATGAACATCAGGGCGCTGTTTTAGTGCATTACGGAATGCCGTTTCTGCTTGCACCCATTGCCCTTGTTGCATCGCAATCTGACCTAATGTGCTATTAAGTAGCGGTGTTGGCCCATGTTGCTTAATGAGTGTATTCAACACTTTTAAAACTACATTAGTATCCGTATTTTTTAAGCGTGGTAATAATAGGATCAATCGCTCATCATACTGACGTTTTATCCCATCTAAGATGATCGATTGAGCTGTATCAGGATCATTACACTCGATAAGATGTTCAGCCAAAACAACGCGTAGTGCATTATCATGTTGGACTTTACGTGGTTGCGCTTTCCACCAATCTTTTAGTCCATCACAACCATTTTCGGACATTTTCTGTCCCATAATACCAATGTAGGCTTTTTGACGTAATTGCGCTAATTCATCATCCGTATGTAGTGCAATTTTTTGCATGGAAGGGATGATATCAAGCAATGCTTGCCAGGCTGCAGTTCGTGTATAAGCTGTTTCAGCTAAACGTAATACTTCAGGGTGACGAGGGGCTTGATTTAATAATTCATCCACACCCGTACGCGCGGCATGGTTTTCATTTTGTGCCAATAAAATACGGACTCGTGTGATATCAACAGGAAGTTGATGGGTATCGGCAAGTTCGGCAGCACGTTCAAGATATTGTTGAACACGAAATTCATCACCACGTTGTTGTGCGGCTTCAGCGGCGAGCAGGTAGTTTACAACGGGTTGTTCTGCGTAGTCTGCATTACGACTCATCAGTTTTTCAACTTGTTTAAAATCACCCTCTGCTAATTTCATCAGTGCCATGCTGGTTTGTTTACGCGCACGATTACGTTTACGAAAAGAAAACCAACTATAGGCTTTTGAACCTGTACCAATAAAGCGACGGTAGCTCCAACCAATGAGCAATAATGCTAGTTGCAGTAAAATAAACATAATGACAAGGCTGGTGACACTCGTTTCAATATCCCAATCATCTGTTTGTATAAGCACATAGCCTTGATGGCCTGCTAGTACTGGGCCAAAGATAATCCCTGCAATAAGGACGACAAAAAGGAGCAGTATCTTTAACATAAACTTATTCTCCTTGTTGTGTCACAGAAGATGCATTCGTTGTCGTACTGTCTGCTGCAACCGCATCTTGTGTTGTTTCAGTGTTTGTATTTTCAGCATCAGTCACTTGAGCATCTTGGGCTTCAACGGCTTCAACTTCAACAGCTTGTGGCTGAGTATACTCATTTTGTGTCAGCAAATTACGAATTTGTCTTTCTACACGTTTTTCTAACAATACTGGGCTTTTTAATTCAGCAGGCATTGTCAACGTGATAGGTTGTTTCTCTAATTCAGAAACCGTCTCTAAAAATGCGGTTGTACTAGGATCAGAGGTATCAAAATAAGCACGAACCCAAGTGGATACGGCTTCAAGTGATTGTTGATAAATCTCGGTTTGATGGCGAGGAACGGCTTGAGAAGCAATTAATAAACGTGAACGAATATTTTCACGTAAATAGATATCTTGGTTTGGTGCTAATAAAGGCACCGCCTCAGTATCACGACGACGAATAGTAATGAAATCATCCATAAAGCTTTTCCAGCTTTTACTGAGATTTTGTTTCCAGTCTGACAGTGAGCCAGAAATGGTTTCATCATTTTTATCCATCGGAGAGCCATTGCGCTCAAGGCCAGCTAAGCGCAGATTATCAACCTGATTGGCTAACTGATTTAATTGCAAAATAGTGCCATCATTATCAATCTTGGTTAGCGCGGCTAAACTACTGATATCTTCATTAATCGCACGGCGAATTTCAAGTAAACTGGGATCGTTCATTTCAGCCAAGCTGCTATCAGCGCCTTTCAGTAAACTGACAGCGGTAACCACATCCTGATCATTCCATAACTTACGACCGGCCATCTTTACCATAAAATCAGCTTGGGCTAATAGCCAACTTTTAACATCAGCACTAGAAATAGCGGCAAACCGAGTTTGAAGATCTTGAAGTTGGCGCTCAGTGGTTTGGCGCTCGTTTTGTAAGTTATCAATAGTCAGCTTTTGTGAGCTAAACATACTATCAATATTATCAAAACGCTGTTGGTAGGTATTTTGTAACTGTTGTAATTGAGCAAGTTCAGACTTGAGTGATTGATTTTCCACACTCAGCTTTGAAGCTTGTTGATTGGTGTAATAGTAAAGGCCACCACCAATTGCCAAAATAACAAGGATAGCAACAGCACTTCCAATTAGACCTGAGCGCTTGTTATTAACAGGTTTGACTTCCTGATAGCGGACATTCTCATCAGCTTTAGCTGCATCTTTTGGCAAGTCATTGTCATTCGTATTTTTCTGTTCCGTCATATCGGCGTCTCATTTAGGTTCTATATTAATGCACGAAATAAAGCATCATTATTGGCACTTTCAGCAACGGTGACGGTTTCCCACCCTAATGTTCTTGCTATTGTTGCTAATCGTTCACTGACCACAAATAAATGGCAGTTTAACAGCCATGCTTTTTTAGATTCAGCGACCAGATCAAAAAGTTGTTGTAACATTTCACCGCTAGTGACAACAAGTGTATCAACCTGTGCTTTTTCCCACTGAAGGGCAAAATCTTCAGGAGAGTAATGAATAAATAGACGTTGGTAACATTCGCACTCATCAACAATTGCCCCTCGTTGACGTAATGTTGTTGCGAGTAAGTCACGCCCACCGTTACCTCTAAGCAGTAAAATCCGTTTATTTTTTACCTGATTAAGCGCAGGAAGTATAAGAAGATCTTCGCTGGTTTCTCCTTGTTCAGGATAGTGAATAGAAAGACGGCTTAAATCTTGAAAATCCTTTGCAGTGCTTTGACCTATTCCATAATAGGATAGCGTATCTGGCCATGATTGTTGTAATTGATTTAGTTGCCAGTTTGCGTATGACACCGCATTTTTAGAAAGTAAAAAGACACAATCACCCGCCTTTAATCTGTTTAGTTTAGCATCTAATAAAAAGAGTTCACGACCTGCAACTATTTCTATTAGCGGTGCTTGAAATGCTATTTTCCCTGCATTAATTAAACGCTGGGTTAATGCTTTTCCTGCCGGATCGGGGCGTGTGACTAAAATACTCATGCCGGTGCATTACCTTGATATACGGCAGTTAAAATAGCTCTGGCGCCTTTATCTAAAAGTTCTTCAGCCAGTGAAATACCTGCAGTTTCAGCTTCTTGTGGGGAAACTAAACGCTCACCACGTAAAATAGTTTCGCCATCCGGTGATCCGACTAATGCACGTAACCAGATTTTATCATCCTGCCAAATTGCATAGCTTCCAATAGGAACTTGGCAGCCGCCTTCAAGACGGGTATTCATCGCACGCTCTGCTTTAACACAAATCGCGGTACGAGTATGGTTGAGTGCGTCTAATAATTGACGAGTTTCATTGTCGTCTAAACGGCATTCAATGCCTACAGCACCTTGTCCAACTGCGGGTAAGGATTGTTCTGCAGATAAGGGGGTGCGAATACGTTCATGAAGACCAAGGCGCTTTAGGCCAGCCACAGCAAGAATAATCGCATCGTAATCGCCATTATCTAATTTACCTAAGCGAGTACCGACGTTACCACGTAAATCACGAATAGTGAGATCCGGGCGCTGTGCTTTTAATTGGCATTGGCGACGCAAGCTTGAGGTACCGACAATACTACCTGCAGGAAGTTGATCTAAAGAATTATAATGATTAGAAACAAAGGCATCACGGGGATCTTCACGCTCACAAATGGTGACTAATCCTAAGCCTTCTGGAAAATCAATAGGAACATCTTTCATAGAATGAACAGCAATATCTGCACGAGATCCAAGCAGTGCAAGTTCTAATTCTTTTACGAAAAGCCCCTTACCGCCTACTTTAGCCAAAGGTGTGTCTAAAATGATATCACCTTTAGTGACCATCGGTATTAATTCGACGATTAAACTTGGATGAGCAAGTTGTAGTTGTTCTTTCACATAAAGTGCCTGCCACATAGCAAGAGGGCTTTGGCGGGTAGCAATACGGAGGGTACTTTTTGACATAATAGTATTATCTCTTCCAAGCGATTAGCGATATTTTTGTTTAGAAATAAGTCATTGTTTTAACACTTTAAGGCTCAATTTTCCAGTTAAGGCGTTTTGTGAGGTGATAACAATGAAAGAAATGAGGACGAAATTGAAAAAGAAAAAAAGAGAAAAGAAATAAAAAATAAGTAAAACAGCCATGAGTTGCGATAGGTTTATTTATTCTACAAGTTTTATTCTTTTTATATCTATATAAAAAGTGTGGTTATTTACAAATTTAGAACATTAAGTCAATGGTGTTAACATTTTATGGGGAGGGGAAGAGGGATGTGTTATCACTAATCTGAACGTATTGATAAAACAACCATTATTTTAAACTTATCATTGTTGGTTATTATTTATTAATATATAAAAGCGCGATAAAATTTAACAAAATTATTATTTAATAAAAAAAAGAAAAATAATAAAAATAAAGAAAAGTAATCAGTTTTTAATTAAATAAATAATTAATAAAAATTGAATATTTATTTTTATATTATTATCACTATATTAAAAATAAAATTTCTATTTTAAGTATAAAAGTAAAAAAGATAGTTTAATTAAATATAATTGATAATTATCAATAGGTTATTTTTATTTTTACTTTTTTGTCTGTTTTTTATGTTTTGTCAGAATTTATTTTTTTATTTCATCCTTTAGTCAACCGCGGTTTTTATGAGGTAAATGATGAATTGAACTGTTTTTTTATCATTTATTTTATAAATAAAACTTATTATCCCTATGATTTAAAAGCCATTAACTCAAAAGCTTTACACGATTAAGCGCCTAGCAATCACGTTTAGATCTTGGTGCTATATTTTTAGTTCCTCTTTACGACTTGCGTGCAAGGTGTTAGATTGATCACGTTTCCGAGATTTTGTTAGTAAAGTTTTATCTATTAATAATGGAATAACTCAAGCTCGGTCACTTATAAACTCAGATTCTACTATCTTCTTAGTATTGTTCAGGCGAAACTCTTGTATCTTTATATTGAAACACTGAAGCAACGGCTGGATGCGATTAACCAACTCAGACTGGAACGAGCATTTGCATCGATGTGTGATGTGTTTAAACAGGTCTATGGTTTAATTCCTGTTTTATTGCATTACCACCATCCTGAGTTACCCGGCTATCTACAAGGAAATGTCCCTCACGGCACATGTTTCTTTGAACCTGATGACATGCAACGTCAATGGGCGAATAAGCTGGTTAACGCATTATGTGATGAGCCAATGGATGGATACACCAGCGGAGAGTTGCCAATTACGGGCATCTACTCTATGGGTAGCACTTCTTCTATTGGGCAAAGTCACTGCTCTGATATTGATATTTGGGTCTGCCATCAATCATGGCTGGATCAAGATGAGCGTGCGCTTTTACAACGCAAGTGCCAATTGATTGAACAATGGGCTGGCGAGTTAGGCATTGACGTTACATTTTTCTTAATCGATGAAAATAGATTTCGCCATCATGCAAGCGGTAGCTTAGGTGGAGAAGACTGTGGTTCTACTCAACATATTCTTTTACTTGATGAATTTTATCGTACGGCGGTTCGCCTTGCAGGTAAACGCTTGCTATGGGCAATGGTCCCTATAGAAGAAGAACATCATTATGATGAATATGTTAACTCCCTTTACGCCCAAGGTGTATTAACACCGAATGAATGGCTAGATTTAGGGGGCTTAGGTGAGCTTTCTGCCGAAGAATATTTCGGAGCAAGTCTATGGCAACTTTATAAAAGTGTTGATTCGCCGTATAAGGCAGTATTAAAAAGTATTTTATTAGAAGCCTATTCAGCGGATTACCCTAATGGAAAATTGCTGGCATTAGAAATGAAGCAACACCTTCACCGTGGTGAAATCGTTAATTACGGTTTAGATGCTTATTGTATGATGCTTGAACGAGTTACCCGCTATTTGGTTTCTATTAATGATTTAACCCGCCTTGATCTTATTCGTCGCTGTTTCTACCTGAAAGTGTGTGAAAAATTATCTAACGAAAAAACACAAAATGAGCCCGAAGGATGGAGACGGCAAGTCTTATCGCAATTGGTTACTCAATGGCAATGGGATAATGAGCGCTTAACGGTACTCGATACGCGAGATAGCTGGAAAATTGAACGTGTGCGTGATGCACACAATGAATTATTAGATACGATGATGCAAAGTTATCGTAATCTTATCCGTTTTGCGCGCCGTAATAATTTAAGTGTTAGCGCAAGTCCACAAGATATTGGCGTGTTAACGCGTAAACTCTATGCTGCATTTGAAGCATTACCCGGTAAAGTAACACTGGTTAATCCGCAAATATCACCTGACCTATCAGAGTCTCATTTAACCTTTATCTATGTACCACAAGGCCGCGCTAATCGTAGTGGATGGTACTTATATAACCGCGCACCGGACTTTGAAAATATTGTTGGGCATCAACCATTAGAATATAACCGCTATTTAAATAAATTAGTGGCGTGGTCTTACTTTAATGGGCTTTTGACGAAAGATTCACGTGTTTATATTCACCAAGGAGAATCTTCTTGTGATGAAATAAAACTTCATGAATTGGTCAGGGACATGTCGATCCATTTCCCTATTCGTGTGCCTGCACCGACACCAAAAGCACTGTATAGTCCCTGTGAAATTAGGCATTTAGCCATCATTGTTAACCTAGAAACCGATCCAACAGAAAGTTTTTCTGACCAAGTGGTTCATTTTGATTTTAGAAAATTAGATGTCTTTAGTTTTGGTGAAAAAGAGCAATGCTTAATTGGAAGTATTGATTTGTTGTACCGTAATTCATGGAATGAAGTCAGAACACTTCACTTTAGTGGTACGCAATCTATGCTGGAATCGTTAAAAACGATTTTAGGTAAAATGCACCAAGATGCTGCACCACCAGCTTCTGTTGAAGTATTCTGCTATAGCCAACATTTACGTGGTTTAATTCGTACACGTGTTCAGCAGTTAGTCTCTGAATGTATTGAATTACGTTTATCAACGAATCGTTTAGAGCCGGGTCGCTTTAAAGCCTTACGCATTGCTGGGCAAACGTGGGGATTGTTCTTTGAACGTCTGAATGTGTCGGTACAAAAATTAGAAAATGCTATCGAGTTTTATGGTGCCATTTCGTATAACAAGCTTCATGGATTGCCCGTTAAGCTAGATAAAGATGCTCGTTATTTACCGGCGGTGATTGACGGTTTTGCTTGTGAAGGGATTATTCAATTCTTCTTTGAAACTACAGAAGATAACAATGTCTTTAATATCTATATCTTAGATGAAGCAAATCGTGTCGAAATTTATTCTCATTGTGAAGGCAGTAAAGAAGAGTTAGTGAAAGATGTTAGCCGCTTTTACTCTTCATCTCATGACCGATTCACATACGGTTCAAGTTTTATTAATTTTAATCTGCCGCAGTTTTATCAAATAGTGAAAGTGGAAGGATTGACACAAGTGTTGCCTTTTGCGGGGGGATCTTTCGGTAAATTAACGGATCTGGGCAATAAAGAGATACCGCAAGAGATGGTCGTTGCCTCACATGGATTTACGGATTATAAAGCGGTGCAACACTCTTAAGCGAATATACACTGAGAATACACATGGGAGCCTTTCGTGCTCCCATTATTGTAACGACATTGAGCTAACTAGAAAGAAAATGCTTCACCACTTTGCTCTGTTATTGCTTGTGCGAGCATGGTTAAAAATTCCCCACTGCTTCTATCACAAATCCATTGATTATCTTTCCAATCAAAGTGATAGCCACCAGAGCGGGTTGCTAACCAAATTTGATGAAACGCTTCCTGACGATTAATAATGATTTTACTATTATTTTCAAAGGTTAATGTCATTACACCACCATTGATTTCACAATCAATATCTGCGTCACCTTCATAATTATCAATAGTTTGTTCTATGTCTGACATGAGTTCGTCAGCTAATTGGTGAAATTCACTGTCGTTCATCTTCATTTCCTATTTGCTTTTCGAGATCTAACTGCGATTATAGAGGGTATTAACCAAATAAATGACAGGCAGATTTCGAATGAAAACGTATTTACGTTGCACTCTTGCTATAATAACACTGATTTCTCTTTCGGGTTGTGGTTTGAAAGGCCCTCTTTATTTCCCTCCTGAAGATACTCAGGCAAAAATGACTCAGTCATCCCAGCCAACCCAACAAGTTGAGAACACCTCAACTCAGACCAATTAGTCAATTTTAGGAACGGCAATTCCGTTTCAGGCAGGGGCAAGATGCAATTTTCAAAAATGCATGGTCTTGGCAACGACTTTATGGTGGTTGATGCCGTGACTCAAAATGTTTATTTTTCACCCGAGCTAATATGTCGATTAGCAAATCGATATACGGGTGTTGGGTTTGATCAACTTTTGGTCGTTGAAGCACCTTATGATCCTGAACTTGATTTTCATTATCGCATTTTTAATGCGGATGGAAGTGAAGTTGCACAATGTGGAAATGGTGCGCGTTGCTTTGCTCGCTTTGTCAGACTCAAAGGGTTGACGAATAAAAGAGAAATAAAAGTCAGTACCCAATCGGGCAGAATGACCTTACATGTTATGGATAACGATGATGTGTGTGTCAATATGGGTGAGCCTGAGTTTGAGCCTCAAAAAGTCCCTTTTCGTGCACAAAAGACAGAAAAGACCTATATTATCAGAGCAATGGAACGGACTGTGCTATGTGGTGTGGTGTCTATGGGAAATCCCCATTGTGTTATTCAGGTTGAAGATATTAAAACAGCCGAAGTTGAGCTATTAGGGCCTGTATTAGAACAGCATGAACGCTTTCCTGAGCGCGCTAATATTGGCTTTATGCAAATTGTAGACAGAAGTAACCTTCATTTACGTGTTTTTGAACGTGGAGTCGGTGAAACCAAAGCTTGTGGTAGTGGTGCTTGTGCAGCGGTAGCGATTGGTATTTCGCAAGGCTTGTTAGATAAACGAGTGAAAGTCACTTTACCCGGAGGTTCCTTACTTATTGAATGGAACGGGGACGGTCATTCACTTTATATGACAGGGTCTGCAACACATATTTATGATGGGATCATTCAGCTATAATATTATTTTTTGAGAGGTTATCTGTATGACGGATAAAAATGAGCAGTTCTGTTGCCCCGAAACAAACGAACTTAATGATCAACAAATTATTCGTTACCTTAAGGAGCACCCTGGTTTTTTTATCCGTAATGCAAGCTATATTGAGCAAATGCAGGTGCCTCATCCTGTCAGAGGTACGGTCTCATTAGTTGAATGGATAATGTCTCGCCAGCGTAATCGCATTCATTACCTTGAAGAGGATATGCGTTTACTAATAGAACAAGCCTCTGAAAATGAATCTCTGTTTAGCCAACTCTTATTATTAATTTCCGAATTATCAAGCAGTGATTCTCTTAATGAAATGCAAGCGCGTTTAAATCTCTGGGCGAAAGGACTGGGGCTTTATTCTGTACAATTGCGCTTATTTACCGATCGCTGGCAATTACAGCCTCCTCTTGATGCACAAGAACTTGCATTATCCCGCCAATCGTTTGAACATTTTCGTATTCAACGTATGGGGAGTCATAATCACTATTTAGGCACGTTAAATGGGCAAGAAATCATGTTATTAATGCCTAATGTGCGGCGCTCAGGGTCAGTTGCTCTTTCATTGTTGGGACATTACGGTGATTTAGGTGTGATTATTTTTAATAGCCGAGATACTCAACATTTTCAGGAAGGAATGGGAACCGTCATGCTGGATAAATTAGCCCATATCTTACCCGAATTATTAACACGTTGGATCGCAAGGCAATGAGCCAATCAATAGACATACCAGAAACACTCTCATTAGCGATTGAACAATTTTTGCGTTATATCCAAGTTGAACGCCGATTAAGTCCTGTCACCATAGAAAATTATCATCGCCAACTCTTTGCTCTCGCTCAGATGATAGTGACGATAAAAATAACGCAGTGGAAATCACTCGAAAGCCAGCATGTCCGTATGTTACTGGCGAAAAGCCACCGTAGTGGATTACAACCAACAAGCCTTGCTTTGCGTTTTTCTGCATTACGTAGTTTTCTTGACTGGCAGGTGGCTCAAGGGATGTTGGAAGTCAATCCCGCCAAGGGGATTCGTACACCGAAATCGGGCCGCCATCTTCCCAAGAATATGGATGTAGATGAAGTTAGCCAACTAATGAATATCGACTTAAAAGATCCGCTCTCTGTCAGAGATAGAACCATGCTGGAAGTGATGTATGGTGCAGGATTACGTTTATCAGAGCTCACCAACTTAAATATTAGTGATATTGACCTTAATGAAGGTGAAGTCCGTGTACTTGGTAAAGGAAGCAAAGAGCGCAAAGTCCCATTAGGAAGAAAAGCGATAGAGTGGCTACAAAATTGGTTTCCGATGCGAGAGCTCTATGCACCAGAAGATAAAGCTGTTTTTATTTCAACCAAAAGTGGTCAGCGACTATCTGTGCGTAGTGTACAAAAACGGTTTGAACTTTGGGGCGTTAAACAAGGACTAAGTAGCCATGTAAATCCTCATAAATTACGCCACTCATTTGCTACGCATTTACTGGAATCCAGTGGTGATTTACGTGCTGTACAAGAGTTATTAGGGCACGCTAATTTATCGACGACACAAGTTTATACCCATTTAGATTTTCAGCATTTAGCGAAAGTCTATGATGCTGCTCATCCGAGAGCTAAGAGAGAAAAATCATAATGCGTTTTTACCGAACTCTGATGCCAATTGCCGCGATGACTTTTGATCTAGATGATACGCTGTATGATAATGTACCCGTGATGGATAAAACGGAAAAAGAGACCCTCGCTTTTATTCGTCAGTATGACCTGCGTTTTAATCATTTCACAGAACACGAAGTCAATGCCTATAAAAAACCGCTTATAGAAAATAACCCCGCTATTTTTCATGATATTACACAATGGCGTTGGCTTGCGGCTAGAAATATGTTGTTAGATTACAACTACAGTGAAGCAAAGGCACAACAAGGTGCTGATGAAATTATGGCGCACTTTGCTTATTGGCGTAGTCGCATTAATGTGCCTCAAAATACACACTTCGTTCTCACTGAATTAGCGCAAAAAATCCCACTAATTGCCATTACAAATGGTAACGCAAACCCGTTAAGTTGTGGCTTAGGGCAGTATTTTTCACATATTTTAAAAGCAGGCCCTGATGGTCGCTCTAAGCCTTATCCTGATATGTTTGATAAGGCAGCAACACTTTTAAACGTACCTCATCAGCATATTCTCCATGTGGGTGACCATCTTGTAACCGATGTTGAAGGGGCAGTTAATAGCGGATTACAAGCTTGCTGGATTAACCTTGATAAGCGTAGTTTGTTTGAAGAAGGTGAAACGCGAGTAATGCCACATATCGAAATTACAGATTTAAGCAAATTGGTAGAGTTGGTTTAATCGTGAGATTAAGTCTAAATGGCAGAGATTAACGTGATTGAAAAAGGCTTTGTTTTGCATAGCGCGTGAAATCCTGTTAGTTTGTTGCTTATTCACTATTTCTGTATATATCCACAGTATTCTCTTCACTAAATGATTGGTAATTATGGACGTCTCATATCTGCTAGAAGGCCTTAACGATAAACAGCGCGAAGCCGTAGCTGCATCTCGCATTAATATGTTGGTGCTTGCTGGCGCAGGCAGTGGTAAAACACGCGTGCTGGTACATCGCATAGCGTGGTTATTATCTGTTGAACAAGCTTCTCCTTTTTCTATTATGGCGGTGACGTTTACCAATAAAGCTGCGGCAGAGATGCGCCATCGTATTGAAGACTTAATTGGTACTAGCCAAGGTGGTATGTGGATTGGTACTTTCCATAGTCTTGCTCACCGTTTATTACGAGCGCATTATCTTGATGCAAACCTGCCACAAGATTTTCAAATTATTGACAGCGATGATCAATATCGTTTAATTCGCCGTATTGTGAAGTCAATGAATTTAGATGATAAGCAATGGCCTGCTCGTCAAGGTATGTGGTATATCAACGGCAAAAAAGACGAAGGTTTACGCCCTCAACATATTCAAACCTATGGTAATCCGGTTGAAACCACATGGTTAAAAGTGTATCAAGCATATCAAGAAGCGTGTGATCGTGCGGGGCTGGTGGACTTTGCTGAACTTTTATTACGTGCTCATGAACTTTGGTTGAATAAGCCACAAATTTTAGAACATTACCAAAATCGCTTTACCAATATCTTAGTTGATGAATTCCAAGATACTAACCGCATTCAATATGCATGGATAAGAATGCTGGCGGGTCAATCGGGTAAAGTTATGATCGTTGGTGATGATGACCAATCTATTTATGGTTGGCGTGGTGCGCAAGTTGAAAATATTCAAAACTTTTTAAATGAATTCCCTGGCGCAGAAACAATCCGATTAGAGCAAAATTATCGTTCTACAAGCAATATTCTAAAAGCAGCGAATGCGCTGATTGCTAACAACAGCGATCGGTTAGGCAAAAATTTGTGGACGGAAGGTGCAGAAGGCGAGCCCATCTCGCTCTATTGTGCTTTTAATGATTTAGATGAAGCACGTTATGTTGTTGGGCGAATTAAACGCTGGCAAGAAGAAGGTGGTGCGCTAACAGACTGCGCCATTCTTTATCGTAGTAATGCCCAATCTCGTATAATGGAAGAGGCGTTATTACAAGCCGCAATGCCATACCGTATTTATGGTGGTCAGCGTTTCTTCGAGCGTCAAGAAATCAAAGATGCACTCTCTTATATGCGATTAACAGCGAACCGCCATGATGATGCCTCTTTTGAGCGTGTTGTGAATACACCAACCCGAGGTATTGGCGATAGAACATTAGATATCGTGCGCCAAGTCGCAAGAGAAAACCAAATTACCTTATGGGAAAGTGCATTACAGGTTATTGAACATAAAATGCTTGCAGGGCGCGCGACAGCAGCAATACAACGGTTCTTAGAATTAATTGAAACCCTTGCTTCTGAAACTGCGGATATGCCATTACATGTGCAAACAGACCGAATTATTCGTGATTCCGGTTTAAAAGCGATGTATGAGCAAGAAAAAGGTGAAAAAGCCCAAGCGCGTATCGAAAACTTGGAAGAGCTAGTGACCGCAACGCGTCAATTTAGCTATCAAGATGAAGACGAAGATTTGATGCCATTGCAAGCTTTCCTTTCACATGCGGCATTGGAATCAGGTGAAAGTCAGGCCGATGCGTATCAAGATGCAGTTCAGTTAATGACACTTCACTCAGCCAAAGGGCTTGAGTTTTCACAAGTCTTTATTGTGGGTGTTGAAGAAGGTATGTTCCCAAGTCAAATGTCGCTGGATGAAGGCGGGCGTTTAGAAGAAGAGCGTCGTTTGGCCTATGTCGGTGTAACACGAGCAATGAAAAAGTTAACGCTTACTTACGCTGAAAATCGCCGATTATATGGAAAGGAAGTCAGTCATCGTCCATCTCGTTTTATCGGTGAATTACCGAAAGAGTGCGTTGAAGAGGTACGTCTACGAGCTACGGTTTCACGCCCTGTGAATCATAGCCGTTTAGGAATGCCCCTTATCAGCAATGACTCAGGTTATTCGCTTGGACAACGGGTAAAACACCCTAAATTTGGTGATGGCACTATTATCAATATTGAAGGCAGCGGAGAACACTGTCGGTTACAAATCGCGTTTAATGGCGAAGGTATCAAGTGGCTGGTGGCGGCATTCGCACGACTTGAATAAGTCGTGATTGAAAGTGTATTGTCGTTATCTCAGTCATTATCCTAATATAAAAAAACACCCTGACTTATTTGATAGATAAATTGGGGTGTTTTTTTAAGGGAAATTCGATTTGATTACTTAATAATCCCATTGTCTATTCTTATTAATGGGATTAATTGATGAAAATTTCTAGCGTATCTTTCCATTCATATTGTTTTGTATATCCTTGCACACTCACCTCATCAGTCTCTTCTTCTACAAATGCATTTTCAGTTGAGTATATTGATGAAATACCTTGTGATACCTATCATCCGAGTGAATCTATCAATGATGTTGAAGAAGATTTGTATTGTAAATTATTACGACATCAGCGTGATTTTGTTCCTCGAATCAATCTTTACTACAGTATTATGATTAACCATATTCGATTGATTAATAACTCAATATCAACGCTATTTAGGCACTCGAATCGTTATGTGGAAGAGATATCAAAGAGTGCACATTTACTAAAGAAAAATAACAAGAAGAAACCCTCTCCCGCTTTTACGCAAATTAGTCATTTAGCGGAAGAGTGAGTTCTGGGGGATTAACCGCGTCTTAAACGGCGTTGGGTATATAGCGCATCTAAGGTAAACAAAATCAGAGCAACCCAAATGAAACCAAAGGTGACTAATCGTTCCGCATCAATCTGTTCGCCATACACCATTGTGGCAAGAATAAACATCAAGGTTGGGCCAATGTATTGGAAAAAACCCAAGGTTGATAAACGCAAATGATGAGCGGCTTCAGTAAAGAGCAATAAAGGAATGGTCGTAATAATACCTGCGGCAATTAATAAGGTGTTTAATGACCAACTGTTTTCAAGCATATTGCTCGTTGGTGAATGTGTGAAAAATAGGATATAAACCAGCGCCACAGGAAATAACCATAGTGTTTCCACCAGCATCCCTGTTTGTGCATCGACACCTAATTTTTTACGCAGTAAACCATACAGTCCAAAAGTAACTGCAAGGCTGAGTCCAATCACAGGTACTGAACCAAATTGCCATAATTGGATAAGTACGCCAGTACATGCTAAGCCTACGGCAACCCATTGCATGCGACGAAAACGCTCAGCTAAGAAAAGCATTCCAAATAGCACGTTAACAAGTGGGTTTATAAAGTAACCAAGACTAGCCTCTAGCATATAGCCATGGTTGACCGCCCAAATATAGGTAAGCCAGTTAGTGGCGATAATGACCGCCGTCAGTGCCAAGAGTAGGATTTTTTTAGGTTGGCGCATTAATTGGCGTAAGTAAGGCCAATGACGACTAATGGTCATTAAAATCAGCATAAAAAAGAATGACCATAGAATACGGTGCGTAAGGATCTCTTCTGCAGGTACTTCTTGAATACTTTTAAAATAGACGGGGGCAATACCCCAGATCAAATAGGCGCCTAAGGCACATAAAACGCCTTTCATCGTGTTTTTCTGGCTCATGCTATCTCTGGAATTGATGGAAAGGAAAAGTGTGACGGGGTTATCATACCCAATGACTTTCTCTAATGTGTCATTAGGCATGTATTTTTACAAGTAATTAATAGCAATCTAAGCATCATAGTGCACAATGAATATTAACAAAGGGTTAACCAACAATATAGGTTGCTGTGCCACTCGCAATATGGACCTGTTTTTCATTATGTAATTCAACACGTGCAACAGACACTTTATTTCCACTGCGTAAGATATGGCTACTTGCAGTAAAACATTCTCCACGTCCTGGTCGTAAATAATCAACTCGTAAGTCAATAGTGCCCATCTTAGCGAGCTTTTGCTCTAAGTGCTCTTGAGATATTGGCGCTAAACGTGTTAATGCATTACCTACACACACTAATCCTGCACTGACATCAAGTACAGAAGCAATAAGGCCACCATGTAAAATACGTTGAGCGATATTGCCTACAAGCTTATCTTGGTAACGAAATTGAATTTCAGCATAATCTTGCTCAAAACGAATTAATTCTAAACCAATCAATTGGTTAAATGGCATTTTATAAACAAAAACATGACCAATTAATGTTTGAGCCTCTTCTAACGTTAGCTGTTTTTCCATTTTCAGGGTCTCCGATATTACGTCACAAAGTTAATGTTATGTTAATAATACATGACGAAATCGTAATTGCATATTCGTGCTATAAATATAATGGTGTGAAAATATACGAGATTTAATGGCAATTACGTGTAAAATATGGTCACTTAAGTGTAATAAAGCCTATTTATAAGAACTAATTTCAAAGTAAGTACTAACTTTCTATATTATTTAATAATGAGACAGGATAATTAACTATGTGTTACATCCGTTCTTTACTTGCGGTGGTTTTATTCTATCCAGCATGGGGATTTACATCAGAAATACAAACGTCTTTATCTCCTGCACCGCTTGTTCAGGGCAGTATTATTTCTGGTTTATTACAAGAATACGATTCACCTTTTGTTCTTTACCCTTATGAATCCAATTACATTATTTATACGGATACCTCCGATATGAATAAAGAGGCTATTCAAAGTTATGATTGGGGAAATAAGGCTAAAAAAGATGAGGTGAAATTTCAGCTCAGCCTTGCCTTTCCATTATGGCGAGGCATTGCGGGTGAAAACTCAGTTCTAGCGGCGTCTTATACTCAACGCTCTTGGTGGCAATTAAGTAATAAGAAAGAATCTGCCCCTTTTCGTGAGACAAACTATGAGCCTCAGCTTTTTTTAGGTTGGGCAACAGATTATAAGTTTGCAGGCTGGACACTTCGCGAAATTGAAACGGGTTTTAACCACGAATCGAATGGACGTTCTGATCCCACATCGCGTAGCTGGAACCGTGCCTATGCACGTTTTATGGTACAAAAAGGGAATTTACAACTCGATTTGAAACCATGGTATCGCTTTAGTGAAAGTGCTCAACGTGATGATAACCCAGAAATTAATCGCTATATGGGTTATTACCGTTTAAAAGCGGGCTACCGATTGGGTGACAGTGTGATCACTGCAACGGGTCGCTATAACTGGAACAGTGGCTATGGGGCCGCTGAACTAGGTTGGAGTTACCCTATTACTAAACATGTGCGTTTTTATACCCAAGTCTTTAGTGGTTATGGTGAATCTATGATTGATTATAATTTTCGCCAAACTCGCATCGGTGTGGGTGTGATGCTTAATGATATGCTGTAATTTTCCTTGTTCTGGGTTAGCATAAGGCTATAAATGATGATGGCACCTTCATATTGGTGCCTTTTCTTTTACTCCTCATCATAGTTTTTATCAGCAGCTTTTCAGAGGAACGGTGTGTCCACAGCAGAAGTTCTTAATTCAATGCCATCAGCTCAAGTCATTTTGCGAGATACCTTTGGTTATCAGCAATTTCGTCCTGGTCAGCAAGAAGTCATCCATACCATTACAACGGGTCGCGATTGTTTAGTTGTGATGCCGACTGGGGGAGGGAAATCTCTTTGCTATCAAATTCCTGCTTTATTATTGGATGGGCTGACTCTTGTTGTTTCGCCCTTAATTTCATTGATGAAAGATCAGGTCGATCAGCTTTGCCTCCATGGTATTGACGCCGCCTACTTAAATTCAACACAAACACGTGAAGAACAACTGGATATCCAACTACGTTGTCAAAAGGGTGAAATAAAACTGCTGTACATTGCCCCTGAGCGCTTGATGATGGAAAGCTTTCTTCACCATGTAGTGCAGTGGAAACCGGCATTATTAGCGGTTGATGAAGCACACTGTATTTCACAATGGGGGCACGACTTTCGCCCTGAATACCGTGGTATTGGATTATTAAGACAGTATCTTCCTGATGTCCCGATTATTGCATTGACCGCAACTGCAGATAACACAACACGTTACGATATTATTAATCAGCTAGTCTTGCATGATCCTTTAATTCATATCAGCAGTTTCGATAGACCGAATATCCGCTACACTTTAGTTGAGAAATACAAACCGCTTGATCAGCTTTGGCTCTTTATTCGGGGTCAAAAAGGAAAGTCTGGCATTATTTACTGCAATAGCCGCAGTAAAGTGGAAGAAACCGCAGAGCGCCTCAGTAAACGTGGGCTCAGTATCGCGGGCTACCATGCGGGAATGGAAATAGCACAACGCGCTAAAGTGCAAGAGGCATTTCAGCGTGATGATTTACAAATTGTTGTTGCGACCGTTGCTTTTGGAATGGGCATAAATAAACCCAATGTACGCTTTGTCGTTCATTTTGATATTCCTCGAAATATTGAATCCTATTACCAAGAAACAGGGCGTGCAGGGCGGGATGGATTACCCGCAGAAGCGGTATTATTTTACGATCCTGCCGATATGGCATGGTTGCGCCGTTGTTTAGATGAAAAGCCAGAAAGCGATCAAAAAGCGATTGAAATGCACAAGCTTAATGCCATGGGTGCATTTGCTGAAGCACAAACATGCCGACGCTTAGTCTTACTGAATTACTTTGATGAACATCGACAAAATGCTTGTGGTAACTGTGATATTTGTCTTGATCCCCCTAAGCAATATGATGGTTTAGTGGATGCACAAAAAGCGTTATCATGCATTTATCGTACGGGTCAGCACTTCGGTATTGGCTATATTGTTGAGATTTTAAGAGGTGCGAATAATCAGCGTATTCGGGATTCTAGGCACGATTCGTTACCTGTTTACGGTATCGGTAAAGCACAAAGCCATGAACACTGGGTGAGTGTCATACGCCAGCTTATTCATTTAGGAATGGTGACACAGAATATTGTACACCGTTCCGCATTACAGCTTACTGAGATGGCAAGACCGATTTTACGTGGTGAAGTCCCGTTACAATTAGCCGTGCCTAGAGTGTTAAGTCCAACGAAAAGCCGTAATCAACAAACAAGAAATGCACATAGACAGTACGATAGAAAATTATTTGCGAAACTACGTAAATTACGTAAATCTATTGCTGATGAAGAGAATATTCCACCCTTTGTGGTCTTTAATGATGTCACATTGATAGAAATGTCAGAGCAATGCCCCGTTTATCCTGATGAGTTATTATTAATCAATGGGGTAGGACAACGAAAACTAGAGCGATTTGGCCCTGCTTTTATGACGCTCATTCGTGACCATATTGAGGGCTTTGAATAACACCAACGAGGAGCGCCAATGACAACCACTCTTTTTAAACATACGTGGTTATCGCGTGAAAAGCAGTTTTCTGCGTTTACGAATGGCGTTTTATTGGATTTTTGGAGTCAACGTGAAGAGGGTGAATTTATCGGCGTTGATGGTGCCAAAATTCGTTATGTCCATTGGCGATCACCATCGCACAATAAGGCACTGGTTATTGCTTCAGGTCGTAGTGAAAGCTATGTAAAGTACCCTGAAGTGGCGTTTGATTTTTTCCACATTGGCTATGATGTTTTCTTGCTAGATCATCGCGGGCAAGGCCTTTCTGATAGGCTATTAGATGATACTCAAAAAGGCCATGTGGAAAAATTTAGTGATTATATCGATGATTTCTCGACTTTCGTTGATACGATAGTATTACCTTATCAATATCAACACTATTTTGCGTTAGCCCACTCAATGGGGGGCGCTATCTTAGCGGGATATCTTCTAAAGCAACCTCATATTTTTAAAGCAGCGGCATTATGCGCGCCGATGTTTGGTATTAAATTGCCGATACCACGCTGGGTGGCTAATTTTCTAGTTAACCGAGCAGAACAAAATGAATCAGAAAGAAATAACTACGCGGTATCAACAGGAAAATGGTTTCCATTGCCCTTTATTCTTAATGTGTTAACACACAGTCATGAACGATACCGTCGTTATTTACGTTATTATGCTGATTTTCCTGAATTACGATTAGGCGGCCCTACATATCATTGGATGGGAGAAAGCCTACAAACAGGAGATTGGTTAATTGAACATGCGGGAGAGATTGAAACCCCTCTATTAGTGCTCGAAGCAGAGCATGATAAAGTGGTGGATAATCAAGAGCTAAGGGCTTTCTGTGAACGTTATAGACAGTCCAGAACAAGAGAAGAAAAGAAAAAATTGCCACTGGTGATTGAAGGTGCGCACCATGAAATCTTGTTCGAAATAGACAAGCTACGCTCACAAGCATTGAATGAAATCTGTGAGTTTTATGATAAGCATTTATTTTAATCAGGAATATGTATGTATTCGATAGTCGCTTCAGATCTTGATGGCACTCTGTTATCACCTAATCACGTATTAACTCCCTATACTCAAGAAACACTGCACCTACTTATTAATAAAGGGGTGCATTTTGTGTTCGCAACAGGCCGTCATCATGTTGATGTTGCTCAAATTCGTGACGGATTAGGCATTAACGCTTATATGATAACCTCTAATGGTGCACGAGTGCACAACACTCATGGCGACCTTATTTTTAGCCAAGATCTAGAGCCTGAAATTGCTTATGATTTGGCGCTTATGGTTTTTGATCACCCTGACATTGAAACCAATATTTATGCTGGTGACTATTGGTATGTTAATAAAGAGATGCCAGGGGCTTGTGAGTTTTTTCGAGAGTCAGACTTTAGCTATGAAATATATTGTAAAACAGGATTTCCGACCACCGATGTGTGTAAAGTCTTCTTCACCTCTGATGATCATGAGCTATTGCTGAAACTAGAAAATGAAATTAATCAGCGTTGGGGTGATAAGGTCAATGTAAGTTTCTCACTGCGTAATTGCTTAGAAGTGATGGCAGGAGGTGTATCAAAGGGTGAGGCGCTCGAAAAGGTGGCTGAACTGATGCAACACTCGGCAAAAGATGCAATTGCTTTTGGTGATGGTATGAATGACAAAGAGATGCTTCGGATGGCGGGTAAAGGTTGCATCATGCAAAACTCTCATCAGATGCTAAAAGATCTATTACCTGAAATGGAAGTGATTGGATCTAACGCTGATGATGCCGTACCTCATTATTTGCGTAAATTATATCAAGTGTGATCCTTTCTAAAGAAAAGGCGAACAAGATAGGTTGTTCGCCTTTTTCTTTTTCAATCCATCTGCATTTCGTCAGTGATATTGCATCGTAAACTGCAATGTCCCATTTGCTTTGCCTGCACTCGTTGTATTAGATGTTTGGATATAGCCCGCCTCTAAAGGAATAGAATAATTCCCTGCACCGCTATTTTTTTCACTCACAGTCATTAATTGCCCCAGCTTGATAGGCTGATTTTTATATTTAACTTGGATACCGTAACCCTTAGCGGTATTGCTGTCAGTTGGGTTACTTAAACCAATGGTTCCTGCTGTCTGTTGATCATCAGCAACACCATCAAACCGGATCTTAATAGGTGAAATCGGATCGCAACTCAAATCAATATTAAAATCTTTAATACTCTCTGCACTCACCGAGCCGACCCCATTAAAGCTTGATTTAGGTACAGTACCCAGTGGCACATTAATATTATTATTCACCACATCACAGCCACTAGAAATAATGGTTAATGGAGAAAGGTTAATTTTTGGCTCTGCTTTGCCAGTATAGTCACTAGTGATAAACCCATTATGATACACAATGAGCATAGCAACCCATGAGGCAGGAAGTGTTTGTGATTTAACATTGTCACGTAGCTTGTAAAGCTTCATTTCTAATGCAACGGAATAGTTGCCGCTGGTGGCATTCGTGGTACAAATTAGGCGATTACTGTAGTTACCATCAATATTTTGCTGACCATCGACATAAGCAGAACCACTACAACTTCCGTTAATGGTGCCATGTAAGGTATAGCCAATACCACTGCTGTTAAGCTCTTTGACATAAGCACCATTGACTCTTGGGCTTGACGCATTAAAAGAGCCGGGTAAATAAATCCCCGGTCTTACTGCACCACCAGAGAGGTTCCACCATGTCCATGCATTCACGGTTCCTAAATTAATCGTGGCGACTTCGGTTAAAATAGGTGCTGAACGTGAGACATAAATGGGTGCAGAATAGGTGACGGTTTTAGTGGTAAGGTCTGCTCTAAATTCTGCCAATGTAGTTGATGTATACAAAATAGCAGACAGGCAACCTAGTGTTATATATTTATTCATGACTATCACCTATCTGCAATTAAGTTGTAAAAATTGGATTTTTTCTAACGAGAGATCCACATTTAACGTTACTTGGCATTGTTCAACGGCGCTATTACCCCATTTGGCACGTAACTGGCTGTGTTCAGGGACACCATTTAAGAAAACTTCACCGTCGTTGGCCACAATTCCACTTGAGATCACTTGGTCGTCTTGGTAAATCTCGACTTGAGTACCAAAGGGTAAAGGTGTTCCGTTGTAGTGTAAGTTTGCAAGCACTCGAGCGCCTTTTCTGGCTTTAAAATCAGCCAAGACAATTGCTCCTTTAGTTGGAATAACGGTTGTTGATGTTAATTCAACATCGTTATTGCCCGTTAATGACGCGGGATCAACTGTTACTTTATTACGTTCATAACGTGAAACATTAGGAATAACTGCATAACCTTGTGCATTGGTATATAGGCTTTGTGCGCTACTGACTTTTAAGTTATCCACATCTTCTGCTTTAATTAAAATAGCAGAGTCATAAATAGTACGAGAAGGCGTGATACCTCCGGAATGGGCTAATAACGCTCCCGTCGCGCCCCAATTCATTGATTGGTAGCGTTTATCGTAACTGTAACCAGCACTAATCTCGCCACCTGAGGCGCTGTAATTACCATTCACTGAGCCACTGTATTCTTGACGAGTATGGTTATAGTTTTGTGAAATATCATATTGTAGATTGTTATCTTCCAATTGTGTTCCGCTTACGCTGACAGAGCTAATTGAATCGCCTTGTTTACTGGTGTTATAACGATAACTTAACCAATTGTTATTTTGGGCAATATTGAAAGGAAGGCTAAAATTAATGGATAAGATTTGATCTGTTAAGCCACTTTCTTGACGTTTATTATATGCATAAGAAACGCTATAACTTAAAGCACGGTAGTTTGAGTTAAAACTCACATTAACATTACGATCGACTCTATCTTGATACCAGTAATATTGCTGATAGCCATTTAATGAAAGATAGCCAACATCCCCTAAAGATTGAGACACCGACAACTGAAACTGTTTTTTCTTATGATAAAGATGAGAAAAGCGTTCATTAGCGGCTGAAAAATCATAATAATCTTTTGTTGAATAGCGATAAGACGCTAATGAAAATCCTGTTTTGGTGTCAGGTAAATATTTGGAATATTGAACCCGATAAGATTGCCCTTGAGCCTCATCATTATTTATTAAGGTTGTTTTAGCGTGAGTGACATCAGCAGAAATAGCACCTAAATAGCCAAGATTAACCCCAGTACCTACTGCATAAGCTTGGTAATCTGCTGAGATTAATGTGCCACCATAAAGTGATAAGTTGTAAGGCAAACCATAAATGGCGGAAGCTTGTAAGAAGTTTGGTTTTTGGGCTGCACTATCGGCATTATATTTACCGATATCCACACTGTATTTTAAGCTGCCCGCACGTTGCATCATGGGAACAGCAGAGAAAGGCTGTGAAAAAGTCCGTGTTGTTCCATCTGCTTCTTCTATTGTGACTTGTAAATCACCACTGTAAGAGGTGGGATATAGATCTGAAATCGCAAATTCACCCGGTGGTACGGACGTTTGATAAATGACGCTGTTATTTTGGCGAACCGTGACGACAGCATTGCTTTGTGCAATGCCTCTCACGACTGGTGCAAATCCACGCTGGCTTTGTGGCAACATGCTTTCATCAGAGGCAAGTTTAATACCACGATAAGGGATGCTCTCTAAAACATCATTATCAGAAGCGGTTTCACCGATAGTTAATCGACTTTTCAAGCTACGAATATCTCGCTCAACATACGTCTGTAAGCTATTCCACTGTGAAGCGTTATCATTGTTTTTATTGTAGTTACTGTGATTACGTAAACGCCAAGCCCCCACATTAATACCACTGCGTAATCCTAAGAAAAGCGAATTACTGTTATTTTGGTCATGATACCAATACTGGTTTTGTCGATAAGTATAATTTACAAACGCTGCATTGATCCCTTCGTTCCATTGTGTAGGAGGGATATAGCCTTGACCATAATTGTATAAAGCAATTTGCGGAATAGAAAACGATAAACGTGCTCGTGAAAAATCATATTGATAAGTTGCATTAGGAATAATGCTAGCAATATCTGTTATTAAGGGGGAATTAACTTGTGAAGTAACTGACTCTTTGACTCCCCAATTTAATAAATCTTGTAGGGTAATTTCAGGAGTCAGTGTTTTTCTTTCTTCATCAAAAATAAACCGCACTTGCCGGTTATCAATTAGTTTATTATTGAGATAAATATCAACGGAGTAGACTCCCGGAAGCTGACCTCCCGCATAAGAAAAATAATCAAGGCTATTAATATCCGCAACTTGATTTTCTATTCCTAAATTGAGGGCTTCAGGATTAAATTGTTCCTCAGCAACCGCCAAGTAAGGAAATAAAATAATCGTAATTGCCATAGCAAGTACACCGTGGCGGTAGCGATCATCAGTAGGAAATGCCGATAATCGTTTTGTCGATAACGCTATTATGGATAAAGTCATCAGGCTACACCTTTAATTTAATACTTTATCTACAGTTGCACCGTAGTCATTAATAAACTGCACCGTGACTTTCTGGTGAATATTTTGCTCTTGAAGTAATACCACTTCTTGATGTGGTTGAATTAAAGGATCATAAGGGTAGCGTTTGTCACCGATAAAAATATGTTTAATCGTTAAGTGATAAGGGGTGTTGTTATTAAGCACTAAGCCTTGGTTTTGTTTTGATAGTTCGACGTTATTAAAGTTAAGTGGCTCAATATCATGAGAGCGTAAAAAGAGCTTAAATTGAGAGTTAATTACCAGTTGAAGTTGGTTTTCTGGGCTTTTTTCAACGGGAGGAATAGATTTAATATTGAGCCAATAAACAACCTCGGTATTTGAACTTAAAGGTTCACCAGTATACGAAATACGTGCTGTTCCCGTGTTATCAGGTTCAATACGAAAAAGAGGTGGCGTGGCAATAAACGGTGTCTTTTCATTTCCTTGAAAAGCAGAAACCCAACTTTGGATCAGATAAGGCTTTTCTTTATCTGTATTTAGAATGGGAATACTAATTTCACGGGCGTTATCGCCATAAACAAAACGTGTTCCTCCCACACTTATTCCAGCAGCATGGCTTACCGTTATGAGAGAAAACAATAAAAATAAGATCAGAAAAAAAGTCTTTTTCATAAATGGTGCCATAAAGTTGAGAAGAAATAAGAGGGTAATGAGTCTTACCCTCATTTTTTATTATTTATATTGGATGCTATATACTGCTGATCCGTTAGCTGGGCCTGGTGTTGCTTGAGCTGTTGCTTTATAGCGAGCAACATAATCTAAGTTAATTTCAGTGCCTTTAATTTCGACTTCTTTCGAATCGTCATACAGGTTAATTTGAGATACCGCATCTTTTTCAAATAATGCGATACCGACATTTGTTGCGCCACCTGAGACGGTGTCGATTGCTAAAATATCACTATCAACTACATCACGATTACCACCAAAACGGACTGCAACTGTTGTATCAACAGGGCAATCAATCAGTTTAATGGTGAAATCTTTAAGGCCCGCAACTTCGCCTTTAGTGGCTAGGCTTTTAGAAGATACTTTTCCTAAATCTACGGTTAGATTTTTAGAAGAGCTATCCACCGTACACGCTTGATCGGTTATTTCCCCGGTAAAATTAATCGTGCCCGATGCAAAGGCAGCCGGTGCAGAAAGTAGAGAGAGACTCATCCCTAATAAATAGAGTGATTTATTTAATTTGCTCATGATCAGTCCTATATAAAAAGTAATTATTTTTACTTTTTAATTTATTTATAAGTATAGATTTCGGTATGAATTATTCGCATAGAAGATATGCCAACAAAATATAACACTACAAAAAATTTAAGTTAATAAAGATTTACATGAGTTTTTTTGTCTTTATATCAAATTGTTTAATGTTTGTTTTTTAATTAAGAGTAACGATTTATTAATCAGTAATTAAATCTGAAAGTGAATTATTTAAAGTGGATAATAACTTTGTTATATCCTCTGTTAAGAATGAATTTTTATTCAAGTAAAGATAGAATTTATATTCTTTTTCTTTTTTATGCATGTTTAATTGTTTTATCGTATTTTTATTCAATTCCTCTTGAATAACGTCAACTGGAAGTCGTGAATAACCTAATCCATGTTTAACGAGGTTTATTGCGGTTTCAATCGATCCAACATGAATTACCTGATGATTATGACTTGTATCAGGGTTATCAGTAAGAAGAGAAATACATGTATGTCTTTGTAATTCCTTAGATAAATCATCATATTGAATATGCTGTAACGGGCTTTCAGGGTGTGTTACCACAACGGTTTTAATACATTCTAAATCAATAGGTTGCAATGATTTTATATTATGATGTGTTATCACTAAGTCATACTCTTTTTGTGATAAAACATCCAATTTACTCAGTGAATTCTTATGAATATTAATATCATAATGCCTATTTTCCTTAATAAATTGAGTCATTTTATTCCAGAAAATACTTGAAATATATAAAGGATCTATAAGTATGTTTATCTTTAACTTATTGTTAAATAAAAAACTTTTGGCCTCTTTTTCTAGTGAAATCGCTTTTTCCGTTATTTCCCTTGATAGCTCAAGTAATAGTTTGCCTTCATGAGTCAATACTGCTCTTCTTTTTTCTAAAGAGAGAATTTCAATACCTAATGTTTGCTCTAACTTATTGATTGTATAGCTGATTGATGATTGTGTTCTGTGCAGCGCATCAGCGGCCTGAGCGAATCCACCGTAATCAACAACGGCTTGTAAGGTAATCCATTGATCGAGAGTCGTTCGGGATTTTTCCATAATGGAACCTTCTTATTATTATTTATTTAATACTCATTATAAATAAACCTAGCAATATATCTTAGCATTGTTAATAGGTAGGAATACTTGTTTTTTAACCAAGTTTAAGAAATATTAACATTATAAGCTGTAATGCTATTTATTAAATTATTTATTTTTTTTATATTATCTTTCTCGTTTTTAAAAAAATAAAATTGATATTAAATTAATTTAGTTGTTTATTAATTTAATTACACATTTAGGTTAATTAAATTAAACTCAGATAACTAAAAAGTGTTATTTTAAATAGGTTTCTTTTTTTATGTTTGTTTTTATTTATTAAAATTATTCTTTTGTTTATTTTTATCTTTCTTTGATTTTAAGAAATTCAATTGATTTTTTATCTTTTTTTATCTTTTTTTATTTTAATATAACAGTTTTTATTTTTTATTTATTTTTAATAAGCGGTCGTTTTCTTTTATTGACTATTTCTTTGTATTTATAAATAAGAGAAAAGAAGAGTCATTCTATAACTTCGATATTTATTACGATAGGCTAATAATGAGTCTTGATATTATAGAAAATAAAACTAATCAAAATTAGATTAATGGTAGTGTTAAATTTCAATTTACTATGTTAAATAATTATTTTTATCTGCATATTATATCTGGGTTGTTAATAATAGGAATATCTAAGATCCTTATAATTTATTTAACTTAAGTCAATTTATACTAAAAAAGTAACCAATGATTTAAAGTTAAATCATCAAAAAAGAGAGATGGGTACTCATTATAAGGGTAATATTAAGTATAAAAACGTAAAAATATGATTTAGATCAATAATTGTGAGTAATATTTTAAAAGAGGAGTCGATTAGTTCTATGACATGAAAAAATAATAAAGGAAGGTAGAATGATTTTTACCTTAAGGTAAATTCCGTGACTTATCTTAAATGTGATTTTGTGCTTTTGTTCAATTGACTGTTTGTTAGAAAAACAGAGAGAGCTTGAGTAAACGAAGGGTATTAGAAATAAAGAGGTGGAAATTACATTTTATGATGCTCTTTTTATTACGCTCTCATTTATACAATAGTGAAATAGTTTTAAATGTTACAATTTATCAATTTTATTAAACAAAAAGAGAGTAAAGCGCAAAGTTTTTTTTCATCGAAAAAATAAAAACAAAGAAAATTGGATTAAATATAGACAATCAATGGGCTACAAATGAGTACCTAGGGAATATTAAAACCCAAAAAGAGAACGTTAATTGATAAGAAAGAGGGAAAGGGGAGAATAAAAAAGCCGTTATTTTTCGTGTTTTTTCGAAAAGATAACGGCCTTTGTCAAATTAATTGATGAAATAGATTATAATCCACCTACTTCTCTTGGTGTTGCACGCATTGAACTGCGAAGAGTATTGCCCATCATGTCCACTCTTGCTTGGAATGGAGGGAACGGTAATGGAATACCATGTTCAGCAAAGGCTGAGAGGATATTTTGATGAATTTCATGTCTTGCTGGCATTCTATGGCCCATCTCCGCTGCATAAACACGCAATTCAAAGATTTGGATACCTTGCTGCAAATCAACTAAATAAACTTCAGGTGCGGGGTTTTCTAAAATCATCGTAGAGCGTTTTGATGCTTCTAATAGAACGTTGGTTACTTGTTCACTGTTGCAATCAGCCGGTGCAGGAATGGTCATCACAATACGGGTAACGGAGTCTGACAGCGACCAGTTAATAAATTGCTCAGTGATAAAGGCCTTATTCGGGACAATAATCTCTTTTCTATCCCAATCGGTCAATGTGGTTGCCCGTGTATTGATCTTAGAAATATTCCCCGTTAAATTACGAATTGTTACGGTATCGCCAATACGAATGGGCTTTTCAAATAAAATCATCAGACCTGAAATGATATTGGCAAAAATCTCTTGTAAACCAAAGCCTAGCCCCACCCCCATTGCCGCAACCAGCCATTGTAATTTTGACCACTCAATGCCTAATAAAGAAAAGCCCACAATACTTCCTACGAGTGTGATGCTGTATTTGGTCATTGTGGTAATGGCATAGCCTGTACCTGGCGTTAAATCAAGATGCTGTAAAATGGCGAGTTCAAGTAAGGCAGGAAGATTTCGAACTAATTGCGTTGTAATAATAATGACGAGGATCGCCACTAAAATAGAGCCCATGGTGATAGGCTGTATCGTATTAACCCCATTAACCGATGAGGTAACATCCCAAAGACGGATATTATCGACAAAAGAGAATGCGGTGTTTAATTCAGACCACAGTAAGATCATCGACACTAATGCAATCATCGTAAGAATAGAACGAACTAAACCAATAGATTGTGCACTGATTGCATCAAGGTCTATTTCTTGGGCTTCAATTTCTAACCCTACTGTACTTTCACCACTACTTCCTACAATGGTATTTTCATCTTCACCTTTCGCACGTTGAGCAAGGATTTCAGCTCGTTTTTGTTTGGCGCGTTCAAAGGCTAATTTACGACGCTGAATAAGCATCCATCGTTGAATAATGTGATAGATAATCAGTAGTGCAAACCAAATTGCCACAGACATTTCTAAACGTCCAAGTAAAACAATTGACGTAGAAAGGTAGCCTAAAACCGCAGCGAAGCCTGCAATCACAGGGGCGAGAAGTAAGAACCACCACAAAATGGTGTTAATCAGGTTATCGCCAGAGCCATGCTTATCAAGGTACAACGGAACGTGTGCTTTCTTAAGACTCGAAGTAATAAAGCTTAAGGCAATACAGAGTAATAAAAAGCAGAAACGACCAACGGTAGGGGCAAATTCTCTATCGCTATAATATTCAAAGGTGATTAATGACATCATCAATGGAACGATGACAAAGATAGAAAGCTGGTAAAAGCGCATCGCTTTTTTAACACGACTCTCTTTCCATTTAAATTGGGCAATAAATAGGCCATTATGGCGAGCAAATGTTGCACTGATCATAAACAGCCACAATACGGGTGCCGCAGCAGTTACACCATAACCAATCGCCCCTGCCATGGGGTAACGCCATTCAACACTTTGTAAACCATAGCCGACGGCTGACCATAAAAGAGGCAAGGGTAGCGCAATAAGGATAGACCAAAAGACAGTGCGTATGGTCAGTGAAAAATGATCTTGTGTAACTTTACCAATACGGTTACTAACTCTTTCAAGAAAGGCGTTGTAATGTTTTCGAGTCCGAAGACTAAAGCCTACAATCGATAAGGTGACAAACAGGAATAGGAACGTATCCTGATTTTTAAGCATACTGACAGCAGCATGACCCAGTTGTGAGAAGGTATCTAATGAAAGTAGTCGGGTAATATCTTTAACTAATAAAACAGGGTAGTTAAATTTAATTGGACTAATATCTGCAACCCAGAACATATAACGGTTTGTGGCGTCTTTAGTCTCTTTTAACGCATCTGCCAATTGTGTTGTGGCGACTTTTAATTTTGTTAATTCAAGAATTTGAGAGTCATAGCCGGATAACAGCGAATTTAATAATTCATGGCGTGCTTGAATAAGGGAATCAAAAATATATTGTTGAGCTTCTGGTAATTTAGAGCCATCAGCCGTTTCTGGAGGCTGAATTTTACTCAAATTATCCAGCATATCTTCATAGCCTAAACGCTCAACACGTAATTGAATAATATCTCTATCAAGCTCTTGTGAGCGAGGCATTTCAGGTAAACGAGACAGTTGTGTTCTTAATGCTTCACCTAATGCGGTTGAGCCACTTAGCCATTGTGCTTGTTCACGAATAGTGGTCAGTGTTTGACGTACTTGCTGTGTTTGCTGTGTTGTAATGCGTTGTTTTTCTGATAGCTCACTCATTTCCTGTGTTTGTTTATTCAGAATTTGAGAAAGTTCACGGTTGGTTTGGATCTGTTTAGTCAAAAACTCAGGAAGTTCGCCACCTTGCTCCGCTAGCATTTCTGTTTTTTCTAGCGCGAGATCTGCCACCTCTTGGCGTTTTATATTTAGGAGACTACGTAATTGTTGTAGCTGTACATCAAGGCGTTGATAGCGTTTTTTAAATAGTTCTAAACGAAGGCGGGCAATTTCTTGGCGATTATTGGCTGATAATTGCGCCATCTCTAGCTCATTCACCATCGCTTTGCGAGCCGTGACTTCAGCTTGAGTGAGTTTGTTTTGTGCTTCAGTTAAAGGTGTGGTTGATGCACTGACAGATGCTAATCTTGCTGTTGCGTCGCTGAGTAAACGGCGAGCTTCTGAAAGTTGTTGTGGTAATAAATTTAAAGATTCACTGATTTCACGGCTTTTATCTTGCTCTTGTTGTTGCAGCCTTGCTTGTTCCATTAATTGGCTACTGATTTGAATAATTTTTTGTTCTAAATCAGGAATACTAATTTTTTCAGGAATAGTCGGAACAGCATGACTTTCCTCAAGTAGCTTTGTTCTTAGTTCTTTCGTGATTTGAGGATAATCATCAATGGTTTTTTGATAGTTATCTGCATTTGCTTGCGCTTTTTCACCATCATTAATCCAGTTAATAGTGCCTTGTAGCGCCTGAATGGCCTCAATATCTTGAGGGTTAGTACTTCCTTCAAGTTGTTTAATATCTTGACGTAGTTTCTCCACATCTGCCGATATTGCGGGTGTGCTTAATGAGAGCGTCAAAAAGAGCGAGAAGAAAAGGCTGATTATCAGGCGCACAAAGGTTACTCCGAATTACGTGTTATTCACTGATGACGTTAGTGTTACTGCCAGCAACATTGATGATGGAACCCAATTGTTCCCCCATTAATGTAACGGAGCCATTCATAAGATCTTTATTCAATTGAACCGTATTTTCAGGGAAAAGATTAATAACCGTTGAGCCTAATTTAAATCGGCCCATTTCTTCCCCTTTTTTCAAGAATATCGCACCTGTTTTATCTGCTTGAGGATAAGTCCAACGCTTAATAATACCTTCACGAGGAGGGGTTACCATGCCACACCAAACGGTTTCAATACTACCAACAATAGTGGCACCCACCAGAATTTGTATCATTGGCCCAAATTGAGTTTCAAAGAGGCAAATAATGCGTTCATTACGGGCAAATAAGTTAGGGACATTTGCTGCCGTTAATGGATTCACAGAAAAGAGATCGCCTGGAACATAAATCATCTCTTTTAATAAACCATCACAAGGCATGTGAACACGGTGGTAATCACGAGGTGAAAGATATGTCGTAATAAATTGACCATTACGGAATTTATCTGCCAACATAAAATTACCCGCAAGCAATGCTTCAAGGGTGTAATGGTGCCCCTTAGCTTGCAGAATTTGGTCATCTTGAATAAGACCAAGTTGACTCACTGCGCCATCAGCAGGCAATGCAAGTTTGTCATCACCCTCAATAATAGGGCGAGCACCGTCTTTTAAAGCACGAATAAAAAATGCGTTGAATGTTGAATAAGCTTGAAACTGACTGTCTTTCGCTTCATTCATATCGACTTTATAGGCTTTAGCAAAGGATTTAATCACAAATTGGGTGATGGCACCCGCTTTTTTGTTTGCAAACCAACCTGCTAGCTGTGTTAGCCATAATTTAGGCAATAAATACTGAAGTTTAATTTTTAGCTTGTCCAAAATGGCAACCTCTGGGATTAAACGATAAAAAATAGACAAAAGGGGTCTATTGTACCCACCCTTAATCGGGTTGTCAGTGAATCTATGATTAAGAGTCTAAATTAATGTTCTTACGGACTTTTACCTGACTCATACTTTCTAAAATACGATGGTAGTTTTCAAAGCGCGTTTCTGCAATTTCACCTTTTCTTACTGCCTCATTGATTAAGCAACCTGGGTCGTCTAAGTGCTTACAATCACGGAATTTACAACCTCCAAGGTAAGGTCTAAATTCAATAAATCCTTTTGTCACTTGCTCTGGTGTTAAGTGCCATAAACCAAACTCACGAACACCCGGTGAGTCAATGACATCGCCACCTTGTGGGAAATGATAAAGGCGTGATGCGGTGGTTGTATGTTGGCCTAACCCTGAGTTATCAGAGACTTGATTGACAACAATACTTTCTTCCATTGGTGGTAATAATGTATTAAGTAAGCTTGATTTACCCACACCAGATTGGCCTGCAAAAATAGAAATGCGACCAATCAGTTCTTCGGTCAGTGTGTCGAGCCCTTCTTTAGTATAGCTAGAGACCTCAAGAACACGATAACCAACATCTTTGTAAGTTTGCATCCACTTACTTACTTCTTGACGGCTTTGAGCATCTAACATATCAATTTTATTGAGCACAATCAGAGGCTCAACATTTAAGGTTTCACATGCCACAAGGTAACGGTCAATAATATTTAAAGACAGCTCAGGTAAAATAGCAGACACAATAATAATTTGGTCAATATTGGCTGCAATCGGTTTTACACCATCATAATAATCAGGACGAGTGAGTACTGAGGTGCGGTCATGTACAGCTTCTACAATCCCATTTATACGCACACCCTCTTGTGTTTGTAATGCAGGACGCCATACGACTTTATCACCTGTTACGAGAGATGAAATAGTGCGTCGGATATTGCATCGGGTAATGGTACCGTCAGTCGCTTCAATATCAGCATGTTGACCAAAACGGCTGATAACTAAGCCTTCTGTGGCTTCACCTAATTGTGTATCGTCTAATTCAACGTGGTTTTTTTTCTCTTTGCTCTGCAAACGCTTTTTATGGTTTTCTTGTACTCGGCGTTGCTGGCCTTTAGATAATTTACGTTTTGTCACCGATCCTCACTTGTATTATTCGGTTAGATGTTCTTCTGTCGTGCTTATTGAGCAAACGCGCTATGATAACGCTAAAATATCATGTCTCACACTTAGAAACAGCTAGGATATATTATGTCAAAAAGCGAGAACAATCTGATCTGGATAGATCTGGAAATGACAGGCCTTGATCCTGAATGTGACCATATCATCGAAATTGCCACTATTGTGACAGATCCTCAACTTAATATTTTAGCTGAAGGTCCGGTTATTGCTGTACACCAATCTGATGAACAACTGAGTTTAATGGATGAATGGAATACACGTACTCATACGGGCAGTGGTTTAGTTGAGCGTGTAAAAGCCAGTCAATATGATGATAATTCAGCACAAAAAGCGACAATTGAATTCCTAGAAAAATGGGTACCTAAAGGGGTATCACCTATTTGTGGTAATAGTGTGGGTCAAGATAGACGTTTTCTGTACCGTTATATGCCAGAATTAGAGCAATATTTTCATTACCGTTATCTTGATGTGAGTACATTAAAAGAATTAGCGCGTCGATGGAAGCCTGAAATTTTAGATGGCTTTGAGAAAAAGAATACTCATCAGGCACTTGATGATATCCGTGAATCTATTGCAGAACTCGCTTATTACCGTAAGACCTTTATTAAAGAGTAAAAATGTGCATTTATGATTGATATTGCATCATTGTGATGATTTTATCGACATGCAATCAAAAAAACGCATTTTTTTGGTGATAAGGGCTTGCGGTTAAGCATTTTTCTCGTATAATGCGCTTCCCGTACCGATGAAGAATTTCGTTTGTACGGGTGTAAGAAAGACGCGGGAATAGCTCAGTTGGTAGAGCACAACCTTGCCAAGGTTGGGGTCGCGAGTT
>NZ_JABUYL010000017.1 GCF_014897315.1 Proteus sp. FME41 | reverse complement strand
ATACTCTAAATAATTCAAGATGTAGCTAGGCGACAAATGAATGAGTCGCTAGGAGCATACAAGAGTATGTGACTAGTGCGAGAGAATGAAGTCAACAACGCTACACCTTGAAGTATGACGAGTATCAATTATAGAGTATCTATCTATTGATATTAAGGTTTATACTACTTTAGAAATTACTTATTAGCACTGGCCATAAAAAAGGAGATATTGTGAGCAACGAACAATCCATCCAGCGTTTAAGAAGACTACGCCAGTCAGAAAACCTGCGCGCGCTCTTTCAAGAAACAACCTTAAGTAAAAATGATCTCGCTCTGCCTATTTTTGTTGAAGAAGGGCTTGATGATTATCAACCCATTAAAAGTATGCCGGGTGTAGTTCGTATTCCTGAAAAGCGTCTTGCTTATGAAATTGAACGTATTGCAAAAGCTGGCATTAAAACTGTCATGACTTTTGGGGTATCTCATCATCTTGATGAAACTGGGAGTGATGCTTGGAAAAGTGATGGCTTAGTTTCTCGCATGTCTCGTATTTGTAAAGATGCCGTACCAGAAATGATTGTGATGTCTGATACTTGTTTTTGTGAATACACTTCACATGGTCACTGTGGTGTTTTACATGGTGAGCATGTTGATAATGACGAAACTCTCTATAATTTAGGTCTTCAAGCAGTTACTGCAGCTCAGGCAGGGGCTGATTTTATTGCACCATCCGCCGCAATGGACGGTCAAGTTGCCGCTATTCGTGCCGCACTTGATAAAGCTGGGTTTAGCGACACGGGTATTGTTTCTTACTCGACTAAATTTGCTTCCGCTTTATATGGTCCTTTCCGTGATGCAGCAGGCTCTCGCTTAATTGGTGATCGTAAAACGTATCAAATGAATCCAATGAACCGCCGTGAAGCGATCCGCGAATCATTAATTGATGAGCAAGAAGGCGCTGATATGCTGATGGTAAAACCTGCCGGCGCTTATTTAGATATCATTCGTGATGTACGTGAACGTACGTTATTGCCTTTAGCGGCTTATCAAATTAGTGGAGAATATGCTCAAATTAAATTTGCAGCATTAGCCGGTGCAATCGATGAAGATCGTGTAGTAATGGAGACTTTAGGTTCAATTAAACGTGCAGGAGCAGATTTAATTCTATCTTACTTTGCACTTGATTTAGCTGAGAGAAATCTACTTTAATCATCTTATGCTCGAAATGATCTAAGATGCACTAAGCTACAGCTATGCGACACTGTTTCATTTGAGTACATACAGTAAACAACTTATTGAAGATGCTCTAAATAATTCAAGGTGTAGCTAAACAACAACGCTACACCTTGAAATATGACGAGTCATTTTATTATGGGGCTACTACTATGGATAACTGTATTTTCTGTCAAATCGTTGCGGGAAAAGCACCTTGCCATAAAATTTGGGAAGATGATCACCACCTGGCTTTTCTCTCTATATTTCCTAATACCAAAGGCTTTACTGTTGTTATTCCTAAAAAACACTATCCAAGTTATGCGTTTGATTTAAGCGATGAAGCCTTAGCCTTACTCGTTATTGCGACAAAAAAAGTTGCTAAGATCTTGGATAAAACATTTCCTGATGTTTCTCGCTCAGGAATGTTTTTTGAAGGATTTGGGGTTGATCATGTTCACAGTAAACTTAGCCCAATGCATGGCACTGGCGATATGACTAAATGGGCGCCCATTGAAAATAAACAGAAGATTTTCTTTAATAAATATCCTGGTTATCTTTCATCTCACGATTTTGAACGTGCGAGTGATGAAGAGCTTGCACAATTAGCGGCAATGATTAGAAAAAACAACCAATAAATACAACAAAGTAAAAACTTAACTCGACCTTTTTATACTCAGGGCTTTCAAATATAAAAAACGCTCAGTCTTATTTTTAAGCTGAGCGTTTTTTTATCAAGATAGAAAGTATTATTTAGTTGAAAGTCTGGCTTCCATCGGTAAATAAGACTGAACTTTCTGTTCAAGGAGTTCAATTAATGCCGGATCATTAAAACGATAATTATCAGGTATTCCCAATATATGGGCTTTTTTATAGCGCATAGTTGCAGGAAAATGTGCAGATAATCGATTTAAATGTTTAGATTCCATGACAAGCACTAAATCAGCCCATTTTAGCAATTCATTATCAACCACACATTGCGCATCTTTGCGCGTACCTGCTGAAAGTGTATTAATGCCTTCTCTATCTGCAAACAATAGTTCTGCGGTTGGGCTTCGCCATTGATTTTTACTGCAAATAAATAAGATATTCATTATTACTCACTATCAGATAACGCATTTAATCTGCGCTGGCTACGAGAAATTCTTGGATATTCAATTCCCAGTTGCACCGCTCGGGTCATTTTAAGTGATCGAGTATATAAATTAGACCATTTCTTTTCTGGTTTAAACATTTCTCGAGAACACCCCATTTCTTGATGTTTATTTTTGCGGTTAACACATTGGCGCCAACCACGATCTCTTTGTGTAGACATAAAAACCTCTCAGATTAAAGGGATAGCAGCCGCAGTAATACGGAGAGGGTCTAACCGTATGTATAATACATGATAGAAATAAAATTCGAAACTTAATAATAAAAGACCTCTTTTGTCTCTATGCGTAATTATCCTTAATAATTAATTAAGTAAGTTATATTGTTTTAAAATAAAAAAACAACAAATAACAAAATATGACACTGAATATTTAACATAAAAAGAGAATAATTGATTTATTAACCATGGTATTAAATAACTAACTAGGTTAATCTATTATGATTGAATAAATTTAACTCGAGAATAAAGAATGAAAAAAATAGCGCTTTTATTTTTTAGCTTATTAATTTTAAGTACAACTGGATGTGTAACAGGTGCTGTTTGGTATAGTAATCCTGTCGTAGATTCAGAATACAAAAAACAGGCCAGTATAAATGATAATATAGTAGGAGCTTTTGAGTATAAAAATCTCAGAGTTAAATATAATCAAAATAATGAAAACCTAGCACCTATTCAATTACCAGGATCTGGGTATGGGTTCTTAGGTGAAAATTATATTTATATATTAACTCAAGGTGCTGATGAGTTAATGCAATTAAATGAAATCATTAAAACAATCCCATTGAAAGCATTTGATAATTCTGAAGGTATCATTAGATTAAAGCTTACCCAGAAGAATGATAACATCATTGAATTTAAAGAAAATTATCATGTTTACATCAGTAAAAAATTCACATTAACTGACAAGCAAATAGAAGTATTAAAAGATTTAGGATTTAAAGAAACACGTAATTCTGATGACAGTTCATGGGTAAAAACAATACCTATCAAAGGATATGTATTTCAGAAAGAAGTTATGGAAATGCCTGCAACATTGAAAGACAAATTAAACGAAAATTATAAAGTCGAACTGTATACTTATGAAAAGAACGACTCATTTAAACCGGGTAATTTAGCTAATAATATTATCATTACCCCGATCACACTTGTGGCAGATGTGATTGCTACCCCTGTGATTATTTTTGTCTTTTGGGATTATATTTGGCGATAGAAAATTCGGAGATAATGGATCAGTTATTATTTACTGATCCATTATTAAGATGAGTTAAAAATTACTTGTAAGTAATTCGTGTTGGCTTATCTAACATAATTTCTGTTTTTGCTGGCTCTGTTTGTGCAATCACTTTACCTTGACGAATAGAATAACGCACCGGTACTTGGCGACGCAAAGCATCAAACCCATTATCCGCTGGCAGAATAATAAAGTTTGCACTGTTTCCTACTTCAACACCGTAATCCGTTAAAGCCAGTGTTTTAGCACTATTATGACTAATCAACTGTAAGCCATTATCAATTTGACCATATCCCATTAGTTGGCAAACATGCAATCCCATATGTAAAACTTGGAGCATATTTGCTGTGCCTAATGGATACCAAGGATCAAAAACATCATCATGACCAAAACAGACATTAATATTACTTTCTAGCATCTCTTTTACGCGAGTAATACCACGACGTTTTGGATAGGTATCAAAACGTCCTTGCAAGTGAATATTAACTAAAGGATTCGCCACAAAGTTAATTCCAGACATTCTTAATAGTCGGAATAAACGTGAAGTATAAGCGCCATTATAAGAATGCATAGCAGTTGTATGACTGGCTGTCACTCGTGAACCCATATTCTCTTTATGTGCTAAAGCGGCAACAGTTTCAACAAAGCGAGACTGTTCATCATCAATTTCATCACAATGAACATCAATTAAACGATCATATTTTTGTGCTAATGCAAAGGTTTTATGCAGCGATTCAACACCATATTCACGCGTAAATTCAAAGTGTGGAATAGCACCGACAACATCAGCACCTAATTTTAATGCTTCTTCTAATAATGCGTCCCCATTAGGGTAAGACAAAATACCTTCTTGTGGAAAAGCAACAATTTGCAAATCAACCCAAGGTTTAATTTCTTCTTTTACTTCTAACATTGCTTTTAATGCTGTTAGCGAAGCATCTGAAACGTCCACATGGGTTCTAACATGCTGAATACCATTAGCAATTTGCCATTGTAGTGTTTGCCATGCGCGTTGTTTAACATCATCATGTGTTAACAGTGCTTTTCTTTCAGCCCAACGCTCAATACCCTCAAATAATGTTCCCGATTGATTCCAGTTCGGTTGCCCTGCTGTTTGTGTTGTATCTAAATGAATATGAGGTTCAACAAAAGGAGCGTGAACTAAACCACCTTGTGCATCTAAAGCTTCAGGATGAAAATCACGTTCGGGTTGAGATTCAATGGCTTCAATTTTGTTATTTTTTAGCGTAATGCGCCACAAACCTTCTTTTCCAACTAAACGAGCATGATTAATTTGTTCGATATTTTTACCCAGCATGACTTATCTCCGTTTGTCGAGCTGTACGACGATTTAATATTGGATTTAACACAGCATAACTTATTGCCCCACCCAACACCGCATTGACAGGAACAATACCCGGTAGCCAATGCCCTGCTGCAATACCAATCGCAACCGCCAGTAGCGCTACCCAGTTAACCGATTGCATAGAAGTAACATTAAAGGTGTTATAGCGTTCTTTATTCATCAGATAATCTGCAATAATAACGCCACCGACAGGTGGAATTGCAGCAGATAAAAAGGTGAGCCAACCTACAAAGTTATTATAGAGCCACAATGCACACAGCGTGCCGATTATACCGTTTATTATAGAAAGTTTTTTACTTGATAGTCCGGTGATATTGGCAAAACCTAATCCAGAGGCATATAACGCATTATCATTTGTTGTCCAGATATTTAAACCCAGAACGACAATGGCAGGAAGTAATAAGCCTTGCGCAATCATCACATCAGAAATATCTGCCATTCCTAGTGAAGCAGCACCCGCTGCACCAAAGACAAACATCAACGTATTTCCTAAGAAGAAAGCAATAATTGCAACAATAACCGCAACTTTAGGATTTCGTCCAAAACGAACGAAATCGGCTGTCAAAGTACCTGCACTAATAAACGATCCAACCACCATCGCCAATGCTAAATTAAAATCTAACGACTGAGTTGGTTTAACGGCCATTAACGTCGAGAGTCCGCCCATATCATGTATAGCGAGATAAACTGAGTAACTTCCGAGGATTGCGATAGCAGGAACAGCGATGATAGAAAGAACCGTAAGAGCAGAAATACCGAAGAATACTGTGATAGTCATTAAAATGCCAGAAACGGCGATGAGGAGATTAATATCAATGCCTGTTGCTTTTCCTACTGGAATGGCAAACATTGCCACTCCTACACCAAACCAACCAACTTGCGTACCACCGAGTAATAATGAGGGAAGCCAAGAACCTTTAATACCGAAAGAGTAACGCGCGAGGAGATGAGTTGTAAGACCTGTTTTTGAACCAATAAAACCAAGAAATGCGGTGTAGATACCAAGAAGAAGATTACCAATTAGAACTGCGAGGAAGAAATCATTAAAGGAAAGACCAGTACCAAGAGCGCCGCCAGTCCACATACTGGCTGAAAAAAACGTTAATCCCAACATCACAAAGGTTAACGCTAATCCACCCTTTCTTGCGGATATGGGCACTGGGCCCTGACTATAATTGTTGTCCTGAGACACTTTAACCCCCTATTAATTTCACCAGGCCAAAAAAATCTGACGAATTCTATCTGCATAAAAATATTATGCAAACGTTTTCGTCGTCTGTTTATGATAATTAATGGAACACTTTACTTTTGGAGAATTGATATTCATCACAGAAATAGAGGTGAACTCATTGCTGCTGTTGAATTTATCTAATTATTTTGAATGGTTTTTATGAAGTGATTTTCTTTAGAAATATTTATGATTAGAAATTAATCATATTTTTTCTCGACAGTATGATTTTTACATAAATTATTTTTATGAAATGTCAGTATCTATAACAAGAAAATAGTAATTAATACACAAAAGAGGAATTTAAACTCCTCTTTTGCCTATCGTAAATTATACGCTTAAATGTATTTCCATCTCAGGTTAATCACCTGCAACATAGTATTTAACCTGACTTTTAGGCAACGGTTTAATTCCTCTTACTTTATCAGCTAGCTTTTCTGCAATCATAATTGTCGTCGCATTCAAATTTCCAGTGATTATTAGCGGCATAATAGATGCATCAATAATTCTTAAGTTTTTGATGCCATGTACTTTACCATCTTCATCGACAACGGCCATTTCATCCGTTCCCATTTTACACGTGCCACAAGGATGAAACGCAGTTTCTGCGCGTTCTCTGACAAAAGCATCAAGCTCTTCATCACTTTGAATATGTTTACCTGGGCTAATTTCTTCACCACGATAAGCATCTAATGCTGGTTGTGCCATTATTTCTCGTGTGATACGGATAGCTGAGCGAAACTCGTCCCAATCTTGTTCTGTGGACATGTAATTAAACAAAATACTGGGATGTTGATGAGGATCTGTAGAGGCTAATTTTACTCGCCCTCGGCTGAGTGAACGCATAGAGCCTACATGTGCTTGGAAACCATGCACTTCTACCGCATTGGTTCCATTATAATTAATGGCAACGGGTAGAAAGTGGAATTGAATATTAGGCCACGCAAACTTTTCGCTGGAGCGAATAAATCCCCCCGCTTCAAATTGATTGCTTGCGCCGATCCCTGTTCCTTGAAATAGCCATTGCGCACCAATCTTAGGCTGGTTATACCATTTTAAAGCAGGATAAAGTGAAACGGGCTTTTTACATTCATACTGCAAATACATTTCTAAGTGATCTTGCAGATTTTCCCCAACACCGGGTAATATATGTACGGGTTGAATATTAAATTCGTCTAATACTTTTTCAGGACCAACACCAGAACGTTGCAAAATTTGGGGTGATGCAATTGCACCCGCGCAAAGTAATACTTCTCGGTTGGCGTTGACATGATGAGGTGTAGTATTTTCTCCTGAAAAATAACGAACACCCACGGCTTTTTTACCTTCAAACTCAATAATATCGGTCGTTGCGTGTGTCTCAATCGTCAAGTTTTTACGCGCTTTTGCTTGATCAAGATAACCTCTTGCGGTACTTGCTCGACGACCTTTAGGGGTGACAGTTCTATCCATCGGACCAAAGCCCTCTTGCTGATAGCCGTTAAGATCAATCGTTCTTGGGTATCCCGCTTGTACACCTGCCTCAATCATGGCTTGAAATAAGATATTATTGCCTTTTTTCGGTGTCATTACACTTACAGGGCCTTTATCACCATGGTAATCATTGCCGCCAATATCACGATTTTCTGCCTTACGAAAATAAGGTAAACAGCTTAAGTAATCCCATGCTTCAAGGCCGGGTAATTTAGCCCAACTATCAAAGTCCATCGCATTGCCACGAATATAACACATACCATTAATGAGCGATGATCCACCAAGCCCTTTCCCACGACCACATTCCATGCGTCGGTTATTCATATAGGGTTCTGGCTCTGTTTCATAAGCCCAATTATATCGCCTGCCTTGTAATGGATAAGCTAATGCCGCAGGCATTTGTGTACGAAAATCGAACCTGTAGTCCGGACCTCCAGCTTCAAGGAGCAGCACAGTAACTTCAGGATCTTCTGTCAAGCGGGTAGCAAGAACGTTACCGGCTGAACCAGCACCGATAATAATGTAGTCATAGACCATTGTTATCTCCTCTGTTTCAGTCATTAAAAAAAGAATGGATTAAAAAACGGATGAAAACTCCCCAAGTTCAACTTGAATAGATTTTATTTGAGTATAATTCTGCAGTGTCACAAGCCCGTTTTCACGTCCCACCCCAGAATGTTTATAGCCACCAACTGGCATTTCGGCTGGAGACTCGCCCCATGTATTAATCCAACAAATTCCTGCTTCCAATTGATGAATAACACGGTGAGCGGTTGTGAGATCTTTGGTGACAAGACCTGCGGCTAAACCATAAACGCTATTATTTGCGCGTAAAATCACTTCATCTTCAGTTTGATAACTCAGAATACTCATCACAGGGCCGAATATTTCATCTTGTGTAATTTTCATATCATCGGTGCAATCTGTAAAAACAGTAGGCGCGACATAAGCACCTTGAGCAAAATTGCCTTCTAATAAACGATGACCACCACAAAGTAATCTCGCCCCTTGAGTTTTGCCTAACTCAATATAATTCAAGACTTTTTCAAGATGAAGAAAACTGACTAGCGGACCAAAATTAGTGTCCATTTCAAGAGGAGAACCGATCCTAATACGTGATACGCGCTCTGTGATTTTTGCTTCAAATGCAGGTTTTACTCTTTCAGGAACAAAAACGCGAGTACCATTGGTACATACCTGTCCAGAACTATAAAAATTCGCCATCATCGCAATATCAGCGGCGGTATCTAAATCTGCATCATCAAAAATAATTAAAGGCGATTTTCCACCAAGCTCCATGGTTACTTCTTTTAAACTTGAAGCAGACGCATTTGCCATCACCTTCTTACCGGTTTCAATTCCACCAGTAAAAGAAACCTTCGCAATGTCAGGATGCTGTGTTAACCATTGCCCCACATTGGCTTTCCCTGTAACAACGTTAAAAACACCCTTTGGCAATCCTGCCTCAGTGTATATTTCGGCAAGTTTTAATGTTGTCAGTGAAGTCATTTCACTTGGTTTAAAGATCATGGCATTCCCAGCGGCAAGTGCAGGCGCAGATTTCCACAATGCTATTTGAATGGGGTAATTCCAAGCACCGATACCGGCAACAATTCCCAATGGTTCACGACGAGTATAAACAAAAGCAGTTTCTCTAAGCGGGATTTGCTCGCCTTCAAGTGCAGGAATAAGACCTGCATAATACTCTAAAACATCCGCACCCGTCACAATATCAACATAACGTGTTTCAGATAGGGGTTTACCTGTATCTAAAGTTTCTAAATGAGCCAATTCATCATTACGTTCACGTAAAATATCAACAGCGCGTCGTAAAATTCGAGAACGTTCCATCGCGGTCATTGCACGCCAAATTTTCTGCCCTTGCTTCGCACTCTCAACGGCCCAATTGATATCTTCTTCACTTGCAGACTGTAAATGTGCGATCACTTCACCATTAGCTGGGTTAATCGCTGCAAATTGTTCACACTCAGGTTGTGCGCAATCGACATATCCACCATGAATATAGAGTTTATGTAACGGTGGGTTTGGCATAGTTTCTCCTTTATTATTAGTTTTTTAAGTCTTTATTTGACTCTGATTTGTCAGTTGCATATCAATATATTCATTAGTAATGATTTTGGCCTCTTCAAGAGAAAATGGTGCATTACTTAATGCACTTCGCAGCCATAAACCATCAATAAGTGCAGCTAAACCTTTCGCGGCCAAACGAGCTTGATCTTTGGTAAGAACACGCCCAAACTCGTAACTTAAATTGGAATAAAGCCTTCTGTCATTGACCTTTTGTAGACGATTTAAGTTAGGCTGATGCATACTACTCGCCCAAAATGCTAGCCATGTTTTCATTGCTGCTTCACTGGTTTGAGTAGTATCAAAGTTACCTTCAACAATGGCTTGGATACGTAACTTAGGTGTTGCATCACTTAACATTCTTAAACGTATCGCCACCGCAAAACCCAATTGATACTGGATATGGCGCATGGCAGCTTCCAACAATCCATTTTTATCACGAAAGTAGTGACTAATAATGCCGTTAGAAACACCGGCTTTTCGAGCTATCAATGCGATGCTCGCCTCTTGCATTCCAACCTCATTAATCACTGCTAACGTCGCTTGGATTAATTGCTGTTTACGTATCGACTGCATTCCTATCTTCGGCATGTTTTAAAGACCTAAAAAATACATTGAACTCATTATTAAACGTTTTTTTAATTGAACATTCAATCAATATTAACTATTGTTTATCACAATTAATTTACATTTTGATATGGAGGGACATTGTGAAAATTTGAATCTTTGAAGCTAATTCAATTAGTTAACAAAGAATGCAACTTTTAACTTTTAGATAAATGAATTTTTGGAATTTCTAATGACAACTCTTAATAGCACAAAAAAACCGCAGAAAGACAAGCTCAATTCTGTCGTTTTTTTCGCTTCAGCAACGCTTATTTTAGCGTTTTCTTTTTTCACTATTTTGATGACAGAAACAGCAAATTCATGGATTGTGGCAACGCTGGGATGGGTATCAAAAACCTTTGGGTGGTACTATTTATTAGCAGCAACGTTATATATTGTCTTCGTTATTTTTATTGCCTCTTCTCGTTTTGGAAATATCAAATTAGGGCCTGAACAATCAAAACCTGAATTTAGTGTTATAAGTTGGTCTGCGATGTTATTTGCAGCAGGTATTGGGATTGATTTAATGTTTTTCTCTGTCGCTGAGCCTATTACACAATATATGTTACCGCCAACTGGCGAAGGTGAAACACTAGAAGCAGCCCGTCAGTCGATGGTGTGGACTTTATTCCACTATGGCCTGACGGGCTGGTCTATGTATGCACTTATTGGTATCGCACTGGGCTATTTTAGCTATCGTTACAATTTACCCTTGACCATACGTTCTGCACTTTATCCTATCTTTGGAAATCGTATTTATGGACCAATTGGCCATACGGTTGATATCGCTGCCGTACTGGGCACTATTTTTGGTATTGCAACAACGTTAGGTATTGGCGTTGTACAACTTAATTATGGGCTAAAAGTTCTTTTTGATTTGCCCCAAGGATTGGGCGTTCAAGGTGGATTAATTCTATTATCTGTCATTATGGCCGTTATTTCGGCAACATCAGGCGTTAACAAAGGGATCAGGATTTTATCTGAACTAAATGTATTACTCGCATTGGGACTTATTTTATTTATCTTATTTGCAGGTGATACTGAGTTTTTATTAAATGCACTGGTATTAAATGTCGGTGATTACACTAATCGTTTTTTAGGCATGACATTAAATAGTTTTGCATTTGATAGACCAACAGATTGGATGAATAGCTGGACACTGTTTTTCTGGGCTTGGTGGGTGGCTTGGTCACCTTTTGTTGGGCTATTTTTAGCGCGTATTTCAAGAGGACGAACAATTCGACAATTTGTCATAGGCACCTTAATTATTCCCTTTGTTTTCACTCTGTTATGGTTATCCATTTTTGGTAATAGCGCTTTATATGAAGTGATTCATGGTAATAAAGAATTGGCGCAGACAGTATTAGAAGCCCCCGAAAAAGGATTTTATTCATTATTAGAACTCTACCCTGGTTTTGGTTTAACGGCTTCTGTCGCCACAATTACTGGGTTATTATTTTATGTCACATCTGCCGACTCTGGTTCATTAGTATTAGGTAATTTCACTTCTCAATTAAGCCATGTTAATAATGACGCACCCAATTGGCTTCGTATTTTCTGGTCTATTGCCATTGGATTGTTAACATTAGGCATGTTAATGGCTGATGGTATTTCTGCCTTACAAAATACAACAATTATAATGGGCTTACCCTTTAGTTTTGTTATTTTCTTTATTATGGCGGGACTTTATAAATCATTAAAAGTCGAAGATTTTAGACGTGTTAGTTCACTAAATACCAATGCACCCGCGCCGCTTTATGGCAATGCCACAATGAATTGGAAACAGCGTTTAGGGCGAGTTATGAATTTCCCGGGAACGACCTATACACAACGTATGTTAGATTTAACTTGTATGCCAGCCATGCAAGATGTGGCTAAAGAGCTTTTATTGCGTGGGGCTAAAGTTGAATTCAATTATTACCCAATTGAAGATAATGAACGATTACATCATTTAGAGCTTGTCGTTGATCTTGACCAAGAACAGAATTTTATTTATCAAATTTGGCCACAGAAATACTCAGTGCCTGCATTTACTTATCGTGCTCGCCGAGGTAAGTCAGATTATTACCGTTTAGAGACCTATTTATGGGAAGGCACCCAAGGAAATGACTTAATGGATTACACCAAAGAACAGGTGATTACTGATATTTTAGATCAATATGAAAAACATCTGAACTTTATTCATCTTAGTCGTGAAGCTCCGGGCTCGACATTAACTTTCCCTGAATCAAATTAAATCATCACTTAAAATAAAGAAAAGGAGATTGTTATTTGATCTCCTTTTTTATTTGATTACTTTTCTACTTCACTGAAATAAACAGCAATCCAATACCTAAAAGAATTAATAACACACCAATAATCTTATCGGCCACTTGCTGGTGAGAAAGTATTTTGATCCGTAAAAGCGGTGTAGAGAAAAAAAGAGCAACACAACTAAACCAAACCCAATGAGCAACAGAGATAAACATACCATAAGAAAGATTTATCCAAAGTGGGTTACTTAAGTTGGCAACTTGCGTATAAAGAGCAATAACAAACAACATCGTTTTAGGATTTAAAGCATTAGTAAAAAAACCAACACGTAATGCTTGGAACATATTGGGTGCCGAATTAACCGCATTCTCAATGGTCAGTTGTGTTTTATTCGTTAACGATTTAACCCCAAGATAAATTAAGTATCCAACACCTAGTAATTTCATAATAAAAAAGAGCGTCGGTGATCCCATAATAATAAAAGAGATACCAAATACAGTGTAAAAAACATGTACTTGTACCCCAATCGCAATACCAATTGCAGTAATTAGTCCAACTTTTACACCATAGGAATAACTGTTTTTTGTCACCATAGCAAAATCTGGCCCAGGGCTAATAACCGCCAATATTGTAATCATCGCTACAGCAATTAGTTCACTCATTGTTTTTCTCACTTTTGAATCAATAATAAGTAATAAAAAGTGACATAAAATATGTTCTTCTTTTAATAAAAAACTATTTAACTCGCCACCAACCACCCTATTTTGCTGTCTTGACTAAAAATAAAAAGCGATTTATCTTGCAGTATATCTGTGACTTTTCATCGTCTATTTTTACTCATTTTATTTATGGCTTATCGTTATGAAAATGCCCTCTTTAGCATCATTACGTTTTTTTAATAGTGCCGCACAGACAGGTAGTTTTGTGAGTGCCGCAGAACAGCTTCATGTCACACACAGCGCAGTGAGCCGACAAATACGATTATTAGAAGACGAATTAGGTATTTCTTTATTTGAACGTCGTAATCGTGCGGTTTATTTAAATGAAGCAGGCCGATATTTATATAAAACAACATCAACAATATTTGAACAGCTTGAAGAAACCGTCACCCATTTGCGTTCACCTTTACATAATCCCGTATTAGTCGTTTCATGCGAACCCACCATTGCGATGAAGTGGCTTATCCCTCGCCTTTCTCACTTTTACGCATTACATCCTGAAATAATCTTGCACTTAGTTGCCGCTGGGGGTGCTATTGATTTTAATAAAGAAGGTGTCGATTTAGCCTTTAGACGTGATGATTTTTTATGGAATAAGAATATTTATGCAACAAAAATTTGCGATGAAAAAATTGGGCTCGTTGTAAAACCGAATAATCCTGTCCATTCAACTAAACAACTAATAACACTATCTCGTCCTCAAGCATGGCAAGATTGGTATCAATATTCAGGTATACAATCTACTTATACCCATACCAGTCAGTATGAACATTTTTATCTTGCTATTCAGGCTACTCTTGCGGGATTAGGTACGACCATTGCCTCTTTTCTTATGGTACAAGATGAATTAAAAGATCAACAGCTTATCGCCACACATGGCTTTGTTAAAGATAACTCAAGCTACTACTTGCTCTCTCCAAGTGAAATCATGCCCAACTCAAAGCTAGATAAGTTTAAAAACTGGATCATTGCTGAAGCGGAAAAATGCGCAATAGAGACTGAAAAAATACGGGGATAATCCTATTTTTATCTCAAAAATACTCGGCTATCTGTTTGCTCCCATAAAAATAAGATGAATAAATAATTATTTTTTTAACATATTTATTTACTTCTATCTTTTTTTTAGTAATCTATGAGAACTAATAAAACATAGAATAATTTACTTGGGAAACATAGCATGAATCGTCGGTCATTCTTAACATCATCCAGCCTTGTTATTGGCGGATTATCATTAAGTTCTTTTATAAGTTCTGCTTATGCCAATGAATCATTGAAAAACAAATTGGTTTTTAACGCAGAAAATCCGCTATTACTTAACTTTAATGAAAACTCATTAGGTATGTCGCCTAACGCTCAAAAAGCCATTATTAATGCTTTACCTAATGCATTTAGATATCCAGATGATGCACGTAGCGCATTAATTAGCGAATTAGGGAAAGAATTTAAACTTTCAGATAAGCATATTACTTTGGGTAATGGTTCATCTGAAACAATTCAAGCAGCAGTGCAATTTGTCGCAAACAAAGCACAAAAAGAAGGTAAAGCGGTTCAACTTATTGTTCCTGATCCAACATTTAACTATGCCGAGCTTTATGCAGAACCATTAGGTGTAAAAATCGTTAAAGTACCGGTTGATAATACTCTCGCTTTCGATTTAGCAACCATGCAGAAAAAAGCACAAGAGTTTGATGGTATTAGCATGGTGTATCTGTGCAATCCGAATAACCCAACCGCAATGTTAACCCCTAGTGCAGATTTATCAAATTGGGTGAAGTCAGCAAAAGAGAATGTCTTTTTTATTATTGATGAAGCTTACGTTGAGTTTGTTTCTACCCCTACATTCGTCAGTGCTATCGCGCTAGTGGCAGAAGGTTATAAAAATCTGATTGTGACTCGTACATTCTCTAAAATTTATGCTTTAGCTGGGCTGCGTGTAGGTTATGGCGTTGCCGTACCAGAAGTGATTGCACAAATTGATGCGTTTGTTTCTATTGATAACACCAATACTGCTGGTGCTGTTGCCGCACTTGCTTCGCTAAAAGATGCGCCTTATGTGGAATATAGCCGTAAGTCGATTGATGTTTCACGCCAAATGGTCATAGATGCCTTAAAAGAGCTCAATATTGAATACGCACCTTCTCATGCAAACTTTATATTCCATAAAGTTAAAGGTGATGTAAAAACCTATCAAAATAGAATGAAAGAGGCGAATGTTATGGTAGGTCGTGAATTTCCACCTGCTTTTGGTTGGAGTCGTTTAACATTAGGCACACCAGAAGAAATGCACTATTTCGTCACTACATTAAAAGCCTTTAGAGCTAAAGGTTGGATTTAATCTGATTTAACGCTTATTTTATTAGTTGCTTATTTTATTGCTTGATGAAATAACGCCCTTGAAAATACTATCAAGGGCGTTTTTATTTATCGTTATTTATTACTGTTCTTGTAACTCTAGTTCAGCAATAACAGGAAGATGATCACTGGCGTCTGACCATTTAAAAGATGCTGAATCTTGTGGGATTGTCATATCTTTGATATCCCAAACTTGTCCTTTAAAGGTAAAGATATGGTCGATATCTATAGCTGGATTAATGGCTGGCCATGTACGTTTATCGCTATTTGGCTTTTCAACAGGGTTCCAAAAATAATTAATTTCTTGGATTGGTTGTTCATTGGCGGTGGAGTTAAAATCACCCGCCAATATTTTTATTGATGTTGAAATATTATCGAAACCTGTTTCTGTATCACCAATTGCAGCATCTAAAATATGTCTAACTTGACCGATACGAATAGTGGGATCTTTTTGCCAATCAAGATGTGTTCCCATAATAATAATCGGTGAATCAAACCCTGGTTTAGTCATTTGCGATAATAAAACAATACGTTGTTCTGCATTACCTGAAGGCAGATTAACGACCTGTGATTTATCAATTTTATATTTTGATAAAATGCCAACACCATATTGCCCACCATCAAAATCGAGCGCTTTGCCAAAAGCAAACTGCATATTATTGGCTTTAGCTAATTCTTCCAGCTGGTTAATATTTTTACTACGTGCTGTTTTATTATCAACTTCCGTGACAACAATAACATCGGCATCGATATTTTTGATTGCTTGGTTGAGCTTGTCAAAATTGGTGACATCCGCTGAAACTTCATTTTTACCAATATTATAAGTAGCTACTTTCAGTGTCGGTTTATTATTTTGATACACCTTATTGGGTGTACCGCCTGACTGTACAGCAAGGATTTCCGAACCTGTGGTATTCGCTACTGCCATTGATGACAGTAATACACCGGTGCTAACTAGGATAGATATTGCACTTTTTTTCATAATTTCCCCAAAAAATAAACAGAATGCCAATGAACGGTCAACAATAAACTACCACACTGGAAATATGACACAGTGATACAATCCACAAAGTTATTTCGAGTTGCAAAAAATGAGCCTATTATTAAATTTTTATCTTTTACCCATAAAAAATGCCTGATAAATATCAGGCATTAGTCACTCAATTTAAATAAATGAAGTCTTAAAGTGGATCCACTTTTAAACAAGAGACTGCGTGGCGGAAGCTTCCTTCTAATAAAGGACGTGTTTTTGCACATTCTTCATCAGCCATCGGACAACGTGTACGGAATATACAGCCTGATGGTGGATTAATCGGAGAAGGTAATTCCCCCTCTAATAAATCAATATGCTTGTTACGCTCTTTATCGGGATCAGGGATCGGCACTGCTGACATTAGTGCTTTAGTATAAGGGTGTAATGGATGGTGATAAACTTCATCATAAGTCCCTAATTCCACTGCATGTCCTAAATACATTACCAACACACGATCTGAAATATGTTTTACCACTGCCAGATCATGCGCAATAAAGATCAAAGATAATCCCATCTCTTTTTGAATATCTTTCAGCAAGTTGACGACTTGAGCCTGAATTGATACGTCTAATGCTGAAACGGGTTCATCACAAATCACTAATTTAGGCTCTAGAATTAACGCGCGCGCAATACCGATACGTTGACATTGTCCACCTGAGAATTCGTGCGGGTAACGGTTGATTAAGTTTGGCAATAATCCGACTCGCATCATCATTGCTTTCACTTTTTCAACCACTTGCGCCTGTTTCATTTTAGGTTGATACGTTTTTAATGGTTCAGCAATAATATCGCCAATCGTCATTCTTGGGTTTAAGGATGCCAGCGGATCTTGGAAAATCATCTGAATATCTTGGCGAATATCTCGCCATTGTTTATTTCCCATTCCTAGCAAATCATTACCTAACCAAGTGACGGTACCACCGGAAGCTTTGACTAAACCAATAATGGCACGCGCAAACGTCGATTTACCACAACCTGATTCACCAACAACGCCCAGTGTTTCACCTTCATATAGGCGCAGAGTGACACCATCGACAGCTTTCAGGCTTTTTTTCGCTTTCCAAAACCACTGTTTATTATCTTGAACATCGAAATAAACCTTTAAGTCATTCACTTCAAGAATAACTTTTCTATCTTGTAATGTGGCTTGCGTCATACCAATTCCTCCACCGCTTTAAAACAGGCACGTAATCGCCCTTGTGCAAATTGCGTTAACTCAGGCTCACTCGCCAAGCATTGTGCGGTTGCATACTGACAACGTGGTTGGAATGGGCAACCTTTAGGTAAACGCAGTAGATTGGGTGGATTACCCGGAATTGTTGCTAAACGTTCATCTTCACCATCTAAGCGCGGAACCGCTTGAAGCAATCCGATAGAGTAAGGATGTGAGGGATGATAGAAAATATCACGAGCACTACCATATTCCATGGTTCGCCCTGCATACATCACCAATACTTTATCGCAGATACCCGCAACGACACCTAAATCATGAGTGATCATAATAATTGCGGTATTTAAATCATTTTTGAGTTCATTTAGCAAAGTCATGATTTGTGCTTGGACAGTAACATCAAGCGCTGTTGTCGGTTCATCGGCAATTAAAAGCTTGGGTTTACACAGTAATGCCATTGCAATCATGACACGTTGGCGCATGCCGCCTGAAAACTCATGAGGGTACATACTCATTCGTTTATGGGCTTCGGGCATTTTAACCGCATCTAACATACGCACAGATTCTGCGTAAGCATCGTTTTTACTCATGCCTTTATGCAACATAAGGACTTCGATTAGCTGTGGTCCAACTTTCATATACGGATTTAATGATGTCATTGGATCTTGAAATATCATTGATATTTCTTCAGCACGCATTTTGTTTAATTCGCTCTGACGAAGATTTAAGATCTCACGACCATTAAAATTTGCACTACCCGCTGTACGACCATTTTTAGCCAATAATCCCATTAACGCGAATGCCGTTTGTGATTTACCCGAACCCGATTCACCCACAATCCCTAAGGTTTCACCTGCTGATAATTCAAAATTCAGCTTATTAACCGCGGTCACATCACCATCTGCAGTACCGAAAGTCACGCTGAGATCTTTAACACTTAATAACGACTTGGTTGTTGTATTTGTCATTTTGTTCTCCTTAACGATCTTTCGGATCTAATGCATCACGTAAGCCATCACCAATAAAGTTAAAACAAAACAGTGTGATAACTAAAAATGCAGCCGGGAAAAGTATCAACCAAGGAGAAACTTCCATTGAGTTCGCACCATCACTTAATAGAGCGCCCCAACTACTTAGCGGTTCTTGCGTTCCTAATCCTAGGAAACTTAAGAAAGATTCAAATAAAATCATACTAGGCACTAATAAAGAGGCATAAACCACAACGACACCTAATACATTAGGAACGATATGTCTTAACACAATATTACGCGATGAAACACCACACACTAATGCCGCTTCAATAAACTCTTTACGTTTTAAACTTAAGGTTTGTCCCCTTACAATACGTGCCATATCCAACCAAGAGACCATACCGATCGCAACAAAAATCAGTAAGATGTTTTGACCAAAAAATGTCACCAGTAAGATAACAAAGAACATAAATGGGAATGAGTTTAAGATTTCCAGTAAACGCATCATTATTGAGTCAACGCGCCCACCAATATACCCCGCCATTGCGCCATAAAGTGTTCCCACAATTACCGCAACAAAGGCAGCCGCAATACCCACCATTAATGAAATTCGCCCACCAATCGCAACACGCACTAATAAGTCACGACCTGATGAGTCAGTACCAAAGAAGTGGTGTGAATCAAAATGGGGTGCCATTGACATCATATCCCAGTCTGTATCGTCATACACAAATGGCGATAACATTGGGGCAAAAATGACAAACAATAAAATAAAGAAAAGTAAAACGAGACTCGTGATCGCCGCTTTATTGTGCATAAAACGACGGCGAGCATCTTGCCATAAACTACGGCCTTCAATATCTAGCTGCTCCGAGAAATTCCCCAGAGCTTCGCTGTTTTCCTTCAGTGATAACATAACGCGCTCCAGTGTTTATTAATAACGAATTTTCGGATCAATAACCGCATATAAAATATCGACAATCGCATTAAAGAAAATGGTTAATGCCCCCACAATAATGGTTAAACTTAACACCAATGAGTAGTCACGGTTTAAAGCACCATTAACAAAGAGTTGTCCGATACCCGGTAGTCCGAAGATGGTTTCAATCACCATTGAGCCCGTGATAATCCCAACGAAAGCAGGCCCCATATAAGAGATAACAGGTAGCAACGCAGGTTTTAAAGCATGTCGTAGTACAATTCTTTTCATCGGCAAGCCTTTCGCTTTTGCCGTTCTGATAAAGTTTGAGTGTAAAACCTCAATCATTGAACTACGGGTAATACGCGAGATACTGGCAATATAAGAAAGTGATAATGCAATCATTGGCAACAACATATATTGCACCGCTCCCCCATTCCATCCCCCTGCAGGAAGCCACCTTAAGGTAATCGCAAACACTAAGACCAATAAAGGTGCAACAACAAAGCTCGGTATTACCACCCCCGTCATGGCAAATGTCATGACGGTATAATCCCATTTGGTGTTTTGATTCAGTGCCGCAATGACGCCTGCCCCCACACCTAAAATGACAGCAAAAATAAATGCCGATAACCCTAATTTAGCTGAAACAGGGAATGCTTTACCGACTAAGGTGTTTACACTGTAGTCTTTATATTTAAAAGAAGGCCCCAAATCCCCTTTCGATAATTGAATTAAATAATCGAAATATTGTTTATAAATGGGATCGTTTAAGTGATATTTCGCTTCAATATTTGCCATCACCTCAGGCGGAAGTTTCCTTTCACCTGTAAAAGGACTACCGGGTGCTAAGCGCATCATAAAAAACGAAATTGTTATTAGAATAAATAAAGTCGGTATCGCTTCTAAAAAGCGACGAAAAATAAATTTGAGCATTGCCCGTTCCTATAACACAAACCTATTCAGGCGTGACGATAAAAAAGACCTTGCCTTCAGACAAGGTCTCGCCCGATTACTTAGCAATAATGTACAAGTCTTTAGTATGTAAATTATCTAATGGATCTTTACCTGAATAACCACCCACATAAGGTTTCACTAAACGGGTGTTTACATAATAGTAAAGTGGAACAATGGCCGAATCTTTATCTAATACGCCTTCTGCTTTTTGATAAATGGCGGCACGTTCGTCATCAGATTTCACACGTAAAGATTCTTTGATCAATGCGTCAAATTCTGTGTTTTTATAGTGAACAGTGTTATTACTGCTGTAAGACAGCATCATGTTCAGGAAGGAAGACGGTTCATTATAATCTGCACACCAACCGGCACGTGCAACATCATAAGTACCTTGGTGACGAGTATCTAAGAAGGTTTTCCACTCTTGGTTTTCAAGAGACACATCAGCACCTAAGTTTTTCTTCCAAATTGAAGAGGCAGCGATCGCCACTTTTTTATGTAAGTCGGATGTATTGTACAGCAACTTAAATTTCAGTGGATTGGCTTTGTTATAGCCCGCCTCTTCTAATAATTGGCGTGCTTTTTCATTACGTTGTTCTTGCGTCCAAGTCGCAAACCATTCTGGTTTGTTCTCTTTAATGCCGTCAGTAAATGGCGGGGTAAAACCATAAGCAGGAATATCACCTTGGTTTTTCACTTTATAAGTGATGATATCTCTGTCCATTGACAGTTTAAGCGCTTCACGAACACGAGGATCATTAAACGGCGCTTTCTCATTATTAATTTCATAATAATAAGTACATAAATACGGACTTATACGCAATTCATCAGGGATCTCTTTTTTCAATTTTTGGAAAAGTTCGATTGGTAAATTGCTATAAGTCATGTCGATTTCACCCGCACGATAGCGGTTTACGTCAGTGACTTCAGATGAAATAGGTAAGAATGTCACTTTATCAATAACGGTACTTTTATTATCCCAATACGTTGGGCTACGTTCTAAAACAATACGTTCGTTGACTGTCCAGTCTTTTAAATTATAAGCGCCGTTGCCGACGAAGTTAGCAGGTTGTGTCCATTTTTCACCAAATTTTTCAATGACTTTTTGGTTAACTGGCGACATGGAGGAGTGCGCTAATAATTTTGGTAAATAAGGCACTGCCTCAGATAAAGTCACTTCTAATGTATTGTTATCTAATGCCTTAACACCTAATTCTGTGGCTTTTTTCTTACCCGCAATAATATCGTCAATATTCACGATATGGGCATATTGCAGATAGCTTTCATAAGGAGATGCCGTATTAGGATCCGCTAGACGTTGCCAACTATAAACGAAATCTTGCGCGGTAACAGGTTCACCGTTTGACCATTTAGCGCCGTCACGAATTTTGAACGTCCAAACAGTAAAATCTTTATTTTCCCAACTGATAGCTGAACCCGGTAAAATTTCACCATCAGGACCAACAATCGTCACACCTTCAAAAAGATCACGTGCGAGTGCAGACTCTGGAACACCCTCAATTTTATGAGGATCAAGTGATTGTGGCTCTGAGCCGTTATTACGAACAAGCACTTGTTTCTCGGCTAACTTTACCCCATCAGGAACAACAGCCGCATTAGCCGCTAACGCGGATAATCCCAAAATGGCGCCAATGGCAATCGTCAACGCACTCTTTTTAGTTAAACTTCTCATTTTATAAAATACTCCCAGTTAGTGAGCAGGTTGTTTAACAACCGTTCTGTGATGCTACGCTGTGCTTTTAGAACGTTTTGCACAACTTATTGTTTTTACAAAAAATAAATCAATCTTGCTTATTTGTTATCAGTACTGAATTGTCTAATAACATTATAATTTTTTTGTGCCGTAATATTTTTGTGTAGTACTTTTTGGCTGTACTTTATTAAAACTGCTTTTCGATAATTAAAATCAGATATTGCTATAGAATACCCATAACTTACCAGTTTTAGTTATCTGCCTTTATAAAATAGCGCTTTAAGTCCGTATAATCAAAGGGGTCTTTACCTGTAAAGCCACCTACTTTTGGACTAACTAATCTAACACTGACGCGATAATAAACGGGGATTATTGCAGAATCCTTGTCTAGCAAGGCTTCTGCGCGTTGATAGAGTTGATGTCGAGCGCCACTATCGAGTGCAAGCAGTGCATTATTTAATGTGTCATCATAAGCTTTATTTTCATAAAAAATGGTATTTAGGCTGCTTGTGGAAAGAAATGAGTTTAAAAATGAGGTCGGTTCATTGTAATCCGCACACCATGTTGCTCTTGCGACTTGGTAATTACCTTGATTACGACTCTCTAGTGCCGTTTTCCATTCTTGATTTTGCAATGTGACATTTGCACCAATGCTTTTTTTCCACATGGATGCGGCAGCGATGGCTTGCTGTTTGTTTTGATCAGATGTGTTGTAGAGCAAGGTAAAGGTCAGAGGATTTTGTCCATCAAATCCCGCCTCTTTTAATAATTCACGTGCCCTTTCATTACGCTGTTGTTGTGTCCAATTTGCCCATTTAGGGGCTTTAAAATGGCCATTACCAATAAAAGATGGCGTAAAAGAATAAGCAGGAATTTGCCCTTGTCCCATTATTTTTTCAGCGATAACTTGTCTATCAAGACTTAATTTCACCGCTTCCCGAACGCGCGCATCATCAAAAGGGGCTTTTTTATTATTTAATTCATAATAAAAAGTACATAAATAAGGTGTTACGTGTAAATTTTCTGGCTGCTCTTGTTTCATTTTTTTATAAAGAACTGGGGGGATCGCACTATTGGTAATATCTATTTCACCACTACGATAACGATTGATATCACTGGTTTCTGAACTTATTGGTAAAAATGTGGCTTGTTCAATAACGGTATTTTGATTATCCCAATAAAGCGGATTACGTTTTAACGTCACCTTTTCATTCACAACCCAATTATCAATAATATAAGCACCATTACCCACAAAGTTTTCAGGACGCGTCCAATTTACACCGTATTTTTCGACCGTCTCTTTTTTAACGGGTTTTAAGGGAGTGTGGCTGACCATATCGAGTAAATAAGGAATTGGCTGGGTTAAATTCACTTGTAAGGTATGTGCATCGATGGCCTTCACACCTAATGTTTCAGGGGGTTTTTTACCATTAAGAATATCTGCAACATTTTCAACATATGCATATTCAAGATAACTGGCATAAGGTGAACCTGTTTGGGGATCAACTAAACGACGCCAGCTATAGACAAAATCTTCCGCAGTAACGGGTGTGCCATCACTCCACTTGGCATCTTCTCGCAAATAAAATATCCACACCTTGTTGTCATCTGTTTCCCAGCGTTGAGCAACACCCGGAATACTTTCACCATGAGGCCCAACATAAGTCAGGCCCTCTAATAAATTTAAAATAATATTGCTTTCAGGTGCACCTTCCACTTTATGCGGATCAAGAGACGAAACCTCAGTGCCATTATTGATCACAATATGTTGTTGTTTTGCCAAAATGGTGCCTTCAGGAAGAGTCACCGCATGAGAAAAAAAGGAGGTTAAAACAAGTGACATAATACTGACCGGAAATACCATTGTTAACACAACTTTATTTTTCATGAATACCTCTCCTAATAAACAATAATTTATAACGGGGTCGCTTAATTAACGATATAGATCGTTGTTAAATTTTGATTGCAATATTTGTCATTCTCTAACGTTTTTAAGATATAGACGAGATAAAAATGATAACAACACACTTCTTTTTTACACTTATCGTAAATTTTGTCAATTTATGCGGTATTCTTATCACTTAACTTTATTTAGCCCTCAAGCGTTCTATCTTATAAAAATAAAAAACAAATATCATAAGAGGCAAAACAACAAATAAACATTTAATTAACATCATGCAAGTTTTATAGATAGAAAACCTACGTAGCTCACAAAATTAATATAATTGGGAGGAAATTTGGCAGACTTGCAGAACTTTATGATGGTTTGTAAGTTAAGAATTTCCATTTGAAATTACTTACAAATAGCGATAAATTCACCTTTAGACTAAATAATAATTCCTACCTAAAAATAACAGTAGATTATTAAACCCTCACTTTTATTATTTATTTTTAAATTTTAATATAAATGTTTAATTGAAGTAAAATTAAATAAATTTCTATTTATATTTCTATACGTTAGATTAAAAACCGCTTTAATATACATATCGAATATTAAAGCGGTTTTTCATTTTAAAATAATAACGTCAAATTATTTCAGCGAGTTAGCCGATTTGGATTGAAACCATTGTAGTTTCTCATTCAAGCCCACAACCTCCCCCACAACAATCAGTGCAGGGCTTTCCATCGTTTCAGCCATATCCGCCAGTTGATGTAATTGGCCCACAATCACCTTTTGTGTGGCTAAAGTTCCTTTTTCGATAATGGCAACCGGCATAGTAGAACGCATGGTTTGGTTAAGTAACATTTGCTGAATATAGCCTGCTTTATTCAATCCCATATAAAAGACTAATGTTTGATTTTCTTGTGCAATACATTGCCACTGAGCTTCGTTTAAGCCTTTACCATGCCCAGTGATAAAACGAACACTTTGCGCATAATCTCGATGCGTTAACGGAATTCCCGCATACGTTGTACAACCTGACGCCGCCGTAATACCGGGGATCACTGAAAACGGAATGTGATGCTCAATTAAGGCTTCTAACTCTTCACTGCCTCGACCAAATATAAAGGGATCGCCTCCTTTTAATCTCACAACACGCTTTCCTGCTCTGGCCTCTTTGATCAATATTTGATTAATCTCATCCTGAGGAACACAGTGAAAACCGGCCTGTTTACCCACATAAATGCGTTGTGCATCCCTACGCACTAATGCCATTACATCATCAGAGACTAATCTATCGTAAACCACTACATCAGCTTGCTGACATTGCTGTAAACCTTTAATTGTCATTAATCCTGCATCACCTGGCCCTGCACCAACTAAAACGACACTGCCTTGAGGTTGCATATTTTCTGATAACAACTCACAGATGCGTTGTTGAATACCGTTTTCTCTTTGCGCTTCAATTTCAACTTGCAGTGACTTATCTGCAAAAAATTGTTCCCAAAAGTAGCGTCTGGCGCTCATCGAAGAAAAATGGCGTTTTACTTGCTCTCTTAACTTTCCTGCTAACTGCGCTAAAGAGCCAAGAGAGTTAGGTAATAATTGCTCAAATTTTTCTCGTAAAATACGCGCAAGCACGGGTGCTTTTCCCCCCGATGAGATAGCGACCATAATAGGGGAACGATCAATGACCGAAGGCATAATAAAACTGGCTTGCTCTGGTGAATCAACGACATTACAAAAAATCTGTTTTTCTGTTGCCGTCTGAAAAACTTGTTGGTTCACTTGCTCATTATCTGTCGCTGCAATAACAAGCCATTTACCAGATAGATAATCAGCCGTAAATAGCCCTGTTATGCAGTTGAGTTTTTGCTCCGTGTGCCATTGCATAAACTGCCCTGTAAACGAAGGTGCAACAACAGAAATATTGGCACCTGCCTCCATCAACAATCTGGCTTTACGCTCAGCAATTTCACCACCACCCACTAATAAACAAGGTTTATCTTTGAGCTGACAAAATATTGGAAAATAATCCATATTCACTCCCCTGTTTACTCATTTAGGCTAATCGCGAGCACGTACGCTGACGGTATTGCCTTCCACTTTGACATCAAAATGTGCAATGGAGTGATCTGCATCTTCAAGGCAATAACCATCTGTTAACCGAAAATGCTGTTTTTTCAGTGGGCTGACGATATACAACTCATTTTCATGTTCAGCAATTAATCCTCGTGATAAAACACTTGAATGTGCAAAGGGATCGATATTGCTTAACGCATATAACCGTGCATCACAGTAAGGACGAAATATCGCTACATGATCTTGAGCCACCAGCGCACAAACGCCTGTTCCGGGTGTAATGTCATCTAATTGGCAAACTACTATCCATTGGCTCATGATGGCATCTCCTCTGTTACCAGTTTGATATCAATGCGTTCATGTAAACGAGCGGGCCGATGTTGAAATCGTTCTTTTACCGTTTGCACTGTGGGATCAGGCATTGGGTTATTAATAAAGTGGGCAAAACGTTTTAATGCTTTTGGAGAATCAACCGTTTCTTTCCATTCACAAGCAACACGTTCTTGTAAGGCATTGAGCTCTTTTTCCAATTGTGCATTCAAGCCTAATTTATCGTTAATAATGACTTCACGTAAATATTCAACGCCCCCCTCTACGTTGTCTAACCAGACGGAAGTTCGTTGCAGTTTGTCTGCGGTACGAATATAGAACATCATAAAACGGTCGATATAATGTACTAATGTTTCTTCATCTATATCTGAAGCAAATAAATCACCATGACGGGGTTTCATTCCACCATTTCCCCCAAAATAGAGATTCCAACCTTTATCTGTGGCAATAATACCGACATCTTTCCCTTGAGCTTCAGAACATTCACGCGTACAGCCTGACACCCCAAATTTTATCTTATGGGGAGTTCTTATTCCTTTATAACGATGCTCTAACGCAACGCCTAACCCCACACTGTCACCGACACCAAAACGACACCAACTGCTTCCCACACACGTTTTTACCATACGCAATGCTTTAGCGTAGGCATGACCTGTTTCAAAACCCGCCGCAATCAACTTTTCCCAAATAGCAGGCAAATCTTGCTTATGCGCACCAAACATCGCCATACGTTGTGAACCCGTAATCTTGGTATACAGATTGTATTCTTGTGCAACTTGACCAATAGCGATAATACCCGCAGGCGTAATTTCCCCCCCAGGAGAGCGAGGAATAATGGAATAAGTGCCATCTTTTTGCATGTTTGCAAGGAAATTATCATTGGTATCTTGAAGAGACACCAAATCATCACGCAAGATATAATCATTCCAACATGAAGCAAGTAATGAACCCACAGTAGGTTTACACACTTCACAGCCATAACCTTGACCATGTTTTTTTAACAGTTCATCAAAGCTTTTCAGCCCTTCAACACGAATAAGGTGATAAAGCTCTTGACGAGAATAGTGAAAATGCTCACAAAGATGATGATTAACTTCGATACCTTGCTTAGCTAACTCTGCATTTAAAACTTGAGTCACCAGTGGAATACAACCGCCACAGCCCGTCCCCGCCTTGGTTTCAGCTTTAAGTGCTGCGACGGTATGGCATCCGCGTTCAATGGCTTGAATAATGTCGCCTTTCGTCACATCAAAACAAGAACAAATTTGTGCTGTTTCAGGTAATGAATCAACACCGATTGCAGGCTTACTTCCTGCATGTGCAGGTAGAATTAACGTGTCTGGATGTTCGGGTAATTCAATGGTATTCAGAGACAGTTGTAAAAGATTGCCATAATCTTCGGTATCACCGACTAATACCGCCCCTAATAGGTATTTATTGTCTTCACTAACAATCAGGCGTTTGTAAATTTCTTTGCCTTCATCCAGATAGATATAACTACGACACCCCGCTTGATCTCCATGAGCATCACCAATCCCCCCAACATCCACACCAAGAAGTTTTAATTTTGCACTTAAATCGGCACCTTGGAATACGGAGTGATGGCCTAATAAATTATCAACCGCAACTTGCGCCATTTTGTAACCCGGCGCGACTAAGCCAAAGGTTTTATTTTGCCAAGATGCACATTCGCCAATCGCATAAATATCAGGATCTGTCGTTTGGCAAAAATCATTGATCACAATGCCGCCTCTTGGGGCAATCTCTAAATCACACTGGCGAGCCAATTTATCTTTCGGGCGAATACCTGTGGAGAACACAATAAAATCAACGTCAAGCGAAGTGCCATCTGCAAATTGCAACGTTTTACGTGCACTTTCCCCTGTTGATAATATTTCTTGTGTATTTTTAGCGGTATGCACTTTCACACCCATGCGCTCTATTTTTCGCTTAAGTTGCTCACCACCTAATGTATCAAGCTGTTCTGCCATTAAGGTGGGTGCAAACTCGATAACGTGCGTTTCAATACCTAGACTTTTTAGCGCACCTGCGGCTTCTAACCCTAAAAGGCCGCCACCAATCACCGCCCCTTTACGACTAATACGAGCACAAGATTCGATAGCATTTAAATCTTCGATGGTTCGATAAACAAAACAATCTGGAGAATGACTCCCTTTAATCGGAGGTATCCATGGATAAGAGCCTGTTGCCATAACTAGCTTATCGTAACTAACACAACGCCCTGTATTGGTATGCACCACTTTTTCTTCACGATTAATGGTGATAACGCGCTCTCCCATTAAGACATCTACTTGGTGTTTTTCGTAATAGCCGTGTTTAACTAAAGAGAGTTCTTCAGCGGTGTGATGGGAAAAATAAGAGGAGAGATGGACTCTATCATATGCAACGCGAGGTTCTTCACAAAAGACGACAATGTTAAATTCTTCATTGCCCCCTTTATCAATCAGTTCTTCGATATAACGGTGTCCCACCATACCGTTACCGATGATTGCCAGTGTTTTCTTGCTCATTTTAGCCTCAACTTTAAAGATTTCTAAGGCTAAAATACGAAACTACTCATAAGGATTATTGATGAACATCAAATACAGCTTAATCAATTCAGCTACTACACCTTAATAGTCAGGGGATTACTACTAAAGGAGTATTTCATCTTCAAGTTCTGGCGATTAATTATTCTTCTACCATAATTAATCTTGATTGCTTATAACGAAGCGCTATATGTAAGCGTAATTAAAACTTTGCGGTTCGATCACATTTTGCCTAAGTTAATTTCACAAAGTAATAACTAATAAGTTATTAACATAACGACTATAGTGACACTGTTTCAGGGAGCGTCTCATGAAAGCAAAATTATTATCATTATTCGTTGTAGGTGCCCTTTCAGTACCGGCATTTGCAGCAACACCTGCCAATACATTAATTGTGGTACAAGGCCTTGATGATCTTGTCAGTCTTGACCCAGCTGAAAGTAATGAGCTATCTAGTATTCAAACGGTACCTAGTTTATATCAGCGAATTGTTCAACCTAATCGTGATAATCCCGAAATTAATGAGCCTATTTTAGTTGAAAGTTGGCAAGCAAACCCTGAACAGAAAACGATCGTATTTAATATTAAACCGGATGCAAAATTTGCATCGGGTAACGCGGTTCGCCCTGAAGATATTATCTTTTCTTATCAGCGTGCGATCACCATGAACAAATCCCCTGCCTTTATCTTAAATGTACTAGGGTGGAAAACAGATAACATTGATTCATTACTGAAAAAAGTCAGTGATAACGCATTAGAAGTGCGTTGGACAGCCGATGTTAGCCCTGATGTAGTGCTTAATATCCTTTCAACACCTATTGCCTCTATTGTTGATGAGAAACTCGTCTCTGCACATATTAAAAATAATGATTTTGGTAATAGCTGGCTAAGAATGAACTCCGCAGGCAGTGGTGCATATAAAATGCGCACCTATCAGCCCCGCCAAGCGATTGTGTTAGAAGCCAATCCACTCTCCCCCACTGGCGCACCTAAAATAGCCAATATTATTATCAAAAATGTACCCGACCCAGCCTCTCGTCGTTTACTGATTGAAAAAGGTGATGCAGATATTGCACGTGAACTGGGTACAGACCAAACAGCTGCATTAGCCGGAAAAGCGGGTATTAAAATTCTCAATATCCCATCTGCTGAACAAGTCTATATGGCGTTTAATACCGCCAGTGGAAATCCAGCCCTTAATAATCCTGCCTTCTGGGAGGCTTCTCGCTATTTAATTGACTACAAAGGTATTACAGAAGATTTAATGCGTGGTCAGTATTTTATTCATCAAAGCTTCTTACCTGTAGGTTTACCGGGTGCTTTAGAAGATAATCCGTTTACGTTTGATCCTGAAAAAGCCAAAGCGATTTTGGCTAAAGCTGGCATTACCAATGCACGTTTTACGTTAGATGTTGAAAATAAAGTGCCTTACATTACTGTAGCGCAATCTATTCAAGCCAGTTTTGCACAAGCCGGTGTACAAGTAGATTTATTACCTGCGGCAGGTAGCCAAGTGTATAGCCGTGTGCGTGCTAAACAGCACCAAGCTGCAATTCGCTTTTGGATCCCGGATTATTTTGATGCCCACTCAAATGCGAGTGCTTTTGCTTATAACGATGGACAATCCAACACCGTCGCTTGGCTAAATGGCTGGAAAATTCCTGAGTTAAGTCAGCAAACATTGGCTGCATTAAATGAAGCAGACAAAACTAAACGTCAATCACTCTATACTGAAATGCAAAAAGAGTTACAACGTAGCTCACCTTACGTCTTTATTGACCAAGGTAAAAACCAAATCGTCATGCGCGATAACGTAAAAGGTTATGCCCAAGGTTTAAATGCCGATATGGTCTACTATGACAAAGTAACTAAGTAATATTTTTCCTGAAGCCATCCACCGTTATATGACGGTGGATGGTCTATTTTTTGCTATTTCACTAGGCTATTGCTGTATGAATACTGCTATGACGTTATCTCTTCGTCTAAAAGGTCAGTTAATCACCTTTGCTCAAGGAATATTGACACTGGTACTGACACTTTTTGGGCTTCTTGTCATTACTTTTACACTTTCTGCATTTTCACCCGTTGATCCTGTCTTACAAATTGTAGGCGATCATGCAAGTCTCGAAACCTATAACCAAGTAAAACATGAGCTAGGATTAGATTTACCTTTCTACATGCAGTTTTTTCACTATGTTGAAACGCTGTTACAAGGGCATTTAGGAACCGCAACATCAACGGGTCAGCCTGTTCTTGATGACTTATTAGCAACCTTTCCTGCCACATTAGAATTAGCGACTGTCGCATTATTAATAGGAGCGAGTTTAGGCATTTTATTCGGTGTGTTGTGCGCACGCTTTGTAGGCACGCCTCTCGATTTTATTTTGAGAATTCTCACGCTTTTGGGCAGCTCAGTACCTATCTTTTGGCTAGGTTTAATTTTACTGCTTATTTTCTATGCCACATTGCAATGGACCGCAGGCCCAGGACGTCTAGACGATATTTATCAATTTACGATTGATCCTGTAACGGGATTTGTATTAATTGATACTTTATTGGCAGGAGATAAAGACGCCTTTTTAAATGCATTATCACACCTTATTTTACCTGTTTCTTTACTCGCTTATTTTGCCCTTGCCGCGATCACTCGCTTAACACGCTCAGCTTGCCTAAATGAGATGAATAAAGAATATGTCACCTTAGCGAGAGCAAAAGGGCTGGGTGAGTTACGCATCCTGTTTTATCACGTATTACCCAATATTCGCGGTGTACTCATGACGATTATCGCCCTTTCCTACACAGGCATGTTAGAAGGTGCGGTATTAACAGAAACCGTATTCTCATGGCCAGGAATTGGTCGATATCTCACGACTGCGCTTTTTGCGGGTGATACTACAGCCATTATGGGTGGAACATTAATTATTGGTCTGTGTTTTGTCTTTATTAATAATATGACCGATATCGTTATTCGTTTGACTGATCCGAGGCTTCGCTAATGCCATCCTCATTTTTAAGAAAAATAGCGCGATCGCCTTCAGCATTTATTGGTTTGTCGTTGCTCGTGCTACTGCTTGTTATTGCCCTGTTTGCACCTTGGTTAGCCCCTTATGATCCTAATTGGCAACATGCTGCACAACGTTTATTAGCACCCAATGCTGAACACTGGTTAGGCACAGATAATTATGGGCGAGATATTCTTTCTCGCATTATTTATGGCACACGCCCAATGCTAGGTTTAGTTGGGCTGGTGGCACTGATTACCCTACCACTGGGATTATTGATTGGGATTTTATCAGGCTATTACGGCGGTTGGACTGAACGAATTTTAATGCGGTTCACTGATGTCGTAATGTCTATGCCTTCCCTTATTTTAGCCTTCGCCTTTGTCGCAATGTTAGGCCCTGGACTGCTTAATGGCGCGTTGGCCCTTGCGCTCACCGCATGGCCTGCTTATGCACGACAGTCTCGCAGTGAAATTCAACATTTACGCAATAGCGATTATCTTTCGGCGGCTGAAATGATGGGTATTAGAGGTATTCGGTTGTTATGGGGACATATTCTCCCTTTATGCTTACCCTCCGCCATTGTGCGTTTAGCGCTGAATTTAGCGGTGATTATTCTCGCAGCAGCAGGTCTGGGTTTTCTTGGGTTAGGCGCTCGTCCGCCAATGGCGGAATGGGGAGCAATGATCGCAGAAGGTATGCCGGTTATTTTTGATCAATGGTGGGTTGCCGCTATTCCGGGTACAGCAATTTTAATCAGTAGTCTGACATTTAATTTATTAGGTGATGGATTACGCGATGTATTGGGAGATACCCATGAATAAAACACCCTTAATTGAGGTAAATAACCTCTGTATCGATTTCCCAAAAGCAAGAGTTGTCAATAATGCCTCGTTCACTTTAGGACAAGAACGTTTGGCGGTTGTCGGCGAATCAGGCTCAGGCAAGTCTATGACTGCTCGTGCATTAATGGGACTTGTACGTCAACCAGGTAAAGTCAGTGCAGATACACTAAATTTGCAGGGAAATAATTTATTGGATTTTTCATCTCGTCAATGGAACAACATCCGAGGTAATACGATTTCAATGGTATTACAAGATCCCCGTTATGCATTAAATCCTGTAAAAACCATTTATCAACAAGTAGAAGAAACCGTAAAACAACATCAAAAACTTTCGCGCCAAGATAGACGCCAATTGATTATTGAAACGCTGTTATCTGTTGGCTTACCTGAACAAAGTATTTATCGCTATCCCGGTGAATTATCAGGTGGAATGGGTCAACGGGTGATGATCGCTATTGCGTTAATTAATAACCCAACCATTTTAATTGCCGATGAACCGACATCTGCCCTTGATGCTCAATTGCGTCATCAAATCCTTGATTTAATCACGAAACAATGTGAACAACGTAATATGGGCTTACTGCTGATTAGCCATGATTTACCCCTTGTTGCTGAATATTGCGAGCGCGTTATGGTGATGTATCAAGGTGAGCAAGTTGATGAACTTAATGCTAAAGATTTACCAACTGCGTCACACCCTTATACACGCACGCTTTGGACATGTAGACCTAATGCTGGCACTTATGGCACCCGGTTACCTGTATTAGATAGAACGCTCAATTTTAAGGGACTGCATCATGCTAATTGATATTCATGATTTACACGTTAAATTTGAGCAAGGTAAACAAGCAAAACATGTCGTAAAGGGTGTCAATTTGCATGTTCAGCAAGGTGAAACCTTTAGTTTAATAGGCCGTTCAGGTTGTGGTAAATCGACCGTTTTACGTGTCATTGCTGGGTTATTACCTCATTGGCAAGGTAATATGTCACTTTTAGGGCAAGCGATTAAACCACAGCAACGTTTTCAGGGTGCCTTGCGTCGTAATATACAGATGGTATTTCAAGATCCCTATGCTTCTTTGCACCCCCAACATCGCATTGAACGCGCTTTTTCTGAGCCTTTAAAAATTCATCAAATTTCTTTTGATAAACAGACCATTGAACAAGCATTATCCCAAGTCGGTTTACCTGCTGATGTAACAAGTCGCTATCCTCATCAGCTTTCAGGAGGGCAACGCCAACGTGTTGCCATTGCAAGAGCGCTTTTATTACGACCTCAGTTATTACTCTTAGATGAACCCACTTCAGCATTAGATATGTCAGTACAAGCCGAAATTTTAAACCTGCTTAATGCATTGAAAAAACAGCATAATATGACTTATTTATTAGTGAGTCATGACGCTGATGTTATCGCACATATGTCTGATAGAGCAGCATTAATGGAAAATGGTGAGTTAACTCAGCACTATGATCGAGAGGCCTTATCAAAAGGGATACATCGTCTTGATGAACATTAAAGCGACGATGTGGTAAACATAAAAAATCGCAGTACTTAATTAAATACTGCGATTTTTAAAAATGCGACTGTGTTGATGCTATTTAAACTAATAAGCCCGGAAAAATAGAACGTAAGCCGGTCACAATAAATTCTATACCTAAGGACATTAATAATAAGCCCATTATACGGGTTACTACGTTAATACCCGTTTGCCCTAGATATTTTACTAATAATGTTGCACTACGAAACAGTAACCAACAACAGAAAGCAAAAAACATACTGGTTGCTGCTAATCCTAAAAAATTTGTAAAACCTTCCCAACGAGAACTCCACACAATACAAGAGCTAATTGCACCGGGCCCTGCCATTAAAGGTAATGCTAAAGGTACAACGGCAACACTGTTACGTACCGCAGATTCATTTCTTTCTTGATTGTTCTGTTTATCTTCCCCTAAACGTCCATTTATCATGGTCATCGCAATAGTAACTATCAGCATTCCCCCCGCGATACGAAATGAGTCGATAGAAATGCCAAAAACACTTAGGACAGAATCCCCAATTAACAAGGAAGAAACTAAAATAATTGCAACGGAGCCATTTGCAATTAAGTTTGTTTTATTGCGCCCTGCATCCGTTTGGTAACTCGTCATACTAATAAAGACGGGCAAAATGCCAATTGGGTTTACAATCGCAAAAAGACCAACAAAAAATTTAATATAACCGGATAAATCCAGCAGTGACCCCATGAAAAGCCCCTTCTTGGCTAATAAACATGCGAATTATTCTCTAAAAGATAGAATAACTCTAAAAAATGCGCGTTACTTTAAATCAATAAACCAGTTAATTCTATTACTTAACAAGTTTTTACCTAAAATATTCTCTTGCAAACCGAGAAAAACCCAGTGATTTAATTTTATATCGAAATAAAAGATACGACAAAAAAATCGTTGGACATTTTTTACATATAATTCTCATTCTCATTAACTGGCTTGCTGAAAGGTGTCAGCTTATCAATTTTGTGATATATATCACGTTAATTAATTAGAAAGATGGTAAGCTGTTATCATTCGAAAAAAGAGAGTTCTTTCGAAAATATATTTATGTTTATTATTGTTTTTTTTAAGTTTTTTAAGCAAATTAGGGCTTCTAATTATTATTACTGAAATAAGTACGTTGTTATCTATCTAGACTATTCTTATTAGTGGCGATTAAAACGGCTAATTTGCTTAAAAAATTTAACATTTTATCAGGAGTCTCTTTATGTCTGTAACTAACGTTACTGAACTCAATGATTTGGTTGCTCGTGTAAAAAAAGCGCAACGTGAATTTGCTAACTTCTCTCAAGAACAAGTTGATGCAATTTTCCGTGCTGCTGCATTAGCTGCTGCTGACGCCCGTATTCCTCTTGCAAAATTGGCTGTGAAAGAGTCTGGTATGGGTATCGTAGAAGATAAAGTGATTAAAAACCACTTTGCTTCCGAGTACATCTATAATGCATATAAAGACGAAAAAACCTGCGGGATCTTATCTGAAGATCTGACCTACGGCACAATGACTATCGCTGAACCTATTGGTATCATTTGCGGTATCGTCCCGACAACAAACCCAACCTCTACTGCGATTTTTAAAGCATTAATCAGCTTAAAAACACGTAATGGTATTATTTTCTCGCCACACCCGCGCGCAAAAGAAGCGACAAATCGCGCCGCTGAAATTGTTTTAAATGCAGCTATTGCGGCGGGCGCGCCCCAAGACATTATTGGCTGGATTGATGAGCCATCCGTTGCTCTATCTAATGCATTAATGCACCACGAAGATATCAACCTGATCTTAGCGACAGGTGGTCCGGGTATGGTTAAAGCCGCTTATAGTTCAGGTAAACCGGCTATCGGTGTAGGTGCGGGTAATACCCCCGTTGTTATTGATGATTCTGCGGATATCAAACGTGCTGTTGCCTCCATTTTAATGTCTAAAACTTTCGATAACGGTGTTATTTGTGCTTCAGAACAATCCGTTATCGTCGTTGACAGCATTTATAAACAAGTTCGTGAGCGTTTCTCAACTCACGGCGGTTATATGTTAACGGGTAAAGATTTAAAAGCGGTTCAAGATATCATCTTAAAAGACGGTAACTTAAACGCTGCTATCGTGGGTCAACCAGCAACAAAAATTGCTGAAATGGCCGGCATCAGCGTTCCAGAAAATACCAAAATCTTAATTGGTGAAGTAAAAGAAACCACTGAAGCAGAACCTTTTGCTCACGAAAAACTGTCGCCATTATTAGCGATGTACCATGCTCAAACTTTTGAAGATGCAGTACATAAAGCCGATAAACTCGTTGAAATGGGCGGTATCGGTCACACTTCTTGCTTATACACAGACCAAGATAACTGCCCTGAGCATGTTGCCTATTTTGGCGACAAAATGAAAACTTCACGTATTTTAATCAATACTCCAGCCTCTCAAGGGGGTATTGGTGACCTATACAACTTTAAACTCGCGCCTTCTCTAACATTAGGTTGTGGCTCATGGGGTGGTAACTCTATTTCAGAAAACGTAGGGCCAAAACACCTTATCAACACTAAAACCGTGGCGAAAAGAGCAGAGAATATGTTGTGGCATAAACTTCCTAAATCTATTTACTTCCGTCGTGGTTGCTTACCTATCGCACTGGAAGAGATCGCCAGTGATGGTAAAAAACGTGCCTTTATCGTGACTGACAGTTTCTTATTCAACAATGGTTATGTTGATGAAGTCACACGTGTATTGAAAAAATTTGGTGTCGAAACAGAAATTTTCTTTGAAGTTGAAGCAGATCCGACATTAAGTGTTGTGCGTAAAGGTGCAGAACAAATGAACAGCTTTAAGCCTGATGTGATTATCGCATTAGGGGGCGGTTCTCCAATGGATGCAGCGAAAATCATGTGGGTTATGTATGAACATCCAGAAACCCATTTTGAAGAATTAGCATTACGCTTTATGGATATCCGTAAACGTATTTACAAATTCCCGAAAATGGGCGTGAAAGCACAAATGGTTGCTATCACCACAACATCAGGTACAGGTTCTGAAGTTACCCCATTTGCTGTTGTGACTGATGATGAAACAGGCCAAAAATATCCATTAGCAGATTATGCATTAACACCAGATATGGCTATTGTTGATGCCAATCTTGTTATGAACATGCCTAAATCTCTGTGCGCATTTGGTGGTTTAGATGCTGTTACTCACGCATTAGAAGCTTATGTTTCTGTATTAGCTAACGAATATTCTGATGGTCAAGCACTGCAAGCGTTGAAATTACTGAAAGAATACCTGCCAGCAAGTTATCACGAAGGGGCTAAAAACCCAGTTGCTCGTGAGCGTGTACATAATGCAGCAACCATCGCAGGTATCGCTTTTGCAAACGCATTCTTAGGTGTTTGTCACTCAATGGCGCATAAATTAGGCTCTGAGTTCCATATTCCTCATGGTTTAGCCAATGCGTTATTAATTTCAAACGTTATTCGTTATAACGCCAATGACAACCCAACAAAACAGACTGCATTTAGCCAATACGATCGCCCTCAAGCCCGTCGTCGCTATGCGGAAATTGCTGACCACTTAGAGCTTTCAGCGCCAGGCGATCGCACTGCAGCTAAGATTGAAAAATTATTAGCTTGGTTAGAAGAAATGAAATCTTCATTAGGTATTCCATCTTCTATTCGTGAAGCGGGTGTACAAGAAAGTGATTTCTTAGCAAAAATTGATAAGTTATCTGAAGATGCATTTGATGATCAGTGTACAGGTGCTAACCCACGTTATCCGCTGATTTCTGAACTAAAACAACTGCTGTTAGATACATATTATGGTCGTGAATTTAATGAGCATCCTGTTGTTGAAGTAAAAGAAGAATCAAAACCAGCAAAAAAAAGCAGTAAAAAATAATCAAAATTTTATGTGTTAGTCTAGTCCTCACATTTTGATTATTGCAGCAACCCAGTTCAAGCACTGGGTTGCTGTTTATTTTTCTTTCCTCAGTAAAAATACTCAATATTTTCCCCTGCTCTACTGTTTTTATTTCTATTATTAGAATAATGACTTTCTTGATTCATCTATATTTTACGCTAGGTCAAATCCTAAGCGGTTTTCTTTTTAAACCACCCTGTTGCATTACCTATCTATAAAAAATGCGCCAATACAGATTACAGAGCTTACTCAACTCTGCTCTTCTTTCATTGGTTAGTATAATTATTTCATTTCACACTTATTATCATCATAAAATGAATATGAGAACATGTGATTTTAAACGAGGGTTACCTTCTTAAGGCTCACAAACAGGCTTTGTTTTTGTTAAAACAAGAGGAAATGAATAGCATTGGTAATTCAAATTCTTAAATAATAATCAAAGTATCTTGATATATAATATTTTATATCGCCATCATTAATGGCATATTTTTTATAACAAACATAATTTCAATAAAATATTATCAAAACTAAGCCACTTGTTTAATAATGCAATAAAAGGTTGCTATTTGTGCGCTTTGCTAAAAAAGTACTCCTTTTGTAGTATAAAAAGAGTGTTCCCCCATCACATTAAAGTATAGAGAATACGGTACATTGTTTATTAGGCAATAATTCAAGTAAATACATAAACCGCACCAATAAGACTCGATATAAATGTTTCATTATGTTAGTCATAGAGAGAAGAAATAAAATCGCTAGCCATTTATGACATCTTTTATTCAATTTTATTAATCTATGAATAATATAAGTACATCAAATGTTTTTCCTTCTTATCATTTGTAAAAAACAATATCAGCATCACAAAACAAACACTCTACGTATATTTGATTATGTTTTTTTTGATTAATGATAATGAATTCTATGAAAGAAATAGTTTTTCTCATAAAAAAATAACCTTTCTTTACATAAGAAAATCAAACTAACAGTAACTTGATATAAAAAAGGCCAATAAATTGGCCGAATTAAAAAAATAGATAAACATTTTTTAGTATTAAAAAATATATAAGAGGATATTTGAATTCTTATTTCCGCCCCTCTTTCACCATTATAAATTAGTCAAAGAGGGAAAAGAAAAGGGTTACTCTTGCTCGATACTCCCTTTTAGCGTTGCCTGTGTATAATGCTTACGGCAAACTGAAACATATTTTTCATTTCCACCAATTTCAACTTGAGCACCATCACTAAGCACATTTCCCTTATCATCTAAGCGTAATACTTTATTTGCCTTTCTACCGCAGTAACACACTGTTTTAAGCTCAACCAGTTTATCTGCCCATGCTAATAAATAAGCACTACCTGTAAATAATTCACCTCTAAAATCGGTTCTCAACCCATAAGTCAGAACAGGGATATCATAGATATCCGTTATTTCACAAAGTTGTTCAACGTGAGCCTTACTTAAAAATTGGCATTCATCAATCAATACACAATGAATAGGTTGTTTGTTATGCTCAGTGACAATGACATCACGAATATTCATATCATCACTAAAGAGTAATGCATCCGCACTTAAGCCTATTCTTGAGCTAATTTGTCCCTTTGCAAAGCGTGTATCAATAGCCGCAGTAAAAATCAATGTACGCATTCCTCGTTCATTATAGTTATAAGAGGATTGCAATAAAGATGTTGATTTTCCAGCATTCATGGCTGAATAATAAAAGTAAAGCTGAGCCATCAGCTCTCTCCTTAAATAGTGTTTATTTTCACGAGCGACAGTCTAACATAAACAATCTACAAGTTATCAATAACCCCTATTTATTACCTTTATTTCTATTCTAGATATACCATCAAAAGATGAGAGTCGTTGTGAGTGCTAATTTTTGCTTAAAAAATAAATAGCTTTAATAAGTACTTAACATATTAAAACACGCCTTGATATACGTTTATTAAAGTATGAAAGTTAGCCCTAATCCATTTTTAGAAAAAAGTCCGTTATTATAAAAAAATGAACAAAGCTTTCTATTCTTTTACATTAGCGCTATCATCACTTAAAAGATGCATTTACTTACTCATATTTCCTTTATTGACTAAAGATACCTCAACATTTATTATTTTTTTCGTTGAGATATTAGTTTAAAAAAAAGAAATTTTACGTAAGGTTTGTATTTAGGTATTGCAGAAATTTAAATAGCAATCTATTATTAGTATTACATCAGCCAACAACATTTATTTGAGACCAGGAAAATGAGCGAATCTTTAAAAATATTAAATAACATCCGTACTCTCCGCGCACAAGCAAGAGAAACTTCTTTAGAAACTTTAGAAGAAATGCTGGAGAAGCTCGAAGTTGTCGTTAATGAGCGTCGTGAAGAATTCTCATTAGAAAAAGCAGCTGAAGAAGAACGTGTTCAAAAATTACAAAAATACCGTGAAATGTTAGAAGAAGCGGGTATTGATCCTACAGATTTGCTTGAAGCAAGTGCTGTAAATAAAACTGGCCGTGCTAAACGTGCAGCTCGCCCAGCTAAATATTCTTACGTTGATGAAAATGGTGAAACTAAAACTTGGACAGGCCAAGGCCGTACACCTGCTGTAATCAAACGTGCTATTGAAGAAGAAGGCAAATCACTAGACGATTTCCTTCTCTAATTTAAGCCAATATTCTATTTAAAATACCCTTTTAAATAATTAAAAGGGTATTTTCTTGTTTACCCTATTTTATTAATCAAACGTTTAATTTTAATATGCGCTGATGTTGTTTGTTTTAAGATTGTGTATACAAAATAGAGAACGTGATAACCACGTTATTCGCTTTTATTAATAATGAAAAAGGAGCTTTTATGGCTCCTTTTTTCTTTGCTTCAACAAAATTGATAGCATTAATTTTTATAATAACTTAAATACCAATCAACAAACTGTTTTACACCATATTCTACATTTGTATTTGGTGAAAAACCGGTTGTCTGAGCAAGATCTTGACAGTCTGCACAAGTAGAAAGGACATCACCATCTTGCATCGGCATTAAATTCAATTTAGCTTTAATATTTAACGATTTTTCTATCGCTTCAATAAAATCCATTAGCTTAGTGGGTTGTCCATTACCTACATTATAGATTTTATAAGGCGCTGAGCTTGACGATGTTTCACCTTTCTCAACAGTCCAATGATCATCAGCTTTAGGTAGAATATTAACTAAGCGAACAACTGACTCTACAATATCATCCACATAAGTAAAATCACGGGTCATATTTCCGCCGTTATAAACATCAATAGGTTCACCTGCTAACATTGCTTTAGTGAACTTAAATAATGCCATATCAGGGCGACCCCAAGGACCATATACAGTGAAAAAGCGTAATCCAGTTGTCGGCAATTGATATAGATGCGAATAACTATGAGACATTAGCTCATTAGCTTTCTTTGTTGCAGCATATAATGAGACGGGATGATCAACGCTATCTTCTGTTGAAAAAGGTTGTTTTTGATTTAATCCATAGACAGAGCTTGAAGACGAATAGATAAGATGCCCTACTTTATTATGACGGCATCCTTCTAATATATTAATATGACCAATAATATTTGCATCAATATAAGCCATTGGGTTTTCAATTGAATAACGGACACCCGGTTGAGCAGCTAAATGAATAACTCGATCGAATTGATGTGTTGCAAATAATTGAGCCACTTTTGTTGAATTAACGATATCAACTTTTTCAAATTGGAATTTTTCTAACTGCTGTAATTTAGCTAATCGAGCTTCTTTTAAACGCACATCATAATAATCATTAAGATTATCGACACCAACAACATGATAACCCATGTCGATTAAACGCTGACTTAAATGAGAGCCTATAAAACCCGCAGCACCTGTTACCAATATTTTCATATTATCACTCAAAATAACCCAATTAATTTATTTTTATGTCAACGCTATCATGCTTAATATCACCTTGATTAAACATCATAACGCTTAACATCATCATACTTTACAGACAATAGTATGGCCCAATACATGACGCATTGAGCCATACCTTAATCTCTTGCAATAACTTTTTCTAGCCTTTCTAACAAAATAATCTGTTTATAACACACTATTTATTCGTATGATTTATTCAATAAGAACTTCCATGCAAAGCAGTTATTGCCTAATTTCATTTTACTGTATCTTTAATGATTTTAACCATTGTGTGAAATCTTCACCAAACTCTTCGTGCTGTATCCCGTATTCCACAAATGCTTTCATATACCCTAATTTATTACCACAATCGTGGCTTTTCCCTTGTAGGTGATAAGCCTCAACGGCTTCTTGTTCAATCAGCATTGCAATCGCATCTGTTAACTGAATTTCATCACCCGCACCCGGTGCTGTTTTTGCCAATAAAGGCCAAATACTTTCAGATAACACATAACGACCTACGATAGATAAGTTTGAAGGCGCTTCTTCTTTCTTCGGTTTTTCGACAACACGAGTAATAGGTTTGCTTTCACCTGGGCATAAATGTTCGCCCATACAATCAACAATACCGTAGTTAGAAACATCATCTTCTGGAACTGGCTCAACTAAAATTTGGCTTGCCCCTGAACGCTCGAAATGAGAAAGCATTTCTTTAAGGTTTACTTTCGTTAAATCTGCACTGTATCTGTCCAAAATAACATCCGGTAGGATAACAGCAAAAGGTTCATCGCCAATTAAAGGTTTTGCACATAAAATAGCATGACCTAATCCTTTTGCGATCCCTTGACGTGTTTGCATAATGGTGACATGGCTTGGGCAAATACCTTGTACTTCTTCTAATAACTGGCGTTTAACACGTTTTTCTAAAATGGCTTCTAATTCAAAACTGGTATCAAAATGGTTTTCAATTGAATTTTTAGATGAGTGAGTAACAAGGACGATCTCATTAATCCCTGCTGCAATACACTCATTAACCACATATTGAATAAGCGGTTTATCAACCACTGGCAACATCTCTTTAGGAATTGCCTTGGTTGCAGGTAGCATTCTTGTTCCTAACCCAGCAACAGGGATCACCGCTTTTCTAACTTTACGCACTGCTGATGACATGATACTTCTCCTGCAATTCGTACCGTTCTATTTTCAGATATGAATGGGTACATTAAAAAATAATCGCCAGAGTATACCAGCTAATATCTAAGGATAAACAGAGCCCTACCGCTTAATTGAGATAGTTCTTCATTTATGTTTAATATATGCACGATATTCTGTTTTTATTTAATCTAAATTTAACTTTCATTGATAGGTGAGAACATTAATTTAATCTGATTTGTGTTATCCCAAATTTTACATTGCCAATTTGTTCCTTCACATTTTATTTGATTAATATATAAAAGCTGCAATGTGCCCAAAGGAATACCACTATTCAATTCATGTTTTTTACTTTCTGTTTTTATTTCTGCTCGTAATCCTGCCGATGCTAATAGTATATTTTTTTTCTTTGTATGGTAATAGCCTAAAGTAATGGGAAACTGCCCTTTCACACCAATTTCATTAAGCATTTTATTGAGTTTATTCAACATGTTATACATACTAGGCAAAGAGCGATTTTTTTCTGATGATTTTAATACATCATTAAAAACAACTCTTAAAAGTAATGCGACAAGTAATCCATTCTCATCATCACGAGATATATCTACACAATAAAAAATAATTTGATCTTCTGATAATGCCGCAATATCAAATAATAATCCCATTTTAGCTGCGTCATTTAACTGACGATAATTAACACAATAGCCTGCAACAACTTGTTTAACCTGTGGTTGCATCTGTTTTACGAAAGATTGAATATAATGAACATCTTTTCGTAAGCTATTCCAAAGCGGCTCTAAATGAACACCCTCTATTAATACTGATTCAAAAAAACCTGGGCATAATACTTCAATTACTTTTTGTTTTAATTTATCGAGATGTGTTATTGGTTTAAGAAAAACTTCTTGTGCCCCTAATCGCAACATATCATCTATTTCAGCCATATTATCAGTACATGAAATTGCAATAACGGGAATAGAAAGTTTACGTTGTTCTAGGTGACACAAAAATGTAGGGCCATTCATAATCGGCATACGTATATCACATAAAATCAGATCAGGATGTAATCCCTTTTCAAGTAGAGATAAAGCCTGACTGCCATTATCTGTGGTATAAACACACGCCTTTTCATGTGAGAAATATTCCGTCAGCATAGTGCGAAAAACAACCTCATCATCAATTATTAAGATTTTTTTACCCACTAATGCTTTATTCATAGGTTACTCCTGTAACTATCGTTTCACATGCAGATTAATTAACGCTACATTACTAGTTTAGTTCAACATTGACGTTAATTATTCCCAATCGTTACTTTTTTCACTCTATGGGAAAACGTCATACCAATAACGTGAGTTAGGACATTATTTTGTCAAGTTTATGCCCCTGTAATAGTCAATTATTCTACTGTGATTGCTGTGAACCTTACCATTTGGGTCAAAAGAATGCCCCAAATGCCCAAACACTCATGCGTTCTCGTTATAGTGCTTTTGTTAAACATAAGGCTGATTACTTAATAAAGACATGGCACCCTTCCTGTCGAGTCCCCTCTTTGCATGACGAATTAGTGGCAGGTTTTCCCAATACACAATGGCTTGGCCTAAATGTCATCGCATCTCAAGAGAACTCAAATCAAATTGAAGCTTATGTTGAATTCTCGGCTTGCTTTATTGAAAGAAATGCCGATGATAAACAATACCTACACGAACGTTCTCGTTTTTTAAAAATAGATGACTGTTGGTTTTATATTGATGGCGTAAAACCCAAAGTGGGCCGAAACGATCCTTGCCCTTGTGGCTCAGGACGTAAATACAAAAAATGTTGTGAAAATAACATCAGATAACTGCAAACATAGAAGTAAATGAAAGGATTTATCCATACATGCAACACCCAAACACTCAAAAAAAGATACTGCGTACTATTTGCCCTGATGCAAAAGGGCTTATCGCAAAAATCACAAATATTTGCTATAAACATCAGTTAAATATCGTTCAAAATAGTGAATTCGTTGATCACCGTACAGGCCGCTTTTTTATGCGTACTGAACTTGAAGGTATTTTCAATGATGAAACCTTTCTTCAAGATTTAGATGATGCACTACCGCAAGGTTCACAACGTGAACTCAATACAGCAGGTCGTCGCCGTATTGTTGTTATGGTAACTAAAGAAGCGCATTGCCTTGGCGATTTACTGATGAAAAGCACGTTTGGTGATCTCGATGTTGAAATTGCCGCCGTCATTGGTAATCATGACACCTTAAAGCATCTGGTAGAACAATTTGATATTCCTTTTCATCTTGTCAGCCATGAAGGGTTAACACGTGATCAACATGATGAAAAGCTGATTGCGCAAATTAACCAATATAAGCCGGATTACGTAGTACTTGCTAAATACATGCGTGTATTAACCCCTGCATTTGTACAACACTTCCCAAATCAAATTATTAATATTCACCATTCATTCTTACCCGCCTTTATTGGTGCTCGTCCTTATCATCAGGCATATGAACGTGGTGTGAAAATCATTGGTGCAACTGCACACTATGTAAATGACAATTTAGATGAAGGACCGATCATCACACAAAATGTCATTAATGTTGATCATACTTTCTCAGCAGAAGATATGATGAGAGCAGGCCGAGACGTTGAGAAAAATGTCCTTAGCCACGCTTTATATTGGGTACTGTCACAGCGTGTCTTTGTTTATGGCAATAGAACCATCATTTTATAAATTCTTAATGATGAAGAATGGCCAAAAAATGGTTATCTAAACGTAAACCGCGATATAAAACATATCGCGGTTTATTTTTACCTCTTATTAATGATATTGCTTAAAATCAATACGATAGAGGATAAAGCTTGAGCGATACGTCTGTTTTTACAGCAGTCGATCTATTTTTAGTAAAATAGCGCTTTACACATCTCCGGTATTTGGTATTATTGCGCCCGCTGTCACGGACAGCGGAACAATTTAATGTTGGTGGGATACCCAAGCGGCCAAAGGGAGCAGACTGTAAATCTGCCGTCACAGACTTCGAAGGTTCGAATCCTTCTCCCACCACCATCTCCTCTTAGTAATACCGCATAAAATATTTTTCCTACTCCATTTTTCCAATCAAATCAATAAATCGATTTAGTATACTTGAATGGTATTTAGACTTATAAACATAACAGTCATACTGCATTATGGTTTGCGTTAAAGGGATAAAACAGAGTTCTTCCTCATACCCACTTTTCAATGGATTTTCATCTGTTAATAAAAGTGAGTGATGTGTTTTAATAAAACGTAAGCAACAATTAAGATCATCCATCATTCTGACACTAACGGGCTTTCCCCCACTGCCTATTTCACTTTCTAATTTTTTTATTTTAGCTGTTTTGTATAGTGCAGGATCGCATAGCCAAATATTTTTACTTAAGAGTATATCAAGATTATTATTAACACTATCCGCAAGCGATTTTTGACAACATATCCCTAAATATTTATTTTCTATTTTATGAATAAGACTAAACTTCTCATTAATAATTTTTTCAGCGCTTAATATTAATGTATTTCCATCATAATCAGGTATTTCATCAAAATTATCTTTTGAGAACCTCATTATATTTATATGGGAATAATTTTTATTTGCTGCTTGATAAAGTTGAGTTAAATATTGGCTTTTCCCCCAATCATAATAAACATGAATACTATTATTTATGATACCTGAGATATGTTTTTTTGTTATCTCTTTTTCCTGAAGATAGAGTGATTTCAAATCATTATAAAGTTCGAGCCCCTCTTGAGTTAAACTCATACCAAACTTCTCTCGTTTGAATAACCGCTTTCCCAACACCGCTTCAAAGTCTTTGATAGATTTAGCTACTGGCGGTGTCGTTCGATTCATCACACGAGCGGCTTTACTTAATGAACCATTTTCAACTACGGCCATAAAGGCTTCTAATTTACGAGAAAAAAACATAATTCACCATTCCTTTGCTGTGTTGAATAAAATAATCTCATTAATTCATTTAATGCAAATAAAAATATATTAATTAATTTTAAAACTATTTTTATATAAAAATAATATTTAAGACCACTGTTATCTCCTCTTAATAAATACAATTTATAACTATAATGTTATTTTTATTATGTCATTATTCCTCACACATAAAGAATAATAATACTTATATTCTTCTATCAAAGATTAGTTTATGTTTCCACTTTGTTTAATTAATATTTTTTGTTATGCAATGAACTCTTTTTATTAATTTATTGTATTTTTGTGATGTTCTTTATTTTAACTGTTTTTATTTCCCTTTGATAAGCAGTGCCATCATTTTAGTGATTTACTTACATTCATTTTATGATCCTGCTAGTATAAGGTATTCTATTATTCAATATATAAATGGTTACCGTCACATGAAATTTGTCTCTTTCAATATTAATGGTTTACGTGCTCGCCCTCACCAACTTGAAGCAATCATAGAAAAACATCAACCTGATGTTATCGGACTTCAAGAAACGAAAGTTCATGATGATATGTTTCCATTAGACACAGTGGGTGCACTGGGATATCACGTTTTTTATCATGGTCAAAAAGGACATTATGGCGTTGCTTTATTAACAAAGGCAAAACCCATTGCTGTGCGTAAAGGCTTTCCTGATGACAATGATGATGCACAACGTCGCATGATTATGGCGGATATAGAAACACCCGCTGGACTATTGACCGTAATGAATGGTTACTTTCCACAAGGTGAAAGTCGTGACCATGAAACAAAATTCCCTGCAAAAGAAAAATTCTATGCTGATCTACAAAACTACCTTACCACCCGCTTAAATCCTACATCACCAGTACTTATTATGGGTGATTTAAATATTAGCCCAACAGATAAAGATATCGGTATTGGCGAAAATAATATGAAACGCTGGTTAAAAACAGGCAAATGTTCTTTCTTACCTGAGGAACGTGAATGGCTGGCAACCTTAATGGGATGGGGTTTAACCGATACTTTCCGCCAACAACATCCAGAAATAGATGATAAATTCTCGTGGTTCGATTATCGCTCGAAAGGATTTGATGATAATCGCGGTCTGCGTATCGATTTACTCTTAGCTAGCCGTTGTTTAGCTGACAATTGTATTTCAACAGGTATTGATTACGATATTCGTGGAATGGAAAAACCGTCTGATCATGCCCCTGTATGGGCTGAATTCAAAATCTAATTAAATTAAAGTTTAATTCAATAAAAGCACTTCCCTGAGATAACGAAGGAAGTGCTTTTATTTGTGCTTAATTATCCGTTGTGGCTTCTTTACTCTGCGCTTTATTTTTTATGCCGCTTGCTTTGTTACTTCCTTTAGCGGCTGTCTTGCGTTTTTTACTTTGTGTAGGCGCAGGCAAGTTTCTAAAAGCTTGAATATTTGGGCGACGTTTCGCTTGAGTAATCAACTCTATCAAGGTGTTATTTAATGGCATCATAAAATCTTGATATTTAAATTGCTTCTCACTGATTTGCGTTAATATCGATTCCCAATGCGCGGTCATATCTGGCAATGTTGCCATCTCTGGTAATACATTAATTAATGCTCTACCCGCTGGCGTCGAATTAATTGCGCGTCCTTTCTTTAGCAAGAAACCGCGCTTAAACAGTAATTCAATAATACCAGCCCTTGTCGCTTCAGTGCCTAATCCATCCGTTGCTCTTAGAATTTTCTTTAATTCTTTATCTTGAACAAATCGCGCAATTCCGGTCATTGCTGAAAGTAATGTCGCATCTGTAAAAGGTCTGGGGGGTTGTGTTTGTTTTTCAACAATTTCCCCTTTTTCACACAGCAGTTTATCCCCTTTCGCGACGACAGGTAATGCTGAACCATCATTTTCTGAATCTTGTTCTTTAGCGCCTAACAATACACGCCAACCTGCTTGTGCTAAAAAACGCGCTTTAGCGATAAATTGACCATTTTCAATATCGAGTTCAATCACGCATTTACGATATACTGCATCCGGCATAAACTGCATTAAATATTGACGAGCAACCAAATAGTAGATGTTTTTTTCGTTTTCATTTAATGAAATATTACCTGTTTTTGCTGTCGGAATAATTGCATGGTGCGCATCTACTTTTTTGTCATCCCAGCAACGATTTTTTTTATCAATATCTAAGGTATCTTGTGGTAATAAACTTCCGTCATGCACACTAATGGCATTAATAACCGCATGACGACCTGCAAAATGTTCATCAGGTAAATAACGACTATCAGAACGGGGATATGTAATTAATTTATGTGTTTCATATAATCGCTGACAGGTATCTAAGACTTGCTGTGCGCTTAAACCAAAGCGTTTTGCCGCTTCAATTTGTAATGCGGAAAGCGAAAAAGGAAGCGGTGCTATTTCAGATTCTTGCTTATCTTGATAATCCGTTACATTGGCAGGTTTATCTTTAATTCGCTCAATAACATGCTCTGCAAGCTTACGATTTAATAATCGCCCTTCTTCATCTTGCCAAGGTTCACAGTGCTCACTGGGCTGCCAAATCGCGGTAAAACGTTCATCGGCAGGTGTTACAACATGAGCTTTAACTTCAAAGAAATCTTTAGGCACAAAATTTTCAATTTCTTCATCACGACGAACGACTAAACCTAATACAGGGGTTTGTACTCGCCCTACTGATAATACACCTTGATACCCATTACGCTGACCTAATAGGGTATATGCTCGGGTCATATTAATACCATAAAGCCAGTCTGCTCTAGCTCTTGCTAACGCCGATACGCACAATGGAATAAATTCATGGTTATAACGTAGCTTATCTATCGCACGCGTCACTGCGGCAGGATTTAAATCATTAATTAAGCAACGACGTGCCTGTTTTCTTTGATCTTCGCTGATGTTTAAATAATTGAGCACTTCATCCACTAATAACTGCCCTTCACGATCGGGGTCACCTGCGTGGATCACTTCTTTCGCTTGCTTGAGGAGTGTCTTGATTGTTGCTAACTGTTTTTTAACATCAGCTCGCGGCTTGAGTTGCCATTTATCAGGAATAATAGGCAAATCATCTAACGACCAGCGGGCGTACCGCGGGTCGTATGCATCCGGCTCAGCTTGTTCAAGCAAGTGACCAACACACCATGTCACATACTGGTTATCACCACAAAGAATAAAGCCATCGCCTCGTTTATGAGGCTTTGGCAATACATCAGCAATAGCACGAGCAAGGCTGGGTTTTTCTGCAATAAATAATCTCATTACGTTAGTTAATCACTTCAATCAGCGCGTTTCCTGCTACTGGCTCAGTCAGTTCACCAATAGAGGTTAGTTCTATATCAAAACGCATAGCCACTTCTTTAACTTGTTCTACCGCTTCAGGTAATACCGCTAACAATAGGCCACCTGATGTCTGTGGATCACAAAGCAATTTGCGTTGCATTTCAGTAATTTCACCAATTAAGTGACCATAACTTTCGAAATTACGCCCAGTTCCCCCCGGTACACAGCCCTGTTCGATATAGGACTCAACTTCAGGCAGTCTTGGTACTTGTGAAAAATGGATTGTAGCTTGTACACCTGAGCCTTCACAGATTTCACTTAAATGCCCTAATAAACCAAAGCCTGTCACATCAGTCATTGCCGTGACACCTTCGATATCAGAAAAATCAGCACCGGCTTTGTTCATACGGCACATAATTTCTGTCGCTAAACCTTGGTGTTCTGATTTTAACAAACCTTTTTTCTCAGCGGTTGTTAGCACACCAATGCCTAAAGGTTTTGTTAAAAATAACTGACATCCTGCTTTCGCTTCACTGTTTTTCTTCACTTTACTGACCGGCACAACACCCGTTACCGCAAGACCAAAAATAGGCTCTGGTGCATCAATTGAATGTCCACCCGCCAGTGAAATTCCAGCTTCTTGACAAGCCGCTCGCCCACCTTCAATCACTTCACGCGCAATTTCTGGTGCCAGTTTATTAATCGGCCAACCTAAAATAGCAATTGCCATAATCGGCTTTCCACCCATAGCAAAAATATCACTGATAGCGTTTGTCGCAGCGATACGTCCAAAATCATATGGGTTGTCAACGATAGGCATAAAGAAATCCGTCGTGCTGATAATGCCTGTACCATTTCCTAAATCATAAACGGCCGCATCATCTTTGGTTTCATTACCGACAAGTAATTGAGGATCATAAAATTTTGCTTGTTCACTATGTAAAATAGTTTCTAACACTTTAGGTGAGATTTTACAGCCACAACCTGCACCATGACTGTATTGTGTTAAACGAATTGCTTCAGACATAACATGCCATCCTTTTTAAAAATAAGTCACAAAATCAGTTAAATCAGCAGGAGAAATCGTAGTTGGCGCTTTCAAAGCTGGTGTACCTAAATAAAGAAAACCAATAATATGGTCGTTTTTATCGCAGCTAAGTCCTTCTCTCACAACCGAGTCATGAGTCCAAGAACCTGAACGCCAAATCCCCCCAAATCCTTGTGCAACCGCCGCCATTTGCATCGCATGTACACTACAGCCCGCTGCAACAATTTGTTCCCATTCAGGCACTTTAGGATGATCTTTCACTTTTGCAATTACTGTGATAATCATTGGGGCACGAAAAGGTGCATTTTTTGCTTTTTCTTCAACGTCTGGCCCTAATTTACTGACGACAGCCGCTTTATGCAGTAATTGACTAAAACGCTCAATACCTTCATTTTGCATCACAATAAAGTGCCAAGGTTGAAGAGCACCATGATCAGGCGCACGCATACCCGCTTGTAAAATAGTATTAAGGGCTTCACTATCGGGGGCTGGAGTAGTCAGTCGAGAAGCTGAACGGCGGTTCAAAAGCAGTGTTAATGCATCCATTTTATTCTCCTGTCAGCATTTTATTTTAGCAAGATCCCATACTTATGGGGATGGACAGTTCTTATCAATTCGCAGTATAACAAACTGTTATATTACCACCATCCACAGATTTAGGCGGGAATTTTTCTCAAAATCAGGTGAGCGGTTATCTAATCGTAATTTATTGTTCATAAAATGATTAATCTTAACTTACCTAAGTTAATTTAAGCTTATTTTGATCCTACTTTCCTTTTTAATTCGACGAATTCTTATATTACTTTGATGCTTTTTTGTGTGAATCTATTTAACTATTTTTATCTAAGATAAATATTGACTTAATAGCACCTTAAGTAAAAAGTTATCATTAGTGGTTTCCTAAAAATCAATAACAGACATTCCATAAGAGCTATATTAGAATATTCCTTCATTGCTATTGCTATTCTCTCTATTGCTAACAACATTTTTTGTTTTAATAGTATGAGATTATATAGATGTCACCTGCTTACCAATAATTCTAGCATGACTGTTTAGGATTAAATTTTAGCTTTACATGATGTGGAGATAATATGAATAAAATTATGGAGTTAATCGGCGCAATATTAAAATTTAGTTGGCAAGCCATTAACTTTATCAGGAAATTAATCTTAAACGTTATTTTCTTTTTCCTTCTCTTTATGGTCGTTGGTATTTTCTTAATCACCAAAGAAGCACAAAAGCCGGTTGATTATGAAGGCGCCCTTCTTGTTGATCTTAAAGGTGTGATTGTTGACCAAACTGCAACACAAAATCCTTTAGGTGAAGTTGGCCGTGAGCTTTTAGGTGTATCAAGTAGTCAGCTCCAAGAAAATTCCTTATTTGAAGTGGTCGATACGCTACGCCTAGCCTCTCAAGATCCGAAAATTAAAGGAATGGTATTAAAACTTGATGAATTCGCAGGGGCTGATCAACCGTCACTAAATTATATTGGTAAAGCGCTTAATGAGTTTAAAAAGACAGGTAAACCCATTTTTGCCATAAGTGGTTATTACAGCCAACCTCAATATTATCTCGCCTCTTATGCCGATAAAGTGTACCTCACGCCTCAAGGTGCGGTAGGCGTTTACGGTTTTGGCTTTCAAAATCTCTATTACAAAACACTGCTAGAAAATTTAAAAGTCAGTACTCATATTTTCCGCGTAGGAACGTATAAATCTGCGGTTGAACCATTAATGCGTAATGATATGTCTGCAGAATCTAGAGAAGCGTCATTACGTTTAGTTAATTCGCTGTGGTCTACTTACTTAACCCAAGTTGCAGAGAATCGTAGCATCACTAAAGAAGATGTTTTCCCGGGCGCAAAAGAGATGATTGCTCAGCTACGCAATGCAGATGGCGATAACGCCACTTATGCGCTAAATCGTAAATTAGTAGATTCTGTAAGTTCATATGCCCAATTTGAAGCAGATATGACAGAAACCTTTCAGTGGGATAAAGAGAATAAACAATTTAACAATATCAGCATTTATGATTATGCCGATACGCTAACCTCATCATTGCCTGCAAGTGATGAAGGGAATATTGCTGTAGTGGTTGTTCAAGGTGCCATTATTGATGGTGAAAGCATCCCCGGCTCTGCGGGTGGTTCAACTATTGCGAATCAAATTCGCCAAGCACGTTTAGATCCAAACATTAAAGCGCTTGTATTACGTGTCAATAGCCCTGGTGGTAGCGTTTCAGCCTCAGAGCAAATACGCAGTGAAGTTGCCGCTTTTAAACAACAGAAAAAACATGTGGTTGTATCAATGGGCGGCATGGCTGCATCAGGCGGATATTGGATCTCAACCCCTGCAAATAAGATTATTGCTAGCCCTTCAACATTAACAGGCTCTATTGGTATTTTTGGCGTTATTAATACGTTTGAAAACAGCTTAGAGTCTATTGGTGTTCATACTGATGGCGTCACAACGTCACCCTTAGCCGGATTATCTGTCACTAATAAGCTACCGGACGAGTTTGCACAGCTTTTACAGCTTAATATCGAAAGCGGTTATAAGACTTTCCTTAATTTAGTAGCTGAATCACGGAAGAAAACACCAGCTCAAATTGATCAGATTGCTCAAGGTCGTGTATGGGTAGGAATAGATGCAAAAAATGTCGGTTTAGTCGATGAGTTTGGTGATTTTGATGATGCTATTGATGCTGTAGCTAAAATGGCAAAAATCGATCAACCGGTTGTTGATTGGATGAAACCTGAATTAAGTCTGTCAGAACAGATCATAATGAGTTTATCCTCTAACACAAAAGCGCTTATTCCTGATCCATTACAAGCTTATTTGCCAGCACCTGTTTTAAAAGAAGTTAAAACACAGACAGAGTTTTATCGCAATATGAACGATCCGCTAAATCGCTATGCGTATTGTTTATCTTGTGGTGATATTCAATAATCTTTTCAATCTATACACCTGCTCATATAGAGTGGGTGTATTCCTCTCTTTTTTCTGACTTTTGATAGAATAATATTCTGACGAATGCTTTTTGTTCGTTTGTATTCAAGCTATTTTTAACACAATGATTTAAAGCATGATATTAGCTAACCTCTATTTTCTTTTTTTAGCACCCTTTCCTTTTTTTATTCTACAAACTCCCTATAATCAGGTATTTCTCACAGCTTAATAAGAGTGCTTTGTCTGATGCAAAAGAAATCAATCTACGTTGTTTATACTGGCGGTACTATTGGTATGCAACATTCTGAACATGGCTATATTCCTGTATCAGGACATTTACAACGCCAATTAGCTAAAATGCCAGAATTCCATCGTGTAGAGATGCCCGATTTTACAATCAAAGAGCACCTTCCTTTAATTGATTCCTCAAATATCACACCTGAAGACTGGCAATCTATCGCTGATGATATTAATGATAATTATCATAACTATGACGGATTCGTTATTCTTCATGGTACTGATACCATGGCATTTACCGCCTCAGCACTCTCTTTTATGTTCGAGAACCTCAGTAAACCCATTATTGTCACTGGTTCTCAAATTCCTTTAGAAGCTTTGCGTTCTGACGGACAAACGAATCTATTAAATGCGCTCTATTTAGCGGCACATCACCCAATTAATGAAGTCGCACTTTTCTTTAATAACACCCTGTATCGCGGCAACCGCACAGTAAAAGCACATGCAGATGGTTTTAATGCATTTGCCTCGCCCAATAGCGCCCCTCTTTTAGAAGCAGGGATTAATATTAAGCAATTTAAAATTAATTCATTTCCAAAAGGAAATGGAGAATTTATTGCACATAATATTACGCCTCAACCCATTGGTGTTGTCACCATTTACCCAGGCCTTTCAGATGAAATAGTTAAAAATATTCTGATGCAACCCGTGAAAGCATTAATATTACGTTCTTATGGCGTAGGTAATGCACCGTCGCACCCTGCATTACTTTCTACACTGCGTGAAGCAACAGAGCGTGGCATTGTAGTTATTAATCTTACCCAATGTATTTCGGGTCGAGTCAATATGGAAGGTTATGCAACAGGTCAAGCATTAGCTGAAGTGGGTGTGATTAGTGGCTATGATATGACATTTGAGGCAACATTAACTAAGCTTCATTATCTTCTTAGCCAACAATATAATTACACTGAAATTTGCCGTTTAATGCAACAAAACCTTCGCGGTGAAATGACATTAAACGATAACGATTAAGCTTAATAAAAGGGCAACTTTAGTGAAAAACTCTGCGCTATTACTGGTTGATATACAAAACGATTTTTGTACAGGGGGTGCTTTAGCTGTTAACGAGAGTGAAATGGTTATTCAAACAGCCAATCTGCTCATTAATGGTTTCAAGCAAACTAAAAGCCCGATTATTGCAAGTTTAGATTGGCACCCGACTGATCATCTTAGCTTTGCTGAAAACTCAGGTACCGTTGTAGGTGAAATAGGAAAACTGAACGGATTGCCTCAAGTTTGGTGGCCTGTGCATTGTGTACAGAATTCCCATGGTGCAGATTTTCATCCTGAACTCAATCACACTCTGATTAATCACATTATTTACAAAGGCCAAAACCGCCTTATTGACAGTTATAGTGCCTTTTTTGATAACGACCACGAATATCAAACAGGTTTACATACTCTATTGCAGACATTGAATATAAAACATCTTTATATTCTTGGTATTGCTACTGATTACTGCGTTAAATTTACGGTATTAGATGCTTTACGCTTAGGTTATCAAGTATCTGTAATAACAGATGGCTGTCGTGGTGTAAACATTCAAGAGAGTGACAGTGAAAAAGCGCTAGAAGAGATGCAGGCAAAAGGTGCAGAATTAATTGATTCAGCACATTGGCTAAATCGTAACAATTAATAAGTGCGTTATTTTCTTTATCTTCATAAAACGAAAAAGGGGGCAGTTTTAACCAATTCGGTTAATAAGCATCCCCCTTTTTATATCTATTCTACCCATTCAACACACGTTTTAGTCATCATCCATTGGCGTTAATGTTGCCAAACGTTCAGATTGAAACTGAGCTTTTAATTCCTGTTTACTTTTCATCGTAATTTGCCCGTTTGTTCCGACAGTCATATGTTCGGGCGAGTGGTTATTTTTTGCCTGCCATAATAAAACAATCTGCATGCAATGCTCTTTTTGCTCATCAGTTAATGCAACGCCATCAGGCCATTTACCTAATTCAACCGCCGTTGATATACGCTGATAAATTTCAGGGGTGACCATCGAAATAAGTTCATTAACTTCCATTGATTGCTCCATAAGCTAAATAATTACTTGAAATGGCTGAATCGTTTTTTCTGTTGTTATTATTTTGTTAAAAAACAATGACTAGCCTTTCTGTTTTTCACCTGTTTCACTATTCGTAAATGATAATGAAGCTGAATTAACACAATAACGCTCCCCTGTTGGGGCAGGGCCATCATTAAAAACATGACCTAAATGTGCATCACATTGCTGACAACGTATTTCAGTCCTTTTCATATTATGAGAAAAATCATTAATATAGCGGATTACACTTTCATTCACAGGTTGATAAAAGCTAGGCCAACCACACCCTGCATCAAATTTAGTGTCTGAGTAAAACAACGGTGCCGAACAACATAAACAGTGATAAATCCCCGTTTCGCGATTGTGTAATAATTTACCACTAAACGGCGGCTCTGTGCCGTGTTGTTGTGTGACATAGTGTTGCATTTCATTGAGTTTTGATAAATCAAGGTGATTGTTATTACTTGAAATATTCACTTTCTTTTCATTATCTGCCATATAGACCTCATTCTCACAAAAATGCTTTTTAAAACAACAGTGAATAATAACAAAGATTTAACAACAAATCTGGAAAATATAGTCTAAAATCAACTAGAGTAATCTTTAGTTTTTGAAATGTGATGAATTTCACATATCGGAACAAAGGTAACTTCATTTATCGGCGTTGATCCCGATAATACACAGCGTAACATTTAGCTAAAACGACCAATCTTTAAGCGAATAGTGTTTTTTTAATTGATTTTTTGCAATTATTGACACGATTCCGCTTGACGATTGGCGCGGTTTTGGTAACTTTAGAAGCAACTTTTTAATTCACTAAATTAAAGCTGGTGGAATACATATGACTATCAAAGTAGGTATTAATGGTTTTGGTCGTATCGGCCGCATCGTTTTCCGTGCTGCTCAAGAACGTTCAGATATCGAAATCGTAGGTATTAACGATCTGTTAGACGCAGACTACATGGCATACATGCTGAAATACGATTCAACTCATGGCCGTTTCAACGGTACTGTTGAAGTAAAAGATGGCCACCTCGTTGTTAATGGTAAAACCATCCGCGTAACTTCAGAAAGAGATCCAGCAAATCTGAAATGGAACGAAGTCGGTGCTGACATTGTTGCAGAAGCAACAGGTCTGTTCTTAACTGACGAAACTGCTCGTAAACATATCCAAGCTGGTGCGAAAAAAGTTGTTCTGACTGGTCCATCAAAAGACAACACACCAATGTTCGTTATGGGTGTAAACCATAAGTCATATGCAGGCCAAGATATCGTTTCTAACGCATCTTGTACTACTAACTGCTTAGCGCCTTTAGCTAAAGTTATCAATGATAACTTCGGTATCGTTGAAGCACTGATGACAACTGTTCACGCAACAACTGCAACTCAACGTACTGTTGATGGTCCATCTGCAAAAGACTGGCGTGGTGGTCGTGGTGCTTCTCAAAACATCATCCCATCATCAACTGGTGCGGCTAAAGCTGTAGGTAAAGTTATTCCTGAACTGAACGGCAAACTGACTGGTATGTCTTTCCGTGTTCCTACTCCTAACGTTTCTGTTGTTGACCTGACTGCACGTCTAGAAAAACCAGCAACTTACGCACAAATCTGTGATGCTATTAAAGCAGCATCAGAAGGCGAGCTGAAAGGCGTTCTGGGTTACACTGAAGATGCAGTTGTTTCAACTGACTTCAATGGTGAAGTACTGACTTCAGTATTTGATGCTAAAGCAGGTATCGCACTGAATGACAACTTTGTTAAATTAGTCGCTTGGTACGATAACGAAGTGGGTTATTCAAATAAAGTTCTGGATCTGATTTCTCATATCTCTAAATAATTAAGAGATTAGAAAATCAAGATTTGCTTAGAGCCACCTTTTGGTGGCTCTTTTATTTTCTAGCCAGTCAGTTTATTGTATTAAAATAGTCCGTGACATAAGGTCATAAATAATGAATGAGAAAATTTTTTCTTTGCCGATTATTGAACAAATATCACCTTACTTAAGCCGCCGGCAATTAGGTGAGCTCTCTATTCTTGTTATTTCACATCCTAAAGTACGCGCCGCAATCAGCCTTCAAGGTGCACATTTAATTGCGTGGCAACCTGCACAAGAGCATCCTGTCTTTTGGCTAAGTGAAGCCTCTCTTTTCACTCCAGGTGTTGCCATTCGTGGTGGTATCCCCATTTGCTGGCCTTGGTTCGCGTCAGCAGGAACACCCAGTCATGGATTTGCCCGTATTTTACCTTGGGAATTTAGCGCTCATACAGAACAAGATGACGGCGTGCTCATTACCATGACATTAAAAGAGAGCCCACAAACACAAAAATATTGGCCTCATCCATTTACCGTTATTGCACGCTTTAAATTAGGTGCAACTTGTGAGGTAGAATTAGAATCTTACGGTGATTATGAAGCGACTGCTGCCCTTCACTCTTATTTTAACGTCAGTGATATCGACAATGTCTCTGTTACTGGCTTAGGAGGCCACTACATTGACACTGTAGCGGATAAAGAGGTTTATACTGATGAAACCTCATTACGCTTTAATGGACGCACTGACCGGCTTTACACAGAGCCTAATGATTTTAACCTTATCCATGATGATGGTTGGGATCGTACTATTGAGGTCCATCATTACCATCATAGTGATGTAGTGTGTTGGAATCCTGGGGCTGAACTCGCCAGTTCAATGAAAGATATGAATGCAGGAGGCTATCGCAAAATGGCATGTGTAGAAACAGCACGTATTAATCAGCCATTAAAACCTGACAATATTCATCCTGGCCGTTTATCGCTCGTCGTGCGTGTCCGTAAGAATATTGCGGAAAAATAAAATAACATTTACGTATTACCAATAAAAAAGCTTCGAATTTGAATCGAAGCTTTTTTATCATCGATAATCTCACTAAATTCTAGTTAGATTTTTGCTGATTAGAATGTATAAGTCACACCAGTCCACACAATCGCAGTAACCGATTTGTTTACCATTGGGCTATCTTTCACTTCACTTGGTAAATGGTCAACACGTCCCATCGCAAAGAAATTCCATTTTTCAGCAAACTTATAGTTAGCGGAAATCTCAACATAAGGTCTCCAGCTATCATTTGGGCGGTATTCAGCTAAGCCACTACGTTGTGATTCGGCATGAGTAATACCATAAGCATAACGATTTTGCTTTTTATTTTCCCAAACTACACCCGCACCGGGTTGGAAAGACCAATTACCCAATTCGAAAGGATATAAATAAGCGGCATCAGCAATAATACCGTTACTTTTTCCTAATACATCGCCAGAAAAAATGGCTCTTAAGCTACCCCATGATTCATGATGCTTATAAGTAAAACCGCCCATCATCGTATCACGACGACGATTCAGTTTTTTCATTTGCTCATCATCACTATCGCTTGGTTTAAACGCTTGAGGGTAATAGTGCACATCAACAGAAAGCTGATCAGTGGGTGTATTCCATAAATAGTATCCCGCCGCTAATGTTGCGAAATAAAAATTTTCTGATTGATAGTTAACTTGTGGAACAGGTAATAAATAATCTTTTGATTTAGCGCCTTTATAAGGGGTCACTTGTGCTAAAACCGATCCACCAACCGACCATTCTCCAGCAAAGGCTGCTGGTGCACTAAGTCCTGCAATAACAGCTAAAGAAATGATAATCTTCTTCTTACTCACGATGATTTTCCATATTGTCATTAATAAAGTAGCAACCAAAAACCTATTTTAGTCACAATTAACTAGAACTCACATTATTTTACCTATAATCATTTAATCTTTTCATTAAATGTGTAGCAATCAGTGCTTGTCCTAATGCAATACCGCCGTCACCAGCAGGTAACATCATAGGTGTTAATACTTTTTTATTGTTTAATTTTTTCTTAAACAGGTGTTTGAGTAGTGTGTTATTTAACACACCTCCCGTTAGCACAATGGTATCAATCCGATGTTCATCAGCCGCTTGTAATGCAATATCGCCTAAACTTTCAGCTAATAGATAATGAAATAGCCATGCTTTTTCATTGACATTAAGCTTAATACTTTCCCATTGTGACCAAAAAACAGACAAATCAAGCCTGTTATTTTTTACAGGCATCAAATGCCCATATTGCTTAATTAATTCTGTTTTTTTCTCTTTATGACACTGTAATGCCGCTGTTTGTAAGTAACATGCAGCTTCACCTTCCCAACTTATTTCTTTAGGTGCTAATCCTAATGATGCTGAAACTGCATCAAAAAAACGACCACAAGAAGAGGCTTTAGGTGAATTTAAACGACGTTCTACTGCCTTACTTAATATTTGCAAATCATGACTAGGTATCATTTGGGTGATCACACTACATTGCCAATCTTTAGAAAAAGTAGCTAAATGTGCGAACCAATTTCGCCAAGGTTGAATTGATGCAAGATTACCACCAGGCATGGCAACTGCTGGAAGTCCGCCAATCCGTACTGCTTTTTGATAATCCACCAGCAAACATTCGCCTCCCCATAAAGTCCCGTCTTGACCGTAACCTAATCCATCAAGTGCGATCCCGACAACTGCGCTTTGTTGATGTGTATGTCCATGCTCTGCTAAACAAGAAACAATATGAGCATGGTGGTGAGCAACTTCAATAACAGGAATATTTTGCGCTTGCGCAAATTGTTTACCCAACTGATGACTGATGTAGTTAGGATGAGCATCTATCGCAATAGCTTTGGGTGCAAAACGATAAATTTCTTGAAAAAGAGCCAGCGATTTTACTAGTTGTTGTTGCACACTAATATCATCTAGATCACCTAGATGAGGCCCCATAATGGCTTGATGTTGACGTAATAAACAAAATACATTTTTAAGATCCCCCCCCATCGCAAGTATTGATGGTTGCGCCTCAAAATCTTCAGGTAATGAAATAGCATCGGGAACATATCCACGAGAACGGCGGATCATGATGCTTTGTTTACCTTCAATGCGAACTAATGAATCATCAGCTCGTTGTATAATTTCTCTGTTATGCATTAAAAATAAATCTGCACAATTTTTTAATTGTAATAAGGCGTCTTCATTACTTAATGCAGGTGTGTGGCCAGACGCATTTCCTGATGTCATCACTAACGGAATATCAGTACCACGAGCTAATAGATGTTGTAATGGATTGGCTGGCAACATTACACCTATTTCAGATAGGCCCGGTGCAATGAGTTCACTTAATGAGGGGGCTGCTGTTTTGGGAATTAATACAATAGGTGCAGCGGTGCTTTGTAATGCTTTAATAATAGCCTGATGAAAATCAGAGTCTTGTTCATCTTCTTTAAGTTGTTCAATACGAGATATCATCACGGCTAATGGCTTAGCAGGTCGATATTTACGTTTTCGTAATAATGCAACGCTCTCATTATTACGTGCATCACACACTAAATGAAAACCACCAATCCCTTTCACTGCAACAATTTTTCCAGCAAGTAATGCTTCACATGCTTGAGTTAATGCGAGCTCTTTTATTGATAACGTTTCACCTCGATTATCTGCAAGCCAGATATGAGGCCCACAGACAGGACATGCGTTAGGCTGAGCATGAAAGCGTCTATCAGCAGGATCTTCATATTCATGTTTACATTCAGGGCAAAATGGAAATTCAGACATTGAAGTAAAAGGCCTGTCATAAGGCATTTTTTTTATGATGGTAAAACGAGGACCGCAATGTGTGCAGTTAATAAAAGGGTAATGGTAACGACGATTTTGAGGATCAAACAATTCATTAATGCAAGCTTGGCAAGTCGTTGCATCAGGAACAACTTGTGTATCCATTTCACCGCCACCACTTTGTACAATAATAAAGTCAGTAGGTAGCTGCTCCCATTGATAGGGTGATTCTTCTATACGTTCAATGCGTGCTAATGGGGGGCATTCTGCTTTTAGTGCTTCGATAAATAGCGCGTTTTTAGGTGACGGTGTTAAATACACTAATACACCTAAACTGTCGTTACTCACTTGCCCTAATAAACCAAAGCGATGTGCCAATTGCCAAACAAAGGGACGAAAACCAACACCTTGAACCTTGCCTTTCACACGCAATGCAATGCCGTTACTCATAGGATCACCAAATCAAAATAAATTTAAGCTTATTCTAGTTTAGTGATGATCAACAACTTTCATTTAGATCAGAAAAAGTGGAGTTAGGTAGATTTATCATCATTTCTACGGTGACACGAGGAGTAATTGCACAAAGCAATTCATAGCCAATCGTACCACATGCTGTTGCCACATCATCAACTGGCAATTGTTCACCCCATAATTCCACCGAACTACCATAATTGACATCAGGGAAATCTGTCACATCAATGGTGAGCATATCCATAGAAATACGCCCGACCAATTGTGTTTTATGTCCATTGACTATAACGGGTGTACCATCAGGGGCATGTCTTGGGTAACCATCTGCATAACCACAGGCAACCACACCTATTCGCATATCGCGATCAGCCGTAAATCGGCTACCATACCCTATTTGCTCACCTTTTTTAACTTGTTGAATGGCTAATATTTCACTGTTAAATGTCATCACAGGCTGTAAATCAAAATCAGCAATATCTTGCCAAACCCCCGAAGGTGAAACGCCATACAAAATAATGCCAGGGCGTACCCAATCTTGATACGTTTCAGGGTTAAACAAAGTGGCCGCCGAATTAGCCAAACAACGTGGTAATTCTTTTACCATGGTTTGATTAATGACCGCTTTTTGCATATCCATATTTAACCCAGTATCCGCATTAGCAAAATGTGACATTTGAATAATAGAGCCAATATTATTGATACTTTTAGCTCGGATAATGGCTTGTTGATAAACGTCTGATCGATAGCCTAATCTATTCATTCCACTGTTAAGTTTAAGATAGATATTAATGGGTCGTTCTAGTTGTGCTTTTTCTATAGCATCAAATTGCCAATCAGAATGCACTGTTGTCGTCAGTGAATAACGTTCTAACAGATATACATCTTCAGGCTTAAAAAAACCTTCAAGCAAAAGGATGGGGCCAACCCATCCTTGTTCCCTTAGCATAATGGCTTTATCTAACTCAATTAACGCAAAGCCATCTGTATGACTTAATGCAGGCCAAATACAGGATAATCCATGCCCATAGGCATCTGCTTTCACAACAGACCACACCTTACTGCCTTTTACTCTCTCTTTAATAACAGACAGGTTATGACTTAATGCATCGAGGTTAATGGTTACTTTTGTGGGTCTGGACATGGGTTTTCCTCAATTAATAAGCGGCATCAAGTTTTTGCCCAGGTAAGAGCAATTTAGTATTAAAACCATCGATATAACGAAATACACTGAGATCATCAGCTGCAATAGCGGGATTATTTCCTGAAATTAAATCAGCCAATAATTGACCTGAACCACATGCCATTGTCCAACCTAATGTCCCATGCCCCGTATTTAAGGATAAATTGCGATAAGCCGTTGGCCCTACAATGGGTGTACCATCAGGTGTCATTGGCCTTAGGCCAGTCCAGAATGTAGCTTGTTCGATATCGCCACCGCCGTGATAAAGATCTTGCACAACCATTTTTAACGTTTCACAGCGTGATTTTAAAACGTTCAAATTAAAGCCAACAACTTCAGCCATTCCTCCCACACGAATTCTTTCATCAAAACGGGTTACTGCGATCTTATAAGTTTCATCTAAAATAGTGGATGTCGGGGCTCTTGACGGATCAATGATCGGCATCGTAAGTGAATAACCTTTAAGCGGGTAAACAGGAATAGCGACTTTATTTTTCAAAAATTCAGTTGAGTAAGAGCCCATTGCCACCACATAGTGATCGGCTGTCAGCAATCCATCATGGCATTGAACGCCCGCTACTTTATCACCATCGAATAATAAATGTTTGATTTCTTTGTTGAATAAAAAAGTCACACCTGCATCTTTTGCCATTTTTGCTAATTTTTTTGTAAAAATTTGGCAATCACCTGTTTCATCATTTGGTAAACGCAAGCCCCCTGCCAGTTTATGACTAACATGCTCTAGTGCAGGCTCAGCCAATTTGAGTTGTTCCGCCGTTAACAATTCATAAGCAACACCTTCTTGCTTTAATACAGCAATATCATTGGCAGCATTATCAAATTGTTTTTGGTCACGAAAAAGTTGCAAAGTGCCCCCTTGACGCCCTTCATATTCAATACCCGTTTCTTGGCGAAGCTGGCGAATACAATCACGGCTGTATTCCGCAATACGCACCATGCGGCTTTTGTTCATGGTATAATGTGACGCATCACAATTACGCAACATTTGCCACATCCAACGTAATTGAAAAAGTGAGCCATCCGGTTTAATGGCTAAGGGGGCGTGCTTTTGAAACATCCATTTTACGGCTTTTAATGGAATACCTGGCGCGCCCCAAGGCGTTGCATATCCTGGTGATATTTGTCCTGCATTACCCGCACTAGTTTCTTCTGCAGCACTATTTTGTCTGTCAACCACAATGACTTCATGTCCTTGTTGCACTAAATACCACGCACTTGTTACACCAATAACGCCGCCACCTAAGATGATCACTTTCATGGCAAGACTCCAATAATTTACATTGATATAACATAAGAATAATATTCCATACACAAAAAGCCAATATAGAATAATCATCTAGACCAATAAAAAAGCAAATTTTAGAGTTAAGTCACACTTAATTAGCATTAAATAAACTTCCTTCAAAAACAAATATTTAATTATGATTTAAAATCAATTAGATACATAAATATCAATTAATTATAAAAACATTAATTAAGAAATTAGTTTAAATTAGAGGGAAATATAATGATAAACAGAGGAAATTTATTTTTTATTAAAATCTAAAAATAAATAAAAACAAAGATGATAATATTAAAATAAGACTATTTTTATTGTTATTTTTTCTAAAAATAGTCTATTTAAAGCATTGCCTAAAACCCCCCCCTCTATTTTTAAGATATAAAAAAACCAGTATCACAACTTAATAGGGATACTGGTCTTCTCTATCGCAATAAACTAAAAAAGTAAATTTAGCGTTTTACTTCTTCTAAATCACTTGGAAGTGGTGACTGCAAGCTTTGCCAAATAATACCACTGTCTTTACCATATTGACGGACACAATCCATTACAAACTCTACATCTTTTTGCTCACATAATTCAGCCAGTTTTTTATAGAATGCTAATGCAAGTTCCTTGGCTTGAATATTTGAAAAATAGTAGCGCCCAACACGGGTATACAATCCTTTCAAACCATTTAAGATGAGGCCATAAATCGGATTACCTGAAGCAAAAGCTAAACCACGAAAAATATTGTAATCCAGTTCACTAAACTCATCGGCACTGTTTTCTGTCGTCAGTTGATGGTTTAAAACTTCGATACATTTTTCAGGGTGACTTCTAAATGCAGTACGAATAAAAATAGCTGAAATATTGGTTCTTACCGCAAGTAAGTTATCAATTAATTGTGGAACTCGGTCATGATCAAGGCGAGCCACTGTTTCAAGGATATTAAGGCCTGACGTTTCCCAGAAATTGTTTACCTTTGTTGGCTTTCCATGTTGAATCGTTAACCAGCCATCACGAGCAAGGCGCTGTAATACTTCTCTTAATGTGGTTCTTGTCACACCAATTAACTCAGAGAGTTCACGTTCCGCAGGAAGAATAGATCCTGGAGGGAAACGATTATTCCAGATACTTTCAACAATATACTCTTCCGCGAAACCTGCGGGGCTTTGAGCCTTAATTACCATATTTTTATTTCTTCCGAAGCAATTTTTCTGCTAATAATAAAAAAGATAATATCAGAATGCGTAATTTTGATATAGCTCAACCATCATTAAATAGTGAGTGGCATCATAAAACATGATGTTGTTTTATCAATTTATTATTACTAACGCGCTTAATTTCACAGCGATTAGCGCGTACTATGGTTAAATTGCGCATGATTGCGCCTAAAATCTCTATTTGGAGGATGAGAAACCTAATGGATATGAGTATAAGACAAGCACTACTAAAGAACTTTATGGGAAACTCTCCCGATTGGTATAAGCTTGCTATTCTTACTTTTTTAATTATCAACCCACTGATTTTTTTCTTTGTTGACCCTTTTGTCGCCGGATGGTTATTAGTCGTGGAATTTATTTTCACACTGGCTATGGCGCTAAAGTGTTACCCATTACAACCCGGAGGATTACTTGCTATTGAGGCCGTCATTATAGGTATGACGAGCCCAAAACAAATTGGTCATGAAATTGCCAACAACCTTGAAGTTATTTTACTTCTGGTCTTTATGGTTGCAGGTATCTATTTTATGAAGCAATTGTTACTTTTCGCCTTCACCAAACTGCTTTTATCTATTCGTTCTAAGCGAATGTTATCGCTTGCTTTTTGCTTCGCAAGTGCATTTTTATCTGCCTTTTTAGATGCGCTAACCGTTATTGCAGTTATCATTAGTGTTTCTCTCGGTTTTTACTCTATTTATCATAATTTTGCTTCTAATCAGGCAGGCACTGAGCTTAATAATGATGGTTTTATTGATACCGTAGAGAAAAAACAAACTTTAGAACAATTCCGTGCTTTTTTACGTAGCTTAATGATGCATGCTGGTGTAGGTACGGCATTAGGTGGCGTAATGACCATGGTGGGTGAGCCCCAAAACCTAATTATTGCAAAACATTTAGAATGGGATTTCGTGACCTTCTTTATCAGAATGTCACCTGTCACTATTCCGGTTTTCTTTGCTGGGCTTGCAGTATGCTATTTAGTAGAACGCTTTAAACTCTTTGGTTATGGCGCTGAATTACCTGATTTAGTTCGTAAAGTCCTAACTGAATATGACAAGAAAAACAGTGAAAAACGGACTTCGCAAGAAAAAGCTCAACTCATGATCCAAGCATTAATTGGGGTTTGGTTGATTGTCGCGTTGGCACTGCATTTAGCTGATGTGGGTCTTATTGGTTTATCTGTTATCATTCTTGCTACTGCATTTTGTGGCATCACCGAAGAACATGCACTAGGTAAGGCATTTGAAGAAGCACTCCCTTTCACTGCATTATTAACCGTTTTCTTCTCTGTTGTTGCCGTCATCATTGATCAACAACTTTTTGGGCCAATTATTCAGTTTGTTCTTCAAGCTTCAGAGTCCTCACAGCTCTCTCTTTTCTATTTGTTTAATGGCTTGTTGTCAGCTATTTCAGATAACGTGTTTGTGGGTACGGTTTATATCAGTGAAGCCTTAACGGCATTACAAGATGGACTAATTAGTCAATCACAATATGAACATATTGGTGTTGCTATCAATACGGGTACAAACTTACCTTCCGTTGCCACTCCAAATGGTCAAGCGGCATTCTTATTCTTATTAACCTCCGCATTGTCACCGCTCATTCGTTTATCGTATGGTCGTATGGTTATCATGGCTCTTCCATATACTATCGTAATGACATTATTTGGTTTATTAGCTGTTGAATTCTGGCTTGTTCCCGCAACACACTGGTTTTATGAAATTGGTTTAGTGGCTATCCCATAAAAACCATTCTAAAATAACACATCAAAATAGGGCTTTTGTTTGTTAAAAGCCCTATTTTTTTCATTAAAAAAATCTTGAATGTAAATATTTGTGAAATAACAGATTGTTACTTTTTTTGCACTTGATTTTTGTGCAGAATAGGCTCTTATTTTAAAATTTAAATGGACATTATTATGCTGACTTCTCTTCGTCACTGGTCACAAAGCCGTTTTTCATGGCTATTGCTTGCATTAACAGCAATAGGTCTTGAAGGTGCCGCATTGTATTTTCAGTACGGAATGGAATTAATGCCTTGTGTCATGTGCGTCTATCAACGCATCGCTGTATTAGGAATATTAGTTGCAGCACTCATTGGTGCAAGTGCACCTAAAATGGCACTTATGCGTATGGCGGGTAGTTTTTTATGGCTTTACTCAGCTTACCGAGGCATCGAGTTAGCTTGGGAGCATACGCAACTGATCCTGAATCCATCCCCTTTTGCAACTTGTGATTTTTTTGTCACCTTACCTTCTTGGTTTGCACTGCAAAATTGGTTCCCTGCCGTCTTCCAAGCAACAGGAGACTGCTCTGTCAGTCAATGGCAATTCTTAACATTAGAAATGCCACAGTGGATGCTTATTATTTTCTCAGTTTATTTTATTGTGGGTTTATTAGTATTAATAAGCCAAATAACAAGCTCGTTTAAATCAAAAAAATAAAAAACAATGGCCCTTAGTTAATAATTAGGGGCCATTTTATTGTTACATATTGATTTTTAAATTTATAAATAATAAGCATCAACCTGGGATACACGCACCGTTAATTAATGCTTGTTCACTACAACGTTTTCCATTCGCAAATTGACATACTGGTGTTTGACCACCATGCAATTCATAGTTTAAGGATGGCACACCACCGGAAAAGACACACGTCGCCTTAGCTGATTCATCTAAAGGGATATTGAGGCTTGTTGTCGGTATCGTTCTGCTCTTATTAACCCCTTGAGTTGATGTGTATTGTGTTTGCACTGAATCACTGCATCCTGCAATAAAAGCAAAACCAGTAAACATAAATAAATAGCATGCTGTTTTAAATTTCTTTTGCATCAAAGATACCCTAGCTTTTCCGTTATTCCTATTAGTGTGAAGCACTTTTGGAGAGTAAGTTTATGACTAAAACGCCTGCAATAATCAAAGTCATACCAATAATGGCAGGTAAATCAAGTTTTTGTTGATAAAAGAAAACAGCCGCAACAGAAACTAATACAATCCCTAAGCCACTCCAAATTGCATAAGCAATACCTAATGGCATGACTCTGACCACTTGAGAAAGTGCCCAAAAAGAAAAACAATACCCTATAACGACAACAATAGATGGATATAAACGACTAAAGCCATCAGACGCTTTTAGCATCGTAGTCGCAATCACCTCAGATATAATTGCCAACATTAGGTAAGTTAATCCATTCATTTTTTCGCCTTAATCTTATACAAATTCAATTTTGTGAATTCTATCACAAGCCTTTTCGAGGATATTCATCAACAACAAATAAAAAAGGCATCAATTCAATTTGAATAATGCCTTTTCTTCGTAAAAATACTTATTTGGTATTAATGGAGTTGATTCTTTTTACGGGGCTCTCCCCCCATAGAAACACGATAGCGGTTAAAAATAAATCCACACCAAATAACAGCAATGATGCTGAGTATTGTGCCTGCATAACCAATGTTTGGCATACCTGCATGTAAAATAACTTGATTACCAATTAGTGCCCCAGCTCCTATACCAATATTAAAAATACCAGAGTAAATAGACATCGCAACATCTGTTGCATCAGGGGCTAAATCAATGACTTTTACTTGCATGCCTAGGCCAATACACATGAAACCAATACCCCAAAAAATAATAAGCACAATAAACGCCATTAAATTTTGGCTACTTATCATTAAAAAACCTAAGCAAAGGGTTAATAAAATAAGTGCAAAGAATAAAAATGATGTTGGCATTTTTGTACTATAACGACTGAATAACACACTACCGATAATGCCCGCACCACCAAAAATTAATAAAACCAACGTCGCGAAATTTTGATCTAAATTAGCAATATCAACAACAAAAGGCTCAATATAACTATAAGCGGTAAAATGTGCAGTGACAGCGACTACTGTCAATAGAAAAATGCCCATTAATGGACCACGTTTTAATAATACAGGCACACTCTTTAATGAGCCTGAATGCTCACTGGGTAATAAAGGCAAATAACGCATTAATGCAAACATGGTAATTAAAGCTAAAACACCAATTCCCATAAATGTTGCACGCCATCCTAACCACTGCCCAACAACTCGACCTAAAGGCAAACCAAGTACGGTTGCTAATGCAGTTCCTGTCGCTAATAAACCTAATGCTTGAGCTCGTTTACCCGCTGGTGCCATTCTAACAGCCAGTGATGCGGTAATCGACCAAAACACTGCATGAGAAAAAGCAACACCAATACGCCCTGCTATCAGTGATTTAAAATCCCATGCTACACCAGACAAAATATGGCTTAAAATAAAGATAATAAATAAAATAATAAGTAGCTTACGTCGCTCAACTTTGCTTGTCATTATCATTAAAGGCAAAGACATTAAAGCCACAATCCAAGCATATATTGTGATCATTAACCCTGTTTGAGCAGGGATCATACCGAAGCTTCCAGAAATATCACTTAACAGTGCAACAGGAACAAACTCTGTTGTATTAAAAACGAAAGCCGCAAATGATAATATTATTACTCTTATCCATGCAGTTTGACGGCTAACTTCATTTACGTTTGATGCTGCGATATTCATAATTAATTGATGTTTTCTCAGATTATAAGTGAGTCTATTAGTAAATCTTTTTTATAAATTGCTATCTAGGAAATACTACGGATCGCATATTTACCAGCAATAGATTAACTATCAACGATATGTACTTCCGCAAAAGTCACACTGTCTTCCATATCAATAGAAAGTTGGTTAAATACAGGAGTGACAAAGCACACCCCATGAGCTCAAAAATCTTACAATATAAAGATCTGCTGCATCAAATTTCTTAACACTTAGCATAATGGCTGTCCCCATAAAATCTCATGGTTTACGTGATCCTTTTTTGAATAAGAGTATCCTAAACCTTAACAGTCAATCATTCAATAAAACAATTGAATAATTGAAAATTATATATGTAACTTTTGGATCAATCAGAATCAAACGCTAAACCATTAAGATAAAAATGCATTTCGTTAGAAACAAAAAATAAACCAAATCCTTACTAAGTTTCATTGCTAAAGCGAATCAGCTACCAATTTTAGCATATTCATATCGTAATTTTAAATCCCCAGCAGGATATCTTTTTAACGTTAACATAATCTATGCATAACGAAAGGACAGATATAAGTCACTTATTAATCTTTTGCTTTGGGTAATAGAAACCAGCTATTTTAAATAAAAATACGCAGTATATTCATATAATTATGATAATAAATATTAACTTAATTATTAAAAATAATCTGATTACAGGATAAAAAAAGAAATAAAATATGAAAAGATATCCAGATTACTGGCTTAAGTTATTAATTACTTGAAGAGCTTGCTCGCAAGCGATGTTTTTCGTCGATGATGTTGAACCATCGAAAGCATTTTTAATTGTGGAAATTTGTTCTATTGCAGGTCGCGGTAACGTTAAACTTCCATTAGAAAGCGCACTTTCCACATCATTTAGCTTCTCAGCTAATTGCTGGCAGCTTCCATTGTTATTTTTTGATTGATAAATAGCCATTAACGTATCACGTTGTGCTTCTACCGTTGCCATTGCCTCGTTAACTTTTGATGATGAATTTTCTATCACTTCACGCCCTTCATTCCATATTTCGACGGTGTTATCTTTAAATACGGACACAATTAAAATCGCGATAAAAATAGTCAACATAATTGTTAGTGATAGTAATCCTCCTGCAATAATTAGTATTTGCTTCATGCTTAACTCCATCTATCGGTTATCTCTACTTCAATATATATAATTAAAATAAATTAGGTTCAATCTGGATTACGATTCTTTTTATTTTTTACATTTTATTACGGAGGTATACAATACTAATTATTTTTTATAAAAAATAAGCACCTATCATTATTACTTAGGTGCTATTAATTATTCTATTAATCTCGCTTAATAAATATTATTTTTTTGAGCAACACGCGATATAATTTAAATTATGCCTATTTTCTCTAAAAAAACGAAACATTGATAAGAATCGTTCTCTGTTTTCCTTATTTTTTAATCCATTTTTAATTATTTTAGCTGTTCTTAATAAGCCTTCATCACGTATTAAGCCTATCGGTGACATTAAGCTCATATTACCTGATTTTATTTTTACTTCTGAAAACCCAATATTAATAAACAACTCATTCCACTCTTGCTTAAACATAGGCGCAACATTTGATTTCACCACACCTATTAAATTATCTCTATTTACATCATTATTTTTTTTCATAATATCATGGGTTAATAGCAAACCACCCGGTTTTAAAACACGATAATACTCTTTTACTAATTTTGCTTTCGCCTTATCCGCATACATAGTTAACATGGCTTCATTCAAAACCACATCAAAACTATTATCAGGGAAAGGGAGTGATAATGCATTGGCTTTTGTTAGCTGAATTAAATGTGATAACTGTGCATTATCAACATTATTTTTTGCATTGGCTAAAGCCTTATCATCCATATCTACAGCAATAATATGGCAGCCATATTTTTTCGCTATTTCTATTGAGGTTGTCGCCATATTACAGGCAATCTCTAAAACATGGCTTGAGGATGTAAAATGTCCATTATTAATTAACCAATCCGACGCTTCTACACCACCGGGTCTTAAGCGTGTTTTTCCTAAGCTGGCCAAAAATGTATGCCCTGCTTTTGACTGTTCTTGAGGTATCGATTGTGTTGTTGTTTGAGTTTTCATATTGCCACCTTAAAGTTGCATTAACAATGCAACTTTATAACAAAAACCATTTAATGAAAATAGTTATCATTACTTTTCTGTATTTTCATAAAGAAAGTCTTAAAAATAAAAACTGATAAAACCTCTCATCATCATTACTTAATCTATAAATCATTAAAATATAATGAGTTAATAAAAATAATCCTATAAATACGTCATTAAAGGTAAAGAATATTAAACTTTGAACAACAACATTGACCTTCCCCTAAGGGGAATCTTTAAGGTGATAACAATTTCACGATAAATTAAAGGAAACTGTTATGAAAAAAATATTACCTGCTGTAGTTATTTTTATGAGTACTCTCTCTTTTGGGGCAATGGCAAACAACACACATCCGAATATGGACATGAGCACATCGCACAATACTTCTCCAATGCAGAAAGAACTTAATGACTCTATGAATAAAATGCATGCCGAGATGGCAAAAGGTATGAATACGGATAACGCCGATGTTGCTTTTGCTGATGGTATGATTGCCCACCATTTAGGCGCTATCGATATGGCAAAGATTGAACTAAAATACGGCACAGATCCTGAGATGCGTAAACTTGCCCAAGCTATTATCGATGCACAAGGCCCTGAAATAGAGCAAATGCAAAAATGGTTAGAAAAAAAGAAAGCGAATAAATAACAGATTTAAATAGGCTGTGATTTATTGAATTCAGCCTATTTTCTTTTTTATGACAGCCTTACTAGGATTTTTATTAAAGATTAATCAAATAATTGTCTAATATCCATCACATACATTATAATTTTAAGGTTGTATCAATATTAATACTCTTATTATGTATGGAGCCCCTATGAATAATTCAGACACCATGGCGCTATTAACTCAAAAACTTGCCGTGATAATTGAAAAGTGGACTCATGATACTAACCAACTTGAAACTCCAATTCCAGGATTAACACTAACACACTGGAATTCACCAACACCTATTACCAGCCACACACATAAATCAGGTATCTGTTTAATAGCCCAAGGTGAAAAGAGAGTTATATTAGGAGACGAAAGTTTTATTTATGATGCCAACCATTTTTTAATTTCATCAATTGAGCTTCCTGTTATGGCTAATATTATGAAAGCCAGCGAAGATAAACCTTTTTTAGGACTAGTTATGGAGTTAGATCTACAAGAGATATCACAACTCATTGTAGATGGCGAATTAACATTTAATCCAAATTCAAATGCACAAAAAGGAATTGCAGTCGGTGAATTATCAGTACCATTAGTCAATGCCTTTATTCGTTTGCTCGATCTTCTTGATTCTCCTGAGAGTATTAAAATTCTGGCTCCAGGGATAAAGCGTGAAATTTTCTATCGCCTACTCATCACTGAACAAGGTGAACGTTTAAATCAAATCGTCACTGCGGGTAGTCATAGCCATCAAATATCAAAAGCAATTGATTGGTTAAAAAATAATTTTATAAAACCATTAAATATCAATGAATTGGCGTCATGTTCTGGAATGAGTAAATCTGCCTTTTATAACCATTTTAGAACGATGACTTCAATGACCCCGTTGCAATTCCAAAAAAAGCTAAGACTAAGTGAAGCCCGTCGATTAATGTTAACTGAAAATTTAGGCGCAATAACAACGACTTATCGTGTAGGTTATGAAAGTCCGTCTCAATTTAGTCGAGAATATAGCCGGTTATTTGGTGCTCCACCAGCAACAGATATTAAAATACTCAAAGAAACTCAGCGTCTTTAACGATACTACTATTTTATCATTTCATTTTTTATGTCTCTTGTTTACCTATTAATCTCTATTTAATGTCTCTTTTTTATCTTTTGGAAAAATAGGCAAGAGACAAAGAAGATCAGACATTCATATCTAAATATAAAAGCGATAGCATTTACCCCAACGACGAATACCTCTCTATCTCTTTTGAAGTCAAAAATAAACAAGACGTCAATTGAATAGCTATCAACTTAATATCGCAATAGGATATCAAAATGCAACTCGATTTCTCTTACTATAATCCGACAACCATTCATTTTGGTAAGAATTCTCTTGCTAAATTAAATGATGAATTATCACATTATGGCGAAACAGTCATGCTGATGTATGGTCGTAATGCAATTAAATCCAATGGTCTTTATGATGAAGTTATAACCATTCTCAATCATGCAGGTAAAAAAGTGGTTGAGTTATCAGGTGTTATGCCAAACCCAACCTATGCAAAAATGATGGAGGGCGCTCAATTAGTTCGTGAGCATAACGTCAGCTTAATTTTAGCTGTGGGTGGTGGTTCTGTTATTGATTGTGCCAAGGGTATCTCTGTCTCAGCCTATTGTGAAAACGAAGATCCATTTCAAAAATACTGGGTTGAAAATCAAGATATTGACAATAACATCATTCCTGTCGCTTCAATTCTTACTATGGTAGGGACTGGCTCTGAGATGAACGGTGGTTCAGTTATTACTCATGAAGACTCTAAATATAAAATTGGGCGTCTATTTCCTGCAAGTGTATTTCCTAAATTTTCAATCTTAAACCCAGAATATACATTTACTGTTTCTCAGTATCAGATGGTGAGTGGTGTATTTGATACAATGTCCCATTTGATGGAGCAATACTTTTCTGATCAAGGTGCAAATACAACCGATTATTTAATTGAAAGTTTATTAAAATCTTCAATTGATAATTTACGCATCGCGCTTAAAAACCCGACTGATTATGAAGCAAGAAGTAACTTAATGTGGAATGCCACATTAGCATTAAATACCCTAACAGGATTATCAAAAACGCAAGATTGGCAAGTTCATATGATTGAGCATCAATTAGGTGCTTATACAGATTGTGCCCATGGAATGGGACTTGCTGCAATTTCTCTGCCTTATTATCGTTTTATCTATACATTTGGTATTGAGAAATTTGTACGGTTCGCAATTCAAGTATGGGGTATTTCTACGGAAGGTAAAACTCAAGAACAAATTGCTTTAGAAGGCATTGATGCACTTGAGCACTTTACGAAAGAGTGCGGCATCGTGACTTCATTAGAAGCATTAGGTGCTACAAAAGAAATGCTTCCTCAAATTGCACAATCTACGACAATTATTGGCAATGGCTATAAAAAGCTGACAACAAAAGATGTGCTCACTATTTTAGAAGAATGTTTTTAATCGCCCTTCAACCCTATAGTGAAAATACATTGAATAGCTAACAATAAGTTATACGATTAAAGTTTATGATGTAATCACAGTGGTTATCTCTTAGATAGCCACTGTGTTAAAATAAAATATCATCAATAATTATATTCCTCTCATTTCCTATCTAAAAAGCGGATTATTTCGCTGATAGAGATGTCTCTGCATATTGAATTGTTTATAATCATTAATATATATTATGCTTACTGCTGAATAATACCTATCAGCAATGCACTTCTCTCATTTTAAGATAAACAAACCTAATTATGCCTAAAATATTGATAATACAACGAGATAATATTGGGGATTTAATACTCACTACACCTTTAATAGATTCTCTTGCGCAAGAATACAATACAAAGATAGATCTTCTCGTCAATTCTTATAATCAAGCTATTTTAGAAGGTAACCCTTCTGTTGGAAATATTCATATTTACAGCAAGCTACATCATAAAAAATCAGGTCAGTCATCCTTAAAACTGATTTTTAGTCGTTTGAAAATTATTCTTGATATGCGACGCCAACGCTATGATATTGCCATTGTTGCACGTGATCATTGGGCAAAAAGAGCCTTGCAATGGGCAAAATTATCAGGTGCTAAACGTATTATTGCTATTGGTAATGACACACCTTCTGCGGTAACTGATCCAATTCCTATCCCTTCCCACAAAGGTCATATTGCTGAACTTTTCTGCCAATTAGCCCACCCTCTTGGAATAGAAACAAAAGCAGGCCCACTAAAGCTATATGTTAAAGATGATGAAATCACTGCAATCCGACAACGTGTCAATATAACTGAAAATGTTCCTATCTATGGTTTACAAATTAGCTCTCGTAAACCACAGCAGCGTTGGCAAGCAGAAAAATTTATCGCGCTAGCACACCAGCTTATACAACGTGAAAAATGTCATATTTTACTCTTTTGGTCGCCGGGCAGTAGCGATAATAAACAACATCCTGGTGATGATGAAAAGGCACAATTTATTCTTGACCAGTGTAAAGATATTCCTATTACACCAGTCCCTACTCAAAACCTTCGAGAATTAATGGCAGGTATGTCTCTGTGTGATCAAATGCTAACCAGTGATGGCGGTGCATTACATATATCAGTGGGTGTCGGAGTGCCGACAGTGGCAATGTTTGGTAATAGTGATGCTGGCTTTTGGGGACCATGGCATATCGCCAGTGAAGTGCTAAAAGCACCTGAAGATAACGTTGGGCTTCTTACTGTTGAGGATGTATTGACACATTTTATTAATCTGAGAGATCGTGTCATTCATTTAAAATCAGAGAGTAAATGATAGCTGACATACACCTCTAAACGCATATTAAATCATCTTATTATCACGATTAATAAGATGATTTTTTATTCCAATAACAATTGACTGCCTAAAGCAAAAATAATTTAAATATTGAATGACTTAACTTTCACTTTGAATAGATCAAAAAAAACGGACCTCTATGAGATCCGCTTTTTTATAGATGGTGCCCAGGGCGGGACTTGAACCCGCACAGCCTTACAGCCGAGGGATTTTAAATCCCTTGTGTCTACCGATTTCACCACCTGGGCCAAATTGTATTTACTTGCCACACTCATTATATATTCATCAAATAATGGTGATAACAAATAAATTTAAAACATTTATTGCTTAATACAGTAACGCCTTTCTTATACCAATCTTTGTCGGTGTAAGAAAAAACGGACCTACAAGGTCCGCTTTTTTATATGGTGCCCAGGGCGGGACTTGAACCCGCACAGCCTTACAGCCGAGGGATTTTAA
>NZ_JABUYL010000002.1 GCF_014897315.1 Proteus sp. FME41 | reverse complement strand
GAGACTAATTCTTGTTGATCTGCTTGATGCCCTTGCCACCACCAAACCCCCACTAATGCAACCATTACAATCAAAATTACCCACGTAATTTTCATCAGCCAACCTTCACGTTTCTTGTGACGTTTACCTAATGAATAATTTTGTGTGGTTGTCATTCTAATTTGTTTAACGGGGGCTTGCTGGTCGATAAAACCAAGAATTTCTTGTTCAGGAACACCCACTAACTTAGCATATGAACGCATATATCCGCGTAAAAATGTGGGCGCTATATCAGAAGAAACAGAGTCTGTTTCAATTTCGCGCACTGTTGATAACTTCAAACAAAGTCGATCCGCAACAGTTTGTTGTGTTAGCCCCACCTTTTCTCGTGCCTGACGTAAAAGTTGACCTGCTGTTAATTTCACTTCTTCGGTTTTGTTTTCAGTATTCATTAGCAATCTAGGCACTGTGGCTATTGGATGTTTAACATTGATGAACTCGCAAAAGCACAAAGTACCTTAACGTATCACCGCGAATTTTTTGATATTTTATTATCACCTTGCTGGCAAACCAAATAATCTGGCGGTATATCCTCAATTAACACACTATTATTGTTTAATAGATTTTGTTCACAAAGGAAATTACCATAAAGCCTTAATACATTAACATTTACTGGCTTCGACTTCATCGCTAATTTGTAATAATCTAACGCCTGAATAGAATTTCCCATTAACTGCAATGTTAACGCCATTCCTAAATTAGCATCAGAGTGATTTGGCATCACTGATAACACTTTTTGGAAATGGTATTGTGCTATTTGGTATTGTTGCTCGGCTAAATAAGCATCACCTAATTGTAAACGCGTAGACACTGCAACACGTTCTTGATTGGCTGGTGATCGGCAACCTAATACCAATAACACCAAGCCAATAGTAATTACTACTGATGATATCCTTATCATCATTATATTCCTCAAATATATTCATCCTTGTTCTCTCTACATTGCAATTATGTAATACACTTCACAAAGAAAGAGATGTGCAACTGTATCAGACTGCTTTTACTGAAATTAGTTCACCTTGTTGGCGTTTTTTCAGCGTGCGTTTTGTACGATCAATAACATCGCCAGCAAGCTGTCCACACGCTGCATCAATATCGTCACCACGTGTTTTACGTACAATTGTGGTAAAGCCATATTCCATTAATACTTTAGAAAAACGATCAATACGGCTATTAGAACTGCGTCCATAAGGCGCGCCTGGGAACGGGTTCCATGGAATTAAGTTAATTTTACACGGCGTGTCTTTTAAAAGTTCAGCTAATTGGTGAGCTTGTTCTGTGCTGTCATTAATATGATCAAGCATGACATACTCAATAGTCACACGCCCTTGGTTCGCATTTGATTTAGCAATATAACGGCGAACACCTTCAAGAAACATCTCAATATTATATTTCTTGTTAATTGGAACGATTTCATCACGAATATCATCGGTTGGTGCATGTAATGAAATAGCTAAGGCAACATCAACGGCATCACCCAATTTATCTAATGCAGGTACAACACCTGATGTAGAAACAGTGACACGACGTTTAGATAAACCAAAACCAAAATCATCCATCATGATTTCAAGTGCTGGAATAACATTATTCAAATTCAGTAACGGTTCCCCCATTCCCATCATAACAACGTTAGTAATAGGACGACGACCAGTCTCTTTCAATGAACCTATAATTTTTGCAGCACGCCAAACTTGCCCAATAATTTCAGACACTTTAAGGTTACGATTAAAACCTTGCTGAGCTGTTGAACAGAATTTACACTCTAATGCGCAACCCACTTGTGATGAAACACATAATGTTGCTCGATCATCTTCTGGAATATAAACCGTTTCCACTTGTTGATCGCCAACCGTAATCGCCCATTTAATCGTGCCATCTGTTGAACGTTGTTCTTCAGAAACTTCAGGTGCTTTAATTTCAGCAATTTCTTTTAATTTATTGCGTAACACCTTATTGATATCTGTCATTTGATCAAAATCGTCGTAACAGTAGTGGTACATCCACTTCATAATTTGATCAGCACGGAATGGTTTTTCGCCCATAGAGACAAAAAGCTCACGCATCTGTTTACGATTTAAATCTAACAGATTAATTTTAGTTTTTTGATTCACAGTATTTTCTTTAGAAACAGCGACAGAAGCGCTTGGCGCTGGAGTGGTAGATTGGGTCATGACATTGCCTCGTTGTTACACTATGCGGCCTGCATTAGCATTGATGCTAATGGGATACTCTATATTTGTATAATTTTACAATAAGAAAAAACGCCCTGTTGATTATCAAACAGGGCGTCGCATTGTACTGTTTTTCGCGTAGAGATGCTAATAAATTAGCGCGCGCAAACTTCATCTTCAGTGAAGAAATACGCGATTTCGCGTGCCGCTGAAGCGTCTGAATCTGAACCGTGTACTGCATTTTCAGTAAAGCTGTCAGCGTAATCTGCGCGTAATGTGCCTGCTAATGCGTTATCTGGGTTAGTTGCACCCATCAGATCACGGTGGCGTTGAATTGCATTTTCACCTTCTAACACTTGCACCATGATTGGGCCTGAAGTCATGAACTCGACTAAACCATCAAAGAAAGGACGGCCTTTGTGTTCTTCATAAAAGCCTTCAGCTTGTTCACGTGTTAAATGCAACATCTTTGCGCCAATAATTCGAAAACCTGCACTTTCAAAACGATGATAGATAGCACCGATAACGTTCTTTTTCACAGCATTTGGTTTGATAATAGAAAATGTGCGCTGAATAGCCATGCCTTACCTCTAAATTATTTTATTAATGATAACTTTTGTTATCTCTTTTATCACAGATCATGGAAAAACGAATTAATACCGCATTCCCTGCAAAAAATAAGGGCTCGATTATAGGAGGATAAAAATAAATTGCACAGATTGAATACCTATTTTTTTAAAAAACTGTGGCAAAAAAGTTATAAATTATCGTTCTAATCACATTTTTACCCTTTTCTATGCTCAAACTTAAAAACAAGGATGAAAAAGAACTGAAATCACGCACACAAGTACATGCTTTTATTTTCATTAAAACATTTATTTTAGTTAAAAATCACTCAGTTCTCATTTATCTTATTCTTTCAGTTTAACGGAATATAAAATTAACCATATCCGTTTGACCACTTAGATCAAGCACCGATAATTGGTATTTACCTCGTTTTTCTAATAAATAAGAGAACGTTTCACCGTTTTCTGTCTTCCCTATTTGTTCACCATTTAAAAACCACCACTGCATACCACTTCCTCCTTGAGTAGAAACGGTTATCTCAAGGTTAGTTTCCCCAGGTAAAGGCCTTAATAAATCGCCAGCACGAATACCTGAAATAAACAGTGGAATATTATCTTCTTTAATGGGTGGACATGTTTGAGAAATCGGTGGTAATCGTCTGGCTCTGCGCTCTTTTTCAGGTAACCACGCATCTAATGCAATTGGCCACAATGCAATATCTTTTAGCTCCGCATTAGGGCAATTAGGCCCTGTACGTTTCCCCTCTTTATCTAACCAAATTTTTTCATTTATTCCTAATAGCCCTTCTTGACTGTCATTCAATAAGGTTGGTGGAATGGTATTATCTAAAATCCAACTACGACGATTCACTCTACAATTACTATCTTCTTTTGGTAATGCTTTACCTGTCGGCCAACAGATGGTTGCTGCTGACACGCTATTGGGGCGTAAATCTGTTGGTGGTCGTTGCTTATTTTGATAGAAATAACCTGTTAGCAAATTATTGACTTGATTCATAATAGGCACAGCTGTTGCAAAACCAAATTGCCCCGCAACAGGTGACCCATCGGGTCTGCCTACCCACACGCCAATGGTATAACGGGCATTAACACCAATAGACCATGCATCACGATAACCATAACTTGTGCCCGTTTTCCAAGCTAAAGGAACAACTGGCGAGATTGCGCTATCAGGTCGTGGCCTTGCTTCTCCCGCTAAAATACGTCTTGTGATCCACGCTGAGCCCGCTGACATCAACACACGATTTTCAATAACTTGTTCGGGTTTAAAACGTAAAGGTGCTGTTTTCCCTTGCCTTGCCAACGCACTAAAGGCAGAAACAAGTTCATCCATTCGTGTTGCTGTTCCTCCTAAAATTAGCGCTAAATTAGGCTCTGAACCATAAGGAAAGCGCATTTCAAGATGATTGTGACGTAGTTTTGCCGCAAATCTTTTTGCACCATAGACTTCGATTAGTTGTACCGCAGGTAAATTCAAAGAGCGACTTAATGCCTCACTGGCGCTTACCGCACCATTAAAACCCGAATCAAAATTACCGGGGCGATAATTATCAAATCGACGAGGAACATCTTGTAAGAGTGATTCTGCATGAATAAGCCCTTCATCTAATGCAAGCGCATAAATAAATGGCTTTAATGTTGAACCCGGCGAGCGCCATGCGCTGATCATATCGACATGACCAAAACGTGAATTATCATTAAAGTCAGCAGAGCCGACATACCCTTTTACACTCATATCTGTATGGTCAACAACGAGAATAGCCAAAGACGTTTTGTCTGCTAACTGATATTTCCATTGGTTTGCAATATCTTCAAGCTGCCGTTGAATATTAATATCAATGGTTGTTGTGATAACAGGATCTCGCTTTTCATTATACATACGGCGAGCAAGCAAGGGAGCTAATTGTGGCGTTTGTCTTGGCGCTAATAGAATCTGTTCTTCTTTGATTTCACTAACTTTTTCTTGTGACCATATCTGATATTCTGCCAGTCTATCTAGCACTTTATCACGGGCAGCTTGAGCTCGTTCAGGATATCTATCAGGTCGCAAACGACTGGGTGCTTGAGGCAATACCGCCATTAATGTCGCTTCACCTGCGGATAAATCAGCGGGAGATTTACCTAAATAAGCCCAACTTGCTGCGCCAATACCTTCTAAAGTCCCGCCAAAGGGAGCTCTGTTCAGATAAATTTCAAGTATTTCATCTTTCGAGTAATACCACTCTAATTGTAGCGTGCGCCAAAGCTGCTTGATCTTTCCGCCTAAAGTTCGAGAGTGAGGATCAATAAGGCGAGCTACTTGCATTGATAATGTACTTCCCCCTGACACAATTCTTCCTGAGCTTAAGTCCTGCCATGCTGCACGTAATATCGCCATCGGATTGACACCGGGATGTTGATAAAACCAGCGATCTTCATACGTAATTAGGGCTTCTAAATATTCAGGAGAAACATCAGCAAGTTTGACATGATAACGCCACACTCCTTCTTTATCAGCAAAACGCCAAAGAGGTGTACCATCTTGCGCTGTCACAATCGTCGCAATTTGAGGTTCAGGATCGGGGAGAGGCCAAATCTTATCTGTAATCCAAGCTAAAATAGGCGTTGCTAGCAGAAAAATAATGATAACAACAATAAGGCGTTTATATCCTAGTTTCATTCAATCACTCAAAGGAAAAAGCCCTTTCAAAAGAAAGGGCTACAAGATTTAAGGAACAACATCAATCTTGGCTTCTGTTGATCCTATTGCACGCCAGTAAGGTACATACATAGATTCAACTTGTGGAGGGGGTACTTGATAGCTACCTGGTGTCACTGCTCTTGCTAAATAGAGTAATGTCGTTGGACGATATCTATCAACAGAGACGGCCGCAACAAAACGGTCATCGCGATATTCAAGGTGCTTGATATTTGCTTGACCCATATCGTCGATAAACTCCTGCAAGTCAGCGGCACTGTCGCTTAAGCTTGCACTGCTTGATGCTAAGTTTTGATTTTCGATTTCAAGACCCGCAGGTAATAAATCAACAACTAATGCATCTGGCACATCTCTATCGGCTGAAACTTCCAGTTTCACCACCAGCATTTCACCACTTTGTAAGCGATTAGGGTGAACACGATTGCCTTTCAAGTCGTAGTAACTACGATGAACATTTAACACATTGCTATAAGGAGCAGGAGCCACTTTCGGATAGCCCACGATATTCATACGAGAATAAATTGCGGCACCACCTCGGTTGTTTAACTCTAACCCTTCTTGTAACTGTGTTGATGTTAATGTTTCATTCACAGCGCGATCACTACTAATTGCAGGGACTTGGCGATTTACCACAACTTCCCAAGGCTGTTCTGCCATATTAATAAAGAAGCGCCCAGCAAGGTAGAGTGAATTACTTTCTTGGGTTGAGAACCATTCACGCCCCGTTAAGTTATCCGATAAAGTCATTACACTGGCATCTCGAGATTGTGTTTCAAGATTGTTTTCACTCAATAAAGCAATGATTAATGCTTGATCTCGAATAACACTGCCGTAATCACCCAATCCATAATTATATTTACGGGTTGTTGTGACACCTTCAGCAATTAAGCCCTCTGCACGACTATTATCACCCATCAGTTTTAATGCAATACCTAATTGAACTAATGCTAAACCACTTCCAGCTTCATTACGTTCAAGATAAAGGCGACGTAATTCACCTAAAGGTGCTTTCTGCTGATTCGCTAACACTAACGCGGCATAAGCTCTTGCAGAGAAACGAGCCGCATCTTGATTAACAGCATATTCATAGTTAACTAAGCTTTTATCTTGTAAATAACGTAATAAGCGATCATTTGCACGTTTTAATGCATCTGCAGGAACCGCATAGCCTTGCTGTGAAGCGCGGAATAAGAAGTCGGTTGCATACGCAGTTAACCAATATTCTTCACGTCCACCTTGGCTCCATAAAGAGAATCCGCCTTCCGCTTTTTGCATTGTTAACAGATGAGCAATACCTTTCTCAATAGCGACTTTTCTATCTGCGTCAGTTTGTGTTTTAATCCCTAATTGCTTCAACTCTTTCTCTGTTGAATATAACGATGGATAAAGCCCACTGACCGTTTGTTCTAAGCAACCATAAGGGTAAGCAAACAGTTCTCTAACATAACGTGCAACTTGTAATGGAGGGCGACTTGTCAGTAATAATTCACCTTCAAGTGTTGAGCTATTAAAGCGATTTAATAGCTCTGTTGGTAAACGCCATGTTTCACCATCTTGTAATGTACTTGCATAGTGAAGTGTTTCTGCTGGATAAGCTGGGCGTACACCAATATTCCAAGAGTTGTGGTAAGGTTTAATCTCTTCACCGGGTACTTTAATACCATATATAGACAGTGAGAACTCACCTTGACCAAAGCCATGCTTCGCTTTTACTGGGATTTGAATTTGTGTACGTTCACCTTTTGTCAGTGAAACCGTTTTACTTTCTGCCCCCCCTAATCCAACCAAACCTGATGCAGTGTAATTTAAGGTTATAGACTGTGCATCATCAGTAAGATTGGTTAAATCTAAAGATAACAGTGCATTATCACCACCTGCCATAAAACGAGGTAATGAAAGCTGAGTGACTAAAGGTGCAGCAATAACCACTTTACCTTCTTGGCTACCAAATTTATCTGCAGTCCAAGCTTGCGCCATTAAACGTACTTCACCATTAAATTCAGGAATAGGCAGAGAAACCTCGCCCTCACCTTGCGCATTTAATTTTACAGGTGCCGTTTGTTGAGCAATGATTTGTACATCTGTTAATGGCTTTTTGCCACCACGAGATAGCGCAGCGGCTTCGCCACCATCACCACCAAAACGCAGATTGGCTAAACGACCTTGCCCTTCAATTAATTGTCCATAAACATCATATTGATCAATGCTATAACGTTTACGGCCAAAGAAAGCATCGTAAGGATCGGGCGTTTTGTACTCTGTGATATTTAATACACCCGTATCCACCGCAGAAACTAAAACATTAATATTTTCTGGTAATGGCTGACCTGCAACTGGATTCGCTTTAATGCGGATTTTTAAATCCTGATTAGGACGAATTTTTTCAGGCGCATCAAGTGAAATATCAATACGACGGTTTTTATCTTGTAATGGTAAATGCAAAATACCAACAGCACGTTTTACAGTCGCTTGTTTTGATGTATCACCCGGTCTTACGACAACAGAGGTGAGATAGAGATCGTGTCTTGCCCACTCTTTATTAATAGGCACTTCAACATCGAGTCCTTTTTCTGGCACATCAATTTCTTGCCACCATAAAGGCCCATTACTGGATTCTAATAAGACATAACCTTTACCCGGATGAGGTGCAACAATATTTAGTTTCACTTTCTCGCCCGGCAAATAACCTTCTTTATCCAGCTTTAGTTTAACTTGATCTGGCCTTACTGCCCCAGTTCCACCTGTATTATCCATCCAAGAATAACCTGCCCAGAAGCGTAAGCTACTGACCAATTCTGTTTTAGGATCGACCACTTCAATACGGTAAGAGCCCCATTCAACAGGGAACGCTACTTTTGCAGTGCCATCTTTGGCTATTTTGACGGTTTGTTCATCCATTTGTAGATCTTTTTCGTTATAGCCAGATTCCCAGCCATTCGAACTAGACCAACGCCAGTAATAATCATGGCGCTCATAGATAAACTTCACTTTAAGATCATTAGCGGGTAGTTTTTTACCGTCTTGATCGGTATAGACAATTTCAAATTCAGCCATTGAGTTTTCATCAACGCTGTAACCTGATTTATATTTGTCTGTACGGTAATCATAAACTTCTTTTTTAGGGAAAACTGGACGAATACCCGCTAGGTGTGTGGCAGGCCAAACGGCTTGTTGGTAACGGCGAGTGACAGGTCGTCCCCCCGCTTCAAGTAGGCTTGCTTGTAAAATAATATTGATTGGCGATTTCAGCTCAGCATAGCGATCACTATCAACACTTAATTCACCTTGACCATCAGAGTCTAAATTAAGCTCGAACTCATCCAGTAAACGGCTGAAGTTTTCGTCTTTAACTGCACCAAACTCATAACCGGGTAATTTACTGACCGCTTCACGAGATGCTTTTAAGAAAACTTGTCCTTGTAAACGGTTATCTGCGGCAGGCGCACCGTAAAGATAACGTCCTTCAAGATCAAAATATGCATCGTTACCACTGAGTAAAATACCTTTTTTACCTGTGATGACTAATGCCATACGTTCTGGCATAAAGTCTTCAACTTGGAACTCATAGAATCGAGGTGTTCCATCACCGATATCAAAACGTAAGGTACGTGTGCCCGTATTTTCATCAGCAGGAATAACTAATTTTAACTGATAAAGTCCGTTTTCTGGTTGCCATACAAAGCTACGTGAAACTTGCCCGTCTGTTTTGAGTAAATCTACTTTAACAGGTTGTTCTTTAATTGGATTACCGTCACCGTCACGCAGTAACGCATTAACAATTAAGGTTTCGCCAGGACGATAAAGATCACGAGGACCAAAGGCAAAAAATTGTTTGCTATAACCTTGAGGGCCACCGATATCAAACTCAGAAAGATCAAGTGCAGGTTTACGCAAATCAATCATGCTGGTTTGCCCATCACGAATCGCCATTAATAAACGTGCTTTATCACTTTTCTCAAGTGTGGCATGCCCTTGGCTATCAGTTTGCGTTTTCGAAATTAAACCACCTTTTTCATCTAATAGGCGAATTTCTACTTTATTTAACGCAGAACCATTTTTAAGTGATTGAGTGAAAATATCTAGTGTATCAAGATAACTGTGCATCGACAGCCCGATATCACTAAATGTGAATACCGTTGCTGGCACTGTATAAGAGTACTTACCCGCTTGTTGCATCACTGCAATATAAGCACCTTCTTTTTTCAGGGCATCTATTGATTTTAGTGGTAGTAATACATTTTCACGGGTATTTTTTTCTGTATTTAGCTCAAAGCGGCCGGTATAAACTAAGTCAGCTTGAGATAAAAATTCATCAGATTCCCAATAGTTAATATTGGAACGACTTTCCCATTGTGTTAAGAATTGAGCCAATTGTTCATCTTTTACACGGAAGAAATTAACATCAACTTGATCCACATTTAAGGCAATGATCGGTAAGCCTTCTGCGGCTTCCAGTGGCAGTAATGAGCCTTTGCTAGTAAAACCCACTGAAGGAAAAATTTCTTCCGTAGTGACTTTTTGGCTAAAAGGCGTTGTTAATGTACGTTCATTAATGCCTTTAATTTTATCATCAATCGTTAAATTTAATTCTGTTGATGGGGGTAAATGACGGAATCGCAGTTCCATTAAATTGTCTGATAATTCCCACGCACCTTCTAATTTCCCTTTTTTGGTATCAACAAGGTGAATGACATTATCAAACTTTTGGTCAGGATCAAGCGGTACAGAGAAAGTAACAACCATGGTGCTCGCACCATCACGTTGTAATTCAGATGCATCTAATACAGTGACCTCTTTTCCTGCAAAACGCATAGCCAACTCATCACGGACTGCTTTGCTTTTTAATGCAGTTTCATTATTCGTTTTTGTTGTAACTGCTGATTTTTCGCTAGTTTGAGTGGCTGTATCCGATGTATTTTGAACAGTATTTTTTTGCTCAGTTGTTTGTACATTTTGCGCTTTATCTGTTGTTGACGAGCTTTCATCAGCTTTGTCATCACAACCAGTCAGTGCCAACGCAGACGCCAATACAACAGCAAGAGAACACCAACGATAGCCTCTCTTTTCTGTGTATTGTCTAAATTGGTTTTGATTCATATCCATTTCCTTTAAATTCAACCCCTGAATAATGCGATGTTTTATGCAGGCCGGGCAGTGATAATATAGATTTTTCTTTGTTCTAATAAGATAAAAAGTAACAATATTGGCTATATTTTATCGAATCATACGAAATTCTTTACAGCACGAAATCGCCTTATTTTTACTTTAAAAATAAAGTTCATTTAAAACAAAATATTATGTAAATATAAAAACAATTTATTAATTTAGCCAATTCTCTATTATAGGATAAAAAAAAGCGATATCTGATGAGATATCGCCTAATTTTAGAGAAGGTGATTAGGTATTTAAATTAACAATTGGAATACCCTTTCTTAGGAAACCGCCCAGTTTACGTTGATAAAAAGGTGATACGTGGTGGATCATAAAATGACTCACCCCTTTTTCATCTTTATTAACAAAGCAAAAATCAAGGGATTGCCCTTCTTCTAGATATTCAAAAGCAGATTCTGCAGCGTGTGGGAGTATCTGCGCAATAACGTCTTCGCTTCCAGTTATCTCTAAACCAATAAGATAAAATATGTCTTCATTATCTTGCTCCTGTGCATTAACAATAAAAGCACGACGAATAGGTTTATGTTCACCAAAAAATTCGCTTAATGCCATTGTCAATTTTTCAGGTTGTGGTTCTAGTACACTTAATTTTAGAGAAGAACCTTCAACAGAAACAATTTCTTGAGTCTCAAATTGTTCAGATACATCCATGACAAACTCCAAATCTAATAACGTTTATTATTTTGCTTTTGCTAATAACAGATTTGCGATAGAACGGACACCGTAACCTGTTGCACCTGCTGCCCACTGTTCTACAGACGATTTTCTATAGGTTGCTGAACAATCGATATGTACCCAACCTTTTTTATAGTCAGACACAAAGTGCGATAAGAAAGCAGCTGCTGTACTTGCACCCGCAGTATGAGAAGGTGCCGCAATATTATTCAAATCAGCGAAACTTGAAGGCAATTGGCTACGGTGGAAATCAGCTAATGGTAAACGCCAGAACAGCTCATTTTCTTGCTCAGCACTGGCAAGTAACTCGGTGGCTAATTTATCATCGAAACTCAATACTGAATGGTAGTCATTACCTACTGCAACTTTAGCAGCACCCGTTAATGTCGCGGCATCAATAATCAGTTCTGGTGCAATATTGCTTGCATCAATTAAGCCATCTGCTAATACTAAACGCCCTTCAGCATCTGTATTCATAATTTCAACTGATTTACCATTACGGTAACGAATAATATCACCCAGCTTAAAGGCATTACCGCTAACCATGTTATCTGCGATACACAGCAGTAGTTTTACACGTTTATTTAAACCACGAGTAATGGCTAATGCTAACGCACCCGCTAACGTTGCAGCCCCCCCCATATCAGCTTTCATTGAATTCATTGATGATGAAGGTTTAATGCTATAACCGCCTGAGTCAAAAGTAATACCTTTACCCACTAAGCAAGCAAATACAGGGGCATTACTGTCTTGGGTTGGGTTGAAATCAAGTGTTAAATAAACTGGATCACGAGAAGAACCACGACCTACCGTATAAATACCCGCATAGTTCTGATCTCGTAGATCAACGCCTTTGGTGATTTTGTAACTAATATCTTCTTTATCAAGACCACAGAAAAGATCAACTGTGCGCTGTGCAAGTTGTTCTGGCCCTAACTCTTCTGCGGGTGTATTAATGGTGTCTCTAACCCAATCAACGATGCGAATGCGTGATTCTAATTCGTGTTTATCCGCGTCATCGAGTTGTGGCCATTCGATTGAACGTGCCCCTTTAGGTGCTCTAAAACCTAACCAGAAAGCCCAGCTACGTTCTAAATCCCAGCCATCACCAACAAGTGCAACATTGCGAATACCTTGACCATCAACTTTACGTCCACCACGCTGAATAGCGCCTAAACGGTTTTCTTCCGTTAAATGGAGGGTCATGCCTGTTTCGCTCGTGCTAATTAGTGCTCTTTCACCCCAACATGCTGCTGCAGGTTCATTAGACAGCATGATAGGCATAATTTGTTTATTCATTTATTGTCTCACTTATTATTACTTGGTGGCAGTTAACCTATTCAGACTACCAGATATTTGCCTTTTAGCGTGATCAATTTACTGCAAAAACCAAGCAGTCACCATCATCATTCAGTGATAAAGAGTACTTGCACTGTGTTCTACGAAAAACCTCTCATAACAAATCGCTAAAACATCCCTCTTAGGAGGTATTTTAAAATCGATTAGTCAATTAAATGCTCAGCCCTATAATGCAAAAAGACCGGCAATTTTAGCCAGTCTTTTTTATTTGTTATGCAATCAATTATTCAAACTCATCAAGCCAAACAAGTAAGATCGCTTCAAGCACTTTTTCATTTGATTTTTGTGGATCATCATCAAAATCATCTAAATCACAGATCCACTGATGCATATCTGTAAAGCGCACAGTCTTAGGATCAGTGTCAGGGTAAAGATCAAATAATGCTTCCCCTATTTCACGAGTATCACTCCATTTCATGCTGGGCTCCTAAAATTAGTGCTCTCTTGCGTGGTTAATCGAATATTTAGGAATTTCAACAACTAAATCTTCGTCAGTCACTTTAGCTTGGCAACTTAAGCGACTTTCAGGCTCTAAACCCCATGCTTTATCTAGCATGTCGTCTTCAAGCTCTGAACTCTCTTCTAGTGAATCAAAACCTTCTCGTACCACACAGTGGCAGGTTGTACATGCGCAAGACATTTCACAAGCATGTTCAATCTCAATACCATTCCGTAATGCAACATCAAGAATTGATTCACCTTCTGTTGCATCAACAACAGCACCTTCAGGGCACAGTGAGCTATGGGGTAAAAATACAATTTTAGGCATAGTTATATCTCATCCACAGAATGACCTGCCAACGCTTGACGAATAGAAGAATCCATACGACGCGCTGCAAAATCCTGAGTTTGCTTATCCAGTAGTTTAATTGCGTTTTCAATGGCGACAGGATCTGTCCCTTCAACGCTCTCTATTAAGGTATCTACAACTTTGTCGATCGCGATTTTCTCATCTTCATTTAACAGATGAGCATCTTCTTCTAATGCTGCGGTTAAACTTTCTAACACGCGTGCTGCTTCGACTTTTTGCTCGGCTAGACGACGAGCTTGTAAATCTTCTTGGGCATTTTCCATCGAAGATTGGATCATCTTAGCAATCTCGATATCACTAAGACCATAAGACGGTTTAACTTGTACAGACGCTTCAACACCTGTTGATTTTTCCATTGCACTAACACTGAGTAAACCATCAGCATCTACTTGGAATGTCACACGAATATGTGCACCACCTGCTGCCATCGGTGGAATATCGCGTAATGTAAAACGAGCAAGAGAACGACAATCACTTACCATTTCACGCTCACCTTGAACAACGTGTACACTCATGGCAGTTTGACCATCTTTAAAGGTTGTAAATTCTTGCGCTCTAGCAACAGGGATCGTGGTATTACGCGGGATCACTTTCTCAACTAATCCACCCATTGTTTCTAAGCCAAGCGAAAGTGGAATAACGTCAAGTAGCAACATTTCACTATCAGGTTTATTCCCCACTAAAATATCGGCTTGAATAGAAGCGCCAATTGCAACCACTTTATCAGGATCGATAGACGTCAGCGGTTCACGTTTAAAATAGTCACCGACCATTTGACGAACTAGTGGAACGCGCGTTGAACCACCAACCATAACCACTTCTAACACATCATCAATTTCAATATCTGCGTCTTTTAATGCACGACGAACTGATAAAAGAGTGCGTTTTACTAAAGCGTGAATTAATGATTCAAATTCAGAGCGGGTAATTTCACCTTTCCAGCCATGGATAGTGATATCAGCGACATCATTATCACTTAATGCAATTTTAGTTTCTGATGCAACATCAAGCAATTGACGTTGTAATATCGCATCTTTTTGATGACCAAACCCTGCTCGTTCTCTTATCCAATCCGCCAACATTGTATCAAAATCATCGCCACCTAAAGCAGTGTCACCACCGGTTGCTAAGACTTCAAAAACACCTTTCGTTAAACGAAGAACAGAGATATCAAACGTACCGCCGCCTAAGTCATAAACAACAATGGTGCCTTCTTTTCCTGAATCTAAACCGTAAGCAATAGCCGCCGCTGTTGGCTCGTTTAATAAACGTAAAACATGCAAACCTGCGCGACGAGCCGCCTCTTTTGTGCCTTGGCGCTGAGCATCATCAAAATAAGCCGGTACGGTAACAACAACACCATCAAGTTCACCACCTAATGATTGTGTAGCACGCTCTGCCAATGTTTTTAAGATGTCAGAAGAGACTTGGATCGGATCAACAATGCCTGCTGCTGTTTTAATTAACGGCAAGCCATTGTCATTCTCATGAAAATGATAAGGAAGGTTTGGATAACGACTTGTCACATCACTCAGTGAGCGACCGACCATTCTTTTAATTGAGCTTATCGTGTTAGCAGGATCTTTTTCTGCTTCTTTTTTAGCATTCCAACCAACATTGATATTATCAACTTGATACTGCACAACAGATGGCAATAAATAGCGACCTTCGCTGTCAGAAAGCGCTTCGGCTTGCCCACTACGTACAGTGGCAACTAGTGAGTGTGTCGTGCCTAAATCAATACCTGCTGCAAGTCGGCGCTGATGTGGTGCAGGCATTTGACCTGGTTCACTAATTTGTAATAATGACATAATAGTTTCCCTTAAAAACCATCAAACAAGCGTTCTTCAAGTTGCTCGACTTGCTCTTTTAATTTTGTAAGAAAACGTAATTTTCTTACATTATCAGCCGCAATATCCCAAGTTTGGTTATCTAGCGTTTTGACCATTTCATCATGACGTACTGTGTACATTTTCTCTAAACGTGCCGAAAAATCAGCTAACAAACTTTCGGCATCAGCATTGTGCTCGATGTTATCCAGCTCTTCTCGTAAAGTGAGTTGTTCCATTAAAAATGCAGTATCGTGCATCGTTTGTTGCTCATTAGCAATATCGATACCGTGTAATGAGAGCATATATTCAGCTCTAGAGAGTGGATTTTTTAAGGTTTGATAAGCCTGATTAATTGTTGAAGCAAAAGAAATTGCTTGAACTTGCTCTTTATCAGATTTACCAACAAAACGATCAGGGTGATATTGGCGCTGCATATCTTGATAACGTGCAGCAAGTTGCTGTTTATCAATATCAAAACAATTAGGCATACCTAATAGTGTGAAATAGTCCATACATCTACTCTTGGATTAATTAACGTTAATACCGTGTTTTAACACAAATTACACAGTAAAGCTTTCACCACAACCACATTCATTTGACACATTTGGGTTGTTAAACTTAAAGCCTTCGTTTAATCCTTCTTTGACGAAATCAAGCTCAGTTCCATCTAAATAGACCATGCTTTTACCATCAATGATAACTTTCACACCTTTGTCTTCAAAAACAGTATCTTCGTCATTGATGACATCAGCAAACTCAAGAACATAAGCCATTCCAGAACAACCCGATGTTCTTACGCCTAAACGCAAACCTTCACCTTTACCACGATTAGACAGGAAAGAGCGGACACGATTAGCGGCGGATTCTGTAAGGGAAATTGACATGGCACACCTCACTCATAAAGAACGAAAGCGGATACTGAAAAAAGATTCAGCATCCGCCAATATTTTATTTTTTTATTATAAAAGACAATTACTTGCCTTGGCGTTTGCTTTTATAGTCTGCAATCGCTGCTTTTATTGCATCTTCTGCGAGAATTGAACAGTGGATCTTCACTGGTGGCAATTCTAATTCTTCTGCAATTGCAGTGTTCTTAATGGATTCAGCTTCATCTAATGTTTTGCCTTTCATCCATTCAGTTACCAGCGAACTTGATGCAATCGCTGAACCACAACCGTAAGTTTTAAAACGCGCATCTTCAATTACGCCGTTATCATCAACTTTAATTTGCAGTTTCATGACGTCACCACAAGCAGGTGCGCCGACCATACCACTTCCTACAGAAGGGTCGTTGTTATCAAATGAGCCCACGTTACGAGGGTTTTCATAATGATCAATTACTTTATCGCTATAAGCCATGATTTAACTCCTGAAAACGTCTGATTAATGGTGAGACCATTCGATACTGTTGATATCAACACCTTGTTTATGCATATCCCAAAGTGGCGAAAGATCACGTAAGCGACCAATTGCACTGTGGATTTGTTCAATTGCATAATCTATTTCTTCTTCTGTCGTGAAACGACCCAGAGAGAAACGAATAGAACTGTGTGCAAGTTCATCAGTTAAACCTAAAGCACGCAGTACATAAGAAGGTTCTAAGCTTGCTGAAGTACAGGCAGAGCCTGAAGAAACAGCAAGATCTTTCAGTGCCATCATTAATGATTCACCTTCAACATAATTGAAGCTCACATTAAGAATATTTGGCGCTGTGTGTTCTAAAGAACCGTTGATATAAACTTCTTCGATATCTTTAATGCCATTCCATAAACGTAAACGTAATTCGTTTAAGCGTTTAGTTTCATCAGCCATTTCTTCTTTCAAAATACGGTAAGCTTCGCCCATACCCACAATTTGGTGAACGGCTAATGTACCTGAACGCATACCACGCTCATGTCCACCACCATGCATTTGTGCTTCTAAACGAATGCGTGGTTTACGACGAACATAAAGTGCACCGATACCCATAGGACCGTAAACTTTATGTGCAGAAAGAGAAAGTAAATCAACTTTTAACGTAGAGAGATCAATCGGCAATTTACCAACGCTTTGTGTCGCATCTACATGGTAAATAATGCCTTTGCTACGGCACAGTTCACCAATAGCAGCAATATCTTGAACAACACCAATTTCATTGTTTACATGCATGATAGAGACTAGAATGGTATCTTCACGCATCGCTTCTTCAAGCTCTTTGAGGTCAATCAGACCATCTCTTTTTGGCGCTAAATAAGTGACGTCAAAACCTTCACGCTCAAGTTGGCGACAAGTGTCTAAAATCGCCTTATGTTCAGTTTTTGACGTGATGATGTGCTTACCTTTTTTCTGATAAAAGTTAGCAACACCTTTCAGTGCGAGGTTATCAGCTTCGGTTGCACCTGATGTGAATACAATTTCACGAGGATCAGCACCAATTAAATCAGCGATCTGATTACGTGCGATATCAATAGCTTCTTCTGCTTGCCAGCCAAAACGGTGTGAACGAGAAGCTGGGTTACCGAAAATGCCATCAATAGTCAGGCATTGCATCATTTTTTCAGCAACTCGTGGATCAACGGGTGTGGTTGCTGAATAATCTAGATAAATGGGTAATTTCATTGCTCACTAACTCCAAAGACGACAGATCTTCTTTAATAATTTTGTTTTTGCCTACTAGAGATCGCCGTTATACTCGCATATTAACAATGGTTTCTTGTAAACGACCATTTATTGCATGGCGTTTTCCATTGTCTTGACGATCGGCGACATCCATAACCTCTTCGTTATTCACTAACTCTTCAAGGCTGATACTGCTTAAGAAACTGGTTATACGATCACTTAAATCACGCCACAAAGTATGAGTCAGGCAACGATCGCCACCTTGACACCCTTCTTTGTTACCCTGGCAACGGGTAGCATCGACAGATTCATCAACCGCAGAAATAACTTGAGCAACAAAAATTTGTCCAGCATCGCGACCTAATAAATAGCCGCCACCAGGGCCTCGAACACTTGCAACTAATTCATTTTTACGCAAACGTGAAAAAAGCTGCTCAAGATAAGAAAGGGAAATCCCTTGACGCTCTGAAATATCGGCGAGGGGAACAGGGCCTTGCTGTGAATGCAATGCAACATCAAGCATTGCAGTAACTGCGTAACGCCCTTTTGATGTCAGTCTCATAACAAATACTCCGTGGTGAACAATAATCAAATTGTGTCATTCCCGAGTAATTTAGTCAACTATTTATCCGAGTGTTTTAGTCAAGTATTATACTCAGCAAAAAGTTGACTTATATTAATCAACTTTATCCGCTATTTCTTAGCCCATTTTTCAACAGACGTTAGAATACCACGTAAGATATGAAGCTCTTGTGTCTCTGGGCGCGCACGCGTAAATAGACGGCGTAAGCGGCTCATGATTTGCCCTGGGTGTTTAGGTCGAATAAAACCAGATTCATTAAGTACCTGCTCTAAGTGAACATAAAATCGTTCAATATCATCAGCTGGTGGATAATCAATCTCTAATGGGCTATTTTCCTCTTGTTTTTCTTCTTGAGCAAGCGCTGCCATGCGAATTTCATAACAAACAAGCTGAACAGCCATCGCTAAATTTAAAGAACCATATTCTGGGTTAGTCGGAACATATAGATGAAAATCACATTTTTGTAATTCTTCATTTGTTAAACCTGTGCGTTCGCGCCCAAAAATAACAGCAACAGGCTTATTTTTAGCTTCCATAATACAACGCTCGCCACATTCACGGGGGGCAAGCATTGGCCAAGGTAAAGTACGGCTACGCGCACTCGTTCCAATGACTAAACCACAACCTTCAATCGCTTCATCGATACTATCAACAATTTTTGCATTGCCAATAACATCACTTGCACCAGCAGATAGGGCAATAGAATGTGAATCTGGTTTTTCTTTTGGGTTAACAAAATAAAGGTTAGTCAACCCCATGGTTTTCATAGCGCGAGCTGCAGAGCCCATATTGCCTGTATGAGAGGTTTCTACTAGGATGATGCGAATATTCTCTAACATTGATTTCTTGTTAATTGCTTTGTGATCCATCTATTTTATCACAATTGTAGCCAGAAACACGAATGCCTGTTATACTCTCGCACGTTTTTTATCCCCGTTCTTTAACATCTTGTGGAAGATAACCATGCATCCGATGCTGAATATTGCCATACGTGCCGCACGTAAGGCTGGTAACTTAATCGCCAAAAATTACGAAAATCCTGAATCTGTAGAAACTAATCAGAAAGGAACCAATGATTTTGTCACAAATGTTGACCGTGACGCAGAACAAGCAATCATTGAAATCATCCGTAAATCTTATCCAAAACACACCATTATTACGGAAGAAAGTGGCGAGTTACTCGGTGAAGATTACGATATACAATGGGTTATTGATCCACTTGATGGCACGACTAACTTCATTAAACGTCTTCCACACTTTGCAGTTTCTATTGCGGTACGCATTAAAGGTCGTACTGAAGTCGCTGTTGTTTACGATCCAATGCGTAACGAATTATTCTCAGCTGTTCGTGGTCAAGGTGCACAATTAAATGGTTATCGTCTACGTGGCTCTAATGCACGTGATTTAGACGGTGCGGTTCTTGCCACCGGTTTTCCATTCAAAAGCAAACAACACTCGGCAGCTTATATCAATATGCTAAGCAAACTGTTTGTTCCTTGTGCAGATTTCCGTCGTACGGGTTCTGCTGCGTTAGATTTAGCTTACGTTGCTGCAGGCCGTGTTGATGGCTACTTTGAAATTGGTTTAAAACCTTGGGATTTCTTAGGTGGTGAATTAATCGCTCGTGAAGCTGGTGCTATTGTTTCTGACTTTACAGGTAACCACGGCTACCTACAGACGGGTAACATTGTTGCAGGTAACCCTCGCGTTGTCAGAGCATTATTAGCTGAAATTCGTAGCGAATTAACGGATGCATTAAAACGTTAATTTATCAGTACGAATAATAGCAAAGCATAAAAGAAAAAGACCGATCATGGCAATATTTCATGATCGGTCTTTTTTATTTGGAAGGATTATAAAAAATTATCTTACCGATATTAATGCATTTACAGATAGTTGGCTGATTTCTTTTGCTATTTTATCCAATAATTGAGGTGTCATTTCTTGCTGTTCAACGCGTAATAAAAAAGCTTTTCTGGCAATCACAAACCCTAATATTTGCCCAATAACGGCATGAGCACGAATCGTTGTGGTTAATCTATTACTCTCTTCATCGATTAATTCAATAAGATGGGAGAGTCTAAGATGAAAAGGCTCAATCAGGTCACGATAAATTAATTCATAATTTTCAGTGGGTTCTAGCTGTTCACGTAAAATTAACTGACTGTAATAATGCCTTTCAGGTGCTAATAAAGCACGCGTTAATCCCATGACTAATAGTGAGATTAACTCAGCAAGCAATTCACGATTGAACTCACTCTTTTTTAATAAAACGTGAACCTTAAGATCAAATTGGTCAAAGTGTATTTCTGTTGCTAACTCTGTCGCAATATATTGAATAACAGCCGTATAAACACCCAGTTTTCCACCAAAATGATAGGGAATAGCTGATTGATTAACACCAGCATCCTGCGCAAGTTGTCGCGTTCTCAATCCACTAATTCCATGTAGTGCAAACAGCCTAATACCTTCTTGCACTAACCTTTCTTGAGTTTGTTCTGCACTTATCGCAGTTTTACTGGTGTTTTTCATTATTAGTTTAACTATTTTATATTCGGCTTATAAATCAGCACGCATTAATTGTGTTGAGTTTGAATTTAACTCAATCCCTTTACTTTTACCAACAACAACCGTTCCCCCTAAGTTACATAAATGATGACCAAAACCACAGTTTGGCTCAAATGCAAAGGTCATTCCTTCTTGTAACACTAATTCACGACCAGGGTTAGGTAATCGCTCTATTTGCTTATAACGACTGGCTAATGGAAGTGATTCAATACCCGGCGCGGTACCAAAACCAATCGGACCATAAGGATTGATACTATGAATAAGTGGGTGTACATGCCATCCACCTGATTTTAATAGTGGTTTCTCCATAAAATCAACTACTTCACCAAAGGTCACACCCGCTTTTAAATGATCAACACCTATTTCATAACATTCACGAGCGACTAAAGCGGCCTTTTCTAAGTTTTCGTGAATTTTCCCCACCGCGACTGCGGCTTGATGTTGTGTTTCATACATACCATATAAGGCAAAAATTTCTGATAACACAATATCTCCCATTTGAATTTCACGAGGCGCTTGTGAGCGATATTGCCAAGCTGGGGGACCCCAACCAATATATTCTGAACCTGATCCCATTAAAATTTCTGCAGTAAATCCACCACGAGATAAGCACGTTGCAGTAATCGCGGCAGCAAGATCGGCTTCTGTTGCTCCGGGCTTTGCCGTAATACGCATTGCTTCACTCATTGCTTCACCAATTGCGGCAGCATATCTCACATGAGTTAGCTCTTCTTCACTTTTTACTGAGGCACGTTTAAAGAAATCACGATAAACACAACTAAATTTCGCATGAGGAAACACATCTTTAATACCATTGAACGTATTAAATGGCATTGCACCATCAAAATAAAATGGAGGGTAAGGCTCTAAACCAATCACGCCAATATGTGCATTTTGTTGTACGCCCATTTCTTTTAATAGCTGAGCAATATTTCGACCTGTCTTACCGACAACAAGATTATCTTCATCAATCCACTGTAAATCACCTCGTAATTTGGCTTGCATATGATCGGCGATCATCATCGGAGCAAAAGTGACAATAAGGGGCTTTTTATCTTCATGGAAAATCACAACTGACCCTAATCGATCATTAGTGAAATAGTGATCAATACAAAATGGTGCCGGTGCTGCGGATTCTCTATCACCATAGACAATCAATGTATCTAATTGATTATCTTTCATAATATCTCGAGCTAATTGCCAACGTCTGTCTCTTTCTTGTAAAGAAAAACTCGCTGGAATAATCGATTTCTTATTCATAATATTACCTTTTACGCATTCATTCATTTGAATGAATTAAATTTAAACCGAATTATTATTGTCGTCAATGATTCTGTTGATCAAAAAATGCGCTTTAAAAATAAGAAATAAAAAGATCCGCAATATCAAGGAATAAAGCGGATCTTAATTTTTATTAAAGAAGGAAATTAGCTATTTTGAGGTTGAACTTTAGGCCTAATAAACATCGCGGGGATCGTTAATGCAGCCATTAACCAGAAGATCAGTGATTCTTGATTAGGAAGTTTTTCATACAACCAACCCGATATAATGGTCATGATCGCAATACTTCCTCCCATCGCTAAAGCCGAATACACCGCTTGCAAACGAATAATTTCATGTTCTTGGCGTGCACTAATAAATCGCATTGCCGCTAAATGGCATACCGTAAACGTACCACTATGTAAGATTTGAACAACAATAAGCGCAGGTAATGCGGTAAAACTGCCCATTAATCCCCAACGCAACAACCCTGCAAAAGCAGAAAGTAATAGTAAATTTCTTGCGCTCCAACGACGAAATAAGCGGTGGCTTAACATAAAAACAACTACCTCTGAAACCACACCTAATGACCAAAGATAGCCAATTGTTGCTGTATCATACCCTGCCTTTTCCCAATAAAGAGCACTAAAACCATAATAAGCCGCATGGGCGCCTTGCAGTAAAGAAACACATAATAAAAAGCGCCAAACAGGTCCATCTGAAATGAGTTTCATAAAGGAAACATTATTATGCTCTGCTTTTTTTACTTTACCTTGAGGCATAATTTTGGGGCGTAACATCGATGTAAGAAATAACGCGAATGTACTGGCAATTAATCCATAAAGAATAATAGGATGCCCAAAAGCATCAATTAATATGCCGAGTAATGATGAGCTAATAATAAATGCGATTGAGCCCCAAACGCGGATTTTTCCATAATCTAGAGGGAATTGTTTTTGCCAAGTTCCTGCAAGAGAATCCCCTAAAGGCACCATTGGCGAAAAGAAAACGTTAAATCCAGTCATTACGAAGAAAAGCCATGCCCAATGGCTGCCCATCATAAATGCAACAGCAAAAAGCAATGAGAGAAAAGCAAATAGTCGCAATGCAGTGATAAGTTTTGATGGGTCTTTTACCGCAGGTGTTAAAATTAGGCTACCAACAAAACGTGCGGTTAAACCTACACCTAATAACAAACCTATCATTGCAGGATCGACGCCCTCTCCTTTCAGCCATATAGACCAAAAAGGTAAAAAGATGCCGTATGAAAAGAAATAGGTAAAATAATCTAAGGCAAGCCACAATGTTGATGGAATAACCATCCAATCCCCCATTTTTAAGATGCAAAAAAACCCGCCAAGAACAAGTTCTCGAAGCGGGCTTGTACAACGGGTTTTATTATATCGTTACAAATTTATGCGTAAACTGGAAATTTAGCGCAGATATCCAAGACTTTTTGTTTCACGTTTTCAATGTTCGCTTCATCATTGATATTATCAAGGACATCACACATCCAACCGGCTAATTCACGAGCTTCCGCTTCTTTAAAACCACGACGTGTAATTGCTGGAGAACCAATACGTACACCTGAAGTCACAAACGGGCTACGTGGATCATTTGGTACGCTGTTTTTGTTAACAGTGATATTTGCACGACCAAGCGCTGCATCTGCATCTTTACCTGTAATATCTTTATCCACTAAATCTAATAAAAACAGGTGGTTTTCAGTTCCGCCAGACACTACTTTATAACCGCGATCTAAGAAAACGTCTACCATTGCTTTTGAGTTTTTAGCAACTTGTTGTTGATAAACTTTAAATTCTGGTTCCATAGCTTCTTTTAATGCAACTGCTTTACCTGCAATTACATGCATTAAAGGGCCACCTTGAGAGCCAGGGAATACAGCAGAGTTCAGTTTTTTATAAAACTCTTCATCGCCACCTTTAGCAAGAATAAGACCACCGCGTGGGCCTGCTAAGGTTTTATGAGTTGTTGTTGTAACAACATGTGCATGAGGAACAGGGTTAGGATAAACACCTGCGGCAACCATACCTGCAACGTGAGCCATATCAACAAATAAGAATGCACCAATGCTGTCTGCAATTTCACGCATTTTAGCCCAATCGACCAGACCTGAATAGGCAGAGAAACCACCGATGATCATTTTTGGTTGATGCTTTTTAGCTTGAATAGCGATATCTTCGTAATCTATTTTTCCTGATTCATCAATACCATAAGGTACGATGTTATATAGTTTACCAGAGAAGTTAACGGGTGAACCATGAGTCAAGTGGCCACCTTGTGCTAGGTTCATACCTAAAACAGTATCACCCGGTTTTAACAATGCCATATAAACCGCAGCATTCGCTTGTGAACCTGAATGAGGTTGTACGTTAGCGTAATCAGCACCAAATAATGCTTTTGCACGATCGATTGCCAGTTGCTCTACAACATCGACATACTCACAACCACCGTAGTAACGTTTACCCGGATAGCCTTCAGCATATTTATTTGTCAGCTGAGATCCCTGCGCCTGCATAACACGAGGACTGGTATAGTTTTCAGAAGCAATAAGTTCGATGTGCTCTTCTTGACGAGTCACTTCACCTTCCATTGCATTCCATAATTCTGGATCGTAATCAGCAATATTCATTTCACGTTTTAACATTCAGATCTCCTGACTCAGCTAACTTCACTAAAGACAAACTCCCATACGGGAGAAAGAATGGCATACAGTGTAAACTCTTTTTCCTCATTGAGATAGCCCCTAGTGAAAAAATACGCAATCGTTTGCCACTCAATTATAACAGCATATTATTACTTTTTAACAACCTCATTTTATCCTGTGGTTATTCCCCTTTTTGAAGCTCATCTCACCTTATTATGCAAACACCCCGCATCATTCTCTAAGAATTGAGATTTTTTGTTAAAAAATAAAAACAGTTATTTACAAAATAATCAAAAAGCGATAAGTTGCATATAAAATGCAATTTATAAAAATTCACAATAAACTGAAAATTTTTCAGGAGCAATTATGTTAGATGCACAAACTATCGCGACAATTAAATCAACAATTCCTCTTATTGCTAAAACAGGCCCTGCATTAACTGCTCATTTTTATGACCGAATGTTTTCTCGTCATCCTGAGCTAAAAGATATTTTTACTATGAGCCATCAAAGTAGCGGTGCCCAACGTGAAGCCCTATTTAATGCAATATGCGCCTATGCAATAAATATTGAGAATTTACCTGCCATTTTGCCCGCAGTTGAAAAAATTGCACAAAAACACGTCAGTTTAAATATTCTTCCTGAGCACTACCCTATTGTCGGTGAAAATTTATTAGCCACCATTGATGAAATGTTTAATCCTGGGCAAGAAGTATTAGATGCTTGGGGAGCCGCTTACCAAGTATTAGCTGATGTCTTTATCAATCGTGAAGAACAAATTTATCAACAAAAAGAAAAAACAAGCGGGGGTTGGAGAGGATTACGAGCCTTTAAAGTCACACATAAAGTAAAACAAAGTGATGTCATTACTAGCTTTGAATTAGCACCGGAAGACGGCCTTGATATTACGCCTTATCAAGCTGGGCAATATTTAAGTCTTTATATCCGTAATGAAAAACTTGAAAACCAAGAAATACGTCAATATTCGTTAACTCAATCTTCAAATAATAAAACATACCGCATCGCCGTAAAACGCGAAGAGAAAGGTATTTTATCAAATTTTCTTCATGACCATGTTCAAGAAGGGGATATGTTACACGTCGCCGCACCAGGGGGTGATTTCTATTTAGAGGTATCACCAACAACACCAGTTACATTAATTTCAGCAGGTGTAGGTTTAACGCCTATGTTATCGATGTTACACACACTTTTAACTCACCAAACTAACGTTAATTGGCTTCATGCCGCTGAGCATGGTGGCGTTCATGCTTTTAAAGATGAAGTAAATCAAGTCGGTAGTCAAATTTCACATTATCAGCAGGCAGTGTGGTATCGCACACCTCGCACTGAAGACGTACAAAATAAAGATTATCAATTCGATGGCTTTATGACATTAAAACAAGTTGAAGATTGGTTAACTGTTCCTGATATGCATTTCTATTTTTGTGGACCATTACCTTTTATGCAGTCTGTCGCAAAACAACTCATTGAATTAGGCATTAATAGCAATAAACTTCATTATGAATGTTTTGGCCCTCATGCTGTTATTACGCAAGATATACAGTAAATAAAAAATAGAGCTATTAACATTAAAGTTTAAAATAGAATAAGTAAAAAGCGCTGATAGCATTATATTTAGCAGCGCTTTTATTTTTTATATCATGCTGTTTTTATGATCTATATTTATTTTCAACTTCCACAGGAATAACATGTTTTTTAGCAGAAAATCCATACCAAATAACACTAATTAAACACAGTGTATAACCGAATAATTCGCTGCCCTCTTCCACCATATTTTTGACATCACGGTTATAATCTTCACCCAATAGTTTATGCCACAATATACCCATTCCAAATAAACGTGAAAATAATAAAACGCATAATAATCCAGCCACTAACATGCCATGGCTTGGGTGAGTAATAAAATGGATTAATCCTGTTAGTGTTTTATTGCCTTCTCTAATCGCAATCGCAATACAGACAAAAGTGACTGTCAGTGCAAACCAAACCCAAGAACCGTGGGCAATTTGGTCAAATACACCATCTAATTCACGAATGAGAACACACAAGAAAAAGCCCATAATAAGCGTAAATGTTCCCCGTTGTTCACTGTTTTGATACGCTTTCACAAAAAAGAATAAGCTAATGATCGCGACAATAATTTCTTGACCTATTTCAGTCACTGATGTTTCTGAAATACCATTATCTAGCACCAAAATATCAATAAAAATGAATCCCGTCGTAATGGCGATTAGCACTGCTGCACATAAAAATAAAGCGAGGCGCTTTAATAAATAATTAAACACAATATTTCCCATACCTTAATGATTTTTTAATGTTGATGATAATAACTTTCCTTAAAAGTTATTGAATAACATTTTGTGCTTTAAAGTTTATAAGAAACAGCAAAATAAATTGTTCATTATTATCAATAGATTTATACAAGGTAGAAATAGCACTATAAGCAAAACATAAAAAAAATTATTATGTGCAAAAAAAAGAAAAAGCCTGATATTTTGATTAAAAAATATCAGGCTTTTATAAAAACAAATAACAACATTATGTGTAGTTTAAGTTATTTAACTATTAAATAGCTTCTTCATCTTGCTCGCCAGTACGAATACGAATAACACGACTTACATCAAAGACAAAAATCTTACCATCACCAATTTTACCGGTTTGTGCTGTTGTCATAATAGTATCAACACAGGTTTCAACAATTTCATCAGAAACAACGATTTCAATTTTTACTTTAGGTAAAAAATCGACCATATATTCAGCACCACGGTAAAGCTCAGTATGCCCTTTCTGGCGACCAAAGCCTTTCACTTCTGTCACCGTCATTCCCGTAATGCCTACTTCAGCTAATGCTTCTCTTACATCATCTAATTTAAACGGCTTAATTATCGCTTCAATCTTTTTCATCGTATTATCCTGCTGTTACCAGTTGTGGCGACCAAAACCGCTTGTTATTGGGTATCTGCGATCTTTACCAAAATTACGACTTGTAATACGTGGCCCTACCGGAGCTTGGCGTCGCTTGTATTCATTAATATCGACTAATTTTATCACTTTACGTACAGTGGATTCATCAAATCCAGCCGTAACTAGATCAGATACAGATTTATCCTGCTCAACATAACCTTCAAGAATAGCATCAAGAATGTCGTAAGGCGGTAAATTGTCTTGGTCAGTTTGCCCCGGAGCCAGCTCTGCTGATGGTGGTCTATCAATCACTCGTTGAGGGATTGCTGGTGAAAGCGTATTACGATATTTAGAAAGCTCAAAAACCAACGTTTTAGGCACATCTTTTAGCACATCAAAACCGCCCGCCATATCGCCATATAATGTTGAGTAACCTACAGCAGATTCGCTTTTATTGCTTGTGGTAAGCACTAAGCGACGACGTTTATTCGACATTGCCATCAAAATTACTGCACGACAACGTGCTTGTAAATTTTCTTCTGTGGTATCTGCGGCGGTATCTTGAAACATTGGTGCTAATTGTGCCATAAAAGCATCAAACATAGGCTCAATAGACACAGTATCGAACTCTACACCTAATAAATCCGCTTGTTCTTTTGCATCATGGATACTCATTTCTGAGGTATAACGAAATGGCATCATTACTGCTTGAACATTCTCTCTGCCTAATGCATCTGCGGCAATAGCAACGGTTAATCCCGAATCAATACCACCTGACAATCCCAAAATCGCGCCTTTAAAGCCGTTTTTAGCCACATAATCACGGGTTGCAAGCACTAATGCTTGATAAACTTGTGCTAACGGTGAAAGCTCTGGTGCAGGGTTTATCATGGGAACAATGTTTAATTCATCAAATTCAACAATCGAGGTTTGTTCATCAAATGCGGCTAAACGATGCGTGATAGTGCCTCGTTCATCAAATACTTTAGAACAACCATCAAAAACCAACTCATCTTGACCACCTATTTGGTTAAGGTAAACCACTGGAAGATGTGTTCTTTGGCAATGTTCTTTAATTAATTGTGTACGAACATGCGGCTTTTCACGATTATAAGGCGAGGCATTAATTGATAAAACAAAGTCAGCCCCCGCTTGTTTTAATGCATCAATAGGTTCATTAATCCAGATATCTTCACAGATTAACAAACCTAAGTGATAACCTTTAAATGGCACAACACAACGCTCATTTCCTTGTTGAAAATAACGTTTTTCATCAAATACACCATAATTGGGCAATTGTTGTTTGAAATAACGTGCTTGTAATTCACCTTTATAGAAAAATGAAAGTGCGTTATAAATATTGCCGTTTTGCCACCAAGGATGCCCCACGACAATCGCTATTTTTTTGCTTGCTTGTTCTAAACGTGTAAGTTGTGTTTCGCAGCGTTGTTGGAAATCAGGACGAAATAATAGATCTTCAGGAGAGTAACCGCATAAAGCCAGCTCAGAAAACATGACCAAATCGGCCTCTTCTTGCGCTTTAACGGTAGATAACATGCGTTCACAGTTACCTTCAATATCGCCAACAACCCAATTGAGTTGAGCCATTGCGAGTTTTAATTTACGACTCATAAAAATTAGTCTCTCCGCTATCTTTCGCATAAAAGGAAAGTTAGTTTAAAAATAGATTCGTTATCTGAAAAGGTTATTCTTTAAAATCATTCGCATCTAGCTCATGACGAGATAACAATTTATAAAACTCAGTTCGATTACGTCCAGCCATACGTGCAGCCTGAGTCACGTTGCCTTTTGTCATTTGCAATAGTTTTCTCAAATAGGTCATTTCAAAATGTCCTCTTGCTTCCGCAAATGTGGGAAGCGCCGTATTTTCACCTTGTAAAGCTTGTATTACAAGAGCTTCGCTGATGACAGGTGCGGTAGTTAATGCAACACATTGCTCAATGACGTTAACTAATTGGCGCACATTACCCGGCCAACTTGCTGTCATTAGGCATTTCATGGCATCGGTTGAAAAACTACGGACAAAAGGCTTATGCCGTTTAGCGGATTCTCGTAATAAATGATTAGCAAGAACTGGAATATCTTCGGCTCTTTCATTCAATGTTGGAATGCGTAAACTCACCACATTTAAACGATAGAACAAATCTTCCCGAAATTCATTACGCTCCATCGCTTTAGGCAAATCACGGTGTGTTGCAGAAAGGATACGAACATCAATATCAATATCGCGATTACTGCCTAAAGGACGAACTTTTCGCTCTTGTAAAACACGCAATAATTTAACTTGTAATGCCATTGGCATATCGCCAATTTCATCTAAAAATAGCGTTCCGCCTTCAGCTGCTTGAAATAACCCTTCACGGCTACTCACAGCCCCTGTAAATGCGCCTTTCGCATGACCAAATAGCTCAGACTCAAGAAGCTGCTCAGGTAAAGCTCCGCAGTTGATGGCAATAAACGGTTTTTTTGCTCTGGGGCTGGCTCGATGAATAGCTTGAGCAAGGACTTCTTTACCTGTACCACTTTGACCATTAATGAGCACGCTTACATCAGATTGAGCGACTAATTTTGCCTGCTCCAATAAACGTAGCATTTGTGGGCTACGAGTGACGATATCTTTTGACCATTCTTCGTCTGACACCGTTGTTACAAGTTCTAGTGCTTCATCAATGGCTTTGTAGAGTGCATCTCTATCAACAGGTTTGGTTAAAAAGCTAAATACGCCTTGTTGTGTCGCTGCAACCGCATCAGGAATTGAACCATGAGCAGTCAAAATGATCACTGGCATGCCGGGTTGCTGGCGCTGTATTTCAGCAAACAACGCCATACCATCCATTTCATCCATGCGAAGGTCACTAATTACAAGGTCTATTTTTTCTTTTAAGAGAAGTTTTAGTGCTTCTTGCCCACTTTCAGCAGTGAAGATATGAAAACCCTCACTTGTTAATCGCATACCAAGTAACTTTAATAACCCAGGATCGTCATCGACAAGTAAAAGATTTGCTGATTTATGACCAGCCATGCACATACTCCTTATTTAGATCCTGCTTCAGTCGGTTTGATATCCTGTTTTTCTATTTCAGTTTTAACAGGTTCAGGTTTAGCCGCCTCTGGTTTGGTGGGTTCTGGTTTGGATAACTCAGGCTTAACCGCTGTTGCAGAAGATGGTTTTTCCTCTCTCTTTGGCTTTTCTGTTATCGATTGTGTTGCAGTCGGTTTTTCGGTCAGTTTTTCAACGACTGTTTTTTCTGTCTCAACCGATGTTACTGTTGCACTATCTGCTAATTCATCATTTTGTGATAACGAATCAACAGAGCCACCTTGTTTTCTATTCGATAACTGCCGTTCAATTTGGGTCAGGCTTTCAAGTTTTTTTAGTGTGATGCTCAATTCATGCTCTAATGCATTATTCTCTCTTCTTAGGGTATCAATGCGGTTATCCGTTTCTGTTGTTAAACGACGATAACGATTTTTTTCTTCTGCTAAAGAGAGTGTGAGTGCTTGGTTTTCAATCCATGTTGATAATAGAACTCGCATAGAGCTTGGAAATTGCAGTTTATAGCTTTCTAATAACACTAATTGTGTACGACGTTCTGCAATCGTCATACCCGCACGTTCTAATAAAATACTTTTATAAAATGCATCATCCCATCCTGTAACAACAACACTATTTGCTTGGCGTTGTGCTTCTGTGGACATAATGCGATGAGTACATTCAATCGTGCGTAACCAATAAAGGGCGTTATTAATACCTTCATCATAAAATGAGCTTAATGTTTTACATTCAGCCCAACGATAATCAATCGTCTTTTGTTTAACAACAGGGATTTCAGGCTCAGCCTCTAATGATGCGGTGAGCGACTTTGGCGTACACCCCGAAAGAACCCATGGAAGCATAATAAATAAGAAACACTGCTTCCAATTTAATGTGAATTTTCTAGTTGATGCAGGGGCCATAGAGAACGATTCAGTACCAAGCATCTTTTTATTTATTTTTTTATACCCATGGTGAGGTGATGCATGTATTTGTGACCTGATTTGCATTATTTATTCTCAGAAAGTAACGGTAATTCAATACGAAAACAGACATCAGCATAGTCAGAAGGAACAACTCTTAATTCACCTTCCATTCTTTTGATACAGTCATGAGCAATGCTTAAACCTAAACCACTTCCTTTTACAGCACCTTTGCGTAGTAAAGAACCTTGGAAAAAGGGCTCAAAAATCATTTTCTGTTCAGATTCAGGAATAGGCGTTCCTTTATTAGCGATATCAATGACTATCTTCTGTTCAACTTGATAACTAGAGATCCAGATATTACCTGATTCAGCACCATAGTGCACCGCATTCGAGTAGAGATTGTCTACAACACGTGATAATAATGTGGCCTCTGCTCGACATTTTGTCAGATCAAGTGAAATTATCGTTTTAATGTCTTTCGCTCTTGCCGGTAAGCTATGCGCTAATACCACATCATTCACTAAATGTATCAAGTCAACTTCTTCAATTTGTTGAGGAACTTCAGAAAGTTTACGGTTGTAATCAAGCAATTGTTCAATTAATAATTGTAACTGTTTACTACTATTATCAAGAATCGAGACTACTTCTCTTTGATCTAATGTTAAAGGGCCAGCAACTTCATCAGCTAATAATTCCGTTCCCTCTCGCATACTGGCTAATGGTGTTTTTAATTCGTGAGAAATATGGCGTAAAAACTCATGTCGTTGTGACTCTAACCATGCCAAACGCTCACTTAACCAAATAATACGTTGAGCTAAAGAACGAAGCTCTCTTGGCCCTTGAAAAGAGTCTAAATTATTATTAAGTGTTCGCCCTTCACCTAATCGATTAATCATCTTTTCAATCCCTTTAACGGGACCGATAATCATTCTAGTAAACAGTGCAATTAAAATTAGACTAAAAACAAAAACAATAAGACTTTGCCAACCAAAATAGCGTCCCTTTTCCGCAATAGCCATTTGCAGTTGTTCACCTCGACTAAAAATAATCTCTTTCGTTAATACGACAATACGATTATTTGCATAAGAGAATTGCTCTAAGGCTTGTTGCATCTCTTTTGTCGGTTCACTACTTTCACATTGAATTGCTTTTAGTTTTGCCAGCGAGGTATTAAGTACATCGGCTTCTTTAGACGCAGAAAGAGGAATAATAGTTTGTTGCAGTGTTGAGAAAAGTTTTGTGTATTGCTGATAGCGCTGCTGATACATATCATCATCGGTTTTATCACGTAAAACACAATATCGACGATAATTTCCTTCCATTTCAATAGCTAAATTACGCATAACTTCACTGCGTTCAGTATCTGCTAATGCATTTTTATTAGTGATAGCAGCTTGATTACTTAATTGATCAAGACTTTGATAAGCCTGATAAGCAAGAACCAGTAAAGGTAATAGCACCATCCAAAATGCCATTATCACAAGCTGTCTTAAAGAACGGGGAAAAACACGCCACTTTTTCAATGAAATCATCTCAACACCTATTAGAGTAATGCGATGCTACATGACTTGATAACAAGAAAAAAGTCCGACATTGGAAAATTAGGTAAAGGTAACAAACACAAGCGAAAGAATATGACAGGCTCTAGAAGTGGGAGAGCGGAATATCTTACTGAGATATTCCGCTCGTCTATATTTCATCTCTTTTTTCTCTAAAAGAGAATGAAGGTGGTGCCTCACTCCACGTGTCGCCCTGTGTTTGATAAGGTCCGAAGACGAGTATCATGATGTTGGACGGTAGGCACCTTACTCTGGCGTCATTCCTGGCTTATGTGGTATGTCCCCACCCATATTGTGGACCGACATAAAAAGTTGAATGAGCAACTGATTTATATAATGCACAAGGCGTGCCAACTTTAATAAAAAATTATAATACAATGAAAAATAAGTAAAAATAAAAACATCTTTATTATATTTTAGTTATGAGTCCCTTTTATCTTGTTATAAAACCACCAAGCTGTCTCCATATACAGACAAAGTTACCTTAAATTTTATTATAGCTTAAATTTCAACAAGTTAAGTGTCGCCAAAAAGAGACAATGTAATGGCAAAATGTCGTTAATTTTACACAACAAAGAATATTTCCTTTATTATCAATAAAATAAAACCCCTAACTAAGTAGAGGCTTTATGTCTTTACCACTAAAATAATTACTGCTAATTAATCAAACTGTTTTCTTGCATTACGGAATAAGCGCATCCAAGGGCTATCTTCGCCCCAATGATCAGGATGCCAAGAATTGCTTACTGTTCTAAATACGCGTTCAGGGTGTGGCATCATAATAGTTGAACGTCCGTCTCTTGTGGTGACCGCAGTGATCCCTTTTACAGAGCCATTCGGATTTAACGGGTATTGTTCTGTTGGCTGACCATAATTATCAACAAAGCGTAATCCCACTAAATTTTGTGCTTCTAATTGAGCTAATTGATCCGCATGGCGGAACTCAGCAAAACCTTCACCGTGAGAAACCGCAATTGGCATTTGTGAACCGCCCATACCTTGTAACAGTAACGATGGGCTTTCAGTCACTTTTACCAAACTAAAACGCGCTTCAAAACGTTCAGACCGATTACGAACAAAACGAGGCCATAAATCAGCTCCCGGAATAAGCTCCGATAATGTTGACATCATCTGGCAACCATTACAGACACCAAGCGATAAGGTATCTTGGCGTTCAAAGAATTGAGCAAACTCATCACGTAAACGAGAATTAAATAAAATAGATTTAGCCCAACCTTCACCCGCACCTAATACATCACCGTAAGAGAATCCGCCACACGCCACCAGCACATCAAAATCACTTAATGAACGTTGTGCTGAGTGTAGGTCGCTCATATGAACATCGATTGTATCAAAGCCCGCTCTATCAAAAGCGGCGGCCATTTCAACGTGAGAGTTAACACCTTGCTCTCTTAATACCGCAATACGAGGACGACTTCCTGTTGCAATATATGGTGCTGCGATGTCTTCACTTGGATCAAAGGTTAAATGCACATTTAATCCTGGATCGTGGATATCTTTTTTTGCTTGATGTTCTTCATCAGCACACTCAGGATTATCACGTAGACGTTGCATTTGCCATGTTGTTTCAGCCCACCACATACGTAGTGTACTTCGTTTTTCGTTGTAAACTTCCGTTTCACGACTGTGAATAATAATGGCGTCATCTTGTGTTGCTTGGCCTAAATAATGTAAGCAATCGACTAAACCATATTCTGTAAACAGCGCTTCAACTGACTCTTGATGCTCTGCTTCAATTTGGATAACACCGCCTAGCTCTTCATTAAACAGCCCAGCTAAAATATCTTCATCATAAGCGCTAATATCAACATTTAAGCCACAATGCCCCGTAAATGCCATTTCTGCTAGCGTGACAAATAAGCCACCATCAGAACGATCGTGATAAGCCAGCAATTTGCCTTCATTGACCAACTGTTGCATCACAGTAAAGAATTGTTTTAGCTGTTCGACATTACGAAGATCTGCGGCTTTTTGACCTAACTGGCGATAAACTTGTGCCAAGGCCGTTGCGCCCAATGCATTATGTCCATTACCCAAATCAATCAGGTATAAACGGTTTCCAGGTTGTGTTGATAATTCAGGTGTCACTGTTTTACGTACATCTTCAACGCGAGAAAATGCCGTAATCACTAAAGATAACGGAGACGTCACCTCTTTAGTTTTCCCGTCTTTATCTTCCCAACGTGTTTTCATTGACATTGAATCTTTACCAACAGGAATGGTAATACCTAATTCAGGGCACAACGCTTCGCCAACGGCTTTAACCGCATCATATAAACCAGCATCTTCACCAGGATGACCTGCGGCTGACATCCAGTTAGCCGAGAGTTTAATACGATTAAGCGCTTGTACATCACTGCCTGCCATATTTGTGAGTGCTTCACCGACAGCCATACGAGCAGATGCTGCAAAATCTAATAGTGCAATGGGCGCTCTTTCACCAATCGACATTGCTTCGCCATAATAGCTGTCTAATGTTGCGGTGGTAACAGCACAGTTAGCAACAGGGATTTGCCAAGGGCCAACCATTTGATCACGAGCAACCATGCCCGTTACAGTACGATCACCAATGGTAATTAAGAAGGTTTTTTCAGCAACAGTAGGTAAATGAAGCACTCGATAAACCGCATCTCTTACATCGATATTTTTACGGTCTAGATACTCACCTTCTGTTTTTTGTGATTTCACATCACGCAACATTTTAGGTGCTTTACCTAATAATATGTCTAATGGCATATCAATAGGTTTATTATTGAAGTGTGTATCGTTTAAGACTAATTCACGTTCTTGTGTCGCTTCACCAATGACAGCATAAGGTGCTCTTTCACGCTGACATAATGCATCAAAAAGAGGCATTTTCTCTGGTGATACAGCTAACACATAACGTTCTTGAGATTCGTTACACCAGATTTCAAGAGGGCTCATTCCCGGTTCATCATTCAAAACATCACGCAGTTCAAAACGACCACCACGACCACCATCATTGACTAATTCAGGCATTGCATTAGAAAGACCACCAGCCCCTACGTCATGAATAAATAAAATAGGGTTATCATCACCTAACTGCCAGCAACGATCGATAACTTCTTGGCAACGGCGTTCCATTTCAGGGTTATCTCGTTGAACAGAGGCAAAATCTAAGTCTTCATCAGATTGCCCCGACGTCATAGAAGAAGCTGCTCCCCCACCCAGACCGATATTCATAGATGGGCCACCTAATACGATCAGCTTAGCGCCAACGGTGATCTCCCCTTTTTGAACATGATCTTCACGAATATTACCAATCCCACCCGCTAACATAATGGGTTTATGGTAACCGCGAACTTCGACACCATTGTGGCTATTAACTCGTTCTTCATAGGTTCTGAAATAACCTAATAAGGCAGGACGACCAAATTCATTATTAAAGGCAGCTCCCCCTAATGGGCCTTCGGTCATAATGTCTAATGCTGTAACAATACGTTCCGGTTTACCAAAATCTTCTTCCCAAGGCTGCTCAAAACCAGGAATACGTAAATTAGAAACAGAAAATCCGACTAAACCCGCTTTAGGTTTAGCACCACGCCCTGTTGCACCTTCATCTCGAATTTCTCCACCTGAGCCTGTCGCTGCACCTGGCCATGGTGAGATCGCTGTTGGGTGATTATGCGTTTCTACTTTCATCAAGATATGCACAGGCTCTTGGTGATAACGATAATGCCCCTTCTCTGCATCAGGATAAAAACGTCCTGCCACAGAACCCTCCATAACAGCCGCATTATCTTTATACGCTGACATGACATAATCTGGCGTTTGCTCAAACGTATTTTTGATCATTTTAAATAATGATTTATCTTGCGCTTCGCCATCAATAATCCAATCCGCATTAAATATTTTGTGGCGGCAGTGTTCAGAGTTAGCTTGTGCAAACATATAAAGCTCAACATCTGTTGGATTACGTTCTAACCGGTTAAAAGCGTCAACTAAATAATCAACTTCATCGTCAGCAAGCGCTAACCCCATTTCAATATTCGCTTTAACCAGTGCATCTTTGCCTTTAGCAAGTACATCTATTGTTTTTAGTGGTGCGGGTGTTTGCTCTGCAAAAAGTGCATTGGCATCTTGATAATTTAAGAAAATGGTTTCCATCATTCGATCATGAATCAAACCATAAAGCTGTTGCCACTGAGTGTCTGTCATCGTATCGCACTCTATAAAATAGGCGATACCACGTTCAATTCTAACAATCTTGGTTAAACCACAGTTATGCGCAATATCAGTTGCTTTAGAAGACCACGGTGAAATCGTTCCTGGGCGAGGTGTCACCACTCGCATTTCCCCAACAGGTTCATGCTCTGTTAATGAAGGCCCATAATGCAGTAATTGGCTTAATTTAATTTGGTCATCTTCAGATAACTGCCCTTCCACTTTCGCGAAATGGACAAATTCCGCATATATACCTTGCACAGGAAGATCATTTTCCTGACATTGAGTGAGTAATTTATTAATACGAAACGCGGATAAAGCGGGGGAGCCACGCAGGATTTCCATAATATTGAGTTCTCTCTTTTAGCTGCTAGCCTGATCAATCATTCAGGGGAAACGCGCCTAGTATAATAGAATAACCGCCCAGACGAAACCGTTTGCGTGAACAAAATAACGGCATTTAACTTAGTGTGTTTTACTGATTAATTGGTGTAATCAAGTTGCGTCTTAGCAATATGTTAAGCAAAATGCTCGATTACTGGAAATTTATCCATGTTAAAATAACGACTTTACACACAACAACAAACAACGTTAACGAGAAATAACCTATTGAATAATATAAGGATAAACTATTTCGTTATCGTTATCATAGCGCTCTTTTCAGCGGCAATTATTGCGTTGAATATTTCATGGCCTGATAGGCAAAAAGCGCAGATAAATAAGATTTTATCTCGTGGTGAGCTAAGAATTAGTACGATGTCTTCACCATTGATAACGATGAACGATAAAAAGGACCCCGTAGGTTTCGATTATGAATTAGTGAAACGCTTTGCTGATTACCTAGGCGTGAAACTTGTCGTTAATATGCGGACAAATATCAATCAAATGTTTGATGATCTGGAGAATAATAAAGCTGATTTTATCGCAGCTGGATTACTTTATAATAAAGAGAGGTTAGACACGACACGTAGTGGCCCAGCTTATTTTTCAGTTTCTCAACAACTGATTTACCGTAAAGGGACATTAAGACCTCGTAGTTTTGATGCACTAGATGGACGTCTTGTCGTCACTGCGGGTTCTGCACATGCAAGTCTATTGCGGACATTAAAAGAGACACAATACCCTGAACTTGAATGGGAAGAATCAGACAATCAGACGACTTCACAACTGCTAGAAGCATTATCAGAAGGCAAGATAACCTATGTCTTAGCTGACTCAATCAGTGTTGCGGTACAACAACGCATTCACCCTAATGTTGCTGTCGGATTCGAAGTCACTGAAAGCCGTCCGCTCACATGGTATCTACCAGACAGTGAAGATAATAGTTTATATGCAGCTATGCTCGATTATTTTAATCAATTATCTCAAGAAGATGTATTAGCACGACTTGAAGAAAAGTATTTTGGCCATGTCGGTTCATTTGATTACTTTGATACCCTCTCTTTTATTACTGCTATTGATTCTATTTTACCCAACTATCAACCCCTTTTTGAAAAATACGCGGATACCTTTGATTGGCGGTTGTTAGCAGCAATGGCATGGCAAGAATCACACTGGGATCCTCATGCAACATCACCTACTGGTGTTAGAGGGCTTATGATGTTAACACGCCCTACTGCATCAAGTATGGGGGTAACAGATAGGCTTGATCCTGAAGAAAGTGTTCGAGGTGGGGCACAATATCTTAAGCATCTTCTTTCACGTTTACCTGAATCTATTCCTGAAGATGAGAAAATTTGGTTTGCATTAGCCGCATACAATATGGGATTTGGTCATATGCTTGATGCCAGAAGACTCACTGAACAACAAGGTGCAGATCCTGATAGTTGGCTAGATGTAAAATCAAGATTACCGCTACTTAGCCAAAAGAAATACTATGCTGATCTTCCCTATGGTTACGCAAGAGGACATGAAGCTTATCGCTATGTTGAAAATATTCGTCGATATCAACTCAGCCTTGTGGGTTATCTTCAAGCCAAAGAGAGTAAAAATAAAATATTATCTAAAGATAAAGAAAGTAATGAAGATGAAAAGCAAGATACCTCCTCATTATCACTCACGCAAGATATACCTCGTTAAAAAAGATTTTACCTTTAAAACAATACGTTAAATAACACTACAGCCTCTTTTATAGAGGCTTACTCGTGACTGTAATTCTTACTTTTTATTTCTCAAACGTCGACTTTTATCCGTTACCTCTCTTTAAAATTAATATTTTCTTAATATTAAAAATTGTTACATTTTCTCTACTATTTTTTACTCAATGTTGTTAAAACGCACGTGTTAAAAAATGTAACACTTATTAGTTAAAACACTCACCTAATGAGTAAAATGTATTTAAAATAACCCAAATAGTCTTTTTTAGATGATCAGAATAAGTGAAATATAAGAAAAAATTAACTTAAATACGTAGGAATTATCTCATTAGTTATTATTCATTTTATGATTATTCTTTTTCGAGAAACTTTATTTACGATAAAAATTAACCTGAGTGATACACTATTAACATCTAACTTATTGAATTATATACTTTACGATAATCTATAATTGATTTTATTAATTTTCTTAAAGTAATGTTAATAACATCACTTTTTGTAACGTTAAAGTAATGTTAATTATATTGTCTATTAAATTTATCTGCCTGATAAACTTTTTTACCCATAAATTGAGTAATAAAAAGAATAAATCTATATAAAATTCTACTAATGTGGAATAGGCCAGATTAAATCTGAAAATTGCGGAAACTGACAAAACGTTATATCAAATAGAGCACCTTTGTTGATATCATATAAACCAGTCATTATTCGAAACAACTCGAAATATAATGCAAATCAATTTTTATATTCCGACATCAATATTATTTTTCTATAAATAATAATACGCACGATCTTCAAGGGATTATCTATAATGAAACTGAGTAAAATTGCTTTAGCTGCTGCTTTAGTATTTGGTATTAATTCTGTTGCAACAGCTGAAACGACAGCACCAAAAGTTGGCGCAACTAAAGGCGAAATTCAATTAAAAGGTGAAATTGTTAATTCAGCTTGTGGATTAGCCGCTTCTTCAAGTCCAGTTATTGTTGATTTCAGTGAAATCCCAACTTCTGCATTAGCTAATATGCAAAAAGCGGGTAACGTTAAAAAAGATATCGAATTACAAGACTGTGATACCACAGTAGCAAAAACAGCAACTGTTAGCTATACACCAAGCGTTGTTAATGCAACAAACAAAGACTTAGCTTCTTTTGTTTCTGGCTCAGCGTCTGGCGCAGGCATCGGCTTAATGGATGCTGGTAGCAAAGCGGTAAAATGGAATACAGCAACAACACCAGTACAGTTAGTGAATGGCGTTTCAAAAATTCCATTCGTTGCTTACGTACAAGCTGAATCAGCGGACGCGACTGTTACTCCAGGTGAATTCCAAGCCGTTATCAACTTCCAAGTTGATTATCAGTAATCGTTTTATTTATTTAAATTAATAAAATAATAAATTACTGCATTAACGCAGGGGACTTCCTCTGCGTTAAATTTGATAAAACACTTCAATTTAATAAAAAATGAAAATAAAAAATAATTAAATAAATATTCATTATTTAATTACTTTTTATTTAATTAATAATTAGGCGTTTATTCATGTTAATTTCTTTTTTTCACAGCACAATATGGAAAAACATTTGTGCCATTTTGCTATTGTGCTTAGCGTTTTTCGCTCAAGCCGAGCAAGATGATTCTGTGGAATTTAACATTCACATGCTAGATGCTGAAGACAGAGATAATGTTGATCTTTCTCGATTTGCGACGTCTAATTACATTATTCCTGGTATGTATTATTTGGATATTCGTATAAATGGTCGTGATTTCCCTCGCCAAAACATTAATTATATTGAAGTAAAACCAAATTACTCCATCGCTTGTATTGACCCTACTCTTCTAAAAAAGTTAATAATTAACGAAGAAAATCAAAAATTTATTAAAGAAATTTCTCCTGATTGCGTTGATATTAGCCAATTACCCGGTATCTCTATCAAAAATGATGGTGGTATTCTTGATATTGTTATCCCTCGCTCATTAATGAAATATGAAGATGCTGATTGGACACCCCCTGAACTATGGGATCCCGGTATATCAGGCATGTTGATTGACTATACCTTAACAGGAACATCAACCCGCCCAAATCAAGGCAATAATAACAACTCACTTACTGGGTACGGACAAGCAGGAATTAACCTAGGTGAGTGGCGTCTACGCGCTGAATATCAAGGAAATTATTCATCAGAGTATTCATCAAACAATAGCTTTGATTGGAATCAAATTTATGCTTATAAACCGTTACCCAATCAAGCGGCTAAATTAACATTAGGTGAAACTTATTTGAACTCTCAAGTTTTTGATAGTTTTCGTTTTACTGGTGCTAACCTACAAAGTGATGAAAGAATGTTGCCTCCTTCTCTGCAAGGCTATGCACCTGAAATTCATGGCATTGCGAATACTAACGCCAAAGTGACAGTAACTCAAAATGGTCGCTTAATTTATGAAACAACCGTACCCGCTGGCCCTTTTGCAATTAAACATCTGCAAAATACCGTACAAGGCCAACTGGATGTCAGAGTTGAAGAGCAAAATGGTAAAGTAAACGAATTCCAAGTACAAACAGCTAATTTACCTTATATGACACGCCCCGGCTCGGTGCGGTATAACACATCCATAGGCCAGTCATCTCTTAATAACCATAAAATGCAAGGCCCTGTTTTTTATCAAGGTGATTTTTCGTGGGGAATGAATAACACATGGTCACTTTATGGGGGAATGTTATTAACCGCTAAAGACTACAATGCATGGTCATTAGGTTTAGGGCATGATATGGGGCGTTTAGGCACCCTTTCTGGTGATATTACTCAATCTTATAGTAAAACGTATAATGACGATAATATCAATGGGATGTCATTTAAGCTGAACTATGCAAAAACATTTGATGAGTATCATAGTACGATTACCTTTGCAGGCTACCGTTTTTCAGAAAAAACATTTCGCTCTTTTTCTCAATATATAGATGAACGTTATAACGATCTTAATAATAATGGCTATGAAAAAGAGATGTATACCATTACGGGAAACAAAACCTTTTGGGCTGATGATATTGAAAAATCAACAACACTTTATCTCTCTTATCGCCACCAAAATTATTGGGATAAAAATACCCAAGAACAGTATGGTGCGACAATAAGTCGTAACTTTTCAATTATGGGTATAGAGCAGATTAATACTAATTTATCTGCATTTCGGACTCAACATAAAGGGAATACTGACGACAGTATCGCTTTCAATATTTCAGTTCCACTAGGCAATGGTAGAAATATAGGTTATAGCCTGCAAAATAATAATGGAAAAGTGAGCCAAATGGCCTCTTATTCTGATAATAGTAATTATAATAATCTGTGGCGTGTACGTGCGGGTTTAAGTTCAGACAATAAAGCCAATACAGATGGTTACTATCAACATCGCTCTCAATATGCAGAAATTAATGCTAACGCAAGCTACCAACAAGATAATTATGTTGCTGTGGGCGCTACAGTTAAGGGTGGTTTTACTGCAACTCGTCATGGGGCAGCTTTACATAGCAGTAGCATGACATCCAGTACGGCCCGTATGATGGTAGATACTGATGGTGTTTCAGGGGTGCCTTTCAATAACCAAAGTACGACAACAAATTTATTTGGTATTGGTGTATTAACCGACTTAACCAGTTATAACAATGTTGATGCACGTATCGATGTTGATAAAATGGATTCAGATATTGAAACACGTAAAGCCATCACTTCAACAACACTCACTGAAGGGGCGATTGGTTACTATACGTTCCCTGTTCGTCAAGGTGAGCGCCTAATGGCTATCTTACAAACCATGGATCAAAAATACCCTCCGTTTGGTGCAGAAGTGACCAATAAAGACGGTGAAAATATGGGGATGGTGATGGAAGACGGTCTGGTCTATATTGCGGGTGTTAACCTTAATGAATCATTAAACGTGGTCTGGGGTGGAAAAACCCAATGTACGATTACAATTCCGACAGTCATTAATGATCCACTAAAACGTGAATTGTTAGCATGTCAGTGATTTTAATGAATAAAATGAATTATTAGAGATTATTGTATGAACTCATTTAACACACTCAAAACGCTATTTTGTGGCTCATTACTTGCCTTTAGCATGGTGAATACAACTCAGGCAGGCGTGTCATTAGATAGAACTCGCATTGTATTAACAGGCAATGAAAATTCAGCTAGCGTCAATCTAAAGAATACCAGTCCTGATATTCCTTTTTTAGCGCAATCATGGGTTGAAAATGAACACGGACAAAAAATCGCCTCTCCTTTAGTTGCATTACCACCATTACAACGTTTGGATGGTGACCAAAAAGGTGTGGTAAGAATAACTAAAACAGCAGAAATTGGCCTATTGCCACAAGATAGAGAATCGTTATTTTATTTAAATGTACGCGAAATTCCACCCGCACCAAAACAAGCGAACGTGTTACAAATGGCGATGCAATCTCGTATTAAATTATTCTATCGCCCTATCGCCATTATTCCTGAAAAATCAGGCATGGTTTGGCAAGACCAATTAGTATTTAAAAAACAAGGCAATCAATTTATTGCGGAAAATCCAACACCTTACTACATCACAATTATTGGGCTGTCTAATAAATTAAATGGTGAAGACAGTGATAAATTAACCACATTTCCAGGTTTAATGGTGGCACCTAAATCATCACTGGATATCCCTGTTAAAAGCAGTGCTGTTAATCAATTTTATATGATGTATGTAAATGATTATGGCGGACACCCAGAATTAAAATTTGTTTGCCAACAAAATAGCTGTAAAGCGGCTCCCAAAGAACAACAACCAAAATATTAATTCACCTGACGCCAGTAGGAATAAAATGAAATCAACGACAGCAAATTTTTATTTCAATACGCTAAAATTATTTTTTACTGGCGCAATGTTATGCACTCCAATAATGGCTTCTGCTTACATTCATGGTGAAGTTCGCACCGTTGGAGGCCCTAATATCTTTAGGGTCGAGTTGGACAACGCAACATTTCCGCATAATCGTCCGGGTGAAACAGCTACAGTGAAATTTTCTTTGCCTGATAGATATTTAGCTACTGTTTATTGCCCTAGAGATCCCTTAGTACCCAATTCTCGTACCTATTATATGGCGAATTCTAACTTGCGCTATTTAGGTAATAATTATTACGAACTTAACGAATACGTTGATGTTCAAATTAAGTTTTCAATTTGGGGCCCTGACTCACTACCAACCGTCCCTTTTATTGAAAAACCGAATAATCGTAACGGACAACAAGGTTGCCGTATTCCTGAATCACCAAAACCGAATATGTCTTCAGGCAGTAGTGGTGTATTAGTTTTTCGCTTAAAAAAACCGATTATTAATGGTGTTTCATTAACAGGCCAAGCCGTTGCACAAATGTATGCTCGAGTAGGTAATGGTTTATATCAAGAATATGGCCCAGAGCCTATTTCAAAATTAGTGATTAGCTCTGGTATATTAACCACCGAAGATAGATGCATATTTAATAATGGATCCCCTATTACCTTTGATTTTGGTAATGTCGGTAATACTTCTGACTATTTAAATGGACAGAATTACAAAATCACTCGTAACATTCCAATTAAATGTGAAGGCGGAAGCTTCACGAATCCTAATAGTAAAATTATGTTTAAAATTCAAACAGGAAGCTCCGGTATTGCAAGTTTTAACCCTAATTATCTTGGCACAACAGGCCCCGTAGATAGAACAAATTTAGGTATTGTATTAAGAGACAGATCAGGCTCGATTGTGCCGCCTAATAAATATTTCTCTGTAGGTAAACTGAATAATTTCACAGGAAATTGGGAAGTTACCGCAGCCCCTATTGCAAAAACAGGTAGTAAAATTACGGAAGGCGAGTTTTCAGCACATGCCACATTAGTTGCGGAGTTTATGTAATGGTAAATCCAATAATAAAATCGACTCTTTCACTTTTATTATTACTCTCTCCCTCCGCATTTGCCGCAACTGAACTTATTGGCGGTGATATGGAATTTAAAGGTATCGTGGTTGCTCATGGTTGTACCATTGTTGCTGGTGATGAAAACAAAGTAATCGATTTCAAACAGATATCAGCAAAAGATCTCTATACCTTTCAAAAAAGTGAACCCGTTGCTTTTAGCATTAGCTTAGAAAATTGTAGCCAAGATATTTATAAAAGTGTCACGATTACGCTAGAGGGAAAAGAACATCCAACAATGCCAAATCACCTTGCTGTTGTGGGCACTGGATCAGAAGACCCGAAAAGTATTGGTATTGTATTTACTGATACTCAACGTAATGTAATACAACTAAAAAAGCCGAGCTCAACTCGACTTCTTAATAATAAACGCATTCAATTTAGTTTTATGACATATGTTGAAGCATCACCCTCAGCACTTAAAAATCAAACATTGCTGACGGGGCCATTTCAGGCGCAAGCCACGTACACACTTAATTACCAATAATATAAAAACTGTATTTATTCTTTTATTACCGGCGCAGCATTCACTGTCGCAAGGCTGTTTTTTTGCCTTTTAAGCAGCTTTTTTTCAGCTCTTCGCATTTTAAAGAATTGACTTAATAATTGTGAACACTCATCACTTAATACACCCGATGTTATCTCAACCTTATGATTCATTCCGGGATGCTGTAAAATATCAATAAATGAACCTGCAGCCCCTGTTTTTAAATCAGATGCACCAAAAACCACTCGCTTTACACGGCTATGGACAATAGCCCCAGCACACATCACACAAGGCTCTAACGTAATATAAAGTGTGGCATCAAGCAGGCGATAGTTTTGTAAATGTTTCCCACCTTTACGCAATGCCATAATTTCAGCATGTGCAGTAGGATCGTTATCAATAATTGAATGATTCCATCCTTTTGCAATGATTTTATTATTAACGACTAATACAGCGCCTACAGGTATTTCGCCCATCTCCTGTGCTTTTAATGCCTGTTCAATCGCTTTATGCATCCAATAAATATCATCTTTAATTTCATTCACAAGGATATCTCTTCATTATCTTATAGCGGAGTATTGTAACCTGTTTTCTCTTGATAACTAAAGAGATTGCCTTGAAATGTTTATGATAAAAGTAGCAAAATAAAACTTTAGTTTACACGAGCTTCTGTGGCTAACTTAATCGCTAAGGCCCCTAAAATCGTCGCCATAAGCCAACGTTGAATTAATGCCCAGCGTGGTCTTTGTATAAAGAATCCCGCAATAGATCCTGCAGCAATAATAATTAATGCATTCACTACAGTGCTGATAATAATTTGAATACTACCTAACATTAATGATTGATTTAAGACACTACCGTTTTCAATACTGATAAATTGAGGTAACAATGATAAGTACATCAATGCAATTTTAGGATTTAATAAATTGGTGATAAATCCCATAACAAAAAGTTTTGTTGTATTGCCTGAAAGTAATTTTTTAGGATGAAAAATAGAATGACCACCCGGTTTAACCGATTGCCAAGCAATATAAAGAAGATAAACAGCACCACAAATTTTCAACGTATCATAAGCATAAGGCACCGCCATAAAAATAGCAGTAATACCAAATGCAGCTAATAGCATATAAAAAACATAACCCACCGCAACACCGATTAACGAAATAAAACCTGCTTTTTTTCCTTGCGAGATCGAACGGGAAATGAGGTAAATCATATTTGGACCCGGTGTTAACACAAATCCTAAAGATAAAAGTGCAAATGTCCATAAATTAAACAGTGTTGGCATAGAGTACCCCTTGTGCTATTACATTATTTAACATCAATAACAAAGTATTCGCTGTGTGGAATACCACAAAAAATACTCTTTTATTATTAGTTTTTGTTTAGATGTTTTTGTTTTCAATACATATTACCAATACACTTTTTTTATTTCTCTTCATCAGTAAGTATTTAATATTTATTTATACATTTCAATAAGCCATTTTAGCGATGCTACTTTAGGAATTGACATATAAATGGTAATCTTACTCCTTGCTTAGTGATTACTAAGCAAAAAGATTGGGACGATATTTCTATTTGAATGATAAAACACAATTTTATCGGATATAGCGACACAAATCTGATAGAGGGTAACATATAAGTGCAAGATATAAGTTACTGAAATTTAATAATTTATATATTAAGTGACTGATATGGCTTTACTAATTACGAAGAAGTGCATCAACTGTGATATGTGTGAACCCGAGTGTCCAAATGATGCTATTTCAATGGGGGATGAAATTTATGAAATTAATCCTGATCTTTGTACTGAATGCGTAGGGCATTACGATAAACCGACTTGCCAATCAGTTTGCCCGATCACTAACACGATCATCACTGATCCGACTCATACTGAATCTCAAGATGAATTATGGGAAAAATTTGTGCTGATCCACCACGCAGATAAGATCTAAACCTTAATCAATGATTTTGTGGGTGATAAATCTAAGAGAGCTATTTTTCTAAAATAACTGTCGCACAAGCATAACGCTGTTCATCAGCAAGTGTTACGTGAATAGAGTTTATCCCCGCTTTCTCTGCCATCTCTTTTGCAACCGCTAAAAAATGCAGTGTGGGTTTGCCTAATTCATCATTACGCACTTCAAAATGATTGAAAGCCAATCCTAAACGAATACCTGTTCCGAGTGCTTTTGCTGCGGCCTCTTTTACTGCAAATCGCTTGGCTAAAAAACGTATTGGCTGCTTATGAGATTGGTAAATTTCCCACTCTGTTTCTGTCAGAATGCGGCGAGCAAGGCGTTCACCAGAACGCCCTATAATTTCTTCGATACGCGATATCTCGACGATATCCATGCCTAAGCCAACAATAGCCATTAACGACGTGCTTCTCGCATTAAGCGTTTCATTTCTTCAACAGCAGGCGCTAATCCACTAAAGACTGCCCTACCGATAATGGCATGACCAATATTCAACTCATAAAGCTCAGGCAATGCAGCTATGCGCTGTACGTTATGATAATGCAAACCATGGCCTGCGTTGACTTTTAAACCTTTTGACGCTGCATAAGTCACTGCATCACGAATACGGATAAACTCTTTTTCTTGTGCCATTTCATCTTCAGCGTCAGCATAAGCACCAGTATGAATTTCAATAAAAGGCGCACCAACACGATCTGCGGCATTAATTTGCTCATGGTCTGGGTCAATAAATAGCGAAACTTTAATGCCCGCTAAAGATAAACGTTTAATGGCATCCGCTATCTTTTCTTCATTACCAACGACATCTAAACCACCTTCTGTTGTCACTTCTTGGCGTTTTTCAGGGACTAAACAGCAAAAATCAGGCTGTGTTTGGCAAGCAATTTCAATCATCTCTTCAGTGACTGCCATTTCTAAATTTAGTCTTGTCTGAACAGTTTGGCTTATCAGCATTAAGTCACGATCAGTGATATGGCGTCTATCTTCACGTAAATGAATAGTGATACCATCAGCGCCTGCTTGTTCTGCAACAAAAGCCGCTTGAACAGGATCGGGATACGTTGTGCCACGGGCATTACGAAGGGTGGCGATATGATCAATATTAACGCCAAGTAGAATATCAGACATGCTCTTCTCCTGAAAAATAACGTTGCATTACCTTAGTTTACACATTCCATAGAGAAGAAAAAGACAATATTATTGATCTACCATTAATGCTCTTTTTTTCGGGGCTTTTTTAATGGCAAATTGCCTAAAAAGTTCTCTACTTTTTAATGGCTTTCCACCTAAATAAGGCTTTAGCGCCATTCGGGTAAACCTTTTCGCCGCTTTTAATGTTTCTGTAGTAGGAAACTCACGGCTGGCTAATGATTTTAATTCAAGCCCTGTAAAACTATTATGATCCACCACTAAACTGGCAATAAAACCTTTTTCTTCTCGATACCGATACGTCATTGTATCTGAAACAGGTTCACCACTGCCGGCACAATGCAGAAAATCTAATCCATAACCGAGTTGTGTTAATAAAGCGAGCTCAAAGCGCCTTAATGCTGCTTCTGATGTGATATCACTGGCTGCAAGAATTTGTAAGCAAGAAAGGTATTCAAAAAAAAGCACACTGTAAGAGGTGCCATTTTCTAAAACGCGGGACAATAATTCATTAAGATACAAGCCACTATAAAGTACAGAGCCTGTTAATGGTAATGCCAAAGAGATAGGTTCAGCATCACGAAGTGTTTTAACTTCTCCTCGCCCACTCCAACGAATGAGCAGAGGAGTAAAAGGTTGAAGTGCCCCTTTTAAGGGTGAGCGGCGGCCTCGTGCGCCTTTCGACAATATGCGTACTCGCCCTTCATTTTCAGTGAAAAAATCAAGCAATAAGCTTGTTTCACTGTAAGGTCGAGCATGGATAACAAATGCACGTTGCCAGCCATCCACTTCAGTTACCTACTTTAAATCGTCCACATAGCCAAGGCTACGTAAAGCACGTTCATCATCAGCCCAACCCGCCTTAACCTTGACCCAAAGTTCTAAGTGAACTTTGTTTTCAAATAAGTCTTCCATATCCATACGGGCTTCAGTACCAATTTTCTTGATTTTCACGCCTTTATTACCAATAACCATTTTCTTCTGGCCTTCACGCTCAACCAGAATTAATCCGTGAATATCATAACCACCACGTGCATTGGTAACAAATTGTTCAATTTCAACAGTAACTGAATAAGGTAATTCTTCACCTAAAAAGCGCATCAGTTTTTCACGAATAATTTCTGACGCCATAAAACGTTGAGAGCGGTCAGTAATATAATCATCAGGAAAATGATGAATAGCTTCAGGTAAACACTTGCGAACAATTTTCGCAATAGTATCCACATTCATGTCTTTTTCAGCACTGATTGGAACTACGTCAAGAAAATCCATTTGTTGGCTTAAAAAGCCAATATGTGGAAGTAACTTGGTTTTATCCGTTACGTTATCCACTTTATTAATAGCTAATAAAACAGGACAACGTAATGATTTTAATTTATTAACGACCATTTCATCGTCAGGTGTCCAATTGGTCCCTTCAACAACGAAAATAACCAGTTCAACATCACCAATCGAGCTACTTGCAGCACGATTCATAAGTCTGTTGATTGCTCGCTTTTCTTCAATATGCAAGCCCGGTGTATCCACGTAAATTGCTTGGTAAGCACCATCAGTATCAATGCCCATGATACGGTGGCGTGTTGTTTGCGGTTTACGTGATGTAATAGAAACTTTCTGCCCCAGTAATTGGTTCAGTAGTGTTGATTTTCCCACATTTGGGCGACCAACTATCGCAATAAATCCGCAATAGGTTTGTTCTTCGCTCATTCAAGCTCCAGTTGTATTAATGCCTGTTCAGCAGCGGCTTGCTCAGCTTTTCGACGGCTTGTCCCCATCCCTTTGACAGGTTGATCGATACCGCTTATCTGACAATGGATCGTAAACTCTTGATCATGGGCTTCGCCACGAACTTGTACTACATCATACGCTGGCAATGGCAAGTGACGCCCTTGCAGATATTCTTGCAGTCGTGTTTTAGGATCTTTTTGCTTATCGCCAGGACTGATTTCAGCCAAACGACTCTCATACCATTTTAAAATAATATTTTCGATATTTTGAATATCACTATCGAGGAAAATAGCACCAATTAAAGCTTCTACCGTATCTGCTAAAATTGATTCACGGCGAAAACCACCGCTTTTTAATTCACCAGGCCCTAAACGTAGACATTCACCCAGTTCAAATTCACGCGCTAATTCGGCGAGTGTATTTCCACGAACAAGTGTTGCCCTCATTCGGCTCATATCACCTTCATCAACACGAGGAAAGCGATGATAAAGTGCATTAGCAATAACATAGCTTAGAATTGAATCACCTAAAAATTCTAAACGTTCATTATGTTTACTGCTTGCACTACGGTGTGTTAGCGCCTGTAGTAATAATTCATTTTGCGTAAAAGTATAACCCAGTTTTTTTTGTAACTGGTTTACTAATAAAGTATTCATGTGCGATCAATTTCCATAACTTAATTTGAAGCACACGCAACAAATCTGTTTAAGACAACAAGAATTTATCGGGTTGGATAACAGAACTGTTGCGTTTGCACTGGCTCCTGCGAATGACAGGAGCCAATCATATTTAAAGAAGTGGCATATTCTACACTGAGATAGAAAGGAATGCTGTAGCTATTTTGTTAATAGTTACTTAATGCCACCAATACGACTGAGACGAACACCAGAAGGCCATTCATTCTCTTGTTTTTCAAAGCTCATCCAAATTGTTGTCGCTTTACCCACTAAATTTTGCTCAGGGACAAAACCCCAGAAACGACTATCAGAGCTTCCATCACGGTTATCACCCATCATAAAGTAATGACCTTCTGGAACAATCCAAGTTCCCACAGGTAACCCGGGTTGGATAAACTCTGGCATGGTCATATCACCCGGTATTGTCATAATACGGTGAGAGACTTTACCAATAGTTTCGACTCTTTCTTCTTCGCGTAATTGAGATGCGGTAGAAATCGGGTCTTCAATTGGAATTGATTTCATGCCATTAATACGCTGGCCACCCGGTACATTTTGTAATAACAGCGTCCATTCACTAGGATACGCCGTACCGTAAGTCACTGACATTTCGTCGTTACAAATTGCTTTATTACAATTCGGGTAGATGTGCACTTTTTTCGACATCATATCATAAACAATTTTATCACCCGGTAACCCAATAACACGTTTAATGAAATCGGTAGAAGGATCACGAGGATATTTAAAGACAGCAATATCACCTCGTTTTGGCTTCCCTGTATTTATTAACGTTGTTTGTGTTATTGGATCTTTTAATCCATAAGCAAACTTTTCAACCAAGATAAAATCACCAACCAATAAAGTTGGCATCATGGAGCGAGAAGGTATTTGAAACGGCTCATACACAAATGAACGCAGAATCAAAACAATAATCAATACTGGAAAAAGAGAACCTAAAGTTTCAGCCCAGCTTGGTTTATTAATTGATTTTGCTAACTCTTGCTGATCCTCGGTACCTTGCGTCATCTCTTGAAGACGCTTTAGTTTTGCTTTTCGGGCTGGTTTGAGCTTAAAATGCTCAATCCCCCAAAAAATACCCGTTATTAGCGTTGCCAGCGTTAGGATCAAGGCAAACGTGTTAGCCATGTTTTCTCCTTAAATTATTTATCTTTACCAACATGAAGAATGGCTAAAAACGCTTCTTGTGGTAGCTCTACGTTACCAATTTGCTTCATACGTTTTTTACCATCTTTCTGTTTCTGTAATAGTTTTTTCTTACGGCTAACGTCACCACCATAACATTTGGCTAATACGTTTTTACGTAATTGTTTAACCGTTGAGCGAGCAATAATATGGTTACCAATTGCTGCTTGAATAGCGATATCAAACTGTTGACGTGGAATAAATTCTTTCATTTTTTCCACCAGCTCGCGGCCACGGTAAGGCGCATTATCGTTATGTGTAATAAGTGCCAATGCATCGACACGATCACCATTTATCAATACATCTACACGTACCATGTTAGAGCCTTGGAAACGGATAAAGTTATAGTCTAATGATGCATAACCACGTGATGTTGATTTTAAGCGGTCGAAGAAATCTAATACCACTTCAGCCATTGGTATTTCATACGTTAATGAAACTTGATTACCATGATAGACCATATTGGTCTGAACGCCGCGTTTTTCGATACATAAAGTAATCACATTACCTAAGAATTCTTGTGGTAATAACATGTGACATTCAGCAATTGGCTCTCTAATTTCTTCGATATTATTTAATGCAGGAAGTTTAGATGGGCTATCAACCAACACAATATCGCCGTTAGTCATTTTAACTTCATAGACGACTGTTGGTGCGGTGGTAATAAGATCGAGGTCATATTCGCGTTCTAAACGCTCTTGAATGATCTCCATATGAAGAAGACCCAAGAAACCACAACGAAAACCAAATCCTAGTGCAGTTGAACTTTCTGGTTCATAGAATAATGAAGCATCGTTAAGACTCAGTTTACCTAAGGCATCACGGAACGATTCATAATCATCAGAACTAATTGGGAATAAACCTGCATAGACCTGTGGCTTAACTTTTTTAAAACCAGGTAGCGGTTTGTCTGCCGGTTTTTGAGCTGATGTTAAGGTATCCCCTACTGGCGCACCTAAAATATCTTTAATACCACAAACAACCCAGCCTACCTCACCACAATTCAGTGTTGTTGTATCAATTTGTTTTGGTGTAAAAATACCAATGCGATCAATATTGTAAATTTGTCCGGTACTAATAACTTTAATTTTATCATTTTTACTCACTTTGCCGTTTTTAACACGAATAAGTGAGACAACACCCAGGTAATTATCAAACCATGAGTCAATAATTAATGCCTGTAATGGGGCTTCAGGGTCGCCTTCTGGTGCAGGAATTTCTTTAACAAGACGTTCAATAACCTCTTTAACACCGACACCTGTTTTTGCAGAGCAGCGCACTGCATCTGTGGCATCAATTCCCACAATGTCTTCAATTTCTTCAGCAACACGTTCAGGCTCAGCAGCAGGTAAGTCTATTTTATTTAGAACCGGCACGACGGTGAGATCCATATCCATCGCGGTATAACAGTTTGCTAATGTTTGAGCTTCAACCCCTTGCCCAGCATCTACAACCAATAAAGCCCCTTCACAAGCAGCGAGTGAACGAGATACTTCATAAGAGAAGTCAACGTGTCCAGGGGTATCGATAAAGTTAAGCTGGTAAACTTCACCGTCATCGGCAGTGTAATTTAGGGTTACGCTTTGCGCTTTGATTGTAATACCACGTTCACGTTCAAGATCCATAGAATCAAGAACCTGCGCAGCCATTTCACGATCTGATAAGCCACCACAAATTTGAATAATTCGATCGGATAACGTCGATTTACCGTGGTCAATATGTGCGATAATGGAAAAGTTACGTATGTTTTTCATTCTGAAATTATTTTTCTCTATTGCTTTGCTCTATAAATCTGGCTTTGGCGTCATTCACGGACACAAAGCGAAAACTCTATATTGCAGGAGTTATTATTGATGACGCATTCTACACACTAGAGACATTATACTCAAAGAAACGTTCATCAAACACAAACATTTATGCTAAGTCTTACCTTTATTTGTCATTTTTTGTGGGCTTTTCTGGATATAGAAAGTCATTCATTTGTGATGGGAATAGTGAAAAATTTAGTTTTAATAATATCAATGGAGGTAATTGCTCCATTGATATTATTAAGCGGGTTATTTTTGAAATTGAACATTCAGTTCATGAGGTGCAAGCCCTATTTGCAATATAATAGGTTCAAAACCCTCGTCTTTACTCCACCATGTTGCGACTTTTCTTGCTAATAAAAAACCAAATCCCCCCCCCACTAAGCCGCTACAAAAAATTGCAAATTCACTAGAAAGCCAAAGACTGGCAATACCAGCGACAATAAACAAACCTATGAGCGGTGTTAAATACACCAACATAGCAGAAAGAAGTAAATTATTTTCAGGAATACCCACTTCTACTTTTTGCCCTTCAACTAAAGGTTGTGCAACAGGAAGTTCGAGTTGGTGAACGGTTTCTGGCCCTATTTTATTTAATAAATAAGAGCCACATGCAGCGCGAGCTTGGCAACTACCACAACCAGAAGAAGAACCGTAGCGTAACAACGCCCGCCCTTCATGCCAATGTATTACTGTTGCCCACTCTTTAACCATAACTTATACCTTTTACTTTTTCGTAAATACCACACTATTCACTATCTTCTGTGCGGTAGAAAATGGTAGTTGACCAATAAAGGTAATTTCATTGCCTTCTTTGTCATAGGTATAAATTGTATTACGACCATAGCGTAACATTTTATCGCGTTCGGGCGAATTTACTTGCTGCCCACTTTTATTAACATAAATTGAGAAGTCAAATAAGCCATCGCTAAACAAAATAGACTGACTGAATTCAGTTTCAGAAATCTGATGATTACTGCGTTTAACTTCTTTAAAGCCATCAGGCACGTCACTAACTGACCAGTTATAAACCAAAGGTTTTGATTTAGGAACGAGTAACAATGGTGGCATATTAACCGTACGCAATGAATTTAACGCGGCTCCGACCTCATTGCCTTCATTAACTGAAATTACTCTAAATTGCTCAATAATGTCATTATTTTTGTCTAAAAGATCGACTCTTAAAGGTAGGTATCTTTCTTCATCAATAAACAAGACATAATCATAGCGATCATTATTTTTTGATAACACACGAACAACACGGCTTGGAATATCCCCTATATGCGTTCTACCTGCATCAATAAAATTATAATAACCTGATAATTCATTGAAATTTTGATAAATAATTGAAGGGATATAATCAACGATATGATCATTTCTTAAGCTAAAAGCATCTAAGCCTGGTTCAAAATAGCTGATTTCATCACCACGTTGAACAATTTCACGACGAGTGCTGTCCATTTGCATTAATTGTGCAAGCGGTTTGTCATCAATAAGGGTATGACGGTAGCGGATAGGGACAATACCTTGAGAATTTATATTAATAAAAGATAATTCATAGGTAGAGCTTTGACTTGTATGACCCATCTTTTGCAACAAAGCCTCGACACTACCTGTTTGAGGTTGTGCCAAGGCTTGTATTGACATCGATAGGCTGCCCACCAGTAATAAGGCGGATAACCATAATCTTTTCATTACGACTGTTTTATTCCCACACGTTATTTATACATTCACATCATTATTGCTGCTGTGGTGCAGGTTGAGCCACACGTTGAGTACTCACTGGAGACTCATCTTGTGGTGCATTATAAATGCGGCGATCCAACTCATACTGTTGCAACATTAATCCAAGGCGTTGATTACGCTCTTGTAAACGTGTTTGCTGGTCTTTACCTAAAGTATCGTTTTGAAGATTTAAACTTACTGGTGCACCAGATCCCATAATAGGCTGGGTATTAAATACTGGTGTATCTATTTGAAAATCTTCAGAACCATTCTTTCCATTATATTGCTGAACACCAACAATAACAGCTAATGAAACACAAGCCGCGACACCGATTTGAGTTAACTGACTTGCCCAAGGACGTAACGTTTGTAAGAAAGAGTGCTGACGCCATTGTGATGGCGCAGGTTGCTGCTCTCGTTGTTGTTCAGGACTTATGCGGACAGGTTCATTCTCTAACGCGAGCGCAACGCGACTTGCGATATCAAAGTGGATGACTTCACCTACATCACCACGCATTGTGTCACGAATTAAATGGTAACGTTGCCATGTCTCTTTCATCGAGTCATCACGTACAACTGTACCCATTAATTCTTTATCAAGAACTTCGCCATCCATAAATGCAGAAAGTTTCTCTTTTTGCATGTAAAAGTACCCTTCAGTCAATGATGGTTCACCCACAATCAAAACTCTTGTATTAATGGTTGAACCTTATTATCGATAGCTTCTCGCGCCCTAAAAATACGTGAACGTACTGTTCCGACAGGGCAATCCATAATGACGGCTATCTCTTCATAGCTCAGTCCGTCAAGTTCCCGAAGTGTTATAGCAACCCTTAAATCTTCAGGTAATGACTCTATGGTGTGAAAAACCACTCTCCGTAACTCTTCAGACAACATTAAATTCTCAGGGTTCGAAATTTCTTTTAATGCGTTTGGTGATTCAAAGTTTTCGACATCACTCGCATCTAAATCATTCGAAGGCGGACGTCGCCCCTGTGCAACCAGATAGTTTTTTGCGGTATTCACCGCAATGCGATAAAGCCAAGTATAAAAAGCACTGTCACCCCGAAAAGAACCGATGGCACGATACGCTTTAATAAAGGCTTCCTGCGAAACATCTGGTACATCACCCTGAGGTACATAACGGGAAATCAGGCTTGCTACCTTGTGTTGATAGCGGATAACCAGCAAATTAAAGGCATTCTGGTCACCATTTTGTACCTTTTCAACCAACATTTGGTCCGTTAACTGCTCGCTCATTAGAGATGGACTCTCCCGAAGTCAAGCTTCGCACTATTTTTAAATGACTCCGTCATATTTACTCTCGTTATTCCTTCTCGTTTTTATGAGCTACACGACTTAGAGCGCAAAAATAGTATGAAGTTCAATTCAATCATTATTATAAGAGATGAATCACAAAAAAATCACTGCGGTGATCACCAACCAAAATGCAATTTGCCAATAAAAAAACGATAACACAATGATATTATTTAATTATATACGATTGCTTACAAGAATATATATTATCTTAAACAATGTAATATTAAATATAGATTTAGTAATATAAATAAAAGTCAGTGACCCAAGATTGAAACTTATCGGTGTAATGGCCTTCATTATGACGAATAATAAGCTCTTCAATATTACACTCAATGTCACCTATGTTTTGTCTTTGAAATGCTAATAAAACGCGATGATAAGGTTTGTCTACACTGTCTTTAATATTAACGCGTTTAGTTAAACTCCACTCTTTTTTTTCTGCTATTTCAATAAATTGTTCACCAATAGCATAAGGCAATACAACACAAAACACCCCCTTTTCTGCAATAAGTGATTGCGCACTATCCAGCAATCCTTCATGCGTTAACGTTTTGGTATAACGTGCTTGTTCACGAATATCATTACGGCACGCTATCGCTGGCTCAAAATAAGGCGGATTACTCACAATTAAGTCATACTTATTTTGTGTTTGTTTAACATATTGATGGATATCACTATGATAAATATGAATAAGTGAATGCCATTGTGATTCTTGGGCATTCTCAGTGGCTTGTAAAGCTGCATTTTTATCAAGCTCAATACCATCAATACATTCCAATTGATTGGCTCGTTGAGCTAACATTAACGCAATTAATCCACTACCAGTGCCGATATCAAGAGCCCTTTTTACATGACCAATGGGAGCCCAAGCACCTAATAACACACCATCTGTTCCCACTTTCATTTCACACTTATCATGGGCAACAAAAAATTGTTTAAAAGTAAAACCACCTCTGCGTAACCCTACTTTTTTGACTTTCTTTTGATTCATTTATTGACTCTACTGATTCATATGTCCATCTCTCTTTTATTAATTATGATTCATGCCATTGAAAAAGAGATATATGGTAAGATAACGTTTCTGCTATCCCTATCTTAACATTAAACTATTTGTATACGATGTATGCTTATTTAGATTAAGCCTAAAAACAACGAATACCTTCGTCTATCGGTAATATATAATGTGATAGCGGTAAATCCTCTGGCTTTTAGCAGGGGATAATGTCAAAATCCGCGCCCTAAACAGAGGTATACAATGACAGCCACGACATTTTCCAGTCTTGAACTTGATGAAAGTTTATTGACCGCATTAGAAGAAAAAGGATATCAACGCCCGACCGTTATTCAAGCAGATGCAATTCCTGCTGCAATGGAGGGACGCGATATTTTAGGCTCTGCGCCAACAGGCACAGGGAAAACTGCGGCCTTTTTACTTCCGGCAATTCAACACTTGCTTGATTATCCACGTAAAAAATCAGGCCCACCACGTATTCTGATCCTGACGCCAACTCGCGAACTTGCAATGCAAGTTGCCGAGCAAGCAAAAGAGTTATGTGCACACACACATTTAGATATCGCCACTATCACAGGCGGTGTTGCTTATATGAATCACGCTGAAGTTTTCAGCGAGAACCAAGATATCGTTGTTGCGACAACAGGCCGTTTATTACAGTACATCAAAGAAGAAAACTTTGACTGCCGTGCGGTTGAAATGCTGATTTTAGATGAAGCAGACCGTATGTTAGATATGGGCTTTGCTAACGATATCGAAACCATTGCGGGTGAGACTCGCTGGCGCAAACAAACATTACTTTTCTCTGCAACACTTGAAGGTAATGCGGTCATTGATTTTGCACAGCGTATTTTAAATGAACCGGTTGAACTTAATGCCGATCCTTCACGCCGTGAACGTAAAAAAATTCAACAGTTTTATTACCATGCTGATAACCTCGAACATAAAACAGCGTTATTGGCTCAATTACTGAAACAAGATGATGTTAAAAAATCGATTGTCTTTGTTCGTAAAAGAGAACGAGTAAGAGAACTTGTCGCTGCATTAGAAAAACAAGGTATTAAATGTAGCTACCTTGAAGGTGAAATGGCGCAAACACAGCGTACTGATGCCATAAAGCGTTTAGAGTCAGGACAAATGAATGTTCTGGTTGCCACAGATGTTGCTTCTCGTGGTCTTGATTTAGATGATATCACGCATGTATTTAACTTTGATTTGCCTCGCACTGCCGACGTTTACTTACACCGCATTGGTCGTACAGGACGTGCAGGTCGTAAAGGTATTGCCATTTCATTAGTTGAAGCACACGACCACCCATTATTGGGTAAAATTGGCCGCTATGTTCAAGAGCCCATTAAATATCGAGTCGTTGCAGAGCTGCGTCCAACCACTAAAGCACCAAGCCAAAAAGCAACCTTTAAACCGTCTAAAAAAGTGCTAGCTAAACGTAAAGCGAAAAAAGACGAAGAGAAAAAAGCGGTTAAAGAAAAAGTGCGTACTCGTGATCGTAAAAATATTGGTAAACGTCGTAAAACGGCAACTGATACTGCAACAAAAAATACAGCACCAACAACCCCATTAAAAGAAACGCAGACAGACAACGAATAATCTGCCTCATTTCTAAGTTTATTTAAGGCCGCAACGAGTGAATATCGTTGTGGCCTTTTATCATCTAACACTTTATTTTATGTATAAAAAAGCCCAATATTTTCATATTGAGCTTTACTGTTATTTTTTACTCTAGTGAAAAATTACAGACTTTCTGTGAAAGTACGTGTAATAACATCACGTTGTTGTTCTGGAGTGAGTGAGTTAAAACGTACAGCATAACCAGAAACACGAATAGTTAATTGAGGATATTTCTCAGGATTATTCACTGCATCTTCTAATGTTTCACGACTTAATACGTTAACATTCAGGTGTTGACCACCTTCGACGCGAACAACCGGTTTAGATTCTACAGGCACTTCACGGTATTCGATATTGCCTAGCTCTTTACGGTTAATCACTTGGCCTTCTTCAAAACCTTTTTTAGCACAGATGCAACGCGCTTCGCCGTTTTCATCATCTAATAACCAGAAAGAGTGTAATAAATCGTCATTATCAGCTTTAGTAATTTGGATACCAGTAATCATTTCGACCTCCAATGTGGGCGCAAAATCAAATTCCAATCACATATCAGAACTTGGGTATTTGGTCTAACCAATGTTTCTGTCTACTTATATACCAGTATAAATGGCACCATTCTTTGATTAATATCAATAAAATTCATAAGGATTTTACTGCTCAAGACGCAAAGTGTTGTTTTAAATCAACAATCGTTTTACCTGTATTGCAATTTTTTTTGTAAATTTCTAAAGAAAGTTGAGAGTTTAATTAATTCTTATTTTTAGACCGTAATATTTTCATTCCCTTGCTGAAATCGGTAAGCTTAGGCACGATAAGATACCAACAAGGATTTATGTTATGACTACAGCATTAACTTGGCATGATGTGATAGGTGCTGAAAAAGAAAAACCTTATTTTCATCAAATTATGTCTCAAGTCGCCCAGCAAAGAGAAGCTGGCAAAATTATTTATCCCCCTCAAGACGATGTTTTTAATGCTTTTCGTTTTACACCTTTCGATAATGTGAATGTCGTTATTTTAGGACAAGATCCTTATCATGGCCCAAATCAAGCACATGGGCTCTCTTTTTCGGTACGTCCTGGTGTGCCAGCTCCTCCTTCTTTAGTCAATATGTATAAAGAGCTAGAAAAAGAGTATCCCGATTTTAAACGCCCTAACCACGGTTATTTGGAAAGTTGGGCAAAACAAGGTGTTCTATTACTAAATACCGTGTTAACAGTAGAAAAAGGCCAAGCACATTCTCATGCTAATTATGGTTGGGAAGTGTTTACCGATGCTGTTATTGAGCAAATTAATCAGCGTAGAGAGGGGGTTGTTTTTCTACTTTGGGGTGCTCATGCTCAGAAAAAAGGACGTTTTATTGATACAAATAAACACGTAATATTAAAAGCACCTCACCCATCACCGCTTTCTGCACATAGAGGTTTTTTAGGCTGTGGTCACTTTAAACAAGCAAATGATATTTTACAACAACAAGGCCGCACACCTATCAATTGGTATCTTGATCCTATTGAGTAACAACGTTATATAAAAACGTGAAACCGCACAATAGTAGGAAGATAATTAAGCTTCGTATTGTGCGGTTTGGCTTATCTACACGTGATAAATCGTATGATAACGAACACGTTAATTGGTATTACTTAGAAACGATAACCATAGCTGGACGTAATAAACGGCCATTTAAGGTGTATCCTTTTTGCATAACATCGACAACATGATTAGGTTCATGCGCTGGACTATCAATTAATGTCATCGCTTGGTGAACGTCAGGGTTAAATACCACATTTTTTTCTTCAACCACTTCAATGCCAAATTTACGTACAGCATCTAAGAATGACTTCAACGTTAAATCTAAACCTTCAATCATTGGTTTCAACGCTTCATTTTCATGATCAGCCGCAGATAAGGCACGTTCTAAATTATCGAGTACAGGCAATAACTCATTAGAAAATTTCTCAAGTGCAAATTTATGTGCTTTCTCAATATCTTGTTGAGTACGACGGCGCACATTTTCAACTTCAGCAAGCGCACGAGCCATTGCCTCACGCTCTGTTTTTTGTGATTGCTCAAGTTGTTTTTCAAGAGAATCAATACGCGCTAAGGCTTCAACTAATTCAGCCTGAGCATTAAAATCCGCTTGTGCTTCTTCGGTCATAGCGTGCTCTTGAGACTCATTCATTGCAGCTTCCATTCCTTCTTTTTCTTTTGAGACTTGCTCTTCATGTACATTTTGTTCTTTACTACTCATGAACATCTCCGCGTAGTTTTGGTATTCATCTTCATATTTAGTTTATTATGGGGATCAATAAACGGGTTTCAAGGAATTGGCGCTAAACGAGGGTAAAAAAATGCCAGATAATACCGTAACGGAAAAAAAACACTTTAAATGCATTGGCATTGTCGGTCATCCCCGTCATCCAGAGGCACTTTCAACACATGAAATGCTCTATCATTGGCTGCTAGCTCAAGGCTATGACGTTATTATTGATACACAAGTTGCTCAAGAACTAAAACTTGAAAATGCACAGACAGGTGATTTAACACAAGTTGGGAAAGTGGCTGATCTCGTGATCGTTGTGGGTGGAGATGGCAACATGCTCGGTGCAGCGCGTGTTTTATCTCGTTATAGCATCAAAGTCATTGGTGTTAACCGTGGCAATTTAGGTTTTCTTACTGATCTCGATCCTGATAATGCCATACAACAATTAACTAATGTATTAGCAGGGCACTATCACGAAGAAAAACGCTTCTTACTTGAAGCTCGAGTTTGCGCTGAAGGCCAAAGAACACGCATTGGTACAGCCATAAATGAAGTTGTACTTCATCCTGGTAAAGTCGCGCATATGATTGAGTTTGAAGTTTATATTGATGATCGCTTTGCCTTTTCACAACGTTCGGATGGCTTAATTATTGCAACACCTACTGGCTCAACCGCCTATTCACTTTCTGCAGGAGGTCCCATTTTAACACCGAACCTTGATGCAATTGCGTTAGTGCCTATGTTTCCGCATACTCTGTCAGCACGCCCTTTAGTTATCAGTAGTGATAGTCAAATCCGCCTAAAATTCTCACAAACAAATATCGATTATGAAGTGAGTTGCGATAGCCAATTAGTGTTGCCTATCAAAGAAGGCGATGAAGTGATTATTAAGCGTAGTCGTCAAAAGCTGAATTTAGTTCATCCGACCGATTATAATTATTTTAATACACTCAGCTCAAAATTAGGTTGGTCAAAAAAAATGTTCTAATTTTTATGCCTCACCACTTTACTGTATAAAAAACCAGTTTATACTGTATGTAATTACAGATATGTTTTTATACACAGGAGAGGCACTATGCTGACTCAATTAACTATTAGTCATTTTGCCATAGTCCGTGACCTTGAAATCGATTTCTCTGGTGGCATGACCACCATTACTGGTGAAACTGGCGCGGGTAAATCTATTGCCATTGATGCTCTAGGTTTATGTTTAGGCAACCGAGGCGATGCCAATATGGTGCGCCCTGGTGCAACAAGAGCCGATTTATGTGCACGATTCTCACTCTCTGATACCCCATCGGCACAACGTTGGCTTGAAGAACATCATCTTGATGATCACAACGAATGCCTTTTAAGACGGACTATCTCTGCTGATGGGCGTTCTCGTGGTTTTATTAACGGTACTTCAGTCCCCCTTTCTCAATTAAGAGAGCTTGGTTCTTTACTTATCCAAATTCATGGTCAACATGCACATCAGCAGCTTTTAGAATCACGTTACCAAAAACAACTGCTTGATATTTATGCACATGAGCCAGCTTTATTAAAAAGCATGAAATCGGCCTATCAAACATGGCATCAAAGTTGTCAAACTTTAGCGACTTTTCAACAACTCTCATTAGAAAGAGAAGCAAGACAACAACTGGTTGATTATCATTTAAAAGAGCTTAATGAATTTCAACCAATCCAGGGGGAATACCCTGAACTCGATCAAGAATATAAACGTCTTTCTAACTGCGGACAATTTTTAACCCTAAGCCAAAATAGCTTGCAGATTTTAAGTGATAACGAAGAACAAAATATCTTAAGTATGCTCAATGTGGCTAAACATGAAATTACAGAATTAACCTCTATGGAAAGCCAATTTAATTCGTTATTAGAGATGCTAGAAGAAGCTACAATCCAAATTAGTGAGGTGAGTGATGAACTTCGTCATTACAGCGATCGATTAGAAATGGATCCTAACCGCTTATTTGAAGTTGAAAAACGCATGTCTAAGTATATCAGTTTGTCACGCAAGCATCGTGTTGCACCAGAAGAGTTATATGAACTTCACCAGCAATTAATTGAAGAAAAGAAGGCCTTACTGCGCCAAAATGATGACTGTGACGTTTTAATTGAACAAGTTAAAACCGACCATTTAATTGCATTAGAGGTTGCTAAACAATTGCATCAGGTTCGCCAACAATACGCTAATGAACTCAGCAAATTAATCACCAACAGCATGCATCAATTATCAATGCCTCATGGTTATTTTACGGTTGATGTCTATTTTGATGACAGCTCACTGCAAATTGACGGTGCCACAAAAGTTGAATTCAATGTCACCACTAACCCTGGACAACCTCATCAGGCACTTTCTAAAGTGGCTTCTGGTGGTGAGTTATCTCGTATTGCGCTTGCCATTCAAGTCATTACCGCTAAAAAAATGGATACACCTGCGCTGATTTTCGATGAAGTTGATGTGGGTATCAGTGGCCCTACAGCCGCTATTGTAGGCAAATTATTACGTGAATTAGGTGAGTCAACTCAAGTCATGTGTGTCACTCACTTACCTCAAGTCGCGGGTTGTGGTCATCAACACTATTTTGTCAATAAAGAGACAAACGGCGAAGAAACTGAAACTACAATGAAATTACTGTCGAAAAAAGAGCGTTTACAAGAGCTCGCACGTTTATTAGCAGGTAGTGAAGTCACCAAAAATACCTTAGCAAACGCAAAAGATTTGTTAGCAGCGTAACGATTAACAAACTTTTATTGAGATTTAAGGTCATAGGCAGAGCGTGAAAGGTTTTCAATTGCTGCGTTGTCGATTATCATCGTCACAATGACCCTAAAAGGAATGTAATAACCATGCGTTTTAAACTGTTAAAAGTTGCCGCCTTATCTTTAGTCGTAATGACTTCAGGTTGCTCTATGTTCGAGAGACTGGTTTATCACCCAGATATCAATCAGGGAAATTATTTAACACCAGCCGAAGTCGCAAAAGTTCAGCAGGGAATGACACAACAGCAAGTTCAATTTGCCCTTGGTACGCCAATGCTTAAAGATCCTTTCGGAAGCCAAACTTGGTATTATGTTTTCCGTGAAGAGCCTGGTCATCAGGAAGTACGTCAAGAGACTCTGACGCTCACTTTTGATAGTAATGGCATACTGACTAAGATTGACAAGCAAGGTAATATGCCTAACTTCTCAGCGCCTGCAACAAAAGCATAAGGTCGCCATTACACTAAGAAAAAGGTGTTTTGTATAAGATTGGCAAAAATGAATTGCACCCCATACGTTCACGTTGGGGTGTGTTTTTATAAAAAGTCGTTATTTTATAGTTGTGCTGTCTTTGTCTCTGTCTACCATTAAACTACACCAAAGCAAAATCACTCAACTCAATATTAATGTCACTAATCTGCTTTTTGTCGTGATTTTTCAGCACGTTTACGACGCATTTCTTTAGGATCAGCAATTAAAGGTCGATATATTTCAACTCTATCGCCCTCTTGGACATTATCACTCAGTTTTGCAGGTCGGCTATAAATACCTACCTTGTTTTTAGCTAAATCAATATCACTACAAATCGTTAAGATATTTGAAGCGACAATAGCTTGTTCTACAGTATCCCCTAGCGTTAATTCTACAGGGATAAGATACTGTTTATCGGGTAACGCATAAGTTACCTCTACCCATATTTTAGTCACGATAGATCTCTTTCGCTCTGTGAGTAAACGCCTGTACCATATTGCTCGTTAAATCTTTAAATATACGACCAAAGGCTAACTCAATTAATTTATTAGTGAACTCAAAGTCTAGCTGAAATTCTATCTTACACGCATTATCATCTAATGCGGTAAACACCCATCCTCCCGTTAATTTACGAAAGGGGCCATCAACAAGACGCATATCAACACGTTCATTGGTCTTTAAAAAGTTATGGGTAGTAAATGTTTTACTAATTCCCGCTTTAGAGACATTTATTGATGCAATCATTTCTTCTGGTGTGCTTTTGATCAGTTTACTTCCAACGCATCCTGGTAGAAAATCAGGATAAGTAAGAACATCATTAACCAGTTTAAACATTTGCTCTGTGCTAAAAGGGACAAGAGCAGATCGACTAATCTGAGGCATAGTTATTCCTGTACGACAACACTGTATGGATCATATCATTGAACAGTGACTAATTAAAAATCTAATGGAATATAGCTTAAGTTTTATGCAATTGAAAAGAAAACAGTCGGTTAAATGATTTCTTTCTATTGCTCATACAGTATAATGTGGACATTATGACAAAGAAAAAATCACACAAACCTGGTTCTGCGACCATTGCGTTAAACAAACGTGCTCGCCATGAATATTTCATCGAAGATGAGATTGAAGCGGGCCTGTCGTTACAAGGCTGGGAAGTTAAATCACTGCGTGCAGGTAAAGCAAACATCAGTGATAGCTATGTTATCATGCGTGATGGCGAAGCTTATCTTTTTGGTGCAACTATTACTCCTTTAAATGTTGCATCAAGCCATGTCGTTTGTGACCCAACACGTACCCGTAAACTATTATTAAAACAACGTGAACTTGATAACCTTTATGGTCAGATTAACCGTGATGGTTACACCGTCGTTGCTCTTTCTCTTTATTGGAAAAACGCGTGGTGTAAAATTAAAATTGGCGTTGCCAAAGGTAAAAAAGAACACGATAAACGCGATACCATTAAAGATCGTGAGTGGAATTTAGACAAAGCACGTATTATGAAAAATGCTAACCGCTAAATTACGTTAAGTACTAGCTATTACAAGTATTTTTCTGATATACTCGCTTTCAACAACTTGGGGCTGATTCTGGATTCGACGGGATTTGCGAAACCCAAGGTGCATGCCGAGGGGCGGTTGGCCTCGTAAAAAGCCGCAAAAAAGATAGTCGCAAACGACAATCAGTACGAAGCACTAGCAGCTTAATAACCTGCTTAGAGCCCTCTCTCCCTAGCTTCCGCTCTTAAGACGGGGATCAAGAGAGGTCAAACCCAAAAGAGATCGCGTGGAGACCTAGCTTGGGGTCAAAGCGTTAAACTTAATCAAGCTAGCTTATTCATAGCGCGTCTATCCGCAGTGGGTAAGTGAAATTAAAGATAGACTAAGCATGTAGTACCGAGGATGTAGAAATTTCGGACGCGGGTTCAACTCCCGCCAGCTCCACCAAAATTCTCCATCAGTGATTACCAGAGTCATTTGATGAAGTTCTAAGAGTCCGCAAGACGTAAGTCGTGCGGGCTTTTTTATGCCCTCAAATTGTCCTGCTATTCTGAAGCCAACTAATTAATTTAAAATCTTTTAGGCGCTTTATTAGGCACCTCGTTAACCTTTATAGTTTTTGAGGTGCCTAAAATAATGGAACATCAAAAATAGCAAGATAAACTAAACCTTTATCCGTAAAAGAGATCGTCACAGCAAGCTGGATAGTAGATTATCCAGTTAGTTATGCAGCAGTGAACTGATATTGAGACGTTTCCCCATTCCATAGCGATTTCTAAGCTGCCTATGCGGCAGTGAACGAAACTAATTAACTGATTTTAATTTTCCGTCGTTTCTAAGCTGCCTATGCGGCAGTGAACTGATAGTAAATGTGGCGTTTTTTTATCTAACTTTTCTAAGCTGCCTATGCGGCAGTGAACACTATGTTTTCTAATTACAACTCCCCTAGGGATTTCTAAGCTGCCTATGCGGCAGTGAACTGGCACTGCATGATTGTTCATAATTAACAGCATTTCTAAGCTGCCTATGCGGCAGTGAACTTGCCTTTCGAGTTGCTCGATTTTGTCTGATATTTCTAAGCTGCCTATGCGGCAGTGAACCCCGATACCCCTCTGGGTGGATTTATTCCACCTTTCTAAGCTGCCTATGCGGCAGTGAACAAGGTTATACCTACGAAGTGCTTTCATCTATGTTTCTAAGCTGCCTATGCGGCAGTGAACTAAAAGACGTGAAAAGTTATTGGTTATCAAAATTTCTAAGCTGCCTATGCGGCAGTGAACGCAGTCGTGTTTTCTGTCGGCGCTTCAACACGTTTCTAAGCTGCCTATGCGGCAGTGAACCAGCAAGTTCAACCTCTGCCATTTTCCGATGTTTTCTAAGCTGCCTATGCGGCAGTGAACACTAATGGCAACTTGAAGGCTTGTTTGTGTCATTTCTAAGCTGCCTATGCGGCAGTGAACTAACTCGTCGAGTTCGTTATCACCGTGATCAATTTCTAAGCTGCCTATGCGGCAGTGAACTTATGCAGGTCGAATTTATGATGCATCTGTTATTTCTAAGCTGCCTATGCGGCAGTGAACGGAAGAGGACTCAAAAGGATTGCTTGTTCGAGTTTCTAAGCTGCCTATGCGGCAGTGAACTACCCGACAAAACAGGAACCCTTGCCCTCGTTTTTCTAAGCTGCCTATGCGGCAGTGAACAATAGCATTATCACAAAAAAACAAGCTACAGCAAAGTGTTAATAAGGTTTAACTACTTTTACCTTATTAAAAGTGCCTGCATATAGCTTGTTGTTTTTATTACGATTTTAAAAGAGCAAAAAATAAAGGGTATAACCTTTGAATACTTAGGTTAAAACCAAGGTACAAAAACCTGCTTTCCTTTTTCTTTCTGGCTCAATTCATAGTAAGAACATGTGTTGATATTATCCAATTGCAAACTCGACTTATCGTATTGAATAAAAAGCATAAATTTATGACATAGCTGAGATTCAGAAGATGTTGATAAACTTTGCACATTAATACAGGGCCACTTACTTTCAGCTGAATTTTGCTCAATTGATACTCAAAGTTCCGTGCGTATAATACACCATGATTTTATGCTAAGTAGGACCTTCTAATTACGTTAAACAGCGCTGGTGCAATTTGGGATTATGGCGTATAAAACAGGTCTATTCTCTCACATCACTTGGTATTGGTTTTACAGATTCAATGTGTATGTAATCACTCAATCACTACAACCATTCGCCATACCTAAACGTAAAAGTAACTCTTCGGCCTCTGTAAACAAGCCCCATTAATCCCCTAAAGGAAACCTTTTATCTTCATATTCATCAAAAATACTGCATACTTGCTTTAAAATGGCAGCGGTATAATAAAAAACAAACTAATAATGTATATAGATGGTTTAATAAAGGAAAATATCAATGTTACATCAGCACTCAACATCAAAAGCAGAGTTAAACGTAGACTCAGCAGACCATAAAGAAATAGACTCCTTTATTACATCACCTTTTCTTTATACCGTAATTAGTGCTTATGATAACAAATTGACACGCTTTCCTTTATCTATTCTTAAATGTGAAAATCTCAATGTTCTTAACCTATCTTGTAATCAACTAACTCATATTCCTATTGAAATAGAAAGATTGACTCAATTAAAAATGCTTGATTTAGGGCACAACAAGATCAGCCACATTATTGATGAAATAGGAAAATTAACAAAATTACAATTTCTTTATTTAAGTGATAATGGTATAAATCAACTACCTGATGCGTTATCAGAGTTGACTAAATTAGTCTATTTAAATGCGACTGATAATTATTTAAAAGAAATTCCTAAAAGTTATACAGCCTTAAAAGCAATTAAAGAATTACGCCTCTATAATAACCAAATTACTGATATATCAGGGGCTATCTCACATTTAATCAATGCTCGTGAAATCCATTTAATGAATAATCAGATTACTGAAATTCCTGATGATATTAACCACCTAGAACAAGTGAGAATATTAGATTTTAATAATAATAAAATTAGCTCAGTTTCACCTAATATCGCCAAACTAAAAAATATTACCACACTAAATCTTCGATTTAATCAATTAACTCAGTTACCTAATGAGATTGGAGAGATATCCTCAATCCAATATATTGATTTACGTGCCAACCAGCTTTCAACATTACCAGAAAGTATGATTAATTTAACGCAACTCACCAAACTAGATTTACGATGGAACAACTTCACCACAGAACCAATAATAATAAAAAAATTAAGAGACAATGGATGTGTTGTTTTTATATAAATACTGACTAACTCTTATGTAAAGCCAAATAAAATAATTAATGCTATGCACTTTTTAAATCTATTTTTGTATAATCTCAGAAATTGTTTTTTAAATTAATTATCACTATTTCCCATCAGCGATGGACATATTACCGAAAATAAATATAAGTAACAGTTAAGGATTAAATGGTGTGAACTGATAATCAACAATATATGAACCAATAGGACCCGTTTTTGTTGTGACCCACACTTTATCGACGCCGTTCTGAGTTTCTAATTTTGCACTATTGATGCAAAATAATGTCCATCGAACAGTATAAGTTTCTTTTATCCATATACCATATTCACATCGACCAAATCTATTGGTTCTAGGGCCTGGTGATATAATTTCATATTCTGTTTGATAGCGAATTGTATTGTTTGAAAGTAAATACGTAAGTATATCGAACATGGGAACGATTAACATAAAACCAGCAAATCCAGCCGAGAGAAAATGTTTAAATGCGAGCTTTATCGGACGGCGAAAAATACTCCAAATCCCCCCCATCATTCCTAGAAAAACAGCAAAAGTGATAGAAATAGTCCATTTTGGAAACCATTCAAACATCACGACTCTCTGGTGTAAACTTATTGACCAAAACATGTAAGCTATCCAGATACCTGAAGGAATAAAAATAAGAAAAATAGGCAGTGATTTTTTATTGCTATTTTTACTATATGATTTGAATTGATAGTCCATATAAACCTTATATCGGCTGAAATAATCTTTCGTCGAACATTCGTCCATGAGTTTCATGTTTAAAATTTATTTAATACTTAAAAAACCATAAACCATAAACCATACATGCCTAGATTATAATAAATGCTAGTTTGAATAAATAAATAGCAAACCTAAGGTGTATTACCACAAATATCCGAAACGCCATTTAACCCTTGTTGTCTTTGTTCAAATACAATACTTTTCTTATCGCCATCTCGGATTATTTTTAAGATATAGATACTATCAAAATCACGACTCTTCCATTTAGGAATTAATTTAGGATCGCCCCCTTCTCGTTTCATGATATCTCTCGCAACTTTAACTAAATTATCATGCTCCCATGCAATAAAAATAATTGAATTTTCATATTGCGGGCTCAGAAGCGCTTCACGTAATTCTTTTATCTCTTTAGCATGATATTGAAGATGAATAGGTAACGACGTTTCAATAGCGATAGGCGAAATGGTTTGGAGGGAACGCAATGAATTACCTAATTTATTTTGCTTAGGTGCAGCAGCAAATAATACATCCGGCTTGCCAAATTGATTGATAAGCACACTAGGTAAAGCGAGCGATCTATTTAATCCTTTACAGGTCAGTTGCCCACTTTCATTATCAGGCTTTTCACCATGTCTTATAAAAACCAGTGTTTGATCTGAATATGCCATATGACTGAATCCTAAAATAAACGCACTCAAAAATATCAATACACTGCGCATACAGCGTTACCTTTAAATCAATTAAGTATAAGAAATATGGGAAGCTAAAACACACCAGCTTTGACCTAATTCAAGCCACTCAGTTTATCATAACCAACAATATTTCAGAGGAGATATCATCTAACATTGCATGAATTAAACCATCAGCTATCACCATTTGTCTCCCTTTCTCTTCTTCCTGTCCTCTGAATTTAATTAACAAATATTAAAGCCAGATAAACAATGGTTAACAAAAAATAAAGGATCTTATTAATATTCATTACTTATCTTTCAATTTTATAAAATTGAATGAAACTCAAACACTAAGCACATTTAGATAAAAAAAGTAAGGAGATCTCTTTTTTACACTAAAAATAGTGTGTTAAAAATCAATGCAAGCCTTTTTATCTGTCTTTATTTCATTTAATGACTAAAGTTCTGCCACTGCTTACCGATACTGTCTGTTCTTCAATAAGTTACTAATACTTATTAATTATTATTTATCCAGGGTTAAGCATGTTCTTTAAAAATATTAAAATTCGTACAAAGTTAACTATCGCATTTGCAACATTTGTGATGTTAATTATGTTGGGTTCTAGTTTCGCATTAATGGGGTTAAATAGTGCGAATCAAGATATTCATGATGTCGTTGATGATATCTATCCCGCCACAGTCAAAGCCAATTTACTGATTAATAATTTCAATGAATTTATTATATTTCAACAACTCACTATGCTTGATGAGCAAGGCAGTTTAGCTTCTGAGCAAGAGAGTAAAAAAGCCGAGATCACCGCTAAGGTTGCTCAATTACTTAAAGAGTTAGAAGAAACCGCACACGATACAGAGTCAAAAAAAATATTAGCAGAAGTTTATGATATCCGGCAGCAATATATAACTTCTCAAAACTTTGTGGTGAAAGCGTTTAGTGAAGATAATAAACAAGCGGCTGTTAATGAGCTAATTACTAAAACTGCCAGTATTCAGCTTAAATATCGCAATAAAATATTAGAATTTATCGAATTACAAAACCAAAAAATGAATAATGCAGGCAATGCAGTTGAACAAGACTTTGCTGAAAAGCGTGTATTTTTAGTTTTATTAACCATTGTTAGCATTATTATTGGCAGTATCTTGGGATGGTTTATTACTAAAGGAATTACTCGTCCATTAGATCAAGCGATAAACTTTGCTAAAGCGATAGCAAACGGTGATTTAACACAAAACGTTAATACTAATTATCATGATGAAGCCGGAATTTTATTGCAATCGTTAGCAGAAATGAAAACACACCTATTAAGTGTCGTACAAGAAGTACAAAATGGAGCTGAAAGTATTTCATCTGCTGCAGAACAAATTACTGCAGGCAGTCAAAATTTAGCAGCAAGAACAGAAGAACAAGCGACCTCTGTGGAAGAAACCGCAAGCTCAATGGAGCAAATGACCTCAACGGTTAAAAATACCGCTGGGCATACTCATGATGCCATTGACGTTGCTGAAAAAACAGAAATCGCGGTACACCATAATGGTGAAATGATGCTTCAGTTGACTGAAAAAATGAGAGCGATTAATAACTCTTCATCTCAAATGTCCGATATTATAAACCTAATCAATGCCATTGCATTCCAAACAAATATTCTTGCCCTTAATGCGGCGGTTGAAGCAGCAAGAGCGGGTGAACACGGTAAAGGTTTTGCCGTTGTTGCCAGTGAAGTTCGGTTATTAGCCCAAAAAAGTGCAGACTCTGCAAATGATATACGCGCACTTATCGAGAATTCATCAACTCAAACACAAGAAGGGATGGCGTTAGTTGAACAAGCTGGATTACAAATCCAAAAAATGATCACCGATGTTGAAGAAATCAGTGCATTATTACGAGAAATTGGACAAGCCAGTAATGAACAAAGTGATGGAATTTCACAAATCAACAATGCAATAAGCCAATTGGATTCAACAACGCAACAAAATGCAGGATTAGTAGAAGAATCTGTAGCAGCCGCAGGTTCACTGAATGAACAAGCACTGAATCTTAATAACTTAGTGAATTACTTTCAGATTAACCGTCATTAATTCACGCTTGTATTCACTTATTTAAAAAGGTCACTTAACGGTATAACGTCGTGACCTTTCAAATCAGTATTATTCTATCGTGCCCTACATTGCTGTCGCGATAAGTCTTCATTTAAATACTGCGTTATACCCTTTACAATAAACGTCAAGATTATCTTGTTTATAGCTTTAACGTTGCAGATAAATACTGCGTTAAGCTATCAATAAAAACTCTAATGCGTTGACTAACTACCCTATCACTATAATAAACTACGTGAAATGGCCATGATACGGGCTGTAATTTATCCTCAAATAATTCAATTAAATTACCCTCTTGAATATCCTTATTTAGCATAAAATCAGATAAACAGGCTATTCCCTCACCATTAACACAGAGCCGTCTTAATGTTTCTCCGCTATTTGATGATATTCCTTCAATAACATTCAGTAATGTTCCTTTCTCAACCTCTAAAGGCCAAGTATTTAATGTAGCCGGCTCTGTAAACGTTAAGCAGGTATGATGAGACAGATCTTCAACAGAATGAGGTTTACCGTAACGTTTTATATAAGCAGGAGAGGCAACAATTTTGCGATAACTATTAAATAAAGGGCGAGCACGTAAACTTGAATCCGTTAATTGTCCTACACGTATCGCAACATCCACTTTACGCTCAATTAAATTGACAAAGGTTTCAGAAGAAACCAATGAAAGAATAATATTGGGATATTGTTGGCGAAAAATAGAGATAAAAGGGATCAAAAGGTGCAAAACAACAGGAGTTGCCGCATCAATACGCAATAGGCCTTTAGGTGAATTTTGTGCGCCATGTAATTCATTTTCAATTGCCTGCATCTCTTGCAAAATAACTTTCATTCTTTGAAAGTACAATTCGCCTTCTGCCGTAAGGCTAATTTGGCGAGTCGTTCTATTAAGCAAATTAACACCCAGTTTATCTTCTAATTTTTTGACTGTTCGGCTTACAGCAGAGTTGGCAAGATTTAATTTATCGGCTGCTTTTGTAAAACTTTTATGTTCGACAACTTCAATAAATATTCGGGCCTCTTCAGAGGTTGCTTTCATTTTTCAAATCCTACAATACAGATCTTCATCTCAGATAGTTTAGATAATAAACGGGGATCACAGGAATATAAATCTCTTTCTTTTATTCTGATAAAAAGACTATTTCATTTAAAATCAGCGAACTAACATAAAACACCACAATAAACTATTGCTATTAACGCAATAGTTTATTGTTTTTTACCTTATTTATTGCTCTTAATTATCTAATTACACTCTCAGCATATTTATTTTTGAGCCTATGGCTCTTCTTGTTAGGGATCACGATGAAAACATTTCTTCCCTTATTAGCACTTGCTACTGGGGCTTTTGCGATCGGCGCAACTGAATTTACACCAATGGGGTTACTCCCCAATATTGCTGCAGGGTTAGATATTTCAATCACAACAGCCGGTGGATTAATTACAGGTTATGCCATAGGTGTAATGATTGGTGCGCCAATTATGACATTAGGTTTAGGCCGATTAACTAAACGTCAGGCTTTAGTCTTCCTGTTATTGCTCTTTATTGCAGGTAATTTATTCGCTTCACAAGCAGACAGTTATTGGGGACTAATGGTAGCAAGACTAATAACAAGTCTTAATCACGGTGCATTTTTTGGTATCGGCTCTGTGGTCGCGGCAAGCTTAGTTGAAAAACAGAAACAAGCGGCAGCTGTTGCGGCGATGTTTATGGGCTTAACACTTTCAAATTTAATCGGTGTGCCTTTGATTACTTGGGTTGGTCAGCTTTATGGTTGGCGTTTAGCATTTATTCTTATTTCAGGATTAGGTGTTGTTACATTAATTGGGTTATTAATGCTCCTGCCTGCTATCCCTAAAGGAAATAAGCCCAATATCAAATATGAGTTAAAAGTACTCACTCGTTTACCCGTTGTTTTAGCCTTGCTGACTACAGTGTTTGGCGCATCAGCACTTTTTGCTCTGTATACTTATATTGCACCTTTTTTAATTCACATCGTCCATGTCAACGAAAATGATGTTGCCATGTTACTTGTTGTGATTGGATTAGGATTTACAGTAGGTAATTACTTAGGGGGTAAGCTATCAGCAAATGGAATAGACAAAACATTAGTGATATTTTTTGTATTACTGATTTTATCTATGGTTATTTTACCCTTAGTTTCAAGTAATTTAACGTTAACCGTGGTCACTTTATTTATTTGGAGTGTAGCAAGTTTTGCGCTTGTTCCCCCCTTACAAATAAAAACAATGCAAATAGCACATGATGCACCCGGTTTGGTCTCTTCAGTTAATATCGGTGCGTTTAATTTAGGTAATGCCATTGGTGCCGTTATTGGAGGGATCGCTTTAAAATATAGCTATAACATAGTGCCTTTAAGTGCAGCTTTAGTTGGTATTATTGGTTTATTACTGGTTTTCTCTCAATTTAAAATGAAAAGAGACCCCGAAAAATGCCTAGCCTAGCCGATTAGTACCGAATCAGAGATAAATAAAAAGAGATCAAGTTCACAATTTGCTCTCTTTTTTTGTGTGTAATAATATCAAAAATAAAATACATACAATTATCTCAATATTAGACAAAACATTCATAACACTGACTTGATTTTAGAAAAAAAGTACAACCTCAAATGTTAAATCCTAAAACATCGCTAACATAATCGCTAATTTTTGTTATCAAAACGGGGTCATTTGATGATGAAAATAATCTTTTCACTATTAATATACCCATAATTAATTATCTACAACAAGATCATTAATTGTGAAACAAAGGCTGATAACGAAAAAGAAAGAAAAGAAGTAACCGTTGCTTTCCCTAAAAGAAAATATCTCGTTAAAGATTATTACGTAGTTAAAACCACACCGATTATCTGTACATTCATTTTCAGTCGTCTTTTTTTACCTTAAATATTTGTATGACAATTACCAAAGCGAAATTTATACCTACTCAAAAAACGAACCGATCAACCTCAAAAATATTTCATTTTTTCTCTTTTCCTTAAAGAAACTATTTAGACATACAAAAACAATAAAAAATTGATTTAATAAAGTATTTTCTATTATTAAAAATAAATACATTCCCTATTTTTGTTATAAAAAAATAAAATTATACATTTTTGTCTATATGATTAAGATCACTAAAAGTATGTCATCACCTTAGTATCTTTAAAAAGAAGCATTCTCATTTATTATTTATTTTCATCACCAACTCTTTGTTATCTTTTTGATTTGTATTACAAATAAATAAACGATAAAACCGAGTTATTACGCGACGTAAGCACCAAGAAGAAGTTAATCATTGATGATAAATTCACATTGAATTTTATTTAAACATTTAATATAAAAATATAAAATAAGTATAATTGAAAATTATTAAATAAAATAAAACAAAACAATAATTAAAATAAAATTCAGTAAAATAGCCTCTTCAAATATAAATAAAAAATAAAAAACAAAAAATAAATAAAGACAACATTAAAAAAACAAACTAACAAATAATAAAAAAGACAAAAAATAATTAAATAAAAATAAATATAAAAAAAACACCACATAATATAATCACATTGAGATAAAAATAATGACAAATAAAACATAAAACTTATAAACAATAAAATTAAAACAATTTAAAAATAATTAAATAAAAAATAAAATATAAATAAGAAATAAATAAAATAGAGATTTTATTCTATTTACCGAAAAAATAATCGCAAAGAAAATACATTAATTTATTTTATATATCATCATGCCAATTATAGTAACCTTAACCATAGAAAATGATATTTAATGCTTATATTCACTTTTTTATTATATGACTAAAACCATTAATGTTGCTCTTTTTTTCAGCAAAAACCAATTTAACAACAACATTCATAAATCAATTACATTGATGAACATCAAAAAACACAACAATTAACAAGCAAATAATGAGAAAAAAGGAATTTTTTTATATTTGTCACACAATTGATTTTATTCTATTACATCTCAATAAATATTCCCTACAATAGCCAACGAATCTAACCTGACAATTTCCTAAGTAATGATACCTCTCATTGTTTAGGTTAGTAACTATCTTTTTTTATTTATGATTTATCGTTTCAGCAAAGTAGAGCATTAATAAAACCTAGTACCCTACACAATTATATAATGACCAATTTATAGGTTTGCCAACGCAGTTATAAACGATAAAAATTGCAAACTTAAGGATAAAAATAATCATGTCAGACTATCTATCTTTCTTATTAGGTATTGTGCCTTTAGCCGTTTTGATTTTTATGATCTTAAAAATGAAATCAGCCGTTCACCATGCCGTACTTGTTTCTTTAGTTATAACGGTCGTACTTGCTATTTTTCATTGGAACAACACCCTTCAATTTACGTCAGTCTCTGTACTTTATGGCGCAATAAAAGGGTTGTGGCCTATCATTATCGTGATCCTTGCTGCCATTTATAGCTATAACCTAATGTTAAAAACAGGTGGCATGGAGGTACTTAAAGATGTACTTGCTGGAATAAGCGATGATAAGCGAGTGCAAGTTCTGCTTATTTCATGGTGCTTTGGTGGCTTTCTTGAAGCGGTTGCGGGTTATGGCACTGCGGTTGCCATTCCTATTGGTATTTTGATTGCGCTTGGATTTGATCCTTTTAAAGCCGCTGTTGCCTCTTTAGTTGCCAACACTGTTCCTACTGCTTTTGGTGCAGTGGGTATCCCAGTTTCTATTTTGGCGCAAAATACGGGGCTTGATGTATTAGTGTTGAGTAAAACCATTATTATTCAGTTGGGATTATTCAATATTCTGTTACCTTTCGTTATTGTCGCCATTGCTGGTGGCGGAATTAAAGCCATTAAGGGTGTCGGATTTATTACGTTAATGTGTGGTATCAGTACACTGATCCCTCAATATATTGTTGCGGCTAATCTAGGTGCTGAATTACCCGCGTTTGCAGGTAGCTTAGTTAGCTTAATTGTGGTTATTTTCCTTGCTAAACGCATGAAAAATAGCAGCGATAAGAAAAAAGCCATTAAAAAACATACTAGTAAAGAACTGTTAGTAGCAAGTTCTATTTATTTATTCACTTTTATCTTTATTTTAGCGTGCTCTCCACTTTTTCCCGCTATCCAAAGTATGGCTGGCGCAATTTCAACTAAAATTCCATTTATCTTAAGTGAAACACAAACGGAATATCAAACTATTGCTTGGTTAAGCACTCCGGGTGTATTGATTATTCTCGCTAGCTTTGTGGGTGGTACCATTCAAGGGGCCAGTGTTTCAACACTTATCTCTGTACTTGTTAAAACCACTATCCAACTCAAAAACTCTATTATTGCTATCACTGCCATTGTGGCAATGGCAACGGTTATGGATTTCAGTGGCATGATTGGCAGTATTGCTGAAACCTTAGTCGATTTTACAGGTGCAGGATTTATCTTTATTGCCCCTGTTATCGGCGCATTAGGAACATTTGTAACCGGCAGTGACACTAACTCCAACGTGCTGTTTGGTAAGTTACAAACCAGTGCTGCTGCTAAACTGAATATTGATCCCTTTATTCTGGCTGCCGCCAATACCTCAGGTGCAACGGGCGGTAAGATGATCTCACCTCAAAGTATCGCCATTGCTGTTTCAGCGACAAAAATGGATGGTCAAAGCAGTGCCATTATGCGTGAAACTTTAAAATACTGTATCGCCTATATCGTTATTCTTGGGGCGAAGATCGGCATTATTTATCACCTAATGAACTAATTAATCAGGAAAAGGGAGTGAGCCTATTCCATTCTCTTTTCCTCTTATAACGAAGCAATAAAAAGAATTTTATCTTTAGTAAAAATGACAACATCTGAGCGATGTTTTGGAGTTCGATTAATGAAAGTTAATTTTTATGCGACCTGTCTTGGTGATGTGCTGAAAGCAGATTCAGCTCGAGACACCGTCTTGTTACTTGAGAAATTAGGTTGCGAAGTGCTATTTCAAGAGCGTCAAGGTTGCTGTGGTCAGCCTGCGCTAAATAGCGGTTATGTCAATAATGCAAAACCGGCCATGAAATCGTTAATTGAAACATTGGAAGTGAATGACTACCCCATTATTTCACCTGCTGGCTCTTGTACTTATGCGATTAAGGGCTATCCAACTTATCTTGCTGATGAACCACAATGGGCATTGCGAGCACAAGGTGTCGCAAACCGCCTTATTGATTTAACGAGTTTTATTGTTAACACCTTAGGTGTTGTTGATGTTGGTGCTCGCCTTCCAGGTAAAGCGGTTTATCACCCATCATGCAGTTTAACCAGAAAACTGGGTGTTGTTAGTGAGCCTTTAACACTGTTAAAGCATGTTGAAGGCCTTGAAATGTTACCTTTTGCTAACTCAGAAACGTGCTGTGGTTTTGGTGGAACATTTTCGGTGAAGATGTCTGAAATTTCAGGCGAAATGGTAACTGAAAAAGTAAAACACATTATGGATGTGAGTCCTGATTATGTCATTGGTGCAGATACAAGCTGCTTAATTAACATACAAGGTCGCCTCAGTCGTGAAAAGCGTCCTGTAAAAGTGTTGCATATCGCACAAGTTTTAATGAGCCAATAAGGAGGCCTGCTTATGTCTATCAAAACCAGTGATATCGATTTCAGACCTCGCTTAGAGCATGAAATGAAAGACACCATCATGCGTAATGCCGTTGTCATGGCACAAGAACGCATTGGGGCCAACCGCCAAATCATGGTTAATGAATTGGGTAATTGGGAAGAATGGCGAGATCGTGCTGAACAAATCCGTAACCATGTTCTTGAAAATTTAGATGCTTATCTTTATCAGTTATCTGAAAAAGTGATTCAAAACGGAGGTCATGTCTATTTTGCTAAAACGGCAGAAGATGCCTCACGCTATATCTGTGACGTTGCCAAAAAGAAAAATGCGAAGAAGATCGTAAAATCTAAATCAATGGTTACCGAAGAAATAGGGATGAACAAAGCCTTACAAAATGAAGGTATTGAGATCATCGAAACTGACCTTGGTGAATATATTCTTCAATTAGATAACGATCCACCGTCACATATTGTTGTACCTGCAATCCACAAAGACCGTTATCAAATTCGTAAAGTCTTAAATGAAAAACTCAATTATGAAGGCAGTGAAACGCCTGAAGATATGACACTTTTCATTAGACAACGCATAAGACAAGATTTCCTGTCTGCTGATATTGGCGTTACAGGTTGTAACTTTGCGGTTGCTGAAACAGGTACCGTTTGCTTGGTCACCAATGAAGGTAACGCCAGAATGACCACTACGTTACCTAAAACCCATATTGCTGTCATGGGCATGGAACGTGTGGCTCCTACCTTTGAAGAGGTTGACCCGCTAATCACCATGTTATGTCGTAGTGCGGTAGGCTCACGTTTAACCAGTTATAACACTTGGGTAACAGGCCCCCGTGAAACAGGTAATGTCGATGGCCCAGAAGAGTTCCATTTGGTGATTGTAGATAATGGCCGTTCTGAAATTTTAGGCTCACAATTTAAAGATATTTTACGCTGTATCCGTTGTGGTGCTTGCCTTAATACGTGCCCTGCTTATCGTAATATTGGTGGCCATGCTTATGGTTCAATTTATCCAGGTCCAATTGGTGCGGTCATTTCTCCACTACTAGGGGGTTATAAAGATTTCCACGATCTTCCTTACGCTTGTTCATTATGTAATGCATGTAATGTGGTTTGCCCAGTCAAAATTCCTTTAGCTCAGTTAATTTTAAAACATCGTCGAGTGATGGTTGAAACCGGTTTAACACCGAAAGCAGAGCGCAGAGTCACAGGTATGTTTAACTACCTCAATTCACACCCTGCACTTTGGAAAGTGGGAATGAATGTTGGTGCGAAAATGGCGGGGTTAATGATCAAAAATGGTTCTACACCAATCAAAATCAGTGTTCTTAATGATTGGATGGAGTCACGAGATCTCCCTAAACCGGATGGCTATAGCTTCCGTAGTTGGTTTAAACGCCATAAAGCAGAAGGAAAAAAATAATATGTTAAACGAACAAAACCGTAATGAGTTTTTGCAAACTATTGCTGAAAAATTAGGGCGTCCAATTGCGCATAAACCGCAACCACAACCAACTCCAGTGAATAATTTAGCTAAAACACGTTTAGCTAATCTGAATCAAGATGAATTGTGCAAAGAATTTACCGATTTTGCACAAACCCAAATGGTGAAATGTGTTGTTAGTAAACCAGAAGAGCTCATCAATAGCTTAATTGATCTCTGTGAAAGCTATGATTGTAAAGGCTCAGTGGTAATAAATGGTGATGATCGCCTAAATGCACTAGGTGTGACAAAAGCGATCAGTGAAAAATACGAAACCTATATTTGGGATCCGGAACTGGGGCGTGAAAATATTATTCATGCTGAACGCTCTCAAATTGGAATTGTATTTGCTGAGGCAGGCTTAACTGAGTCAGGTGGGATTGTTTTATTTTCTTCGCCCGAAAAAGGACGAGCGGTTAGTTTATTACCTGAAACGTCCATTGTTATTCTGCGTAAAAGCGATATTTTGCCTCGTGTGGCTCAAATTGCTGAACGTTTACATAAAATGGCGCAAGAAGGCGTAAGAATGCCGTCTTGTATCAATTTAATTGGGGGTGCAAGTTCAACAGCAGATATTGAACTCATCAAAGTATGGGGGGTTCATGGCCCTGTTCATGCGGCTTATCTTATTATTGAAGATTGCTAACTCAATATAAAATAACGTAATAATGATAACAAAATAACTTACCGTCAGAGTCAATAAATTGACTTACAAATCAAACCCAAAAGATAGGTTAATGGCTTTTGGGTTTTTCTCTATTTTACTAATCAATTATTTAATAAGGCTTTTGCTCTCCATTGATTTAATTTTATTTCACAGGCAAGTAAGACATCTCCTGCACCAGAACCGCCCATTAATAAGGCAGATTGACGTTGGCATTCAGCACTTCTAAATTGAATAAAATAGTCTTGTGAGCTGGCTAATGCATCAACAGCACTTTTAGCAGCAACAGAATCTGTATCTTCAAGATCACTCTTACTTTTGTCATAAATAACATTCATTTGCTGCTCTGTAAGTTTTAATTCATCAAGTAAACAAGCTTGTACTGCAGTTCTAGGTTCGTTAGCAGTGACATCATAACATTTGGTTAATGGATCGAATTTCGCTTGTGCCGAGGAAAAAAAACTGACGGTAAGTAAGCTAAAGGAAATGACAAATAAACCTATCTTCACGTTAATTCCTTATAAATTTATAATTAATTAACACTAAACATAAAGTATAAAATAATGAATATCACCTCTATTAGTGCGAAAGCCTCTTTTTCAGATATTTCGTATCTTATTTAATAAGAATTAATTTCTAATATTTAGAAATAAAACTTATTATTTATCACTATTTAATCTCAAGACATTTAACACATTACTTTCAAAAAATACTCTTCAGCATAAGATCAGTAAGTTATAATTGAAGCAATAAACCTAAAAACAGTTATTTGCTACTTTTTACTGTCTTTTATCGATAAAATAATAAATATTCTCATACTCAGAAATACACCACAGAAACAGGTGTATTGTTTTTTTCTTACTCATAACAATAGAAAACACCCTTTTTTTGCAGTAATCTCATACCCTTATTATTTGTGATTATCGACTAAAAAACGACCGGTGGTATTGCCAACATGTTCTATAAATTTATGCCTATCATTCTGCTTATTATTTCTAATATTTTTATGACATTTGCTTGGTATGGACATCTGAAATATGGGAATAAACCCCTTATTATTGTCATTCTTTTAAGTTGGCTGATTGCCTTTGTCGAGTATTGCTTTGCTGTACCAGCTAATCGAATTGGTCATAATTACTACAGTGCCGCAGAATTAAAAACGATACAAGAAGTGATTACTCTAACTATTTTCGCTATTTTTTCTGTGACATATTTAGGTGAAAATTTCACATTAAATCACTTTATTGGTTTTCTTTTAATTGGTGCAGGAGCACTATTTATTTTTAAAGGTCCTTTTTGAACATGCTTGTTTTTTAAGCTCATTATAAATCCTCTTTTTGCCGCCTTATCAAAAATGATAAGGTTTTTATTTAGCGTAAAGTTAACCTTCTGCTTATTTTTACTAGTAGTTATTGTGTGGTTTTTACAGAACACTCAATAACATCATTACTTTTCATTAAGTCATATAGTTTAGCTCATTATTTTTTTCAAAATAATAGTCTGCTATTTAATAAAAATATCCCATTAATAGATATTTTCCTCTTGAAAAGTATTTTTTATTCAGCGCATAATGGTTGTTCTAAGAGAAGCATCGTTTCTCTGTCTTTTTTGCCTCTCTTAAACTACAGCACCCTTAAAACGTGCCTTTTGTTGTTTTAACGTCAGATAAAATGGTATCTGGTATGAGCAAATATTCTAACGATTTTATTTATATGCAGGATAATCCCTGTATGCATTGTGGTGCTTGTTGCGCCTATTTTAGAGTTTCATTCTATTGGGCTGAAATGGTAAGTGGAGGTGGTGTGGTTCCCGATGAATTAACAGAACCATTAACACCTTTTCTCTCTTGCATGAAAGGAACAAACGCCAAAAAACCACGTTGTGACAAATTGATTGGTGAAGTGGGAGAGTGTGTAAGCTGTTCTATCTACGAACAACGCCCTTCTCCTTGTCGTGAGTTTCAACAATCTTGGGTAAACGGTATTCCTAATGAAGCTTGTGATCGTGCAAGAGCGGCTTATGGTTTACCTCCATTAACTCACACCACTTTGCCTCACACCGCGTAAGACATCAGAGGGGTTAAGCCCCTCCTGATCACTAAGTACCATCCAATATGCTATTTTTATAAAAAATAAAATAACAGCACAAAAAATCATTATTAAATAATATGTTAGTTTGACTTTATTTTTAAATAACCTAGTATATAAGGTAATGAATTAATAACGTGTATTTAGTGAGGTTTTTTATTTAAAAATAGCAATAAATTTGGAGGGCATTATGATCAGTAGCTCTTTTTTTATCCTTTTCCTTTCTTTTATCTGTTCTACTGCTGTCGTTAGTATGTTACTCGGTGGCTTAGAGGAATAACTATGAATATTTCTGATGAAAATATTCTTCCCCAGAAATAATGCCCATACTCTACCAAAAATAGATATGGGCATTATTTTACTTATTTTTTATATCTTACATTTTATTGCACTTTTTTATTTAACAATAAATCGATATATTTTAGTTTTTTCTAATAAATAAATTTAATAAGTAAAATGTCCTGTTATTTTCCATGAAAATAAAACATCTTCAGCAACCTGCCCAAAACCAATATTGTGCATAACGAGATAACGTTGGTTATCCCAACTTTTTTCGTCCACCACAATACCAATATGAGGGCGACCATTATCTAAACGCCAACTCACAATATCGCCTGGTAGATAATCTTCTGCATTTTTAGTAATCGGTTTTACTTTTCCTTTTCGTGAGAAGAAGACTTCTAAGTTAGGGACTCTACGGTGATCGATATTAGTATCAGGTTTATTCAATCCCCACATTCGTTTACTTGGGTAAGCGGAAAAATTCGCTTTAATATCTTCATGTAATAATTTTTGTAAATCGATATCAATACCACGATAGCTACGAATAATGACATCACTACAAACACCTTTATGGGCGGGTACATCACCATTAGGGTAATCTATTTTTCGATAATCTGAGTCATAAAATACGGCTCTTGGTAAATCAGCCGCATGCTCCACCAGCTTTTTATTTTGTTCTGCCGTTATCGCTTGTGCACTAGAAAACGGAATAATAAGTAAGAGCAAGAAACTGTGTGTAATTATTTTCACGTGCATTCTCCATGAAGAAGTAAAATCCATTATCGTTAGAAGAGGATAACGTAGTTTGTTTATATACTGATAAAAAACAGACTAAAAATATCAGTAAAGTCTTAATTCATTTTGTTGAATAAGATATAAAAAAGCCGAGCCACCTTTTACGGCAAGCTCGGCTGATAATAAAATAAAAAAAAGAGATCAAAGTAAGAGAAAATATTTAGTTCAGCACAATATGGCTTTTGCGACGTAAACTAGCAAAAAACATGTAAACCGCAGTCACCAATAACACACCAAAGAAAAAATTCATAATGCCGTTACTTGCCTGCGCCATAAACATACCTGCCCCTAAAGGCCCAATGGCTGAACCAATGCTATAACTTAATAACATTACTTGGGTGATCGCCACAATGTAGCTGGCATTCACATGGTCACACGCCAATGTAATGGCAATAGGATAAAGTGCAAAAGAGGACATACCTAATAGCGACAGCGCCATAATAAGCACCATATAATCGTTAGAAAGATATGTCAGTCCCATCGCAAAAACACCCACTAAACACATCATGGCTAATAACAGCGTTTTGCTCATCATCACAGATAATTTGCTAATAATAGGTTGAACCACCATTCCACCTAAAATAACCGCTGCCATCAACACACCAATTTGGTCTGTTGTAAACTGCCCTTGATTTAATGCTAATGGCATCATCCCATAAATACTGCCCATCACCACACCAGACACCATACAGCCCACTAAAGCTGCTTTATTTAAACGGCTCATCTGTTTTAATGACAAACTTTTATGAACATGGCCTTGGGGTTGTCCTTGTTTAAAAAACAAAAGCGGTAATACGGCAATTAATAACAAGAACAATATCGCCATAAAGGGAATAACGCCTTGTGTGCCAATTGCCCCAATCGCTAATTGCCCTAATGTTGTACCACCATAAAGCGATGTCATATAAAAGCCTAAGCGTTTCGCTCGCTCTTTAGGATTATCGCCAATTAATAGCCATGACTCGACAACAACAAATATACCCGCAACCGCCATACCACCAATAAAACGGAAAACCATCCATGCTGATAAATAAGGCATTAAAGGTAATACACCAACAGTCACTGCCAGTAATAATAGAAATACAATAAACGAAAGACGATGCCCTATTCTTGCAATAACAGGCTCTATCATCACAGAACCTATTAATAATCCAATAAAATAAATACTTGCTAACCAGCTAGCATAAAGTGTGTCCATTCCAAAACCGTCCATAGACAGTGGAATTAAACTCATTAAATAGCCTGACGCAATAGCAAATACCGTTAACCCAGCCACAGGTACTAATGTACTGTCGCCTTGGCGTACCAAAGTAGTGTTCTGTTTCACTACCCTCGTCTCCACAATCAAAACGGTTGATAATGTGCTGTTTTCGCGATGCCTGATAAGGGCGATTCTTTTATCTAGGAAAGATAAAAGAAACAAAGGTGAAAACAGTGGATGGCGTCCCTAAATTCAGGAGACGCGAATATAGCGCTTAAATAGGTATAAATAAAATTATAAAATCTAATGCCAGAAGACAATTTTATTTATATCAATCATAATTATCGCCTTTTCCTACAAAAAAGAAATAGCCAAATTAAGATATTTATTTTTATAAAATGATAAGCTTTTTTTATTAAGATAATTACGCGTAAATACATATTTGATAAATTACAAATAGAAATTTTTGATGAGTATCCTATTGTTACTGAATAGGATACTCAAAACAAAAAGATAACTCGGTTTATTCTGCGCTTTGTTCTAAAGCAATATTAATGGCATCTGGAATTGAGCCGCCATGGCTTTTACCTTCAAATAAGTAAAATTCACACTGTTTTCCTGTATCTGATAAATATTGACACAGTTGGCGTTGCGTTAACCAGCTACTACGTTCTTGATAATTTTTCTGTTGCTCTTCACTTAACCGACTTAAATCTGGATTTTCTTCTTTCTCACCCAAGGTTATTGCAATAGAAGTATCACCAGAAATAGCTTGCCATTGTTCTTTTTTTACCCACTCACCATTTCCCCACCATAAAGAAGGGCTTGCGGCTATATAGCGTTGGAATGTTTCTGGATGATTAAACAAAACATACAACGTAAACACACCACCAAAAGAGTGACCAAAAAGAGATTGCTGGGTAACTGAAATATTCTCTTGCGCAAGTTGTTCAAACGCATAAGGCCTGACTTGCGTTAGGATAAAATGATAAAAATTCTCTGCATTTCCACCACGGCTAAATGCTTCACCTTTTACACTTGGCGTATAATCATGCATTCTTTCTGTAATAAAATAGGCCTTATCTCCCACATAGCCTACGCTAATAATCGCAGGTAATGGGCTATTTCTTTGTTTTATGGCTTCATTGACCATCAGTGGAAATTGCGCATTACCATCAACACCATAAATTAATGTGGTCTTTATTGTATTTTTAGGGATAGCAAGAAACAGGCGATATTGCTTCCCTTGATAAGCTATTTCTTTTTGTGTGATTTGATAATAAGTGGGTACCTGAGCATCAAATTTAGGAACTTCTTGGTTAGGCCTAGCTTGAGCAACCGCAGATAACATAATCATTCCACATAACATTAGTATTCGCATAAATCAGATACTCTGTTAGTAATATAAAAAGGTGAACAGTTAAACTGAAAATAAAAATAATAGAAAGAGATAAAAAAATAAACCCCATATTAAATACGGGGTTTATTTCAGTTTAGGCTTAATTAGAAGCTATATTTAATGTTCGCCCAATAACGACGACCTTCATCGACAACCCAGTTACCGCCTTTATCGTTTACAGCAGGACCGGTTTCATCTGTAATATTTAATACCGCAAAGTTAAACAGGGTATTTTTATTAAAGTTGTACGTCATTCCTAAATCAAAGGTTGTGTAGCCACTACGATAACGAGCTCCAGTGTAACCATTACGTTGTGCCGCCCAGATTTGTTTCCCAGTATAAGCGGTATTGGCATAAAAACTGGTTGCTTCATCAAACTGCCAATCAACTCGCGCATTGGCACTGTGTTTTGGTGTTAAATCTAATGGGTAACCCTTTAATGATTCACCAGAACCTAGTTTTTCATCATCACTTTTACGTTCTGAATCAATATAGGTATAGTTTGCATTGGCATGCCAGTTTTCAGCAATAGGGAATCCCACTGCTGTTTCAATTCCTTTGATATTGGCTTTACCCACATTATCGTATTGATACAGCTTTAATCCTGTAATGGGATCTATTTCACCCGTATCGTAGTTCGTTAACTTATCTTTAAAGTCGGTATTAAAGAAAGTCACACTCGCGGTAACCCCCTCACCATTATCATAACCAATACCAATTTCTTGGCTGACTGACGTTTCAGGTTTTAAATCACGATTACCGTACATAATCGCACGGCCCTTCTCTGTTGAAGTGCCGTATTCAGGACTGATTTCACGTAAGCTTGGGGCTTTAAAGGCTTTCGCCACACCTCCTTTTAACGTGAATTCATCCGTTAAATGATAAACCGCATACGCTCTTGGGCTCCAGTGGTTACCGTAGAATTCGTGATCATCAAGACGCACACCCCCTGTTAATGCAAGGTTGTCTGTTACGCTATATTCATCTTCAAGGAATAACGCTTTTTGATCTGCCGTAATTGTCGATTGTTTAATACCCGAACCTGTAGAAGACTCGTCTTTTAAGCGAGCATATTGGTACTGACCACCCAAGGTCATTATGTTATCAGGTAAGAAAGCGGTAAATTTTGCATCAAAAACGGTATTGGTGATTTCAGGGCGACGATCTTCATAATATTTTTCACGCTCTTTCGTCGTTTTATCGATCATTTCCGTTTTGGTAATACGTTTAGTCTGTTCTTGGTAAACACTTAATTCTGAATGCAGAATATCAAACTGATTTTTATAGGTTAATGCCCAATGATTACGGTCATTATTGGTTTCAAGCATCTTATTTTCATCAGCTTTACCACCACGAATGGTAAATTCACTCATGGATTTACCTGGTGTCGTTGTACGCTGTAGCGTATTACGGCCCGCTTCTAATAAAATGGTTTGATTATCAGTCGGTGTGAACGCTAATTTTGCTGTAATATTTTTATTATCATTACGGCCTTGACCATAAATAATTTCATCTTCAGCACGTAAATAACTACTACCGTAAAGCTGTAAGCCTAATTTATTTTCAATTAAAGGCCCTGAAAGATAGAAATCACCATTAATCGAATCACCTGCATCACGGTTATGTTGCAATGTACCGCCAACCGCAACAGAGCCATGCCACTCTTTTGTCACTGGCTTAGTGATGATATTGATAACACCGCCCATTGCATCTGAACCATACAGTGATGACATTGGTCCACGGATAACTTCAATGCGTTCAATCGCATCTGCTGGTGGAATAAAGCCGCCTTCATAACCCCCACTCCCATTCGGACGTGATTCACGGCTATTTTGGCGACGGCCATCCACAAGAATAAGTGTGTATTCACCCGGTAGACCACGCATCGTGATTTCTTGTTTATTGGCATTCCCATTCACGCTAACACCTTCAACACCTTTTACAGCATCAGCTAAGTCATGAACCGGTTTTTTAGCAAGTTGCTCTTTGCTAATAACAGTGATACTGGCTGGTGCATCTGTAATTTGTTGAGCAAACCCTGAAGCGGATACAACAAGTCTTTCTTCTTTATTTTCTTGTGCATACAGAGGGTAAGAGGCAGATAAAATACAGGCTGTTAAGACGCCCATTTTAAAGTTCATAGTAATTCCCTGAGGTAATAACGATTATTGTAATGAGAACGATTAATATTATCTTAATCAAATAATCATGAGAATGATTTTCTTTTCATATTTAGTGTTTTTTTTTAATCTGCATCAAAGTAAATCAGCACCATTATCGCTAGAGCACTTTATCAACAATCTTGAACACAAAAAAAAGCAGAAGGCATAGCCCTCTGCTTGATATTTTTTGTAGGATATTTTTAGATTTAACGAATTAGCCTATTATTGGATCATCATTACCAGAACACAGCATAAAGCACACATAAAATGATCATAATGGCATAAGACGCAATATTGAATCCGCTTTGTGTTTTAAACGTTTTATCTGTTAATGCAATTGCCCCTACGCTGTCATCCGTTTTAGTCGAAGTTAAGCTCATTAAACCAATCACAACGGTTGTAAACATAAAGGTGTACATCATTTGATCAAGGAAAGGCATACCTAATGGCATTAATTTTAGGAATAATGCAAACGGTATAGATAATACGACACCAATAATTGCACCTTTGGCGTTTGTTTTTTTCCAGAATAAGCCTAATAGGAATACGGCTAAGATACCTGGGCTGACCAATCCAGTATATTCTTGAATATATTGGAATGCCTGATCAATACCGCCCAATAATGGCGCAATAAAGCAAGCAATAATCAGTGCAACGACAGCACTAATACGACCGACATTCACTAAACGTGTTTCAGATGCTTTTGGCCCAACATATTCTTTATAGATATCCATCGTAAAAATGGTCGCGATAGAGTTAAGCATTGATGCTAATGATGAAACAATAGCCGCTGCAAGCGCTGCAAAAACAACCCCTTTTGCGCCCACAGGCAGGAATTGGGTCAGCCAAGGATAGGCTTTATCTGCTTGTGTCAACGTTGGAATATGTTCTGGTGCCATTGTGCCTAATCCTGCCATTAAGTCAGGATTAGTCGTAATCACAAATGCCGCAATACCTGGAACTACGACTAGAATTGGAACGATTAATTTTAAAAATGCCGCAAACACAAGCCCTTTTTGAGCTTCATTAATAGATTTAGCCGCTAAAGCACGCTGAATAATATATTGATTAAAGCCCCAGTAATAGAGATTAGCGACCCACAATCCCCCAATCAGCACCGCTATACCGGGTAAATTCATAAACTGCGGATTATCTTTCTCTAAGATCATCTTAAAGTGATCAGGTGCGGCCTGTGTCATTTTACTTAAACCTACCATGATCCCGCCATCCCCCCCGATATAGCTTACGGCTAATACCGTGGTAAATAGGCCACCAAGAATAAGAAAGAACACTTGTACAACGTCAGTCCACGCAACAGCAGAAAGTCCACCATAAAGTGAATAAACCACCGCAAACAATGCCAGACCGATAATGGCATACATCATTGGCACACCAAGAATGGTTTCTAATGCCAATGAACCTAAATAGAGTACCGATGTTAAGTTCACAAAAATAAATAATGCGAGCCAAAACACCGCAAGAATTGTTTTTAAGTTCCGGCTTTTAAAGCGCTTTTCAACAAATTCAGGGATGGTATAAATCCCTTTCTCGATAAACACAGGTAAAAAGTATTTAGCTACAATAATTAATGTCAGTGCTGCCATCCATTCATAAGAAGCGATAGCAAGACCAATCGAGAAACCGGACCCAGACATACCAATAAACTGTTCTGCTGAAATATTAGCAGCAATCAGCGAAGAACCAATTGCCCACCAAGGAAGGGTTTTCCCCGCAAGGAAGTAATCCTTTGTTCCTTTTTTTTCACCATCCTTTGAACGAGAAACCCATAATCCTACGCTAATAATAATCACAACATAGAGGGCAAAAATTGCATAATCTATTGTGCTTAATCCAACACCTTCTGTATGCATAATATTTTCCTTTCAGACCCATAGAGAGAATAGAATTTTAATGTAAACGTTTTCACACTCTTTTTCCGTTACTCCCTTCACAATTTCATCGTTCATGTTACGTAAATGGATCATAAAATAGAAAAACAAACGATTACCTTGACGAGTAAAACAAAATTCAGGCTAAAAGATCACATTCACACTCGGTTTAAAAGAAAAAGATTTAAATAAAAGAATAAAAATAACTACAAAATTGATAACGATTACAATACATAAAAGAATAATAAAAAAATTCTCCTAATTGCCTGAAAACAACAAGGAGAATTTTAAATATCATAAAGGTGATTGAGTGACTAAGAGAGATGGCTAAGGTTAAATACAGAGTTACGTTGAACTAATGTTGGTGAAAAAATACGTTGTTTTTGTTCTAATATTTCACCTTTAGAAAGCTTTATCGCCAGAGTAGCCGCTTGTTCCGCCATCATTTGAATAGGATAGCGTACCGTCGTTAAACGAGGATGAATATAACGAGCAATGAGTACGTCATCAAACCCAATAACAGAGATTTTTTCAGGTACGGGGATTTCATTTTCATCAAGAACAGATAAAGCCCCCGCCGCCATAAAATCGTTGTAAGTGACCACGGCTGTAAAATCGATGGATTTCGTCAATAGATGCATCATTGCTTTTTCACCCCCTTCCCCTTCTGGTTCACCATATTCAATATAGCTTTCTGGCAATATGATGTTATTAGCTTGCAATGCTGCTTTATAGCCTGCAAGGCGTTGGGTGGTATCTTCAATATGATGTGTAGATGAAATATACGCTATTTTAGTATGCCCTTGACGAATAAGATGCTCGGTTGCCATCCAAGCTCCTTTATAATTATCTAAAGCAACACAGCGTTCAGCAATTTCAGGAATAAAGCGATTAATCAACACGATACTTTTTACTTCATGTGCATATGCAAGAAGTTCTTCATCAGAAAGGGCTTTTGAATGAATAACAAGGCCATCACAGCGACTATTAATTAATAACTCGATAGATTGGCGCTCGTCTTGTGCATCATGATAACCGTTACACACTAAAATATGTTTTCCGGCTTGTCTTGCCACATTATCAACCGCTTTTACCAATGTGCCAAAAAAAGGATCGGAAACATCATGCACCAAAACACCTAGGGTTTGCGTGCTTTGACTGACTAAGGCTCTTGCTGCCGCATTGGGACGATAACCTAGTTTTTGCATCGCAACATTAACAGATTGTATTGATGCTTGGCTTGCTTTCGGTGAGTTATTAATGACTCGTGACACAGTAGCAACAGAAACACCCGCCTCTTTTGCTACATCTTTGATAGTCGCCATATCCACCCCTTATAGATCACCTTTATTCATGGTTTAGAAATAACGAGCCGTTAATCTACAAACAAAGAAAAAAGAGAGTAATAGAATTTAAGTGGCTTGATTATCAGCGAAGACGTGAAATTTAAAAAGTGAAAAGATCAAATAAAGCGTGAAAAGGAAAGCGTTTACACTTTCCTTTTATTGTTACGAGTAAAACTTATAAACAGTTTGGCTATTCCAAGCTGAGTTAGCAGGCAAAACACCTTGATTTTCATGCCATTCTGGATGATTAGGTCCATCTGGAAAATATTGTGTTTCTAAGGCTAACCCTGAGTAATTACCATAACGACGGCTTTTTCCTTTTGTACTGTCTAAAAAGTTACCTGTATAGAATTGAACTGAAGGCATGGTAGTAAAGACATCCATTTTAAGCTCGCCTTCCGGTGCAACAACGGTCGCAATAGGGGCTTTATCTTCAATCTCTTTTTTATCTAAAACAAACGCATGATCATAACCACTAGCCGCTTTTTGACACTCATCAGCCATAAAATCAAGACCAATACGTTTTAATTTACGAAAATCAAACCCCGTACCGACTACACTTGCAAACTCACCCGTAGGAATATTCCCTTCCCCATTTTTTAAATAGTGTGCTGCACAAATTTTTAAAGAGTGTTCAAGGGCGGTGCGCTCGGTGTGTTCACCTGCAAGATTAAAATAGGCGTGATTAGTCAAACTTAATGGCGTCGTTTTATCGCTAATAGCATGATAATCAATCTGAACCTCATTATTATCGGTCAGTGTATACGTCACACTTGCTTTAAGCGTCCCTGGAAAACCTTGGTCGCCATCATTTGAGATCAATGAAAAAGTGACCGACTGAACGGTTTGTGCCGTGATACCCCAGCGACGATGGCTAAAGTTTTGTTTACCGCCATGTAAGGTATTTTTACCTTCATTAGCACTAATTGGGTATTCATGCCCTTCTAATACAAATTTTGCCCCCGCAATACGATTGGCAAAACGTCCTACCGTGGCACCAAAATAGGCAGTTTGCTGTTTATGGACATTCATATCAGCAGATCCTAATAACACATCTCGGCGATACCCATTAACCGGTACAATACAAGTTAACCAAGTCGCACCAATATCCATTAAAGAGATCGACATACCAAAACGATTCTTAAGCACAACCACTTGTGCAGGTTTTCCATCTGATGCAGGTTGTGCTGTCATTTGTTCAGGCTCGAAAAAACGAAGCTCATTAATCGCCATTATTTTGCCTCCGAATAGCCCGCTCCTTGGCTTGCAGAGCAGACATAGATAGTTTCTTTTAATCCTGTTTTAGCTTCATACTGTGCTTGAACTGAGTTTACAACGTTATCCACTAAATCAGGTGTGACTAATGCTACGACACAACCGCCAAATCCACCACCCGTCATTCTGACACCACCACGCTCACCAATCACTGATTTCACAATTTCAACCAATGAATCAACCTCTTTAACCGTAATTTCAAAATCATCGCGCATTGAATGATGGGATTGCATCATCAATTGGCTTAATGTGGTTAAATCGCCACGGCGTAATGCCTCTGCGGCTTCGAGTGTACGGCTATTTTCTGTGATCACATGGCGTGCTCGACGATAAACGACATCACTCATTAATGTTTTTTTGTCGTGTAAATCGTTTAATGTAGCGTCTCTTAATGCTGTCACATTTAAAATCTTTGCGGCCTCTTCACATTGCTGGCGGCGTGTATTGTATTCGCTATCAACCAATCCCCGTTTTTTATTAGAGTTAATGATCATCACAACCATATTTTCAGGCATTCTCACCGCAGAGGTTTCTAATGAACGACAATCAATTAAGAGTGCATGATCCTCTTCACCACAAGCCGAAATAAGTTGATCCATAATGCCACAGTTACAACCAACAAATTGGTTTTCTGCTTTTTGCCCATTTAATGCGATCTCTTTTTGATCAATAGGTAACTGATATAGTGTTTTAATGGTTTGCCCTATTGCAACTTCAAGCGCGGCTGATGAACTTAATCCTGCGCCTTGTGGAACATTCCCTGATATTGCGATATCCACACCCTGAAAAGAATAATTATCTTGTTGTAGAAAATGAATCACACCACGAACATAGTTCGCCCACATTTTATTTGGCAGAAATTCGATGGTGTTATCGAGGCTAAATTCATCAACCTCATTTTGGTAATCAACTGCAATCACTCGAATAATGTTATCTTCTCGTTTTGCTGCAGCGACGACCATTTGATAATTAATAGCACAAGGTAAAACAAAACCATCGTTATAATCAGTATGTTCACCAATAAGATTTACCCTTCCTGGCGCTTGAATAAAATGTGTAGGTGCGTAACCAAAAATAGATGTAAATGAACGAGTCACATTATTAATAAGTGCCTGCATAATAAATCCTTAGCTTAAAATGAAGTAATAAAATCTCACCACATCACTATGTAAATAATGAGATGTCTGGTTTAATTTATTTCGCACGCAAAAAGCAGATTAACTAAAATACATTGTCTGCATTGAAAACAATTAGTTTTGCTCTTTGTAATGAATATCGCTTGATTGACGCAAATTATTTGCCGCTTGCTCTGGCGTTAAATCTCTTTGTGATTCTGCCAGCATTTCATATCCCACCATAAATTTACGCACAGTGGCTGAGCGTAATAACGGTGGATAATAAAGCGCATGTAATTGCCAGTGATCAGTATTTCGATTGTCTTTAAAAGAAGGCGCAAAATGCCATCCCATTGAATAAGGGAAAGAACAATGAAATAAATTATCATAACGGCTTGTTAATTTTTTCATTGCAATAGCAAGATCATCGCGTTGCGCACCATTTAACTCACTCATTCTACGAATATGGGCTTTCGGTAATAACATCGTTTCATAAGGCCAAGCAGCCCAATAAGGCACAACCGCTAACCAATGCTCGGTTTCAACAACGGTGCGACTTCCGTCTTTGCACTCAGCATCGGCATAATCAATTAATAAATTACGTCCATATTTTTCAAAATAGGTTTTTAATTGAATCTCTTTACGCGCTAATTCATTAGGTAAGAAATCACTCGCCCAAATTTGTCCATGAGGGTGAGGCTGAGAGCACCCCATGGTTTCGCCTTTATTCTCAAAGACTTGAACCCAAAGATATTCTTTGCTGAGTTCTTCTATTTGGTTATCCCAAGTATCGACAATTTTACGTAAGCTATTTAGAGATAATTCAGGAATTGTTTTCCCATGATCAGGTGAGAAACAGACAACCCGACTGATCCCTCTTACTGCTTGAGTTTGAAATAAAGGATTTGAGGAAGGATCGACATTATATTCATCTTGCAATAATGCAGAGTGATCGTTATTAAATACATAAGTCCCCGAGTAATCTGGATTTTTATCACCAGAAACGCGCGTATTACTTGGACATAAATAACAGTGAGGATCATAAGAGGGAAGTGTCGCAATCTGAGGTTTTTCATCTTTGCCATTCCAAGGTCGTTTTGCCCGATGGGGTGAAACTAAAATCCACTGATCAGTTAACGGATTATAACGACGATGAGGATGTTCAACAGGATCAAAAATCAGTTTTGACATAATCTTCTCTCTTATTTATTCAAGATTATCTGAATACGTTAAAACTTATTTCAGATAACCATTAGGGTTTTTTAACTGCCAACGCCATGCATCAGCGGCCATATCATCAATGGAACGGATAGCTTTCCAATGTAGATCTTTCTCTGCTTTTGCAGGGCTTGACCAACATTCAGCAATATCACCAGGACGACGAACTTGTAATTGATAAGGAATAGGTTTACCACTGGCTTTACGAAATGCTTCAATCATTTCAATCACACTCGTGCCATTACCTGTTCCTAAATTATAAATATGTAGGCCCGCTTTTTTTCCTAACGCATTTAATGTGGCGATATGACCATCAGCCAGATCCATAACATGGATATAGTCGCGAACACCGGTGCCATCTTTTGTTGGGTAATCATCACCAAAAACAGCGACTTGTTCACGACGTCCCACCGCCACTTGAGAAATATACGGTGTTAAATTATTTGGAATACCTTTCGGATCTTCACCCATCGTACCTGATGGATGCGCGCCAACTGGATTAAAGTAACGCAATAAACTAATAGACCAGCTTTCGTCAGCAACATATAAGTCGGATAAAATGCGCTCAACCATATATTTACTTGTACCATAAGGGTTTGTTGTGCCCCCTACAGGTGAATCTTCAGTAATCGGTACAGATTGAGGATCACCATAAACCGTTGCTGATGAGCTAAAAATAAGGCTTTTCACGCCAGCATCACGCATACAACGTACTAAGACTAAGGTGCCATTAACATTGTTATCATAATATTCAATCGGCTTTTGAACTGATTCACCCACTGATTTCAATCCCGCAAAATGAATAACAGATTGAATAGTATGTTTATTAAAGATTGATGCTAATAATTGGTCATCACGAATATCGCCGTTATAAAACAGTGGGCGTTGACCTGTTAGTGCTTCAACACGGTTAAGCACCTCTTCATTCGCATTACTAAGATTATCTAAAATAATTGGGGTCATACCCGCTTCAATCATTTGCACACAAGTATGACTACCGATATATCCCATACCACCTGTCACTAATATTTCCACATTCACCTCTTTTGATTCATTTCAACGGAAAAGCGCAAGACGGTTTCTGTTTACTGACACAGAGTTTAGCAAGATCAACAAAATCATTTCGTGATCTAACCGACATTTAGTGTAAACGTTTACACGCTTTTCGCACACATTTAATTTTTATAAAAACCTTAGTTTAGAACTGCATTACAGTAAGTTAATAAAATAGGTAATACACTCCACCTTTTTATCACTAAAAACAACATCCATTCAAAGTAAACGGTTACATCTCAATTAATCAGTTAATGACATGATAAAACTGACATTCAATACGTTTTATCATACCTTATTGCATAGATACTCTAAATAAATGCTTTGTTGTATAAATACTCTAAATAGTTCAAGTTACAGCTAGGCGGCAAGTGAATGAGTCGCTAGGAGCATACAATAGTATGTGACTAGTGCGAATGAACGTAGCCAACAACGCTGTGGCTTGAAGTATGACGAGTATCAAAGTATGTGACTAATGCAGAATGAACGTAGCCAACAACGCTGTGGCTTGAAGTATGACGAGTATCGAATGGAGAACATAATGAAACCGACTGTCTTGCTCTACCAAGATCTTCCCGAAATACTGTACAAAAAACTATCTGATTTTGCTGATATCAAGCACTTTAAAACACTTTCTTTAGACTCTAATGACTTTCGTTCAGCACTTGCCAATGCTTCTGGATTACTAGGTGCTGGTGGTAATATTGATGAAAACTTTATTAACCAAGCGCCTCATTTAAAAGTCGTTTCAACGGTTTCTGTTGGCTATGATAATGTCGATGTTAGTGTCCTTACTCAACGCAATATTAAGCTAATGCATACACCAACGGTATTAACAGACACCGTTGCTGACACCATGATGGCATTAGTACTTGCCGTTTCGAGACGTATTCCTGAATTGGCCGATAATATTAAACAAGGCTTATGGGTTAAAGGTATCACATCTGATTGGTATGGCACTGATGTTCATCATAAAACCATGGGTATTATTGGCATGGGCCGAATTGGTAAAGCCTTAGCACAGCGTGCACATTTCGGTTTTAACATGAATATTCTTTATCACTCACGCACCGAGTATAGTGATGTGAATGTTCGCTTTAATGCTCAATATTGTGATTTAAATACGCTATTACAGCAATCTGATTTTGTTTGTATCACGCTGCCTTTAACGCCAAAAACTCACCATTTAATCAGTCAAAAACAGTTTTCAATGATGAAACCTGAAGCTTATTTAATTAACGCTGGTCGTGGGGCTGTGGTTGATGAAATGGCACTGATTAATGCACTAGAACAAAAAGAGATCGCAGGGGCTGGGCTTGATGTTTTTGAAGAAGAGCCACTACCCGCATCATCACCATTGTTAAACATGAAAAATGTTGTTGCTGTTCCACATATCGGTTCTGCAACAAAAGAGACTCGCTACGCCATGGCTGAGTGTGCAGTAGATAATTTGATTGCTGCATTGAGTGATAACGTAAAAGAAAACTGTGTTAATTTTTAAAATAATAATTGAATCAGTGCCGAACATAAAAAAGGTAATGAAAATCTATCATTACCTTTTTTCGTTAATAAATACACAATATGATTTATGCAGGATCAACGTGTGCCATCACACTTAATATCTGTTTATTGTGTTGTAAAACATGATTACGCGCACTGACTACAATCGCATGACTTTCATTAACAGTGAGTTCCCCTTTTATTTCAAGATGCACATCTACTAATAAATAATCACCAGCACGACGGGTTTTTAAATCATGAACACCTTGTACACCAGGGGTTGAAATCAAGCATTGTTTAATTTCTTCAAGTGTATCTTCATCCGCCCCTCTGTCCATCAAATCTTGTAGGGCTTGATATGTAAAACGCCATCCCATACGACCTACAAATAAGCCCACGATTAACGCAGCAAGAGGGTCAAAGAATTTAAATCCGGCTAGGCTTCCGATAATACCAATTGCCACAACCAGTGAAGACGCAGCATCAGAGCGCGCATGCCAAGCATTAGCGACTAACATATTAGAGTCCACTTTTTTCGCCACACCAAGCATATAACGAAATAGCCCTTCTTTAGCGGCAAGTGCTAATAAAGCAACATACAAAGCAATGCTATGGACTTCAGGAATAGTGGAGGGTTCTACTATTTTATGTATGGCAGAAACCACCATTCCTAAGCCAACAATTAATAAAATAGTGCCCAAGATAAGTGATGCTGCATTTTCATAACGAAAATGACCATAAGGGTGATCGGCATCCGGTCGTTTCTGGCTACCTTTATTCGCAATTAAGACAACAAAGTCAGCAATCAAATCAGAAAGTGAGTGAATACCATCAGCAATTAAACCTTGAGAATGCGAAAAAAAGCCCACAGTAATTTGCCAAATAGATAAAACGATATTCACAAAAACACTCACAAGCGTACTTTTTTTAGCTGCTTTAAACTTTTCTAACTGTATATTATCAGTCAGATCCAACTCAATATCATCAATGTGATTATGTGTCATAATAATAATCTTATTTGGTTTTAAATAGCCTACTCTAGTTATAATAGATAAATAGAGTTCCATAGGTTATTTCAGGTTCCATAACTCATTGGTGAGGATAAAGGACGACTCTGAATAACAATCCAGTTTAGGGACTAAGATTGCTGTCCAGACATCATTATTGAGATGTCATTGTCTATTAATATGCCATAACTAACGCTTTATGTCTCTTATTTTTATCAATAAAATCTTATAGATACAGAACAATAATATAATTGATAATCATTCTTTTATGCATTTTCTACTTTTAATCACATTTAAAGAAATCTATTTTTAATAATAAAGATATTTATCGCTTTTCTGTCAATAAGTTAAGGTGTATAACTTATTTTTATTATATTTATAATATTGTTTCAGTACGTTTTTACTTTTTTATGATTAATCATGCAAGGCAGTAAATAATCATTCTCACTCTTATTTAAAACACAGATCACAGCTATTTTTTACTGTTAGGCGATAATAGTAAATATTTTAAACTAACGCTAAGTGAGGTTTGTAATGTATAAGAAAATTCTAGTTCCCATTGATATTTTAGAAGATGAACTTTCGCAGGAACTGATCGCTCACATTGAACAAATTGCAAAGGTGGGCAAACCTGAGATCCACTTCCTCACCGTTATTCCTAATGCTGAACTTTTCTTTGGTATCGAATTTGCTGCTATTCCTGAAAAATTCAAAGATTCAGCAGAACGTACACGCCTGGCTTTTATTGCACTACAAGACATGATTAAAGATGCAAAAATTCCTGATGAGCAAATTGTGTGTAATGTAGGCGTAGGTAATGCAAAAGATGAAATTTTAGAATATGCACGTCATATTGATGCTGATTTAATTGCAATTGCTTCACATCGTCCTAATGTTTCATCTTACTTATTAGGTTCAACAGCATCATCCATTGTGCGTCATGCAAAAATGTCAGTTTTAGTTATACGTTAATTCTTACCTTAACGAATAAAAAAAGCCCTTTGTATCAATAATAAAGGGCTTTTTTAATGTATCAAACTTACTGGATATCAATAAACCTAAAACACGTATTTTAGTTCACTGAATATCCCAATTGTTATTTTTTAACTGAATCTTGAACAGTATCAGCCGCAGACCAAATACGGTATTTCACATCAACATCTTTTGGTGCATAAACAACAATAGGTAATTTGCTGTTATAACGAATGAAGGCATCTGCCCCTATATTTGCCTGAACAAAGGCGTCTTTTTTCGTATTATCAGCACAACCCATCATTGTTGACATTGGGCCATTTAAATCACCAACAACATAATAGTTATAACCCCAACCTTCTAAATTCTTTTCATCAAGATCTGCACCAAACCACTGGCGGTTACAATCTACTTTAAGTTCTTTACCAATAATTAATTCAACTTGGTAATTGCTTTCATTATCTTTTTTCTCTAACTCGATTACATGACGAACTTGATTTTCTTGAGCCTTAGGATAAGGTGCAACTTTATCTAAACTGTCGGTAGCTTGTGCACATGCAGATAAAGACATTGCTGCTACTAAAGATAATATTACTTTGTTCATCACTCTCTCCATTTTTACAGCGAACACTTCGCCGTTAACAAAATTAGCCAGATATTTTTATTGCTCGTTATCTGAATACTAATATTTTTAGTGTCTGAATGCTAACATCTTAGTAAATAGCACTATGAGTGGATAATTCTGAATGTTTTAAAAAGAAAAATCACGTTTTTTCATGAAATGTAAATTTGTGATACATCACCGTGCAGATAAGCTATCTATGATTATACTGAAATAGAGACCCAATTTCTTTTCATAGGAGGTTATATGTTCTCAGATCAACAATCCCTTGTTTCTCAACTAAGAAACAGTGATCCTCGTTTTCAAGCACTCTACGATAAGCATCATCGACTTAATCAAGAAATTGCGAAATTAGAAGGCCCTAATGGAGCAGGCTATAACGATGAAGTGGTCAAACTAAAAAAAGAAAAACTTCATCTTAAAGATGAAATGCAAAAAATACTTCAACGAAGTTAAAAAATAGCTATCTTTTTAAAGCGATGATAAATGTCATCGCTTTTTATGATTAAAAACAAAGATGCCTCCTTATAAAGATGCATAATTAATGTATCTTTTATTTTTTAGGGGCTCAAAATGTCATCGATTCATGGCCATGAAGTTTTAGAAATGATCCTTTCTTCAGATACTGCATTTACTAAGGCATCACTTATTGATGCTATTCATCAAAAATTTGGTAATGACTCACATTTTCATACTTGCTCAGCTGAAAATATGACAGCGACTGAATTAGTTGATTTCTTAGAAAGGAAAGGTAAATTTATTCCTGCTGAGGGGGGATTTACAACAAGTGAAAATAAGATTTGCCGCCATTAATAAATGTACAGTTTAAAACTCGATTGCCAGTGACTTCCTTTTCTATGTAATGGATTTTTTTATATTAAACACGTCAAAACCCATTATTTCTGGCAATCGTGATTACGCTATTATTGTGCTTTATTCATCGTCTGTTTGTAACCAGACATCATCTTCCCAAACACTTTGAATAAGTTCCATAATATGTTCATGCTTAGTTTCATCTTTTATGCCCGTGACTTGAATAGAACTCATGCTACTAAAGGCAATACGAAACTGCATGTCTGGATATTCTGGCGTGATCTTTTTTCTCAGTTCGTGTTCTAAGAGCGGAAATAATGAGTCAGTTATCTTAGATTGTTTATTAAATAAAATTTCCACACGCATTGGTTTCACCATTTAAAGGCAAATAAACTGTATATAAATACAGTATTATATTCTAAGAAAAAAGAAAAGTCTTTTTACTAAATTTTTTCATTATTAGGCATTAAATGATTCTTTAGCGTCTCTATAGCCTTAATGGTAAGATGCATAATAAATGCAACATATTACTAAGAGAGAAGGATATGTCAGGAAATAGAATTAATCGTGAGAAAAAAACCATTCTGAAAATGGTTGATCTTTATGCGCGTTCACATCCTGAAGCTAACTCGGATTATTATCAACAATTAATCGAGTATGCCTATAATCGATTAGATAAATGTCGCTACGGTGAAGACAAACCCGCCTGCAAACAGTGCCCTCTACATTGCTATCAACCCGCAAAAAGAGAAACAATGAAACAAATTATGCGTTGGGCAGGTCCAAGAATGTTAATTTATCATCCTATTTTAGCTGTGCGCCATCTTATTGATGATAAGAAACCTGTTCCACCACTTCCTGAAAAAAAACGCACTACTCGTTCGACTGAAAAGTAAAATCAGATTTCTTCAAGCGATATAAAACATGCTCAGCTAGAGGATGTGTTTTATCTAATGCGGGATGAAAGAAATTATCAGATTGATGCATACCCAGTTTTTGCATTACACCTTGAGATGGGAGGTTTGAAACTGCGGTGAAAGCAACAACTTCCTCTAACTCCAGCGTCTCAAAAGCAAATTTAAATACAGCTAAAGCCGCTTCATAGGTATAACCTTTTCGCCAAAACTTTTTTGCAACCCGCCAACCAATTTCTACGCAGGGATTAAAAGGCAAAGGTGCTGCTGGAATATTTAACCCAACAAAACCAATAAACTCTTGAGTCTCTTTTATTTCAACCGCCCACATTCCCCATCCATTTTGCTGAATAAATTTTTCACGGATAACCTCAACCATATTATCACTTTCTAACTGAGATAAAGGGGAGGGAAAATAACGCATTACTTCTGGGGATGCATTAACTTCAGAAAAAAATGGCGCCTTATCACTATCACGCCATTCTCGTAAGTGTAGTCTGGGAGTCTCTAAATTCATCGTTATTCTCTTTTATATAACACTAAGATAATCTCGACAAAATAGGATAAATAAAGAGCATTGAAAAGAAAAATAGTATTTTATTTTTTGTTTTCTTTTAGTTGAGCTTCTACTGGTGCAGTCACTTTATCTTTATTTACGTTAGCACTTTCTTTTATTGAAACTACACGTTGTTGAGCAACAGATTTTGCTTGATGTTCCACTTGTTCAGATTGCCCTGTAAAAGTACCACCGCGCTTAATAGACATACTTCCACAACGACTAGTACCACGTAATTCACCGTGTTCTAAAATATCGAGATTATTTGCAGCACAAATTCCATTAACAAAACCGTCAATGATAATATCTGGTGCGGTTAATTCACCTTCAACTTGCCCTGCATGCATCACACGAATAACGCCATCTTTGACATTAATATTACCCGTCACTTTTCCCCAAATTTGGATATCACCATCTACATTAATATCACCTTGGAATGCCGTTCCTTTCGCAATAATAGTATACAGTTTCTGCTCTGGCATCGGTTTTTTCTCTTCTGTTATGGCAGGTGTAACAGGCTCAACAGCCTTTGGTGTTTCAGTTTTACGACTAAACATAGCGGTTTTTTTTAACCTCAGCGTCATGGAATAAATAATAATGCTAAAAATTAGGATAAGGATAATCAAAAACTCCCCTGCTATTTTAGAACGCCAAAAGGCGATTAATGCAAGAGACCAAATTATCCATACCCCACTAAATATAGTATTTCGCAGTGCTCGCTTATTATCCATAATTAGCTATATTTCTACCTCCCTGACAATAAATACACTTATGCATTCACCATCTTAATAAATTAGTAGCAAACATAATCACAGTAATAAGCCTATTATTACCTTTTAGTTTATTGATTTGACCCTTAGGCTAAATTTAATTAAATGACATAAAGAGATATTTTATGCCATGGTTTATTTCTAATGTAGATAAATTGTAAAATTTACAAACTTATTTAGCTGTTTTTTTCCGCCATAAATGCATGTTTCCTATTTATATTATTTTTTAAAAAAATATCATTCAAAAATATTCACATAACCATTTAAAATAAATATATTTTTTAATAAATAAATACGAGAGATTTGTCACAAAAAAAATAAATATAAAAAAACAAGAAAAAAAATAAACTCAGAGATAATTTATACGTTTAGTTTTTGTTAAAAATATATTTTATACTTCCTTTAAAATTGTTATGAATATTTAAACTATAATTACCATCATTAATATATCAATTGAAATTAATTTCTTTTTTCAGTTTTATTCTTTAAGTTTTTTTAATAACTTAATTAATTTTAATAAAAAAATAACATTTAATTTTCAAATTTATTACAACCAATAGATAATGACTCATCTGTGTATTCGAAACATGAACATCATAACTTTACACTGTAAAGGCATGATAATATTCATAATGTTATGTTATTTATGATTTTTATATGAAATAGGATTAACTGTAAATTATTGATTACATAAATATACTTACCTTTCTTTATTCATTCAGATAAAAAAACCGCTCTATTTAATTTCTTTTTGCAATTTATTAAGAATGTCATTAAATTAACAAAATGACTTATCTTAAATAATCAATAGAAAATACAATGTCTAATATCTAAAAAAAAACCACATCAAATTAAAGAAAACATTCTTCTTTTTAATTCTAATAGCATTTCAATAATAAAGAAGTGTTTTTATAGAGACTTTTATATTTAGCGTTATAAAAATACAGTGATACTTATATAATAATTTTTTTGGGCGAAAAATGAATACAATACAATGCGACAAGAATAATCAAAGTGATTATGCTATTCAAAAAAGATCTTATTTTTATCAACAATATCAAATATTAGAAAATGAACAAAAAGCGCTCTTTATTATTCGAAAAAATGCGCTTATATTACAAAATTGTACGGATACAATTACTGCCAATCAAGATCAAATTCTTTTTTTACAACAAGGTAATTACACCATAAAAACTCAAGGTGCAGAACCTGCTGATATTATTTGCATCCCCCTTTCTGATGATTTTTTACGTAATTTCACATCAAAATATAACGATATTCTGAGTGAAATAGAAAGAGATGAAGACTTCTCTAGTGCTTTTATTTGTTTTAAAAACGCACCTCTTATCCATTTTTGTAGTAATGGTTTTGATTATCTTACTGCTCAATCTTGTCCTGAAGCGTTTACCAAATTACGGATTGAAGAACTTTTAATTCTTTTGCTTTCATCTGAACAAGGTTCAGATTTAATGGCATTGTTGCGCCAACTCAGTCATCGCCAAGTTGATCGTCTGAAAATATTTATGGAAAAAAATCATTTAAAGAATTGGAAGCTTAAACAATTTGCACGTGAATTTGGTATGGGATTAACAACATTTAAAGAGCTTTTTAACCATGTTTATGGCACTTCGCCAAGAACATGGATCTGTGAAAGAAGAATTATTTATGCGCATCAATTACTGTTAACCACAGAAATGAGCATTGTTGATATTTCAATGGAGTCAGGCTTTTCAAGCCAATCATACTTTACACAAAGCTATCATCGTCGTTTTAACATGACGCCAAGCAAAGCGAGAAATCTCAAGTTAAAATTATAAAAAATCCGACTGATTATCATAATATCTAACAGCCATTCATAGTTAGAATACTTAAAATTTATTCCTATGAGTGAGTCGTATATCGTGATAAAAGAAAATAAATGTAACCTCCAGCCCCATTATTATGACTATTTAGAGTTACTAAAAAAAATGATGGCCGGTGAAGATAAGAAAACTGTAGATGACTTATTTAATCTTCAGTTTTCTTTATTTTTTAATGAAAATAAAATTAATGAACGACAAATAGCCATACTTTCACGTGTTTTATGTCGTGAAAACATTGATAGTTTATTACAATCCACGTGGTTTTTACGAAAAAAACACTGCGTTGTGGCTATTACCCGAGAAGAAATTCGTGATGTTATTAAGTTCGCTCATCTTTTCCATATGCAAGAGCCTCATTCTATTTTTACGCCTATGGATTGGGATAAGGCATTAAAAGCAACTATCAACATCAATGAACATATGCGCTTAATTCAAGCTGTAATAAAGCCAATTTTTATTTGGTGGGTTCAGCATATTACCCCTCAACTATTTATACTTTATAACACAAAAAGAGAACTGGAATTTCAAATTAAGCAATGTGAAAATATTAAATCATTCGAAGAGAAACAACTATCAAATAAAAGTGACTCTTTTTTATCTTTAGATGATATCGATATCAAGCTTAATTCAGATAAAGTTAAATTAACTGTTATTAATGACTTATTACAAAAAGATATCCAGTTACTCTTAAATAATTGGAAAAATGAACCTATTTTTAATATTGAAATTAATAACACGTCAAATTACATTCAAAGTGTAACGCCATACTCTGAATTCATAAAACCTTTATGGGAGATATTAAACAGTATTTCTCAAAACCCTGAAAACTGTCAAAAATTAAAAGAGTGGTTATTAGAAAGGAAACTTTGCTTAAAAAATGATATTTTTTTATGGAAATAAATAAAAATTAGCTCTTCTTATAATAGAAAAAGAAGAGCCAATATTACTATTTCAGACATTATTTAACATCTAAAATTTCAATGGTTACGATAGACATTGATTCTGGCGGCACTTGACCGGGTACACCATTTTTTCCATAACCACCACCCGGTTTTATATAAATTTTAGCTTTACCATTAATACCGGCTTTTGCAACAAAGGTATTCAATGGCAGTGGTAATTGACGATAAGGTAAGATAAGTGGCTTAGCCTTATCATAATTCAGCGTCACCGTTCCATCCGTCAGCTCTTCGTGCATTGTAAACACAACAGTTTTTCCTGCAATCGACTCTACTGGAGTACCCTGTTTTAAAATTTTAAAATAGGTATTATCATCATATTGAGTATAATTTTGTTTTTGTATCTCAGATAAAATAGATTTGTTACGTTGAGCGTTATCTTTACCAATAATTGAATAGGCATAAGCAAGTTGCCCTGCAATCATCTGCCCTTCACCCGCTATTTTCTCAAGCTGTTCTTTTAGCGTTTTATTCTCTTTTAAAACATTACTTGTTTCTGTATTAACTTTAGCTAGCTCGGCATCTTTTGCTTTAATCTGCTCATTTAATTGGGAACCTTTATCTTCTAAGGTTTTAGTTAATACACGTTGAGCCTCAAGCTGCTTGGTTATTTCATTGATCTCTTTTTGAGTATTAGATAACGTATTTTCTTGCTGTTTAGATTGCGCAATAGATTCTGTTTGTTGTTGCTTTAATGCACTAATTTGTTGAGTACTGTCTCTCTTTTGATTTTCTAATTGCGTTTTCATTTCTGCCAATTCAGCACTTAATTTATCTGCTGCATTCTGTTTTTCAGTAAGTTGTTTTTCTAATAAGGCAGAGGCTTTTTCTCTTTCTGTTTTACTTACCGTTAATTGTGCTAATGCAATATTGTTCTCTTTAAATTGTGTATCTAATGTTTGATACTTTGCTGATAATTCATTTTGTGCTTTTTCTAATTTAGTAATTAAATTATTTTTATCTGCGATTAAATTATCAATTGCCTTTTCACCTGAAGATAAGCCTTTTTTCAGATCAGCTAATTCAGTAATTTTATTGTCTAATTGTAGTTTTAATTCAGGGATTGCTTTTAGTTTTTCGTCAGTTTGTTCTTTTTGCTGTTGAACCGCTAATAACGATTTATTGAGTTGCGTTTGTTCCTGATTACTGTTTTCAACTTGTGTTTTTAGTTGTGCTATTTCTTGCTGCTGACTATTCACAAGCTTGTCGTTCGTATCTTGTTGCTTTTCCGCTTCTGCAACTTTTAATGCCAGCTCTTTTGATAAATCTTCACGTTCTGATGTGATTTTTAATAATGTACTTTGTAGCTTTTCTATCTCTTTCTTTGCGGTATCATCTTTTAATAATAGCTGTGCTTGTACAAATTGCGTTTGCACATCTTCTTTTTCTTTTTTAATCGTCGTTAGTTGACTTTGTACATCAGCAAGCTGTTTATTTAATTTCTCTTGCTCATTCGTTACTGTTAATAATGATTTTTCTAATGTTGCTATTTCTTTGTTTTTTGTTGTTTCTAACTTAGTTAACTCTTGCTCTTTTTGCTCACTATTTGCATTTAGTTGTTGTTGAGCTTGCACGTATTGAGTTTGTATATTTTCTTTTTCTTGTTCAATTTTAGTCAGCAATGTTTGTTTTTCATTCAACTGATTAATTAACGTCTCTTGCTCAGCTTTTACGTTATCAAGTGAGCGTTGTAATGTGTCTATCTCTTTTTTCGCAGTATTATCTTTTAATAATGCTTGAGCTTGTACATATTGAGACTGTAATTTTTCTTTTTCTTGTTCAAGCTGAGCAAACTTAGCTTCTAAGTCTTTAAGTGTTACTGTTTGCTTTTCAAAATTCTGCTGTTGCTTAGTCAGTTCTGTATTTTTTACTATAGCTGCCTGTAATACGTCTTCTTTTTCAGCTAACTGTTGGACTAATAAATCACGCTCTTTTTTGGCTGTTTCTATCTCATTTTGTAATTTGGCAATTGATTGCTTCAATGTGTCATCATTAAGCAAATTATTTGCCGTCAATAATTTCTCTTCGGTTTCAGCAAGAGCTAATTCCAATTGTTTTATTTGGCTATTCGCATTTTGAAGTTTTTCTGAATGATCCTTCAATGCTGTCGCTTGTTCATTATATTGCTGGTAAAGAATTTGATATTTTTTTCTTGTATCGGCTAAACGGTTTAGCAACGTTTTATTAAAAAGAGGCTGCTTATGATCAAGCACAGAACGATTAAACTGATAAGCAAAATGGAAAGGAATTGCAGTCACAGAATAAAATGTGCCAGGGATCATATCTAGCAAGAAATTATCATTACGTTGAGGTTTTGAATAACTTTCTTTTGAATAAAGCGCTAATGGATTATAAATTACCGCATTATTTCTGTATTGATATCGATTGAGGTCTTCAGGTGTAAATTGAGGCTCAATTGGAATAAACGAAAGCAATGGTGTTAAATAACGTGTGTAATCACTCTTCAATTTAGAATAATCAGCCGGCAATACAGGGCAATTTTCTGCTAGTGTGATATCAGGCGTCTTAATTGGTTCGACTGCCTGATTATCTGTTTTAGCGGGTATAGAAGGATTAACTCGTTGCTCTGGTTTTGTTTGCTGAGTTGCAGTGGTGGTCCGATTTACTCCACGATTTACCTGGCCGGTTCTCGTTGACGATGAAATTGTAGCAGATGTTTTAGGCTCAATTTTAATTGGCTCTTGTGTTTCAAAATAACGGTCAAAATCTTCAATAACAGAATTAAACTCATTATTGGCAAACGACAGTGTTGGAAACAGCATAAAAGCGAGACAAACACTCTGCTTTAATTTCATAGTAATTATTCACCTAGTTTTTTCAGTGTCGAATTAACTGACATAATCGACAAATAGCGAACTTTTGCACACAAAACTTCTGTTTTTGATTCAATACTCATTTTAAGTAAATCTAAACTGTCTTTACTTGCTGTACCTTGAACACTACGGTACATCGCATTGATTTCACTAATTTCTTTAAAAGAACTCATCATAGATTGATAGTCAGATGGGGAAAAAGTTTTTAAAGAATCAAGTTGTTTTATACAGGCGCTTTGGGGAGCCAGTCCTAATTTTCGTGCATCTACACCACTATCAGCAGGCTCTGCTGATGCCATACTAGAAAGAGGTTGTGCTGTTGCTACTGGTAGAGCTGTCGCTACTGGTTGTGTAGTTTGTGCTGGCATAGGCGCTGGAGTCTCAACTGGGCGCGTTTGATCAGTCCAAACACATCCCGATAAAGCGAGAACGCTGGTTACCATAAAAGCAGCGAGGACATTCTTTTTATTTTGTAATAAGGACATCATTTTTCCTTAATCCCGATCAGACTTAAATATAGAGCATATGAGTTGTCGCATTTTAAGCCATTTTATTATAATTTTCTATTACCTACTGCATACTAAATAAATAGACTAACCCTCAAGGTTGCAATGAGAGCACCTATCATTCGTTTATTTTTTCTTAAAACACAACATACGTCACACTAAAGGTATCAAATTTTGAATATCGGATTTATTTAGTCAAAATATTGTCTTATAAACTGGATGTTTTTTATATTAACAAAATAATACCAGATAATAATAAAAATAATAATACTAATTTTATCATTTATTTACGTCGTTTACGTGTAAAAAGTGGTCTTATATTTTGTTGTTGTTTTTTAATACTAAGATAAAATCAAAAAATGAATATCAGATAACGTAATTGATGTTCATTTTATCCTTAAAAATAGGAGAACTAAGATGAGTCATTTTAAAATCGGCATTGTTGTCGGAAGTTTAAGACGAGATTCGTATAATAAACAAACAGCACATGCACTAACTAAGCTATTTTCTCAAGAATTTACTTTTCAATTTCTCGATATTAGTACTCTTCCTCTCTATAACCAAGATGATGACAATAATACTCCCTCTGTTGTTACCCATTTCAAACAGCAAATAAAAGAGTGCCAAGGAATTATCTTTGTTACGCCTGAATATAATCGTTCTATACCCGGAGTACTTAAAAATGCACTAGACCAAGCATCACGTCCTTATGGAACAAATGCTTGGGATAAGATCCCTGCAGGTATTATTGGCGTTTCAACAGGGAATATTAGTACTGCGATTGCACAACAGCATCTTCGTAACTCATTATCTTTCTTAAATATGCCAACCTTAAACCAGCCTGAATGCTATCTAAAATGGTATGACGGAATGGTTGAAGCTGAACATTTTTCAGAGAAAACAACTCACTTTATGCAAAACTGGGTTGATGCCTATGTCGCTTTTGTAAAACACAATAACAAATAACTGACTCAAAAGAGCTTTGTTTTAATACATTGCTCTTTTTTTATCACTTTTATTTATCTCTAAAAATACTTTATGCGTTTTTTCACGCCCTGATCTGTTTATTTTTAATCAATAATATAATTAATGTTAATTTCTTTAATACTTTATTCTTTATAAATAAAATACATATTGTTTATTTTTTAATCTCACCCATTTTAAATAGACCTAAATGGATCGTCATAAAAAGACTTATTTTCTATTATCAGAATAAACACGCCTATTATATAAGCAAATTTCATGAAAATAAAAAAATCCGCCATAAGATCAAGAATGGCTATTTAATGACTTTACCCTAAATATCGAGATTATCAATAAATCTCAATCTTTTTTTACATATAAAATTTATTATTTGATAATTATTTTTAATAATTTATATTAAGTTAAAAGACTAGACATAATGTGCGATATATCTCTAAATAATATACTTCTATAATTGTGATAAACAAAAAAATTACCTATATTATTCATCCATTAAGTACTGGCAGGTAAATCATGGATAAAAATTTAAAAGAAATTGAATGCGAAATCGCGGCGCTAAAAATTGTTATCAAATCTTTACTTTCCACGCTAAGTGATAAGCAGCGACGCGATATGTTAGGTAATATCTCTTTAGTTATTGAGGATACATCAAGTAAATATCCTCAGCTAAACGAGGTTATTAATCTTACAGAACAATATGTAAAAAAACTCATCCAAGCTTAGCGATAGCAGTATCAGTTATACTCTTTATTTTTATCATCCCAATATCTTATAGGGTGCTGTCAGCATCCTATTTATATTTTGATATAATTTTTCCTTTCGATTTATCTTTAACACATTCTTATTATCATCATAAATACAGAACTAAGCCAAATTCTTTATATTCTCACCCGCTATTTCTTAAATACAGATGCTTTTTTATTACGTTATAATGAAAAGATAAAAACCGCTGACCTCTTGTCTTTTTATATTTTCCTTGGATTTATCTAAATAATTAATTATTATAAAAAATAATCACTTACACAGTCATGTAGCGCATATTTTTTGAGGATGGTATGGAAAAAAAAGTTGTTAATATAGAATACGAAGTTGCGGCATTAAAAGTTGTTATGAAAGCACTGTTATTAACGTTAACAGATAAACAAAAAGAAATCGCAATTGAAGATATAAATAAAACGGTTAAAAATGCCTATATTGCACATCCTCATTATCAAGATGTCATAAACAAAACAGAACAATATATCAAAAAATTGCTCTAAAAATTTGGCGCTATATTCACCAACGACGCTCTTTATAATTAATGATTTTGAGATAACTTATATTAGCGCCATTCATTATATTTAACGATAACATTAAAAAACACAATCAATGATTGATTGATTTTAACAAATTAAAAGTATGATTATTTTTATCAACATAAGAGAAATGTAAATTTCTTTCTTATATTTTGAATATTTAAGATAGAAAATGCTATTTATTATTACTATAAAAACAAATTATTGTATCACTCCCTACCTACGTAATACTCAATCAATGATAATGTTCAAACTTATATTGTTGTTTTTAAATCAAACCAATATTAAAGTAAAGAAATAGTAATAAGTAATAATTTAATATTTCTGATGCGCCTAACGAGTAAAAACTTACCACCTTAGACACATTTTTTATGGCTTTATCGCTGTATTAATAGTGTGCAAGATTAAATTTTTGTACTGATAATTGTAATTCTTCTGTTTGTCTTTCTAATGAAACAGCCGCCGCTGAAACCTGTTCAACTAAAGAGGCATTTTGCTGTGTGACACCATCCATTTGGGTAATCGCAACACTTACTTGGCCAATGCCTTTACTTTGCTCTTCAGAGGCAATAGTGATTTCTTTCATTATCGATGTCACCTGTTTAACCCCCGTCAGGATCTCTTCCATCGTTTTTTCCATATCGTTGACTAAATTAGCGCCTTTTCTTACACGTGTTGTTGAGTCAGCAATAAGCACTTCAATCTCTTTAGCCGCTTTTGCACTATCTCCAGCTAAATTACGTACCTCATTGGCAACCACCATAAAACCACGACCATGGGTGCCAGCCCTCGCAGCTTCTACTGATGCATTGAGTGCGAGTATATTGGTTTGAAATGCAATATTATTAATAACATTAATGATATCAGCAATTTTACTCGAACTATCTGAAATACCTTCCATGGTTGTCACAACTGTCTCTGCAAGTGTATTTCCTTTTTCGACTGTCATGGATGCAATTTCTGCCAACTCTCTTGCTTGATAAGCATGCTCCATATTTTGATTAACCGCGGCTGTTATCTCTTCCATACTTGCTGCTGTTTGCTCTAATGCAGTGGCTTGTTCTTCGGTACGAGAGGCTAAATCATTATTTCCTTTTGCAATTTCAGATGCGCCTCTATAAATACTGTCACTGCCCATACGTATTGTGCTTACGGCATCATGTAAGCTATTTTGCATAGCATTTAATAGCGGTATTAATCGACCCGCACAGTTTTCCCCAAAAGGGGCTAAGGGTTGGCTTAGATCACCTTCCGTAATCTTTACAAAATGTTGGCGAATATTTTCTAATGGTCTTTGTAACATCACCACTAAGTAACGATCGGTCAGTATAAGAATAATACTCCCTAAAATTACGCTAATAATAATCACAATTTGGGTCACTTCAATAAGCTCATCAACTTCGACTATCGTACTGTCGATTTTTATATTAGCGGCAGTATTGAAATTTTCACTTACATTTCCAAGTTCTCGACTGAGTGCGGGTGTCACATTTTTCGCATGGTGTTCATATTGTTCAATAGTGCCATTTAATGCTAGCTCCATTTGTGGTTTAACACCTTGTTCAAAAAGTGCCTGCCATACTGCCATTAACTCTTGTGAGACTTTTTCATCCATAGGGCCTGGAGATACAGATTTCATATAAGCCATCTGTTTTTCCATATTTTCCATCGCCGTTTGAGCCTGGGTAAAATCAACATCTTTACCTTCTGCTTTTTGTTCTACAATTCGATTTAAGCGCGAAGTAAATCTAAAATACTGATCATTTCCCTGACTGAGCGCGGCCATTTGCTTTATTATTTGATTATCAGCTCGATTACCTTCAGATATTTTTGATAGCGACCATGCGCTATAAAGGCTCACACCACCAAATATCACACATAAAGCGCCTAGTATGACTAACATCATCAGACGAATAGTAACGTTACGAAGTTTCAGCATCTAATTTCTCAACTAACAAGATAAAGTAATCCCAATAGGGCGTAATGTACTCTTATCGACACTTTTTCAATTTATTTTAATTTTTTACTAAAGTTTTTTATAAATTGATTTTTTATTTTCTATACATAAAAAGAGTTAGTTGAGAGAAGCAAAAGTGTTACTTATCTATCATTTTTTATAATTTGATATAAAAAATACAAATAACTATAAAATCAATTAATTACGAATTTAGTGACTTAGATGATAAATAAGGAGTGTTAAAGAAATAAAAAGATAATTTGAGGGAAAAAGAGGCTTTGGAATATTCTTAAATTAATCAATTAAATAAAAAATCACCTCAAGCAATAACAAACCAGAGGTGATCATACGTAATAATTAGAAGGTCGTTTCTACCCCTAATCTGAAAGTACGTCCTGGAATTGGCATATAAATAACGGTTCCAGGATCAAAAGCATACCGGTTAGTTAAATTATCGATATTAAAGGTAAAGTGAACATTCTTTCTCAATAAATATTTACCAAAAAGATCAACTGTCGTTGATGAGTATAATTTTTGTACCGGAGCAGCAGCTGTACCAGCAAGCCATTCTTGTGGATAGTCTTTACCTGAGTTATAACGTACCCTAACCCCTGTTTGTAAAGCTTGATCCCACATTTTCATACCGGCAATACCCGAAAATACTTTTTTAGGTGGAATTCTTGATGGTGATAATCCCCACGCAAAGCCAACAGAATTACATGCGGAAGGAAGTTTACCCAATATCATTTCATCGTTAGAACATAACTCGGAACGATTATAGAAAGTAGCATCTAATGAGCCAAAAACATAATTAGAATCATATTTTAACTCAACCTCATAACCCGAAAGTTTAAAGCTATCATGATTTTTTGTCACAACATAAGGAGAAGACCAATCTTCTAATTTAGGATTTACGCCCTGAGAAAGATAATCTTTAATATTATTATTGAAATAAGCAATGCGTAGAGTAGTCAGATCATCTGGTGCGATAAACTCTCTTTTTTCTAACGTAATTCCTGCTTCAAAAGACTTAGCATGTTCTGGTTTTAATGGCACATTAGGCGCATATGAATAAGTCTGCCCTGACATTGTACTTTCAAATAAACTAGGCTCTCTATAAGAATCAGCGTATTTACTATAAATATCAAATTCCTGTGTTACATGAAAACGTAACTCTCCAAATACGTCATTTTTAGGACCATAACTTCGGCTTTTTCCTTCATTATGATCATCAACGTTAAAGGAATGTATGCGCCAACCTACTAACGTTGTAAACCATTCTTGATTGTATTCAATATTTGCAAACGCTGAGGTATTTGTTCCTTTGGCATCACGGGTAACCGCAGGTAGTTCATCACCTTTAAGTGTCCCATCCGGTGTCCAAATAGGTTGATAGCGCTTATTTAATGGCTTGGATTTCTGAACCATATATTCTACCCCGTAGGTAATATCAACAGGGTAATGTAATAATTGAGAGGTATTTTCTAGATTAAACCCTATACGCTCATCAGAATATCGATGCTGGTATTGATCACCATAATGTGCGGTCACATCATCCGTTAGGCCATTTCTTTGATTGAATTTTCCCTTTGTCCACCATAACCCTAAATTCATATCAATCAGTATAGATTCTGGCTTAAAAGAATAATTCATTGAAGCCGTATCAATATCCGCAGATCCCAATGACCACTGAGCCATTTTTCCATTCGATTGATACCAATAAGCCGCTAAAACTTCACCTGCCTTTTGTTCATGCCTACGATAGTTAAATTCAACACTAGAGTAAGGATTAAAATAAATATTCGTTTTTAATAAAGTCGATTTGCTTTCATAGCTTGTATCAACGACTTCTTGTCCCGGAAAAATAGGCGTATCAGTCTCTTTGTATTTATCGTAACCGTGTTTACCTGCAAAGAAGTTCCCTTGAGTTCGATCACTATAAGCCACTAAAAAATCAAATTTATCATTCCGATACGCCATACCTGCGGTATAAGCCCCATTATTAAAATGAGTGCCTTTTAAACTGCTTGCAGGACGGTAACTACCTTGTGTCGTTTCATTTGAGCTTATTGTCGGCCTAACATTATTGTTATAAAGATTTCCTTTAAAAAGAAAACCTAATTGATCACCTTGTGGAATAATGCTGTTCGCTGAAATTGTTTTTAATTTAACCGTTCCCCCAATAGCGCCCCCTGAGAATTTACTCATAGAAGCACCTTTTTCTATTTCGATGGTATCAATAAGATCCATATCAATATAGGTTCTATCTGAACTTCCTTGATAACCTCGCCATGTATTTGTAGATTGTAAACTACCATCAATGATAATGGGAACACGCCCATTACCTTGTAACCCTCGAATACCAATATCAAGCGCACCAGCTTCATTTCTTGAATTATTACTTTGAAGCGATGTTTCATTAGCAAACATATCTGAGTTAGTCGTTCCTCTTATCGTACTGATATCTCGAGTTTCAATCTGTTTACTCTCTGATTGGCTTTTTCTTGCGGTTACAATAAGTTTGTCTTCTTGATTTGCTGGCGTATTTTGGCTGGCTAAAGATGACGTTGACGTGAATAAAATAACCAAAGTTATTATATTGTTCTTAGTTTTAAATATCATTTAAGTAATACCTTTCACTTATCAACTATCAATCGTTTTATATCATCAAGTAATTTGATGATTGTTAAAAATTTATCTGTCACTTATCTAATAAATTTAAATGACGATGAAATTTCGGGATAATAGATAAAATAAATAGTCATATTATTTATAGGGTTATACTCCTTTAATCATTTATTTAAGCAATGGAATATACTCTAATGATAACAATTATCAATACAATAATAACTATCATTATCACTTGGTTAACATTTAGATTTTTATACTGCTTATTTGATTTATTAGATTAATAAATTAAGTAAAAATAGGATTTAAACAGTCATTATTGAAATGATATTTGAGGAAAAGAGAAGTTGGAGCGGGCGAAGGGAATCGAACCCTCGTATAGAGCTTGGGAAGCTCTCGTTCTACCATTGAACTACGCCCGCGATTGATTTTTCTGATTATACGCTCCCTTAATTGAACAGCAATCCCCTTCTTATTTAAATGATTACTTACTCATCACAAAAAAAGTCATTCTTTGTTATTAAAAACAAAAAAGCCACCTTTCGGTGGCTCTATTAATTAATTGCTATTCGCTAATTAAAATAACAATTATTTATTAGGTCGCATTGCCGGGAATAATATAACGTCACGGATAGTATGGCTGTTAGTAAATAACATCACCATACGGTCAATACCAATACCTAAACCGGCTGTTGGTGGTAAACCGTGTTCTAATGCCGTGATATAGTCATGGTCAAAGAACATGGCTTCTGCATCACCCGCTTCTTTTTGGCGAACTTGATCTTCAAAACGTTCTGCTTGGTCTTGTGCATCATTAAGTTCTGAGAAACCATTACCAATTTCACGACCACCAATAAAGAATTCAAAACGGTCAGTGATAAATGGATTGTCATCATTACGACGAGCCAACGGTGAAACTTCCGCAGGATATTCAATGATAAATGTAGGTTGAATTAAGTGGCTTTCAGCCACTTCTTCAAAAATTTCACACTGAATACGGCCTAAGCCCCAACTTTTTTCAATTTTAATATCTAGAGATTGAGCAATAGCAACTGCTTTATCCATATCATCAAGATCAGTCATTACCGTTTCTGGGCGATATTTGCAGATAGCTTCTTTCATGGTTAATTTGGCAAATGGTTTGCCGAAATCAAACTCTTGGTCGCCATATTTCACTAATGATGAGCCAAGGACATTTTCGGTTAATGTACGGAATAGTTCTTCAGTAAGCTCAATAAGATCACGGTAATCTGCATACGCCATATAGAGTTCCATCATAGTGAACTCTGGATTATGACGAGGTGAGACACCTTCGTTACGGAAGTTACGGTTGATTTCGAATACACGATCAAAACCCCCCACAACTAAACGTTTTAAATATAACTCAGGAGCAATACGCAGATACATATCAATATCTAACGCATTATGGTGAGTAATAAACGGACGTGCAGTTGCTCCACCAGGGATGGTTTGCATCATCGGTGTTTCAACTTCCATAAATCCTTTATTCACCATAAATTGGCGAATACCCGCCATGACTTGTGAGCGGATTTGGAAAGTTTTACGCGATTCGTCATTAGAAATAAGATCTAAATAACGCTGACGATAACGCATTTCTTGGTCAGCTAAACCGTGGAATTTATCTGGTAACGGGCGTAGTGCTTTAGTTAATAAACGCACTTCAGTACAGTGAACACTTAATTCACCTGTTTTGGTTTTAAAAACACGACCACGAGCACCTAAAATATCGCCAAGATCCCATTTTTTAAATTGCTCGTTATAAATACCTTCAGGCAAATCATCACGAGAAACATAAAGTTGAATGCGCCCACCCATGTCTTGCAATGTAGCGAAAGATGCCTTGCCCATAATACGGCGAGTCATCATACGACCTGCAATAGCAACTTCCACATTTGCAGCTTCTAACTCTTCTGCGCTCATTGCATCATATTTTTGATGTAATTCGTCAGACAGCGCATCTCTGCGGAAATCATTTGGGAATGCGTTACCATTATCACGTAAAGCGGATAATTTTTCGCGGCGTGTTTGCAGTTCGTTATTTAAATCAGGTGCCTGCTCCGCACCTTGTTGCTGTTGCGACATGTTTTTCCTCACAGGCCCGCTTTTAAGCTAGCTTCAATAAATTTATCAAGATCACCGTCTAATACTGCTTGTGTATTGCGTGTTTCCACACCAGTACGTAAATCTTTAATCCGTGAATCATCAAGAACATAAGAACGAATTTGACTACCCCAGCCAATATCAGACTTGTTGTCTTCCATTACTTGTTTATCTGCATTTTTCTTTTGCATTTCCAGCTCGTATAACTTCGCTTTCATCTGCTTCATTGCCTGATCTTTGTTCTTATGCTGAGAGCGATCGTTTTGGCATTGCGTGACAAGTCCTGTAGGAACGTGGGTAATACGCACCGCAGATTCGGTTTTGTTAACGTGCTGCCCACCCGCACCTGAAGCGCGGTAAACGTCGATACGTAAATCTGCAGGATTGATATCAATATCAATATCGTCATCAACTTCAGGGTAAATAAAGGCAGAGCTAAATGATGTATGACGACGACCACCGGAGTCAAATGGGCTTTTACGCACTAAGCGATGAACGCCAGTCTCTGTACGTAACCAACCATAAGCATACTCACCGATAATTTTAATGGTCGCTGATTTTAATCCCGCAACATCACCATCAGATTCTTCAATAATTTCTGTTTTAAAGCCTCTTGATTCCGCCCAACGTAAGAACATGCGCATCAGCATACTAGCCCAATCTTGCGCTTCTGTACCACCTGAGCCAGCTTGTAAATCAAGATAGCAATTCGCACTGTCATATTCACCAGAGAACATACGACGGAATTCTAATTGCTCAAGCTTTTTATTTAAGCCATCTAACTCAGCAATCGCTTCATTAAATGTTTCTTCATCTTCCGCTTCAACTGCTAATTCAAGTAAACCAGAAACGTCCTCTAGTCCTTGCTCTAATTGGTCGATGGTTTCTACGATAGCCTCAAGAGATGAACGCTCTTTTCCTAATGCCTGAGCCCTTTCTGGCTCATTCCACACATCAGGTTGTTCTAATTCAGCGTTAACTTCTTCTAAACGCTCTTTCTTGGCATCATAGTCAAAGATACCCCCTGAGAACATTTGTTCTTTCAGAGACTTCTTCAATTTGATTTTTTACTGGGTTGATTTCAAACATGCTTTTTCGTCTTTATGTTGTTTTCAAAAACAATTGGAATAAATTTTGAACCGCATATTGTAACGGATATATCTGTGGGTTTATAGCATTTATATACAATTGTCTTTCAGTTAGTTGTTACCATAGTAACGTGATTCTTTATATCACGATAAAGGGTGTCATTTATTCACTTTAACAAGGCCAAATGTGCTCAACAAGCAATTGCGCATTACGTTGCCCTCTAAATTCATTCACATCTAATCGATAAGCTAATTCAACCGTTTTAATACTGTTATCAGGCCACATATTGATATCTACATTAAACGCAATAGCATCAATCATCAGATGGCTATTCACCGGTTGAAGCATCATCTTTAAATGTTTACTGCCCACAATACGCTGTTGTAATAACGTGAATTTACCGTCAAACAACGGCTCAGGAAACGCTTGTCCCCAAGGGCCAGCATCTCTTAGCATTTCCGCGATAGGCAGTGATAATTGGTTTTCTGCTAGCTCACCATCAGATAAAATAACGCCTTGCAATTGCTCATTAGAGACTAATTCTGCCATTAAAGATGCAAAGTGGCGTTGAAATAGCGGAAATTTTTCTTCTTCCAGTGAAAGCCCAGCCGCCATAGCATGCCCACCAAATTTCAGCATTAATCCAGGATTTAACGTATTTAATCGTTCTAAAGCATCTCGTAAATGCACACCACTAATTGAACGACCAGAGCCTTTTAATAAACCATCGCCACTGGGTGCAAATGCAATCACAGGGCGATGCAATTTTTCTTTAATACGAGAGGCTAAAATACCCACAACACCTTGGTGCCACTCAGGGTGATAAATCGCTAAACCATTCGGTAAATCATGCTGAGTGCCTATAAATTGACGAAAGATTGTTGAAGCTTCTTCTTGCATACCGGCTTCAATTTCACGACGAGTTTGATTTAATCCATCGAGTTCATTGGCAATCTCACGCGCTGAACCTATATTGTCCGTTAAAAGCAAAGCCACTCCCACGGACATATCATCAAGACGTCCAGCCGCATTTAAGCGAGGCCCTAAAGAAAAACCTAAATCACTGCTTACCAGTTGAGAAAGTTCTTTACGAGAAATTTCAGTCAGCGCTTTAATGCCCACGCAACAGCGTCCCGCCCTGATACGGCGTAACCCCTCATAAACAAAAATACGGTTATTTTCATCCAAAGGAACAACGTCAGCGACAGTACCCAATGCAACTAAATCAAGAAAATCGGCCATATTTGGGCGAGCTAAGTTTTGCTGCTCAAACCAACCTTGTTTTTCTAATTCAGCTCTTAATGCTGTCATTAAATAAAAAGTAACCCCAACACCCGCTAATGATTTGGATAAGAAATCGCAACCAGTCAGGTTAGGGTTAATAATCGCATCAGCCGCAGGTAATGTTTGCCCGGGTAAATGGTGGTCCGTCACTAAGACATGAATACCGTATTCATGAGCAGTATCCACACCTTCAAAAGAAGAAATACCATTATCAACAGTGATAATGAGATCAACCCCTTTTTTAGCAACATCATGAACAACTTGAGGGCTTAAACCATAACCATCATCAAAACGATTAGGAATATGATAACTGACTTGTTTAAATCCCATTTGGCGTAATGCTTTGATAGCTAACGCAGTACTGGTTGCACCATCAGCATCAAAATCTCCTACAATCACAATACGTGACTGCTGCTTTAACGCACTAATAAGTAATGAAATCGCAGTGTCAATTCCCATTAATGATTGATAATGTAATAAACCTTTTAATGATTTTTCAAGTTGCGCCTCTGATGTAATGCCGCGGTTAGCATAAATCTGTCGTAATAAAGGATCTAAGTTATCCGGTAATTGAGTTGCCTGTGCAATTCGACGACGTAGTGTCGGTTCAATAGTGACCATAAAACGTAATTACTTCTCTTTTTTATCTAGTAATTCAATCAAATTTTGAGCAGAAATATATCCACCATAAATACTAGCATTAGGTAACACAATAGCGGGTGTTCCTTGAATACCCATCATCGTGCCTAATTTAAAGTGTTCATTGATATTGATTTTTTTACACTCATCAATGGCAATAATTTTGTCACCTTTAAACGCACTATCTAACGATTTATTAGGAAAACCGCTACACCATACTGCGTTCATTTCCTTACTCACGACATTATTACCAACACCATTGCGAGGAAACGCCAAATAACGCACAGTCACCCCTTGTTTATTCAGCTCAGGAACCTCTTGATGAAGTTTCTGACAATAAGGGCAGCTAATATCTGTAAAAATAGTGATCACATGACGTTCATTACGCGCTTTATAAACAATCATTTCATTTTTAAGTGAGTCCACTTTTTTCATAATAACTTGATTTGCAATACTGATTGGCTCGCCACTGCTAATATTATAAATAGGGCCTGCAGTGAGATATTTACCATCATCAGTAATATAAAAAATACCTTTATCTGATAACACGGCATTTAACCCAACAATCGGTGTGGGTTGAATACTTTCTGCTTTGATTTGCATTTTAGCCAGTTGCGCTTCAATCGAGGCGTTATCAGCAAGCACAGGCATGGACACCATGCTTAATAATATTGGCAACCAGAGTGATTTTTTTTTCATTTAAATTCCTATTTAACGCTAGTTATTTAGCGGCTATCCCCTTGGATGATGTTGCTGATGAAGTACTTTTAAGCGCTCTGTAGCAACATGGGTATAAATCTGTGTTGTAGAGAGGTCACTGTGCCCCAATAACATCTGTACAACACGCAAGTCTGCTCCATGATTTAAAAGATGTGTTGCAAATGCATGGCGCAACACATGGGGCGATAGCTTTTCAGAATCTATTCCGGCTATCACGGCATAATGTTTTATTCGATGCCAAAATGTTTGTCGTGTCATTTTTTGCCCTCTTAAACTGGGGAAAACGATATCATCTGTTTTTCCTTGCATTAAAGTGGGTCTTCCATATTGCAGATATTGCTCTAACCAGTAAATAGCTTCTTCACCTAAAGGAACTAATCGTTCTTTATCACCCTTACCAATTACACGTAGCACACCTTGTCGTAAGCTGACATCAGAAAGGGATAATCCTACCAATTCGGAAACACGAAGCCCACAGGCATAAAGCACTTCAAGCATTGCTTTATCACGTAATTCCAGTGGTTCATCAATACAAGGCGCATTAAGTAAATCACCCACTTGTCGTTCGCTTAAATCTTTAGGTAAACGCTTAGGAAGCTTTGGTGTAGAAAGCAATGCACTAGGATCATCTAAGCGTAATTTTTCACGATAAAGATACTGGAATAATCGGCGCATTGTACTGAGTAAACGTGCCGCACTTGTGGCTTTATATCCTTCATCTAAGCGTGTTGCGAGAAAGGATTGCAAATCCAAGGTAGTCACGGATAACCAATCCTGCTGGTGGTTAATTAGCCATTGGCCTAATGCTTGCAAATCTAAACGATAAGAGCTTAGCGTGTTGGCTGATAATCCTTGCTCTAACCAAATATTGTCGAGAAATTGCTCAATAATGATATCGGTATCTTCATTGATATGATGAGTTACTTTTGTCGATAACTTAGTTTGTGACACTGGATTACGCTCCCTTTCTTTCATTCATCGCTTTTACATTATGCCTTATAAAAAAAATTTTCTGATACAATAGTGTCCTTTATTGGCAAAAATATCCTAAAAATCTTTATGAAAATTGGTCTATTTTACGGTTCCAGCACCTGTTACACCGAAATGGTTGCAGAAAAAATTCGTGACATCCTTGGTGAAGAATTTGTTGATCTTCATAATGTTCAAGAGTGTGATATCACGCTTATGGAACAATATGACATTCTTATTTTAGGTATTCCTACTTGGGATTTTGGCGAAATTCAAGAAGATTGGCTCAATATTTGGGAAACACTGCCAACATTAGCGTTAAAAGATAAACTTATTGCAATGTATGGAATGGGCGATCAGGTTGATTACAGCGAGTGGTTTCTTGATGCGCTGGGTATGCTTTATCATCATTTATTACCAAGTGGTGTTAAGTTTATTGGATTTTGGCCTATTGATGGATATGAATTTGTCAGCCCAAAACCGTTATCAGATGATGGTAAGCATTTTGTTGGCCTTGCATTAGATGACGTTAACCAATTTGAAGAAACCGATGAACGTTTGTCACAGTGGTGTATGCAAATTTTACGCGAAGTAGAAGAGAATTTATAAATATAATATCCAGATATTAAATATCTGGATATTGCATTAATAATTGCGAAAAATTACGCCACTCATTTTCAGTCATACTATCAAAAGCGACCCATAACGTGATTTGCTTTTTATTTAGAATAGAAGTTAACGTTATGCGAGTACCAAAACGACTGATCCAAGGGTGTTTTGTTATTTGCCATTCATGTAACTTCCATTGAATACGATTACCATTTAGCAAAACCAAATCCCCTTTGATTCTACTGATGTTTTTTTGTGTAAAATACCAGCCCCCGATCAGCAAAAGTAACAAGGGAACCCAAATATAAATAAAATCAGGAGGCCATGGATACAACAATAGACCGATTTCAACGGCGACATAAGCGGCTGTTGAGAATAACTGTGTAAACCATGACACGGTGAGGTGCGATTTCCATAAAATCACGAGTTATATTAACTCCTGCTTTAATTCTATATAGATATAAAACGAATATAAAATAAGTTAGATGATACAAAAGAATAACCTATTTATAATGTAACGTCTTTCTTAGCCTTGCAATAAATTATTGCGTACTTGTCGTCTACTTTATTGTTGTTACTTTTCACTATTTAATACTTAATCAAAAAAATAAAATTTAATGATAACTACGTAATTTTCATTCTTTTTTTAATTGTTTTTCTAATTACCATTTCAATAAATTTAGCATACCTTATTTATTAAACATGAAGAAAAAAATAACGTAAAAAGACCATTAAAAGACACATTTTCTAGAGATAACACGCAAATTCTTCGTAACTTCGTTCTTTATTTCATCAAATTTAATAATATCACTAATATTATTAAGCCGTTATATAAAATAAAAAACGCTTTTATTAGGCTAAATAATAAAAGCGTCATTTTTTAATCTATTTTTATTACTCTTTAACCCATTGTTGATTTTTCAATCTATTTTATTAATATTTATCAACAATTTCTGCCATTCTCGCTTTATTCCGCTCTTGGATTAATTTCACCATATAATAGAGTTCGTCTTCATCAGGGCGTCCATGATTCATTAACCAGTTAAATAAATCGGGATCTGCACACTCGAGTAAACGAACAAAAAGCGCTTTATCATTATCAGATAGCGTGTCGTACTCATTTTCGAAAAAAGGCATGATAGAAATATCCAGCTCACGCATCCCACGACGACATGCCCAGTTAATTCGTGCTTTATTTTCTATATCAATAGTCATACTCTGCTCTTTTCATTGTTCAAATCAAGAAATACTACGATTTCTTCCTGTCACTGATGATAGTCTTATCGTCATATTTTTAATATCAAAATGATCACAGTTTGTAGGTTTAGTCTCACAGATAACATATTGAACATAAATTAATTTGTAATTCATTAGGTTCATTTTTTGTGCATTATAAATAATAATGACTTGCATTGTCTTGTGACTCTTTTACCATAACTGTGTATCTGATTAATTTAATCGCTGGTGACATCATGACTCAAAATTCTACTCAGGCTAAACGCCCTCATGCAGCAATCAATTTACCGTTAACACTGGTTTCTTTAGATGAATGGTCACTGATAACAGCAACAGGTGCTGACAGTGAAAAATATCTACAAGGTCAATTAACAACCGATATTGCCGCACTTCCAACAACAACGCATACACTATCGGCACACTGTGAAGCAAAAGGAAAAATGTGGAGTACATTACGCTTTTTCCATACACAAGACGGCTTTGCTTACATTTTACGTAAAAATGTTGCGCAAAAACAACTGACTGAATTAAAGAAATATGCAGTATTTTCAAAAATAACCTTAACTGAAAATACTGAATCTGTATTATTAGGATTAGCAGGACAAGGTGCCGCTCAAGCATTAGCCGACTATTTTCCGGCTATTCCGCGTAAAGCCAATGAAGTAGTTACCCACGATAATACCTATATTCTTCAACTGCCTTTACCTACAGAACGCTTCTTAATTGTCACCGACGAAGAAACAGCAAAAAATCTGGCGACGACACTAAAAGCAGAAACAAGTAATAGTGAACAATGGCTAGCATTAGATATCGAAGCGGGATACCCCATTATTGATCCCCCTAACATTGAGCAATTCTTGCCTCAAGCAACGAATCTGCAAGCCTTACCACTGAGTATCTGCTTTAAAAAAGGTTGTTATACCGGACAAGAAATGGTGTCCCGTGCAAAATTCAGAGGTGCTAATAAACGTGCTATGTATCTGTTATCAGGTGGTGGCACTGAATTACCTGAAATCGGTGGTAGCATTGAATGGCAACTAGGCGAAGATAAATGGCGTAAAACAGGGACTGTATTAAGTGCTGTGCGCATGGCTGATAATACTATTCTTGCAGAAGTTATTATGAATAACGATATGGAAGCTGACAGCGTATTTCGTGTTCAAGGCGATAACATCAGTCGCTTATCCATTAAACCTCTTCCTTACTCTTTAGAAGAAGAGTAACGCTTATTTCAATCAGAATGGATTTTTATGACACAACAACCTAATGGGGCTTTTGGCCCCTTTTCAGAGACTATTAATTTCATTATGGAATTAGATAAACTTAAACGTGTTTATCGTAAAAATAATGTATTAGACAATAGCCGTTCTGAAAATACGGCAGAACATAGTTGGCATTTTGCGGTTGCAGCAATGAGCTTCCAACCTTATGCCGGGGATATTGATATGGGCCGTGCTATTCAATTAGCGTTAGTCCACGATATTGTTGAGATCGATGCAGGCGATGTTATGGTGTATGACGTTGCGGCACGTGAGGCAATCAAAGAACACGAGCAAAAAGCCGCAAGGCGTATTTTTGCTTTATTGCCTTCCCCACAAAGTGAATATTTCCTTAATTTATGGTTGGAATATGATGCAGCTGAAACACCGGAATCTCAGTTTGCTAATATTCTTGATCGCACTATGCCGATGCTGATGAATTTACACAATGAAGGCCAAAGCTGGGTTGAAAATAATATCCGCTTAGAGCAAGTGTTAGCGCGTAATCTGTTTATTGAAAAGCAGTGGCCTGAGTTTTGGCAATATCTCTACCCTCAATTATTAGAGGCACAGAAAAAAGGCTGGCTGAAGTAATAATAAAAAATACCGATGGCTAACTTAACCATCGGTATTTAATTTAAGAATATTGTTAGATTGACGCTTATTCGTAATCACTCATTGGTGCACATGAACAATGTAAATGGCGGTCGCCATACACATCATCAAGGCGTTTAACCGCAGGCCAATATTTGCTTTGTTTCGTTGCTTTACTTGGGAATACTGCGCATTCACGGCTATAACTGTGTGACCACTCTTGCACTAATTCATATTGTGTATGAGGTGCATTAACTAATGGATTGTCATCAATTGGCCATACGCCTTTATCTACCTGTGCAATTTCAGTGCGAATAGAAAGCAGAGCTTCAATAAAGCGGTCAATCTCCACTTTACTTTCGGATTCTGTTGGCTCAATCATCAATGTACCCGCAACAGGAAATGACATGGTTGGAGCGTGGAATCCATAGTCAATTAAACGCTTAGCTACATCCATCTCACTGATACCGTAATTCGCTTTTAATGGGCGAATATCAATAATACATTCATGAGCAACATAACCATCAGCACCGGCATAAAGAATGTCATAGTCATTTTTCAAGCGTTGCGCAATATAGTTCGCATTTAAGATTGCTACTTGGCTTGCTTGTTTAAGCCCTTGAGCGCCCATCATACGAATATACATCCAACTAATTGGTAATATTGAAGCACTACCGAATTGAGCTGCAGAAACGGCACCTTGTGTAGTGACATTTTCCATTTCAACAACAGAATGCCCCGGTACAAACGGCGCTAAGTGTGATTTTACACCAATAGGCCCCATACCAGGACCACCACCACCATGAGGAATACAGAAGGTTTTATGTAAGTTTAAGTGAGAAACATCAGAGCCAATAAAGCCCGGTGTAGTTATTCCTACTTGTGCATTCATATTGGCGCCATCAAGATAAACTTGTCCGCCATATTGATGAATGATCTCGCAAACTTCACGAATACCTTCTTCGTAAACACCATGTGTAGATGGATATGTCACCATCACACAAGAGAGTTCAGCTTGATGTTTTTCTGCTTTGGCTTTTAAGTCGGCAATATCGATGTTGCCATTGTCATCACAACCCACTACCACCACTGTCATGCCTGCCATATGGGCAGATGCAGGATTAGTGCCGTGTGCAGAGCTTGGAATTAAACAAATATGACGCGTATCTTCACCACGGCTTTGGTGATAACGGCGAATTGCTAATAGGCCCGCATATTCCCCTTGAGCACCTGAGTTTGGTTGCATACACATCGCATCATAACCCGTCAATGCAGCAAGCCAATTCGCTAATTGTCCAATCATCAACTGATAGCCTTTCGCTTGATAGGCTGGACAGAATGGATGTAGCTCTGTAAATTCAGGCCATGTAATTGGGATCATTTCAGCTGCCGCATTTAGTTTCATCGTACATGAACCTAATGGGATCATTGCTTGATTTAAAGCTAAGTCTTTATTTTCTAAACGATGCATATAACGCATCATTTCAGTTTCACTGTGGTAATGATGGAAATTTTCATGAGTTAACACAGTGTCTTTACGTAACATGGATGCGGGGATTGATGCTGAAGATGAAGTAATTTGTTTATCAAGTGTATCAATATCACCCACAAATGCTTTACCACTAATGATCTCAATAAGCGTTAATACATCTTTACGCGTTGTAATTTCACTTAATGTAACACCCACCGCTCCCACAATATCAGTGCGCAAATTAATTTCAGCGTCTTTTGCACGTTGTAATACAGCGGCTTTATCAGCCGTTTCAACCGTTAAGGTATCAAACCAAGTTTGATGGCGTAAAACCATACCATTTTGCTGTAAACCAGCAGCCAAAATATCGGTTAAACGATGAATACGCTGAGCGATGGTTTTTAACCCTTCTGGCCCATGATAAACCGCATACATAGCCGCAATGTTGGCAAGTAAGACTTGAGATGTACAAATATTGGAATTGGCCTTTTCACGACGAATATGTTGTTCACGCGTTTGCATCGCCATACGTAATGCACGATTACCCGCAGCGTCACGAGACACACCAATGATACGCCCCGGCATGGCGCGTTTGTATTCATCACGACAAGCAAAAAAAGCTGCATGAGGACCACCATATCCCATTGGTACACCAAAGCGTTGTGCTGATCCTAATACAATATCAGCGCCTTGATGACCTGGTGCAGTTAATACCACCAGCGCCATTAAATCGGCAGCAACACTGGTAATAATTTTACGTTCTTTTAACTCAGCCAATAACTTACTGTAATCATGAACGTCACCTGTTGTGCCGACTTGTTGTAATAGCACACCAAAGACACCTTCAAGCTCTAACACTTTTTCTGCTTTATCAACCACGACTTCAAAGCCAAAGGTATCTGCACGTGTTCTGACCACATCTAAGGTTTGAGGATGAATATCATCAGCCACAAAGAAACGCTCTGCATTTTTTAGCTTGCTTATACGTTTTGCCATAGCCATAGCTTCAGCGGCGGCCGTTGCTTCATCGAGTAATGATGCAGAAGCAAGGTCCATTCCCGTATAATCAATGGTAACTTGTTGGAAATTCAGTAGCGATTCAAGACGGCCTTGAGACACTTCTGGCTGATAAGGTGTATAAGCCGTATACCAACCCGGATTTTCTAATAAATTACGCAAAATCACCGGTGGTAATACAGATGGTGCATAACCCATACCAATATAAGAAGTAAAACGCTTATTTTGGCTGGCGATGGCTTTCAGTTCAGCCAAAGCTTCTTGCTCTGTTGCTCCTGCGCCCACATTCGGCGGTGTCTCTAATTGAATGTTATCTGGAACAATTTTTTGAGTTAATTCATTTAAGGAATAGACGCCAACAGCACTGAGCATCTCTTTAATCTGTTCTGGTGATGAACCAATATGGCGACGAATAAATTCATCACGATACTCTAACTGATTTAAAGTCTGTGTCATTGCAAGTAATTTCCTGAATTCACGATGAATGGATAGGTAATAGCCATGGCTTAAAGAACGTAGTGATAGCTATAAATAACAAGCTAATAAATAAAAACGCCCCGGCATGGTTTGACGGGGCGTTTAGTTTTATTCTTCGCTATCTACCAGCTCTTGATAACCAGCAGCATCAAGTAGGTCATCTAATTCGCTTTCATTATTTGCTTTAATGCGAAATAGCCAACCTTCTCCGTAAGGTGCGCTGTTTACCAGCTCTGGAGAACCATCTAACTCTTCATTTACTGCGATAATTTCACCCGATAATGGCGCATAGATATCTGATGCCGCTTTTACGGATTCCGCTACTGCACAATCATCACCAGCCGCGACTTCTCTACCCACTTCTGGTAGATCAACAAACACCATATCACCTAACAGTTCTTGAGCATGTTCAGTAATACCGATGGTGTACTCACCATTGCCTTCCGAACGGATCCACTCATGAGATTGTGCGTATTTTAATTCACTCGGTATTTGACTCATTGACCTTACTCTCCATTTAAAATAATTGTACGTGTTATACCAATGCTTTACCTGAACGAACAAAGCCAGGTTTTACCACTTCTACTGGCATCTCACGATTACGCATTAATACAATTGCGCTATCTTTTATACCTGCTGGAACTCTTGCTAATGCAATACTAAAGCCTAATGTAGGCGAGAAAGTACCACTTGTAATCACACCTTCTCTTAATTCACCCAAATCATCAGTAAAGTGTACGGCTGTACCTGCACGTAACACACCTTTCTCTCGCATGACAAGGCCAACAAGTTTATCTGTGCCTGTTGTGCGTAATTTTTCTAATGCTTCTCGACCTATAAATTGACGATCTTCAGGTGCCCACGCAATCGTCCAGCCCATATTAGCTTCAAGTGGATTAATCGTTTCATCCATCTCTTGACTATAAAGATTCATTCCTGCTTCTAGACGTAATGTATCTCTTGCACCTAATCCGGCAGGTTTAACACCTACCGCTAATAATTTTTTCCAGAAATTGACGGCTTGCTCTTTTGGCATTGCAATTTCATAACCCGCTTCACCGGTATAGCCTGTTGTTGCGATAAACAATTCATCAAGCACTACACCATAAAAAGGTTTCATTGCTGAAACAACTTGGCGTTGCTGTTCAGTTAATAGGCTTTGAACTTTTTCTTGTGCATGAGGGCCTTGAACGGCAATTAATGCCAAATCATCACGAACAGTGATATCAACGATATAATCTGATGCATGTTGCTCAATCCACGCCAGATCTTTTTCACGAGTAGCAGAGTTCACCACAAGGCGATAGAAAGAGTCATCAAAGTAATAGACGATAAGATCATCAATCACACCGCCTGATGCATTAAGCATTCCGGTATAAAGTGCCTTACCTTTTTCGGTGAGCTTAGCGATATCATTCGCTAATAAATAACGTAGAAAATCTTTAACTTGTGAGCCATGTAAGTCAACAATGGTCATATGAGAAACATCGAACATACCCGCATCACGACGCACAATATGATGTTCGTCTATTTGAGAGCCATAATGCAGTGGCATCATCCAACCATGAAAATCAACCATACGAGCACCGCAGGCTACATGCTCATCATACAACGGAGTCTGTTTTGCCATTCTTCCCTCTTTCTACTTTTACTTTAGATTATTCAGAGAACGCGATTTGTTAAATATAAAATTAAACTTAATTAGAAATCAGAGTATTAATCTCAAGCTTAAGTTTATTTTCAAACATTGATTTAACAAACACGAGCAATTAACGTACAACGCAAACGATACCATCCCTTTGAACTTAGCATTGTGAAGAAAAATAAACCATAAGTTAAAATAGGGTATTGTGTCTCTCAATCATAATAGAGAGATAGGAGTATGCAGAACTAATGATTACAATTATGCGTATCAGCGCTCATTTTTAGCGAGTAATTACGGTAAAAGAGGAATTAGTGCAAAGAATAGACTGAAAAAATAGATTTTTTTAGTTCTATTTCTTCAGTCAGATATAAATAAAAGTAATGTGAAATAAGAGATGAATTAGATTTTTTCAACTGAAGTGAAATTTTTATCACTTAACCATTCAGGTAAATCAGAAAGGCCCATTGCTTGCTCAAGTAACTTTGGTTTTACGCCCGGTAAACTATCTGCTAACGAAAGGCCGATATCTCGAACCCATTTCTTGACCGGATTATTACCCGCAAAGAGTTCACGAAATCCTTGCATACTTGCCAGCATCACTGCGGCAGCATGTTTGCGACGGCGCTCAAATCGTCTTAAATACAGATATTCACCAAAATCTTTACCTTCTGCTTTCAAGCGTCTTATTTCACCAATCAGCTCAGCTACATCCATAAAACCAAGGTTTACACCCTGTCCTGCTAAAGGATGAATAGTATGAGCCGCATCACCTAATAACGCTAAACGTGGAGCCGCAAATTGACGTGCATAACGCCCTGTTAGCGGTATGGTCATACGATCACTCATTAATTCACATTGACCTAAACGCATATCAAAGGTCACCCCTAATGTACGCTCAAATAATGTTTTCTCTGCAATTTTGTAACGCTCAGCAAGCTCACTGGGTAAAGACCACACAATTGAGCAAGTATAAGGATCAGCAAGTGGAAGAAAGGCCAGAATACCATCACCATGAAACACTTGGCGCGCTACATTATCGTGAGGTTGCTCAGTGCGAATGGTGGCGACTAAAGCATTATGTTCATAGTCCCAAAAAGTCAGCGGAATATCGGCATGTTTACGTAACCATGAATGAGCACCATCAGCGCCCACCACTAATCTTGCGGTTAACATTTCACCATCATCAAGGGTAATGAATGCATCATTTTCACCCCACACGACTCGCTCAATTTGTGTCGATGTATAAAAAGTAATATCGCTGTGGCTTTCACATTTTTGCCAAAGCACTTCCCGAATAAGGTTATTTTCAATAATAGAACCTAAATGGGTAAAGCCTTCGTTTTTTGCTGAGAAATTAATTCGACCAAAACTATCTTGATCCCAAACTTCCATACCTTGATAAGGAGCAGCACGTAGCGTGTTCAGGTTTTCCCAGACACCTAATTTTTTCAGCAACATTTCACTGGCTGTATTAATAGCGGATACCCGTAATGAAAAATCATCTTGTGGGTGAAAATGTTTCGTTACTGGGTGATTTTCTATTATCGCTATACGTAATCCACACCCGTGTAATCCGCTGGCTAATGCAAGCCCAACCATTCCACCACCAGCAATAACAACATCAAATGATTTCATAATTAAAATATCCTAAAAGCAATTATTTTAGAGTGTGCTGTTCTTTTCTGCTTATTTTTACAAAATAAAAAAATTATAAAGCAAACTATTTACTATTTTAGGTATTGATTGATATTAACAATGACCATTTAAAATAAAAATAGACCATCAAAGATCAACACGCTCTAGTTTGTCCAGCCCAGTGTTTGATGCGCTAATTTTTTTCTCATCATAGGAAGTAATTCCATCGTCATTAGCCCTAAATTACGAGAAATAATCAGTGGTGCACAGCGATTTGCAAATACTTTCACCAATCCATCTGTAATAGAAATGGTTTTATCTCTATCTTGTTCACGACGTTGCTGATATTGAGAGAGTACCCGATAACTACCAATATCTTTATCGGTATTAATCGCTTCAGTAATTGTGTTCGCCAACGTCATTACATCACGCAAACCAAGGTTAAAACCTTGCCCTGCAATGGGATGAAGTGTTTGAGATGCATTGCCCACTAAGGCTAAACGATGACTAATAATTTGATTCGCTTTTTGTAGTGCTAGAGGGTAGCAATTTCGTTTACCAACATGCTCTATTTTGCCTAAACGCCAGCCAAAATCACGCTGTAAATGCGCAATAGTGGTTTCATCATCCCATTGTAAAATTTCATCTAGCTTTTCAATAGGGTGACACCACACTAATGAGCTACGCCCTTCACTCATTGGTAACATGGCTAATGGGCCAAATTCTGTAAAACGTTCAAAGGCTTTACCTTGAGGATCTATTTCTGTTTTAACGTTAGCAATCATAGCCACCTGATTGTAAGGCTCCCGCTGCCATTGGATATGACATTGATGACCCATTGGGGAGTTTGTACCATCCGCCGCAATCAGCAGATCCCCCGACAATTGCGTACCATTATCCAGCGTGACATCAACAGAATCCATATTTCGTTGAACCTGTTCAACTTTCGCTGGGCAATAAAGTGTGATATTAGATTGTTTTTTTAACTTAGCAAAAAGTTGACGCCCTGCATCATGCAGTTCAATCACATAGCCAAGAGCTGAAATATCATAATCTTGTGCATGAATATTAACAAAACCACAATGGCCTTTATCAGAGACATGAACATGATTAATGGGGGTGACAAAAGGTTTTAACGTTGACCAAAGCCCGATTTTCGCTAACCGTTCTGCTGTTCCATGGGCTAATGCAATTGCTCTTGCATCAAACCCAGGGTGCCCATTGTCAGGCTCTCTTGCTTCAATTAACGAAATTGAAATCTTACCTTTATTTAATGCAGAAAGCGCCAGTGCTAATGTCGCACCCGCCATTCCACCACCCACAATAATCACATTCATGCTGATTTTAGCCTTAAATTTTTCCTGCCATCAGAGCTTCAATTTCATCCGGATCTTTAACAACAGATGCCGTTAAGTTCTCATTACCTGTTTCAGTAATAACGATGTCATCTTCAATACGAATACCAATACCACGATACTCTTGTGGCACATCGGCATCCGGCGCAATATAAAGACCTGGCTCAATGGTAAGCACCATGCCAGGTTCTAAAATACGATCACGCTCAGAGCCATAATGTCCAACATCATGAACATCAAGACCAAGCCAGTGACTTAGGCTATGCATAAAGAAGCGCTGATAAGCTTTGGTTTCAATAAGATGTTCGATTTCACCGTGCATAATACCCAGTTTAACCAGTCCTTCGACCATGATATACACGACATGCTCGGTGACGTCTTTGATGCTTGTACCAGGTTTATACAATTCCAAAGAAACATTAATTGATTTTAAAACGATGTCATAAATTTCACGTTGCTGACGGCTAAATTTACCATTAACTGGGAAAGTACGGGTGATATCACCTGCATAGCCTTCATATTCACAACCTGCATCGATGAGCACTAAATCCCCATCACGCATTTTAGTTTCATTTTCCGTGTAGTGTAAAATACAGCCATTTTCACCACTTCCCACAATGCTGTTATAGGAAGGAAAACGAGCGCCATGAGAAACAAACTCATGTTCAATTTCACCTTGGAGCTGATATTCATACATACCCGGCTGGCATTTTTGCATCGCACGTGTATGTGCTAATGCGGTAATTTTTCCTGCCTTACGAAGTAATTCAATTTCAAAGTCAGATTTAAACAGGCGCTGCTCATGAACAATAGGACGCCAATCAATAATAGTTTGTGGCGCTTTTAAATTACGGCGAGACCCTTTTCTTAAGGTATCTAATGCACTAAAAACAATGTCATCCGCAAACGTATATTCCCCTTGAGCATGATAAACAACATCTAACCCGTTTAATAATTGGTAAAGTTGCTCACCAACATCTTCATAAGGAAGTGCCTTATCAACGCCTAATTTTTCAGGCGCGGCTTCTTGTCCAAGGCGACGACCAAACCAGATTTCAGCGGTTAAATCTCTCACTCGATTAAAAAGCACACTATGATTATGTGTTTCATCACTTTTAATCAGTACGAGGATCGCTTCAGGCTCACTGAAACCGGTTAGATAAAGGAAATCACTATGCTGACGATAAGGATACTCACTATCGGCATTACGTTGCGCTGGTGGTGCAGCGAAAAAGATGGCGGCACTCGCAGGCTTCATTTGAGCTAATAATGCCTGACGACGGGATAAAAATTCTTGCTTATTCATACCCACTCCTGTCTTTCGTTTATCTTTATGATTGTCTAATTAATAGTGTCATTAATGTAGTGTATGTTGCTCATTTGGTTCATCATTTTTTTTGTCTTTTGGTGCGACAAACGTGATATAACAAAGTTGAACAGAGACTTTCACATATTCACTGACTTCTTCAAGCGCATCTTCAAGTTCTTCTTGATTTTCGTCTTCGTCATAACCTAGCCCACCAATATTACGTAAATCAGTAATAACTTCTGTTAACTCTTTATGCTCAGACAATTTAGGTTGAGCAACACCCAAACCTAAAAGAAAATGGTTTACCCACCCCGCGAGAGCATCAGCTCTTAAGAACAGAGAGTCGGACTCATCAGGCACTAACATAAAGAAGTTAAACACACTGTCATCCAGCTGTTCATAAGTGGTGTGATAAAGTTCTTCAAGTGAGTCTGACAGCGTTTTAGGGAAAGCTAGGCCTTCATTTGTCAGATCATGCAATAAGGTTTTCCAACTGTTATCACGCATAGCACCGCAAATAAATCCTGTAATCAGCCCATGCATTTCAGCCGCTGTTAACGGGACTGTATGTTGCTGTAATAACGTATTGATGGTTTGATAATTTGGTAATGTGTTTTGTTTTGACATAAGAATAAACGTCGCATTTAGGGGAATAGTTCAAGATATGCTACCATCAATAGAAGTCGCTGTACCAGTTAAGCCATGTTAATCATTGGAATTTTTGTAGTAATAGCGTTTAATACAGCGAGATAACCGTATACACTACTCAATATGTAGCACAGATTTTAAGTCAGGAAGGAATCATGTCCGCACAACCGGTTGAACTTCAAATTTTTGGGCGATCACTGCGCGTTAATTGCCCACCAGAACAAAAAGAGGCGTTACTGGCTTCTGCTGCTGAACTGGAACAACGCTTACAAGATCTCAAAGAACGCAGTGGTGTATCCAATACAGAGCATTTAATTTTTATAGTGGCATTGAATATGAGCCATGAGCTGGCAGAAGAAAAGCTAAAAACAAGAGACTATGCTTACAACATGGAAGAGAAAATAAAAATGCTACAACAATCCATTGAACAAGCTTTACACGATCAAGGCAAGCACCATGATCGCACTTTTTCAACTGCGAAGTAGATTTGTTCAGAAAGCATGCGTACACCACGAAATTCACAGATAATAGGTTGCTTTCTACAATTAAAATAATACAATAGTTCATAGATAAGGTGCTTAACAGCACCCACCAAATTTCTCTGAGGTGTTTGCCAGTGGGCCAGTCCCCTGAGCCGATATTCGAAACACATAGAATGTGGTGATCTGTTACTTGTGAGCATACCCGATTCGTTCAGGCAGCCTAATGGTAACAACACTATGTTCACCTTGGACCATGGGTTCAAGGGTTACAGCCTACGGCGGCATCTCGGAGACCTCCACCTAAGTTCTAAACAGTAAGTATTCTATAAATGTTTACTGTTTAGCGCTTTTTTTATATCTGTTTTCTTATCTTTCCCCCCTCCTTTCAACGTCTTCCTTTTTTATCTCTAAAGTGTGATAAATTGATTGAAATGATAGTTTTTGATTGTCACCGACTGGTTACTGATGGATTGATCAATGACAAATACCTCACTTTTTAAACAAAGAGATGAAATACGTAAAACTATTCGCCAAAAACGGCGTTTACTTCCCCCCGAACAACAACAGATAGCAGCAGCGAAATTATGTGAACAAGTACTGAGTCACCCCAAAATAAAACAAGCGCAAACTATCGCACTTTTTCTTTCTTTTGATGGTGAAATTGATACATCGCCGTTAATTTCTCAATTATGGGCATTAAACAAACAAGTGTGCTTACCTGTGCTACACCCTTTTCATCGTCATCACCTGCTCTTTTTGCGTTATACGCCCACGACTGTTTTAATCAAAAATCGGTTTAATATTTCAGAGCCCGCTTTAAATGTGAATACCGTTATTCCCATTGCCGATATCAATATTATTTTTACACCATTAGTGGCTTTTGATTTACAAGGTCAACGATTAGGAATGGGAGGCGGCTTTTACGATAGAACACTTGAAAATTGGCAACAAAAATCGTTTTATCCGATGGGACTTGCTCATGTGTGCCAACAAGTTGATTCACTGCCTAGTGCAAGTTGGGATGTACCATTACCTGAAATTATTACTCCCGAAAATAAGTGGGTATTTTAATCTTTAATTTATCGCGTCTCTTTTATCCCATTCAATAACACCCACTATTTCGTCTTATCATTTTAAAATAGGCAATAAAAAAGGCTCGATAACCAATATCGAACCTTTGATAGCTTATTCAGATAAAAACTAATAATTAATACAGCATACGAGCACGAATAGTCCCCGGTAACGCTTTGATTTTTTGTAACACTAATTCAGCTTGGGCTTTAGTCTGGGTTGTAATATCAATGACAACATAACCGACATTGCCATAAGTCCGCAGGAATTGTGCTGCCACGTTGATATTTTCTTCAGTAAACACATTATTGATACTATTCATCATACCAGGGCGGTTTTCATGAATATGCAATAAACGGTTTACATCATCGCCATGACTTGGTAATGAGACTTCAGGGAAGTTAACCGCAGATAATGTAGAACCGTTATCTGAGTATTTCGCTAATTTACCCGCAACTTCATAGCCAATATTTTCTTGAGCTTCTTGAGTTGAACCACCGATATGTGGCGTTAAAATCACATTATCAAATTTGATCAACTCAGACACAAACGGATCGTTAGGATCGTTATTCGCACCCGGCTCTGATGGGAATACGTCAACTGCCGCACCAGATAAATGTTTTGATTCTAACGCTTGTGCTAACGCAGGAATATCCACCACAGTACCACGAGAGGCATTGATAAGAATTGAACCTGGTTTCATGCGCTGAATTTCTTCATGACCCATCATATTTTTTGTTGATGAAGTTTCTGGCACATGTAAGCTGACAATATCACACATGTTCAGTAATTCAGATAAATGGCGAACTTGTGTTGCATTACCTAATGGTAGTTTATTTTCAATATCGTAGAAATAGACATTTAAACCTACACTTTCAGCCAAAATACCTAACTGTGTACCAATATGACCATACCCAATGATACCCAGTTTTTTACCACGCGCTTCAAAGCAGCCTTTCGCTTGTTTATCCCAGAGACCGCGATGCGCTTTTGCATTTGCTTCAGGAATACGACGCAGTAATAACAGCAATTCCCCCAGTACCATCTCAGCCACGGAACGGGTGTTTGAGAAAGGTGCGTTGAAAACAGGAATACCACGACGTGCTGCAGCCTCTAAATCGACCTGATTCGTACCAATACAGAAGCACCCTACAGCAACTAATTTTTCAGCGGCTGCAAAAATCTCTTCTGTTAAATGCGTACGGGAGCGAAGACCAACAAAACGAGCATCACGGATGGCTTCTTTTAATTCTTCGTCCGATAATGCGCCTTTGTGGTATTCAATATTGGTATAACCCGCTGCTCTTAAATTTTCTACTGCACTTTGGTGCACACCTTCGAGGAGTAGAAACTTTATCTTTTCTTTTTCCAAAGATACTTTGACCATTTACCCTGCCCTATCGTTATTACATTTAATGAAAAACAAAATCCTGTCTCATCAACATAACAAAAATAGAGTTTGTAGCAATACAACCGATTGCAGTGATGACAGAATAAGCAGTGAATAAAGTGATTTTCTACCGAGCAAAATGATTTTGACTTTGAAAATAGCAGGATATTAAAAAGAGATATAACTGTCGTGTGATATATATCACTGTATTTACCGTTTCTAAAATAATTTAAAAAATAGGTAGCAACCGCTACCTATCTTAAAATAAATTACTTGATGGTTTTAACGCCTTCAGCAGTACCCATTAAAACAACATTAGCACCACGATTAGCAAATAATCCTACGGTGACGACACCTGGGATACTATTAATTTTGTTTTCCAGTTCAATAGGGTTAAGAATTGTTAAATTGTGAACATCTAAAATAACGTTGCCATTATCAGTTAGTACATTTTCACGATATTCAGGTAAGCCACCCAGTTTAACTAATTCACGCGCAACATAAGAGCGAGCCATAGGGATCACTTCTACTGGCAACGGGAATTTACCTAACACATCAACTTGTTTAGATTCATCAACAATACAGATAAACGTTTTTGCCACACCCGCAATAATTTTTTCACGCGTTAATGCCGCGCCACCACCTTTGATCATTTGCATTTGATGGTTAATTTCATCAGCGCCATCGACATAAATATCTAAAGAATCGACTTCATTACAATCAAAAACAGGGATACCGTAACTTTTCAATTTTGCAGTTGAGGCTTCTGAACTGGAAACAGTACCTTCGATTTGGCCTTTCATTGTTGCTAACGCATCAATAAAATGAGAAGCCGTAGATCCCGTACCCACACCTACAATCATGCCGGGTTTCACATATTCAAGCGCTGCCCAACCTACTGCTTTTTTTAATTCATCCTGAGTCATTTAAAAAAACCTTATTTATCACGTTAATGGACTAAGAATAGCATATTGCATTCAAAACTAGCACGAGACACATCAAAAACTGAGAAGCAACATTTTAACTCATTACAACAAAAAATATGGCATAGTAAGCAATAGAACATAAAATCAAAGAGAGTCTGTTAATGAAACGCCCTGATTATCGAGCATTACAAGCCCTTGATGCCGTCATTCGCGAACGTGGCTTTGAAAGGGCCGCGCAAAAGTTATGTATTACACAATCTGCCGTTTCACAACGTATCAAACAATTAGAAAATCTATTTGGGCAACCCCTATTAGTTCGCACCGTTCCACCACAACCAACAGAGCAAGGGCAAAAATTATTGGCTTTATTGCATCAAGTAGAATTACTTGAAGAGCAATGGTTAGGTGATGAAAATAGCGGTTCTACGCCTCTTTTACTCTCTTTGGCCGTAAATGCTGATAGCTTAGCGACATGGTTATTGCCTGCTTTACATCCTGTACTAACACAACTGCCTATTCGGCTTAATATTCAAGTTGAAGACGAAACACGCACTCAAGAACGCTTAAGGCGAGGCGAAGTCGTCGGTGCAATCAGTATTCAGCCACAAGCACTACCCAGTTGCCTTGTCGATCAATTAGGTGCACTTGATTACCTATTTGTCGCTTCTCCTGATTTTGCACAACGCTATTTTACTAACGGTGTCACTAAATCTTCACTCTTAAAAGCCCCCGCAGTCGCATTTGACCATCTTGATGATATGCATCAGGCCTTTTTACAGCAAAACTTTGGGTTATCACCGGGCAGTGTTCCTTGCCATATTGTTAACTCCTCAGAAGCTTTTGTGCAATTAGCTAAACAAGGCTCGACATGTTGTATGATCCCTCATCTGCAAATTTCAAATGAACTAAAAAGTGGGGAGTTAGTTGATTTAACACCGGGACTCTGCCAACGTCGAATGCTCTATTGGCACCGTTTTGCACCTGAAAGCAGAACAATGAGAAAAGTGACTGATGCACTAATTGATTTTGGTCGTAAAGTGTTAAAACAGAGCGAAGAGTAACGTAAATACGTTTACCTCATTTCCTCAATAAAATAGGCTTCACTAAGAAGCCTATTTTATTTTTATGACAATAAATTTATTGAGTGCGTTTTAATTCAAACACAACATCAACATAATCTTTAAATTCGATACTTTGCTGTTGATACGTTTCTTGCACTGCGGCTGGTGCTTGGGCCTTTAATGCCATTGCATCCATACGAACTTGTGCAATTGGGTAAGGTGTCGCTTCTGGTGCACGATAGCTCACGCTATAAACGGCGCCTAAATCAGCGCCAAAACCTTTTGCAACTGAGCTAGCTTGGTCAATCGCGTTTTTAATTGCAACTTCACGGGCTTTCACTTTGTATTGTTCTGGATTATTAACACCAAACTCAACATTATTAATCTCATTTAACCCAGCTGCTAATGCACCATCTAGCAGTGTATTGAGCTGCTCTAATTTCTTAATTTTTACATTAACAGTACGGGTTGCAGTATAACCATTAATCACTGAACGCTCTGCTTTTTTATCATACTCATAGTTTGGTTGAGTACGAATATTGGCAGCATCAATATCTTCTTTCACAACACCATTTTCTTTTAAAAAGGCAAAATATTTTGCTACACGATCATCAACTTGTTTTTTTGCAAGGGCAGCATCTTTTGCACTTTCACTAACCTGAATATTCAATGTCGCCATATCAGGAGTTGCTTTAATTGTTGCATTACCCGATGTTGTGATATGTGGTCCTTCAGGTTCAGGAGCCGCTAATGCAATGGAAGGTAACCCAAGCGTAAACACGGATGCTAATACAATCGCTCTTAATTTCACAAAAACCCCCTGACAAAATAAATTTTAGTGCCATCTTTTTATGGCTAAGAAGAACATTACCATATCTAATGTAAAGTTCTTTAAGATTAAAAGAGAGTTTTCCATCCTTGTGCGGCTAATTGAAGCGCAATAAACCACATCACACACCCCACAAACAGATTAATAATACGCTGAGAGCGTGCTTTGCTTAAGATTGGTGAAAACCAAGCCGCGAGCAGTGATAACGCAAAAAACCAACTGATAGAAGCAAATACCGCCCCAAATGTAAACCAAGGACGTAGTTCTGACGTTAATTGTCCGCCAATACTGCCTATCACCACAAAGGTATCTAGATAAACATGAGGATTAAGCCAAGTTACCGCCACCAAAGTCACAATGACACGCCAGCGACTTTTTACCTGATTTTCACCTTGTGATAATTCAAGATCTTTTGAAAAAACGGTTTGAAAAGCATTCCAGCCATACCATAATAAAAAGGCTACACCTCCCCATGTAATCAATAGCAACAGTGTTTCTGATTGGCTCAATAACGCACTTCCGCCAAAAACTCCTGCAGTAATCAATATAACATCACTTAAGGCGCATAATAATGCACTCATTAAGTGAAATTGCTTTCGACTACCTTGCTGCAAAACAAAGGCATTTTGCGCCCCTATAGGTAAAATCATAGCAGCACTTAATAAAAACCCCTGAAAGAAAGTTGTAAACATGCAAAATACCTTGATAATTATTCATTTAGTATAAGCAGAATAATAGAGGGATTTTGATATTAGAGGAAATGAATCATTCTTATTGCTAATAAGAAAAACTAATGACAACTCAATAGTAACAAATGCAGGATTAATAGGGATTATTACAATGAAATTGCCATTATTATTAATATCATAAAAATATAATTAGACCAGATAATGACATGAGGTATCACAACAATTAAAGCGACTATAAATAAGATAGTACGAATATGTTTTTTTTCTGCTTTATGTGAATGCCACAACAGCAATAGCGCCAAAGAAAAAACAAGATAACCGCCAATGTAATGAAAAATAAAAAAGATACCTCTTAAGAATGTCTCCATTTCTTTATCCTACTCCATTAATAATATTCGTTATCTCACCTTATTACCTCGGTTATAATACAAAAAAGCCACGTCATTAACGTGGCTCTCAGTCTGTTATTTTTGTGAGACTATTCTGCTTTTGCTGTCGCACTTTGTGTTTGATGCATATAAACATCCATTTGTGGAAATGGAATTCCGATATTGTTTGCATCTAATGCACGTTTAAAATCTTCCATTAGATCCCAATAAACAGGCCATGCATCACCATTGGTTGTCCAAACACGTACCACAAAGTTTAATGAAGACGGTGCCATTTCATGTAAACGGATAGTTACACCTTTATCGTGTTGAATACGTTTGTCTTTTGCAACAACATCACCCAATACTTGTTTTACTTTATCGATATCAGCATCATAAGCCACACCAACAATAATTTGTGTACGACGATTAGGCTCACGACTTAAATTAATCACTTCACTACTGATAATTTTGCTATTTGGAATAACAATAATTCTATCATCGGCTGAGCGTAATGTGGTAGAAAAAATCTGTACATCTTTCACCGTTCCCTCTACAGAACCGATCATGACATATTCATCTGCACGGATAGGTCTGAAGATAACAATCAGTACACCTGCGGCAAAATTAGACAGAGAACCTTGCAGAGCTAAACCAACAGCTAAACCAGCAGCACCTAATACAGCGATAACCGAGGCCGTTTGAACGCCTAATCGACCAAGCACCGCAATTAAGGTAAATGCCACAATAGTATAACGAACTAAAACAGAGAGGAATGTCACAACCGTGGCATCAATATGGCGTAACGTTAAAACTCTTGCAACACCTTTTCCAATCATTTTTGCCACAAAAAGACCAATAAATAAGATCAATAATGCGGCAACAATATTCACTGCATATTGAATAAAAAGATCTTGATTTGCAGTAAACCAACCTGTTGCTTGATCTAAACTTGTAGGTAATTCATTCATTGGGCCACCTTTTAAATCTTAAAAATGTATAAGAATAATAGCAATTCAATAGTATATTGTGGCAGATTCATTCCAAAAATATATAGGATTTGTTAATTTTTTCTATTTTCCAGAATAAATAACCGGTATTTTTGCAGCATTACAGCAAAATCCTCTAAACCACAAAAAGCGAGGCTTTCATTATCGTAATAGCTCATGCCCTCTTCCATTTCATCGGTTTCAAAATGCAGTGTATTAGCTCTTACCATAACTTCTTCGTCATCAATAGATAAACTGTATTCTTTCCCTATTAATTCCCACTGCCTTTCACTTCCCTTAATACTGTCCATTTCTTCAAGGATTTGATCAATTAGGCTGATATCGCCTTGAACCTCATCATTCAGCCAATAACCTATTGCTTCATGATCCATCGAAAAACGGGCAAGTATACCGCCAGTGAGATCTCGCTGAAATTCATAATCCATGGTGTACGCCCCTTATTAAGCTCTCGCCTTTTTAATAAAAAAACATCTTATTATTATTATGACAAAAATAACAAAAAACGGGAGGCTTTCGCCCCCCGTTTGTTCATATTAAATGCGTTTAAAGCAATAAATTAATAATTAGACTGTTGTTTGGAAAATAACTTGGTCTGCTTTATCCGTATATTGTGCTAACTGATCAAAATTCAAATAGCGATAAGTATCTTCAGCAGTTTCATCCACTTTATTCATAAAATCGAGATACTCTTGTGGCTCTGGTAAACGACCCAATAATGAAGCTACTGCCGCAAGCTCCGCTGAAGCAAGATACACATTTGCACCTGTACCTAAGCGGTTAGGGAAGTTACGTGTCGATGTTGATACGACAGTTGCACCATCAGCAACACGCGCTTGGTTACCCATACATAACGAACAACCCGGTACTTCTATGCGGGCACCACTCTTACCAAAGACGCTGTAATAACCTTCTTCTGTTAATTGCGCTGCATCCATCTTCGTTGGTGGTGCAACCCATAAACGTGTTGGTAATTGACCTTTATGTTGATCAAGCAGTTTACCCGCAGCACGGAAGTGGCCAATATTGGTCATACAAGAACCAATGAACACTTCATCAATTTTGCTGTTCGCCACTTCTGATAATAAGCGAGCATCATCAGGATCGTTAGGTGCACATAAAATTGGCTCTTTGATCTCATTTAAATCGATTTCGATCACAGCCGCGTATTCTGCGTCAGCATCCGCTTCAAGCAATTGAGGATCTTTCAACCAGTTTTCCATTGACGTAATACGGCGTTCAATAGTACGACGGTCACCATAACCTTCAGCAATCATCCATTTCAATAACGTAATATTTGATTGTAGGTATTCAATAATAGGCGCTTTATCCAGTTTAATCGTACAACCTGCAGCTGAACGCTCAGCTGACGCATCGGCTAATTCAAATGCTTGCTCTACTTTTAGTTCTGGTAAGCCTTCAATTTCAAGAATACGACCTGAGAAAATATTCTTCTTCCCTTTTTTCTCAACCGTTAATAAACCATCTTGAATAGCATAATAAGGAATGGCATGGACTAAATCACGCAATGTCACGCCTGGCTGCATTTTACCTTTAAAGCGCACCAAAACAGACTCTGGCATATCTAGTGGCATAACCCCTGTTGCTGCAGCAAAAGCCACTAAGCCCGACCCTGCTGGGAATGAGATACCAATTGGGAAACGAGTATGCGAGTCACCACCAGTACCTACGGTATCAGGTAATAACATACGGTTTAACCATGAGTGGATAATGCCATCACCTGGGCGCAATGAAACACCACCGCGGTTCATAATAAAATCGGGTAAGGTGTGATGTGTCGTCACGTCAACCGGTTTTGGATAAGCCGCGGTATGACAGAATGATTGCATCACTAAATCTGCAGAAAAACCAAGGCATGCTAAGTCTTTGAGTTCATCGCGCGTCATTGGGCCTGTGGTATCTTGTGAACCAACAGAGGTCATTTTGGGCTCGCAATATTCGCCAGGGCGAATGCCTGTACGACCACAAGCACGACCTACCATTTTTTGGGCTAGAGAGAAACCACGGTTACTTTCTTCAACAGGTTTAGCATGACGGAACAGTGTGCTAACCGGTAAGCCTAGTGACTCTCGGGCTTTCGTGGTTAAACCCCGACCGATGATCAGCGGAATACGACCACCCGCACGAACTTCATCAATTAATACTTCCGTTTTTAGCTCAAAGGTTTCCAGTAACTCATTGGTTTCATGATCACGGATTTCACCTTTGTATGGGTAAATATCAATAACATCACCCATATTTAATTTAGAAACTTCAACTTCAATAGGTAATGCGCCCGCATCTTCCATTGTATTAAAGAAGATAGGTGCAATTTTACTACCAAGAACAACACCACCACCGCGTTTATTTGGAACGAAGGGAATATCATCCCCCATAAACCAAAGTACAGAGTTAGTCGCTGATTTACGCGATGAACCTGTGCCCACAACATCACCAACATACGCCAGTGGGAAGCCTTTTTTATTTAATGCTTCGATCTGTTTAATAGGGCCAACGCTACCCGGTTGATCGGGTTCAATTCCTTCACGCGCATTTTTCAGCATAGCTAAAGCATGTAATGGAATATCAGGGCGTGACCAAGCATCCGGTGCAGGTGACAAGTCATCGGTATTCGTTTCACCAGTGACTTTAAATACGGTAACCGTCATTTTTTCTGCTAATGCAGGGCGTTCAGTAAACCACTGTGCATCAGCCCAAGATTGCATAATTTGTTTAGCGTAGACATTGCCGGCTTTGGCTTTTTCTTCCACATCATAGAAATTATCAAACATCAGTAATGTATGTGTTAGCGCTTTTGCTGCAATTGGTGCTAATTTATCGTCATCCAGAGATTCAATTAAAGCATGAATATTATAGCCACCTTGCATGGTACCTAATAATTCGACCGCTTTTTCTGGTGTAATAAGTGGTGATGTGGTTTCGCCTTTCGCGAGAGCGGTTAAAAAGCCCGCCTTAACATAAGCAGCTTCATCAACGCCGGGGGGAACGCGGTTAACAATTAAATCAAGAAGGAACGCTTCTTCACCTTTAGGGGGATTTTTTAATAGCTCAACAAGTGCGGCTGTTTGTGTGGCATCGAGAGGTTTTGGAACGACACCTTCAGCTGCACGCTCTGCTACGTGCTTACGGTATTCTTCTAGCACGACTTTCTCCTCGCTTCTTTGTCATTTTGTATAACCCGGCTGTCTGCACCCTATTGATAAGGTGCCAGGTCAGAGGATCTTTTGCTCGCATAAAACATAAGAGGTTGTAAAATTATGCCCAGCTAAGGGCTATCAGCATAGCAAATCTTCAACACGATGTTAATTCGTTCACATAAAAGTAACATTAATCAGATTCAAATATCCACTTATTCAGATTAAAACACTTAAACAAAATATATAACAGAGACTTTTAACCAAGATTTAGGTTAATAACCACACTTTTTATAGTTTTTTTCATCCTCAGGTTAGCACTAAAGTCAAATTTACGGTTAAATAAACGACAAAAATACCTAATCGCTAATATTCCTCTTCATTAAGCAACGCTAGCTTCAACAAAAAGACATAAAAAAAGAGCCAAGTTCTATAAAGAACTTAGCCCTTATCATTTAAACTACTTTAGTAAACTGTTTTCAGCAAAGCTGTTTTCAGTAAACAAGTCGCTTATTTTTTCTTTTTCGCTTTTGGATTTGGCAGGTCAGTGATACTACCTTCAAATACTTCCGCCGCCATACCGATTGATTCGTATAACGTTGGATGAGCGTGGATAGTTAATGCGATATCTTCAGCATCACAACCCATTTCGATTGCCAGACCGATTTCACCTAACAGTTCACCACCGTTAGAACCCACAATGGCACCACCGATAACACGGTTAGTTTCTTTGTCGAAAATCAGTTTAGTCATACCATCTGCACAATCTGATGCGATTGCACGGCCTGATGCTGCCCAAGGGAAAGAAGCTACTTCATAGCTAACGCCTTTCTCTTTCGCTTCTTTTTCTGTCATACCAACCCATGCAACTTCGGGTTCAGTATAAGCGATTGATGGAATAACTTTAGGATCGAAGTAATGTTTTTTACCTGAGATAACTTCGGCTGCAACGTGACCTTCATGGACACCTTTGTGAGCCAGCATTGGTTGACCAACGATGTCACCGATAGCAAAGATGTGAGGTACATTAGTACGCATTTGTTTATCAACATGGATAAAGCCACGATCATCAACTTCGATACCTGCTTTACCTGCGTCTAACAGTTTACCGTTAGGTACACGGCCGATAGCAACTAATACTGCATCGTAACGTTGTGGTTCTGCTGGGGCTTTTTTGCCTTCCATTGTTACGTAGATGCCATCTTCTTTTGCTTCAACCGCAGTTACTTTGGTTTCTAGCATCAGATTAAATTTCTTGCTGATACGTTTGGTAAAGACTTTAACGATATCTTTGTCTGCAGCAGGAATAACCTGATCAAACATTTCAACCACGTCAATCTGAGAACCCAGTGAGTGATATACCGTTCCCATTTCCAGACCGATGATACCGCCACCCATTACCAGTAAACGCTCTGGTACGGTTTTCAGTTGCAGTGCATCTGTTGAGTCCCATACACGTGGGTCTTCATGTGGAATGAAAGGTAATTCGATTGGACGTGAGCCAGCAGCAACGATTGCATTTTCAAAAGTGATGGTAGTTGTACCTTCACCACCTTCAACAGACAATGTGTGAGAACCTGTGAATCGAGCTTCGCCATTAACGACAGTCACTTTACGGCCTTTAGCCATACCCGCTAAGCCGCCAGTTAACTGAGAAATAACTTTGTCTTTCCAGATGCGAACTTTGTCGATATCTGTTTTTGGTGCGTCAAAAACAACACCGTGTTCAGATAAGGCTTTCGCTTCTTCGATAACTTTAGCAACGTGGAGTAACGCTTTAGAAGGAATACAACCCACGTTCAGACAAACACCACCTAAAGTAGAGTGACGTTCAACTAAAACTGTTTCTAAACCTAAGTCAGCGCAACGAAACGCTGCGGAATAACCCGCAGGGCCTGCACCGAGAACCACTACCTGTGCTTTAATTTCAGTACTCATCGTGACCTCATTATTTATTTGTCCGGCGAGTCAGACGAAAATCCATATTTAACACCGAGACTTACATACCGCATGCAGTTTACAGAAATGTTAATAAACTGAAAAGCGCTCTAACATGACTGATCTCACAACCTAAGATGTATGACTGTAAAATCAGCCCTAGTAATCAGAGAAACCGGCGCTAAGCACCGGTTTTAATAATTACATTACCAAACGACGTAAATCGCTCATGTACTGATTAATCAAAGTGATAAATCGAGCACCGTCAGCACCATCGATCACACGATGATCGAAAGATAATGACATTGGTAGAATCAAGCGTGGTACGAATTCTTTACCGTTCCATACAGGTTTCATAGAAGAGCGGGAAAGTCCCATAATCGCAACTTCTGGTGCGTTAACGATTGGTGCAAAACCGGTAGTACCGATACCACCAAGGCTAGAAATCGTGAAACATCCGCCTTGCATATCTGCTGCTGTCAGTTTACCTGCACGCGCTTTCTTAGAAACTTCAGCTAACTCATAAGACAGTTCGATAATGCCTTTTTTGTTAACATCTTTGAAAACAGGAACAACTAAACCATTAGGTGTATCTACAGCAATACCGATATTGATGTATTTTTTCAGGATCAGTTTCTGTCCATCTTCAGAGATAGAGCTATTAAAGCGTGGCATATCCGCCAGTGCTTTCGCGGCTGCTTTCATTACGAAGACTAACGGCGTGATCTTAACATCCAGTTTTTTCTTCTCGGCTTCTTTATTTTGCTGCTTACGGAATTCTTCAACCTCAGTGATATCTGCTTCATCAAACAGATTTACGTGAGGGATCATCACCCAGTTACGGCTTAAATTAGCACCTGAAATCTTCTGGATACGGCTTAATTCAACTTCTTCAATTTCACCAAACTTGCTGAAGTCAATTTTCGGCCAAGGTAACATGCCTGGTAATCCGCCACCTGCATTGGCTGGTGCAGATTCAGCTCGTTTAATTAACTCTTTCACGTAAGACTGAACATCTTCACGTAAGATACGACCTTTACGACCCGTACCTTTTACTTTCGCTAAATTCACACCGAATTCGCGTGCTAAGCGGCGAATAACTGGTGTTGCATGAACGTAAGCATCATTTTCAACGAATTCTTCTTTTGCTGCTGGTGCAGTTGCTTGTGCTTTCGCAGGTGCTGCTGGTGCAGAACTTACTGGTGCTGGCGCGGCTGCTGCGGGTGCTTGAGCAACAGGTGCAGCACCGGCAACTTCAAAGGTCATAATCAGTGAGCCAGTTTTCACTTTGTCGCCCACTGCAATTTTGATCTCTTTAACCACACCTGCAAATGGTGCTGGAACTTCCATAGACGCTTTGTCGCCTTCAACCGTGATCAGCGATTGTTCTTCAGAGATGGAGTCACCTACTTTCACCATCACTTCAGTCACTTCAACTTCGTCACCACCGATATCTGGAACATTCACTTCTTTCACAGCAGAGGCTGCTGGTGCTGCTGATGCTGCTGGAGCTGGTGCTGCTTGAGCAACAGGCGCGCTACCTGCAACTTCAAATACCATGATAAGAGAGCCTGTGCTCACTTTATCACCAGTTGCGATTTTAATTTCTTTCACGACACCAGCAAATGGCGCTGGAACTTCCATTGAAGCTTTATCGCCTTCTACGGTAATCAGTGATTGTTCTTCAGCAACGCTATCGCCTACTTTTACCATCACTTCAGTCACTTCAACTTCGTCACCGCCGATATCAGGTACATGAACTTCTTTTAATGCGGCTGTTGCTGGAGCGGCTGCGGGTGCAGGCGCTGCGGCTTGAGCTGGTGCCACTTGCGCAGCACCTTCTGCTTCAAAAACCATGATAAGAGAACCTGTTTGGACTTTATCGCCCACAGCAATTTTAATCTCTTTAACGACACCCGCTTGTGGTGATGGAACTTCCATAGAGGCTTTATCGCCTTCTACGGTGATTAAGGATTGTTCTTCCTCAATACGATCGCCCACTTTCACCATCACTTCGGTGACTTCAACTTCATCAGCACCGATATCTGGGACTTTAATTTCAATAGACATTCACTTTACCTCTTATGCCAGACGTGGGTTTACTTTTTCAGGGTTGATGTTGTATTTATTGATTGCTTCTTCAACAACCTTCACATCAATCTCACCACGTTTAGCTAATTCACCTAATGCAGCAACAATCACATAAGAAGTATCAACTTCGAAGTGGTGACGCAGGTTTTCACGGCTATCAGAACGACCGAAACCATCTGTACCTAACACACGATAATCATCTGCTGGCACATAAGTACGAACTTGTTCAGCGAACAGTTTCATATAGTCAGTAGACGCTACAGCAGGTGCATCATTCATAATTTGAGCGATGTAAGGTACACGTGGTGCTTCAGATGGGTGCAGCATATTCCAACGTTCACAATCTTGACCATCACGCGCCAACTCAGTGAATGAAGTTACGCTATAAACATCAGAACCAATACCGTATTCAGCAGACAGGATTTGTGCAGCTTCACGAACATGGCGCAGAATAGAACCTGAACCCAGTAACTGAACTTTACCTTTCGCACCTTCCAGTGATTCCAGTTTGTAGATACCTTTACGGATACCGTCTTCAACACCGGCTGGCATTGCTGGCATATGGTAGTTTTCGTTGAGTGTAGTGATGTAATAATAAACGTTTTCTTGTTTATCACCGTACATACGCTCTAAACCATCTTGCATGATAACAGCAACTTCATAAGCGAATGCTGGATCATAAGAGATACAGTTAGGAATAGTCAGCGATTGAATATGGCTATGGCCATCTTCGTGTTGTAGACCTTCACCGTTAAGCGTTGTACGGCCTGAAGTACCACCCACTAAGAAACCACGAGCTTGTTGGTCACCGGCTGCCCAGCATAGGTCGCCAATACGTTGGAAACCAAACATTGAGTAGTAGATATAGAATGGGATCATTGGCAGATTGTTAGTGCTGTAAGATGTTGCAGCGGCTAACCAAGATGCGCCAGCACCCAGTTCGTTGATACCTTCTTGCAGAATTTGACCTTTAACGTCTTCTTTATAGTAAGCAACTTGCTCACGGTCTTGAGGCGTATATTGTTGGCCATTCGGGCTGTAAATACCGATTTGACGGAACAGACCTTCCATACCGAAAGTACGAGCTTCGTCAGCAATAATTGGTACTAAACGATCTTTGATAGATTTGTTTTTCAACATTACGTTCAGTGCACGAACGAATGCGATAGTGGTAGAAATCTCTTTAGATTGCTCTTCCAGTAACTGGCTGAAATCTTCCAGTGTCGGAATATCCAGTTTTTCTTCAAAACGAGGACGACGTGCTGGCAAGTAACCGCCTAAATCCTGACGACGTGCGTGCAGGTATTTGTATTCTTCTGACTCTTTGTCAAAAGTAATATAAGGCAAGTCATTAATTTTATCATCGGCAACAGGGATATTGAAACGATCACGGAAATGGTGAACGCCATCCATGTTCATTTTCTTAACTTGGTGAGCGATGTTTTTACCTTCTGCCGTTTCGCCCATACCATAACCTTTGATAGTTTGAGCTAAAATAACAGTTGGTTTATTTTGAGTATCTTTTGCTTTTTGGAATGCTGCAAAGACTTTCTTCGGATCGTGACCACCACGGTTTAATGCCCAAATTTCATCATCAGTCATATCTTTAACTAATGCAGCTGTTTCTGGGTAACGATTAAAGAAGTGTTCACGAACATAAGCGCCATCACGAGATTTAAATGTCTGGTAGTCACCATCTAAGGTTTCATTCATTAATTGAATGAGTTTACCTGAAGTGTCTTTACGCAGAAGCTCATCCCAACGATCGCCCCACATCACTTTGATAACGTTCCAGCCAGCACCTGCAAAGATACCTTCTAGTTCGTTAACAATTTTGCCGTTACCTGTTACTGGGCCATCAAGACGCTGTAAGTTACAGTTAACAACAAAACACAGGTTATCTAATTTTTCGCGAACTGCGATGGTGATAGCACCTTTAGATTCTGGTTCGTCCATTTCGCCATCGCCTAAGAACGCATAAACAGTTTGTTTAGTCGTATTTTTTAAGCCACGGTGATTCAAATATTTCAGGAATTTTGCCTGATAAATTGCCGTTAGAGGCCCTAGGCCCATAGAAACCGTTGGGAACTGCCAGAATTCAGGCATTAATTTAGGGTGTGGATAAGAAGATAGACCTTTGCCACCAATTTCTTGACGGAAGTTGTTTAATTGATCTTCTGTTAAACGACCTTCTAAGAATGCACGTGCATAGATACCTGGGGAGATATGACCTTGGAAGTAAACTAAGTCACCACCATCAGTTTCATTTTGAGCACGGAAGAAGTGGTTAAAACACACTTCATATAAAGTTGCAGAAGATTGGAATGACGCCATGTGTCCGCCGAGTTCCAAATCTTTTTTGGATGCACGCAGAACCATCATTACTGCGTTCCAGCGAATAGCAGAACGAATACGACGCTCTAATTCCAGATTGCCAGGGTAAGCGGGTTCATCTTCAGCAGGAATGGTATTGATATAATCACTGTGTACAGAGCCACCTAAAGCAATATTAAGACCGCCATTACGGGCTTGTTTTAATACCTGATCAATCAGGAACTGTGCACGCTCAACACCTTCTTCACGGATGACCGAGTCGATCGCTTGTAACCAGTCGCGAGTTTCGATCGGATCCACGTCATTTTTCAGCATATCTGACATGGTGTATTCCTTATCTGTTATCTGTTTTTAATGGTTATGGGAGCCTATCTTCCCGTTATACCCATTTGATATGACGGGAAGATAGACCCTGCTGTTATTACCGCTACCCCTGAAAATCACAGGGTGATAGATAGTACAGACTCAGCGGTCAGGATCTGTGCTACTAAAATAAATCAGGGTGTTGTTGTAGCCGGCGCAACGAACGCTCACGGCGAGTGTGTTCACGACTCATATCCAACAAAACATCTTCAATAAAGGCCAAGTGGCGATGTGAAGCTTCACGTGCAACTTCGGGTTCTCTATTAATAATAGCCTGATAAACTTGACTACGATGCTCACTTACTGCTGTTAGCATCTCTTTTCGGGTATAAAGAAACTCAAAATTCTGGCGAATATTCTGCTCAAGCATTGGCACCATACAACGTAATAGATGCAGTAAAACAACATTATGAGCAGCTTCTGTGACAATTAATTGATATTGCAATACAGCATCAGACTCAGCGGCTAAATCACCCTTTTCATGGGCATTCAAAATGCAATCATGACTTGCTTTGATACGCGCAAGATCTTCATCAGTACCACGCAATGCAGCATAATAGGCAGCAATACCTTCAAGGGCATGACGTGTTTCTAAGAGATCAAATTGAGATTCGGGGTGTCCGCTAAGTAATTGGGCTAAAGGATCACTAAAACTTTGCCAGAGATTATGCTGAACAAAAGTACCACCGCCTTGGCGACGGAGTAAAAAACCTTTAGCTTCTAATTTTTGGATAGCTTCACGCAATGAAGGGCGAGATACATCAAATTGTTTCGCCAGCTCACGCTCAGGTAAGAGTTTCTCTCCCGGACGCAGGGTGCCTTCTAAAATCAGATGCTCAAGCTGTTGCTCAATAACATCAGAAAGCTTGGGTTGGCGGATCTTTGTATAAGCCATATTGCTGGAAGCCATTATTGGATAACTATTACCTTAGCGATTGAGTTGTCAATTGGTAATACCAATTTAATATAACGGATAATAAAGTAACAAAGTATTCACTAACTGTCCATACAGTTGTTGAGCCAAATCATAAAAACCTGCAAATTTTAACAAATTATTTTAATAATTCATCAAAAGTGATAACTAAGTCGCATTATTTAGAAACGTTAAAAATATATTTTTTAACGTTTTTTAAACACATAAACAGTCAAACTGAAGCGTGACAGCAATAATTAATTGAATTTAAATTCAATTAATGTGATTTTAAAATCACTTTACCGTGTTATTTCATTAACAAATAACGATAGTAAGCCCAATCGAAGTGAGGTCCCGGATCTGTTTTTCTATTTGGAGCCACATCACTGTGCCCTGTAATGTTCTCTTTAATTGCGGGATAAATAGCAATAAGTGCTTGAGTTATCTTTGCTAATTGCTGGTATTGCCTTTGCGTAAAATCACAATCATCCGTACCTTCAAGCTCAATACCAATAGAGAAATCATTACACTTTTCTCTGCCTTTATATAAAGAAATCCCCGCATGCCACGCTCTATCTGTAAAAGGCACATATTGCACAATTTCGCCGTCACGACGAATAAGACAATGAGCAGAGACTCTTAAACTGATTATCTCACCAAAAAAAGGATGCTCTTGTTCTGATAACGTATTGGTAAAAAGTTGGTCAATGTAAGGCCCACCAAATTGCCCCGGAGGCAAACTGATATTATGAACAATTAATAAAGAGGGAACTTCACCTTCTGGCCTTTTGTCATGATTTGGTGAAGGTACTTTTCTTGCATCAATAAGCCAACCTTGTTTTATGTCCACATTACCCCTCTTTTATTGTGTTTTAGCCATTACCAATAATACCATTAACGCATATTCATCAATAAATGCGAATTCTCTCTCAATAATAAAAGTTAAATGTGTATACCACCTTTTTCTTTTCGATATTTTACTCAAAATTTATTTTATCTATTCGCCAATAAAGTCCTTTTTTCTCATACTCCTAGTGTCTATTAATCAAGGAGGACACTAGATGAACACCCTTAATTATCACTCATCAGAAAATGGTTTTACACTGATGGAGCTAATGATAGTCATTGCCATCATCTCTATTTTAAGCTCTGTTGCGATCCCTGCTTACCAAGGTTATATCCAAAAAGCAGCATTAACAGATGTATTGCAAACACTCACTCCGTATCGTTCAGCAGTAGAATTATGCCGTTATGAAAATGAGGCTCAACACTGTCATTCTGATTCCCTATTTATGCCTCAGCAATTCCGTAGCCGATATCTTTCAGACGTCACGGTATTAAATGGCGTCATTAATGCAAAAGGAAAGGCACAGCTTGATGGTTTAACGATTGTTATGTCTACAGAAAAAGGGGTTAACGCTCATCTTTCTATATGGAAAACACAGTGTTCTGCCATCAACCCCACATTAGAGAAACAGTGTATGGAGATCTTAAAATCGTATTAATGCTTTTTATTTCAAATATAAAATTATTTCAGATTCAGAATTATTTCAAATACAAGGCGCACTTATATTGAGTGCACCTGTATCTGAAATATAAAACAACAATAAGAAAAAAGGTAAATAATGGATATCACACACTCAGCGACGGAATTTATTGAACATCTGTTACGTCATAGTATTTTAAAACGAGTCTCTGATTTACATTTTGAACCACAGCAACTTGGCTTTAGAATTCGAGCAAGAATAGATAGTCATTTAGTACTATTCCCGCCCCCTCCTAATGAGTTTTCAGAAGAAATAATCACTCGCTTAAAAATACTTGCTGACCTTAATATTGCAGAAAAACGATTACCTCAAGATGGGCAATTTAATTGGTTTTATCATGATAAAGAATATTCAATACGAATCGCTACTCTACCAACACTATATGGTGAAAAAATTGTTTTACGGCTTATTAATAATTTACAGCAACCTGAATTAGACCACTTAGGGTTTCAATCTTCCCATTTGGCTTTATTAAAGAAATATTTACATTTTCCACAAGGAATGATTTTAGTCACAGGGCCAACAGGGAGCGGTAAAACGATAACATTATACAGTTGCTTACAATATTTAAATAAAGATAACCGTAATATAAATAGTGTCGAAGATCCTATTGAACTACCACTGAAAGGCATTAATCAGATTCAAGTTTCTGAAAAAGCGGGTATTTCATTTGCAATAATATTACGAGCATTATTACGCCAAGATCCCGATATTATTATGATCGGTGAAATACGTGACGCTATAACGGCTGAAATGGCAATAAAAACGGCACAAACGGGACACCTTGTTTTATCAACCTTACATACCAATTCTGCAAATGCGACTTTAATGCGCTTGCAGAATTTAGGTATTGAAAAAGATCTGATTAACACGTGTGTAAATTTAATTATATCTCAGCGATTAGTACGACGTTTATGCCAACACTGTAAAATATGTTTATCAGATAAAAAGCGCATTAACGTAAATAATGAAATGATTGAATTACCCAATTGGCAAGCAATAGGTTGTCAACAATGCTGTTCTGGTTATAAAGGAAGAACGGCAATTTATGACTGTTTTGAACCTACAAAACAAGCACAAGCTTTGCCCTATCATTTACTTTATTCTGGTCTTTTATTAATCAAACAAGGAATAACAACACTTGAGGAGATTTATCAAATTCTAGGAGATATTGAATGAATTTGCAGTTTATTTATCGCTATGATGCACTAACATATCAAGAAGAATGGTGTACGGGAAAAATTCTAGCCGCATCTAAGTATGAAGCTTTTATTAAATTAACACAGCAACAAAAAACACCAATAAAAATTCGTTTATATAAAATTGTATTATTTCAAGATAGTGATAGACAATATCGAATTCAATTACTTGAACAATTAGCCTTATTACTTCAAGCTGGTTTAGCCCTTTTACCTGCATTAATCTTATTAAAAAATGAGTGTCGATATACTCATTGGCAATGTGTATTAGACGATATTATTTTTAACTTAACGCAAGGAGGAACATTCTCTAAACAATTAAGCCGTTATCCCATTTATTTTCCCATTTCATTAACTCGCTTTATTTTTATTGGTGAAGAGAGTGGAAGATTAGATGAAGTAATTACACTTCAAATAATACAATTAAAAAAACAGCAGGAGATGACTAAAAAAATTAAAAAAGCATTTAAATATCCCCTATTTTTACTCACTGTACTGTTTTTTATTACTACTGTTATGTTGCTGTATGTCTTACCTGAATATCAATCTTTATACAGGGCATTTAATACTGAACTTCCTTCTCTGACATTAGCTTTAATTGTATCTTCACAATGGTTTTCTGAGTATATTCTTATCATCATTATCACCTTCATTACTTTAATATTAATTTATCGTTTTCTTCGGAATTATTCATCTTTCTTTTATTTCTCTGAACAAGCTATTTTTCTTCGCCTTCCTTATTGTGGTGTACTACTAAAACATCATCAATTATACCTTATTTTTCAGATAATCAGCATCACACAACAAGCTGGATTACCTTTATTACAAGGCTTAAAAATCTGTACCGAACAACTCACACATCCAATTTATAAGCGAATGCTTTCTCAAATGAGTGAACATATTATGAAAGGTAAATCATTAAGTTTGTTTATGAAAAATGAGCCTCTTTTTACACCTATTTGCCATCAGTTTATCATTTGTGCTGAAAGTTCAGGACAATTGCTCTATTTTTGCCAACAATTAAGTGATTGGTTTTATCATCAACTTGACGCGCGATTAAATACAATCCGTACATGGTTAGAACCCATACTAATGGCTGTTATTGCACTGATTATTGGCATTGTAATCATGGCTATGTATCTTCCTATATTACAGTTAGGTGATACTATACAGTGAATCACACGTTTTATGAGTAATATGCTATTGAAATGCTTTACCTAAGCTATTGATTGATGATAATTCTATTGCGGATTATAAGGTAGGTTGTCAGGGTAGCAGAAAATCATCTATCATAATAACCGAATAAAACCTAAATATTGCGGTTATTATCTTGTGATAAAAACAAAATTAAGCTTTAGAATACGAGACTAATAGCAAATTTTAATTAATTAAAAACAGATAAATAGAATGGCTTATACGGTTGCTCTTACAGGCGGAATAGGCAGTGGTAAAACCACTATTGCCAATGCTTTTGCCTCATTAGGTGTACCACTTGTTGATGCTGATGTTATCGCTCGATCAGTGGTAGAACCTCACTCATTCGGGCTAAATGCATTGCATCAGCATTTTGGTGACCGTATTCTGTTACCTGATGGCTCATTAAACCGAGCACAATTGCGTCAGATTATTTTTCAACATGATGAAGAAAAAGTGTGGGTTAATCGCCTCCTTCATCCGTTGATCCAGCAAGAGACTAAAAAACAAATACAACAAATTCAAGCCCCTTATTTTATTTGGGTTGTTCCTTTATTAATTGAAAATAAATTAACCCATTTAGCCTCTCGTGTTCTTGTCGTTGATGTCACACAAGAAGAACAAATAGCAAGAACCATGAAACGGGATGGGGTAAGTCGAGAGCAAGTGCTGAATATATTAAAAGCTCAAGCCCAAAGACAAGAACGATTAGCCGTCGCTGATGATATTATTGAAAATCACGATAATAGCCAAGATGTGATTGGAAAAGTTAAACAACTCCATCAGCATTACTTAGAATTAGCTCAACAAGCGTTACAGGACAACTGCCATGAGTGATGACATCACAACAATCATCTTCGAACACCCTCTCAATGAAAAAATGCGTTCATGGCTTAGAATTGAAAACTCATTGATTCAAATTAACAGTTTTCGTGCAATTGATTCATTACCAACAGCACTCTCTTTTTTCCGCTCAATATCCGAATTTATTGAAGTCCTTGATCGTGGAGAGATCCGTGCAGAATTACTCAAAGAATTAGAAAAAAGACAAAAAAAATTACAACAATGGCTTTCATTTCCTAATGTTGATAAGGAAATTGTAACTCAAATTATTAATGAATTAGCTGAAAATGCAGCCGTATTAAGTCAAGCACCACGAATAGGTCAACATTTAAAACAAGACAAAGTAATAAGCTTAGTGAAACAGCGTCTAAGTATTCCAGGAGGATGCTGTAACTTTGATGTCCCTGCGTTGCACTTGTGGCTAAGCTTGCCTCAAACAACCCGCGATGAAAAATTACAAACTTGGATGACAGGATTACTGCCATTACAAAATGCATTAAATAGTTTACTCATGCTTATTCGCCAATCAGATACATTTAAACCTGCTCTTAGCCATCGCGGTTTTTACCAAGACAGCGCAGAAGAAGGCGAATTGTTGCGTCTTAAAATTGCAATCGACCACCAAATTTATCCACAAGTATCAGGCCATAAAAATCGCTATGCTGTTCGCTTTTTACCTCTTGATAGTGAGAATGGAACTGTACCTCTAGAGCTACCCTTTGAGATTGCTTGTTGCTAACATTATGTTTATAAATATGAACATAAATCGCGCCGATGAAATCTAGGAGAGATGATGAGCGAAGAATTAGTGGTAAAATGCCCAACCTGTCAAGCAGAAGTCGTTTGGAATAATAATAGTCTTTATCGCCCTTTTTGTAGCAAACGTTGCCAACTTATAGATTTAGGTGAATGGGCTGATGAATCAAAACGTATTCCAAGCCAGAGTGATATTAATGACAGTGATAACTGGAGTGAAGTACCACAGCAAGAACCTAAAGATTTTTAATATCAAGATTGAAAGCATAAAAAATAGCCACTGATAAAGTGGCTATTTGGTTTTAATTTTGAGCTTTTTACTTTTGTAATAACGCCACAATAGTGCGATTAGCGGGTGGGAAATCCTCTGCATTTAATGATGTGATAGGCGCCCATTTTGAGTCTTGTCCTTCTTTACCATAAGGCTCATTATCCCACTGTGTGACTAAGAAAAAAGATAATGTGATATGTCTGTCAGGAAAATCATGCTCTACTGTTTCAAAAAGTGAACATTGTGTGACATCAATACCAATCTCTTCTTGTAACTCACGCACTAACGCCTGCTCTGGGGTCTCTTTATCTTCTAATTTTCCACCTGGAAATTCCCAAAATCCCCCCATATGCGATTTTAAAGGGCGTTGAGTGATAAAGACATTATTGTGCTGATCACAAATAATACCCGCAGCAATATGTAGCTTTTTTTTATCCATTATAGACAACCTATTGAATAGCTGAGTTATTATAACAACTTAGCGTTATTATAACGTATATCCAATGGCGCTACTCTGGTTTTCTTTCCTCTGTTTTTAGGGGTGAATTAACGATAAATAGGCAGTAAACCGAATTGAGCTAACGTTTGGCAAATAATTCCAAATACACCAAACGCAATAACCGCGTAAATTAAGCCTTTTCCACCCCAGACTTTAAAACCTGAATTAGGGAATTTTTCTCGGGCTTTCAGCGCCATCACCGCAGGACAGATAATTGCCCATACACAAGCGGCTGTTCCTGCGTAAGCAATTGCAATTAAAAAACCATTAGGGAAAAGTAAACATAACAATAAAGGGGGGGTAAAACATAAAACGCCTGATTTTAAGCGCCCTGTTTTGTTATCTTCAAATTTTAATGATGCTAAAATATAGTCGAAAAGACCAATCGCTACCCCTAAGAATGAACAGAATACGGCACTAATAGAAAACCATAATAAAAAACCTTCAATATATTTACTATTCAACACCGTATAGAGAGAGTCGATAAAGGCATCTAAGTTACCGCCTTTTTGAATAATCGTAATAAATTGCTCTCGGGGTAAATTCCCCATGGTGCCAATCATCCAAAGCAAATAAATAACCAATGCTAATACACAGCCAATAATACAACTCTTTACCACTTTTCTTTCATTTTCATGATAAAGCTTATAAAGGCTACAAACATTTCCATGATAACCAAATGAGGTAATCGCATAAGGAATAATGATAAAAATAAAAGGATAAAGATATAACTGGCTTTTACCTTCAAAAGTAGCACTAAATAATAAATCACCTTTTGCTTGAAAAAATAAACCTGAAAAAGCCAAAACAAACAAAATAATTTTAATAAATAAGAAAATTGAAGTTAAGCGGCTGGCGCTAGCGCCTCCCCACCATATTGTGGCCCCTAGTGTTATCGTAAATACAAAGAAAATTGCTTTAAGGTTTAGATTAATACCATACAATAATGAAGCTTCAAAAATGATAGAGCCAGCTGCAGAGATATAAGCATAAATTAAAATATATAATACAAATATCAATGACGCATTAGCGAGATAACATGCCCATTTAGGTAATAATTCTTTAGAGATATGAAAGTAATTTGTTCCAGCACCATATTTTGAAATACACTCAAGAATATAAATTCCCGAATGAAACATAAAGAAACAAACAATAAATAATATAAAGAGTGAGTTAATAAACCAAGCACCAGACATTATTGTTGGAAGGCTAAACATACCCGCGCCAATCATGGCGCCACCCAACACAAATCCCCCTACAATAATTGAGGGTTCTTTATTTACCGACTTATTTTCCATTTTTTAGTCCTTACTGAAATAAGGATAGGGCTCTCGCATTGCACGAGAGCCATTATTATTGTGGATTAAGATTTATTTGATAGGTTTTAATCTAGCTGTAAAGTGTCTTAATACAGGAGGCTCATATTCGAACTCAAGACCTTTAAGCGTTGCAAATTTATCTTTTAAGCCAATAAGGGCATCAGCAATATAATCCATATGGTCATTAGTATAGACACGACGAGCAATGGTTAAACGCATAAATTCCATATCAGCATGTTTTTGCTCACCCGTTGCAGGATCACGGCCTAATAAGAACGAACCAATTTCAACCGCACGCACTCCAGACTCTAAATAAAGTGCATTAATAATTGCCTGTGCTGGGAATTGATCACCCGGAATATGTGGCACCAGTTTTTTACAATCGACAAAAACAGCATGTCCACCAGTAGGATACTGAATTGGAATGCCCGCTTCACGTAAACGATCCCCCAAATATTTAACCTGACCAATCCGATAATGTAAGAAATCTTCCTGTGCACCTTCTTCTAAACCTTGCACCATAGCTGCCATATCACGACCGGCTAAACCACCGTAAGTTACAAAGCCCTCCATTGGAACACAACGTTGTCTTGCAAGTGTGAAGATTTCCTCGTTGTTACGAATCGCAACTAAACCACCAATATTCAATAATGGATCTTTTTTCGCTGACATGGTTAACGCATCAGCATATTTATACATATCAAAAATAACTTCTTTGATAGTAGAGTTTTTATATTTTGGATCACGTTCTTTTATAAAATACGCATTTTCACAAAAACGCGCAGAGTCCATAACAACAAAAATACCGTGTTGTTTTGCTATTTCATAAACTTCTTTTAAATTACCCATTGAAACAGGCTGACCACCCGCACTATTACAGGTCACGGTAGAAACAATAGCAACAACGTTATCAGCACCATGTTTTGCGATATTGTCTTTTAATTTTTTAATATCAAAGTCGCCTTTCCAATCATCGTAGGTTTCTGTATCAAAGGCTTTTTCAGTAACAATATTAATCGCTTTACAGCCATTTAATTCTACGTGAGCTGCAGTGGTATCAAAGTGGAAGTTAGAAATAAAAACAGGGTTTTTCGCTTTTCCTTCTTGTTGTTTATATTTTAATAATACAGGAAAAAGAATATTTTCAGCACCACGACCTTGGTGCGCTGGAATAATATAATCGTAGTCAAAAAGTTCTTTGGCTTTATCTTTTAAATCATAGTAGTTTCTTGAACCTGCATAAGCTTCATCACCCGTTATCATTGCAGCCCATTGCTGGTCACTCATTGCGTTAGTACCAGAATCTGTTAATAAATCAATATAAACAGCATGACTTGGTAATAAAAATGGGTTATATCCTGCTTCTTTTAATGCAGCTTCACGCTCTTCTCTTGATGGAACACGAATTTTTTCTACCATTTTAATACGGAATGGTTCTACGATTCTTTTAGCCATGATAATACCTTTAATATAAATTAAATAATAAATTTATGAATAAATAAAATAACCTTTCCATTTAAATTGAAATGGAAAAAGAGTATTGAATTTAATTTGGATGGATATAAAAAAGGATTATTTTTTAGGAAAGAAGAAGGCGAGTTCAGAATCAATATTAAACCATTTCTTCAATCTGAAGAAACCTCTTAATATTATCAAAACATTAAATGATGAGAACATACTTTAACCCTTATTGTCAGGAAATAGTACAATTTACAGACTAATTTATATAACAGTTAGCTTCTGTTGGTAATATAACAATAGTATATTTTGGACAATAATCACATTATTTATTGTTTATTATAAATTAACGTGATCACTATCACTTTTTTATATTATTAATGAATTATTTTTTATAATTTAAATTTTAATTGATAATACTAAGTGGTAATACATGTATTCACATTACCCTTTAACAAAATAAAAATTAAAATTCAATAACCTTTCTTTTTATAATGAATAATTATTTAACACAAAAAGAGTAAATTTTTCACTTTTATAAATACACTTTTATTCACTATAATAAAATAAAAATTCATGAAATAAATATTTCACCACATTACATAAACAAATAAAGAATAACAATTGAAAAGCTAATTTCATTTTATTACATAACGTTTTTCGAGTTCTCTCTCATTATTTACCTTCTCTTTATAAAAAAAGATAAATCTTTATTTTTATCATCATTCTGATGGTAATTTAAACAGCAATAAAAAATAACAATTAGCATTATAACGATGAAAATCAATACAATAGAAAATTAAAAAATGAATCATCTGTTTAATTAATACTAAGATCAATGTTAATCATTTTAGTTATGTCAGTATTTAATATCGAAACAAATAAAAATTTATCTTTATTACATTAGTTTTTAATTTATTTTCATATTGAGAGTACCTAGTATTTATTATTTTTAAATTAACGATAATATAAAAACATTAATTATTATCTTACTTTATTTAAGCCATATTATTTATATTTAAATGACTACCTTTATATTGAGGTAAAATGAGAAAAAAAGTTATTTTATTAACACTATTAAGTGGATTTTCAACCACTGGATTAACAGCAAATGATGCTGATCATTTTGGCACGATGGGAGAATCACGACGCGCATTACAAGATAGCCAACGTGAAATTAATCAACTTATAGAACAAAATCGCTACCAACAACTTCAAGAAAATGTATTAAATGTTTCACCCACACCAACATTGATTTCTGAATCAGAACATTGTTTACCTATTAATGGTGTTTATGTTCAAGGAATTACTTTACTTAATGAAAAAGATCTTGATTCCTTAACACCATTACCAGAGCAATGTATAAAAAGTGCCGACGTTAACCGACTAGTCAAAGAGTTAACTCAACACTACCTTCAACATGGTTATATCACAGCCAGAGTCCAATTTTTACGCCCAAATCAAGAACAACAGCTTGGGCTGTATGTTATTGAAGGCTTTATTGAAAAAATACAGGGTGGTGACCGAGGTGTTAACACAGCTTTACTTTTTCCTCATGTTGAAGGCGAACCTCTAAAGCTGTCAAAACTGGATCAGGGGCTTGATCAAGCGAACCGTTTACAATCCAATAAGGTCAAATTGGATATATTGCCGGGTACACAATTAGGTGGCTCCATTATTCAGCTCACCAATCAACGTCAAGCGCCTTGGCACTTGAATATTTCAAGTGATAATTATGGGCAAAAAAACTCAGGACGCTGGTTAGTTCGAACGAATGCAAGCTTAGACAGCCCATTAGGGTTATCTGATTTTATTAGCCTAAATGCTAGCATTACCACAGACAATCCGAACACACGTTTCAATCGCGCTTATACCCTACTTTATTCCTTACCCTATGGGGCATTTACACTTAGTACCTTTGGTAGTTATTCCGAGTATGAATTTCATCAATCATTACAAACCCGCACTGTGCGCTTACAAGGTGATACTACGCAATTTGGTTTAAGAGGGGATTACGCCTTTTATCGTAGTCAAAAACAAATTGATACCTTAAATATGCAGATAACGCATAAACGAATACGCAACTATTTTAGCCAAATTCGTCTTGATTTAAGTAGCCCAGCACTAACAACCGTAGAGCTTGGGATTAATCACTTGCACATCATTCCAAATGGTGTAGTCAGCATTAACTTAAGCGCAGAAAAAGCAGTCGGATGGTTTGGTGCTGATGAATCACCTCGTGTTGCTAATGCCAGTGGTAATGACTATCGCTTTACAAAAGTTAAGCTTTTTGCCAATTGGCAACACCGTTTATCATTATCGGATTCTACATTTTTATTCAATAGTGCCTTCTTTGGTCAATATAGCCCTAACACCTTACCCGGCGTTGAGTGGCTTAGCTTAACGGATAAAAATGCAATCCGCGGCTTCGATCAAAGCACACTTTCTGGGGATAACGGGGGTTATTTACGTAACACACTTTCTTATCCTTATCGAGTAAACACCTTTTCAATCACCCCACGGATAGGCCTAGATGCAGGCCGTGTTCAACAACATGGCAACTATGAAGGATGGCGTAGTGGCTATGGGCTAAGTTCGGGTTTAAATCTTCAATATCAACAAAAAGCACAATTCGATATCGAAGTTGCCAAGGGGCATTTACTTTATAACCAAACAAATTCCAATAAAACCAAAGACCCTACTCAAGTATTAGTTAGATTTTCATATTTATTTTGATTCACACTCATAGCAATAAACGGAGAAAACTCTATGAAATCAAAAAAATTTAAGCTCTCTCCTTCGGGTAGGCTTGCGGCATCTTTAGCGATTATTTTCGTATCATTAAATGCATATGCTGGCGGTATTGTTCCTGATGCTGGTAACCAAGGGCCTAATGTTTCATCTGTCAACGGTGGCACTCAGGTAATCAACATTGTCACGCCAAATAGTGAAGGTATTTCTCATAACCAATATCAAGATTTTAATGTCAATAAACCGGGTGCTGTTTTTAACAACGCCTTAGAAGCAGGACAATCTCAACTTGCTGGTCAATTAAATGCCAATAGTAATTTAAATGGGCAAGCTGCTTCTTTAATTTTAAATGAGGTTGTTAGTCGTAACCCTTCATTCTTGTTAGGTCAGCAAGAAGTCTTTGGTATCGCGGCGGAATATGTCCTTTCTAACCCTAATGGCATCACTTGTGATGGTTGTGGTTTTATCAATACAAGTCGCTCTTCGTTAGTGGTAGGTAATCCACTGTTTGAGAATGGAGAGTTAAAAGGATATAGCACGCTTAATAATACTCATTTACTTTCTATAGGGAAAAACGGATTACAGACACCGGGTCTTTTAGATTTAATCGCACCACGTATTGATAGCAGAGGAAAGATAACTGCGGCTGAAATTTCAGCATTAACAGGTCAAAATACGTTCTCTCAGCGTTTTGATATTCTTTCATCACAAAAACCGACTTCTGCATTAGACAGCTACTTCTTTGGTAGTATGCAATCTGGACGTATTCGTATTATTAATACTGCGGAAGGTAGTGGCGTTAAGTTAACAGGTAAATTCGTTGCTGATAATGAGTTAAGCGTTAAAGCTGATAATATTCAAACGGATAGCCAAGTCCGTTACGATAGTTTCGACAAGGATGGCAGTGAAAATTACCAAAATTATCGTGGCGGAATTGCCGTTAATAATAGTGGCTCTAGTCAAACACTAACAAAAACAGAGTTAAAAGGTAAAAATATTACGTTAGTTGCTGATAATAAAAACCAAATCAAAGCCTCTGATTTAATGGGCGATGATATTTTATTGCAAGGCGCTCATTTAACCGTTGATGGCAAACAACTACAGCAAAAAGAGACTGATACTGATAATCGCTGGTTCTATTCTTGGCAATATGATGTCACGAAAGAAAAAGAGCTAGTACAGCAAGTTGGTAGCCATATTGATGCAAAGAACAACGTCACACTGGCAGCAACTCAAGGTGATGTCACTCTCGAAGGTGCCAAAATTAATGCGGGTAACACACTGGCAATTAATGCTAATCAAGATATCAATATCAACGGATTAGTTGAGAAAGAAAACCGCAGTGAAAATGGATACAAACGTAACCATACTTCTCGCTTAGAGACAGGAAGTTGGAGCAATAGCCATCAAACAGAAACCTTAAAAGGCAGTGAGTTAACTGCGGGTAAAACGCTGGGTTTAAATGCTGAAGGCTCAGTTACTGCTCAAGGTGCAAAATTACATTCTAATGAGAATGTTGTTGTTAACGCTAAAGAGAATATCAATCTTAATGTTCAAAATACCAACAATGATAAAACAGTAACCGACAATCATGTCGTTTGGGGTGGTATCGGCGGTGGTAATAATAAGAACAATAACAATAAACAAGAAGTCAGTCATTCAACACAATTGACTGCTGATGGACAACTGTTACTTGCAGCAGATAACAGTGTCAAAATCACAGGTAGTCAAGTCAAAGGCAATCAAGGTGCCTTTGTTAAAACGACTCAAGGCGATGTTGTTATTGATAATGCGATCAGCGAAACCATCACTAAAACAGATGAACGTACAGGTACTGCATTTAACATTACTAAAAACTCCCACAAGAATGAAACTAATCAACAGCATTCAATAGGTAGTGAATTAGTTTCTGATGCGCAGTTAATGGTTGTCAGTGGCAAAGATGTCAATGTCATCGGTAGCTTAATTAAAAGCGCTGATGAATTAGGTATTGAATCTTTAGGTGATATCAACGTTAAATCGGCACAGCAAACCACGAAAATCAATGATGAAAAAACATCTTTAGAAATCACTGGTCATGCTAAAGAAGTTGAAGACAAACAATATAGTGCTGGTTTTCATATCACTCATACATCCAATAAAAACAATAGCACTGAGACTGAGCAAGTCGGATCTACTCTCAGTGGTGGCAGTGTTAAAGTTCAAGCAGATAAAGATGTCACTTTTGCAGGTTCTGATTTAAAAACAACAGCAGGTAATGCCACTGTTTCTGGTGATAATGTTGCCTTTGTTTCAACAGAAAACAAAAAAGAGACTGACAGTACCGATAGAACCATTTCAGGTGGCTTTAGCTATACCGGTGGTGTTGATAAGATCGGTAGTAAAGCTGATTTCCAATATGACAAACAGCATACAACAACTGATATCACCAAAAATAAAGGTAGCGAAACTCACGTTGCGGGTGATTTAACTATCTCTGCAAACAATGATGTAACGCATCAAGGTGCATCACACAACGTTGATGGTGCATATAAAGAGTCAGGTGAAAATATCAATCATCTTGCTGCAAATGACAGTGCAACATCTAAAACCGATACTTTAAATATCGGTGTCGATGTGGGTGTTAATCTTGATTATAGTGGTGTTACTAACCCCATTAAGAAAGCCGTTGAAGAGGGTGTTGATGCTGCTAATCCAGACAGCAACAAAGGTATTGATAAAAAAGTAACCTTTAAAGATGCCATTAGTAATCTTGCTAACTTAAGTAGCTTAGAAGCGCCTAACGTAGGCGTTGAAGTTGGGGTGAAAGGTGGCGGTAGCCAGAAATTACAAAACGATACCCAAGCGGTTTCAACCTCAATTACTGCCGGTAAAATTAATACTGACAGCAATAACACCTTACATGACCAAGGAACTCATTATCAATCAACCCAAGGTGATGTTGCGCTAACTGCTAACACTCATACTAGTGAAGCTGCGCAAAATAAACACCAAGAGTCCTTCCATGAAACAACGGGAGGGGGACAAGTTGGTGTCAGTACCAAAACAGGCTCAGACATTACTGTAGCAATTAAAGGTGAAGGTAAAACCACTGACACTAGTTTAACGACAACAAAAGCTGAAAGTAGCCAATTTAACTCAGCAGGCAATATCAATATTAATGTACATGAAGATGCACATTATGAAGGTGCTAAGTTTGATGCTCAAAATGGTAAAACGGTCATTAATACTGGGGGCGATTTAACGCTTGTACAAGCAACAGATACTCATACTGAAAGCCAACATAACGTGAATGGTAGCGCAAACCTAAAAGTAGGTACAACACCAGACAGTAAAGATTATGGTGGTGGCTTTAAAGCAGGTGGAGCAAATCATCAAAAAGATCAAACAACAGCACAAGCAGGATCTGTAAATGGTTCTCAAGGTATCGAGCTAAATTCAGGCCACAATCTAACGTTACAAGGTACACATGTTACCAGTGAAAACGATGTCGCTTTAACGGCAACGAATAAGGTTGATTTCCAATCTACTGAATCTCAACGTACTGAAACAGGTAAAAACCTATCGGGTGGATTACAAGCAGGCTTTGGTCAAAAAGCAGGAGATAAATCATCTTCTGTCAATGGGTTAGGTGGCGCTGAATTTGCTATTGGCAAGCAAGATGAGAAGAGTGTTTCTCGTGAAGGTGGAACCATTGCTAACCAAGGTAATTTAACTGTTAACGGTAGCTCGGTTAATCTTCAAGGTACTAAAGTTAATAGCAAAGATACGCAATTAACCTCTCAATCTGGTGATACTACGCTGACATCTGCACAATCCACGGATTACAAAAATAATTGGGGTACTGATATCTCTTTAAATGGCAAGCAAACCAATACGACGCCAAAAGAAGTGACTGAAGAAAACCCAGCAACCTCTATCCATGATATTGGTGGTAAAGTTTTAGTCAACGTCGAAGATCAACAAAAATCCACACACCAAAATGCTTCAGTAGAAACAGGCACATTAACTGTAAATAGCGACAAAAATTTCGCTCTTTCTGGTGCAAATATTTCTGCGAATAATGTAACGGGTAATGTGGACGGCGACTTTACAGTAACTAGCCAGAAAGACAGTGATCGTCATGTTAGTGTTGATGTCAATGTTGGCTATAACCACAACAATGATCCTAAATCTAGTCAAGTTGATAAAACAGCCAAGGCAGGTGGATCATTATTAGAAGATACGATCAAAGAGACCATTGATTCAGGTATTAAATCTGCAACAGATGTTATCTCTGATAAATACCATTCACTTTCTTCCACTATCGCAGATAAAACCGGTATCAGTGGCGAGACAAAAGCCAAAATTGATAAAGGTGTTGGCACTGTGGGTAACGGTATCAAAAATATCGTAACTGGCGCTGAAGGTCATACAGCCAATGCGGATATTAAAGTTTCTCATATTGATAATGATGCAGTTACTCAAACTACAACCTTAACAAGCAAAAATGATATTTCATTAAACGTAAGTGGTACAACTAAGCTTACAGGCGCTGAAATTAAAAGTGAGCAAGGTCAGGTTGATTTAGGCGGTAGTAACGTTCAATTAAACAATATTGAAGGTCATCAATACGAAGCAGGTGCAGACCTTGATCTGAAATCATCAGCCGTTGATTTAGTGAAACAACTGGCAGGTGGTGACTTATCATTAAAATCACCAGTTAAAGTGAATGAAACTGTAAACACAAAATCGTCTATTTCTGAAAAATAGTAGACACTCCATAAAAGAGTAATGCCTATTCTTTTGTAAGCCAAACCCGCTTGTTATCACAATAAGCGGGTTTTTTATTTCTCTATCTTATTCTTTCTTATTTCAGATAATTTACCGTTCTTTAATCTTTAAATAAAATACAAAGCACAACAATAAGAATATAATCAATTGAATTAAAAGAAAAATAACCATTAAAAATAAAAAAACAAATCATGATATAAGCCTTGACCTTCCCCTAATGGTAAAGCCTAAGCTTTATCTCATACCATATTTAAGAGGGGATTTTTGATGAACACTAAGACTACGTTGTCCTCTGCCAATCGGCTGAGTTTACCTGTTGAAGGTATGACATGTGCATCATGTGTGGGTCGTGTCGAGCGTGCATTAAAAGCAGTACCCGAAATACAAGATGCTGTTGTGAATCTTGCTACTGAGCGGGCCGATATCATATTTACAAGTACACCTAATCCTGCAATTGCAGTCAGTGCTATTGAAAGCTCAGGCTATAAAGTACCTGAAGCTATCACTGAACTTGCCATTGAAGAAATGACTTGTGCATCTTGTGTGGGTCGTGTTGAAAAAGCATTAGCACAAGTTCCTGGAGTATTAGAAGCCACCGTTAACCTTGCTACTGAACGTGCCCGTGTACGTCATTTGTCAGGTGTCGTTTCTATCACTGATTTAGAAGTTGCCGTGGTACATGCTGGCTATAAACCTCGCCGTTTATCGGATAATCCTGCTAATACGCGAGATGTAGGAGAGGAACGTCGCGAAAAAGAAGCACGCTCGTTACGCCGAGCATTACTTATTGCGACTATTTTTACCCTGCCTGTCTTTATGATTGAAATGGGTTCACACTTTATTCCCGGAGTACACAGCTGGGTAACCCAAACTTTAGGGCAACAACTTAATTGGTATATTCAATTTATCCTTGCCACGATAGTTATGTTTGGCCCTGGTTTACGATTTTTCCAAAAAGGAATACCTGCATTATTACGGGGTGCTCCCGATATGAACTCATTAGTGTCTGTTGGTACAGCCGCCGCTTACGGCTATTCAGTAGTATCAACCTTTATTCCTCACGTCTTACCTGCGGGCACAGCCAATATCTATTTTGAAGCCGCTGTTGTGATTGTCACCTTGATCTTGTTAGGAAGAACGCTTGAAGCAAAAGCCAAGGGGAATACGTCTCAAGCCATTAAGCGTTTAGTCGGCTTGCAAGCAAAGACTGCCCGAGTTTCACGCAATGGTGAAAGCGTAGAAATCCCTCTTGATCAAGTTGTCATGGGGGATATTGTTTTTGTTCGCCCTGGTGAAAAAATACCCGTTGATGGTGAAATTGTTGACGGTCGCTCTTATGTTGATGAGAGTATGATAACAGGCGAGCCTGTACCTGTATCGAAAGAGATTGGCTCTGAAGTTGTCGGTGGAACCATCAATAAAACAGGTGCTTTTAATTTTAAAGTCACCAAAGTTGGCTCCAATACCGTATTGGCACAAATCATTCGTTTAGTGGAAGAAGCGCAAGGCTCTAAACTTCCTATTCAAGCACTAGTTGATAAAGTCACCATGTGGTTTGTGCCCGCAGTGATGTTAGGCGCAACCATCACCTTCTTTATTTGGTTAGCTTTTGGCCCAGAGCCCGCATTAACATTTGCACTGATTAATGCTGTTGCCGTGTTAATCATTGCTTGTCCATGTGCTATGGGATTAGCCACCCCCACTTCAATTATGGTAGGTACTGGTCGCGCTGCTGAGTTGGGTATTCTTTTTCGTAAAGGCGAGGCCTTACAAGCATTACGTGATGTGGATGTTGTCGCCCTTGATAAAACCGGCACATTAACAAAAGGTCGTCCTGAATTAACGGATTTAATTCCAGCAAAAGGTTTTGAATATAACGAAGTCTTAGGCCTTGTTGCCGCTATTGAAACTTATTCTGAACATCCTATTGCAGAAGCTATTGTCAATGCAGCTAAAGAGGCTGAATTAACTCTCGCAATGGTTGAAAATTTCGAGGCGGTTCCGGGATTTGGTGTTAGTGCAACAGTTGGTGGAAGAACGGTATCCGTCGGTGCTGATCGTTTTATGAAACAATTAAGTTTGGATGTCAGTCACTTTACCTCATCAGCAAAAAATTTGGGTGAACAAGGTAAAAGCCCACTGTATGCCGCCATTGATGGGCGTCTTGCTGCCATTATTGCAGTTGCAGATCCGATTAAAGAAACAACCCCTGAGGCGATCAAAGCTTTACATGGTTTAGGCCTAAGAGTTGCCATGATCACGGGTGATAACGAAGCGACGGCAAAAGCCATTGCTAAGCAGTTAGGTATTGATGAAGTTGCGGCTGAAGTGCTTCCTGATGGAAAAGTCGAAGCCTTAAAACAATTTAGCCATAAAGGTGCTAAAGTGGCTTTTGTTGGTGATGGTATCAATGATGCACCAGCCCTTGCACAAGCCGATGTTGGCTTAGCGATTGGTACAGGAACTGATGTTGCTATTGAAGCCGCTGATGTCGTATTAATGTCGGGTGATTTACGAGGTGTTGTTGATGCTATTTCATTAAGCCAAGCAACCATCCGTAATATCAAACAAAACTTATTCTGGGCATTTGCTTATAACGCTTTATTAATTCCAGTAGCCGCAGGCATGCTCTATCCCATTAATGGGATGCTACTTTCACCCATATTTGCCGCAGCGGCAATGGCGCTTTCAAGTGTGTTTGTATTAGGTAACGCATTGAGGCTAAAACGTTTTCAAGCCCCAATGAAAGTCCATTAAAACAACCTTTATTCTCTTTATAGCCAGACTTAAGTGAGTCTGGCTCAATATTATAAAGCAACTATATTATAGAAAGAGCACTTCATTTTCAGAGAAGGAGAGCATGATGAATATTGGTCAAGCAGCAAAAAAGTCCGGTATTTCAAGCAAAATGATCCGTTATTATGAGCAGATTGGCTTAATTCCAAAAGCCATTCGCACCGATGCAGGCTATCGCGATTATAGTGAAGCGGATGTAGCTTGTTTTCGTTTTATTCGCCATTCACGTGCACTGGGTTTTTCAACAGAACAAATATCAACATTATTGGTTTTATGGAATAACGGAGAGCGAGCCAGTGCAGATGTAAAGTTGATCGCGATTTCTCATATTGAAGAGCTTAACCGCAAAATAGCTGAACTGCAGAGAATGACACAAACATTAGAGCATCTAGCAAAAGATTGCCAAGGCGATAATAATCCAGACTGTCCAATTATTGCGGGGTTAGCTGAACCTAAACAATTGCCAGAAAAAAAAATAACTAAAAGTCATCTTTCTCCTCTTCGTTCTTCAATCTAGTTTATTCGCTGTAAAAAAAGCCCGCTTATCACTAAGCGGGCATTCTATTTTAATCGACTAATAAAATAGTCATCATCATAAAGTGATCAATTAACCTAATTGTCCATGACAATGTTTAAATTTCTTACCCGAACCACAAGGACAAGGTTCATTACGACCTACCTTTTTACCTGCCGCAACTTGACCATCGACCGCTGACATTTGAGATTCTTTTGTCACTTCATGGCTTAATTGCTGTTGTTTTGCTAGACGTTCAGCCTCTTCACGACGACGACGTTCTAATTCTTCAACTTCTTCAGGTAAACGAACCTGTACTTTGCTTAATGTGCTGATCACTTCATATTTCAGTGATTCCAGCATACTCGCAAACATCGCGAATGATTCACGTTTGTACTCTTGTTTTGGATCTTTTTGCGCGTAACCACGTAAGTGGATACCTTGACGTAAATAATCCATCGCAGCCAAGTGCTCTTTCCACAGAGAATCCAGCGTTTGTAACATCACGCCTTTTTCAAAGTTACGCATCATCTCAGCACTCACGACTTCTTCTTTTGCTTTATAGACTTCGATAGATTTTTCTAAAATACGCTCACGTAATGTTTCTTCATGTAATTCAGGCTCTTTATCTAACCATTCTTTGATTGGTAAATGTAAATCAAAGTCTTTTTGTAAGCATGATGTTAGGCCTTCAATATCCCACATTTCTTCGAGTGATTGAGGTGGAATATAGTTGTCGATTACCGTAGTGAAGACATCTTGACGAATACTGTCAATTGTTTCACTGACATCACCCACATCCAACAACTCATTACGCTGAGAGTAAATTGCACGGCGCTGATCACTCGCTACATCATCATAATCAAGTAATTGTTTACGAATATCAAAGTTGCGGTTTTCCACTTTGCGTTGTGCATTAGCAATCGCTTTAGTTACCCATGGATGTTCAATTGCTTCTGTTTCATTCATACCTAATTTACGCATCATGCCAGAGACTTTATCTGAGGCAAAAATACGCATTAAGGAGTCTTCCATTGATAAATAGAAGCGAGAAGAACCTTCATCTCCTTGACGGCCCGCACGACCACGTAACTGGTTATCAATACGACGAGATTCATGACGTTCAGTACCGATGATATGTAAACCACCTGAAGCTAATACTGCATCATGACGCTCTTTCCATTTTGCTTTGACTTCTTCAATTTGTTCTTCAGTAGGTTCTTCAAGTTTAGCTAATTCTGTTTGCCAACTACCACCTAACACGATATCGGTACCACGACCTGCCATGTTAGTTGCAATAGTAACAGCAGAAGGTAAGCCTGCATTAGCAATAATGTCAGCTTCCATTGCGTGGAATTTTGCATTCAGCACGTTATGGTGAACATTAGCTTTCGTTAATGCATTCGAAATTTCTTCTGATTTTTCAATTGAAATGGTACCTACAAGAACAGGTTGGCCATTTTTAGTCCGCTCACGAATATCTTCAATAATGGCTGCAAATTTACCTTGCTCATTCATATACACTAAGTCAGGGAGATCTTTACGTACCATTGGGCGGTTAGTTGGGATAACAATGGTTTCTAAACGATAAATAGAGTTAAATTCAAACGCTTCAGTATCCGCAGTACCCGTCATCCCTGCTAATTTTTCGTATAAACGGAAATAGTTCTGGAAAGTGATTGATGCTAGTGTTTGGTTCTCATTCTGGATTTTTACACCTTCTTTTGCTTCAACCGCTTGGTGTAAACCATCCGACCAACGACGACCTTGCATTGTACGGCCTGTATGCTCGTCCACAATGATAACTTCGCCATCTTTAACAATGTAATCAACATCTTTAGTAAATAATGCATGCGCACGTAATGCTGCTGTTACATGGTGCATTAGCATGATATTTGCGGGTGAATATAAAGATTCCCCTTCTTTCATCATGCCTGCTTCTGCTAATAACCCTTCAATTTTAACCAGACCGCGTTCTGTGATATTGACTTGACGCGATTTTTCATCAACAGAATAATCCCCTTCGCCTTGGAAAGTATCTGAATCTTCTTTTTCTTGAGAAACCAAATGAGGAATAACTTTATTCATTTGGATATAAAGTTCAGAACTGTCTTCTGCTGGGCCTGAAATGATAAGAGGTGTACGTGCTTCATCGATTAAGATTGAGTCAACCTCATCCACTAAAGCATAGTGTAATTTACGCTGAACACGTTCTTGTGGGCTAAATGCCATGTTGTCACGCAGATAATCGAAACCAAATTCATTGTTAGTTCCGTAAGTAATATCAGCATTATAGGCTTCACGTTTTACTGGTGGCGCCATATTTGGTAAGTTGATACCGACACTTAATCCTAAAAATTCGAATAATGGACGGTTGTTTTCGGCGTCACGCTGTGCCAAGTAGTCATTGACGGTAACAACGTGTACCCCTTTACCTGATAGTGCATTTAAATACGCAGGTAATGTTGCCGTTAAGGTTTTACCTTCACCTGTACGCATTTCTGCAATACAGCGCTCATTAAGCACCATACCACCAATTAACTGGACGTCGAAGTGACGCATACCAAATACACGTTTACTGGCTTCACGTACTGTTGCAAACGCTTCGGGTAAAATATCTTCTTCTTTTTCACCCTTATTTAAGCGCTCGCGAAATTCATTTGTTTTTGCTTTTAGTTCGTCATCGGTTAATTTTTCAAATTCTGGTTCTAATTTATTAATATCAACAACTACTTTACGCATACGACGAATAGAACGGTCATTACGACTACCAAAAATTTTAGTTACAATTTTACCTAACATAAATCTTTATTCTCATTTATAGCGCGATTACGCCGAAAACAGCCTCTGTTTTATCGACCAACAGAGATAATCATAATCTTATTAGATTAAGTGACTTCTTTACGCTGTTAGGTAAGGTCCTGCACGAATACCACGGATTTGAGCCAGCCATAATCCGGTATGATAGGAAGGGATAATCTGTGTTAAAGCATAACCAGAAAGGGGAAAATGGGTTAATGCTGATGAAGAAGTGTCTGTGAGTAAAGCATACAGAGTATCAAGCATGACCTCTGCAACATTAGAAACAGGAGACGGCTCATCTTTGGCTTTTACCATCAATTCAGGAGAATTAATGGTGAATGCAAAAGAAAGCTGCTTAATCACATTTTTTACAGCATGCTGTTGCCAGTAATTAAAGGTGAAGGATGAAGCAGGATTTTGTACACTCTGACGTAGAAATAAATTATCAAACGCAATAAGTGCTTGGCTTTGGCGATTTTGAGATGAAGGAGTGTCTGTTTGTGGTGGATTTTCGGCATGAGCAGACAACAGCGAAGGTATTCCAATACCTGCTGCTACCATCCCTAAAAGCAAATGCGACCAAAAATATCGCCTGCCAAATTGTCGCCAAAAACTTATAATACTCATTAACCTTCGTTGCTCATTAATTTTTATTTTGTGGAGTCAAAATCTATGCGGGATAGCTACCCACAATCATTGGAAAAAATCTTCGTCGAACTAGAGGGTTCCAATAAAAGTACATTACAACTTATACAACAGCGTGCAACGATTTTACTAAAATTAAATCGTGCCGTCATGGCTCTTTTGCCTGTTCCTTTACAAGATAAATGCCGTGTCGCAAATTACCGCAATGCTATTTTAATTATTGAAGTCACAAACGCAAGCTGGTTAACACGATTACGTTATGAAACACCGTCATTACTTTCTGCATTGAGACAAGAAATTTTACCATCCTTATCTTCAATAGACATCAAAATAAATCCGGCTTTAGGAATAAAACAGGAAAAAAGATCTTTAATATCATCATTAAAAGAGCAAGAGCCCAAAAAGAAACGCCACTTAAGTTTAGAAAGTGCTCAATCATTGAAATATTTGGCTGAGAAAAGTCCGAAGAAGTTAAGAGAAAAATTAGAACGGTTGGCTGCACTTGCCGGAGAGAGTACAAGTACAGCCAAAGATGAACGTTAATTAGAGGTAATTAACGTGCTTTCCTTCACAGGATTAAGCAAAAACCATTGAGGGTGCTTTGAATGCCACAGGCATTTGAGCTTCGTCTTCAAAGGTGACGAATTCCCACGCAGACTCTTTTGCTAATACAGCTTGGAGTAATTTATTGTTTAGTGCATGACCTGATTTAAACGCGGTGAATTCACCGATAATATTATAGCCACACATAAATAAATCACCGATTGCATCCAACATTTTGTGACGAACAAATTCATCTTCAAAACGTAGACCGTCGTCGTTGAGAACACGATAGTCATCAACCACAATCGCACAATCGAAGCTTCCGCCTAAACACAATCCTTTAGATTGCAAATATTCGATATCACGCATAAACCCAAAAGTACGAGCACGACTAATTTGGCTCATGAAAGATTCTGCGGAGAAATCTAATTTATAACGCTGTGTACTTGCATCAATGGCTGGGTGATTAAAATCGATAGTAAAATCTAATTTAAACCCGTTATATGGACGCATTTCTGCCCATTTGTCGCCATCTTCAACACGTACTGTTTCTTTGATGCGAATGAATTTCTTCGCAGTACGAAGTTCTTCGATACCAGCATCAAGCAACAAGAAAACAAAAGGTGCCGCACTTCCATCCATAATTGGAATTTCAGGTGCATTCACTTCAATTACAATATTATCAATGCCTAAACCAGCCAGTGCTGCGTTTAAATGCTCAACGGTTGATATACGCACATCGTCTTCATTAACTAAGCAAGTACATAGCATAGTGTCACGAACTGATTTTGCGTCTGCTGGAAAATCCACCGGTGGATTTAAGTCAGTACGACGGTAGATGACCCCAGTGTTTGCTGGCGCCGGACGCATTGTAAGCGTAACTTTTTTACCCGTGTGAAGTCCCACACCAGTTGCTTGTACAATTCGTTTTAATGTCCGTTGTTTGATCATCATTTTATCTCGCAATGTTATCCGTCCTACCAATCATTATACTTATAATTGGCAGGACAGTTTAGCACAAAAAGCGGAGATGCCAATCTTTTTGGCGATTAATCAGCCTGTTTTCTCAGGAACGCAGGGATATCTAAATAATCGGGCTCTTTGTTCGCCTGAGTAGATTGCTCGTTAACGGCTTTCGCTGCTGGCTTGCTTTCTTCTACTGCAGTAAAAGAAGACATGCTATTTTGCATTTGCTGATAACGATTCTCCATTGCGTTCTGCTGATTTTGCTTATTTGTTACCAGCGTAATTTCTGGACGTTTGTCCATGCCGATACCTGTTGCAACAACAGTAACACGCAATTCATCATTCATTTCTGGGTCAAGGGATGTACCGATAACCACCGTCGCGTTGTCTGATGCAAATGCACGAATGGTATTACCCACTGTTTCAAATTCATCAAGACGTAAGTCAAAGCCTGCGGTAATGTTGACTAATACACCACGCGCACCAGACAGGTCGATATCTTCCAATAATGGACTTGAAATCGCCATTTCTGCTGCTTCTTCAGCGCGATCTTCACCTTTAGCTGCACCCGAGCCCATCATGGCATAACCCATTTCGGACATCACGGTTCTTACGTCAGCAAAGTCAACGTTCATTAAACCAGGGCGAGTGATTAGCTCAGCGATACCTTGAACTGCACCTTTTAATACATCATTTGCTGCGCCAAACGCATCTAATAATGAAATACCACGACCCAGTACTTTTAAGAGTTTGTCATTAGGAATAGTGATTAATGAGTCAACATGTTTTGATAACTCAGTAATGCCTTGTTCCGCAAATGCCATACGCTTTTTGCCTTCAAAATTAAAAGGCTTAGTCACAACAGCAACGGTCAAAATACCTAATTCTCTCGCTACTTCTGCAACCACTGGCGCTGCCCCGGTACCTGTACCACCACCCATACCGGCAGCAATAAAGACCATATCAGCACCTTCAAGCGCTGCGCGCAACGCTTCACGATCTTCTTCTGCAGCATTACGACCCACTTCAGGATTTGCACCTGCACCTAAGCCTTTCGTAATGGCATTACCAATTTGGATAGTTTGTCCAACTGCTGTTTTGCGTAACGCTTGAGCATCCGTATTGACTGCAAAGAAATCTACGCCTTCAATACGTTCACGAACCATGTGCTCAACCGCATTACCGCCGCCGCCGCCAACGCCGATGACTTTGATCACCGCATCGTTGGTTAATTCCATAGGTTCAAACATAATTTCTCTCCGTTTTGTGCCTTCTCAGGGCCGCTTGCTCAAACGACCTCTTTTTAAATTTGTCTGATTATCAAAACTCTCTTTTGAGCCAACCGGTCAGTTTCTTAAACAAACCGCTGACAGCCGAGCGTTTTTCGGTTTCAGTTTCCTCACCAAAGTGGGATTCTTTACCATAATGCAAGAGCCCAACTGCTGTTGAATAGTAGGGATCCTGCGCATAATCTGTTAGCCCGGTAATATTTAACGGTTTACCGATCCGTACTTGCGTGTGAAAAACACGTTGAGCACATTCAACAAGTCCATCAATCTGTGCAGCACCACCTGTTAGCACGATACCTGCGGCTAAATGATGCTTAATCCCTTGCTGGCGTAGTTGTTCTTGAACTTTTAAAATCTCTTCATTAACAAGATTGAGCAGTTCGGTGTAACGAGGCTCAATCACCTCAGCAAGAGTTTGTCGTTGCAGACTTCTTGGTGGTCTGCCTCCGACACTAGGAACCTCAACATTTTCATCTTTACCGACTAAAGAACCCAATGCACAACCATGGCGAACTTTGATCGCTTCAGCATCATTTGGGGGTGTACCAAACGCGTAAGCAATATCACTGGTCACCACATTGCCAGCATAAGGAATCACGCGAGTATGTCTTAATGCTCCACCGGTATAAATTGCGATATCCATCGTACCGCCACCAATATCAACAACACACACACCTAACTCACGTTCATCTTCTGTCAATACAGCGAAACTTGAAGCCAGTCCCGCAAAAATCAGTTGATCCACTTTTAACCCACAGCGTTCAACTGCTTTTACAATATTCTTTGCCATATCGTTATGGCAGGTAATCAGATGTACTTTAGCCTGCATACGTACACCCGATAATCCAACAGGGTTTTTAATCCCTTCTTGATAATCAATGGCATACTCTTGTGGGATAACATGTAAAACACGGTGTTCATCTTTTACTTTGACGGATTTTGCGGTGTGAACCACGCTATCAACATCATCTTGTGTCACTTCTTCTTCTGAAATAGGCACCATACCAATTTCATTTTGGCAACTGATATGTTTGCCTGATAACGCCAAATATACTGAAGAAATTTGACAATCAGCCATTAACTCAGCCTGATCTACCGCCCGTTGCACACATTTCACGACGGATTCGAGATCGTTAACACCACCTTTATCCATGCCTCGTGATGGGCAACTTCCCACCCCGATAATATTCACTACACCGTCAGGCAGGATCTCACCGACAAGGGTGGCTACTTTGGCCGTACCAATCTCAAGACCAACTACTAATTTTCTGTCCGTCGCTTTGATCATTATTGTTCTGCCTTCGCCTTCATCGTGTCATCTGCCACGTCTTGTTTATTCATTCTCAAGTAATAAAGGAGCCCATCCGACTGCACCACCACTGTCATAACGCAGATCAACATAATCAACCCGTTTATCTGTTTGTTGTTGCAGTATCGGATACAACTCAATAAAGCGAGCGATCCGTTTTTCGTTATCCTTACGACCTAACTCCAATCGGACATCATTGTCTAAAACTAACTGCCATCCTTGACGTGCAGACATTGACGCTGCTTTTAAATTCAGATTACTGGCAAGAAGCTGATCCTTCATTGCAACATAACCTGACAACACCATTTTTTCACTTCCTTGAGGGCCATATAACAAAGGATAATTTCCCTTAGTTTCCAGTTGTATAGGCAGACTGAAAACTCGCCCTTCTTTATCAAGAAAGTAAGTATCATTCCAGCGGGTAAAGGGGACATACTCTACCAAATGGATTTTAAGTTCATCGGGCCACTGTTTACGTACAGTCACTTGCCTAATCCATGGCATACGCTCAATTTGTTGCTGAATGATATTCACGTCCTGTGTCATAAATGTGCCTGGCTGCCCTAACGACAAAATTGCCTGACGCACATCATCATTCGTTGTGTAATGCCGTTCACCCGTTAATACAAGTTTTGAAATAGGAAGGCGATTCACGTCTTTCATCCAATTAACAACTTGTATTCCCCCCCAGACAATGGTGGCAATCACACATAAGAAAAAGATTAATCCTGATAAATAAGTCCCATTACTCGGTCTGTCAGAATGAGGTTTCTCTTTATGTTCTTTTATATTTAGCGCTGCTTGTGACATTTTAACCCACTAGCTCCTGAGCAACGTTTAAACCAGAGAATCGCCCACCCTTTTGTCCGATATTCCTGCGATTAATACTTTTCCTACATATATATACTTCATGAACACATTTAGGTTTGATAATTAAATCACTAAATTGTTCAATATGTTGAGAATTATTTACTTTAAAAGAAGAAATTGCGAATTTTTCTACGTTTTTCTTACTTTTTAACTGAAATTTTTTCTCAACACGGATTTGAGCAAGCGAATTCCCGATCTTTTTTTTCGCTAAAATAGTGTTATTTTCTGCATAACACACCATCATTACAGTTGTTTGGTTAACCATTTCACCATAAATGATGTCCACTTGCTCAAACATCCGTCTTAATCCTCGCTTAAAGGTGGCTGTAGTTTCGTATCGGCTAAGCGACGTGCTATTTTACCAATATTTCCAGCACCTTGAACTAAAACAAGATCATTATCGGTTAATACACCTGCTAATATTGATGAAACACTGTCCATATCAGAAATCCAGATAGGATCTAGCTTGCCACGTTGGCGAATTGTTCGACAAAGTGAGCGACTATCTGCACCTGCTATAGGCGCTTCTCCCGCAGAATAAACATCTGTTAATAATAAAATATCAACTTGGTTGAGAACAGTCGCAAAGTCCTCATATAAATCACGTGTACGGGTATAACGATGCGGTTGGAAAATCATAACCAGACGCTTGTCTGGCCAACCAGCTCTTGCTGCTTTAATGGTTGCGTCAACTTCTGTTGGGTGATGCCCATAATCATCCACCAACATCACTTCACCATCTTGACCATTTACATGCTCAAGACCGTAATTTCCTAAGAAGTCAAAACGACGCCCTGTTCCTTGGAAATTAAGAAGTGCAGCTAAAATATGTTCGTCTGCAATGCCTTCTTCAGTAGCGACTGCGACTGCTGCTGTTGCATTTAACGCGTTATGACGCCCTGGCGCATTTAATACTACTTGTAAATCAGGCATATCTTCGCGAGAAATAGTGAAGAAACCTTGCGCCCCTTTTTGTTCATAATGCGTAATACGCACATCCGCATCTTCACTAAACCCATAAGTCGTAATGTAACGCCCCACTTTAGGAAGAATAGAGCGAATAACATCATCATCAAGACACATCACAGCACGGCCATAAAAAGGCAAATTGTGCAAAAAGGTAATAAAAGTCTCTTTGAGATTATCAAAGTTACCGTGATACGTATCCATATGATCGGCTTCAATATTTGTTACGACAGCCACCATGGGTTGTAAATGTAAAAATGAAGCATCACTCTCATCGGCTTCAGCAATTAAATAACGACTACATCCTAAACGAGCATGTGTGCCCGCTGATTTAACGAGTCCACCATTCACAAAAGTCGGGTCTAAACCCGCTTGCGCATAAATATTTGAAATCATTGCTGTCGTTGTCGTTTTACCGTGTGTTCCCGCAATGGCAACACCATGGCGATAACGCATTAATTCAGCCAGCATTTCAGCGCGACGGATAACCGGTATACGTGCTTCTCGTGCCGCAATAATTTCAGGATTTTCAGCACTGATTGCGGTAGAAACCACAACAACACTTGCGCCGCGAATATTTTCAGGGCGATGATTAAAATAGACGGTTGCACCTAAACCAACGAGCTGCTGTGTGACAACATTAGGTGCTAAATCAGAACCACTGATTTCATAACCTTCGTTAGCCAACACTTCTGCAATACCCCCCATACCCGCACCACCGATGCCGATAAAGTGAATATGCCTAACTTTTCTCATTTCAGGCACAAACGATCTTAATTTTGCCAGTTGTTGTGTATTCACTATTTACATCTTCACTCTAAGTTAATGGTTACAAGTTACGTTTATTTTTTTGCTACTTCGATTATCACATTCGCTACGCGTTCTGTAGCATCCGTAATCGCAACACTTTTTGCTTTTCCTGCCATTGCTAATAAGGTTTCTCTATCCCAATCGTTCAGGGTTTGTGCAATGACTTCTGGCGTTAAATCATTTTGTTCGATAATTCGCGCCGCACCTGCTTTTTCTAATGGCAGGGCATTCCAATATTGCTGTCTATCTTTGTGCTGAAAAGGAACAAAAATAGCGGGTAATCCCGCTGCGGCAATTTCACTGACTGTTAATGCACCTGAACGGCACACGACAACATCAGCCCATTGGTAAGCTTGCGCTATATCATCAATAAATTCAGTAACTTTATACTCAGATTTAACTGAATTTTTAGCTAATTCGTTCTGATAGCGTGTTTTTGTATCACTTTCGCCACCTTTTCCTGCTTGATGCCAGATTGTAACATGTTCACCAAGCAAACCAGCAACCACCGGTAAGGTATGATTTAAAACTCGAGCACCTTGGCTCCCCCCAATAATCAGTACACGAATGGGGCCAGTTCTCTCTTTTAATCGTACCAATGGTGCCTCAAGCGCTAATACATCTTCACGTACAGGATTACCAACAACAGGCGCTTTAGGAAATGCGCCCGGAAAAGCCTGTAATACACGCTTAGCAATTTTGGATAACCAGCGGTTTGTTAACCCTGCAATCCCATTTTGCTCATGCAAAATAACGGGAATGCCGCACAGCCAAGCCGCAATACCACCAGGACCAGAAACATACCCCCCCATGCCAAGAACGGCATCGGGTTGATAGCGTTTCATAATGGTACGTGCTTGAAGAGTTGCTTTAAAAATACGAATTGGCGCTGCTACTAAGGCTTTAATTCCTTTACCACGTAAGCCTGAAATACGAATAAATTCAATTTCAATACCGTGTTTGGGGACTAAATCGGCCTCCATTCTATCCGCCGTTCCTAACCATCGGATTTCCCAACCTTGGGATTGTAGATAATGAGCAACAGCTAGCCCAGGGAACACATGTCCACCGGTGCCACCTGCCATCACCATTAAACGGCGTCTACGCTCGCTCATTTCGGGCTCCTTACAAACGCCTGAGCTTGTGCTAGACGTGTTTCATAATCAATTCGTAATAACATCACGATGGCCGTTGACATAATAATCAAGCTCGAACCACCGTAACTAATAAGAGGAAGGGTTAATCCCTTTGTTGGCAACATGCCTGCTGCTGCGCCTACATTGACCAATGATTGGAATGTAAACCAGATCCCGATCGAACAGGCTAAAAAGCCTGAAAAACGTTGATCGAGGATCAATGCACGTCGCCCAATTTGCATTGCGCGAAAAGCGATGAAGAATACCATTAAAAGCACGAAAACCACACCGATATAACCAAGTTCTTCTGCCAAAATGGAGAAAATAAAGTCGGTATGAGCTTCCGGTAAATATTCCAGTTTTTGTACAGAGTTTCCTAGCCCTTGCCCCAATAAATCCCCTCGACCAAACGCCATGAGTGATTGTGTTAGCTGATAACCACTCCCAAAGGGATCTTCCCAAGGTTCTAAGAAAGAAGTAATGCGTCGAACACGGTAAGGCTCAACAATAATCAACATAACTACAGCCGCAATGCCTGAACCGATAATGGCTAAGAATTGCCAAATTTTAGCGCCCGCCAAAAATAAAAGTGCCAATGTTGTGACGAACAAAACAACCACCGTTCCTAAGTCTGGCTGTAACAACAGTAAAACAGCGAGCACTAACATAACGCCCATTGGCTTGCAGAAACCCCAAAAGTTGTTTCTGACTTCTTCCACTTTTCGAACTAAGTAGCTCGATAGATAACAAAATAATGCCAATTTGGATAATTCAGCAGGCTGGAAATTTAAAGGTCCTACGGCTATCCAGCGTGAAGCACCATTAACCGAACTTCCCACGCCTAATACCACTAATAAAAGCAGTATCGAACCAAAAAGCATTAAACTACTAAAACGTTGCCAAATAGCCATTGGGATGCGCATTGTAATTAACGCAATACAAAACGCGACAACAAGATAAATACCATCACGCTTTGCAAACAAGAAAGGATCTTCCGCAAGTCGTTGTCCCACGGGCATAGAGGCTGATGTCACCATCACAAAGCCGATAACCGCTAATCCGAAAGTAAACCAGAGCAAAGTGCGATCATAAGGCACAAATGCCGTATTCTCAGTTTGATAACTGCCCACCAGCCACTGTTTTAATCTTCGCATCGCGAATATGCTCATCAGCCAAGCTCCCTTGCTAAACGGGCAAATTCATCACCACGTTGCTCAAAACATTTAAACTGATCTAAGCTGGCACAAGCGGGTGAAAGTAACACCATATCGCCTGATTTAACGGTAGGTGCTAATGCACGCATCGCTTCTTCCATGGTCACTGTTAGTAACGAAACATCAGGTCGTAAATTTGCCAGCGCTTGTCCATCTTGTCCAAAGCAATAAAGGCGAATATTGTCACCACTGATATAAGGCAATAGTGAAGTGAAATCGGCTGATTTCCCATCACCGCCTAATAGAAGGTGCAGCGTTCCTTCAACTTCTAAGCCTCGTAAAGCGGCTTCCGTACTCCCCACATTGGTTGCTTTAGAATCATTTATCCAACGCACATTTTGATGCGAATAAACCAATTGGAAACGATGAGCAAGGCCGTGATACGTTTTCAATACTTCGATTGCAGCGTGACGAGAAATTCCTACCGCATCAGCAAGCGCCAATGCCGCTAACGCATTGGTATAGTTATGCTGCCCTGAAAGATACATCTCAGATGTTGAAAGAATTTTCTCACCATTTACTGTTAAGATACGATTGGTGTTATCCAATCGATAATCACCCTGTCCAATTCCAAAACTGATACAACGCATATCTTTGCCAGTCAGAGGTAAAGTTAATGCATCATCTTCGTTATAAACACAGGTCTTCGCGTTCTTATAAATATGTAATTTTGCTTCTCGGTATTGTTCTAATCCTAATGGATAGCGATTCATATGATCTTCGCTAATATTCAATACCGTTGCCGCAGCTGCTTTTAAGCTATACGTTGTTTCTAATTGGAAGCTTGATAGCTCGAGCACATAAAGATCGTAAGGCTCAGTTAATAAAGTCAGTGCAGGAACACCAATGTTGCCCCCCACACCAACCCGAATGCCATCCTTGTTTGCCATTTCTCCCACGAGCATGGTTACTGTGCTTTTACCGTTAGATCCTGTAATTGCGACAATAGGGGCTTTGGCTTCACGACAAAACAGCTCAATATCACCGACAATTTCAACACCATGATTGGCAGCTTCAACAAGTTCAGGCGTCGAAAGCGCAATGCCTGGGCTTGAGACAATTAAATCAGCATCGTTAAGCCATGCTTGGTGAAAACTTCCTGTGTGATATTCAACATCAGCAGGAAGTTTATCTAAACCTCCTGGGTGTTGGCGCGTATCGATCACTTTAGGTGTTACACCTTGGCGGATAAAAAAGTCAACGCAGGAAAGACCTGTTATTCCAAGCCCAACTACAACCACTTTTTTGCCCTGATAATTTGCCATTTTAACGTACCTTTAACGTCGCCAAACCAATAAGCACTAACATCAGTGAGATGATCCAAAAACGGACAATCACACGAGGTTCAGGCCAGCCTTTTAATTCATAATGATGATGAATTGGAGCCATTCTGAAAATACGTTGACCACGCAACTTAAAAGAACCGACTTGTAAAATAACGGAGAGTGTTTCAACAACAAACACGCCACCCATAATCACTAATAAGAACTCTTGGCGTAATAACACCGCGATAGTCCCTAACGCGCCACCTAATGCTAAAGAGCCAACATCACCCATAAAGACTTGCGCTGGATACGTGTTAAACCAAAGAAAACCTAAACCAGCACCAACGATGGCCGTACAGACAATCACTAATTCACCCGCATGCATTAAGTAAGGAATTTTTAAGTAGCTTGCAAAATTAACGTTACCCGTCGCCCAAGCAACTAACGCAAAGCCAGCCGCCACAAAGACCGTTGGCATTATCGCTAAACCATCTAAACCGTCCGTTAAGTTAACAGCATTACTGGTTCCCACGATGACAAAATATGCCAGTAAAATATAAAGCATGCCCAATTGGGGCATAACATCTTTAAAAAATGGCACGACCAATTGTGTCGCTGATGTGTCTTTGCCTATTGCGTACATGCTAAATGCAACAACTAATGCCAGTACGGATTGCCAGAAATATTTCCAGCGAGCAATTAAGCCACGAGTATCTTTACGCACCACTTTACGATAATCATCAACAAAGCCGATAACACCGTAGCCAATTAAAACCAGTAACACACACCATACATACGGGTTATCTAACCTTGCCCATAACAGAGTAGAAATGGAGATAGAAAACAGGATCATAATCCCGCCCATCGTTGGTGTTCCACGTTTACTAAAGTGAGACTCAGGGCCTTCGCTACGAACTACTTGCCCGATTTGCATTTTTTGTAACCATGCGATGAGGTGAGGCCCCGTCCACAATGCAATCACTAATGCCGTCAATAAACCAACAATCGCCCTGAATGTCAGATAAGAAAACACATTAAAAAATGTATGGTATTTAACCAAATATTCGGCTAGCCAAACTAACATTCAAAGCACTCCTTTAATGCGTTCACGATATCTTCCATCGCGGAGCTTCGTGAACCTTTTACTAAAACTGAAACAACATCATGCTGCTGTAATAATGGAATTAATTGAGCAAGTAAGTCGGCTTTAAATGTAAAATGCTGACCACCTTGGTTTTCATCACTAATAAAGTGGCTGTGATCCCCTACGGTAAATACACTATCAATCCCTGCATTGTGTGCAAAACGCCCCACATCACGGTGACATTTCTCTGAGTCTTTACCTAACTCAGCCATATCTCCCGCAACAAAAATCTTATACCCCGGCAATTGAGATAAAACGTGTAAGCCCGCGATCATCGAACCATCGTTTGCATTATAAGTGTCATCTAGCACCATTTTCCCTGCTGTTAACTCAACAGGATACAACCTTCCTGGTACGGCTTTTAATGTTGATAACCCAAGGCGAACCGCATCAAGCGTTGCCCCTGCTGAAAGTGCCAGCGCACTGGCAGCTAACGCATTGGCAATATTATGACGCCCTGGCAATGGAAGAGTGACATCAACACAACCTTCTGGTGTATGTAAGGTGAAGTTAGTGGTGAATTGCTTAACAGCGATATCTGTTGGATAAAAATCTGCATCGCGTTGCGCAGATAAAGAGAATGACCATTGTGTTTGGCGGGGATTAAAGTGGTGCTGCCACACAGATAAGTCATTACTTTCAAGGTTAATAATGGCTGTACCTTGTTCTTTTAGGTGAGTAAAAATTTCACCCTTCGCTTGGGCAATACCTTCAAGTGAGCCGAAACCTTCAATATGCGCAGAAAAGAGATTATTGACCAAAGCACTGTCTGGTTTCACCATATTTACGGTATACGCAATTTCACCAATATGGTTTGCCCCTAACTCAATAACAGCAAAACGGTGTTCTTGCGTTAAACGAAACAGCGTTAATGGCACGCCAATGTCGTTATTTAAGTTACCATGGGTATATAAGGTTTCACCGCAGTGACGTAAAATTGAAGCCGTCATCTCTTTTACAGACGTTTTTCCTGAAGAGCCTGTCAACGCCACAATTTTGGCATTACTCAATGAGCGAATATGAGTTGCAATGGTCCCCATTGCCAGATGGGTATCTTTTACAATGATTTGCGGACAATCAATCTCAATTTCACGATTAACTAATACAGCAACTGCACCTTTTTGTTTTACATCAGCAATAAAATCATGCGCATCAAAACGCTCACCCGCTAATGCAATAAAGAGACAATGCCCATCAATATTGCGGCTATCCGTTGAAATCGCGTTAATAGTCAACTGATTTGCTTGGCTTTGAGCAATATGACTCAGTTTACCATTTGTCACTTGTGCAATAGTTTCTAGTGATAACGGGATCATGCCATCACCCCCAATAATCGAGCAACGGTTAATCTGTCTGAATAGTCAAGACGACGTGAACCGACTAACTGATAATCTTCATGCCCTTTACCTGCGACTAAAATCATATCATTCGCATCCGCTTGCATAATGACGTTAGTGACAGCTTCAGCCCGTCCTTCAATAGCGATTGCACGGCCGGGGTCCATTAAACCGGAGAGAATATCGTGAATAATAGCTTGAGGCTCTTCGCTACGGGGATTGTCATCAGTAATAATAACTTTATCTGCCAGCTCTTCTGCAACCGCGCCCATTAGTGGGCGCTTACCTTTATCTCGGTCACCACCACAGCCAAATACACACCACAATTTACCTGTGCAGTGCAAACGAGCAGCTTGAAGTGCTTTTTCTAACGCGTCTGGCGTATGAGCATAATCGACAATAACAGTAGGACGGTTATCCGCACTAAACACTTCCATTCGGCCACAAACTGGCGTCAACGCAGATGAGGCTTTGATAACTGCCTCTAATGGATATTTTAGTGCCAGCAATGTCGCTAAAGCACATAAAAGATTACTGACATTAAAAGCGCCCATTAAGGGACTTTCAATTTCGCCATTCCCCCAGCTTGAACGAAAGCGAAGAGTTGCGCCTGCATCGTGATAATGGATATTGGTTGTTTTAACAAAACGGCCTTGCCAACCCTGTGGCAATTTATCTTCCATGGTGACAGCAATGGCTTCAGGTAAACGCGACAGCCATTTTTGACCGACCGCATCATCAGCATTAATGATTTTTTCACCACTTTTATGTGTGGAGAAAAGCAACCATTTTGCCTCTTCGTAATTTGCCATATCACCGTGATAATCAAGATGGTCACGGCTTAAATTAGTAAATACACTCGCCACAAACGGTAAAGCACTAACACGACCTTGAACTAAGCCATGGGAAGAGACTTCCATCGCCGTTAACGTCGCACCTTGGTTTAATAATTGTTGCAATTCTAATTGAATATCTACTGCAGAGCCGGTGGTATTCATGGCAGGAACAACATGACCCAATAGTCCGTTGCCTACCGTTCCCATCACGGCGCTAGTCTCACCTAATCCTTGAGCCCACTGTGCTAACAATTGTGTTGTTGTCGTTTTTCCGTTAGTTCCAGTAACACCCACTAATTTCAATTTTTCCGCAGGTTGATGATAAAAACATCCTGCTAATTTTGATAATTCCGCATTAAGATTATCAATATAAATAACAGGAACACCGTGACTTTCACGGATTTCACCTTGCGATGCAACGCCTTGTGCTTCTGCTAATACTGCAGAAACACCTTGAGCAATTGCTTGAGGAATATAGCGTCTACCATCTGTTTCATGACCTTTAATCGCGATAAAAAGATCACCGCTCGCCGCTTTTCGGCTATCGAGTGTCATGTCTTTGAGCATCAATGATGGTGCTTGTATCCCGAGTGCCCCTAATAGGTCACTTAAGTTAGGATCGGCCACTTGTATCCTCTTCTTTTGTAATTACAAATTCATTTTTATCGTCTGGCATCAATGCATCAGGTTCTACGTTCATTGTGCGTAAAACTGCGCCCATGATTGCGCCAAACACCGGTGCAGATACTGCGCCCCCGTAGTACTTACCTGCTTTAGGTTCATTGATTATCACAACTAACGCAAAGCGAGGATGACTTGCTGGTGCAACACCCGCAGCATAAGAGATATATTGATTAATATATTTTCCGTCAGGCCCTACTTTTTTCGCAGTCCCTGTTTTAATAGCAACACGATAGCCTTTAATGGCAGCACTCACACCACCACCACCGGGTAATGCGACGCTTTCCATCATATGAACTACGGTTTTCATAATAGGTTCAGGGAATACACGCGTTCCCGGTACAGGCGGGTCAACTTTCGTAATTGAGAGAGGACGGTAAATACCAAAACTGCCTATAGTTGCATAGACACGTGCTAACTGTAACGGCGTTACCATTAGCCCATATCCGAATGAGAAGGTGGCCCTTTCAAGATCGGACCACCGTTGTTTTTTTATTGGAAATATGCCACTACTTTCGCCAACCAGCCCCAAGTTGGTTGGCTTCCCGAATCCAAATCGTGAATACACATCCACGAGTTCAGATGCAGGCATCGCTAACGCCAGTCGTGAAACACCAACGTTACTCGATTTCTGTAATATTCCGGTTATCGAAAGCTCATTATATGATCCGACATCTTTTATCTGATGCCCGCTAATACGATAAGGAATAGTATTAATTACACTGTTTTCTTTAATGATATGATTGTGAAGTGCACTCATCACTACCATTGGTTTTACGGTGGAGCCCGGTTCAAAAATATCGGTGATAGCACGATTACGCATCGCATCTTTAGGTGTACCCGTTAAATTATTCGGGTTATAGGATGGGCTATTTGCCATTGCGAGCACTTCGCCAGTGTTCACATCCACTAAAACGGCAGTTCCTGATTCTGCTTTATTCTTAATCACCGCATTGGTTAATTCGCGATAAACCACAGATTGCAGACGTTCATCAATACTTAGCATCAAGTTATGAGCGGCTTGGCTGTCAGTTTGAGCAATATTTTCGATCACTCGGTTAAAACCATCTTTGCGCACTACTCGCTCACCAGGAGCACCTGTCAGCCATTGGTTAAAGCTTTTTTCAACCCCTTCAATACCATCACCATCAATATTCGTCACACCAATAATGTGAGCAGTCACTTCACCGGATGGGTAATACCGTTTTGATTCTTGGCGCATGTTAATCCCAGTAATTTTTAATTTACTGATGTAATCACTAATTTCAGGATTAACTTGACGGGCTAAATAGATAAAACGAGCGGAAGGTGTTGCTGCAATTTTTTGCTCAATTTGACTTACGGGGATCTTCAATGCATCAGCAAGTGCTAACCACCGTGAATCTGTCATATCAGGATTGGCATCTAACACAACTTTAGGATCAGCCCAAATTGCATAAACCGGCACACTGACCGCAAGAGGACGCCCCATTCTATCGCTGATCATGCCTCTTGCTGTTGGCACTTTTTGGACTCGCAGAGAACGCATATCCCCTTCACGGATAAGGGGATCGGGATTAATAATCTGTAAATAGGCAACACGGATTAATAGCGCGACTAAAGCGATACCAATACCACTACAAAGCAACGCAAAACGCCAACTCACAAATCCTGTTTTTTCTTCAGGTTTGCGTAGTTTGGCATTTGTCTTTGTCTTTGCTTTCGCTTTTGCCGAACGTGAAAATTTCATACTTGCCTTAATTATTTAGTAACCACAATATTCTCTTTTGATGGGTCAACGTGGATCATACCTAATCCTTCGCTTGAAAAGCGCTCAACTCGGCTGTGATCCGCCAGCGCATTCTCTTCAAGAATGAGGTTACGCCATTCGATATCCAGTACATTTTTTTCCAGCACTAAACGCTCTTTCTCTGCTGTCAACAAACGTGTTTTATGTGCTGTTGTCACGACATACACCGCAGAAATAATCACAGCAATGAGCAAACAAACGGGTAACTTGCCATAACGCAGTAAATCCTGCCCTATAACTCCTGGTAGCGTGTGTCGTTCAGTAGACATTTATTCCTCAATACGCCTTGCTACACGTAATACAGAGCTTCGTGCCCGTGGATTTTCCTCAACTTCAATGCCTGTCGGTTTCATCTTGTGAATACTCGATAAGCGAGCACTTCCTAACGCTCTTATTTGATTCTCAGTGAGTGGAATACCTGCTGGCACAACGGGGCCTTTGCTCTCATCACGAATAAAACGCTTCACTAATCGATCTTCTAATGAGTGGAAACTAATCACCGATAAACGCCCTTCTGGCGCTAAAACAGAAACCGCCCCTTTTAAGGCTTTTTCTATTTCATCTAATTCGCTGTTGATATAGATACGAATTGCTTGAAAACTGCGTGTCGCGGGGTGCTTATGTCGTTCTTTTACTGGGCTTGCATCGCTAATCAAATCAGCTAATTGCTTAGTTCGAGTCAAAGGCTCTTCTGTTTTATTACGCTCAACAATGGCACGTGCTATACGTTTAGCAAAACGTTCTTCACCAAATGTCTTTAATACCCATGTGATATCTTCTTCAGATGCTTTCATCAGCCATTGTGCGGCTGATAATCCTGATGTTGGATCCATACGCATATCAAGTGGCCCATCACGCATAAAAGAAAAACCACGTTCAGGATCATCAAGTTGAGGTGATGAAACACCTAAATCCAGTAATACACCATCAATTTTCCCAGCCAATTCTAATTCATTGACATACTGCTCAATATTTGAAAAAGGTCCATGAACAATAGAAAATCGTGCATCATCAATTTCATTAGCCACGGCAATGGCTTGTGGATCTCTGTCTATCGCTATCAAGCGACCTTGTTCACCCAATTGCGATAAAATTAAACGGGAGTGACCGCCTCGACCAAATGTTCCGTCGATATAGATACCTGAAGGTTTAATATTCAGGCCATTCACTGCTTCATCCAGTAATACGCTGGTATGACTAAAATTATTTGTTGTCATTATTTAAAGTGATAAATCCAATAGTCGTGTCGATAACGGTTCTTGTGAGGTTTGCTCGGCAACAATGTCTTTTTCGATCTGGTTATACCAGACCTGTTCATCCCACAATTCAAATTTATTGAATTGTCCGACTAACATGACCTCTTTGGTTAGCCCCGCATGCTGTCTAAGCGTGCTAGCTAGCAAAAGACGTCCTGCACTATCCATTTGGCATTCACTGGCATGTCCCAATAATAAACGTTGAACACGACGTTCAGCCGGGTTCATGGAAGACAAAGCCGCCAATTTTAACTCAATCTTTTCCCATTCAGGAAGTGTATAAAGCAATAAACACGGCTGATTAAGATCAATGGTACAAACCATTTGACCTTCAGTAATCTCACTCAGCGTTGTTCGATAACGGGAAGGAACTGTTATTCGCCCTTTGCTGTCAAGATTAACGAGTGTTGCTCCACGAAACATCCTCATTCTCCCCAGCTTTGTAATTTACACCACATTATCCCACAAATCCCCACAAATAGAGTTTACGGATGGTATGAAAACGTTGTCAAGCCAGATATAGGAAGCTTTATTTATATTTACAGTAATTTGATAGGCACACCGAAATGTTTAAATTATCAACAAAAGGGAAAAAGAAAATATTAACACTATGATTAATAGAGATTATTTTTCACTTTATAATTTTAATCACTAAAAGTAATTATTTATAACGATTATTGGAGGGAAAACCAGATAAAGAAATCATAATGGGTAAATCATAATTTTAATGATAAAAAACTAATTTATTGCAGTTCATTTACCTTTAGCCAACATAATAATTTGAAGATACTTTTATATAAATAAAAACAGGTTAGTTTAAAAAAATAATTCAATATCATGCAGATAGTTATTTTTTTTCTTATTACTTTTCCCAAAATGAAATTAATTACTTATATAATTTAAGCAATATCACTTATGGAAGTGTCAAAATTTGATCTATTAACTTAGTAAAATGAGAGAAATAGTAAAAAAAGGCTTAAGATTAATCTCAAATTTAATATTCTCTAGGCTATTCGACATTCTTTAACCAAATAAAGCATCCCCGTTTTAATTTAATAAAACAGGGATGAGTATAAGTGCAGATAATTATCAATAATACGATATCAAATTAACGTGCGCGTCCTAAACTACCACGGCGACATAAATCACGACGAATACGGGTGATCCCTGCTTGAGGTTTTTGTTCTTCTTCAAGGCTAGCAAGAACAAGCTCTAATACACGCTCAGCAATATCACGATGTCGTTGAGCAACCGATAAAACCGGACATTCAAGGAAATCTAATAATTCATGGTCACCGAAAGTTGCAATGACTAATTGAGTTGGTAAACGGCCACTTCGCTGTAATGTCACATCCATAACCCCTTGCAATAAAGCAAAAGATGTTGTGAATAATGCATCTGGCATTGGATTGTTATTTAGCCATTCTGAAAAAGCAGCAGCAGCGGCTTCTCGTTCATAGCTATTTGCATAAAGGTAGGTGACTTCTCTAGGATCTTCTTTCCATACACTACGGAAACCTTGTTCACGTAAAAAACTTACAGAGAGTTCAGGAAGTGCGCCTAAATAAAGTACAGATTGCGAAGGAAAAGCGTTTAATTCAGTTGCCAACATCTTGGAGTCTTCCAAGTCATCACCAACAACACTAATAAAATGCTCACTTTCTAATGCCCTATCCAGCGCAATAATCGGTAATGAACGATTAGCCCACCGTTGATAGAAAGGGTGTTCCGGTGGCAATGCGGTTGAGACAATAATGGCATCAACTTGGCGCTGTAGTAAGTGCTCAACACAACGAATTTCGTTGTCAGGTTGGTCTTCTGAACACGCAATCAGTAATTGATAACCCCGTTGGCGAGCTTGTCGTTCAAGGTAATTTGCGATCCTGGTATAACTGGTATTTTCCAAATCAGGAATAACCAAACCAATAGAACGCGTACGACCAGCACGTAATCCCGCGGCAACAGCGTTCGGGTGGTAATTATGCTCTCTGACCACCGCCATCACTTTTTCAACAGTCTTGTCACTTACACGGTACTGTTTCGCCTTACCATTAATGACATAACTTGCTGTTGTTCGTGAAACACCAGCCAAGCGGGCGATTTCATCCAGTTTCACATTAGCCTCTTTTAATTATTAAATGTGTTATTTATTACATATTGCTATGAATTTCAGTCATCATGCTGATCTGAGTTTGTATTTTAACACAATTTACTGATAAAACCGTATGCGTCAACGTTTCCGTTTATGCCTTTTATCAATTATTCCAATCATCGTTATCTATCAAAAAGTCATTTCTTAAGAAAAAAGCACCTTAACGGTGCTTTTTAGTCACTAAAATTTAATCTTGATACATTAATTCGATTTCATTTCGATAGCGTTCTGAAATAATTTTACGACGAAGTTTCAAGGTAGGGGTTAATTCACCCGACTCCATTGAAAAGCCTTCAGCAAGAAGTGTAAATCGCTTAACTTGATGAAAACTTGAGAAGTTTTTCTGCATTTCTCGTAAACGCTCATCAAAAAGCTCTTTAATTTTGGTATGGCGCAATAATTCAATACGATCTTGGTATTTTAAATTTAGTACACGAGCATGCTCTTCTAATGCATCGAAACAAGGCACAATTAATGCTGAAACAAATTTACGTGTATCAGCAATCACGGCAATGTGCTCAATAAAACGGTCTTGCCCTAAAGTACCTTCGATCATTTGTGGCGCAATATACTTACCATTCGATGTTTTCATTAAATCTTTTAAACGCTCGGTAATAAATAATATACCATCACTATCAAGTGCGCCTGCATCACCTGTACGTAGCCAACCATCTTCCGTAAAGGCAGCCGCAGTATCTTCAGGTTTATTAAAGTACCCTCTCATAACGATACTGCCACGAACTTGAATTTCGTTCTCAGCACCAATACGAACTTCAACACCTGGCAGCGGTGTACCAATAGAACCCAATTTGTACTTATTTTCTTCCCAGCATGAGACAGTTGCACAGGTTTCTGTCATACCATAACCGTATTTAATATTAATACCGATGGCTAAGAAGAAGCGAATGACCGCGTCATCTAAACGTGCACCTGCCGCAGGTAAAAAACGAACTCGTCCACCTAAAATTTGGCGTAATGGGTTTAAGACTTTTTTATCTGCAAAGCGATAACATAAGCGAGAAATAAAGCCCTGTTGACGCTGATTTAGTTGTGCTTCACGCTGTTTCTCACCTTGCTTGATCGCCCATTTAAAAATAAATTGGCGTAATGCGGATGCTTGAGACACTTTATCTTGAATAGCGCTATACACTTTTTCATAGAAACGGGGAACCGCACACATAACAGTCGGTTTAACCTCACTCATTGCTTCTCTAACTGCATGAGTATCCGTTAAATACACGTTAACTGCGCCTGTGTGCATCACATAGAAGCTCCACGCGCGTTCAAAAACATGAGAAAGAGGCAAAAAGCATAATGAAACATCTTTATCTGATAATGAAAGGCGTTCATCATGCAAATAAAGTTGGGATGCCAAGCTTGTATAATCAAGCATAACGCCTTTAGGCTCGCCTGTTGTCCCTGAGGTATAAATCAAGGTAAACAAATCATCTAAACAGCATTCGTTAATACGTTGCTTTAACAGGTCATCATGCTGAAATTGTGTCTGGGTAATTAAATTTTCCAGATAATATGAAGGTGTCTTTTCGTTTAACACAACATCGGAATTAAACACAATAATATGTTCAAGCTGAGGACATAACGCTAATAATTCAGAAACAATATCATATTGCTTTTGGTCGCCCACAAAAAGAATGCGAATATTCGCATCATTTAAAACATAGGCGGCTTGTTCAACACTACTTGTTGCATACAGAGGCACTGTTACTGCACGCAGTTGCAAAGAAGCAATATCAGCCAAGGACCAATCAATGGTATTTTGAGAAAAGATCCCAATGTTTTCTTGAACGTCCACACCCATTTCTAGTAATACATTTGAGAGCGCGTGTGTTTTCTTTTCAACCAATTCCCATGACATTTCGATATTGTGCTTAGCATCCCACTGGCTATAAGCAATTTTATTCCCGCTGTGCAAAAACTGCTTCTGCAATCTTCTAATTATATGATAATCATGAAGATTATTATTAGTTATCATAATTTTCCTGCTATTTATGGAAAAGCGACCGTGTTATGAAACTGAAATGGGAAAAATGTCACCCTTACAATTTCAGCTTACACTTGTTCGCTGACTCGAATAAAAGTCTAAGTGATCCACCAAAATAAAGGAATTCAATTTTACATAAATTTGTAAAATTGTGAGTTATGAAAAGTTTTGTCAACTAGTGCTATCTCATAACGGTGAGGAAACAAAATATTAAGATGCTGTTTTTTTATGGAAGATAAAAAATAAAACAGATGAATAACAATAGGTAATTGTCATAACTTAATCAGTGACAATATAAAGAAGAGGATATTATTGCAAAAAAACACGTTTAATAAAGTAAAACACGAATAAGAGTCATTATGATATATAAAGGGCAAAAATAGTGACAGCAATCCAATTTGTTTTACTCAACCGAATAAAACCTGTTTTGGTCATTAGCCTAACATCTAATGTTATCTGCCACTATTTCTGCATAATTAGCAATAAAAACTAATTATGAGCAAAAACACTCTAGTTCTGACAAACTTCACTTAATAAATTTTTCATCCATAAGTGACCTTTATCTCGCGCTGTTGATTCATGCCAAATTAAATAACATGGACGCTGTGTTTTTTCCCAAGGTAACGAGACTGCTTTAATATCTAATTGATCAGCGTAACACTCAACTAACCATCTAGGTGCAATGGCAACTAAATAGGTTTTAGAAACAATATTTAATACACTGTTTAAATCAGTTCCCTGATAAGTAATTAAATCTTCTAAATGAGTATCTTTATAATAAGGTGTACTAAATGATCCCACATCGTCTAAAGAAACAATTGAATGACGCTCATTTAATAACATATCTTGTGTGACATTTTCTTTAATACGAGGATGTTTATTAGAAACCACTAAAACAACTTCATCATTAAATAATGGAAGTGAATGAAATTCTGTTTTATCGAATTGTTTATAATTAATAAAAAATTCGACTTCTTGATATTTTAATTGGTGCTCTATATTGCTATTTAAATAAGATTTAATATTAACATTAATATTAGGTGTTTTATTTTTCACTTTTTCAACTATTGTTGGTGCTAATTTTATATCCAGTGGACTACAAATAGACAAATTAAATATACGTTCACTTTGTTCGGGTTCAAATCCGGCACCTGGAAGCTCATTATGAACTAATTGTAATGCTTGTCTAACAGGACCAAAGAGTTGTTTTGCTCTTAATGTAGGTTGAATTCCGCGCCCATAACGAACGAATAATTCATCATTAAACATAACCTTAAGTCGAGAAACTGCATTACTGACTGCGGGTTGTGACATGCCAAGCACCTGCGCGGCACGAGTGACATTTTGCATTTGCATGACAGCATCAAATACCGTTAATAAATTAAGATCAACATTACGTAAATGCATTTCTGCTGATTCTTTGTTGGTAACTGTTGCTGGTGTGTAATCCGTCATTTCTTACTCCACTATGTTATCATAATAGCTAATTAAATATTACTAATGGAGATATTATTAATAATACATTTGCTTTAACTATTACTTTAACTATTTATTAAAATTTATTATTCATCGTCCATGCATATAACTAAACACATAAGCTTTATATCAATAAAAAAACATTTTCATATGAAAATGAAAAAATCGACATTAAAATTACATGTATAGAAAATGATTATATCAATATATATTACAACCTGTTTTACCTTCTGCCTTGCAAATAATAAAACAAAGTATGATAAAAATCATAATAAAATGATGTGTGTTTATTCCTAAAATAGGCAATCAATAATCATCATCTTTGATAATACAATAATTTTTATTCTTACATTCAAAACGTTGCTCACATTCATCAATCTTTACGTTCTTATCTGTGCCTTTTTTCTATCTTACTTATCTGACTAAAAAAAAAGCAAACACTTGTTTAATTTTTCATTTTACTCTTTATTAAACAATGTGTGGCACATTAACCCAATCAATGATTACTTAATAGTTATAATCATTAGTAAAAATTTAGATATCAGTCAGAATCACTATAAAAAATTTATGAATAACATAGATAAATGAATTTAAAAATTTCAACGCTTGACATCTTTAATGGTATTAGGTATCAATAAATACAGATTATTGAGAACTTATCTAAGGATGTTTCATGTTGAACGCAATTTTACTATCAAGCCTACTACTACTCGCAACGTTAATGCGCGGTTGGCTTATGGGTAAAATGTGAAACACACCTACCCTTAGAGAGAAACCCGCGCTAGTCGCGGGTTTTTTTATACCTGGGAGAGCGCAAACAGCAAATAAAAAAGAGAAAGGAACAGACTATGAGCAATAACGTGATTATTTTTGATACCACATTGAGAGATGGTGAACAAGCATTGCAAGCAAGTTTAAGCGTGAAAGAGAAATTACAAATTGCTTACGCTTTAGAGCGCTTAGGTGTGGATATCATTGAAGCGGGCTTTCCTGTTTCTTCCCCTGGTGATTTTGAATCCGTACAGACCATTGCACGAGAAATCAAAAATAGCCGTATTTGTGCATTAGCACGCTGTGTTGATAACGATATTGATGTTGCCGCAGAATCTTTAAAAATTGCAGAAGCTTTTCGTATCCATGTATTTTTGGCAACGTCAGCATTACACGCTGAACATAAATTAAAAAAATCGTTTGAAGATATTATTGAAATGGGCGTGCACTCGATAAAACGGGCTCGTCGCTACACTGATGATGTTGAGTTTTCTTGTGAAGATGCAGGTCGAACACATATTGATAATCTGTGTCGAATTGTTGAAAGTGCAATTAACGCAGGAGCAACAACGATCAATATTCCTGATACCGTCGGTTACACAACACCTTATCAATTTGGTGGCATTATCACTAACTTATTTGAACGTGTGCCTAATATTGATAAGGCCATTATCTCTGTTCACTGTCATGACGATTTGGGCATGGCAGTCGCTAACTCGATTACAGCAGTACAAGCAGGGGCAAGGCAAGTTGAAGGTACGATTAATGGATTAGGTGAACGTGCTGGTAACTGTGCATTAGAAGAAGTCATCATGGCAATAAAAGTCCGTGAGCAAATGATGAATGTTCAAACACGTATTAATCACAAAGAAATTTATCGTACCAGTCAATTAGTCAGCCAATTATGTAATACGCCTATTCATGCTAATAAATCGGTTGTTGGCACCAATGCATTTGCACACTCATCGGGTATTCACCAAGACGGTGTTTTAAAAAACCGCGAAACCTACGAAATCATGACTCCCGAGTCTATTGGATTAAAAGAAGTGCAATTAAATTTAACCTCTCGCTCTGGCCGTGCCGCAGTGAAACACCGTATGGAAGAGATGGGATATCGAGAAGCTGATTATAATTTAGACCATCTGTATGCCGCCTTCTTACGTTTAGCTGATAAAAAAGGGCAAGTCTTTGATTATGATTTAGAGGCCCTGGCCTTTATTGGTCAGCAACAACAAGAACCTGATGAGTTTGTCATGAACTACTTTAATACACAGTCAGGTTCTTCAACGGTAGCAACCGCCAGTGTCAGCATTACTCATGGTAATAAAGAAATTACCGAAGCTGCGACAGGTAACGGTCCCGTTGATGCGGTTTATCAAGCAATATCTCGTGCAACCGGTTATCCCTTAAAATTAGTGACATACCAATTAACAGCCAAAGGTGAAGGCCGAGATGCTTTAGGTCAAGTTGATATTGTCGTTGAATATCAAGGCCGTAAATTTCATGGAATGGGTTTAGAAACAGATATTGTGGGTTCATCCGCCAATGCCATGATCCATGTTATCAACAGTATTTGGCGCTCAGAGCAAGTCGAAATAGAAAAACGCAAACAACATACAACACAAGAAGCGGTTTAATTATGTCAAAAAATTATCATATTGCAGTATTACCCGGCGATGGTATTGGCCCTGAAGTTATGGCTCAAGCACAAAAAGTGATGAAAGCCATCAGTGAGCGATTTTCACTCAATATCACTACAAAAGAATACGATATCGGTGGCATTGCCATCGATAATCATGGCACACCATTACCAGCGAATACCTTAGCGGGTTGCGAACAAGCCGATGCTATTTTATTTGGCTCTGTCGGTGGCCCTAAGTGGGAACACTTGCCCGCTAATGAACAACCTGAACGTGGTGCGTTATTGCCTTTACGCAAACATTTTAAATTGTTCTGCAATTTACGCCCTGCACGCTTATATGAAGGTTTAGAAGCCTATTGCCCATTACGTGCTGACATTGCACAGCGTGGTTTCGATATTTTATGTGTTCGTGAATTAACGGGCGGTATCTATTTTGGCCAGCCTAAAGGCCGTGACGGTGAAGGTGCGCAAGAACGTGCTTTTGATACTGAAGTTTATCATCGTTACGAAATTGAACGTATTGCCCGTTTTGCATTTGAATCTGCGCGTAAACGTCGCCATAAAGTCACCTCTATTGATAAAGCGAACGTTTTACAAAGCTCTATTTTATGGCGTGAGGTCGTGACTGGCATTGCCAAAGAATACCCAGATGTTGAAATTCAGCATATGTATATCGATAACGCGACAATGCAGTTAATTAAAGATCCGTCTCAGTTTGATGTTTTACTGTGTTCCAATATTTTTGGCGATATCTTATCCGATGAATGCGCCATGATCACGGGTTCAATGGGGATGTTGCCATCCGCAAGCGTTAATGAAGAACACTTTGGCTTATATGAGCCAGCCGGCGGTTCAGCACCCGATATTGCAGGTAAAAATATTGCTAACCCTATCGCACAAATTTTATCTGCTGCGTTGTTACTGCGTTACAGTTTTAATGAAGACAAAGCAGCACAAGCCATTGAAGATGCCATTACAAAAGTATTGGCAGATGGTTACCGTACGGCTGATTTAGCGGGTGAAGGTCATGCCATCTCCACTGCTGAAATGGGTGATTACATCACTCAATATATTCAAGAAGGGGCATAACATGGGACAAACATTATATCAAAAAATCTATGATGCACATGTTGTCAGAGAAGTGAGTGATGAAACACCGATTTTATATATCGATCGCCATTTAGTGCACGAAGTAACATCGCCTCAAGCCTTTGATGGATTGAGAACAAAAGGTCGCCCTGTTCGTCAGCCCAATAAAACCTTCGCAACGATGGATCACAACGTCTCAACACAAACAAAAGATATTAATGCTTGTGGTGATATGGCAAGAATTCAAATGCAAGAGTTGATGAAAAACTGCCAAGAATTTGGTGTCACACTGTATGACTTAAACCATCCCTATCAAGGAATAGTCCATGTTATGGGACCAGAACAAGGTTTAACCTTACCCGGAATGACTATTGTTTGTGGAGACTCACATACAGCAACCCATGGTGCTTTTGGATCATTAGCCTTCGGGATCGGGACTTCAGAAGTGGAGCATGTATTAGCTACTCAGACATTAAAACAGTCTCGAGCTAAAACATTAAAAATTGAAGTACAAGGTAATACCGCCGTTGGCATCACTGCAAAAGATATTGTCTTAGCCATTATTGGTAAATTAGGCAGCGCTGGTGGAACAGGTTATATCGTTGAATTTGCAGGTGAAGCCATTGAAGCATTAAGTATGGAAGGTCGAATGACCTTATGCAATATGGCGATTGAAATGGGCGCTAAGGCAGGTTTAGTGGCACCTGATGACACCACGTTTAATTATTTAAAAGGACGTCAATTTGCCCCTAAAGATCAATCATGGGATGACGCAGTTGCTTATTGGAGAACCTTAAAGTCTGATCATGATGCAACTTTCGATGCCACCGTCACCATTAATGCGGCTGACATTGCGCCACAAGTCACATGGGGTACTAACCCAGGGCAAGTGATTGCTATTGACCAAATTGTTCCATTATTAAATAGTTTTCACGATCCTGTTGAACGCGCTTCTGCTGAAAAAGCCTTAGCCTATATGGGATTACGCGAAGGTGTAAACTTAACAGATGTGGCTATCGACAAAGTTTTTATTGGCTCTTGTACAAACTCACGTATTGAAGATTTACGTGCCGCAGCTGAAATTGCCAAAGGTCATAAAGTCGCTTCGCATGTTCAAGCTATCGTTGTTCCAGGATCAGGGCCAGTTAAAGCGCAAGCCGAAGCAGAAGGTTTAGATAAAATTTTTATTGAAGCGGGTTTTGAATGGCGTTTACCAGGCTGCTCTATGTGTTTAGCCATGAATAACGACCGGTTAAATCCAGGTGAACGCTGTGCCTCCACCAGCAACCGTAACTTTGAAGGTCGTCAAGGTCGTGGTGGCCGAACACACTTAGTCAGTCCTGCAATGGCAGCAGCGGCGGCCATTAATGGTCACTTTGCTGATATTCGTACGTTTTCAGTCACATCTTAAAGGAGAATACCATGAATAAATTTACTCAACATACAGGTATTGCCGTTCCTTTAGATGCAGCGAATATCGATACCGATGCCATTATCCCTAAGCAATTCTTACAGAAAGTGACACGTACAGGCTTTGGTAAACACTTATTTAATGATTGGCGCTTTTTAGATGACGAAGGCACACAACCTAATCCTGCGTTTATTTTGAACCAGCCTATTTATCAAGGTGCTTCTATTTTATTAGCACGAGAAAACTTTGGTTGTGGTTCATCTCGTGAACATGCACCGTGGGCATTAACTGATTATGGTTTTCACGCCGTTATCGCGCCTAGTTTTGCTGATATTTTTTATGGAAATGCATTTAATAACCAATTATTACCCGTCAAACTCAGTGATGATGAAGTTTCACAATTATTTAATTATGTAAAACAACATGCGGGTACCTCTATTACAGTGGACTTAGTCGCACAAGAGGTTAAAGCAGGTGAGTTATGTTTCTCTTTTGAAATAGATTCCTTTCGCCGTCATTGCATGATTGAAGGATTAGACAGTATCGGATTAACATTGCAACACCAAAATGACATTAGCGTTTATGAGGCCAAACAACCTCCTTTTATGCGCTAATTAATACAAAGTTTTCACCTTCTTCTACTTTCTGTGATGTTTATACTTTGTCATTCTTACCGTAAATTTATTTACGGTTTTTTTTGCCAAAATAAAAAAGCCAGTGATGCATCATCACTGGCCGGTAATCACCGAATGCTCAAATGGGGGAGTCTGTCAGTATTCATAATTTGTGATAACTAACATGAGAGCTAACTTTAAACACAAACATTATCGGTCTAATATAAGGAAATTAAAATTGATCACTTTATTAAGGGATTTCCTCTTTTATGACCTCACCCCGCTTAGAGTTACAATTTATTCGATTATGGCAAGCCTTTCAGGGAAAAGCCGGTGAAACCACATTACAAGAGCTAGCAGAAATCTTGCATTGTACTCGGCGCCATGTCCGTTCTTTATTAAACAAGATGCAAGAAATAGGTTGGATAAACTGGCAAGCAGAAGTGGGCAGAGGCAAAAAATCCACCCTAATCTTTCATTCTAATGCGTTGGAAATCCAACAAAACCGTGCTGAAAAATTAATTGAAGATAATGATATAGAAAAACTGGTCGCCTTGATGGGAGATAAAGATTCAGTTCGCCAAATGGTGCTGTCTCAAATTGAAAAAAGCTTTCATCCCGGTCAGCAATTACTCCGAATTATTTACTATCGCCCTTTTAAAAATTTATTACCGGGAACCCCATTAAGGCGCTCTGAGCTACATTTAATGAGTCAAATATTTAATTCATTAGTCCATTTAAAAGAGGAAAATGGGGAAGTTGAAGCGGAGTTAGCGCATCATTGGCAAATGATCACAGAGCAACATTGGCGATTTTATTTACGTCCTTCTATTTATTTCCATCATGGCCGTGAGCTTACTCTTGATGATATCAGCACCTCTTTAATGCGAATGAAATACTGCAATCCTCTTTACGCTCATATAGAACGGATATCCTCACCTCAGCCTTATGTACTCGATATTTTCTTAAGTGACGCAGATAAACAATTTGCAACACTCTTAGGTAGCCCTCAAGCTGTTATTTTGCCACAAGAGTGGTCGTCACTCCCCTCTTTTGCACAACACCCTATTGGCACAGGGGCTTATCAGATTATGGCTAATGATAAACATAAGTTGCAAATCAAAGCTTTTAATCGCTATTTTGGCTTACGTGCATTATTAGATCAAATTGATATTTGGGTCGTGCCCGAGCTTAATAACAAAATGGTCTGTTCGACCATTCATTTAACAGATGATGATACTAATAAGGACTCACTAGAAAGCCGTAAAGAGGAAGGCTGTTATTTTCTACTTTACGATAGTCGTTCAGTGCAATGCCAACAAACTGAAATAAGAGAATGGTTAAGTAGTGTATTAACCCCCGTTAATATGCTGACACATTGCGATCCTTTCTATCAACGTCATTGGTCACCTGCTTATGGCTTATTGCTTCATTGGCATCACAGTAAATTAATCCGCCAACACCCTAAGCCCCCATCATTAACGAAATTAACTGTCACACTTTATAAAGAGCATCATGAATACAGCACTATTGCAGATTTAATAAAAAGTATTTTATCTCAGTATGATATCGAGCTTACTATTCAAACCCTTGATTATGAACAGTGGTATTACGGTGAAGCTGAAAGTGATATTTGGTTAGCTACCGTGAATTTTTATAAACCTTTAGAGTTCTCTATTTTTGCAGCACTCTATGAATTACCTTTGTTTCATCAATGCCTAGGAGCATCCTTTTCTCAAGAACTCATATTATGGCATCAAAAAGCCTTACCACTTGAAGAATGGTGCTGTCAGTTAACACAAGATATTTGGCTTTATCCTTTATTTCATCATTTACTCGAACTGCAAGGACAAAGAACTATACGCGGTGTCAAAATGAATACTTTTGGTTGGTTTGATTTCAAATCAGCATGGTTCACACCCGATATTGATGTACCTCGATTAAAATAGGATATTGCACACTTTTCAATTATAAAAAGATCATTATTTGTGTTAATTCACAGAAATGATGAAAGTTATAAACACCCTCATAAATACGCAGGGGATTTATTCACTTTTTCTGTGGATATCTATGTGAAAAAGAGTGAGATAATCAGGGTATAGTTTTTGTATTGTTGAAAAGGCTGTTGAAATTTTTTTTAAAATATCACTTATAATTCAAATTAGTAAGTAATTTTTACTGCCTATTTCAGCGATTGAATAAAACAATTAAAAAAGCTTACCGCTCAAATCGTACAAAAAATAACCACAGGATGTTTTATCCACAGGTTATGCCGATTAGTTAGACAGAATAGGATAATTTTGAGGAATATCTGCAAAAGTCAAGGCTGTAAATCAGAACAGTGATCTCACTTTCCCTGAGTTATCCCATAAAGCTGTGGATAACCTAGTGCAAAAGCCTGTTTATGGTTTCAGGATAACCGTGCACAACTTAAGATTATAAATTTCAATTGAGGGATTAACTCAAAAAAATGATGATATATCATGCTATTATAGCTTCAGTAAAATAAAGCCAAATATGTTATCAATAGCCTTTTTTTTATGTCTATTTTTTAAACAATAAGATGATAAATATGTTTACTCCACCTATAGCGCCTGAAAACGAGCAGATTTTATTCGAACGAGCCAAAGCGCTTGCAGGTTACACTTTTGGTGAGCTCGCCGCGTTTGCACAACTGCCTATTCCTGCTGATTTAAAAAGAGATAAAGGCTGGGTAGGGATGCTATTAGAATATTACCTAGGAGCAAGCGCAGGCAGTAAACCAGAACAAGATTTCAGTGAACTTGGCATTGAGCTTAAAACGATCCCGATTGATAGATTAGGTATGCCTTTAGAAACGACTTTTGTGTGTGTTGCCGCATTAACAGGAAATAGTGGAATTACATGGGAAAATAGCCATGTAAAACGCAAGCTCTCTAAAGTGTTATGGGTGCCGGTTGAAGGAGAAAGGGAAATCCCATTAGCCCAGCGCCGAGTTGCCTCACCATTGCTCTGGAGCCCAAACAATACAGAAGAAGAACTCTTGCGCCATGATTGGGAAGAACTTATGGATATGATTGTGCTTGGTAAAGTAGAAAGTATTACCGCACGTCACGGGCAGGTGTTACAAATTCGTCCCAAAGCCGCGAATAGCAAAGCGTTAACCGAAGCTATTGGTGAAAATGGGCAACGTATCATGACATTACCCAGAGGCTTTTATTTGAAGAAAAATTTTACGGCCCCACTGCTGGCGCGTTACTTTCAGCTTTAATTTCATTATAAATAATAGGCAATAAAATACCCTGTATCATTATTTTAAATCACACAGGGCATTGATAAATAATAATCTATTTTAATAATTAACGATAAACGATACCGCCATCAGTTAAAATTGCTTGGCCTGTAATATAGTCAGAATCATCACTCGATAAGAAAGCCACTAAAGCCGCAACATCATCAGGGGTTTGAGCGCGACCTAATGCAATACCTTCTACATATTTTTTGTAGGTTTCACCTTTTGGCGCCCCAGTAATTTCAGAAAAGCGCTCATCAATTTCAACCCACATATCCGTCCCTACAATACCAGGACAATACGCATTTACGGTAATTCCTGCGCTGGCATACTCTTTTGCCGCAGCTTGTGTCAGTGCACGCACTGCAAATTTAGTGGCTGAATATACACCTAATAGTGCAAATCCATCATGACCCGCAATAGAAGAGGCATTAATGATCTTACCTTTATGACCTAATGCTTTAAATTTCTCTGATGCAGCTTGAATTCCCCACATCGTACCGTTCACGTTAATTTTGAAGATCCTATCCATATCTTCAGGTGTGACATCAGCGAGTGCTTTAACTTGTGCAATACCCGCATTATTAATCATGACATCAAATCCACCTAATGCCTTTTCAGCATGATCAACGGCAGCAAAAACGTCATCTCGATGACTGATATCAGCAGCAAAAGTGGTTGTTTTACGTCCTAGCGCTTCAATTTCTTTAGCAACATCGGCTAGCTTATCTGCTTTCAAGTCAACCAGAGCAATATCAGCACCTTCTTTCGCTAAACGTAATGCGATGCCACGACCAATTCCCTGAGCAGCACCTGTAACTAAGATTACCTTACCATTCAAAGCCATTGTCTTTCTCCTGAGTTATCACAGATGAAAAAGCTCTTCCAAAAAAAGAACTTTGTTAATAGATTAACAGTAGCAATTAAACAGACGGGTGACAAAATAACGATTATTCCCTAATTAGTCAGATAATGACAACCGAACATTCTATAAATAATTATCATTTAGAATAAGCGCTCAATAAAAGATAAAATATGCTCTGAAAATAGAAGAAAAGGCATTTGAATAGTGTAGTCATTAATTAGCAAAAAATGCTTAACTCATTAATACATAGAATAAAATAAAAAAGCGATACCTAAAAAGATATCGCCTTGATATTAGTTTCTGAAATTAATAGAAATTATTTTTTTGCTGCTTGGAGATATAACATATCCAGCGCAATTGTCGCACCTGCAAGTGCTGTAATGTCGGATTGATCATAAGCCGGAGAAACTTCCACTAAGTCCATACCGACAATATTTAATGGTTGTAACGCACGTAAGATCTTCAGTGCTTTATCGGTTGTTAAACCGCCTACAACTGGCGTTCCTGTTCCTGGCGCAAACGCAGGATCAAGACAATCAATATCGAAAGTCAGGTAAACGGGAAGATCACCCACAATGTTTTTAATCTGATCGACTAAATCATCAACACCGCGATCATTAACTTGTGCTGCATCTAGCACAGTAAAACCATTATCACTGTCGTGATCGGTACGAATACCAATTTGAACGGAATGATTAGGATCGATTAACCCTTCATTTGGCGCATGAAAGAACATTGTACCGTGGTCAAACTTACTCCCATTACCATAAGTATCGGTATGAGCATCGAAATGTACTAATGCCATTTTGCCAAAATGTTTAGCATGCGCACGTAATAGAGGCAGTGTGACAAAGTGGTCCCCGCCAAACGTTAAGCATTTTTTGCCTGAGGCTAACAATTTTTCAGTATGAGCTTGTAGTTTATCGCTCATATCTTGTGCATCACCGAAGTTAAACACCAAGTCACCACAATCGACAACGCTTAAACGCTCACGCATATCGAAATCCCAAGGCCAGCGGTTACCTTCCCATGCTAAATTCGTTGAGATTTGGCGAATAGCACCAGGCCCATGACGCGTTCCTGCACGACCAGAGGTTGCCATATCAAAAGGCACACCAGTAATAACCCAATCTGCATCACTGCTATAAGGCTGAAAATTCAGTGGAAAACGTAAAAAACCAAATGCATTAGAGATCAAAGAATTATCAGTCTCATTACCTAACGTACTATTTTTCATGCTATTACCTCTGTCACTTATTAAAAATAAGCGACATACAAATCAATATGATAGATAAAGAGTGATACTTAAACGCATCACTCTTGCATTGGAGAATTAAGAATTACTCTTCTTCTTCCAGATACGTATAACCGTATAAACCGCTTTCAAATTCAGTCAAGAATTGTTCTTGCAACGCTTCATCTAACTGTGCATTTTTTACTTGAGTACGGAAACGTTCTAACAGCACCGTTGGATTTAACTTAACGTACTGAAGCATATCGGCAACAGTATCGCCCTCTTCACTTTGAACATAAGTAAGATTACCTTTTTCATCAAGATAAACGTCAACGGCGGCAGTATCACCAAATAAGTTATGCATATTGCCTAAAATTTCCTGATAAGCCCCTACCATAAAAAAGCCAATCATGGGTGGATATTCAGGATCATAAGCTGGCATTGGCATCGTTGTTTCAACACCATCACCATCCACATAGTGGTCAATAATACCATCTGAGTCACACGTAATATCGAGTAGAACCGCTCGGCGATCCAGTGGTTTATCTAACCCTTCAATCGGTAATACAGGGAATAGCTGATCAATACCCCATGCATCAGGTAAAGATTGGAATAATGAAAAGTTCACATAGAACTTATCGGACATCCGCTCTTGCAGTTCATCAATAATAGGACGATGCGCACGATTACTTGGATCTAAATCGTATTGAATGCGACGACAAATATTCAAATACAACTCTTCTGCCCATGCACGCTCTGTCAGGCTCAACATGCCATGAACATATTGTGTATGCACATCATGTAAGTCTAATTGGCTATCATGCAACCATTCACGTAATGAACGACTATGTCCTTTGGTTTGCATCTCTTCCCATGTTTCCCAAAGGCTAGCAATCGGTCTTGATGCATCTTCTTCAGGCGGTGTAATTGCTGTAAATTCATTGCGCTCAACACCAATGACATTAGAGATTAATACTGTGTGATGTGCAGTTAATGCGCGGCCTGATTCTGTAATGACCGTAGGATGAGGTAAATCATTTTCATCACACGCGTCACCAATTGCCCAAATGACATTATTCGCATATTCATTTAGACCATAGTTAACCGAGCAATCAGATTGTGAGCGTGTACCTTCATAGTCCACCCCTAATCCACCACCCACATCAAAATACTGGATATCAACACCTAACTTATGCAGTTCGACATAAAAGCGTGCAGATTCACGAACACCGGTGGCGATATCACGGATATTCGCCATTTGTGAGCCCAAATGGAAGTGCAATAATTGCAAGCTATCTAAGCGATCAGCTTGGCGCAACATATCAATTAATTGTAAAACTTGTGTTGCGGCTAAACCAAATTTCGATTTCTCACCACCACTTGCCTGCCATTTACCCGAGCCTTGAGAAGCCAAACGAGCGCGTACCCCTAAACGAGGGATAACTTCTAAACGTTCTGCTTCTTCAAGTACCATTTTTATCTCAGACATTTTTTCAATGACTAAGAAAACTTTATGCCCCAGCTTTTCGCCCGTTAATGCTAAACGAATATATTCACGGTCTTTATAACCATTACATACAATGACAGAACTTGTCATATTGGCATGAGCAAGCACAGCCATTAATTCAGCTTTAGAGCCTGCTTCTAGACCTAAAGGCTCACCCGCATTAATCAGTGATTCAATCACGCGACGCTGTTGATTCACTTTAATCGGATAAACTAAAAAATAGTCACCTTTATAACCATAAGATTCACGTGCGCGATGAAACGCCGCATTAATCGAGCGTAAACGGTGTTGTAGTATTTGAGGAAAGCAAAAAAGCGCAGGTAAACGCAAATGTGATTGCTCTTCTTGAACGCGTTTAACCAATTCAGTTAAATCAAACGTTGCATCAGGAACATCAGGGTTAGGACAAACGCTAATATTTCCCCGATTATTCGCTAAATAGTAACCGCCACCCCAATATGCAATGTTATAGGTCTGCTGCATCTTACGAGCGATGTTATCATTCATGACATTCTCCTTAGGGAGTATGAGTTTATACCTTGCCTGTCACTATAGTAGTCAATAATCTCTTGAAAATCTGAAACGACTGATAAATAACAGTTGGAAGTAGTGACTCACTATATATTTTTATATGAGTATTCAGTTTATAGCTGAACATAATAATAGAAAGTTATTGAGTTAACTTATAACGAGTTAACACAATCACCTATTGGCAAGTAACAGACAACTTCGCTCTAAAGAGAGTGTGCTCAAAGAGGAAATTACTCTAGATATACTATGTAGATAGTATTGGTGAGTACTGTTTTGGTTTTTGAAAAGACTAACCTGTAGACAATGGATCATTACCCATTCACTCCACACATGGCTTAATGCTATAAGCCATTTCCCTAACAGAGAAACAGAATTTGAAATTCTGCGGTTTACACTGTGTTCAGATTTCACAGTAACCGCGAGTTTATACCTGTAGTTAACTTAAAATGCAAAAGCAAAATGCATAAAAACCTTTTTTTTCTTATTTTTGAATTTTCGCCATCAGAAAATAACGCGTAACAAAAAATAAGATTAACTATTGGATTCTACTTTTCCCCTATATTTGATTAAAAAAAACTGGAATTAAAGAGAAAACAGACCTAAACTAGCCGTCTAGATGTTAAAACATCCATCCTTAAACCGATTGTATTAAGGTAACGAAATATAATGACTACACACCTTTTTACTTCTGAATCAGTATCAGAAGGTCATCCAGATAAAATCGCGGATCAGATTTCTGATGCCGTCTTGGATGCAATTTTAGAACAAGATCCAAAAGCACGCGTTGCCTGCGAAACTTACGTTAAAACAGGCATGGTCATGGTTGGCGGAGAAATTACCACCAAAGCTTGGGTTGATATCGAAGAAATCACACGAAAAACAGTGCGTGAAATCGGCTATACCAGCTCCGATATGGGCTTTGATGCTAATTCCTGTGCAGTGATCAGTGCCATTGGTAAGCAATCACCGGACATCAATCAAGGTGTTGACCGCGCAGATCCGTTAGAACAAGGTGCGGGTGACCAAGGTTTAATGTTTGGTTACGCCACGAATGAAACTGACGTATTAATGCCAGCGCCTATTACTTATGCTCATCGCTTAGTTCAGCGCCAAGCCCAAGTTCGTAAAAGTGGTACCTTACCTTGGTTACGTCCTGACGCAAAAAGCCAAATTACATTCCAATATGACAATAACAACATTGTCGGCATTGATGCAGTTGTATTATCAACTCAGCATTCTGAAGACATTACACAAAAAGATCTGCATGAAGCCGTAATGGAAGAGATCATTAAACCTGTTCTACCAATAGAATGGTTAAATGAGCAAACCAAATACTTCATTAATCCAACAGGTCGTTTTGTTATTGGTGGCCCAATGGGTGACTGCGGCTTAACGGGTCGCAAAATTATTGTTGATACATACGGCGGCATGGCGCGTCATGGCGGCGGTGCCTTCTCAGGTAAAGATCCTTCAAAAGTAGACCGTTCTGCTGCTTATGCTGCACGTTATGTTGCTAAAAATATCGTTGCTGCAGGTTTAGCTGATCGTTGTGAAATCCAAGTATCTTACGCAATCGGTGTAGCTGAACCAACCTCGATTATGGTAGAAACGTTTGGCACAGAAAAAGTACCTGCATCACAACTGATTTTGTTAGTGCGTGAATTCTTTGACTTACGTCCTTATGGATTAATTCAAATGTTAGATTTACTGCACCCAATCTACCAAAAAACAGCAGCTTACGGTCACTTTGGTCGTCCTGAATTCCCGTGGGAAGCAACAGACAAAGCTGAAATCTTACGTGAAGCCGCCGGTTTAAAAGCCTAGCACTTGTTACATCACGTTATTGATTATTTGATAAACCACATCTTTTATAGATGTGGTTTTTTGTTGGTCTTTTTAGATAAAAAACTCCATAAAAAAACCCCGCAATCAATACGGGGATCTCAAAAGGAGAAAACGAGAACATAGATTTATGATGAAACTGTTTCCTATAAAAAGTTAGTTAGGATAATTAATCCATTCCCCTCCATTTAACTTAATATAAGACTGACCTTGATAATCAACCACAATGGTTGCTTGGTTTTCCGCAACATTGGCTGTTTGAGGTAATTCGCTAGCTATTGCATTCCAATCAATAGCAGATTGATTAAAGATATCACCATTAACATTACGAGAAATAAACTCAGAAATAGCTAAATAGCTGCTTGGCTCTTCAACAATCACTGGAGGATAAAATTGTGCTCTGTCTTTTATTCCGGTAAAACGAACACCAACAGGCACAGTTGTAATGCTTTGGCTTGGAATATCTCTTAATCCTGACATCTGCGTTTTATCACCTTGTAAGGCAGCACCATGCTCAGGAATAATCACCACCATGACTTTTCTTCCCTTTTTATCCAACTCATTCATAAAGTTATCTAAATTATCTAATAGTGTTGTGGCTCGCTTACCATAATCGGCCGTGTTATTTTCACCCACAAAGCGGTTACCATCATGCAATGAGACTAAGTTCACAAAGGTGACACTGCGACTCTCTTTTGATTGCTCGCGAGCTTGCAACCAACGCTCTAATGTCTCTTTGTCGTTGTAAATTTTAGTACCATCAAAAGCGGTAATTTGATGAGAAAGATTTTCTTGATCTTGTAAAGCGATATTAAGATTTCCGAGTTGCTGAACTTCTTGAAGATAGTTACCAAACTTTCCATTGTGATCGAGTACAAGTTTCTTTACGAACCCTAATGAAGACAAATTATCCATTAACAAACACTGTGTATCGGCAGGATCATATAAATCAGAATGGTGAGTTTGTCCGCAACTTGATCGTAATAATCTTAATGATGCGGGGCCACTATAAGAAGAGACTGTATTAAAGTGACTAAATAATACGTCAAAGTTGCCCCAAATAGGGTGTTCTTGTAACCCAACAGCGGCAGTATCCGCAGTTGAAAGCGAGCAAATATTAATGATTAAGATATCAAAAGGCTGAGCATTCGCAGATAACTGGGCGGGAAATGGTGTCGCCCGTTTTTTCTCATAGCCATAGAATTGTGTTAACCAATCATCAAGTGCTTTATTGTTAACCTTCTGTTTTTGTGGTGGATAAAACGAATTGGCGGGTGTTGATTCTGCAGGTTTAATCGCTGTGACTTCTTCAGGAACAACCAGAGGCTCAACTGATACAGACGGTGCTTCTGTTGCATTTGCTAACGCAGTCCTTTTTTCAGCATTAATGTCATTTTCTGGCGTAAAACTATTGGCTGAAACCTCAGGCACCATACTTTGTGAAAAATGTGTAAATCCACCGATATTTAGCCATAAGACTCCCGCAATAATAAAGACCGAAACCCTTACCCACTGCTCAATAAAAAGGTATCCCACCAGTAAAATAAAGGCGACACCAATCATTTTTATATTGATAAAATTAACAGTTAACTCCACAAGATAATCAAACGAAAACTGTTTAAGCTGTCCACCTTGTGCTAATACCGTTGAAAAGCTGGGTAACCAAGTATCGTGATAAAATAAAACTAACCCAATAGGGATAGCTATCCAATTACGTATTTTATGCCAACTGTTTTTTGGTAACGGGAACAATAAAAAGGCAAGAAAAAGTAGATTGCTAAAAGCATCAAAATTTAAATAACCATACCAAAGTAAAACAAACTTCAGTAAAAAATAGAAATTCCATGCTCCCAACCCATGCCAGTAATGTAAAAAATCGAACTGGGTTGTATTAGACTTGTTCATTTTGATTTCCTACTCATTAGTATCAATAAATCAAATTCAACAGTTATATGATTATTCATATCTGTTTTTTTATTACTTACGATATTTAATTAACTACAAATCTTACATATAAGAGAATAATTATTTTAAACTTAGTAAAAACCCTTAAATAAAAATTAATAAAAAAGAAAACTCACCAGTAAAAACTGGCCTCTTATATAAAAGGAGACTAATAATGAAATCCAATTTATTAAATTTGGATTTAAAAGAAAACACTCGATTTTCTATTTATATAATAGCTTCTATTTTTAAAAATGGCGTTTTATTTACATTAAATAATGAAACACAGAGTTATCTTATTTTTATATTTCGAAACAAAAACAAAACAAACCACACATAAATAACAATTAATAACAAACCTTAAACATAAATTCGAATTTAAAAACAACTCACTTAATATAAGAACATAATTAATCAACAAAGGATAATCAAAAAACGATCTTTCCGTTAAAAGTGATGGAGATCAATATACAATAATGATCATCGGAATTAAATATTTTAATATATTGTTATAAACAACTAATTTACACTTCTTTTTATTCCTCTATTTTTTATTCATACTTTCTTATCATTATTTAACAAATAAAAACTTAAAATATAAAAATTTTATTTTAGAAAAAACACCCTTTGATTATCGTCCATAAAAATATAGAAATTAATTTCTATTTTTATGTACCTTTACGTAATTGAAATAATAGATTTTAAAGCATACTCTAAAATAGAGAACTTAAATGAATCGCAACAGTAGTTAATTAATCGCTGCTTATCAGTTTTTTTTAAACCTGATGAAAATTTATTTATTATTTATTAGGAGATTATTAGAATGAAAAATGAAAGTTTCATTAACTCAAATATAAAAATAGGAAAAAATAATCTAAATAAAGACATTAATAAATTAAAAATTTTATTTTCACTAAACAACTATCACTATAAGGATATTAATAAAGAAGAAGAAAACAGTATGATTATTTATCGCTGGCCATTACTTAATGCATTTAATTACATAACTAAATGAGGCTAACTATGCCACTTATTGTATTAAAAGGGCTTCGAGGTGGAGTGGGTACAACATCCACTGCAATTGCTCTTGCTCGGCAATTTAACCAACAAAATAAAGAAGTACTAATTATTGATAATTGTACTGAAAATATTTTGCCTTTTTATTTTCCAGCACAGCAAAAAAATACCACATTAAGTCAGGCATTATTAGCACAAACCCCTATAGAGGATAGTATTTTTCACTATCAATCAGGCTACCATGTTTTACCTTTTGGTTTGGTTAATCTGAAGGATAATTTACTTCTACAATTATCATTTTCAGCAAAACAGCATTTTAATCATTTTCTAACCACATTTACCCAGTTGCATCCTAATGCCATTATTTTAATGGATTTACAACATACACAAGATGCCATTTTCACTCCATGGATAGAAAAAGCGGCTATTTTTTTCACTGTCGTGATGGCTGAAAGTAACTGTCATATTCGCCTTAATCAGCATGAATTTGCTAAAAATGAATATATCCTTATTAATCAATTTCGTGCAACTAGCCAAGTTCACCAAGATTTCTATCAATTTTGGCAAACAACACAATTTCCATTATGCCCTGTTGTTCTTCATCGAGATGAAGCGTCATTAGAAGCCTGCGCTTCACGTTTACCTTTATATGATTACCGAGCTAATTGCATGTTAGTTGAGGAAATAACACAACTGGCTCAGTGGTGTTTTCCGTTATTTGAAAGGAAAGAAGGACAGTCATAATGCCATCATCTTCCGATGCCACGAATAAAATAGAAAAGAGTGCAGCACAACATATTCTTATTCGTTATTACAAATTTTATCGCCATAACGGTGCTTCTCGTAGTGCAGCTATTGTTAGCGAGCTATTTATGGGCATTATGTGGTTTTTTTTACGTATGGAATCGCCATTTTGGCGAAAAATAGCCAGAAAACAACGTGCGTTATTTCCTCATATTGATCCTCGTTGCCCTAAGGTTTTCGATCCTGTGCGCTATTTACTACAAAGTTTTTGGCTAGTTTGTCACTACATTGCGCAGTTATTGGTAAAAAAACCAACTCAGCTTATTTCCTATGTCAGAAAACTATACAAAAAATTCTTTGTTCATGTTTCGCCTATCGCCATTGAAATTATTGAACATAAGAAAAAAACGACACCTATTTGGCAATACTTGCTCTACTCTGTTATTGCGATTTTAGCTATCTTCTTTATTTTATTGAGTATTACTCAGCCTTTTGACCTGACTTTCCAATTTGTTTTTGTCATTGTTCTTTGGTTAGTTGCCTTAGCTATTCGTGATATTTCTGGTCGTTTTGCTTCAATCGCAATGATTATGTTGGCGCTCACCATTGCGTGTCGATATATCTGGTGGCGTTATCAATCAACGCTTTATTGGGTTGATAATTTCAGTTTATTTTGTGGTTTGCTACTTTTACTTGCTGAAACTTATGCATGGTGTGTGCTATTTCTTAGTTTTATGCAATGCATTTGGCCCCTTCATCGTAAACCCGTTTCTATGCCTGAAGATATTACACAATGGCAAAGTGTTGATATTTTTATTCCTACCTACAATGAAGACTTACAAGTCGTTAAAACCACAATTTATGCCAGCTTAAACCTAGATTGGCCCAAAGATAAATTGACGATTTATTTACTTGATGATGGTAATCGCCCTGAATTTAAAGCATTTGCACAAGAAGTTGGTATTCGTTATATCGCACGTGAAAAACACGACTTTGCTAAAGCGGGTAATATTAATCATGCGTTAACGCTAGCCTCCGGCGAATTCGTCGCGATTTTTGACTGTGACCACGTTCCAACACGTTCCTTTTTACAATTCACAATGGGATGGTTTTTAAAAGATGAAAAAATGGCGCTAGTACAAACGCCTCACCATTTTTTCTCACCCGATCCTTTTGAACGTAATTTAGGTAATTTCCGTGAAACACCCAATGAAGGCACATTATTTTATGGGTTAGTTCAAGACGGTAACGATACTTGGAACGCTGCGTTTTTCTGTGGTTCTTGTGCTGTTTTACGTCGTACGGCCTTAGATGAAATTGGGGGAATTGCCGTTGAAACAGTAACAGAAGATGCTCATACCTCATTACGCCTACACCGTCATGGTTGGACATCTGCATATATTCGTATTCCTCAAGCAGCAGGACTCGCAACAGAATCATTGTCCGCACATATAGGCCAACGTATTCGATGGGCGAGAGGCATGGTGCAAATATTTCGCCTTGATAACCCTTTATTTGGTAAAGGACTGACTCTCCCTCAACGTCTTTGCTACTTAAATGCCATGTTGCACTTTTTCTCTGGCATTCCCCGTATGATTTTCTTACTGGCACCACTGACATTTCTTATTTTTCGCGCTTATATCATTTATGCCCCCGCTATCGCCATTGCTTTATATGTTGTGCCCTATTTAATCCATATATCTCTGGCTAGTGCGAAATTGCAAGGTGCTTATCGCCATTCATTTTGGGGAGAAGTCTATGAAACTATTTTAGCGTGGTACACGACTCGCCCTGTATTAAGCACCCTTTTTTCACCTCACAAAGGGACATTTAACGTGACTGAAAAAGGGGGCGTTATGGAAGAAGGTTTTGTCGATTGGAAAATCAACCGTCCCTACTTAATTTTTCTTAACTTAAACTTACTGGGGATTTTGTTTGGTTTTTGGCGCATTACAACAGGTGATCCTGATGAAGCTTGGGCTATCGTCATGTGTTTACTCTGGGTTTGCTATAATCTTGTATTACTCGGCGTCGCTATTGCAGTATCTGTAGAAACGAAGCAACAGCGTCGCTTCCCTCGAGTTCGCATTAAAGCTCCTGCCATGCTGTTATTAAATAACGGTTCACTGTACCGATGCTATCTCTATGATTTTTCTGATAACAGCTGTGCTATTCAATTACCTAGTAATGTTAGCCTTTCTCTATCTCAAAACGAAAATATCACATTATTGCTAAGCCAAAATCAGCGTGAGCATGCTTTTAAAGCCAGCATTTCACGTATTGATGGGCAAATTATCGGATTGCAACTGTGTGAAATGACAACTCAAAAAGCAATTGATTTTACCGCTTGTACATTTGAGCGGGCTGATACTTGGGCTGATTGGCAACATGAACTACCTGTTGATAGACCGTTAAGTAGCCTTAAAAACATCATTTATATCAGTATGCAAGGCTATAACATGCTGCTAAAACGCGCCCCTTACTTTATTTACGCCATATTTCGCGTACTCGGTCTATTTTTGCTGTGGCTTTCATCATTACTCCCTCAACGCGTTAATGTTTCACAAATATTTCATCAGTCTTGAAGGAAAAACTCGGTTTTTTGGGAGTTTATTAATAAACAATAAGATCATGGGTAACAATAATGAAAAAACGTTTTATCATACTTGCCTTATTTATGCTCACATCTTCAGTTTATGGAGATGAAACGCAAGAAGCGCAAACAAATACTTCAGAGCCTACCGTGGCGATAACTGAAGCAACACCTAACGCGACGACTCAAACAACGCCTGTTAATATACCATTACCCTCAAATGATATAACGCCTTCTGCTCGTCAAAAAATCCTTAAATTTGCGGATACGGCACCAAGCTATGGCGCTATTCATTTAACGGGAGTGAGCCCTGATGGTTATTTAGAATTTGGTGTACGTAGTGATGAATATGTTTCAAAAGCCACTCTCGATTTAGAATTTACACCGTCTCCGTCACTACTTCCTGTGGAATCTCATCTTAATGTTTATTTGAATGATGAATTGATGGGAGTTATTACCCTAAAACAGGAAGATTTAGGTAAGAAAAACCAAATTACGATACCAATTGATCCTTTATTTATTCAAGATTTTAACCATATAAAACTCTCTTTTATTGGCCATTATCGTGAAATTTGTGAGAACCAAGCCAATACCACACTGTGGCTTGATGTGAGTAAAAGCAGCCAATTGAACCTCACTTTTCAATCATTACGTTTAAGCAATGAATTAGCAAACTTCCCAGAGCCATTCTTTGATAGTCGTGATTTTGGGTCATTAACCCTGCCAATGGTTTTCAGCCAGTCGCCTAATTTAGTACAACAGAAAGCCGCCGCTATACTCACTTCTTGGTTTGGGACTCAAGTCGATTGGCGTCAGCAAAACTACCCTGTTTATTACGATTCATTGCCGAATCAACACAGTATTATTTTTGCCACTAATAAACAAAAACCTGAATTTTTAAAACAGCATGCTGATGTTAAAGCACCCACTATCGAAATGCTGACACATCCAACAAACCCTTATATCAAACAGCTCCTCATTATGGGCCGTGATGATAATGATTTGATCACGGCTGTTAATGGGATCGCTCGTGGACACGTTATTTTCAGAGGCAATACCGTCACTATTGATGAAGTAGAAAAACTGATCCCTCGTGAGCCTTATGATGCGCCAAAATGGGTACAATTAAATAAACCTATTTATTTTAATATGTTACAAGACTATGAAGGCCAATTACAGTCACGAGGATTAAAACCCAATCCGATTACACTCAATATGACATTACCGCCTGATTTATTTATGTTTAATAATACTGGGTTACAAATGCAATTGCGTTATCGCTATACCGCACCTGCATTTCAAGATGACTCGCGTATGTCTATTTTAGTCAACGATCACTTTATTAAAGCCTATCCTCTTGAAAAAGATAAAAAAGACAACCTTATTATTGCTTATTTACCGCTTATTCAAGGTTGGATTGAACATAAAAACTTATTGAATATCCCTGCCGTAAAATTAGGTGAGCGTAACCAAATTACGTTTGCATTTGATTACACTAACCCTATTCCTGGCGGTTCAACTGAACAATGTATTACTTATCATCCTGTTCCAAACGCTGTCGCCATTGACGATTTATCAAGTTTCAATTTTACAGGGGATTATCGACACTATATTGCGCTGCCTGATTTGAGAGTTTTCAGCCACGCAGGCTTCCCTTTTAGCCGTTATGCTGACCTTTCCGAAACATTAATTTTTGTTAATCAACAGCCTTCACCGACCCAGTTATCAACCCTTTTAATCTCAACAGGGAATATAGGTGCTCAAACAGGTTATCCAGCCCTGAATGTTTCATTAACAGACTCATTAGAAGAGATGCAAAAAAGGGATGCAGATCTATTACTGATAGGAACTATTCCACCCGCACTCAATAATGACAAACAGATGAATCTGCTGGTTGATAAGGCTCGTAGCGAAATCACATTACCTTCTCGTGAGATCAGTATATTTAGCCACACCCACTATCAGCCTACAGATAAACGTCCAGATAGCCGAATTTCATTAACCTCTAAAGGTTCAATGGGTGCGATTATTGGTTTTCAATCACCATTCTTTTCACAACGTAGTGTTGTCGCACTATTAGCGGATAGTACCCAAGGTTACAAACTATTAAATGAAGCGATTAGTGACAGCGGTAAGCGCGATGCAATGCACGGTTCAGTGGTGTTAGTCAGAGAGTCTGGCGTAAATAGTTTACGTGTTGGCGATACCTATTACGTTGGTTACTTACCTTGGTGGGAAGAAATCTGGTACGTCTTCGCATCACATCCTATATGGCTTGGTTTAGCTGCGATTATCGGTATTATTCTTGTCTCTCTTCTTATTTGGCGAGCAATGAAAATAAGAAGCCAACGTCGTTTAGCGGCTAAGGACTAAGGCTATGTGGCATTTTGGTCACTCGCATCGACAATCTATTATTGCTCTCTTTGTGCTGACAGGCTTCTTGCCTGTCACGCAAGCCAGTGAAGAATCAACAGAAGCCTTTTTGCAAGCTCAAGTGAGATTAGGAACGTCCACTGGAAATGAAGCGTTGGTAGCACAATCGTTATACCGTTTATCATTAATTAAACCGAATGATCCTAATATCCTATTAATGCAAATTCAGTTTGCAATTAAACAAAAAGATAATGCAAAAGCACAGCGATTATTTACTCAATTAGGGGCTCAATTTCCACAATCAGAGCAATATCAGCGTGCAATAAAAACATTATCTCTAACAACAGATGTTAATAGACAAAAACTACAAAGAGCCCAGCTTTATCGAACGGCTGGGCGTTATGACGATGCACTAAATTTATACGATGAAATTTATCGAGGAATGCCCCCTGATGAAACATTAGCACTTGAATATATTCAAGTGCTAATGCAATCCTCTCATGAGGATAAATTAGACCGCCTTAACTCTATTTACCGCCAATATCCACAAAATACGAAAATAGCGGCGCTTTATCAGCAACAACAGCAATCTACCACAGTAGCAACGAGCACTGCTGCAACCCTAACATCAAAAGTAGATGTTACTTCATTGCCTATTGCTACATTAAAACAAAAAGTACGCCAACAACCGGATAATGCCGATGTGGTGGGTGCATTAGGGGTGCGCTATTCTCGTGCTAATCAACGTGGTGCGGCAATTTTTTATCTTTCTCAGGCGCTGAAATTAGCACCTAATCATGATAACAGTGGTCAATGGCGAACAATGTTGCAGTCTAATCAATATTGGTATTTACTTTCAAAAGCAGATGATGCCCTATTAAAACAAGATTATGAATTAGCTGCGCGCTATTTCAATCAACTTAATAAATTAAGCCCTTATGAAAGTGAACCTTATCTTGGCTTAGGGGATATCGCTGTTGCCCAGCGCCAATTGGAGATAGCGGAAACCCATTATTTACAGGCGTTAAAATATCAACCCAATCATGCTGCCACTTTACATAGTTTAGCGAAGCTTTATCGCCAACAGTCCCATGAAAAGGCACAACAATTTATTGCTAGTTTAACGCCAAGACAATATAAAAATTTGGCAGAAGATTATAGCTATATCATTTCAGGTATCAGACAAGATTTAGCCGCTGACGATGAGCATAAAGAACAATACCTAAGCGCGATTGAAAAACGTAAGGCAATTGCTAAAGATTATCCCAATGATATTTGGAATATTTATCGCCTTACTGATGATTTATTAATAACTCAACAAGCCCCTGTTGCTGAAGAATATTTTAATCAACTTAATCGCCGCCTCCCTAATGATCCCTCTCGCCTTTATGCCTATGCCTTATATCTGAATAAAACAGGACGAGAAACACAAGCCCTCAATACACTAGAAGCCATTCCATTACCCCAACGCAGTGAAAGTGTTAAAGCCCTAGACAGTCGATTACGCTTTGGTCAAACATTAGCGCATGCTGAGTCTCTACGTGCTAAAGGCCAAGAACAACAAGCTGTCGATTATCTTTTTGCTCATATTCCACCAGAGCAAAAAACTCAGACTTATTTGCTATTAGCAAACTGGGCTCAAGAGAGAAATAACCTTGAACAAGCTTTAAGTTATTACCATACTGCTCTAAATCTAGAACCTAACAATGAAACCGCATTATTAGGTGCGACAGATATCGCCTTAGAACAAGGTCAAAAAATACAGGCAAAATACTATCTTGCCAAAATAGAAACCCTTTCACCCAACCAATTTAATAGCAATTCTCTTAGACGTGTCGCCAATGCAGAAAAAGAGGTGGGTAATACCGAGAAAGCACAACACTACTTTGCTTACTTAGCCCGCCAAATTGAAATTGAACCCGACAGTGCGGATGCTTTAGTGTTACGAGATATTGGACGTTTTCAGCGTGATAGCCAACATCGTCAACAAGCCCACTATTATTATCAGCAAGCCATGATCAAGGATGGAATAACAGATAGGTTGCCAAAAAATAATAGTGAATACACTACGTTAATGCGTAATGACGAAAAAGATAATTGGTTATCTCGAAGCTTACGAGCTGATGCTGAATCACTCTATCGTCAGCAAGAGTGGCGTTTTACTCTTGAACATGATTACTGGGGCTCTAGTGGTAGTGAGGGCTATTCAAAACTACGTGCCCACACCACCATGTTACAACTTGATCACCCTGTTTATGATGGTCGTTTCTTCTGGCGAGCAGATTTAGTTAATCTCAATAGCGGAAAACTGGGTACATCACCTTATGATTCTAAATTTGGGTCTTGTTACCGTACAGGTTGTTCCCCACTAGAACAAAAAGCGTTTGGTGTCAGTCCTGCGATTGGCTGGGAAAATGGTCAATGGCAATGGGATCTGGGTACAACACCGTTAGGTTTTGAAGTCACAGATTGGGTCGGTAAAATTGCCTATAGTCGTGATGTTTTTAATGTTGGCTGGACACTTGATGTTCACCGTCGCCCAGTTAATAGCTCTTTACTTGCTTTTGGTGGTCAACGAGATATTTGGACTAACCAAATATGGGGCGGTGTGAGAAGAACGGGCGTTCGTTTAAGCGGGAGTTATGACTTAGGCGGAAAAGACGGCTACTGGGGGGAAGTTTCCATTGATAAACTGACAGGTAAAAACGTTGAAGATAATAGCAGTGTTCGAGGTATGGGTGGCTATTATTATAAACTTATCAATGAAAACAACCGCCGTGTTTCTGTCGGTTTAAGTACTATGCTTTGGCATTATGATAAAGACTTAAGCGGCTACACTTTAGGTCAAGGTGGCTATTATAGTCCACAAAAATATGTCTCTTTAGGGCTTCCCATTAATTATCGCGAACGTACTGAAAATTGGTCTTGGGAATTATCAGGCTCCGTTTCTTGGTCTTACTCTCAAACGGATGACAGAAAACGCTACCCCTTACAAAATCTCGTCTCCGTCGATAAGTTTAATCGCTATATGAATGAACTTAGTCCCGAAGATCGAGAAGAGATGATGAAACTTTATTATCAAGAGCGCAATGCGATTGATGAAGGTGACTCAGGTACTGGTGTTGGTTATACCGCAAGAGCATTAGTTGAACATCGCATTACACCGCATTGGTTTATTGGTGCCGCTATTGATATTCAACAAGCGAAAAACTATACCCCAAGCCATGCATTAATGTACTTACGCTATTCTTTTGATGGCTGGAATGGTGATTTGGATTTACCGCCAAATCCTCTTATTCCTTATGCTGACTTTAAATAATGTTCAATGTATTTAATATACAAACGGGAAGCACAGGCTTCCCGTTTAACATTTTGGCTAATACTGTAAGATTAAATTATCCTTGCGGCGATTTACGAAAAAGCCCAACAAATAGCCAGCCCACTATCATGGCAAGAACAAATAAAATACCTTGATAAAACCCAGCTCCGGCTAATACCAAACCAGGGCCTGGGCAAATTCCAGCTAATCCCCAACCAAGACCAAATAACACACTGCCTAACACCAATGGTTTATCAATGACTTTATTGGTTGGAATAGTTAAAGGGCACGCTAATACACTTTGTTGTCTACGGCGAGTTAATTGATAACCAATAATACTGACAACCAGGCCTGCGCCCATGATTATCAATAAAGAAGGATCCCAATTTCCTGTAATATCCAAAAATCCTAAGATTTTTTGCGGGTTACTCATACCACCAACAATCAATCCCGCACTAAAGAGAAGACCACAAAGAAAAGCAACGAGCTTTGTCATTTTGTTAGCCTCCTATTACATGGCGTTGAATATAAACAGTAATAAAAGCCGTCACCATAAACACCAAAACAGCAACTATAGAACGACGTGATAATCGCGCTAACCCACAAATACCATGACCACTTGTGCAACCATTACCTAAACGTGTCCCTGCTCCCACCAGCACACCGGCAATAATCAACATCCAAGGTGATGTTTCAATAACGGGTGACAAAGGGGTATCAAAAAAATAAAAGAGTGTAGGTGCGATTAACATGCCAACTAGAAATGCCCAACGCCAGCCATTCCCCTGCTGTTTTGTTGATAAAATGCCGCCTAAAATACCGCTTATTCCTGCAATGCGGCCATTAAATAACAGTAAAAGAGCGGCCGCAGCACCTATCATAAGCCCACCAATTGCCGCACTTAACGGCGTAAAGTGAACCCAATCTATATTCATAAATTAACCTGCTATAGGGCAATAAAGCTGATAAAGCGTATTGAGTAGCACTAATACTTTTTCATCAGCAATAGAATAGAAGATACGTTTTCCATCACGACGAGTATTCACTAACCCTTCATTTCGCAAAACGGTTAGTTGTTGAGAAAGTGTCGGTTGACGAATACCTAAACTCTCTTCTAATTCACTCACACTTTTTTCGCCCTGACTTAGCTGACACAATAATAAGAGGCGATCGCCATTTCCTAGCGTCTTAAGCATGCTAGACGCTTCATTAGCCGCCAATTTCATTGCATCTAATAAATCAGGTTGAACTCGTTGTGTCATGGTAAACTCCATAATCAATATACTTTTTAATAATATGTTAATTTATATATTGTGCAAGTTTTCTTTTTATTGCGTGTTTGTATAAGGCGCTATATGCTCTGTAACATGAAAACGGTAAGAGTCCCCATCGCCTTAGTGCAAAGCGTTATGCGAACACTGCGTGAAAAATTGCAGCAGGCTAATCTTTATCTTAATACAAATTACCCAGAACCTACTCTACATTATAATCAGAGAGGCACTATTGCAGGCAGTGCCTATTATGCAAATTGGGAAATCCGTATTAATCCTACATTATTGATTGAAAATAAACAGAATTTTATTGAGGAAGTTATTCCCCATGAATTAGCGCACTTATTAGTAAGCCGGCACTTTGGTCGTGTAGCGCCTCACGGGAAAGAATGGAAGTGGATGATGGAAACAGTGCTACACGTTTCGGCTAAACGTACTCATCACTTTGATGTCAGCGCCGTTAAAGCCAAAACGTTTCGTTATACTTGCCATTGTGAAGAAGAACACCAGTTGACCCTTCGGCGTCACAACAAAGTATTACGGGGTGAAACTCAATATCGCTGCCGCCATTGTCAGTCTATTTTACAGTTTATCGAGTACTAATTAGCGCAGGAAAAAATAAAGCCGATGTGTTTATTGAGTCACATCGGCTTTATCTTGGGAAAGAATACGTGGAATTGTCTTAAGCAAACTCGCTCATCACATGAGTCGCGATTTCAAAGTAGATAATAAGACCGGTACCATCAATTAATGTTGCGATAAACGGTGCTGACACAACCGCAGGGTCAATACCTAAACGCTTTAATACCATTGGAATAACAGACGATACAACCGCACTCCAAACCGTAATTGAAACAAGCGTTAAGCCAACAACAATCATCACTTCCATTCCGACACCTAAGAACCAAGCTCGCACAAAGCCTGCAATTCCCATGGTTAACGCAACCATGATAGATGTGGTTATCTCTTTTCTTAATACAGACCAAACATTGCGTAAGCTCACTTCCCCTAATGCCATCGCACGTACTAAGGTTGAGGTGATTTGTGTGCCACTGTTTCCCCCAGTACCAATCAGCAACGGAATAAAGAAGGCTAATGAAATTGCTGCTTCTAATCTATCCTCAAAGGCATGCAATACCGTACTGGTATACGCTTCTGCCACAAACAACATCAATAACCAGACAACACGTTTGCGCCATAATGTTACTGGGCTGGTTTCTAAGTAAGGCTGCTCTAAAGGTGATGACGCCCCTTGCATTTGTGCATCTAGGGTATTTTCATCTTCAATCAATTCAGCAATATCTTGTGGACGCAACACACCCACTAATTTACCAAAATGCATCACGGGTACGCTGTCTAAGCCACTCTGGCTAATCAATTGATACACATCATGTCGATTTTGCTCAGGTGATACTGAAAAAAAAGTGTGACGCATAACATCAGAAACAAACCGATCATTAGCCGCTGTTAATAATGATTTAACGGGTAAAATTCCATTAAGATAATTATCTTTATCAACTACATAAAGATAAGTTGGTATTAATTCATCTTTTAAATCATTAACAAGTTGAGCTTTCACATTTTCAACCGAATCAGCGACAGATACTGCTATATAAGACTGGCTCATATAAGCACTGATTGTTGCATCATCTTTTAAACGATTGTATTGATCTTGAGTTGAATTATTTTGCGGTGTATTTAAGGATGCATCTGCGACTAAAACAGCATCCATTTTATTTTGAATATTGAAGGTCATTTTTGTGGTTCCCTATTACTGTTTGTGTTTAGCAAATCAGTTCTCCATAGGGGCGAAACCAGAAGCGAGAATGCAAAAGCTATCTACACGTCTCGGTTTTAGCACTATACAACGTATCCAATAAATACTGGAAGTTACATGGGGATATACCTTCGGTCGATATATCCTGTCCTAATCTTGGGCGTCTCTCGACGTCGTCAGATCAGTAACCTGTGTTTGTATAGGAGCCTCGCCTAACGAGATACTGCCATTTTCTTGCGAATGCGCGGCGCATTATAACCACTCACTCTATAATGAAAAGCACGATAACGATGTTGTTTAAGTTCTATTGAAAAATAGCAGTCAGAATATTCACCGTATAATTAAATAATATAATTACATTCGAAAAGAAAATATAAAAAGGAGTAAAGTTTTCCTACGAAAGTTTACATCGTATAAAAAGAGATAAATTGTTTATTAATTGATTATTTAAATGCTAATTTTTGTACTCTTATTTCTTCTGCTTGTGAAAATATCTCTTTTACCGTTTTACCATCTAATGACTGGCACATTTTTCGGGTGATTAGATCAGCATTATTATGACGACCAGCAATCACTAAATCATTAAAGTTAATATCATTAAGCATTGCCAATTCTATTGCTTCGTCAAAACGTATTTGCTCATCAAGGGGGAGAGAATTACGCATTTCAACAATTGACATACGTAGTGACTCTACATTAGAGCCATCAAGGGTTTGTTGAGATTTTTCACAGCCAGATAACATGACACCCAATAAACAAATAACTAACAATTTTTTCATATACCCCCCCTTACCCAATCAATAACTTAAATAATAGCAGAATGTTTATAAGGAAACTCCCCACTCATTAAAATATATTTTCATGAAATCACCCTTTTCAATATTTTTATTATTCTAAATAAATAAAAACAGGGTTTAAATTAAAATAAAAGAGGGTATTTTCCGGATTAATGCCACATTTAATGGGAAGAATAGACATAAAAAACCCCGTTAATAAATTAACAGGGTAAAAAAACAGAAAAATAGAAGGAAAGAGTTTAATAAAAAAGAGATTATGCGAGCTCAACATCACCTTTTAAACGGCAGCTACATGCTAAGACATAGCCTTGAGCTATCTCTTCAGGCGTTAATGTACTGGTACTAGTAACATCATAATCACCACTAACAAGGCGCGTTTTACAACTACCACAAACTCCTGCACGACAAGCGGCAAAGACGGGAACTTTATTTTCTTCCATCGCGGATAATAAAGTGACGCCCACAGGCACTTTAATTTGTGATAGTGGATGGCGAATTGTCATGGTTAATTGTTCATTTTCATCAACACAAACAGGTTCATCGCCAAAACGTTCCATAAAGATATTCTCAGCAGGTACGCCAAGATTTCTTGCAAAACGTCCGGTGTCTTCCATATAACTGTTTGGGCCACAACACATCACGGTGCGACTTGCGATATCAGGCACTAATGCTGTTAATTTTTCTTGAGAAATACGTCCACTAAATAACCCTTTATTATCAGGTAATTTAGACATCATAATAAAATTCAGATTATAGGGATAAGCATTTGCTAATTCGATCCACTCTTTCTCAAAAATAAACTGGCTTTGTTCACGAATATTAAAAATAACTGTAATATCTGCCTTGGGTTGATTATTTAACAACCAACGTGTCATCGATATCACCGGAGTGATACCACATCCAGCCGCTAACATTAAATAGCGTGCACCTTCTTTACCAGCACAAGTAAATTCACCTTGGGCATCAGACAACCAGAGATAATCACCCGGTTTGACTTGTGATGTTAACCAACCTGAGCCCACCCCATTTTCTAAACGGCGAATGGTTAAGGTGATAAATGGGCTTAATCCTGGAGAAGATGAAATAGTATAAGCGCGCATAGTTTCATCACTATTATTAATACTCACCAGTGCAAACTGACCTGGTTTATAAGAATAAAAGTCATGATTAATTAAATTCAGTGTCCACACTTCAGGGGTTTCCTGATTTATTGAGTGAACTTGCATACGATTAGGACAAAGGGAAGTAGGCATCGTCATGGATATTGATTCCTTACCGAAGCCCGTAGGCTCCGGCAATGATGATGAATTAAACGATTAAGCTGAAAGAATATCTTTAAGATCTTGTTCTGGTGTAGTGATAGAACGCATACCAAATTTCTCATTTAACACCGCCAGCAGATTGTCCGTTAAGAACGCAGGTGCTGTTGGGCCGGTATAAATATTTTTCACGCCTAGCGAAAGCAATGTTAATAAAATAACAATCGCTTTTTGCTCAAACCAAGACAAAATTAAAGACAATGGTAAGTCATTTACACCACAACCTAATTTTTCAGCTAGATTAACGGCTAGCATAATCGCAGAGTAAGCATCATTACACTGACCCACATCAAGTAAGCGTGGTAAGCCTTCCAAGGTACCGAAATCTAATTTATTGAAACGGTATTTACCACAAGCCAATGTCATAATTAAACAATCCTGTGGAATTTCTCTTGCTAAATCAGTGTAGTAACTACGTTCACCACGACTACCATCACATCCACCTACTAAGAAAACGTGACGTAATTTTTTCTGTGAGACTAAATCAATCACTGTATCAGCCGCATTTAACAAGGTTTCACGACCAAAACCAACCGTAATTAAATGCTCAATTTCACTGTATGGGAAACCGTCTAATGATTGTGCTTGTTCAATCATGTCAGAGAAGTCATCACCAGTAATGTGTTTCACTCCAGGCCAACCAACAATACTACGTGTCCAGATACGGTCACCGTAATTACCCACATTAGGGTCGATAATACAGTTTGATGTCATTAATACTGGGCCTGGGAATTTCGCAAATTCGATTTGCTGATTCTGCCAACCGCTACCATAGTTACCCACTAAATGTTTGTATTTTTTCAGTTCTGGGTAGCCATGTGCTGGTAACATTTCACCATGAGTATAAATGTTGATGCCTTTGCCTTCAGTTTGCTCAAGCAGCATTTGTAGATCTTTCAGGTCATGACCTGAAATTAAAATAGCCTTACCCGCAATCGGACGCACATTCACAGTTACTGGCGTTGGGTTTCCGTAAGCTTGGGTTTCACCTTTATCTAGAATTGCCATAATGCGGAAGTTCATTTGACCAATGCCCATCGCACTTTCTAATAATTCATTCATGTCAGCAGGATCAGTACCTAACCACGCCATATAATGGTGATATTCTGCATAAATTTCATTATCATATTGACCTAAAACATGCGCATGCTCCATATAAGCAGCCGCCCCTTTTAAGCCATATAAACACAGCATACGTAAACCATGAAGATCGTCGCCAATTTTTGCTTTATCACCATTTAAGGCAAAAAGCTGGGCTTGTTTTTGTAAACTGTCTAAATCGTTACCTGCTAATTGAATTTCGGCTCTTGGATTTGTCACTTGAATCGCGGCATTTTTTGCTAATGTACGAGACTTCAAACTTTCGCGGAAATAGATAGCTTCTTTCGCATAACCCACAATACGATCAGAATCAAAATTGACGTTAGTTAATGTAGAGAAAAAAGCACGAGGTGCAAAACTATCTACATCATGATCAATAATATCGACACTACGCGCCGCTAATGCCCACGCTGAAAGCCCTTCTAATACTGCAACCAGCAAATCTTGAAGATCAGATGTTTCTGCCGTTTTACCACACATACCTTGCGCATAGGCACAACCATTACCTACAGGCGTTTTCATTGTTTGTTCACATTGCACACAATACATATCGTATTCCTTCTAATAAGAGATAACGCTTTATTTTTATAAGTTGCATTCCAGATGCAACATAAGGATACGCCATTTTTATCCGAGAGAAAGTGCAATATTGAACAATTTAAATGTTGTTTGATCTAACGCAATTTCTAGTAAATCTTTTAATATCTCTTTTTTTATCTTTTGATTTCACATAAATCTAAAACCTATTTTTTAAACAGATTGATTAATCGCATTACCTCATTGACGAGTAAATAAGAAAAAATATTTAAGAATAACTGATAGGTATTTTTTGTTTAATCGTATAAAGACTGAGAGATGAAACGATTAAGTTTATTCATTTTTGTTAAATCAGTAATATTCATTACTATTTTTTATAGTTAATATCACCTATTGCATCAATAGCTAATCAAATTATTTCATTTGATATATGTTATTAGCACGAGTATTACAAAATGAAACTATAAGTTTGAATGATGCTCACCCCTACATTGGAGATTAAAAATGATTAAATTAAATAATGTTCCATCAGAATTTCGCCCTCTAGAAAGCTACAAAATGCTAATTGGAGGAGAATGGGTAACTAGCACATCGCAAAAAACAACCAAAACCTATAGCCCAGCAACAGGTGAATTGTTAAGTGAATACCCATCAGGAAGTGCCGAAGATATTGACCGTGCAGTCACGGCTGCTCGTAAGGCATTCAAAACATGGAGCAAAACATCACCAGCAGAGCGTCAAGCCCTCTTATTAAAAATTGCAGATCGCTTAGAGCAAGAGCAAGAACGCTTTGCTTGGATTGAGTCATTAGACAATGGTAAGCCACTCAATGAGTCGAAAAACATAGATTTACCTGCCTCTATTGACCATTTTCGATATTTTGCAGGCGTGATACGCTCTCATACCGATGAAAGTGCCGTCCTAGACGAAAATACCATTAGCCTTGTTATTCGTGAGCCTATTGGGATTGTTGGCCAAATTATTCCATGGAACTTCCCATTATTAATGGCAGCATGGAAATTAGCGCCGGCAATTGCAGCGGGTGATACGGTGGTAATTAACCCAGCAACACTCACCTCCCTTTCATTATTAGAGCTAGGTCGTATTTTAAATGAAATATTACCTGCAGGTGTAATTAATATTGTTACGGGCCGTGGTTCTGTTGTAGGACAAGCTATTTTAGAACACGAAGATATTGATAAACTGGCGTTTACTGGTTCAACCAATGTGGGTTATACCGTAGCCGCCGCGGCTGCAAAAAAAATGGTTCCGGCAACACTGGAATTAGGGGGTAAGTCAGCCAATATCGTCTTCCCTGATGCGAACATGAAAAAAGCGGTCAAATACTCAGCATTGGCAATATTAATGAACCAAGGACAAGCTTGTGAATCAGGTTCACGTTTGTTCTTACACAAAGATATCCATGATGAATTTTTGAAAGCATTAAAAACTGAATTTGAGAGTATTCGTGTCGGTGATCCCCTTGATCCTAATACACAAATGGGTACACAAGTTAGCCAAGATCAAATGGATACTATCTTAGGTTATGTTGAACTCGCGAAGAAAGAAGGTGCAACTATTTTAACGGGGGGTGAACGCATTACAGGTGAAGGTTATGATGACGGCTTCTTTGTTCGTCCAACCATTATCATCAATGCGACTAACCAAATGCGGGTTGCTCGTGAAGAAATTTTTGGGCCTGTATTGTGTGTTATTCCATTCGAAAATGAAGATGAAGTGATCGAAATGGCAAATGATTCAGAATATGGACTTGGTGGTGGTGTTTGGACACAAGATATTAACCGTGCCTTACGTGTTGCAAAAGCAGTAAGAACGGGCCGTATGTGGGTTAACACTTATCATGAACTTCCTGCTCACGCCCCATTTGGGGGATATAAAAAGTCAGGTTTAGGTCGTGAAACACATAAAATGATGCTAGATGCGTATAGCCAAGTGAAAAACATCTTTATCAGCATGAAAGAATAAATTTATCTCTTTTCAAAATTCTTATAAATATAATATCTATACTCATCTCTTTGCCTTCTCCCCAGAAGGCTTTTTATTATCTGTAATTTCTTACACTTTAGGTTATCACCATAAAAAACCGTATGCCAAATTCTAAGTTGCATACGGTTTTTTATTGTATTTTTATCTTAACCAATAAGTAAGAACGAGTTACTCTGCCTCAGCTTCTTTTTTGTTCTCTGAATGAGTTTCTTTATCTAACCCAATATTATCAGCGTTAACGTCTTTTATATGATCTTTTGTTAAACGATAAACAACGGGGCTCAATAAGGCTAATGCAATTAAGTTAGGAATAGCCATCATTGCATTAAGGGTATCAGCCAATAACCAAACAAACTCTAATGATTGTGTCGCCCCCACCGGTAATGCAATCAGCCATGCAATACGAAATGGCATAATAGCTTTAGGTCCAAAAAGATATTGCACACATTTCTCACCGTAAAAACTCCAACCTAAAATAGTGGTAAATGCAAAAATGGCTAATGCAATGGCCACAATATAGTTACCGCCCGGAATAGCGATAGAGAATGAGGCGGCAGTTAATGTTGCTCCACTTTGTCCTGTTAACCATTGTCCCGTAATAACAATCGTTAATCCTGTAACAGAACAGACAATAATGGTATCAATAAAGGTACCCAACATTGCAATCAAACCTTGGCGGACCGGGTTTTGTGTTTTTGCTGTTGCGTGTGCTATAGGCGCACTACCTAATCCTGCTTCGTTAGAAAAAACACCACGCGCGACACCAAAACGGATCGCAGCCCAAACGGCCGCCCCCGCAAAGCCACCTTGTGCTGCAACTGGCGTAAATGCAGACTTAACAATCAACACAATGGCATCAGGAATAGCGGTTGCATTAAGTGCCAAAACAACAATACCAGCACCAAAATAACCCACCGTCATAATGGGAACTAATTTACCCGCAACATCAGCGATTCGTTTAATTCCCCCAATTAAAACTGCCCCCACTAAAACTACGAGTACAATGGCAGTAATGGTGGTTGAAATTCCAAAATTACTCTGTAATACATCGGCTACTGAGTTGGCTTGTACCGTATTACCAATACCAAAACCAGCAAAGCTTCCGAAAACAGCAAAAACAGTGCCTAGCCAAACCCAATTTTTACCCAAACCATTCTTGATGTAATACATTGGGCCACCTACATAGTTTCCGTATTTATCTACTTCACGAAAACGTACGGCTAATACGGCCTCAGAATACTTTGTTGCCATCCCCACTAACGCAGTCATCCACATCCAAAACAATGCACCTGGCCCCCCTAATACAACTGCGGTTGCAACACCAGCAATATTACCGGTTCCTATCGTTGCTGACAGTGCCGTCATTAATGCATTAAATGGCGATATTTGCCCTTCACCTCTTTTATCATTTTTTTCAAATAAAAGCTTAAACCCCGTACCCAACTTCCGAATAGGTAAAAAACCAAGCCGAAACTGCATAAAAAGACCAATACCGAGAATACCAACAAGCATCGGCACTCCCCACACCACGCCATTTATAGCGCTTAACATATTTGTGATGAAATCCATAATTTACCCTTTTTCGTCCAAATGTTATCTAAATATGTATTTTTTGTTATCAATTACACTAAAGATGAAAAAGTCAAAATATGCTAGAAAAAAAAACAACTAACTCTAAACTTGATGGCGTTATGTGAGAAATATCACTTCATTATTAAATTACGCTATCATTAGGTTCATCATTACAATACTTAAATCAAAGTTATGCATAATCATAAATCAGCACAGAACACCCAAAATGCACGGCGCTTTAATTTGTTCAGAAAAGCGCAAGAAACTAACCTTGCACCACTGAAAATTCTGCTATTGTCTGCAATAGTCGGCTCCTTGGCTGGATTAGTCGGTGTTTTATTTGAAAAAAGTGTAAGTTGGGTGATTAATTTCAGACAAGAAGAACTCATTAAAAGCTTCACTAATCCTTATATTCTAGCAACCAGTACGTTACTTTTTTCCTCGCTTCTTGCCATGCTGGGATACTATTTAGTGAAGAAATATTCACCCGAATCAGGCGGTTCTGGAATACCTGAAATTGAAGGTGCCATGATAGATATTCGCCCTGTTCGTTGGTGGCGAGTATTACCGGTAAAATTTATTGCCAGTATTGGGACTTTAGGCTCTGGCATGGTATTAGGGCGAGAAGGCCCAACGGTTCAATTAGGGGCCAATATTGGTCAGCTAGTTAATGACATTTCCCGCATAAATGATAAAGAATCACGCCACACGTTATTAGCGACAGGTGCAGCCGCTGGGTTAACAGCCGCTTTTAATGCACCACTTGCAGGTATTTTATTTATTATTGAAGAGATGCGCCCTCAATTTAAATATAGCCTTATTTCAATTAAAGCCGTTTTTATTGGTGTGATTATGTCTTGTATTGTCTTTCGCCTTTTTAATGGTGAAGGCGGTGTCATTCATATTGGTAAGTTTTCATCAGCCCCCCTCAATACCCTTTGGTTATATTTAGTATTAGGTATGTTATTTGGTGTTATTGGCGTCATCTTCAGCAAACTTCTTTTTTATGTTCAAACTCAATTTCAACGTTTTTATCAAGATAAAACATCCCGTTTTGTTTTAATGGGGGGTATTATTGGTGGGCTTTGTGGCTTATTAGCATTAATCATTCCTGAAATAACGGGCGGTGGATTTAACATCATTCCCTCACTAAGCACAGGCCAATACTCTCTTATCGCATTGTTACTGTTCTTTGTTTTACGAACCATAACATCGATTATTAGTTTTGCCTCTGGCGCGCCAGGGGGAATATTCGCACCAACACTGGCATTAGGTACACTGTTTGGTAGTGCATTCGGATTAACAGCAACGTTACTTTTTCCTGATTACCAAATTCAAATTGGTACTTTTGCCATTGCGGGGATGGGCGCTTTATTTGCTGCAACAGTAAGGGCCCCTCTAACAGGGATCGTCTTAGTTTTAGAAATGACCGATAATTATCAACTGATTCTTCCGATGATCATCACTTGCTTAGGAGCCACTATGTTGGCACAGCTATTAGGTGGTCGCCCTATTTACACCGTTTTATTAGAACGGATATTACAAAAATCTGAGGATAAAGAACCTGAAGATAAAGCCAATGAGCTTAAAAAGGATAAATCACGACAATAATAAAACAGGCTCAAGAAGATAAAAAAATACCCCAAATCATTGAGGTATTTAAAAAGAGATAATTAATTTAAATTATTTTTTACGTGCAATTAAAGTGGCAAAATTCAAGGCAATACGATTACCATTTGCATCAGTTTTGTGTAATTGACCTGGGTTTTCATTATATTTAATGATTTCCCAGTCTTTATAATAATCAGATAGCTCACCTTGACGTAAAAATGTTTTAAATGGAATTTCCGCAGGATCACTATTCGCTGTTTCAACAGGGCAAACAATCACATTAATACCATTATTATTGGTACATTCCTGCATATTTTTAATAATATTTTCAATACGTTCACGCTGACAGAACATCAGTACAACGGTTGAGATAATAATGTCATATTTTTCCGTTAAAGAGGCCTCATTAATATCGTATAAGCCACTTTTCACTGCTAAACCTGTTTTAGCTTTCACGGTTTCAATCGCATCGATATGCGAGGCATTAATATCTAACGCCGTGACATCATAACCTTGCGACGCTAAATAAAAGCTATTACGCCCACGCCCTGCGCCTAAATCTAAGACCTTACAAGGCTGGGTAAATGTTGCCATGTAACGGACTTCAGAATGCGGTAGTGATAAATCATTTTCTTTAAAGAGTTTATCATCAGGAGCACATAAAAAAGAGAGCTGGCAACGCACATCATCACTCGCCTTATCTATTTTATGCCACTGCTGAGGTTGAATTAACGGTGGTTGATTTTCCGTATCACAATCCACAGAAACTTGTGAACCATCATCATTAAATACCACAAATGTCATATTACCTTGCAGAACACGCATTTGGGCATAAGTCCCCTCTTTTGTATTGTGGCGCTCTAATAACGCTAAAGGAATTGATGTTCGTGTCCACTCTGGCATTGTTTTATAACTAACAAGTTCCATAATTCGACCTCTTTTAAGATGTATTTTAAATACATCTTATGGTAATCATTATCGTTCGTAAAGACCGTTTTATCAAAATTATGATTTTAAATATTTGTTTAAAAGCAAATCAGTTACATCTGATGAAGAAATAGATTCACCGCATAAAACTTTCATCATAATTTCTTTACCTAACGACGCTAAAGAAAACAACATATCAGGACGTAACCGACTGATTTTATCCCTATTTTCATCTTGGTTAATAATGGTAATTAATTTGGCATTAACATGAGAACATTCTTGGATAGTGAGTAAAATAAACGTATTTTCTGCATCACTCTCAGATAATGTTGCCACCCAACTCGCCTTGCTAATATTAGCAGACAGTAATGTTTTAAGATTAGTTGGATCACCTTCAATGATATTGGCTTGTGCGTCATAAACAGCTTTACTTTTATCTGTACAAATTGCAATCACCGGTTTTCCCTGTTCTCTTAATCCTTTTTCTAATTGAGAAGCTAATGCTGATGAACCAATAATAATAAAATGATTATGCATTTTAGCGATCCTTTTCTTAACAATATCGCGAGTCCCACGAGCAAGAAATCCCATAACATAGACAATGGATGTAGTGAAAACAGTTATTCCCAAAATAACAACGGTAAGTGTAAAAATACGAGCATTTGTGCTAATAGGCACAATATCGCCAAATCCTAATGTCGTCATGCACACAATGGAAAAATAAAATGCATCCATTAACGTTGTAATGTGAGGTTTAAATTCATCACCAATATAAAGGCTTCCCAACATTGAGAATAACAGCAAAGATAGGATACAAATAAAAGCAACAAACCCTGCACTGGTTAAACTATGGTGTGGAAATGCTCGCCAACTAATTAATAATCCAATAGCTAAAATAAAAGAAAAATAAGCTTGAAAGCCAATTTGCTGATAAACCGCAACATCAAGAAAAACGATAGTGGCTAATAAAATCAAAGAAACACACCATGCTATTCTTGCACCTAAATACATAAATATTGAGAGTAGCATTAATGCACAGGCTAACATCACCTTAGGTATATCAAGCAGCTTTAATACGCCTAATGATTTAAGCCACGCAGAAAAACCATGTATTTCCCAATCCAAATAAATACCACGGGACAACAAAATTGAGTAAATGATAAAAATGCCATTTAAGATAAGTAATAAAGACATCATTTTTCTTGTCAGTTTAGATGTCTCTATCACATTTAGTATTGCAGATAGTTTCATATTAGATATCGTGAATACTCAATTAGTTATTTAAAGGAATGTTATCCAATCCTTGAAATTTAAAAGGTGCTGCGGGTTTAAAGTGACCTGTTGCATTAGCAGAATAAATGGTTGATTGCTCTTCACCCAATGTTAATGTCATCACTTTTCCGCTCTCGGTTGAAAAATCAATTTCCTTTAAGTTAACCCAAAATGTATTTGGTGATAATGCAGATTCAAAAAAATATAATTGGTTTTTATGATCAGCAACGGTTCTCCAACGAGTCGATGATATTTCTGGTGATTCCTCAGTACTTAATCCATAAGGTACTGACACATTTCTGATCACGCCAAACACACTGGCAAGCGCTTTTTTACTTGATTGTGCTTTAGGAATAGCATTCACATAAAAAGATGCTCTGGCAAAACGATCTGAGGCACGATTAGTCCCTGGTAACATCACAGTTCCACCGATTTGTTGCCAATAACTATTTAATGCTAATTGTTCTGAAAAAACAGGGGAATTCGTCATCACTTGATACGTATTGCTGTGATGGATCACTTGTTTACCGTTGATATACTCAATGATGGCACTATCACCAGTGGCATCAGAAAGAGATAGATGCAACGTTGCCATTCTGTCTTGTCCTGGCACGTTATCCGTCAATACGATAAACGGTTCACTTTCTAATGCATTTACAGCTTCTTCCACTGAAGCAAAATTATCCAATACATATTGTGCCCACGCTGAAATTGAAATAGCGGGTTTTTCTTTGGTATAAGCAGGATAATCAGATTCAGCCAACCATAATAAATTAGCGACTAATCCTTTTTCATTCATCCCATCTGTCGTTGAAATATCATAACCAGACGCAATAACACTGCCATATTTCGATATCCATTTAATCGAATTATCACCCGCTTCTCCTGAGCGTTGCATACCTTGAGGAAATATCCATAAGTTTGTTCCTATGTCATATTTCCAGTCCATTGAACGAGCTGTAATAATTTGATTATTATCGCCTAAATAGACAAGTCGAGTACATGCATCAACCTCTGTCACACCTGCTGTTAAAAAACCAGAAATAAGTAAAGTGCCCAAAAAAGCATGACGTAATATTTTCATTATTGACTCTATTCCCGTTAAATAAATGAATGAAATGGCGAAAACTCTTCTTCTTTTTTATTTTTTGCTCTTACATAAAATAGATTAGCTGATAAATAGGCCTTGATTAACTCTATGAAAAAATAAGAACTATTGTCTTAGTATAAAACAACTCATCATAATTGCGCATAAAAAAACCGATACACTAAGGTATCGGTTTATCAATCATCTAGATAACCAGGGATTTTATTTTCTTACAAAAAGCACTTAATTAAGCCTTTTTAACACCTTCAACAGAGATTATTAATTCTGCTTCTTGTGATTTTGGTCCTAAATCTGATTTTATATTAAATTCTTTCAGGTTTACTTTACCTGTTGCTTCAAAACCAGCACGGTAACCTTTCCAAGGATCGGTGCCTTCACCAATTAATTTTGCATTTAATGAAATCGGTTTAGTCACACCATTTAATGTTAAATCACCTGCAACTACATAGTTTTCACCATCACGAGTAACTTGGGTTGAGACAAACCGTGCTTCAGGGTATTTACTTGAATTAAAGAAGTCAGCACTGCGTAAATGTTTATCACGCTCAGCATGGTTTGTGTCCAGACTTCCAGTTTTAATCACAACATCAACTTTATCTTTTGACGGGTCTTCTTTGTCATAACTAAAGGTACCATCAAAATCTTTAAAGGTGCCGTATAACCAACTATAACCTAAGTGTTGAATACGAAATTGTACAAATGCATGTTGACCTTGCTTATCTATAGCATAATCTGCTGCTAAAGCGGTACTTGCATTTAATAACAACGCACCTGCAGTTAAACCCAATAAAGCTTTCTTAAACATGGTTATCTCCATAATCTTGTTTTATAAATATAATTATTTAGTTCGCATTCCTAGCATGCGTTTTAACGTAATATCTTTATCAATAAAGTGATGTTTTAAAGCACCTGCAGCATGTAATAGCGATAACAAAACAACAGCCCATGCTAAATAAAGATGAATATCTCCTGCTAAATCTGCTTGTTGGCCTTCTCCTGTAAAAAGAGCGGGTACAGTAAACCAATCAAATACAGATATTGCTTGACCATCAGCCGTTGAAATTAAATAACCACTGATAAGAATAGAAAATAAGATTAAATATAAAAGCATATGTGCGATATGAGCACTAATTCGAGTCAATTTACTGTAGCTTGATAAGGCTTTAGGAGGTGGAGACATCCAACGCCATATCACGCGCAATATCAGAATAATAAATAATAGAATACCTACACTTTTATGTATTTCAGGAGCAGAATGATACCAACTATCATAATATCCTAGTGTCACCATCCACAGCCCTAAAGCAAACATGCCATAGACAGTAAGTGCCGAGCCCCAGTGTAAAAGAAGTGATAAGTGCCCGTAGCGAGACGTATTATTTCGCCATTGCATAATAAAAACCCAATCGTTTCTAATTCATTAAAATAATGTTATCTAGTCTAGTGGATTGAAAATAAAATGTTAGCCCAATATTCAACAAATAATTTGCTTATCTTTATCAATAATAATCAATAAGTAATGAGCTCTTATTAGTTACTATGTTGATTATTTAATCAATGAAATTGTTGGAAATAGCGTATCTAAAAAAATAAAGGCATAAGAGGTAATAAGCATAATGAAATGAATTAAGCGAAGAATAAAGCATCATACATAAAATAAGGTCAAGACGACAATTGTCTAACCTTAATAACAACTGTATTTCGTCCTTATCCTAAATTAGAACTAATTAGACAGAATACGATAATAATTAAGGGAACAGTAAAAAAAACAGATAACCAACGCATTTCACGTACAACACCAAAAATAATACCCACAATACAAATAAAAAAAATAACAGGCATCATTTCTGAGTAGTGATCATGAAAATAGTGCATTAATAAATTAATCCACGGATGATCGTTTTGCATATAAAAATTTCAACCAATAAAAGTAAATTTTAATTAAGATAGTGATAAATTACTATCATTAACAAATAAAACAAGCGTCGTATTATAAATATCAATCATTGCGCACAAAGATATTAATAAACTTCATATTTAAAATAATACACACTACCGCAATAAGAAAAAACAAACTAAGCTAAATTTACAACAAAATAAAATGAAATAGGTTAAATAAAACAAAACGGCTTAAATTAAGATGATATTGTTATTAATGTCATCTTAATTAAATGAAATAATAATTTCACTCAACACCAAATAAAGAAAATTAATTTCAATTGGTAATAATTGAATTAATAACAAACAAATAAAATAGAGTTTTAAACATCAAATAATTGCCTTTAGGTTATTCATTTACTTGGAATTAACTCTATATTTCATTTTAATTACTATTAGCTAAAAACATTCAAATTCCACGCAAAAAACACTACAATTACAGCAGTATTTTTATTGAGGGCACTATGTCTACTGCAACAAATCTGAATGAACTACAGGAACAAGTTCGCTCCCGCTATAATGGATTAAGTAAAAGGCTACAGCAGGTTGCACATTATCTACTTGATAATAAAAACAGTGTGGCATTTGATACAATTGCAATCCTTGCAGATAAAGCAAATGTTCCTCCATCGACATTAATTCGTTTTGCCAATGCATTTCATTTCAATGGTTTTAATGAAATGAAACAGTTATTTCAACATCATTTGATGAATGAAATGGTAAATGAAAATGAAAATTTAACTTATAAACAGAAATATAAAGAGGAACCACCCAATCTGAATGAGCCAGCCTATATTTTGCAAGAATTTGCGCAAGCAAATAGCCATTCATTGCAACAATTGGCTAATCAGACTCACAGAGAAATGTTAAATAAAACATTACAATTACTCGAACATGCTGAAACAATTTATATTTGTGGCTTTCATCACTCATTCAGTGCTGCAAGTTATTTTTTTCATGCACTCTCGCACATCCCCTGTGAAACCGTTTTTGTAAACAGCTTAGGGGGAATGTATAAAGAGCAATTGAGAAATATCACACATCGAGATCTGCTCTTTGGCATTCATTTCCACCCGTATTCAGATGAAATGCAAAAAATGTGTGAAATGGCAACATACAAAGAAGCAAAACAGATAGTAGTGACAGATAGCCCCATTAGCCCATTGGCTAGTTTGAGTGATGTTTGTCTAACAGTAAAAGAAGCTCAAATAAAAACTTTTCGTTCTCAAACATCAACAATGTGTTTACTACAAGCAATCTCAGTTGCTTTTGCCTTCCGAAAAAAACATTAGTTAAGCTTTTATCCTAAACTGCATCTTAATTAAGGTGCAGTCCTTTGAAACATAAAGTCTACATACTCATTTTTCTAATAGGATTAGAATACAATAATTATCTATACATTAAATAACTTAGAATTTTATTTAAAACTATTTTTAAGAGTAATTCCAGAATGTTTTATTTGAGATGAAAAAAACAATCATTTAGCATTGTTTTATTCCCCCTGACTCTCTTTACAGGATTAAATAAAATGCTATTTAAAAAATTATTTTTACTGATTTTATTATTTCCATGCTTCTCTTATTCAAACACTCATTCAATAAAAGAAGATAAAGAAACACCTATTTTAATTAACATTCCCAGTGTTTCATTGGGAGATAACAGCAAAGCCTCAGGTAATGGTTCTATTGCAATAGGAACAAATAGCCAAGCTAAAAATATGCACTCTGTTGCCATTGGCTACAATGCATTATCAACAGAAGAAAATACCGTTTCATTTGGAAATATTGAAAATAAATATACGTCAAGATTAGTAAATATTAGCGAAGGCAAAGATAATACAGATGCGGTTAATTTTATTCAAACAAAAAAAATGGTAGATAAAAACAGAATAACAACAAATAATACACTTAATCAGCTTAAAAGAAGTATAAATGCAGATATCAGTAATATTAAAACCAATCTTACTGATTTTGATAACTACTATAAAAAAAGACAAGCCTCTATTACTGATGAAATATCCCATTTAGATAAAAAAATCATTTCGTTAGAAAAAAAAGTCTTTGCAGGTATTGCATCTACCGTTGCGATGACGAGTATTCCTTATCTTGCTCACCATACCTTTAGTGGCGGAATTGGTATCAGTAATTACCGCACAGGGACAGCACTTGCGGGAGGTGTACAATATAAACCAAATAATAATACAGCATTTAGATTAAACTCATCGATAAACAGTGAACAAGAAATTATTATCGGTGGCGGATTAGCTTATGGTTGGTAACCCTCTTCTTTCTCTATAATTTTATAGTTTAAGTTAAAAAAATATTACTATAAATAATGCAGTAATAATAATTTAGTATTACTGCTTTTCATAAAAATATCGTTATTAAAAATAAGAGAATCAACGAATAATAAAACCAACCGCCACTGAATAGATAAGATTACCTTTAGTGTTTTTAATATCCTTTTGTAATATATATTATTTTTTATATACTAATAGTATAAATTAGAACACAAAGGAATAAAAAATGAATTATATATTTCGAAAAATGACATCTAAAGATATCAGCACAGTAACGCACTTATTACAGGCAAATGCAGAATCTCAACAAGGTGGATTATATGGCGAATATCCTCAGAATAAAGTTGATGCAATGTATCAAAGTAGTACAAATACCCTTGTTGCACTTTATCAAGAGAATATCGTTGCTGTTGTTTTCAGTTTCCCAGTAACCTCTTTTTCAATTCCCCCTATCGCCCAAGAAATTAATCGACGTTATCCAGAAATAACACAAAATAACTGGTTTTATGGGCCTGTTTGTATTGAACAATCACATCGTGGAAAATCGTTATTAAAGGATCTTTATCAACACATATGCGCTTTGCATGGTGGGCATCCTATCGCCTTTGTTAATAGTGAAAATATACGCTCACTCAAAGCACACCAAAAATTAGGCATGGAGCCTATTAAGAATTTTGAATTCAAAGGAAAATTTTGGTGGGTCATTAAAGGATAATGAAAACAAACGAAAGAAAATAATCATCACTGCCTGCTCAAAAATATTATGACTAAAAATCAGAACTTCACTCTGTTTTTTCAAAAACAGACAAAAACCAATAAAAAACAATAAAAATCAAATGGATAATAAAAAATAAGGAAAAATTAATCTATTCTTAACAATATTTCAACGCCTATTTAGACTGTCGAATTGCTTACAATTTGACATCATTCTGTGATCTCCCTTTCAAATATGAATCTTTCGTTAACTTACTTTTTGATCTTATACAAAAGTATAAATAAGATAAAAGACACCAATTCGAAAGTAAACGTAAAATAGGAGGGAGCAATGACTGTTTCCCGCAGAACTTTTATCAAAGGACTCGCAGCCAGCGGCGCAGCAATGTCTGTTTCTACCCCTGTTCTTGCTAATTCAGGGAGCTCAACATCTAACAAACCAACGCGACCAGAAAACGCGCCTAATTTATTAATTGTTTTTCCTGATGAAATGCGAGCCCACGCATTACAGTTTATGGGGGAAGATCCATCAATCACACCTAATTTGAATAAATTTGCGAAGCAAGCCAAAGTAATGACGCAAATGGCGTCCAATTACCCCTTATGCTCCCCTTTCCGAGGCATGTTTATGACGGGGCAATACCCTGTTCGTAATGGTATTACAGGTAATGCGCATGACTATGGTGGAAAAGTGGGTATTGATTTATCTCCTTATGCGAAATGTTGGTCTGATGTTTTAAAATCTCTTGATTACAGCACAGGTTATATTGGCAAGTGGCATCTTGATGCGCCTTACCAGCCTTTTATTGAAAGTTATAATAATCCGATGGAAGGCCGATATTGGAATGAGTGGGCCGCCCCCGATAGACGCCATGGTTTTGATTTTTGGTACTCTTATGGCACCTATGATTTACATTTAAAACCAATGTATTGGGCAAACGATACCCCTCGTGATAAGCCTATTTACATCGATCAATGGGGGCCTGAACATGAAGCGGATATGGCTATCAAGTTTCTCAAAAATGAAAATAATCAATTTAGAGATAACACAAAACCTTTTGCATTAGTGGTTTCAATGAATCCACCTCATTCTCCTTATGATCAAGTGCCGAAAAAATACCTCGATACTTATCAAGGTAAAACATCAAAAGAACTCAATACTCGCCCTAATGTGCAATGGGATAGTGAATACCAAGAAGGTTATGGCCCTCAATATTTCAAAGAATATATGGCGATGGTCAACGGTGTTGATGAACAGTTTGGTCGTATCGTTGATGAATTAGAGAAACAAGGTCTTGCGGATAATACCCTCGTTGTATTCTTCTCGGATCACGGCAGTTGCTTAGGGGCAAATGGGCAAGCAACAAAAAATAACCCTTATGAAGAATCTATGCGTGTTCCGATGATGTTTCGATTACCAGGTAAAATTAAACCAGGCTCTGACGATGCATTAATGTCAGCACCTGATATTTACCCTACTATTTTAGGGTTACTTGGTTTATCAGACTGGATCCCTGATTCTGTAGAAGGCAGTGATCTGGCAAACCGAGTGGTCACAGGTAAAGGCGACACAGCAAACTCGCAGCTCTATCTTTTTATTCCTTATGGAGAACCTTCATTTGGTAAACGAGGCGTCAGGACCAAAACACATACACTCGTTATAGATAGACAAGATGGTCAGCCATTGAAATATACCTTATATGACAATGTAAATGATCCTTATCAGATGAAAAATATTGCCAAAGACAATATGCCTTTAATTGAAAAATTAATTAAAGAAGAATTGACCCCTTGGCTAGAAAAAACAGGAGATTCTTGGCGCGCCTCTGAATTTATTACGGCAACAACAAATAAATTAAATAAAACATTATCAACATGTGAAGAAAAAAAATAAAAATATCTGCGCCATAGCATTATGGCGCTATATATAAACCCGATTCGCTAATATAAAAAATCCTTTTATTTAAATAAAGGGAACGATGTCCTACACCTAAAAATTGACACACATAAAAGCGAATAAAGAATTGGATATATACTATGAACAAACTTCGTATTGCTCTTTTCTTACCTCTTCTTGGCTTAGGTTTAACGTCTTTTTATTCTCAAGCAGCAAATGTCAACGCCATGTTTTCTTGGGAGACGGCAGATTATGATACTCCCAATAACTATGCGGGTTATCGTGTAGATTTCAACATCAATCCAGATAAATCAAACTGGTATTTTGATGTTGGTTTTCGTCAACGTGAGCATGACAATAAAAACCGCTATCAGCGTTATGATTTACAAGGCAGCTATCGTTTTAAATTAAATAACGGTTGGATCCAACCTGGTTTAAAAGTACGTCAAGATCTCACTAATTATGATAATGGCAGTCGCTTAACTATTGATTTTTATGAATCAAAAACAAATTACCAATTTCCCATTAATAAAGATTGGGTGCTAACGGGAAGTGTTCTATTTGGCTTACAAAAGAAAGAAGATAAACGTAGCAATGGTATCACCAATACAGATTATTTAGGTTGGGAAATTGAACCAGGTATTCGTTATTTTGTGACACCCAATATCAATACAACTGTTGCTTATTTTGATGGTGGTAAGCAAGCAATACGACATGAAGAATACGACACAAAAGAGACAAACCATAATCAGCAAGTCCGTATGTACGTCAACTGGACAACACCAATAGGATTAATTGTTTCACCATCAATGCGTAAATCTATTTTTGGAAAGATAGAGGATAGAACTAATAAAGGTGATTATATCGAAAAAGATATGACACGTTATACCTTACAAATGGCTTATCAAATATCACCTCAATGGCGAGTCATGACAGAATATTATAATGAAAGAGTTGAAAATAAAAATGACGGTAAAAAATCAACTCAAGATTATTTTAAAGTTTCATTCAGGGCGACATTCTAATAATTAAAATCATATCATTGTTCATGGAGTATATTGTGAAAAATAAAAAAATGTTATTTTTGAGCGCTGCTATTTTATCTGCTATTTATAGTTCGGCATGGGCAGCAGAATGTGATCCTAATTTAACTATTTGTAAAACTGTTAATATTAATGACGGTAATACCGCTCAAATAAATAAAGATATCACCGTTTCTCAAGGTGATGGTGTTGTCTTTAATGGCTCATCTACAGAATATAAAGCGCAAGCGATAACAAAAAATATTACGGTAACGGGTGATGGCGCAAGTGCGATTAAAATAAATCAAGGCGCTTCTTTCAGTAGCAATATCAATTTAAATGGTGCAAACGTAACTAGCGAGAACGGCACTGCAATATTGGTTGAAGGTGATTTTCCTAAACGAGGCACCGGCGTTTATGTCAGAGACGGTGCTATTATTCGTGGAAAAACCGCCGCTATTGATTTTAGAACACTGAAAACTGGTTTTAGAAGTGATGTAAATGGAGAGATCCATGGCGATATATTAGGAAATGGTCATGCTGACACTAAAATAAACTTTGCATATCAAGGTGGGGCTCAAAATGCTTTATTTGATGGATACCAAATTACCGGTGTTCCTTTAATAGAAAACCACGGTAATTTAACTATTCAAGGGAAAGACAAAACAATTCATTGGGGTGGGAATTTTATGAATAAGGAAAATAGTCAGCTTATTTTCCGCCTTGATGATAATACTAATACTGATGAAACTATTCTTCATGTTGACGGTGATGTCACCTTTAAGAAAGGCAGCCAAGCCAAATTAGATTTTAAAGGCACCAGTGTTGATAACATCATTAATAAAGATATTGTTTTAATCTCCTCCAATTCAGCAATTAAAGATGAAGCTGGGATTACAGTGACTGACGCTAATACCATTGCACCAGACATTTCTCCTTTATTAGAAAAAACAGATTCATGGTTAGAAACGACACCGCCTAATATTAGTGGCGGTGTGAGTGGGAATCAATTAGTCGCTCGTTATGGTATTAGTTACGAAGGTGGGAATAATTTTATCAGTGCTGCTGAACGTGGTGGTGTAAGTGAAAATGGATTAGCCGCAGCAAATTTTGTTATTCCAACTGTATTAAATGAATTTAATAATACCCGTAGCCAAGTTTCAGATGAAGCACTGAGTTTATTAGTTTCTGCCGGAAACGATGATAATAATATAGCGACTTTATCAAATGATTTAGCTCCAGTGGCTGATGGTAGTGATCTTCAAGCGGGATTAATTATGGTTGACGATATGCGTAATAATATTGCACATCGTTATTTACGTTATGACAACCAATTACCAATTGAGGAAAGAGAGACGGGCTGGAATAGCTGGGCCAATGTGCTATACGGTTATGGTACTCAGAGCAATCAAGGCGGTATTAACGGTTACAACACTTACCGTACGGGTATTCAAATTGGTACTGATTATGAAATTAATCAAGATGCCCTTATCGGAGTTTCTTTTGCTTATAACTATGCCAAAGCAGATGCAAAACAACGCAATGCAACAAAAGAAATTAGTCATTTTGAATTTATGCCTTACACCGGTTGGTATAGTGACACATTGTTCCTAAACGGTAATTTAAATATTGGTTATTACACTGTTGATAGCGAGCGTGATATTGGTGGCAACACAGGATGGGAAGGAAATACCAAAGCACAAGGTGATTATTCTGGCGTGCAATTAGGTTATCAGATTAATGCTGGCACTTATTTTGACTTTGATTTCATTCATATTAAACCCATGCTGACTTACCAATATCAATGGCTCAATATTGATTCATGGGAAGAAACAGGCTCAGCTTTATCTATGCGCACTTATGGTCAGCGCTATGCCGTTAATCAATTGGGTGGCTCCGTTGCTTTATGGAATAGCTATCAAATTACTTACGGGAAATTAACCCCCTCTCTTAATCTACGATATTTCAAAGATATCGCGGGTGATAATAATATCGAACAGCGCCACAGCCTCACCTATTTTAATACCGGAGGAAGCACCTTTGATATTAAAGGAAATACGGTTGGTGGCGACATTATTAGTGCTGAGCTAGGTGCAAATCTTGATATTACCCAGTCATTAAATTTGGGTACAACAATGGGATATCAGCGTTATAACAAATTCAATGAAGGACGTATTGGCTTCACCATTAGCCAGCGTTTCTAAGGAGAAAAATAATGCCGATATTTCGCTTTACTGCACTTGCTATAACGGGGCTATTATCAGTCCCCTATAATGCCATTGCAGCCACTAACAACCCTGCATTTGATCCTAATAATTTGATGCAGGCAGAAATCTACCATTTTGCGCAAAATAACCCATTAGCTGATTTTTCATCTGATAAAAACTCAACACTGACATTATCTGATAAACGCAGCATCATGGGTACACAATCCCTTTTGTGGCAATGGAAAGGTGGCAGTAGCTTTACTTTACATAAAAAGCTCATTGTTCCGACCGATAAAGAAGCCTCTAAAGCATGGGGACGTGCATCTACCCCTGTTTTATCATTTTGGCTTTATAATGAAAAACCCATTAATGGTTATTTGGCTATTGATTTTGGGGAAAAACTCAATGCAACTAGCGAAGCTCAAGCTGGCTTTAAGGTTAAACTGAATTTTACAGGTTGGCGTGCTGTGGGCGTCTCTTTAAATAACGATCTTGAAAATCGTGAAATGACCTTAAATGCAACGAATACGTCTTCTGACGGTACTCAAGATAGTATTGGTCGTTCTTTGGGTGGCAACGTTGATAGCATCCGCTTTAAAGCCCCTTCAAATGTGAGGCAAGGTGAAATCTATATCGATCGAATTATGTTTTCTGTCGATGATGCTCGTTATCAATGGTCTGATGATCAAGTAAAAACACGCTTATCAGAGCCTGAAATTCAGTTTCATAATGTACACCCCTCACTTCCTGTCACGCCTGAAAATTTAGCGGCAATTGACCTTATTCGCCAACGCCTAATTAATGAATTTGTTGGAGGTGAAAAAGAGACTAATCTCGCGCTAGAAGAGAATATCAATAAACTAAAAAGTGATTTTGATGCACTTAATATTCTCACGTTAACCGATGGCACAGTACAAGGCAAACATCTGATTACCGATAAACAAACCATTATTTATCAACCAGAACATCTTAACCCTCACGACAAACAACTATTTGATAATTATGTTATTTTAGGTAATTACACAACATTGATGTTTAATATTAGCCGTGCTTATGTACTGGAAAAAGATCTCGCACAAAAGGCTCAGCTAAAGCAGATGTACTTATTAATGACCAAGCATTTATTAGATCAAGGCTTTGTTAAAGGCAGTGCATTGGTTACAACCCATCACTGGGGATACAGTTCTCGTTGGTGGTATATTTCTACGTTATTAATGTCGGATGCCTTAAAAGAAGCAAACCTACAAACTCAAGTTTATGACTCATTACTGTGGTATTCACGAGAGTTTAAAAGCAGTTTTGACATGAAAGTAAGCGCGGACAGCTCTGACTTAGACTATTTCAATACTTTGTCTCGTCAACATTTAGCGCTCTTATTGTTAGAACCTGACGATCAAAAACGTATCAATTTAGTCAATACCTTCAGTCATTATATTACAGGTGCACTCACTCAAGTTCCACCGGGTGGTAAAGATGGTTTACGCCCTGACGGCACCGCTTGGCGACATGAAGGTAACTATCCGGGTTACTCTTTCCCTGCCTTTAAAAATGCCTCACAGCTAATTTATTTATTACGAGGTACCCCGTTTGCGGTTGGTGAAAGTGGTTGGAATAACCTAAAAAAAGCGATGGTTTCAGCGTGGATTTACAGTAACCCTGAAGTCGGATTACCGCTTGCTGGGCGACACCCTTTTAACTCACCTTCGTTAAAATCAGTCGCTCAAGGTTACTACTGGCTTGCCATGTCTGCAAAACCATCCCCTGATAAAACACTCGCCTCTATTTATCTAGCGATTAGTGATAAAACTCAAAATGAGTCGAATACTATTTTTGGGGAAACTATTGCGCCGGCGGCTTTACCACAAGGCTTCTATGCCTTTAATGGTGGTGCTTTTGGTATTCATCGCTGGCAAGATAAAATGGTGACACTGAAAGCTTATAACACCAATGTTTGGTCATCTGAAATTTATAACAAAGATAACCGTTATGGTCGTTACCAAAGTCATGGTGTAGCTCAAATTGTTCGTCATGGCGATCAACTTTCACAAGGCTATCAACAAGAAGGTTGGGACTGGAATCGAATGCCTGGAGCAACCTCTATTCATCTTTCTCTTAAAGAACTAGACAGCCCTAAACCTCATACCTTAATGCAGCGCGGAGAACGTGGATTTAGCGGTACATCATCCCTTGAAGGTAAATATGGCATGATGGCATTCGATCTTATTTATCCTGCCAATCTTGAACGTTTCGATCCTAACTTCACTGCAAAAAAGAGTGTATTAGCGGCAGATAATCACCTTATTTTTATGGGCAGTCATATTAATAGTGGTGATAAAAATAAAAATGTTGAAACAACGTTATTCCAACATGCCATTACGCCAACATTAAATGCAATTTGGATTAATGGGCAAAAAATTGAAGGTTTTCCTTATCAAACAAGCTTAAAGCAAGGAGATTGGCTAATTGATAGCAACGGTAATGGCTATTTAATTACCCAAGCTGAAAAAGTAAATATCAGTCGCCAACATCAGGTTTCGGCTGAAAATAAAAATCGCCAACCAACAGAAGGAAACTTCAGTTCAGCATGGATTGATCACAGCACTCAACCTAAAGATTCCAGTTATGAATATATGATCTTTTTAGATGCGACACCTGAAAAAATGGGAGAAATAGCAGAAAAATTCCGTAAAAACAATGAATTATATCAGATCCTTCGTAAAGATAAAGATGTTCATATTATTTACGATAAACTCAGTGATGTGACGGGATATTCTTTTTATCAATCAGCTTCCATTGAAGATAAATGGATCAAAAAAGTCGATAAACCCGCGATTGTGATGACTCATCATCAAGGTAATACGCTCACTGTCAGTGCAGTGACACCTGATTTAAATATGACTCGCCAAAAAGCAGCAACCCCTGTCGCCATCAATATTACCGTTAATGGTAAATGGCAATCTGCTGATAAAAATAGCGAAGTGAAATATAACGTTTCAGGTGATAATACTGAGCTGACTTTTACCAGTTACTTTGGTATTCCACAAGAAATCAAACTCTCACCACTCCCTTGATTTAATTAAAAGGAACGCGCTTGCGTTCCTTTTTGATTTGCAGGAAATCTGATAATGCTAATAAAAAATCCTTTAACACATGCGGTTACATTAAGCTTCTGTTTATCATTACCCGCACAAGCATTACCCTCTCTTTCTCATGAAACTTTCGGTGATATTTATCTCTTTGAAAATGAACTGCCTAATACCCTTACCACTTCGAATAATAATCAATTATCACTGAGCAAACAGCATGCTAAAGATGGTGAACAATCACTCAAATGGCAATATCAACCACAAGCAACATTAACGCTAAATAATATTGTTAACTACCAGGATGATAAAAATACAGCTACCCCACTCACGTTTATGATGTGGATATATAATGAAAAACCTCAATCTTCCCCATTAATATTTCAATTTAAACAAAATAATAAAGTTGGGTTACGCTTTGATACTCAACTTAATTTTACGGGATGGAGAGGTATTGCCGTTCCTTTTCATGATATGCAAGGCGACGCAAAAGGTCAGTTTGATCAATTAGTGATCACGGCACCAAACCAAGCCGGAACTCTCTTTTTTGATCAAATCATCATGAGTGTACCGTTAGACAATCGCTGGGCCGTGCCTGACTATCAAACACCGTACGTAAATAATGCAGTAAACACAATGGTCAGTAAAAACTGGAGTGCATTATTGATGTACGATCAAATGTTTAAAGCCCATATTCCCGCTTTAAACTTCAATACTGAATTTCACGACGACCAAGTTGAGATGGCTTCGATTTATCAGCGTTTTGAGTATTATCAGGGAATTAACAGTGATAAAAAAATCACCACAGACATGCTCGATAAGAATTTAGTACTCTGGGAAAAATTAGGGCTAACACAACACGCTGATGGCTCAATCACAGGAAAAGCACTCGATCACCCTAATCGGCAAAATTTTATGAAAGTCGAAGGTGTATTTAGTGAAGAGATGAAAAACACATTACTTGATGCGAATATGCTAAGAGATGTGGGTAAAACACTTCTTCAAACCGCTATTTACTTACGTAGTAATTCATTATCAGCTACAGAGAGAAAAAAATTAGAAGACCATTATTTATTAGGCACTCGTTACGTCCTTGAACAAGGTTTTACACAAGGTAGTGGTTATCAAATTATTACTCATGTTGGTTATCAAACCAGAGAGCTTTTTGATGCATGGTTTATTGGGCGCCATATTCTCGCAAAAAATAACCTTTTAGCCCCCACTCAACAAGCGATGATGTGGTACAACGCCACTGGACGAATTTTCGAAAAAGAGAATGAAATTGTTGATGCAAATGTTGATATTCTCAACACTCAATTGCAGTGGATGATAAAAAGCTTATTAATGTTGCCTGATTATCAGCAACGTCAACAAGCCTTAGCACAACTGCAAAGTTGGTTAAATAGAACCATACTAAGCTCAAAAGGTGTGGCTGGCGGTTTTAAATCTGATGGTTCTATTTTCCATCACTCACAACATTACCCTGCCTACGCTAAAGATGCTTTTGGTGGCTTAGCACCGAGTGTTTATGCATTAAGTGATTCGCCTTTTCGCTTATCGACTTTAGCACATGAGCGTTTAAAAGATGTTTTGTTAAAAATGCGGATCTACACCAAAGAGATGCAAATTCCTGTGGTATTAAGTGGTCGTCACCCAACAGGGTTGCATAAAATAGGGATCGCGCCATTTAAATGGATGGCATTAGCAGGAACCCCAGATGGTAAGCAAAAGTTAGATACTTCACTTGCTGCGGCTTATGCAAAATTAAACAATAAAGAGCGTTTTGAAGGCATTAACGCTGAAAGTGAACCGGTTGGCGCATGGGCAATGAATTATGCATCTATGGCAATACAACGAAGAGCATCGACTCAATCACCACAACAAAGCTGGCTCGCCATAGCGCGTGGTTTTAGTCGTTATCTTGTTGGTAATGAAAGTTATGAAAATAACAATCGTTATGGACGCTATTTACAATATGGACAATTAGAAATTATTCCGGCTGATTTAACTCAATCGGGGTTTAGCCATGCTGGATGGGATTGGAATCGATATCCAGGTACAACCACTATTCACCTTCCTTATAACGAACTTGAAGCAAAGCTAAACCAATTACCCAGCGCTGGCATTGAAGAGATGTTACTTTCAACAGAAAGTTACTCTGGCGCAAATACGCTCAATAATAACAGTATGTTTGCCATGAAATTGTATGGTCACAGTAAGTATCAGCAACAGAGCTTAAGAGGAAATAAATCCTATTTCTTATTTGATAATCGCGTTATTGCTTTAGGCTCTGGTATTGAAAATGATGATAAACAACATACAACAGAAACAACACTATTCCAGTTTGCCGTTCCTAAATTACAATCAGTGATAATTAATGACAAAGAAGTAAACCAATTAGGTACTCAATTAACCTTAAATAATGCCGACACCTTAATTGATCCTGCAGGAAATTTATATAAGCTTGCTAAAGGACAAAATGTAGAATTTAGTTATCAAAAACAACAATCCGTTGATGATAGAGATTCAAAACCTACTGAACAATTATTTGCTACTGCGGTTATTTCACACGGTAAAGCGCCCAATAATGCTAATTATGAATATACGATAGCTATTGACGCACAAGATCATCAAGCACCCGAATACATCGTATTGCAACATAATAATCAACTTCATGCAGTAAAAGACAAAATAACTCAAGAAGAGGGTTATGCTTTTTTTGAACCGTCTCAATTAGCGTCACCTGATGCAATATTATTATCAAGTGATGCACCAACATTAGTGATGGCTAAAGCACAAAATCAACAATTAACATTAAGCATTGTTAATCCTGATTTAAATTTATATCAAGGTATTGAAGCAGATCAAGTTGATGATAAGAATAATCAAATTGAAGTCAGTGTTTATTCTCGAAATTGGCTTACAGCAGAATCGCAACCAATAAACAGCACCATTGCCGTAAAAGGAATATGGAAATTAGCAATGCCTCAATCCGGTGTTATTATTAAGCATCACAATAAAAACACTCTTATTACGACAACAACAATACAGGCAACACCGACTGTTATTAATTTAGTTAAGTAATCCCTTAACTTTTAAACTAGAGAGCCTCGATATAAAATATCTAGACTCTCTTTTATTAAAAATAAATTAACGAATTAATTAATTATTAAAAATAATTAGAAGAAATCAATAGATTTATTATTGATAATAAATGTGTTGTGCTCAATGATTATTTTGTTATTCTCTGCGCGGGTGCTTGGATCAATCTGGTTCAAGCATTTTGCAAGCACCAGAAAGAGAAAAGCCCCGATTATGTTATTAACATTAACCGAGGCCAAATCTTACCCAACAATTTGATTTTGCCTCCATTCTTATCGGAGTGCAAGAGGAAATGAAAAAATATTCTTTTATCGGGCTAATGATCGTGACCATGATAATATCAAGCCACGTATTATTGGGGAATGAATATCTTATTTATTCACACCACCGAATAGATATTTAATTATTCAGTTTAATATAGCTTTCACTTTATATTAATCTTGTGGGGGAGCGTTCCCCCACAGTTTCCTTATTCAATGATTGTGTTGTAATCTAAGCACCCGAATTTATAACAAGAAGAGGTAACAGATTATTGTTACCTTTTATTATATTAAAAATAAAAAAACCGACCTTATATTTGGTCGGTATCCTAGATAGGAAAATATTGCGCGCGGAAGGCATGTAAAGCGCAAGAAAAATAACAAAGCGTCAATATCAAAGCTCTAGCAATTTTACAAAATATTTAAAACTTCACTTCCTGCTAATAAATAAACACCCGCACCATAATCCATATTATGTTCAAACTTCACTTCACGAGGGTTAAATGCAGGAAGTTGAACCCAACCTATCATGCCATTGTCATGAATACAGGTTTGTAATGCCGACCATGCCTTATTTAAAGCAGGAAAATAAATTTCTTTCTCTAATATTCCCTGATTAACGCCCCATGCAAGCCCATAACAAAATAATGCAGTAGCTGAACTTTCTGGCGCAGGAAAATTATCAGGGTCGAGTAAACTGGTTCGCCAAAAACCATCTTCATGTTGATAATCTAGGATAGATGTCGCTAATTCTTTAAACAGTGCAATATAACGTTCACGACCATGATAATCATCAGGCATATATTGAAGGATGCGAGGTATCGAGGCTAAAACCCAACCAATACCACGACTCCAAAATACCTTTTCACCGTTAGCTTCTCGTAATTCATTGCCTTGACCATCAGAAATATAGCGATGGTCGCGGAAAATAAGCCCTGTTTCAGGATCACGTAAATGCTCAATCGCATCCCAATACGCAGTGTGCATATAATCTAAATAACACCGCTCACCCGTAACTTCAGCTAATGCCGCAAATCCAGGAGGCGCCATAAAGAGCGCATCACACCACCACCAATCTTCACGTCCAGGTTTAGGCTCATTGAGCATAATATCGAACGCTTTGATTGTGGACTCAATCACCTCAATTTGTTCAAAAAGCGGGCTAATGGCGAGATAAGCTTGTGTACAAACATGATCATCTGCAAAACGCGCGTTGGGACCTGTTCTAAACCCAGTATGTAAAGTGTAATTAAGTACACCATTAAGATACTCTTCATCTTGCGTTGCTTGCCATGCAGCACTCACACAGCTCCATAAAACACCGCGCTCCCAATCTGTATCTTTAATAAAACGGGTTTTACCACTACGGCGACGAACACTGCGAACTTGATTAGCCGATTGATAGCGATACACTCGCTTCATATTTTGTAACACAAACTCTCTTTGCAAAGCCTCAGTATTAGCGTGTTCCATCCTATTTCTCCATCAAATTAACGAGCTAACCAACCGCCATCAACTGCAATGGTATATCCATTAACATAATCACTGGCTTTAGAAGCCAAGAAAATCGCAGGGCCAGCGACATCTTCTGGTACGCCCCAACGCCCTAACGGAATTCGCTCTAAAATAGCGGCATTACGTTCTTCATCAGCACGTAGGGCGGCAGTGTTATCCGTTGCCATATAACCCGGAGCAATTGCATTGACATTAATATTGTATTGAGATAATTCTGTAGCCAATGCTCGCGTTAATCCCATAACAGCCGATTTACTTGCCGTATAAGAAGGTACACGAATACCGCCTTGATAAGAGAGCATAGACGCTATATTAATTATCTTTCCGCCCGCACCTTGTTTCACAAATTGGCGAGCTACTTTTTGTGATAAAAAGAACAGTGTTTTCTGATTAATATCAATCACATCATCCCAATCTTTTTCACTAAACTCTAAAAGGTCTTCTCGACGAATAATCCCTGCATTATTCACCAAAATATCAATACGCCCCATGACAGAAACGGCTTCATCCACCAGCGTTTGTAATCTATCTTGTTTCATTAAATTTTGTGTAATGTAATGGAAACGACGACCCAATGCTTCAACTTGCTGGCGAGTTTCAGGTGCATCTTGAATACCCACACCCACAATATCTGCACCGGCTTTGGCTAAACCAATAGCCATCCCTTGACCAAGACCTGTATTACATCCTGTGACGATAGCAACTTTGCCACTTAAATCGAATAAATTCATAACAGTAACCTCACAGGTGTGGCTTTATTGCCACACCTTTTTTATAAGTAGGGTAAGAAGAAAATGTAACTATTCGTGGTTATTTCAGATCTTTCATTGCCACATGATCCATATCGTGGAAGACCTGATTTTCACCGACCATTCCCCAAATAAAGGTATAAGAGGCAGACCCCACACCTGAGTGAATTGACCAGCTAGGGCTTATCACTGCTTGCTCATTACGAACTACCAGATGGCGAGTTTCCGTCGGTTCTCCCATATAATGGAAAACCACATTGTCATCTTTCATATCAAAATAGAGATACACTTCCATACGGCGCTCATGAGTATGGCAAGGCATGGTATTCCATAAGCTACCCGGCTCAAGAACCGTCATACCCATTGATAATTGGCAAGTTGGCAATACAGAAGGGTGTAAAAATTTATAAATAGTCCGAACGTTACAATTTTCTGCATTCCCAATTTTTTCTGGCGAGGCTTGTTGTTGCGTTATTTTGCGTGTTGGGTAAGTATGATGAGCTGGTGCGCAATTCATATAAAAACGTGCCGGCGTTTCTACACTGTCACTGGTAAATTCGACACTTTTAGCGCCCATTCCGATATAAATCGCTTCACGAGGACCAATATCAAACACTTCACCATCAACAACTACTTTGCCAGCACCGCCAATATTAATAGCACCTAACTCACGTCGTTCTAAAAAAAAATCAACGCCTAACGCTTTACCTGCCATTAAGGCTAAAGGCAGTATTGTCGGAACAATACCGCCAACAATAATGCGATCTATATGGCTATAAGTGAGATTCATTTCCCCTTCACAGAATAGGTTCTCAATTAGAAACTCCTTGCGAAGTCCTTCTGTATCAAGCCTTTTAGCATGTTCACTATGAATTGGCTGACGAATTTCCATTATAAATACCTCATTTTTACTGATGGGGCATAACTAAAAAATGTTATGCATTATCCCTGGATGCAGAGTAAATATGATTTCCTCTGATAAATGTATCGGTGAGATGAAAACACTCATCCACCACAGCAAAGCTGGCTTGTCGCCCTACTTTGATATATCCCAATTTATCCCCGATACCGAGATACTCGGCGGGGATCGCACTCGCCATTTGTACCGCTTCCCACTCAGGAACATGCGCAAGTTGCACCATATTTCGCAATGCACTATCTAAGCTACAGGTACTCCCAGCCAAAGAGCCATCTGCTGTTTTAGCCTGCCCTTGAGTAACACTCACTGTTTGTGCACCCAGCGTATAATCACCATCAGGCAATCCCCCTGCGCGCATACAATCTGTAATTAACGCAAGTTGTTGGTAGCCTTTCATACGATACGCTAATTGCATCATCACCGGATGAACGTGAATGCCATCGGCAATCAATTCCGCTAATACATCGTGATATAACACAGCACCACAACATCCCGGTTCACGGTGATGTAGTCCTGTCATGCCGTTATACAAATGCACACCACAATCAGCGCCATGCCGAAATGCTTGAGATGCTTGCTCATACGTTGCTGCGGTATGCGCCACACTAGGTTTAATGCCTCGATTGACCAACCAATCAATCGCTTCTATTGAACCTTGTGCTTCTGGCGCAACAGCGACACGCAATAATGTGTCACCTGCACTTTCAAGCAATGTTTCTAACTCTGATATTGTCGGTGCTTTTAGATATTTCACCGGATGAGAGCCTCGATGGCGCTCGGTAAAATAAGGTCCTTCTAAAAAGCTCCCAAGCAACAATGCACCGGACGTTTGTGGCTTTGATAAGAACGTACGTACTTGTGATAATGCATTGCGAATATCATCTATAGGCGCAGTAACCGTTGTTCCAACCCACGCTACAACGCCTGTTTTCACTAAAGCATCAGCAATGGTTTGTAACCCTTGTTTAGTTGCATCCATAACATCCGCACCTTCACGACCATGGATATGGATATCCACAAAACCGGGTAATAACGATTTTCCTTTTAGGCGAATAATGGGGCAATCTGTTGGTGCCTCCGTGGTGATTGATTCAATATTTTCACCCTGAATGCGGACATAACACAGATAACGAATACCGTCAGGCGTAAACGTTCTATCTGCTAAAATGGCATATTGCTGACTCATAAGCCGTCTTCTTCTTGTGCATCATTGATATCTATTTGTGATAATTGCTCACGAATATTTTGAATACTGTCTTGACCAATTTCGCGTAACGTTTGCACTAGCTCTGACGTTGAACACCCTTCTCGTTCAAAAGCCGCATTAACAATCATCGGTAGATTCACCCCGGCTAACACTTCAACAGCAGGGTTCTGCATCATGATTGCCATGGCTCGATTACAAGGGGTTCCTCCGGGTAAATCTGTTAAGAACAGATATTGCTGACATGACATTGAATTAATCGCTTCACGCATTTTTTCTTCAAGTTCATCAGGAGAAATTGACTCAACAAAATCGATAAATGCGATATCTTCTTGCTCGCCAGCAATCGCTTTTACGGCGGATGCCATACCAGAAGCAAAATTAAGATGTCCTGACACAATAAGACCTATCATGAGTAACTCCTTGCGGGCAGCAGAAAGCTCTCCTGCCCGTTTATAGCAAGTTAATAATATATTTCGACTGACAATAACGACGGTGAAAAAGGCTCGCGGTTATAAGAATCCTAATACGTGCCCGATAACACCAAATGCTAGGGTTGAGAAAATCAATACCGGAGGCTTACCCCAAAACCCAGTGCTTTTAACCATTTTGTACATCAGGAAAACTAAGCATAAAGGCAATAAATTCGGCATAATTTTGTCAAAGAGCGCGGTTTGTAATTCAACGACCTTCCCCCCAAGCTCTAACGAGGCGGTAGTTTGCACCTTGATAAAGGTTGCTGAGAGCGCACCAATAACAAAAATACCCATAATATTGGCAGCTTTAGCCATTTTTTCAGTGGCATCGCTCATGTTAACCATCGCCGCAGTACCTGCGCGATAGCCCATAAACATCAGCCCGAAATACACTAAAAAGTGCACAATTTGATATAAGAAAAAGAAAACAAAAGGCCCTGCAATCGACCCTTCCATTGCAATAGAGGCACCCAATGCTAATGTCAAAGGCATTAAGGTCATATGGTCGATAGCATCACCAATCCCTCCTGTTGGCCCCATTCCCGCGACTTTCATCACGTTAACAGTGGATGGCTTTTCTTTGTTTTCTTCCATTGCAACGGCTGTTCCTAACAGGAAGGTAAACAGCTTTGGACTGGCATTAAAAAATTGCAGATGGTTTTTCAGTGATGTCGCATAGTCGCGTTTATTATTCCCGTGAATTTTCTTTAATGCTGGGATAATCGAGAAGGCAAATCCTCCTCCTTGCATACGTTCGAAGTTAAAGTTACCTTCCATAAACAAGCCACGAAATGCACACTTCCAAAGATCACCCTTAGTGATTACTTTTCTGACGGTAGCATCTTGATACTCATCAATGCCATCAATCAAAGAACCCGTTTCTGGTTTATCCTGCGTTTTCAATGCGGTGTTGTTATCAGATACCATCTTCGAAATCCTCATTCTGCTGACTTGTATTTTTGTTGTTACCACTAAAGAAGAAGTAAAGTGCGGCGGCGGACGCCCCTAAAATAGCAACAGCCATAATTGGAAGCTTTAAGTAGGTTGTCATAACGAAACCAATAAAGAACACACCTGCAACTTCTTTTGACCACATAATTTTTAACAACATGGCGAAGCCAATAGCTGGCACCATCTTCGCACCGATACCTAAGCCTTCAAGCAAGACTTTTGGTGTATTGTCATCAATCCACTGAGCAGCATGTTCACCAAAATAAACTGTGACAAAAGCAACTAATGCATAGAGTAATGAACGAACTATAATTGTGATAATCAATAACCGTGAAACACCACCCGCATCGGCTCTTTCTGCGTATCTATCGGCTTTCCCCATAGTGAAAGCGGTCATTGCAAAGAAACCAATCACCAACATTTGCATTAACACTGCAATAGGCATACCAATTCCCATTGCAACTTCTGGTGATTGATTTGTCATCACGGCAAAAGCCACCGCAGCTATCGTACCTAATGTCACATCAGGTGGCTGAGCACCTGCGTTAGGCACAAGGCCTAACCAAGCAAGTTCTAATGTTGCCCCCGCAATTAAACCAACTTGCATATCCCCCATAATCAGGCCAACAACAGGCCCAGTAATTAATGGTCGGTGAATATTTAACGCGACATCATACTTATCGATACCGCAAAAGAAGGCCCATAAAGCCACTAAAGAAGCTTCAAAAATCATAAATAATCCTCAAACCTGCTAATGCAGGTTTTTTTGCTCAGGGAACCATCAAGCTGATGCGAGTGCTAGCACATCAACAGGTGTCTGATCGGGGGTATTTTGAATTGTGCAAGTCACGCCGTTTGCTACAAGGCTTTTAAATGCATCAATATCCGTATCATTGACCGATACGGTTTTTGCGATTTGGCGTTTCCCTTCATGAAAATGCATATTGCCTACATTACAGTGGGTAATAGGCACGCCGCCTTCCACTAAACGAGCAACATCTGTCGGGTTATTACACAAAACAAAAATTTTCTGGCGAGGAGCGGCTTTACTAATTACATCAATCGTTTTTTGAATAGAGAAAAAGCGAACAGCATATTCACCACCTGCTGATGCTTTCATTCCAGCTTGCATGAATGCGGCATTAGGGCCTTCTGCTGCGTCATCATTAGCCACTAAAATCAGGTTTGCTTCAGTATGTTTACCCCAGGTAATGCGGATTTGACCATGGAGTAAACGTTCATCAATGCGGGTCCAGACAATATTCGGTGTGTTCATGATTAGCTCTCTTATTATATTTTATTAATTTAAAGCAGACTGTGTGTCGTCTTTTTTGTATGAGAACGGATAAATTGTGACGCCTTGTACAACACGATTGATTTCTCCTGTCGGAGACGGGTTATCAGGCGTATTCCCTAGTGCAATGGAACTGTGAAATGCGAATGATTGCGCCAACATCAAGTAGGGGAACAATAGCGCCACATCGGAACAGCTCTCTAACGCAGGAATATAAACAAAACTCTCTGGTGAGAAAGCGTTATCATTTCGTGCGGTGATCGCGATCACCTTACCTGATGCATTATCGTGAATAACCTCTCGTAATAAGTCAGTCTCGTATTGACGTGTATAAGGGTCATTAGAGAAAAACATTACCACTAACGTTTCTTTATTGACGATAGACTTAGGTCCATGTCGAAAACCTAATGGGGTATCAAAGCTCGCAACCACTTTACCTGCGGTTAGCTCTAACATTTTTAATGCTGCTTCTTGTGCCAGCCCTTGTAATCCACCACTTCCAAGATAAATTACCCGTTTAAATTTACCGGCGTATTTATCACGAATAACCTGATTAGCTTTATCAAACTGCGCTTTATAGTCACTAAAGAAGGGAGCGATAGATTCACTAAATACGTTTTCACCTAAAAAGAGGGTTACCGCCGCCATCATCATGGATGAAAAGCTAGAGGTCATCGCTAAAGAACGGTCATTTGACTCTTCAGGCATCAATAACGCCAATGCACTGCTGTTTTTTTGACAATATTCATAAAGCTTGCCATTGGGATTACACGTCAGCACCAAGTGATAGCACTGTGATAAACATTCGGTCGCAACATCTAGCGCCGCCACACTTTCCGGGCTATTGCCCGAACGTGCGAAAGAGATTAATAATGTCGGGATATCTTCAGCCAAATATTCTTGTGGATCAGCCACTAAATCGGTTGTTGCAATCGCATCCACTCGACGTTTTGTATGGCCACTTAAAATTGGGGCTAATGCCTTTCCAGCAAAAGCAGAGGTCCCCGCCCCCGTCAGAATAATTCGGGCATGAGGCACTGCAAGTGCTTTATCTAAAAAGGCATCAATTTCAGCACGTTTTTCTTTCACTGACAGCCATGTTTTCTTCCAGCATTCGGGTTGTTGCTCAATTTCTTTCGCAGTCCAAAATGCATTCAGTTGCTCTAATTCAGCGGTCTGATAGCTTAAATATTCCATGGTTTCCCTCAATTAATGGACATAGCACGCATCGGCATACACCGATAACACATCACGAATTTTCGCAATAACAAAAGATTCAGGAGAGCCGTCAATCATACCTTCTCTAAATTGGGTAAATTGATAAGGCAGGTATTGGCTCAATAACGGTAATGGAATAGGTTTAGCGGATAAGTTATCCATTAGTATGTCGATAGCGGCATTAATTTCAGCATCAGGCCAGTAATAGCGAATACGATCACTAAAACTATATACACGAGCAAAGGCTTGTTGACGTTCATCACCATGATAGTATTTTTGCCAAAAGCCCGGTTCACGACACATCAGTTGTTCCATTTTTTCACGCAATTTAGAACACTGTTCTTGCGGAAATAATGTCTCTTCAATTGCGCAAAGTGCATATAAACCTTCACGCATAGCAAATGTGAGCGCAGGCCCAACTTTTAAAATAGCAAAGTGGTCATGAACTAATTGTTGATAAGCCTCTTTAGTTTGATAATCCGTAGAGTGTGCTTCAAAGATAATATGAGGGTAATCATTAACCACTTGGCTTAATGCTTGTGCTTCTTCAGATTGGTAATCAATGATACCGGTATGATCAAATTCAACACCGGGTTGAACAACTAAGCCAATGACCCGCTCCCAACAGTCCGCGACACCCGCCTGTTGAAAAGCTTGGCGATGACATTCTAATGTTTTACGCGCGGCATCTGGCGAAGTCACTTCAACAGTATCAAGCTCTTCAGCTGCACCGCCGGGTACAGGCACTTCCGTACCAACAACATAGACAATATCACTTATATCAAATGTTTCTTTTGCGGTATTTTCTGCGATCACTGCAAGGCGTGCTGCACGAGATGCAACAATCTCATCAGTTAACGGGGAGGGATCGTCAGCACAAGACATACTGCAATCTAGATGGATCTTTTTGAAACCGGCGGCAACATAATGCGCAATTAACACATCTGCATTGGCCATCGCCTCTTTAGCGTTAAGATGCTGCCAACGATTTGGCCCTAAATGGTCTCCGCCAAGGATTAGTTTTTCAACAGGAAAACCGATATTTTCAGCTTGTTCAGTGACATATTGGTAAAAGTCAGCGGGAGTCATTCCCGTATAACCACCAAACTGATCAACCTGGTTAGAGGTGGCTTCAATCAGCAGAAAGGAATCATTATCCAGCGCCTGCAATAGAGCTGCTTCTATTACTAAAGGGTGGGCAGAACAAACAGAATAAATACCATTCTGTTTGCCTGATTTATGTTGCTGAACAATCTTTTCTAAAGGATGCATTTAAATACTAACTCCACAATCAACACCGGCGGTGCTGCTAATGGAGTTAGTAAATTACGATGCCTTATCGTCAACGATAATAAGTTCGATTTTGTGATCTTTCAGTTCCTGAATATACTCTTCAGGAATACCCGAATCGGTCACTAATATATCAATATCACCAAATTCTCTGATCATATGACAACTGCGCTTACTGAATTTCGTAGAATCTGCAACCGCAATAATCGTTTCTGAGATATCACACATTAAACGGTTAAGACTGGCTTCCTGTTCATTATGTGTAGTGATACCAACACGTAAATCGAATCCGTCAACCCCCAGAAAAACCTTATCAAAACGATAATTTCTAAGGCTATTTTCAGCTTGAGAGCCTGAAAAAGACAACGCACTTTTTCGCAATACACCGCCGGTCATTAATACTTCAACACCTGAGGTATTTGCTAACTCCATTGCGACATCCAGACCGTTAGTCATGACCACTACATTTTCACGCGACTTTAAATGCGTCGCGATTTCGCGAGTAGTAGTCCCCGAGTCAAGAATGACGGTGTCTCCATCCTTTATCAGCGTTGCGGCAGCTTTCCCAATTAATGTTTTTATGCCCGCATTTTGTCCACGTTTTTCGTGGATACTCATTTCAGCAATAAATCCCGTATTCGGAATTGCTGCACCATGAGAGCGAACGATATAACCATTTTTCTCAAGAAAACTTAGATCGCTGCGGATAGTGACACTTGAGACTTTAAATAATTCAGCGAGATCTTCGACTCTGGCTTTACCTTGTTGGCTTACCATATCGAAGATTTCCATACGCCTCTCAACTGCCGCTTTCACTTTCGTCTCCTTACGAAACCAAAAGAATAACTTTCGTTTGATTTCGAATGTAGTTTACTACGCTAATTTTAACCGACAATGCAAAAAAACAAAACTTTTGATCTCTTTCACAAAGTTTCGAATCATTGTCGATTGCTTACGATTATTTTCGTGTCATTTCAATCATAGCCTTGAGGCTATCAGTTTCCAATAAATAAAATGATATAACGCAATGCTATACTTATGATTACACCATATATAGCTAGATAAAACACCATAATCTAGATTTAACTCTACTATATTTAAGAAAACACAGACTAAAGCTTCACCACATTCATTTCTTTTCGAAAAACAAATAAAAAAAATAGCTCAAATAGTCAATAGAATATGAAATAGTATCAAATCGAAAGTATTTTAATCGAAGATTCAAGCTCTAGTCTTTCGATAAAACCTTTCATTTACTTTCGTTATTTCGTATTTGTGATTTTAATCTCTTTTGTTTTGATAAAATTTACGTAATGTAACAGGATAAAAAAGAAACTCAGGAAATGACTAATGGCGTTAAATCAACCTGCTTATTTTCATATAATGGCAAAACCCACAAGCTACCACTGTAATATTAAGTGTGAATACTGTTTTTATCTGGAAAAAGAAAATATTTTTCAAGATGACGTTAAAGAAGCAGGCCATACCGTAATGCCTGATGGAGTGCTTCGTCGTTATATTAAAGACTATATCCAGTCACACAGTGGCGATCAGATTGATTTTTCTTGGCAAGGCGGAGAGCCAACGCTTGCAGGATTAGCTTTCTTTGAACAAGTCGTCAAATATCAAAAGTTGTTTGCTAACGGTAAGACAATTACAAACAGTGTACAAACTAATGCGATAGCCATTAATCGCCAATGGGCGAAATTCTTTGCTGATAATCATTTCCTATTAGGGGTTTCAATTGATGGTATTGAAGCGGTTCACGATAAATATCGTATTTCCGTCAATGGAAGTCCTACTTTTGAAAGAGTGAAACGAGCAATTAAGCTACTCAATGAATATGGTGTCGAATTTAATACACTCACCGTTGTTAACGACCAAAACTGGAATAAAGGAAAAGAGACTTATCAAGCCTTAAAAGCGTTAGGTTCAACCTTCTTTCAATTTATTCCCATTGTTGAAGTCGATAGGCGCTTTCCTCATACTCACGGTGGACATTACGCGCCAGGCCCCAATGCACAATTAGCACCATTTTCTGTTCCAGCTGAAGGCTACGGACAATTTATGGCTGAAGTATTTGATGAATGGGTACGACAAGGCGATATCGGGAAAATCTATATTCGCTTATTTGATAGTTTATTAGGCACATGGATGGGCTATCCCGCATCAACCTGTATTCAATCTAAAACTTGTGGTCAGGCATTGATCATTGAAGCCAATGGCGATGTTTATTCTTGTGATCACTATGTTTACCCTGCTAATAATTTAGGCAATATCCACCAAAATAGTCTCGCGCGTTTAGTGACGTCAAAACAACAACAACGCTTTGGTCAAAATAAATACGATAAACAAACCAATCTTTGTAAACAGTGTGAAGTACAAAGCTTATGTTATGGCGGTTGCCCAAAACATCGCATTGTTGCTATTGAAGGCGAAAAACATCGTCATAACTATCTCTGTCGCTCTTATAAAAAAATATTTCATCATACCGCGATAGGCATGCAATTAATGCAACAAGCGATTTCGCAAGGAGGACTCGCCAGTGATGCGCTTCCTGCGATGAAAAGAAATTATCAAAAATAACCTGATTTTTATTTTATCTTATTTATTCTGGAGACAATCCGTGACCTTACCTTTTGTTAAAAAAAGCTTATTCGCGGGGCTAATTGCTACGTCCTGCTTAAGTATCCCAATCTCTGCCAATGCAGGTGGCACACCTGAAAAGCCAAATATTTTACTCATAGTGATGGATGATTTAGGAACAGGGCAACTTGATTTTGTACTGGATACTTTAGATGTTGATGCATTAGCACAAAGACCTACACCGCCACGTTATGAAGGCGACATCAATAAAATGGTTGAAGCCGCACGCATTGCAATGCCAAATGTCAGTGAAATGGCAATAAATGGTGCCAAAATGACTAATGCATTTGTTGCTCATCCTGTTTGTGGCCCTTCTCGAGCCGGTATTTTTACGGGGCGTTCTCCTGCAAGCTTTGGTACTTACAGTAATGATGATGCCATCTTAGGGATCCCACAAGATATCAAGCTATTGCCTGCACTTTTCCAAGAAAATGGCTATGCCACTGCTAGTATTGGAAAATGGCATAATGCAAAGGTGATCCGCAAACCGAAAATTAATGAAAGTAAGCAAACTCGCGATTATCACGACAATATGATCTCAACACCAGAAGCGGGCTATGCCCCCCATGAACGTGGTTTCGATTACGACTTTAGCTATTATGCATCAGGTGTAGCGTTATGGAATTCACCTGCATTTTGGCGTAATGGGGTCAATGTTCCAGCGCCGGGCTACACGACACATCTTTTAACAGATGAAACATTAAAGTTTATTGATGAACATAAAGATAAACCATTCTTTATTAACCTCTCCTATAGCGTTCCCCATATTCCGTTGGAGCAAGCTTCACCTGCTAAATATATGGAAAAATTTAATACAGGTAATGTTGAAGCAGATAAATACTTTGCTGCTTTAAATGCCGCCGATGAAGGGATTGGTCAAATTCTTGCGAAACTAAAAGCAAACGGTGAGCTAGAAAATACACTTATCTTTTTCTTATCAGATAATGGCGCAGTTAATGAATCACCAATGCCAATGAATGCGATGGACAGAGGTTTTAAAGGACAAATGTTTAATGGTGGGGTCAGAGTACCTTTTATTGCCTATCAACCCGGCACTATTCCAGCAGGTACAAAAAGTGATGAGATGATCTCCGCACTTGATATTTTACCAACTGCACTACAAACAGCAGGTATTACTGTTCCTGACAATCTAAATGTTGAAGGGAAAAACATCATGCCTTTACTCAAAGGTGAAACAACAAAATCTCCTCATCATTATCTTTATTGGGCAGGTCCTGGCACTAAACATTACAGTGAAGAAAACCAAGAGTTTTGGCATGGATATCATCAATGGATAACCTATCAACGTAAAACACCGCCTACAAATCCCAATTTAGAAAAACTCTCTAAAGGTGCTTGGGCTGTACGTGACGGTGAATGGGCACTTTATTTTTATGATGATGGGAAAAATCAGCCTCAACTTTTTAACGATAAAAACGATCCGGCTGAATCAATTGATCTTGCCAAACAAAATCCACAAAAAGTGACAGAGCTAAAAAATGCATATTACCAGTGGATCAAAGATAAGCCAAAGCCCGTTCTTTGGGGACAAGATCACTATCAAATATTAGTGGATTCTGCAAAACCTTAATATTCAACTTCCGTTTTGTTTCGCAAGGACGCGTCTTTTTTCTGAGATACGAAAATGGCTATTAAAATTGCATCTTCAGCACGTCCCAAACTCCCTTATGAGCACCCAAACGTAGAAATCTACCAACGCTTATTTAAGGAAAACATTATTCGACGATTAGTCAGAAAATCGGCTTATCGTCGCTATGATAAAACGATCACTGATTTTTTTAATGATGAAAATCAGTCGCTTTTCTCTTTATGCGAAATGTTGACACAGTATGTCACTCAGGCTTTTCATCATTATCAAGTCTGGGGTTACTCCCATGCTTATTATCCTGGTAGCCCTGGACAACAAACCGTCAGAACAGATGCCCTTGAAGGAGTGAGTCGAGTTCTTCCTTTATTGGCAGCATGGATTGTCAGTAGCAAAAAAAGCACCTTGATGGGTTTAAACCAGCAAGTATTTAATTTGCCCTTAATGATCAAACAAAGCTTTATTCATGGCACTGATCCGCTTCATAAAGGATATTGGGGAAAACTTGAAAATTACGATCAGCGAATTTGTGAGGCAGCAGATTTAGCACTGACTCTTTGGATAAGCCGTGAATGGGTTTGGGATACATTAACACCCGCAATACAACAACAAATTATTGCTTGGTTTGAACAAGTTAATCACTGTGAAATTGTTGATAATAATTGGCATTTCTTTCCTCTTACCGTTCAATTTGTTATTAAATCACTCACAGGAAAAGACACCATTGCCCATTGGCGTTATGAACGATTAAAAGAGTTTTATGTTGGTGATGGATGGTTTCGTGATGGAGCAAAAGGTAATTATGATTACTACAATGCGTGGGGTTTTTACTATTCATTGTATTGGTTAGCGCAAATTGATCCTCAATTTGATACGGCATTTATTACTCAATCACTTAATACTTTTAATCAACATTACCTTTATTTTATGACCCCAAAAGGTATTCCTTTTTTTGGTCGTAGTGCCTGTTATCGGCTTGCTGTTTCAGCGCCATTATTGGCTGGTGTCGATTTACATTGCCCTTCAGTAAAAGTCGGTGAAGCCAAGCGTGCCTTTGAAAGCAGTTTGCGTTATTTTATTTCTCAAGGTGCATTAAAAAATGGTGCACCAACACAAGGATTGTTTACGTACGATCCTCGTTTGGTGGATAACTACAGCGGCCCTGCCAGCAGTTTTTGGTCATTACGTGCCGTCATTATCGCGCTTTATTGTGCCGATCGTATCAATTTATGGCAAACACCTTCGCTTCCTTTACCCATAGAAAAAGATAACTTTCGTTTCGAAATTCCTGCGATTCAAGCTTTAGTCACTGGAGTAAAAGCAACGCAAGAGGTAACCGTTATTTTTTGCGAAGATTATACCACTCAGCAAACGCCATTAACTCGCCGTTTAGAAAAACAAACTGTAGTACAAAAAGTCACTGAAACCATGATAGGCCAGTCAAGACGACCTAAGAATAATTTATTACGCAAAGGGATCACCAGTTATAGTTCTAAAATGGCGCATTTTTTCTAATCACCTTTCATTTACTTTCAGTGCGAAGGGGATAAAAATGTGATTTAGATCTTTTACCTTTCTATTTCTTTCGTTTATTATAATTCGTAATTAAACGAAAGATGAGAGGCAAATATGTATCTGGTTTCTACTCGTAATATGCTCAATAAAGCACAGCGTGAAAATTATGCTGTGCCTGCTTTTAATATTCATAACTTGGAAACCATTCAAGTTGTGATGGAAACAGCCGCTGAGATGGCATCTCCTGTTATCTTAGCGGGTACACCAAGCACATTTGCTTATGCCGGCAGTGATTATTTGATCTCTATTTGTCGGCAGGCTGCAGAACAATACCGCATTCCCGTTGCTCTACATTTAGATCACCATGAAGATATTCCTGATATTTGCCATAAAGTTATTTCAGGTGTGCGATCTGCCATGATCGATGCTTCTCATTTTCAGTTTGAAGAAAATATTCGTATTGTTAAAGAAGTGGTTAATTTCTGTCATCACTGGGATTGCACTGTAGAAGCTGAATTAGGTCGCTTAGGTGGACAGGAAGACGATTTAATCGTTGATGCTAAAGATGCCCTATTCACCGATCCTGATTCAGCAGTACAATTTATCAAAGCAACGGGCATTGATTCATTGGCTGTTGCAATCGGTACAGCGCATGGCATGTATAAACATGAACCTCATCTTGATTTTGATCGTTTAGAGATTATTCGCCAAAAAACTGATATTCCTTTAGTGCTTCACGGCGCATCAGGTATCCCTGATGCAGATGTTCGCCGTTGTATCGATTTAGGTATTTGCAAAGTCAACGTTGCAACCGAACTTAAAATTGCTTTCTCAAATGCAATTAAACAGTACTTCTTGGATAACCCTGACGCAAGTGATCCTCGTCATTACCTTGTGCCGGGCAAAGCCGCAATGAAAGCCGTGGTTGCAGATAAAATTCGTGTCTGTAAAAGTGATGGGAAACTGTGAAAACAAAGAGAACTGTCGCCATTATTGGCGAATGTATGATAGAGCTGAGTGGCCAACCTTTTTTGCCACAACAACAGCGTTTTGGCGGTGATACGCTAAATACCGCGCTGTATTTATCTCGACTTATTCCTACATTGCATCCACGCTATATGACAAGTTTAGGCACTGATACTTACAGTGTCTTAATGCAAAAAGCGTGGGAAAATGAAGGAATAAATTGCCAATCTGTTATTACTATTCCCGAAAAGCTTCCAGGTCTATATGCCATTGAAATTGATGCTAATGGAGAGCGAAGTTTCCATTATTGGCGTAATAATTCAGCTGCACGTTATATGGCGACAAATAGCCAATTTTCAGCCCATCTAAATGCACTGCCTGAGCATAGTGTGATTTACCTCAGCGGGATTTCTCTTGCTATTTTAACGCCTGAAGGGAAAGAGGCTCTACTCACACAATTAACCCACCTTAAACAACGTGGGATCACCTTAATTGTGGATTCAAATTATCGGCCGCGTTTATGGGATTCAATACCTCATGCACAAGCGTGGTTTGAAAAACTGTACAGACTTAGCGATATCGCTTTAGTTACGGGCGATGATGAACAGATGTTGTGGCAACAACCTACTTTGACAGAACAAGACATTGCACAACACCTCCACCAGTGGGGTAATCAGAATGTGATTGTCAAACTGGGGGCTAATGGTGCTTTTTGGTCTGATAGCAAAAATATGGGTTATATTTCACCAAAACCGATTAAGCCAGTTATTGATACCACCGCAGCAGGCGACTCATTTAATGCTGGCTTTATTGCTGCTTGGTTACAAAACCACAGCTTATCAACCTGCTGTTTATGGGGAAATACATTAGCTGGGCTCGTTATTCAACACCACGGCGCCATTATTCCTCATGAAGTCACCGATTCATTCTACACACATATCAAGGATAACCATGACGCAGTCAATTGTTGATACACTTTCCTCACTGAAAGTGATCCCCGTGATCCAAATTAATCGCGCTGAAGATGCAATCTGGCTGGGTGAACTACTAACCCAAAATCAGCTCCCTGTTGCTGAAATTACCTTTCGCACGCCAGCGGCAGCTAAAGCCATTAAGTTAATGCATACACACTTTCCTGAATTGATTTTATGTGCGGGCACAGTATTAACGACACAACAAGCAGATATGGCAAAAGAAGCGGGTGCAAGCTTTGTTATTTCTCCAGGCTACAACCCAAGTACCGTTGATTACTGCCTTAATAACGGCATTGATATTGTGCCGGGTATTAATAACCCAAGCCAAGTTGAAGTTGCACTTGAAAGAGGCCTAACCTTACTTAAATTCTTCCCTGCAGAAGCCTCTGGCGGCATAAAAATGCTAAAAGCACTCGCTGCACCTTATGCTCAGGTTCAGTTTATGCCAACCGGTGGCATTAGCTTAAATAACGTCAGTGATTATCTTGCTATCCCACAAGTGATCGCTTGTGGCGGAAGTTGGATCGCCACAGCAGAGGCGATTGATAAGCAAGATAAAGAGGCTATTGCTAATCATATTCAAAGTATCCACTCATTACTAAAAGCAAATAAGGGATAAACAAAATGAAACAGGTTGCCGTTTTATTAGCAGATGGGTTTGAAGAAGGCGAAGCCGTTGTTTTTATTGATATCATGCGTCGCCTTGATATTCATGTTGATGTGCTTTCTTGTATGGATACCTTGGCATTAAATACCTATTTTGAAACTAAAATCAGTGCTGATTTTCTATTAACTGAAAAGCTGACACACAGTTATGACGCAATAATGATGCCGGGCGGCCCTAAGGGCACCGATCGTTTATGTGCTAGCCAACAAGTGATTAGCTTTATCAAACGCCATATTGCTGAAGATAAATATATTTGCGCGCTGTGCTCTTCTGGAGCCAAAGTATTAGCGGCACATCATCTCCTTGAAGGCCGTAATTACAGTACTGGCGATAAACTGGCGGACAAATATGATGATGGTCATTATCTTGATCAAGATGTCGTTGTCGATGGAAAATTTATCAGTGCAAAAGGATTAGGGGTAAGTTTTGAATTTGCCTTTACGGTGGCTCGTCATTTATTAAGCGACAATACAGAAAAAGTCGATTGGCAAGCTAATCATATTTATTTCAAACACTGGCCATTAGACTACCTAAAATAGCTAAATTAGTTATTTATGAATAGCGATATAAAGGGGATTAGCTCCCCTTTATATTTTCATATTAAATAACGATAAATCAATATACCGAAATTATTTATGTTTAAATGCATGAGGCTCAGAATAGTGCCACAATTTATCCCAATACTCTTTAATAAAAGTACTTACTGCTTCTTCACCTTCAACAAGATAGTTAAATTCTGATAAATACCCTGGGTACATATTATCTGAACCAACAATATACAATTCATCATCGATAATAGTCACTTTTGCGTGATTCCCTGGTGCAGGAGCGACTTTAGGATAAATACCACTCGCATTAACTAATGACCAGAACGGATGTCCAATATCACCTTTTTTAGGGGGATCTTCACTCAGTGGCGCTTCTTTTAGTGTGGCTGTATAAGATGATTCATCTGCATCAGGCCATTTATAAGTTTTACCTTCGAGTTGTCGTGCTTTTGGTACTTTATCGGTAAAAAAGAATGGCGCAATTTTAATACGACGCAACGCTGACTCACGAATTTTATCGGGATCGGGAATAATTGTGTCTGTATCAATGTCATGTGTTAGGTAATATTTAAATAACTCAAAGGTTCTTTGAGCACCAGAACCAAATGAATATTGGTCACCGTTAGCACCCGCTGCGGCATCTAAAGGTGAAACCACAATTTCAACTTCTAACTCTGGATTTTTCAATAACGCTTCAATGATCCAATGACAGACTGGGTGATCTTTCCATTTTTTCTTCCATGCGCTTACAACATCTTGCTGAGACATACGGATTTTTTTCTTCGCATTTTTTATAAGATATTCCTTCATCTTTTCGGAACCTTTCTTATAATCAACCCGCATATCAGCGCCTTCCCAATACTTTCCTACAGAGAAAATACGATCTGTTTTGAAAAAGCCTTCATCCGGCGATTTAGCTAAGTTTTCTTCATTTATCTTTTTAATTTCTTTCAGAATACTTTTCTTCGTTAATGGGTCAGCAATTTTATAATTTGCTTTTTTGTCAACCCATTCATTTTTTTTACTATCAAAATATTCTTTTGTGATTAAATCTTTACCTACATCCCACATATTATTTAAAAATAATTGGGAATGAAGTGCTGATTCACCAACCACTTTAACAGATACATCATGCACTGGTGGATAGCTTTTAAAAAGATCCATATTTAAATTATGACCACCAACAAAAGCTTCGCAACCATCAACAGCAATAATTTTAGTATGATTCCATGTCATTCGAGTATCTAATTCAGAAATAAAGTCTTCAGGTAATACTTTTTTTTCTAAAGAAACTTTTAAACCATCAATAATACGGTAAAAGCGACCAATCCAAATATCTGGAATACATTCCCAATATTTCCCACGCTCTTTAATCAATTCAATAAGATCTTTTTTCAATGCTAAATATTCGGGTGTTCCACTAAAATAATATTTTACACCGTTTAATAAAACTGTTGGTGTTTGTGCAAATAAAAATCGAATTTGCGTGCGTTCTTTACGCCCTTTCTTTTCAGAAAAAGATTTATCAATTGCAGCAAGAATAATTTTACGCCACTCTTCATCAGGGGCATTAAGTGATGAAATATCACAGCGATACAACATTTTATCTAAGATAGATGTAATAGCCTGTTCAAACTCAGCCTCACGCTCTATCGCTTTTGGCATAATTTCTTTACCAAATGGCATTCCCCATACATGAGGCGTGTCAAAAATCTTCACATAGTTATTTTCTGATGTTTCATTGAAGAAACCTTTTAATTCTGTTTTTAATCCATCAATAAGTTTCATAATATTCCTTTATTTTATAAACAGGAAGGCCATGTTATTTAAATAAATATTTAAATAATTAGCTTTTCAATTAATATAGATAAAATGTTTTAATTCCCATAAAAACATGATTTATCAGACATATGATAATTTGATATAATTTTAATCATTTCTACATAATACTTACTCACTTCTTTTTTCATTAAAAATAAAAAAGACCAATACCTTATATTTTAGGTATCATTAATAATAAAACAATTCTTATTTAGAATAGTAATGTGATAATAAATAATTGTTATTATCAAACTATAAAAATAGTTAAATCTATATTTATTGATCTATAAATGACTCCTTATAAATTATCATTTATCAGCTTGTTTTCTTTTAAATATATTATTTAACAGGTATAGCTGTATTAAATAACAGGTTTGTCTGTTTTTCAAATACAGTTTTACCTGTATTATTTTTAGCAGGAGGAAACATGAGTCTTGCAAATAGAGTTAAATCCAGAAGAGATGCCTTAGGGCTTACTCAGGCTGAAGCCGCAGAAAAAGCAGGCATCCGACAGCAGTCATGGGCCTCAATAGAAGATGGCTCAACAAAAAAACCTCGTAATATTATTAGTATTGCAAGAGCGTTAGAGTGTGATGCGGGTTGGCTAATGATGGGTGATAATATTCAGTCTATTCATGATATCAATACGAGAAAGTTGCCCTTGATAAGTTACGTTCAAGCTGGAAATTTAGCACATAGCGTTCCTATTACAGACTGTGATGGCGAGTTTGAATATATTCTGACAGATCAAGAACTTTCACAAAGTGCTTTTGCATTAAAAATAGAAGGAGACTCAATGGAACCTGATTTTAAATCAGGAGATGTAATCATTGTCGATCCTGAGATAAAACCACATCCGGGTGAATTTATTGTTGCTGCTAATCATGAAAGAGAGGCAACATTTAAAAAATACAGACCCACTCGCATTGATGCAAATAGTAATGAACATTTTGAACTTGTACCATTAAATAGTGATTATCCAACAATTAGCAGTGAAAATACGCCATTAATGATCATTGGCACGATGATTGAGCATCGCATTTATCGTCGTAAACGATAACTATTATTCCCAAAAAATCTCCCCAATAATAACTAGCCTCTGTTATTGGGGTTGATCTCAAAAAAAAACAGTTTTATCTGTTTAATACTTTTGTCATAGATTTAGCGATAAATAATCTTGAACCCCATTATTGTCTAGACTTTTCCTTCACGTATTTTTTCTTCTGTTTAGTAATAGCGCCCATAAACAGAAAACAGTTAAATACCATGTAATATGTTGTCATTATCCGCAATATCCCATTGAATATCATTATCGACATACGCGTAGTTATCACTCCCCCAATATTTTTTTCATTACTCATTAATGTCTGACTCATTAGATTCAAAGTGATTTACGCTCATATCTCTTCATTATTTAACTGACATTCTTATTTCTTTATTCTTTACTCTTAATTACTTACCCAGATAAACTAGAAAAAAAGTTATAGTATCTAAGGTTGATTATTAAAGATATGTTCTATGTACAAATACTGAGTAAGGATCTTTTTTACAACCCATAACAGAATAATATAAACATTTAAATTGTAATTATTATATAAATACTCAAAATATAAATAAATACAGAAATATAAAACTAATAAATTATTTACTCATTTTAGTTGTTACATTTTATTTTTAGAGATACTTCTTAAAATCATTAAGATAAATTGATTTATTTAAAATTATTTAATATAAGTAATCACACCTTAAGTTAAATTTCTTGGTAGTGAATTTACTTATTATTACCACTCTCAAGAGATCCTTTATTCGTTTTAATACAAGGATTTTATTATGTCAGATAGTTTTCAAAATGAAGTGCCTAAAGCTCGGGTAAATATAAAACTCGACTTACACACAGGTGGCGCGCAGAAAAAAGTAGAGTTGCCTTTAAAACTATTGGCCATTGGTGATTACAGTAATGGAAAGGATAAACGTGTTCTTTCTGAACGAGAAAAAGTCAATATTAATAAAAATAACTTTAATAGTGTTCTCGCCGAATTATCCCCTTCAGTCAACCTTACCGTAAAAAACACATTAGCAAATGATGGAAGTGAAGAAGGCATCAACTTGTCATTTAAAGAGATGGCAGATTTTGAACCAGAGCAAGTTGCTCGCCAAATTCCTCAATTACGAGCCATGTTAGCCATGCGTAATCTCTTACGCGATTTGAAATCAAACCTCCTTGATAACATCACTTTTCGTCGTGAACTCGAAAATATTCTTAAAGATCCCGCATTAAGTGATGAATTACGCGAAGAGCTCTCTCAACTCGCACCGAAAAAAGACTAATTGGGTTTTATCATTACAGGATTATGCTTATGTCAGTTAATAGCGAAAATGCTTCAAAAAGTACCACCACGGTACTTGATGAGCCCGCCAATAGCGGTGTTTATACCTCACTGTTTGAGAAGATTAACCTCACTCCAGTTTCACAAATAAGTGATATTAATGTCTTTCAAGACAATAGTGCTCTGGCCGATACAACAACAAACGAACGTGTCACTGTTGCTGTTCAAGTTTTTCTCGACCGCTTAAAATCATCAGGTCAAAAAGTTGAACGTTTAGATAGGAATCTTCTCGATCATCATATTGCTGATCTCGATAGACAAATTAGTGAACAACTAGATGAAGTCATGCATCACGCTGATTTTCAAAAAATTGAATCTGCATGGCGTGGATTAAAATTCTTAGTTGATCGCACTGATTTTCGTCAAAATGTAAAAATTGAATTACTTGATATTGCCAAAGACGATTTACGCCAAGATTTTGAAGATTGCCCTGAAACCATTCAAAGTGGCCTTTATCACCACACTTATATTGAAGAATATGACACGCCAGGTGGCGAACCGATTGCGGCCATTGTCTCTAACTATGAGTTTGATCGTAGCCCACAAGATATTGCACTATTACGTAATATTGCAAAAATTTCAGCCTCTGCTCACATGCCATTTGTTGGCTCTGTTGGTCCAGCCTTCTTTGGTAAAGACTCCATGGAAGAAGTCGCGGCAATTAAAGATATCAGCAACTACTTTGATCGCGCTGAATACATTAAATGGAAATCCTTCCGTGATTCTGATGATGCCCGTTATATTGGTTTAACCATGCCTCGCGTTTTAGGCCGCCTTCCTTATGGTCCAGAAACTGTTCCTGTACGCAGTTTTAACTATATTGAAGAAGTAAAAGGCCCAGACCATGAGAAATACTTGTGGACAAATGCGACCTTTGCTTTTGCTGCCAATATGGTTAAAAGCTTTATTAATAATGGTTGGTGCGTACAAATCCGTGGTCCTCAGGCTGGCGGTGCTGTAAAAGATTTACCTATTCATCTTTATGATTTAGGAACAGGAAGTCAGGTTAAAATTCCATCTGAAGTGATGATCCCTGAAACACGAGAATTTGAATTTGCTAATCTCGGCTTTATTCCATTGTCTTACTATAAAAACCGTGATTACTCTTGTTTCTTCTCTGCAAACTCTGCACAAAAACCTGCTATTTATGAAACGGCAGATGCAACAGCAAATAGCCGTATCAATGCCCGTTTACCGTATATTTTCCTCCTTTCACGTATTGCTCATTATCTAAAATTAATTCAGCGCGAAAATATTGGTACCACGAAAGATCGTCGCTTATTAGAACTCGAATTAAATAATTGGGTTCGTGGTTTAGTCACTGAAATGACAGATCCAAGTGATGATTTACAAGCCTCTCACCCACTTCGTGATGCCAAAGTCGTGGTGGAAGATATTGAAGATAATCCAGGGTTTTTCAGAGTGAAATTGTATGCCGTTCCGCACTTCCAAGTGGAAGGTATGGATGTGGATCTCTCGTTAGTATCACAAATGCCAAAAGCGAAAGCATAAGGTGAAGCAAGGATGAAAATATACCGCCCCCTCTGGAGTGATGGGGCCTTTTTGGCTCCTCAGCAATTCCAACAACAAGCGAGATGGGACAGCTATCTCATTAGCACCATCGCCAATATGACGATTGCATCAACATGGGGCGTGATTTGTGCTGAATTTGATGAAAGTGCATTAACTATTTCACGCCTTAGCGCACAAAAATTAATTGTGCGCTTCCCTGATGGAACACTCATTGATACAGCGCTGGCCGATAATCTTCCTCCCGTTAATGAGCTCAGCCATTATTCTCAACATCAAACACTTGATATCGTCTTGGCATTACCTCTATTGCAAGCCAATGGTGGCAATCTTATGCAAGAAGGCCGTTCAGATAGACCACAACAGTTCTATCAAGAATGGATGAAAGTACAAGATTTGATTGGGCAAGAACAAACGGATATTGCCGTACTACGCCACAGTATGACGTTGCGTTATGCTCATGAAGAAAACAGTGCCTATATGACCTGCCCTGTTGCTCGATTAATTCGTAACACTCAAGGCGCATGGGAACTCGATCAACACTTCATACCTCCATTGCTCAGTTGTAATGCAAGTGCTGAATTAACTACATTATTTTCAGAGTTTATGCATCGTTTAGTCGCGAAACGTCGTCGCTTAATGACGATGCGCAGAGAAAATAATGAGCAAATGGCGGATTTTGCTGTTGCTGATGTATCACTCTTTTGGTTATTAAATGCCATCAATAGTGCCGAGCCTGTATTAAGTGAATTATTGTCATCAATGGGGCGTCACCCTGAATTACTTTATCGTGAATTAGTTCGTTTAGCGGGCGCTCTGCTAACATTTTCACTCGACCATGAAAATAGTGATATCCCTCTTTATCAACACACTTTTCCGGAACTGGTTTTTCCACCGTTATTCAATTTACTTAACACCTTGTTAGAAGCAAGCTTACCTTCTCGTGTGATTAGCATTGCGCTTGATAAAGAAGGGCCTTTCTGGCGTGGAGAATTACATGATCCTCGTCTGCGTGAAGATGCTGATTTCTATCTTTCAGTGCGTTCAGCATTGCCTGCACACCTATTGATCACTCAATTCCCGTTACTTTGTAAAGCAGGCAGTAATGACGATGTTGCTAGTGTGGTTAATGTGGCACTTAACGGTATCCCACTACAACCATTAACGCATGTTCCCGCCGCTATTCCTTTACGTCTAGAGAACCACTATTTTGCACTTGAGCTCAATAATCCAGCAGGCCAAGCCATGTTAGCTTCAGGCCATTGTGCCTTTTATGTACCGGGAACATTAGGTGAAATTCAACTCGAACTTTTTGCGGTACTTCGCTCATGATAACTAACACAAAAATAGCTAAAAATAATCTGATTGATAGCCTTTTTGCTGATACTTGGTTAATGGTGTGTCAGTTACGCCAAGGCGCTGAAATCGCTGATGGCAAAGCGTTTTATCGTCGTGTTTGTCAACATATCGATAAAACACGCCAGCACCTCACAGAAAAAGGTTACTCGCAATCTGCTATTGAAAATATGCTCTATGCGCAATGCGCTTTAATTGATGAAAGCGTGATGAATCGAACTGCACGTGATGATGGATACTTACAATGGATACAATCTCCATTACAAGCCAAATATTTCAATACGTTAGAAGCGGGCGATAAACTTTGGGATAGGTTGCGTAATCTCTTAAATGAACCTGCGCCAAACCATGATGTGCTTATCTGTTTTCATCGTGTAGTTACACTCGGTTTTGTCGGCAAATATCGCCAAATCGACGCTCCTGAGCGAGAACAAATTATTGAGTTACTCAATACTCAACTTCCCTCTTATGCACTAACCAGTGATTTACCTTTAGTGATGAAACCTAAGTATCGAATGAATCGTCGTCATCTGTATTGGCTTGGATGGTTAGGGGGATTTGTCGTGATTGCTGCATTGTGGTGGGGTTTTTCTGTGTCATTAGAACATTTACTTCAACAATGGGTAGCCCAAGGAAAGTGATGCAAAAAAATAAGATAAAACAGTGTATTACATTGTTTTCAGCAAGCTTATTATTGTGGTTAATTTGGGGGTTTTGGTCTTTTGGTAAAGAGATCTCCTTTTTTCTGACGGCCTTTATTTGCGTCATCACACTCACTTTATGTATTTGGCTTTTTCGTCAACAGAAAAATACACCTTATCTTAAAGATACCCTGACAAATCAACTCCCTCCTGATAATTACCAAGGTGCGGTTGTTATTGTTTGTGGGCAATCACACGCTCTTTTTAAAGAAAATCAAATTTATCGGGAAACAGCTAAAGGCTGGTATATTTGTGCGTCATCACCTCTTGATTTGATCAATATCACGCAATATATCGTTGATGTCGCCCCCCTACAGTTAAGCCGTTTATCACTGCTATATGCTTTATTACCCGAACAACTTTTACAACAAGAGGACGTGACTCAAGAAATACTTAATTGGCGCAGAGCAATTAATGAGAGCAATAAAAAAGTAGGAAAATTACTGCCTTTTTGGATAACGCTTTATCTTAATTCTCCAGTTAATTATCTGAATTCACATTTTGATGACACAACACCGTGGATAACCTACTTAAAAGATCAGCAAGAATTACGTGTTATTTCTGATAATTTAGCAACACAGCCTATTTCAACATGGTTATCACAAAATACCGATCACGTTGAAAATCAACTTACAATGGCACTTTGGATTGACCAATTACTGCTTTGGCTAAAAACGAGTTTATCCCCCAGCTTACAGTTGCACAATCAGGAGCCCCTAGTCTTATTCCTATGGCTTGGGCCATGCAGTTTACTGCTGTGCCAACGAAATCAAATAACGCCTGGGCTCAATTTATTCATCATAAAACCACACTCTTCCCTGCTGTTATTAAAGAACCAATTAATAACGAAGAATTACCACTACCAGATGTTCTCATTAATAAGCTCACTCACGATGTCAATTTACTGCAAATAGAAACGACCTTTGGTGTCGTAGGCATGATCTGTGGGCTATTTCTTATTGGGGCATTGTCAGGTAGTTATCATCATAATAAACAACTAATTTATGATACAGCCAATGATATTCACCACTTTAAAAGTATTACAGATGAAAATATAGAACCTAAAAAAGTGGCTTATCAACAACTACTTTCAGACGCGGCCTTTCTCTCTCATTGGCAACGAGAAGGTATTCCAGCTCGTTACTCTTTAGCGCTATATCAAGGTAATAACATATTGCCTTACTTACATGCCTTATTAAGTTCATGGGCACCACCACTGCCACCAGCCCCCATTATCGTGCAAGAAGTCCCTGAAATAGTGACATTAGATAGCCTTGCCCTTTTCGCTTCTGGTCAATATGAATTAAAAAATGAAGCTACCAAAATACTTGTTGATGCCCTTATCAATATCAAAGCGAAGCCGGGTTGGTTAATTGTCATTTCAGGATACACCGACAACACAGGTAATCCTGATTTAAACCAAAAATTGTCGCTTAAACGTGCTGAAGCAGTGCGTGATTGGATGATTAAAACCAGTGATATCGCGCCATCTTGCTTTGCAGTGCAAGGATATGGTCACCACCAACCTGTTGCAGATAACTCAACACTCGATGGTCGTGCTCGTAATCGTCGAGTTGAAATTCGCCTGATACCTCAAGCCGATGCTTGTCAGGTATTAGCTGATGACCTTACGCCACTGAAGGATGGTGGCAACTAAACCTTAGAAAGGAGATGTAATTATGGCTATTCCTGTATACCTCTGGTTGAAAGACGACGGTAATGCGGACATCAAAGGTTCTGTTAATGTTCAAGATCGTGAAGGCAGCATTGAAGTCGTCGCACAGGATCACAACTTGTATATTCCGACAGATAACAATACCGGAAAATTAACCGGTACACGTATCCATACTCCATTTATTTTCGTAAAAGAAATTGATGCTTCTAGCCCGTATTTATATAAGGCAGTTACAACTGGGCAAACGTTGAAAAAAGCAGAGTTTAAGTGGTATCGCATCGATGATGCAGGCCAAGAAGTTGAATATTTCAACACTACGCTTGAAAACGTCAAGGTAGTCAAAGTGGCTCCTAAGATGCACAACATCAAAGATCCGACTAAAGAAAAACACAATCACCTTGAAGAAGTTGAATTGCGTTACGAAAAAATCACTTGGACATACAAAGACGGAAATATCATTCATTCAGATTCATGGAATGAACGCGCTACTGCGTAAAACCAAAATAAACAGGCGGTTAACCGCCTGTTTTAACTACCAATTATTGTAAAGCACCACAACTCAAAATTTAACAAATAAATACTCTAAATAGTTCAAGGCATAGCAAGATCACTATTTAAAGCACAACGAGCAAATACTCTAAATAGTTCGAGATGTAGCTAGGCGACAAATGAATGAGTTGCTAGGAGCATACAAAAGTATGTGACTAGTACGAGTGAGTGCAGTCAACAACGCTACAACTTGAAATATGACGAGTATACCTTATGAGCCTCGGTCTACGGCTAAGGGCGGTAGCGTACCTAAATTCCCTCAATAGGGACTTCATTACTGGGAGAAAATATGGAAAATCAATCTGTCATTTTATTACGTCGCTTAAATCCTTATTGCGCAAAAGCGCTGGAAGCGGCGGCCTCATTATGCCAAACCCGTGCCCACGCAGAAGTCACTATTGAACACTGGCTATTAAAAATTCTAGAACTTGGTGAAAGTGATATCACTGTATTAGCACGTCGCTACGAATGGGATTTATCTGCACTTTGGCAAAGCTTACTTGATGCAATTGATAAATTGCCCCGCTCTGTACATAGCCGACCTCAATTATCCAAACCCTTATTAGAATTAATTAAAAATGCATGGGTCATTGCTTCTCTTGATGAAGATATCGAACAAATCCGCAGTGTACACTTATTGCATACGATGACTAAACAACCAGCATTAGTTCCACTCGATGCACTTTGGCCTTTAATGACATTAGGTGAGACACAACTACAACGATTAAGACCTCTACTTGATGCTCAATCTGATGAAAGACCAGAAATTCAGCAGTTAGCTTCACATAATCATTTACCTGAAGCCCCTCTTACTCAACATAATGAAACCAATACTCCATCCTCAACGACAGATAACGCCATTATTGGTCACACTCTTAGTGATGCATTACAAGCAGTATTAAATAAATTCACTCTTGATGTGACAGAAAAAGCACGGCTGGGTGAAATTGATCCTGTCTTTGGTCGAGATGACGAAATTCGTCAAATGGTCGATATTCTCTCTCGTCGTCGTAAAAACAACCCTATTCTTGTTGGAGAGCCTGGTGTAGGTAAAACCGCACTTGTTGAAGGATTAGCATTACGTATTGCTGAAAAAAATGTTCCTATCAGTTTACAAACTACCTCATTACGCACTCTAGATTTAGGTCTATTACAAGCGGGGGCGGGAGTAAAAGGTGAATTTGAACAGCGGTTAAAAAACGTTATCGATGCCGTTCAACAATCACCCACACCAATTCTACTTTTTATCGATGAAGCGCATACCATTATTGGTGCAGGTAATCAAGCTGGTGGTGCTGATGCCGCTAACTTATTAAAACCCGCATTGGCTCGCGGTGAATTACGGACTATCGCAGCAACCACTTGGTCAGAATACAAACAATATTTTGAACGTGATGCTGCATTAGAACGTCGTTTTCAAATCGTTAAAGTTGACGAGCCTGATGATGAAAAAGCCTTTTTAATGTTACGAGGATTAAAATCTCGTTATGCCAAATATCATGGCGTACACATCACTGATGATGCCGTAAAAGCAGCCGTCACATTATCTCGCCGTTATTTAACAGGTCGCCAACTTCCTGATAAAGCGGTGGATTTACTTGATACTGCCAGTGCGCGTATTCGAATGAGTTTAGACACCTTACCTGAAGAACTCACTCGCATTAAAGCCAAGCGCTATGCACTTGAACTAGAACAAAAAGCGATACTTGATGACATCACTATTGGTAATTTAACCAATCAAACCAAGTTATCTGATTTATCTTCTCAAGATGCCCAATTAGCACTTCAACTTGAAGCCTTAGAACAGCGTTTTGAGCAAGAAAAAGAGATTATCTGTCAGCTAATTGAAAGCAGACAAGATCCCGAAAATACCGCAACATCAGCACGGCTACAGCAACAACTCTCACACTTACAACAAGATGCACCACTTTTAAACCCTGATGTAGACGTTCGCACAGTAGCAACGGTTATCGCTGATTGGACAGGTGTTCCACTTTCAAGTCTTCTTAAAGATGAACAAATCGGCCTATTAGAGCTAGAAAGTAACTTATCAAAATATGTTGTTGGACAAGACAGTGCTTTACTCGCGTTAGCACAACGTCTGCGTGCATCGAGAACAGGATTAGTGTCTGAAAACGGCCCTCAAGGGGTATTTTTATTAGTGGGTCCAAGTGGTGTAGGTAAAACAGAATCTGCCATTGCGCTGGCAGAATGTCTGTTTGGCGGTCAAAAATCCCTAATCACTATTAATATGTCTGAATATCAAGAAGCACATACTGTCAGCCAATTAAAAGGCTCGCCTCCAGGTTATGTCGGATACGGTCAAGGTGGCGTATTAACTGAAGCCGTAAGAAAACGGCCTTATAGCATTGTGTTATTAGATGAAGTTGAAAAAGCACATCGCGATGTGCTCAATCTTTTCTATCAAGTATTTGATAGAGGCTTTATGCGTGATGGTGAAGGCCGTGAAATTGATTTTCGTAATACCGTTATTTTAATGACTGCAAATTTAGGCAGTGATGATTTAATGCAACAACTGGAAGAGTCACCATTAAGTACAGATAGCGATTTACAAGAAACGCTTCGCCCTATTTTACGTGACCATTTTCAACCCGCACTACTGGCTCGTTTCCAAACATTAATTTACCGTCCTCTTGATGCAACGGCACTACGTATTATTGTTGAGATGAAATTAAAAAATGTGATCAAGCGACTTTACACTCACTATCGATTAACAGGTATTGTTGAAGAAACCCTCTACGACACCATTGTAGATGCCTGTTTATTACCCGATACAGGTGCGCGAAATATCGATAGCCTGCTTAATCAACAAATTCTCCCTATTCTTAGCCAGCAACTCCTTTTACGCCAAGCCAATGCTGAAAAATCACAATATGTCATTTTAGATTTTAATGAAGAAGAAGGTATTACGTTGAGTTTTAGTGATGAGTTGCCACATTGATTAATGCATATCATTAAGGAATAGAGAAATCTAAGTATGTCCCCAAAATTAACCCGCAAAAAAGTTATTGTCGTTGGTGTTATTCTTGCCATTGTTGCCGTGGGCTCACTGTTTTTCCCCAAGAAAAAACCACAAGATGACTACCTTGCTGGGAATTTACACGGGTTTAACCATGTCAAAGGTACCTCTGTAAATTGGTTTATGGTCAATGGCTACTATGGCAAAGGGGGTGGCGGAACCTGTTGTATTGTCGTGCCCGCCAAATGGACGCCGAATCAATGGGTCAAAGTGGAATGGGAGGTCGATCCCGATGCTTACCCTGGTGATATTCCTGAATTTAATGATCCTTACTACAAAGAATATATGAGGTTACATAAAGCCAATTACCGTCGTTATAGCAAAATGGTAGAAATTCCCGAATATAACGACCCCTGTGATGTGAAAGTGCATTTTCTTCCCTGCCAAGAAGTCAAGATCACCTTGTCTTGTAAGTCATGGGGACACCCTGACTATCCAGTCAATGAACCCGATGATATGGAGGAGCCTGCAATATGCTCGAAAAAATAACCCGTAAAAAAGTTATTGTCATTGGTGTTATTCTTGTCATTGTTGCCGTGAGCTCACTGTTTTTCCCCAAGAAAAAACCACAAGATGACTACCTTGCTGGGAATTTACACGGGTTTAACCATGTCAAAGGTACCTCTGTAAATTGGTTTATGGTCAATGGCTATTATGGCAAAGGGGGTGGCGGAACCTGTTGTATTGTCGTGCCCGCCAAGTGGACGCCGAATCAATGGGTCAAAGTGGAATGGGAGGTCGATCCCAATGCTTACCCTGGTGATATTCCTGAATTTAATGATCCTTACTACAAAGAATATATGAGGTTACATAAAGCCAATTACCGTCATTATAGCAAAATGGTAGAAATTCCTGAGTATGACGATCCTTGCGATGTTAAAGTGCATTTTCTTCCCTGCCAAGAGGTTCGGATCACATTATCTTGTTATTCCCCAGGACACCCTAATTACCCTATTTCGGTTCCAACAAAGATGGAGGAGCCTGCAATATGCCCAAACAATTAAACTCCATTTTTATTAAAACGATAGAAGAAAAAGAAGCCACTGAAGATATTTTAACCATAAGATCACAAGGTGATCCTTGTTGGGCTCCACCTCTATTTCCTAAAAAAGGGCGTTTAGCGCTCACAAAAGAACAAATTCGCACTAATCATGAAAAACTAACAAATAAAGAAAAAGAATATTATCAAAACGCTAAAAAACAAAAAAAAGCGTTATGTTGTAAAACATTACACGTGAGTTTATTTTTTGATGGTACTAATAATAATAATTATAATGATACTGAGGCGTCAACTCCACCTCATCCCTCTAATGTTGCTAAGCTTTATCATGCCTCTTCTCCTGAAAAGAATGAAGTTAAGAATAAGGGTTTCTATAGTTATTATATTCCTGGTGTTGGTACCCCTTTTCCAGATATCGGTACAGATGAGTACTATTCTGATGGATTGATTTTTGCAACTGGTGGCGAAGCTCGAATAAGTTGGGGATTAATTCAAGTTTGTGATGCAATTTACCATGCAGTAACAGGTGATGGCCTCTCTTTAGCAGATAAACGAGACCTACTTAAAGAAATGAGTACAGATTTAAATTTTGAATCAATGATAAATACCGATCTAGACTCTACGGATATTTTTTATGGCGTGACTGGAGCCGTCGCTATGGGTAGTCTAGGGTTAATCGTTGGTTCCGCATATAGTAAATTTAATAAAACCTATAATCCCGTCAAACCGTTAAACGATTTACTTAAACCGCTAAAATGGAAAATATCTAAAGTAAAACCGCATATTGTCGCTTTAAAAATTTACGCTTATGGATTTTCTCGAGGTGCAGCAGAGGCTCGCACTTTTGTTTACTGGCTTAATCAATTTTTAAATTATCATTTTGAAGAGTTACCTCATGCATGGAAAAAGCCGTGTCCTTTGGGAACCATTTATAGCTTACCTGTTTCCGTTGAGTTTCTAGGTTTATTTGACACTGTTGCTGCGGTGGGATTAGCTAATGTTGTTCCTGGTGCTACAGGGCATAATGGTTGGGCAAGTGGTACACAACAGTTGCCAAAGTCATCACTTGTCAAAAATATTTGTCATCTTGTTGCTGCCCATGAACAAAGACAATGTTTTACTGTTGACTCAATTAGAACACCTGAAGGCCATTATCCCTTGAATTCTGTTGAAGTCATTTACCCAGGAGTACACTCTGATATTGGTGGAGGTTATCCGCCAGGTGATCAAGGTAAAGCAATAAATGGCAGTGAAGAGTTATTATCACAAATAACATTACATGATATGTATGCCGCAGCAATTGATGCCGGGGCACCATTAGCGATTAGAGAAGACATTCTTATACAATTACCAGAAATTAAAAATGAATATTTTTTTCGGACAATATCTACAGAAACACTAGAGGAATTTTCAATATCAGAAGATTTAGTTAATAAATTCAATTCTTGGCGAAACTATACTTTACCTGAACAGCCTGCTTTATCTAATCATATTACTGCTACTAGTAATGAAACCTTATGTTTTATACCTCCACGTTTTGTAACGAGTACTTTAGAATATGCTATGGAAATTCAGCTTATTTTAATCACAGCCTGGAGAATTGGCCGCTATGGTACAAAACAAAGTGAAAAAATTAATTTAACGTATCAACCATTTTTTACAAATGCACCGCAACACCCTGACATTTCAGTCGAACCTTATGATGCTAAATTTTCAAGACAAGCTACAGCGGTGTTAGCTCTAGAATATGAGAAAAAAGCAAAAGATATCGCTGAGAAAACATCACTCAGAGATAAAGAAAAAAAGACAATAACTGGCCTTTCTAATTGGAAACCAAGTGATAAAAATATAGGGCCACCACTTTTTGATGCAACAAATGCTAGAGGTCAGTTATGGGAGGCATCTTTAGAATTTAAATTTGAATTAGAAGATTTAAAAGGAGTATCCAGACCTACGCCTCTAATAAAAATAAACCAAAAATCAAAAGTAGAATGTCAACAAGAAGCACAATGGTTTAAAAAAGTGCATGGTGAAGGATCATCAATATATCAAACACATTTAGAAAACTGTAAAAATGATCCTGAAGTTACTTTTCCATCTGATGTTATATCTCAAGCAAATTTACTAAACGCATTACAATCTGCTAATAAGTATGTCTACATAGCGACAACTCAAGATGAAAGACAAGAATATCTAAGTTTAAAAGCGATTAGCAGTACCATATTTAGAAAAATAATGTCTTTATCAATGAGAAAAATAACTCAAGATGTAGACCTTAAAAATGTTATTAGTTTGCTTGATGATCAAATACATGATTCCCGTGCATGGTTTATGCACTCAGAGAGTGGACTTCGAGAACCTTTTAGCAGTTATTTTTTATCAAGAATGATCTACTTTGGTCATAAATCAAATAAATCTATGCAATTAATTATGCAACCTGAAGGAACATCTAGTTATTTAGATACAATAATACTACTAGGTATAGCATATAAACCTTTATATGGAATTATATTTGTAGATTTATCGACAGGAAAAGAAGCTCCTATAGATATAGCTAAATTTCCCCCTCCAACATATTATTTAGTTGATCAAATATCAGAACTTATTAAGCAACAAAAAAAAGAAGAATTAAATAATACTATGCAAGATTTACAAGTAATTATTGAAAAATAATATCTACAATTATTAAACGTTATTATATCAATTAAAACTCCTTCACAAGGATAAACACCGAAAGTTTGTTAATAATAAACAAACGGGATGTGTTTGTATAACTCAGCTATGAACTTAAAAAAAACAACTCAGACTCTACTTAATGGACACAATCGCTATCATCTTACTGTACAAGGGTGTGATGTTTTACTTGA
>NZ_JABUYL010000076.1 GCF_014897315.1 Proteus sp. FME41 | reverse complement strand
TGAGGAGCACGATATTCTCACCCAAACCCGCTTTGGTGAGCGTGAACTTAATTATACCTTCGGTCAACTCCATGAACTGACTTCCCTACAAGTCAATCAACATGCGCCCTTGCAGTTTAGCTACAACGCACTGGGACAAGAGTTTTTACGTCAAAGCCAAGCGGGTTTTGCTAATTCTAGCCATTACACCGCCACTGGATTATTGGCCCATCAACGTGCAGGAAGAGGTACAGAATCCTTTTTACAGTCATTACACGATAATCCACTTCAACCCCCGATTTCGACCGATGTTCATCGAGGCTATCAATACGATAAAGCCTTTAATCTGGTCAATATTGATGATGCGCGTTGGAACCGCACACAATATCGCTATAACGCCAACGACCAAATTGTTGAAACCCAAT
>NZ_JABUYL010000016.1 GCF_014897315.1 Proteus sp. FME41 | reverse complement strand
AAATGGGTCGTTAGCTCAGTCGGTAGAGCAGTTGACTTTTAATCAATTGGTCGGGCGTTCGAATCGCCCACGACCCACCATTTCAAATCTATCCTTATCCCTATTTGTATTCTAATCGTTAACTCGCACTATTCATTCAACTTTATATTCTCTACAAATTTCTATTTACTTATGCTTGTGATGACATCGTCTAATTTTACTGGCTAAAGAAGATAGCTTTCTCAAAATTAAAAAAACCATCTTGCTTCACTAAAGATCACATTGAAATCAACAATGGCAAATAATTGATGATGTAATCTGGGTATATTCATTTTCAGTTAAAAACTCATTGTCAATGAGCCAATTACTGACAAGCTCTTGCGTTTTTATTGCTGTATTGATGGGGTGATTAAGTCGTTTTGATGCATCAATAAAAAAAGCCATCATAATAGAAAGCGCTACCGCAGATTCATAGGGGGTACTCATTGCAAGCGTACTTTCTAATGAACGTAATGAATAAAATTTAGGCAACCACTCTTTTAGATTTTTTCCTTGATACCAAACATCTTGCGTCGATGAATTCAGCGCAACTTGCTCAAGCAAAATGATCAACCATTCACGCATATCATTCATGCGATAATTAGCAAACCAAAACTCATGGCGTAGAATGGCCACAGCGACTTGTGACGCTTCAAACCAGAACTCTTGAGCATTATTGTCAGCTTGTTCTTTAGAAAGCGTAGGTGGCGTTATAGTGCTAATTTCAGGAAGTCCGTCACATAAACCTGTTTTATCCAGTAAGATTTGATATCCACGCTGGTAAACTGGGCTAAGTCCTTCAGTTTTCATGTTAAATATACGCTCAGGTTCTGCCATCATAATATCCATTTTGCGGCCTTGAGCTAAAACATGTAAATAAATTGGCCAAAACTTATTTTTGGGATCTTCACACTCTAACTGTAAGCGAATAAGGCTTTCACCAAATTGTGATAGCCAATGTTGGTTTTTTGCGAGCTCTGTCGCACCATAACCAATAAGCTCTATATCAATATCAGAATAACTGTCTATCTTTTTATTGCGCCCTAATGATCCTGTTAGTATTACGGTTTCAATTCTAGGATCAAGAAGGGCAAAGGATAACATGCGATCGATTAAACGTGTTGTTGGCTCCATATTTCTCTCTAATAAGTCAAATGTAATAAAGTTATTTGTCGTTTTTATTGTTTAAAAAGTAAATTAGAATAATTTGTTTAATATATAAAACATTTGTTTGTTATTTTTGTAAATCAGTAACATAATGTTTAACATTAAAAACACAGTACTATTATAAATATGAATTTATAATATATCTTTACTCCTTTGCAAAGATGTCGCAATAACCCATATTTTCTTTGTTTTTTTCTATGATTAAGTCGGGGTTGTAAAATGGATGTCATGAGTTGGTTTAGTATCAATAATATTTTAGTCAATATCCCATTAGGGCAAGGTGGATATGCGCTTTCATGGATAGAAGCGGTTGGCACTATTGCTGGGCTACTTTGTATTTGGCTGGCAAGTCAGGAAAAAATTATCAATTACTTATTTGGGCTAATTAATGTCACTTTATTTGCCATTATTTTTTTCCAAATTCAATTATATGCAAGTTTATTACTTCAAATTTTCTTCTTTGCTGCCAATATTTATGGATGGTATGCATGGAGCAGAGTGAATGATTTTCAACAAGCAGAGCTAAAAATTCGTTGGTTAAAACCAGGCCATCGTCTTTTTCTAATTATTGTGTCAATTGCCGCTATTGTCGCATTAACTTTTAATATTGATGCTGTATTTGGTTCTCTTGCTGTTATTGCTGTTGATATATTAAATATCTTTGGTGCGGGCTTAGCAACGCCAATTATTGAACCTGATGCTTACCCATTCTGGGATTCCACAATGACAGTACTTTCTATTGTGGCGATGATCTTAATGACTCGTAAGTTAGTTGAAAACTGGCTAGTTTGGTCAGTCATTAACGTAATTAGTGTTGTTATATTCTATAAACAAGGCGTTTATGCCATGTCTGTTGAATATATTATCTTACTGGCTATCGCCATTAACGGTTCTCGTTTGTGGATCAAAACAGCAAAACGTTCTAGCAGAAATAATTACCTCTCCTAATAAAAAAGGCTGGTAGAGTTATCTTTCTCTCCAGCCTTACTATTCATTGTTTTTATTCTTATCCTTAACGCAATTTTGAATCATTATTTTGCTTAAATGCGCTATTTCCCTTTTTGGCAAATTTTTAGAAAAGTGACGATAGGTGCTTTAGGGTGAAAGGGTGTTTACAGATAGAAAACGAATGGTTAGATTGGGAAAGCAATAATAACATTGACTAGATAACATAAAAGAGTGGATACACGGGAATGAATTATCAAAATGATGACCTTAAAATAACACAAATTAATGAACTCTTACCGCCTGTCGCTTTATTGGAAAAGTTTCCAGCGACTGATAATGCGGCTTTTACAGTTCGTCATGCCCGTGAAGCTATTCATCAGATCCTGGCTGGAAAAGATGATCGTTTATTAGTGGTAATTGGACCTTGTTCTATTCATGATCCAAAAGCTGCGCTGGAGTATGCACAACGTTTAAGTCTTATTCGGGAAGAACTGAAAGATAAACTTGAAATTGTTATGCGGGTTTATTTTGAAAAACCACGTACAACAGTCGGTTGGAAAGGCTTAATTAACGATCCACATATGGATCATACCTTTGATATTAATGAAGGTTTACGTATTGCTCGTAATCTTTTATTAACCATCAATGATAGTGGCTTGCCAACAGCTGGCGAGTTTTTAGATATGATAACGCCTCAATATGTTGCTGATTTAATGAGTTGGGGTGCAATTGGTGCTCGTACTACAGAGTCTCAAGTACACCGAGAGCTTTCATCGGGCTTATCCTGCCCTGTGGGTTTTAAAAATGGCACAGATGGAACCATTAAAGTTGCTATTGATGCAATCAATGCTGCGGGATCGCCACACTGTTTTCTTTCTGTCACTAAATGGGGCCATTCAGCCATTGTGCGCACAGCAGGTAATGGTGATTGCCACATTATTTTACGTGGTGGTAAAGAACCAAATTACAGCGCTGAACATGTAGCAGCGGTAAAAGAAGGGCTTAAAAAAGCAGGTTTACCACAAAACGTGATGGTTGACTTCAGTCACGCCAATAGTTGCAAGAAATTTGAGAAACAAATGGAAGTTGGTGCTGATATCTGTCAACAAATTAGTTCAGGTGAAAAAGCATTAATGGGTGTTATGGTTGAAAGCCATTTAGTGGAAGGTAGCCAGTCATTAGAGAGCGGTGAACCTTTGGTTTACGGTAAAAGTATCACTGATGCTTGTATTGGTTGGGATGATACTGAAACGCTGTTACGCCAATTAGCAGATGCAGTTGTCGCTCGTCGCGGTTAACTGATATTATTTCAGTACACAAACTGTAATACCGTTGATAATTAATCAACGGTATTTTTTTATGAAAAAATAAGTTAATCATGTATCTTCAGTAGATCAAGCCTAAATTTAGCGGGTTTAAATCCAAGCTCATATGACTTTTGATACCATTCACATGCTTTTTCTTTGTCAACAATGACACCCAATCCTTTTTCATATAAATAACCGATATTATAAATAGCTGAGGGATCATTATCTTCAGCCGCCTTTAAATAGAAGGTCATTGCTTTCTGATAATCCTGCTCAACTCCTAAGCCATGTTGATATGAATAAGCAATATTATTGTTTGCTTTAATGTATCCATTACTAGTTGCTTTTAAATACCATTCCATTGCTTGTTGATAATCTTGAATAACGCCATTTCCTTCAAAATATAGAACACCAAGATTATTTTGAGCCATGCCAAATTCTTGAGCTGCAGATTTTAAATACCAGCTCATAGATATTTTAATGTCTTTTTCTACACCAAGACCTTTATTATACAGATAAGCAATATATGTTTGTGCTCGAGGGTTATTTTTATCTGCTGATTTTAATAACCATTCTATTGCTATTTCATAATCTTTTGGAAAAAAAAGATCTCCTTTCATATAAAAAAAACCTATTTTTGCTTGAGCCTCCGCATTCTCGTTATAAGCAGATAATAAATAAAACTTGCGGGCTTTGTTTTTATCATTCTTAGCAAAATAAATATCGCCTAAGTAAAGCTGATAATGTGAAAGGCTTTGTTTAAATAGAGAGGGAGAAGGATCATTTATTTTATCCTCCTTAAACGGAAATAAAACAAACATTATTATAAACATAATAATAATGAATAGAATGGTAACTATTTTTAATTTCATATTAATGTCCCTATTTTTATATTTATTTAATAAGTAATTATAACTTTATTAAGTAAGATTTATTAATGGATAATATAAAGAGAGATTTAATATTAAATAGTTAATTTTAAATAATAAAAAATACCGCTATTTCTAGCGGTATTTATCATATAAACCTAAATAAATAGATTTAAAGCAAAATTACTTTGCTTTACCTTGGTTAGCAACAGCGGCTGCTTTTGCTGCGATTTCGTCAGCATTACCTAAGTAGTAACGTTTGATTGGTTTCATGTTTTCATCAAATTCGTAAACTAAAGGTACAGCTGTTGGGATATTCAGCTCAAGAATTTCGTCTTCGCTCATGTTGTCTAGGTATTTAACCAGAGCACGCAGTGAGTTACCGTGAGCTGCAATAATCACTTTCTCACCAGAAGCAACACGTGGTTTGATAACTTCTTCCCAGTATGGTGTTACACGGTCGATAGTTAATGCTAGGCTTTCTGTTAATGGCAGTTCTGCCGCAGTTAAAGATGCATAACGAGGATCTTTACCTGGGAAACGTTCATCGTCTTTAGTCAATTCTGGTGGAGTGATAGCAAAACCACGACGCCATTGTTTAACTTGCTCGTCACCGTATTTTTCAGCAGTTTCAGCTTTATTTAAGCCTTGCAGAGCACCGTAATGACGTTCGTTTAATTTCCAGCATTTTTCAACTGGCAGCCATTGTTGATCAACTTGATCAAGAATGTTCCACAGGGTGTGAATTGCGCGTTTCAGAACAGAAGTATATGCATAGTCAAAAGCAAAACCTTCAGCTTTCAGCAGCTTACCTGCTTCTTGAGCTTCATTACGGCCTTTTTCGGACAGCTCAACGTCAGTCCAGCCTGTAAAACGGTTTTCTTTGTTCCATACACTTTCACCGTGTCGAACTAGCACAAGCTTAGTTACTGCCATAGTTTAGACTCCTATAATTACTTTCTTAATATAAGTTTAAAATTAGCACTTCAATCATTATATGGATCATCGACAAGAACGCCAAACATAAGTGACAAAACAAGGGGGATTAAGTCAAAAATGTCGTTTGTTCGATGAATTATTGCACAGTTGTCACACCTTTTGCTTAATCGTTCAAGCTATTAATCTAGCGGGATCGGCGTAAAAAAACAAAATATCCGTTTTGTATAAAAAATAGACGAAAATGACGTCCGTAAAAACGACAGACCTTTTATTTATTATTGTTTAAATAACAAGCAAAAAAATGTCGATTTAAATAAAAAATTCACACCTAAGTTTAGCGTTAATTTCTAAAATCATTGCCCTGATTATGACAGTAAAAATCATCATTTAACAAATTTCTTGCTGGTAGCGATAAATTTCGCCTTCTTTAATAAAAGTCAATCGATGAGTAATACATAATGGTGCATCTTCTTGATGGTGGCTCACAAACAAAAGTTGCGTATTACTGTGGCTTATCATGATATCGATAAAACGCTGTACTAAAAGTCGGTTCGTTGTGTCTAATCCTTGCAGTGGTTCATCAAGAATAAGCAAGGTAGGGTGTTTAACTAATGCTCTAACAATCAACACTAAGCGTTGCTGACCCCATGATAAAGCATGGAATGGATGATTAGCATGTGAGGTTAAACCAATTAATGCTAACCATTCATCAGCGAGTTTAAGCTGCTTATCTGTAATCGATTGATAAATGCCAATAGAGTCATGAAAACCTGAAATAATGACATTTTTTACCGTTGAAGAAACACGGTAACTCTGATGTAAGGCATTACTGACATAACCGATATGGCGTTTAATTTCCCATACTGTTTCACCACTTCCTCTTTTACGACCAAATAGCGTTAAGTCATTGCTGTAACCTTGAGGGTGATCGCCCGTAATTAAACTTAATAGTGTCGATTTCCCTGCACCATTAGGGCCTAAAATCTGCCAATGTTGCTGAGGTTTTACCTCCCAACTTAAATGGTGAAGAACAGGTTTGTCGTTATAGCTCACTACTCCATTTTTTAGCACGATAGGAGAAAGAGTTGGTGATAGTTGAGGAATGGCATCAGGCGAATCTTGTTCAGGTAATGTGAGATTTTCAAGTGTTTCACTGTGAGATAATTGCCCTATGACAGAGTCAGATAAAACTTGCTCTTTCTTGCCGTTGGCTACCAATTCACAATTAATCAGTAGACCTGCACATTGAATAAAATCAGGAATATCGTTAAAACGATTTAGAATGAGTACGATAGTCAGATTTTGTTGATGTAATAGTGTTAACAATTCATTTAAAGCACGGCGAGAATCAACATCTAACCCATCAAAAGGCTCATCTAAAATGATTAAATCAGGTTTATTCATTAAAAGTTGAATAAGCAATATTTTTCGAGATTCACCGGTAGATAGATATTTAAAACGCCTTGATAAAAGGTATTCAACACCAAATTGCTTTGCTAATAAAAAGCATCTGTCATCATCTTTTACCTGCATTTGAATAACTTGAGCAACAGTTAAGCCAGTATCTTCTTCACCTTCACTTAATAAATCTGTGTTATTCCGACGCCACTCTTCTTCAATCATTTTTTGCAGTTTTTCAAAAGAAAGACTAATTGGACGAGAAAATGTGCTGATAAATTCACCAGAGAGCAAGATACCTTCTTGGCATAATGCATTTGCTAAGGCGGTTTTGCCACTTCCATTACTGCCTACAAATGCCCAACTTTCACCTTCATTTATGGCTAAATTGTCAATTTGTAAACAAAGTTTATCGCTTAAGCGGAATTGTGTTTTGTTGAGTTGTAAGTGTTTCATTATTATTAGCCTTATTTTTTTAATGTAAGCTAAGTGCAAGTTAAGTATCTAGCAATATAGGGTTAATAGAAACTTGTCAATATTTGCTGAAAGAACTTTTTCCAAAAGCCTTATACACCTACTATTTAATGATAACCTTTAAAATGCGTTTTCTATGTAAATATATAAACATCTCTTTAAGGATGACTTATATATGTATAAATTTAAAAAAATAAATCTATTCTTCTTTATATTTTTACTCATTAGCAAACATAGTTTTTCTTCGAGTGATGGAAATGTAAACAATAAATGCTTTTTTATTGATAAAGTTGATCTTACAGGAAATACTTTATTAGATTATAGAAAGAAATCTAAAGTAATTTCACCATATCTACAACAATGCCTAACATTAAATGATATGCAAGAGGTCGCTAAATCAATTACTAATAATTATATTAAAAAAGGTTACGTTACTTCACAGGCTATTATACCAGAGCAAGATCTTTCTAATCATAAGTTAGTAATAAAGATTATTGAAGGTAGAATAAAAGATATTTATATTAATGGTATTTCATCTAGATTAGTTGATATTATTTTCCCTTCCTTCAAAGGGAAAGTTTTAAATCTACGAGATTTAGAACATGGATTAGAACAGCTTAATCGGTTAACAACAGCACAATATACATTGGATATTCAACCAAGCGATAGTGTGGGATATTTATCTATAACCATTAATCGAAAAACGAAAAAACTTCCTTTAAAAAATCAATTAACAATTGATAATTCAGGACCAGAAACAGCAGGAAAGATCTTACTGACTAATACGACAACAATAGATTCTTTATTTGGCTTGGGTGAGCAGTGGATTTTTTCACTCAAAACAAATACAGATTTCCCTCGTGCTCACTATTCTCGTGCTTATACTGCAAGTGTGAATATCCCTTATGGTTATTGGTTTTATCAATACCAGTTATCCGATAGTAGTTCATCTTATTCCTTTCAAAATAATCAAAAATATATTTATAAAAACAAAAATAAAGATCAGCAATTTGATATTAGTCGTCTAGTTTATCGAGATAATAAACAACGAATAACACTAAAGGGAACGTTAAAGCATAAGAAAGCAAAAACACAATTAGCACAACAAAAATTATTAATAAATAGTCCCACATTAACTTCTTTATCATTTAGCCCTGAATATACTTTAAGTTTACACAATGGATATTTAATTATTAATCCAACTGCTGAGTTTGGGATCTCTATTTTTGGCGCGACACCTGATTATATTGCTGATAATTCACCTCGAAGTCATTATCGAAAATTGAGTTTAAATTTAAGCTATCAATATTTATTGACTGATCAGTTTTCCTATCTCACTTCATTTCATAGTCAATATACGCCTAATAACCTTTATGGTCCGGAAAAAATAGCAATAGATGGAATAAAGTCTGTTCGTGGATATAAAAAAACAAATTTTAATGCTAATAGTGGGTTTTATTGGCGCAATGAAATAAATATATCACCAATAACTTCATTTTTAAGTAAGTGGAATTTTATTTTTGCACTTGATTATGGCGTCGCCCATTCAGATCAATATGAAACAGAAAAGAATAAAATAATTGGAAGTGCAATAGGTGCTTCTTTTTATCATTCCACTTTTTCTTCTCAAATATTAATTAATAAACCTGTGTTTTATCCCAAATCATTAAAGCCAGATTGCTGGTCTTTTTATTGGTCCATTTCTCTTGCTATTTAAATGTTAGGAGTTTTTATGTGTGAAAAGGATATTTCTTGGAAACAACGTTTAATAAGTTATGGCATAGCTTATGTAATTGCTATTTATCCATTACATCCAGCTTGGAGCTCAGCAATTACACCCTCCGATAAAACGATTAAAGTTAATCAGCAAAATACGGTTCCAATTATTAATATTTCAACACCTAATAATCTTGGTATTTCTCATAATAAATTTCATTCGTTCAATGTTAGCAAGCAAGGTGTTGTACTTAATAATGCAACAACTTCTGTTAACACACAATTAGCCAAACAAGTGAATGCCAATACCCATTTAAAAGGTAGTGCTGCTCATTTAATTATTAATGAAGTGGTGGGAAATGGGCGCTCACAATTACAAGGAAAACTGGAAGTTGCGGGAGAACAAGCGAAAGTTGTTATTGCCAATCCAAATGGCATTACGTGTGATGGTTGTTCATTTATTAATACTCCAGCAATTACGCTCACAACAGGAAAACCTCTTTTTAATCCTCAAGGCGCCTATTCGGCAATAGAAGTGAAAAAAGGCGGTGTTGTTATTGGCACGCAAGGTATAGATCTCCAAGCTCAGGATTATGCCGACATTATTAGCCGTAGTATTGAGTTAAATGGAAAAATTAACGCTAAAACCCTTTCTTTAATGCAAGGCAATAACCGTATCGATTTTGATAAAGGTACAGTAAATAGCATTAATGGTGAAGGTGTTAAACCTACGCTGTCTATTGATACGAAAGCGCTAGGTGGAATGTATGCCAATCAAATCCGTCTAGTCAGCACAGAAAAAGGTGTTGGTGTTAATTTAAGTAATATTCAGACAAATCAAAACAGTGTGAATTTAACCGTTGATGGAAAAATTACCTTTAATGGCAATATTCAATCTGAGCGAGATATTAATGTTAGTAGTAAAGAACTACAAATTAATAGTAATACAAAGTTAAAAGCAAAAAGAGATATTACTTTAGCAACTAATACACTGATTAATCATAGTGAAGTTATCTCAGAGAAAGATATGCGTTTATTCGCAGATAAACTCACTAACAAAGGTGAAAAGGCACTTATTCAAGCGAAAGATAATTTATGGATACAGAAAAATGCGCAGGGTGACCCAAACACTTTAATTGAAAATCAATCAGCTACGATAAAAACAGAAAAGGGTGATTTGATTATTCGAACTAAGAAATTGGTTAATGAATCTATAACACCTTTATTTAAAGAGATAAAACAAGAACCTGATTCTAAACTCTCTATAAATATCGGTAATCATCTTCTTTCTCCATCCAGAAGTCCTACGGATGATTTTCTTTTAGTTATTGTATTTCCTGAATTAAAAGATTTCTCTTATAAAAAATGGTTTGATATTTTAGATTTAAAAAATAATGGAGGAGTTAATGTAGAACGTTCATATTTTGAAAAAAGTAATAAATATTTTCCTAGCATTATTTCTTCAGAAAATGATTTATATATACAATCTAATGATTTCATTAATAACCAATCTAAAATTATTGCAAATAATAATTTAATTGCAACAGGAAGTAGTGCGAGATTATATTATTATCGTTCAGCATATCTTAATAAATGGGATCATTATTCTAATGATAATGCTCATTTTTATTATCGGGATGATATATTAAAATATAAGCTTGATGAGGCTAAGTTTAATAAGGTAAGTCATTTTGTTCCTTTTGTGAAAACGGGTAGTCATTATGAATTTTCTGTAAATGATGTCTCTGATTATATAATAAAAGCAGGTAATAATTTAGTATTAGATTTTAAAAATAGTATAGATTTAGAGCGTAAACTTCCATTTACAGAAAAAGAAATAAAAAAAATCAGAGGGTTATCAGATTTTGAAAATACTATATTAGCTAAAAATATATTATTAAATTCTAATAATGTGAATATTTCTTTAAATTTAACAGCAAACGATTCTTTATCTATTATTTCTGATAAAAGTATAAACATAAATAATTCAAAATTGCTAGCTGATGAAAATATAAGTTTGACATCGATAGATACTATAAAATTTGAGAATATAGATGTAACAGCAAAATATTTTTCTGCTATAACTAAAAAGGGAAATATTAGTCATTTATTTAATCCTACCAAATTTTATACTCTAAAAGGTATTAAATCACCATATGTTGATATTCCTGAAAAAATATATTTTAATTCTGGGAAAAATATTGATATTTCAAATGTAATAATTAATAAATCCAATGAGTTAAATTTATCTGCGCTAGAAGATATTAAAATAAATCGTGATGAATCTTTTCTTTTTAATTTAGTACCTTTTATTAGAGATAGTGGGTATATTCCAGCATTTTTAATTAACATGGGGATTTTGGAAAGTAATAATATAACTTTTACTTCAGGTAAAGATATTATTAGTCAAGGAATAAAATATCACAGCGATAAAGCTATAACCTTTAATGCAGGACAGGATATTTTCCTTGCCTCAAAATCAATAAAAGAAGCCGATCCTTTTTTTAGTGATATTCATTATCCTCAATTACAATCTAAGTTATTTTCAGACAATAACCTTATCTTAAATGCAGCGCGTGATATTGATTTAAGTTCAACAGTATTAAATTCAAAAGATAAAGTCATTGTATTAGCAGGTAGGAATATAAAGCTGGGTGCAAATGCTTATTCTGCCATCAAAGATCCCCACGAAGATTCTCAAGATATTCAGTATAGCACAGCGGCCATTATAGGAAATAAAGGCATTTCTATTGCGTCATCAGGTGCATTAATAACAGAAGGAAGCTCACTCAAATCAGATGGTGATATTACGATATCCAGTGGTGGTAATATTCAATTGGGATCGGTAAAAACATATTTTCGTAAAGAGTCGGGCTCTAAGTTAGAAGAACTTCACAAACAAGTCAGTACTGAAATTAATAGTGGTAATAATTTAACTCTATTATCTGAAGGCAGTATTTTATTTCAGGCATCAAAATTAACTGCTAATAAAAAGATAGATATTGCTGCTAAAGGTGGATTTCTTTACGCACAAGCGATGGAAGAATCGAGTTATTACGAAGAGGAGAAGAAAAAATGTAATCCGTGGACTTTATGTACTACCAAAAAGAAATACACGAAAAAACGTCATAATACAAATAATAAAGTTACCGATTTTATCGCCAATGGCGATATTAATTTATTTGCTAAAGGTGATATTACCTTAGAAGCGAGCAAACTAGAAACAGCGAAGAATGCAAAATTAACCAGTAAAACAGGAAAAGTTAATTTTAAAGCAGTTAAAAATACAGCATTTAAGCAAGTTATTACTAATTCAAAAGATATTTATATTACTCATCGCGATCAGGGATATATAAAAGAGAGTTGGGCATTACCGACACTTTATATTGGTGGAAAACTGACTATTGATGCGCCTAAAGGAATATCTGCTGATATTAAAGCTCAAAAAGGACAATCACTAGAACAAGCATTAACAGTTTTAAGTAACACTCCAGAATATGCATGGCTTAAAGATCTTCAACATCATCAAAACGTCAATTGGAATTTAGTTAAGGATACCTATTCTGATTGGGATGATAAAACAAAACAATTAAATCCTGTTGTTGGTGCGGTTATCGCTATTGCAGTGGGAGTTGCCACTTACGGTACAGCAACGGCGGCGACTATTGGTGGAATGGCAAGTAAAGCAACCATTGCGGCGGGCGCTTCAGCAAGCGTGGCTTCAACGGCATCGGTTGCAGCACAAGCAGGTTTTGCCTCTTTAGTTTCGCAAGCGGCGGTCTCTTTAGCTGAAAACCAAGGCAACATCTCTAAAACACTTGAATCACTGGGGCGTAGCGACACGGTCAAGTCTGTGGTGACGAGTATGGTGGTTGCGGGGGCACTTCAGGGCCTTGACCAATTTATGGGGTGGGATCAAGCAATCCAAGGTGGAACATTACCTTCAACAGGCAAGTTACTTGCGACCGATAGCGCAACATGGAATCAAGTTGCACAACGCGTTGCCTCTCATTCAGTCGTCAGTTCAACATTGGGCACTGCCATTCAAGGTGGTAGCTTTATTGAAAATTTTAAAACCGCGTTATTAAGCAATATCGGCAGTCAATTTCATGCTGAAGGTGCCAATTTAATTGGTGATAACGGTGCTGTATTAGGGCATGCAGGAAAGGTTTTAAGTCATGCCGTTGTTGCAGGTGTTAGTGCAGAAATTGCAGGAGGCAGTGTTACAGGTGCAGTTGCTGGTGCGTTGGCGGCAGAAATAGCGGCGATATCGCTACAAAGTAAATTATTTGAACCTCAATTTGAAAGCGAATCAAATAAACAAATATATGAATTTAATAAATTTCTTAAAAGTAATTCTGAATTTAATCCTCAGATTGTTAGATTTATTGGTGGGCTCGCTGGTGCACTAGCAACTAATAAACCAGAAGGTGCTTATAGTGGAGCTAATAGTGCGGAGACTGTTTATCGATTTAATGATGAAACACATTATATAAGCCCATCTGATATAGAAGCAGGTGAAGATTTATATCTCGCAATACGAGGTGATAAAGAGGCACAAAAAAGAGTTGATGCACGAAAAGAAGCATTAACTTTTTCATTAACAGTTGGTGCTCTTGGTTATTCAATTCTTTATGTAGGAACATATGTAATTGCCGTTGCACCTCAATTATTAGCAACAGTTAAAGCGACAATTAGTACTTGTAAAGAAGCACCTTTGATTTGCCTTAATAATTCATCTGTTCATCTATATAACGTTGTTGGAGCAGAAGCAACGGTCGCGGCACCTGCTGCAACTACAGGTTCATTTTATATTGCTTCAAAAAATACACATGAAATAAAAAATGTGCTTCATCAGGCGGAAGAACTTGTTACTACGTTTAATGAAGTTGCTAAGGTCGATGCTAAAGGTGCTAAAGAGGTTCTCAAATATACAGCACAAGAGTTACGAAATGCGACTATAGCTGGAAAACCTGCTTTAACCAATTATCGAGTATTTGATTTAAGTAAGCTTGATGAGCCTGCATTAGATGTTAATAATATTAGAAATAAAATATCTATTCACTTAAAATCTAAAAATCAAAATGATAAAAGCCCTGCAACAGTAGCCATTGCATCTATTATAGAAAATAAAGAAAAAGTATATTTATTAGCTGTTAGTGGCAATGCATGGAAAGGAAAAACTCCGATATTATTAAATATCAATGGAATAAGTTATAGAATTATTTCTAAAGACGATAATAGTATCGAAAGCACTATTATTTCCTCTTCAAGAAGCAATTTAAATCATGCAGAGAAAAAAATATTTAGTTATATTAATAAGCATTACAGTAATAAAAATATTGATATTACTATTTCAATACAAAATAATTCTAGTAGTAATCCGGGTATGTGTGTAGGATGTAATGAATCAAGCTTAACTTTTTCTAGGCTAAATCCAACATTTAATTTAACCATATATCATGGAACAACAGGTATAAGACCATGAATAAAGATATTTTAATTAAATTATTAAATTCCTATTGCACAAATATATCAATTGATAGCAAATTTTTATCTGGGTATACAGATAATGAGATAAAAAAAATTGAACGCCTTTATGATATTAAAGTAACTGGTCAACTTTATGATTTTTTGAATTGTATAGGACGTTGTAGTGGTGGTTTTTTTGGGGATGACCCTCTCATTTTTTACAGAGAATGGTTTATACGAGGGCATGTTCTATTCCAATACGGCTCAAGAGAGGAGTTATATAATCTGGAGTTATGGTATATATTAGAGCAAAAACCATTTTTTATTTCAATTGAGTCAGAAACTCAATATTATTTTCTGTTAACGTGCTCAGATCAGCCTAACTTAGTTTATCATTATGATGAAAATGAAGATAAGGTAAGAGCGTTAGATAAGAATTTTAATGAATATCTAGGACATATAATTAGCTCTTATAACGAGAGCTTTATAGCTCCTACACCAGTTTGTTTGTCAGGTGATTTGTTGAGATTATAAAAAATTAGCTTTGATATTGAGTGTAAACCACAAATAATATCTAACGTATGGATCATTGGGTCGGTGAGGGAATACCTGATAGTACAATTATTACGTTAAAAAGCAATTGTAGTGACGAGGCCTTAGGTGCTTCAATAAAAGAAGCATTTACGCGTTGTATTAGTTGAAAAATTCAAATAGGTGATAAAATTAGCATCATTATTATGAATGGGGAATTATTTTAATTTCAATTGTTTTTATAAATTAGATCATGATTTATTATGGATTCAAATTTTCAAATCGATCTTTTATGATAGACACTATCTAAGTGAATAATAAATTTATTTTAGATAATTTTATGACTATTTTGAATAGTGCCAAATTAAATTTAATTAATACCTAGTTTTATTCCATCATTTATTTTAAAAAGACAATCAAAAACCATCACTTAATATTATTGTGAAAATAATAACTAAGTGATGGTTTTATTTTTTATTTAAAAGTCATCATATTAATGATTAACATAGGGTGGCGACAATCACCTGATCAGCATTAAATAAAGCCGTTACGCTGTCATTAATATGTAAATTTTGCTCTTTAACATGCTGATTAGAACATGTGGCGCAAACTTCTTGTCCACCTTCTAATGTCACCACTAATTCGCTGTTTTCACTGCCAGTCTCAATTTGAGTGAGTGTACCGGAAAGTGCATTGTCATATTGTTGTGTTAAAGAAGTTCCTTTTTCAATATTGACCCAAGGTGCCTTAATTAAAATCAGTACTTCTTTGCCTTTTTTAAGTCCTAGGCGATCCGCACTTTTCTCTGTTAACGCAGCACGAATAGTCGTTTTTCTATCTGCGAGTTGAACATTAACATGTTGTTGAACTTGTAGGTTATCACGTTCAATAATCGTACCAAAAAATTGGTTTCTGGCACTGGTTTGTAATGAAAAACGAGAAATAGCGGCTAAAAGACTATCCAGAGGAAGTGAATCATCTTTCAATACATCAAAGGCTTTTTGTTGAATTTGACCTAACAGATCGTAAAGTTGTAGTAAGCGCTCACAGTAATGAGTAAGCGTTGCACCACCGCCTCCTTTACCGCCAGTTGCTCTATCAACAAGAAGTTCGTCTGCGAGTTGATTCATTTCATTAATGGCATCCCAAGCACTTTTATAACTAATGCCTGCCATTTTTGCCCCTTGACTAATTGAACCCGTCGCTTTGATTTGTTTTAACAGCGCAATACGGCGAGGATCGGCAAAGAGCTTATCTTGAAGTTTCAGTGTTAATAATATTTCTGCTTGCATAATGATAGGCTTCTTCTTTTTTTGTGTGTTTATCGCATTTTTTGTGCCGACACAAAGCGATAATTCTCTAGAATATAAACATCTATAGCGTTATTATTCGTCATTCGTGAAGAAATGCCAACTCTGGCTTTCCGAATATACCATGATAAAGAGGTTATCATGCTTGAATTGTTGAAAAGTTTAGGGTTTGCTCTCTTGATGGTACCTGTTGTAATGGTACTGATTATGGGCATCATTTATGGTTTAGGTGAAGTGTTTAACTTGATTTCACCCAGTCAGCCAAAAGCAGACAAAAAATCATAATTTCTCCCTTCCTGATTTAGAACAGCCCTTTATTTTGTAGAGGGCTGTTTTTTTATACTCATGATACTCGTCATACTTCAAGCCACAGCGTTGTTGACTGTGTTCATTCGCACTAGCCACATACTCATGATACTCGTCATACTTCAAGCCACAGCGTTGTTGACTGCGTTCATTCGCACTAGTCACATACTTATGTATGCTCCTAGCGACTCATTCACTTGTCGCCTAGCTGTGACTTGAATTATTTAGAGTATCTATTCACACATTTTAAATTGTCGTGTTGTTGAGTGCGCTTCTATTTCTATTTTTTACCTCTATTTTTATAGTTATATTTATTGATATATAACCAGTTTCTAACATCTAATCCTTTCATTTTACGTTGTATCTTGTTATATACAGCGTGTCATCCTTTAATTTAAGTGGAATTAGAACATGAAAAAATTATCAGGCAAGTTACTTGTTGGCGCGGTTATCTCTTTTGCTTTAGTGAGTCAAAGTTTTGCATCGGAAAAAGTAACGGTATTTGCGGCCGCTTCTCTTACCAATGCTCTTAATGAAATTTCGGCACAATATAAGCAAGAGAAACAAACTGAAGTTGTTGCATCTTATGCCTCCTCTTCAACATTGGCTCGTCAAATTGAACAAGGCGCACCCGCAAATCTGTTTATTTCCGCAGATCAGCAGTGGATGGATTACACAATCAATAAAAATTTAATGGTTGCTGATTCACGTCATACACTATTAGGTAATGATTTAGTGCTTATTGCCTCTAAAGATAGTCAATTAAATGACGTTGTTATTAATAAGGAAACTAAATGGAAATCCTTACTCAATGGTGGAAAATTAGCTGTTGGTGATCCTGACCATGTACCTGTTGGTATCTATGCGAAAGAATCATTAGAATATTTAGGTGCATGGAATACAGTAAGCCCAGAAATGGCGCGTACTAATAACGTGCGTAGTGGTATGGCGTTAGTTGAGCGTGATGAAGCACCATTAGGTATCGTATACGGTTCTGATGCAGTTGCGAGTGATAAAGTGAAAGTGGTCGGCATATTCCCAGCTGATAGCCACAAACCTGTTGAATATCCAATGGCAGTTGTAAAAGGTCAGGACAATAAAGCAGTTCGTGATTTTTATGACTATCTGAAAACACCTCAAGCCGCTGAAATTTTTAAGAAATACGGCTTTAGCCCACTGTAGGAATTATCGTTTTGGAGATGTTAAGTGAATACGAATGGCAAGCCATCATACTAAGCCTTAAGGTATCGACTGTTGCAGTTATTATCAGTCTACCTTTTGGTATTTTTATGGCTTGGCTTTTAGTTAGAGTACGTTTTCCTGGTAAATCATTGCTTGATAGCATTATCCATTTACCTTTAGTCCTACCACCTGTTGTGGTCGGTTACCTTTTACTTGTTAGTATGGGTAAACGAGGATTTATTGGTGAATGGTTGTATAACTGGTTTGGCTTTAGCTTTACCTTTAGTTGGCGAGGCGCAGCGCTTGCATCCGCAGTCGTTGCATTTCCACTGATGGTACGCGCAATCAGATTAGCATTAGAAGCTGTCGATCAACGCATGGAACAAGCTGCGAGAACCTTAGGGGCTTCACCGTTGCGTGTCTTTTTTACCATAACGTTACCCTTGTCTATGCCAGGGATCATCGCAGGAATTGTGTTGGCATTTGCGCGCTCATTAGGAGAATTTGGCGCAACAATCACTTTCGTCTCCAATATTCCGGGGGAAACAAGAACTATCCCTCTGGCAATGTATACCTTGATTGAAACACCCGGTGCAGAAATGGATGCCGCCCGTTTATGTGTGATTGCAATTATTTTGGCGCTCGTCTCTTTAATGGCTTCAGAGTGGCTAACTCGCTGGGGTCGTAAAAGATTGGGGGGCGTATGCTAGAGATGAATTTTAAACAGACGCTGGGCTCTTTGTGTCTGGAAGTGAATACCGAACTGCCAACAGAAAGTATTACGGCGGTATTTGGTTTATCAGGTGCTGGTAAAACCTCATTGATTAATGTGATTGGAGGTTTAACAAAACCCGATTCAGGGCGGATTGTATTAAACAATCACACGCTGGTAGATACTGAAAAGAAAATTTATCTGCCACCTGAAAAACGAAAAGTGGGTTATGTTTTCCAAGATGCGCGATTATTTCCACATTATACAGTGAGAGGTAATCTGTTGTATGGGATGTCACCAACAATGAAAGTGCAGTTTGATCGCATTATTTACTTATTAGGTATTGAGCATTTGCTCACGCGATTTCCCATCACTTTATCAGGCGGTGAAAAACAGCGTGTTGCTATCGGGCGAGCATTATTGACCGCACCTGATATTATGCTAATGGATGAGCCTTTAGCATCGCTTGATTTACCGCGTAAACGTGAGCTACTGCCATATTTAGAAAAGCTCTCACAAGATGTACAAATTCCTATTTTGTATGTGAGCCACAGCCTTGATGAAATTATTCGACTTGCAGATAACGTCATTGTGATGGATGCAGGAAAAATTAAGGCGACAGGCAAGCTGGAAGATGTATGGGCAAGCAGTGCATTACGTCCTTGGCTACAAAAAGAGACATTAAGCAGTATCGCCAATGTGATGGTAGTAGAGCATCATAGCCATTACGATATGACAGCAACGGCTTTCGGTAACCAAGTGCTGTGGTTGCCTCAAATTGAGGCTAAAATTGGTCGTGATGTGCGTGTTCGGATTGATGCTTCTGATGTATCACTGACTACCACCCGCCCTTCAAATAGTAGTATTCGTAATATTTTGCATATGAAAGTGGTTGAAACCATTAAAAATGATGGCCAAGTTGATGTCAAACTCGTCAATGATGGCAATTATTTGTGGGCGAGGATCACGCCTTGGGCAAAAGATGAATTGAATATTCAAGAAGGGCAGTGGCTTTATGCGCAAATAAAGAGTATTTCGCTAAGTCGTCATCTTTGATTTATCAGTTGTGTTTGCCGATAAAAAACCTCATCTAAGATGAGGTTTTGTCTTTTAGGTGATGTAAAAATAGGACTAAGACAGAATATATTTATGAATAATCTCTGCGATACCCGGTTGAGAGTTTACTTTGGTGACCATTTTAGCGCGCGCTTTGACTTCATCAGAGGCATTGCCCATTGCAACACCTAAGCCAACATGTTCTAACATGCTAAGGTCATTAAAATTATCACCAAAGGCAATAACATCGCTCATATTCATGCCATTCGCTTCAACCCAACGTTGTAAACGACGACCTTTGCTGTTGCCTTTTTTAGCGATATCGACTTGATCAACCCAAGACCATTCGCATTCTAAACCGACTTGTTGCTCAATTTTTTCAACTAAAGCGCGTAACTCATCGTGATCGGGCGTTGTTGTTGCAATTTTCCAAATGGCATTGACATCATGCATGGCTTTATAGAAATCATCGACTTTGATTAAGTTTGGACGCTGTGCAGTAGGTAATGTTTCTGACCATTTTAAAGTACGCTGTACTGGGGCTGATAGTTGGTCATACATCATTGCATCATCAGCATAAACTAAGTGATGTACATCTGTTTGTTTAACAAGATCTAATACTGCGCTGGTTTCTTGAGTGGTTAATGGATCGGATTCCAGTACCTTTTTACCAATATAGTCATAAAGGTAAGTCCCATTACAGCAGATCGCAGGGGTATCAAGATCGAGTGCTTGATAGAATGGATGGATAGCAACATGATGACGACCTGTTACAATTAAGACTTTAATACCTGCTTTTCTTGCAAGATTGAGTGCTTCTAAAGATTCTGGCAGGATACGTTTTTGGTCATCAAGCAGTGTGCCATCAAGATCCAATGCAATAACGCGATATGACATAAATAAGCCCCTTGATAGTATTAAGATGCATTGTTATTGATGTTACACGTTAACCCATAAAAGATAAACTAGCTTAATCGTGACAAGTAAGCGTTGATTGGGTTGTTATTCTTTATAAATCAATGAGTAATAGGTTTTAAGGAGAAGGAATGAAACAGGTCGTCTACGTAGCAAGTCCAGAGAGTCATCAAATCCATGTTTATGCATTAAACATTGAAGGTGAAATGGATTTATTACAGGTTGTTGAGGTCACAGGACAAGTACAACCGATGATTGCAAGTGCGGATGGAAAGTACCTTTATGTGGGTGTTCGTCCTCATTTTAGTGTGGTGACATTTGCAATTGCTGCGGATGGTCAACTAATACAAAAGGCGATCACTTCCATTCCAAGCACACCTGTTCATTTATGCTTAGATAAAACAGGGCGCTTCTTATTTGTTCCTTCTTATCATCAAGGTAATTTAGCGGTTTTACCAATTAGTGAAGAGGGCATTGCCCAATCACCAATCCAAATTATTGAAGGCTTAAATAAACCCCACTCCTCTAATATTGATTGGAATAATAAACAACTGATCGTGCCTTGCTTAGGAGAAGATCATATTCGTTTATTTAATTTTTCAGAAGAAGGATATTTAACCGAGGCCGGCACGGAAGCGTTAACGACAGTACAAAATGCAGGTCCTCGTCATATGGCATTTCACCCTAATGGTGATGTGTTTTATTGCCTTAATGAATTAGACGCCACAATCAATGTTTATCGTCGTATGGGCGATTTATATCGTTTAGTGCAAACGGTTGATATTGTGCCTGAAACATTTAACAGTACTCGTTGGGCATCAGATATTCATATCACACCTGATGGCCGTTTTCTGTATGCCAGCGAACGCTCTGAAAGCTTTATCTGTGCGATGACAATCTCTGAGGCGGGTGATTATCTACAACCTGTAGGGTATTATCCAACGCAAACACAGCCTCGCGGCTTTAATCTTGATAATACAGGCAATTACTTGATTTCTTGTGGTCAAAAATCAGATTTTGCTTCGGTTTCTCGTATTGACAAATATACCGGCGCATTAACTGAATTAGCGTGTTATCCCGTTGGAAAAGGTGCAATGTGGGTTACCGTTGTCACGAAATAAAAGCCATGCAAACCTCTAGCGAGATATCACCTTGCTAGAGGTTTGTTCTTTATGAAAGACTTATGAAAGATTAACCACTTTCTCAATAGCTTGAGTGAGTTTAGTTAGGCTTGCTGGTGGCATAATAAAGGGTGGCATAATATAAATCAGCTTGCCAAAAGGCCTGATCCAAACCCCTTCCTCTACAAAGATTTTTTGTAATTTTGCCATATTAACGGGCTCGTTCATTTCGACCACGCCAATCGCACCTAAAACGCGTACATCTTTGACACTTTTAGCCTGTTTTAACGGTAATAGCTCGCATTGTAGTTGTTTTTCAATTTTTGCAACTTGGTTTACCCAATCGCCTTTTTCTAATAGCAATAAACAGGCATCAGCAACAGCACAAGCCAAAGGATTTCCCATATAAGTCGGGCCATGCATAAAGCATCCTGCATCACCTTGGCTGATGGTTTCTGCAATATGACGTGTGGTTAACGTGGCTGATAACGTCATATAGCCACCCGTTAATGCTTTACCCACGCACATGATATCGGGTGATATTTCTGCATGTTCACACGCAAACAGCTTACCTGTTCGGCCAAAGCCGGTGGCAATTTCATCAGCAATGAGTAACACATCAAACTCGTTACACAGCGCTCTTGCCTGCTTTAAATATTCAGGATGATAAATTCGCATCCCCCCTGCGCCTTGAACAATGGGTTCAAGCATAACAGCAGCGATTTCTTGATGATGTTGCGCTAACGTTGTGCGTAACGAGTCAATATCAGTAGGGTCCCACTCTTCATAAAAACCAGTTTTGGGTGCATCCACAAACAGGTGATTAGGGAGATAACCTTTATAAAGACTGTGCATAGAGTTATCCGGATCACACACGGACATGGCACCAAAGGTATCGCCATGATAACCCTGCTTTAATGCCACGATACGTTGGCGTTTTTCACCTTTAGCTTGCCAATATTGCAACGCCATTTTTAGTGCAACTTCAACTGCAACTGAGCCAGAATCCGCTAAAAATAGACATTCAAGAGGTTTTGGTGTTATCGCTAATAATTTTCGACAAAGTGATACCGCCGAGGGATGGGTAATACCACCAAACATCACATGAGACATTTTTTCTAATTGTGTTGTCACTGCATTATTCAGTTCGGGATGATTATATCCATGAATTGCGGCCCACCATGAAGACATGCCATCAATCAGTTTTCTGCCATCCGCCAAGACTAATTCAACGCCTTTTGCACTGACGATAGGGTAAGCAGGTAACGGGGCGCTCATCGAAGTGTATGGATGCCAAATGTGGCGTAAATCAAAAGCAAGATCTTCAGGTGTCATTGTCTTTTTTCACTTAATCATGTAAACCAATGGTGATCAATTTCAGTTGACATGATAACCCTATTATTTAAACTGGCAATCACTTTTAAACAGGAGATTGTATTGTGAGCTCATTAAAACGCTGGACATTAAAAGAAGCCAGAGCATTGTTTGATATGCCATTTTTAGACTTGGTTTTTCAAGCGCAACAAGTGCATCGTCAACATTTTGACCCTTCACAGATCCAAGTCAGTACATTGCTTTCTATCAAAACAGGGGCTTGTCCTGAAGATTGTAAATATTGTGCTCAAAGCGCGCGCTATAAAACAGGATTAGAAAAAGAGCGCCTAATGGAAGTGCAACAAGTGATTGAATCAGCCAAAAAAGCGAAAGCGGCGGGTTCAACCCGTTTTTGTATGGGAGCAGCTTGGAAAAACCCGCATGAACGCGATATGCCTTACCTTGAACAGATGGTCAAAGAAGTCAAAGCATTAGGCATGGAAACCTGTATGACGCTGGGCAAATTAGATGATTCACAAGCAAATCGATTGGCCGGTGCAGGGCTTGATTTTTATAATCATAACCTTGATACCTCACCTGAATTTTACGGCAGTATCGTGACAACCCGTACCTATCAAGACCGTTTAGATACGCTTGATAAAGTGCGCAATGCCGGTATTAAAGTGTGTTCCGGTGGAATTTTAGGGCTAGGAGAAGAAGTGAAAGACAGAGCTGCCATGTTGGTGCAATTAGCTAATTTGCCACAACCTCCTGAAAGTGTGCCAATCAATATGCTCGCAAAAATCCAAGGGACACCGCTCGCGGATAATGACGATGTTGATCCTTTTGATTTTATTAGAACTATTGCCGTTGCTCGTATCATGATGCCACGCTCTTATGTGCGTCTTTCTGCGGGTCGAGAACAAATGAGTGAACAGACACAAGCATTTTGCTTTATGGCTGGGGCGAACTCTATTTTCTATGGTTGCAAATTATTAACAACAACCAATCCAACCGAAGATAAAGATCACCTATTATTCCGTAAATTAGGCTTGAATCCTGAACGATTAGCAGTATCTATGGGCGACAATCAGCAAGAAGACGCTTTGATGCACGCGGTTGCCAATAAAGACACTGAACAATTTTATAATGCGGCACTGTAATGAGCTGGCAAACCTATTTAGATGAACAACTTAATGCGCGTAGAAATACGCCATTATGGCGAAAACGTAAAGTGATCAAACAAGCTGATGGGCGTTTTTTGATCACAACATCAGGCGAAAAATACCTTAATTTTTCAGGCAATGATTATTTAGGTGTCAGTCAACATGCAGATGTTATTAAAGCATGGCAACAAGGTGCTGATGAATATGGCGTAGGTAGCGGTGGATCAGGACATATCATTGGATTTACCCAAGCTCATGCGCAATTAGAACAGCATCTTGCAGATTGGTTAGGTTACGATAATGCGCTGTTATTTTCATCTGGCTACAGTGCTAATCAAGGTGTTATTTCGGCATTACTTGAAAAAGACGATGCCATTATTGCGGATAAACTTTGTCATGCCTCGTTAATGGAAGCCGCTATATTCTCGCCCGCCACTTTGTGGCGCTTTTTACATAATTCACCCAACTCGTTATTTCAACGGCTAAATAAAACAGCGGCTAATAAAACCTTAGTGGTGACAGAAGGTGTCTTTAGTATGGATGGTGATAAAGCCCCATTAAGAGAAATAGCAATAATAAGCCAACAGCATCACGCATGGCTAATGGTCGATGATGCGCATGGTATCGGTGTTTTAGGTACAGAAGGCCGGGGCAGTTGTGATGACGCGGGTATTAAACCTGAGCTATTAGTGGTGACATTTGGTAAAGCTTTTGGTGTCAGTGGCGCGGCTGTACTGTGTAACAAACCAACGGCTGAGTTTTTTGAACAATACGCTCGGCATCTTATTTACAGTACATCCATGCCACCAGCACAAGCTATCGCTTTAAATGCAGCCCTAAATGTCATTAAGCAGGCGGATAATGAGCGAGAATATCTTCAACAATTAATTGATACTTTTCGTCAAGGTGTGGTTTCACTTCCCGTTAATTTATTGCCTTCACAAACGGCTATTCAGCCACTAATTATTGGTGACGAACAATTATGCCAAACACTTTCAGATTATCTGCAATCTAAAGGGCTTTGGGTAAAGGCAATTTTTCCCCCTACCGTACCTCCTCAAAGTGCGCGTCTACGGATAACGTTAACCACTCGCCATCACCTTTCAGATATTAAGCTGTTAATCGAGATGCTTCATGATTTCTTCAATCAAAACCGATAAACAACGTATAGCTCAAACATTTGGTAAAGCGGCTATTCATTACGATAATCACGCCAATATTCAGCGTTATAGTGGCAATAGATTAATGGATTTGGCACGTCATGATAGTGGCAATATTGTGTTAGATGCTGGATGCGGAACAGGGTATTTCAGTCAAAAGTGGAAGCAACAAGGGCGCTTTGTTATTGCACTTGATTTATCACATTCGATGCTACAGATGGCAAAACAACAACAACGAGCTGATGGCTATCTACAAAGTGATATAGAACATTGTGCGATTACACCCCATAGCGTGGATATTGTTTTTAGCAATTTAGCTATGCAGTGGTGTGATGATTTATCTGTTGCAATTCACACACTCATGAAAACGGTAAATAAAAAAGGTACGCTTTATTTTTCAACACTCGCTACGTTGACATTGCAAGAAGTCCGAGACGCTTGGCAATCAATTGATACATATCCGCATGTGAATCCTTTTTTATCTCCATCAGAAATTGAAAAAGCCTGTGTGGGTTTTCTGTGCCAATTTTCTACTGAGATAGTGACCGAGTACTACGATTCTTTACCTGCGCTGTTTACCTCGTTGAAAGGTGTTGGCGCAAATTTTGTGCAAGGTGATCGTCATAAAGGATTAATGACACGGCAAAAGCTTCGTGCGTTAGACAAGGTATGGAAAACCGAATCAGGTAAATATTTGCTCACTTATCAAATCATTATAGGAAAAATATCACATGGCTAAAACATGGTTTTTAACAGGAACGGATACCGAGGTGGGGAAAACTGTTGCAAGCAGTGCCTTATTACAATGTGCAGCTCAGCAAGGATATCAAACGGCGGGTTATAAGCCAGTTGCATCAGGAAGCGAATGGTTAAATGAAGATTTACGTAACTCTGATGCCTTAACACTGCAAAAATTCAGCACTGTAAAACCAGATTATCATCGCGTGAATCCTTATTGTTTTGAAACGCCAACCTCGCCCCATATTGTTAGCCAAGAAATGAATCAGCCTATTGATTTTAATGTGATGTCAGACGGCTTATCTTATTTAGAACAGCGAGCTGATTGGGTTTTAGTGGAAGGGGCTGGTGGCTGGTTTACGCCATTATCAGCAAACCAATTTTTTTCTGATTGGGTTATTAGTGAACAACTTCCCATTATTTTAACGGTGGGCGTTAAATTGGGTTGCATTAATCATGCGTTATTAACACAACAAGCCATTAGCCAGTCTGGTTTAATATTGGCAGGTTGGGTTGCTAATGAAATAGAGCCTGTAGGCAGATATCAACAAGAATATCTAGCAACATTAAAACAGCATATCAAAGCACCTTTTTTAGGCAAAATACCCTATTTAAAGGAAGTAAAAGAGCATAATTTTACTTCTTACCTCAATCTTTCCTATTTAAAGGAAGGTTGATAGTGCATTACTCGATTAATGATGAAAGCCTATTTATTGAGCCAATAAAAAAATAAAAAAAATAAATTTTGCCAATTTTTAGGGGTATTTTAAGGTAAAAAAAAAGACGTAACCTACCGTGAGATAACAACTTTGTGTAGTTATCCACTATTCCTGTGGATAACCTTGTGTATTACCATTATAAAAATACTCTGAATAGAGAGAATACAAGGCATTGCTAAAGATTGGCGCTATTCTCAACTTTTATTTTTAATTCTTATATATCAATTAATTAAATAAAATCAATAGAGCTAGTGATGTCTGTGTGCCTCTTTGAATAATTCACAAAATAGGGGGTTGCTTTTTGAAAAAATTCCAGTGTCAAAACTGGGGATAACTTATGCTAATTATTCAGACAATTTTTATGAGATAGAGATTGAAGCTGGATTTTTATCCAGTATCATAAGGAGTGTCAGCGAGGAGACGAAAATATGAGCAAAGCTTTTAAACTGCATTCTGAATTTAAACCGGGCGGTGATCAGCCTACGGCTATTGCTTCACTTTGTGAAGGGCTAGAAGATGGGTTAGCACATCAAACCCTTTTAGGGGTAACAGGCTCAGGTAAAACGTTTACCATTGCCAATGTGATTGCCAACTTAAATCGGCCGACGATGGTGTTAGCACCAAATAAAACCTTGGCGGCACAGCTTTACAGTGAAATGAAAGAATTCTTTCCTGAAAATGCAGTGGAATACTTTGTTTCTTATTATGATTATTATCAGCCTGAAGCCTATGTCCCAAGCTCTGACACCTTTATTGAAAAAGATGCCTCTGTTAACGAACATATCGAACAAATGCGTCTATCTGCGACAAAAGCCTTACTAGAACGTAAAGATGTGATTGTAGTGTCGTCTGTTTCTGCTATTTACGGTTTGGGTGATCCTGATAGCTACTTAAAAATGATGCTTCACCTAACTAACGGCATGATAATCGATCAACGTGCGATTTTACGTCGCCTTGCGGACTTACAATATACCCGTAATGATCAAGCTTTTCAGCGAGGAACATTTCGTGTTCGTGGTGAAGTGATTGATATCTTCCCCGCTGAATCGGATGACTACGCCTTACGTGTCGAATTATTTGATACAGAAGTCGAACGTCTTTCACTGTTTGACCCTTTAACTGGGCAAATCCATTATAACGTGCCTCGTTTTACGGTTTATCCCAAAACTCACTATGTCACACCTCGTGAACGTATTCTTGAGGCAATGGAAAGCATCAAAGTAGAGCTCGCAGAGAGACGTAAAGTGCTTTTAGCCAATGATAAGTTAGTTGAAGAGCAACGTGTCACTCAACGTACCCAATTCGATCTCGAAATGATGAATGAATTGGGATATTGCTCTGGTATTGAAAACTACTCACGCTATTTATCGGGTAGAGGCCCCGGCGAGCCACCGCCAACACTGTTTGATTATCTTCCTGCTAATGGCTTATTAGTGATTGATGAATCACACGTTACCATTCCTCAAATTGGTGGTATGTATAAAGGCGACCGTTCTCGTAAAGAAACGTTGGTTGAGTATGGTTTCCGCTTACCTTCTGCGCTTGATAACCGTCCATTACGATTTGAAGAATTTGAGGCTTTAGCGCCACAGACTATTTATGTTTCAGCCACACCCGGTAAATATGAACTGGAAAAATCGGGTGATGACATTATTGAGCAAGTTGTTAGGCCAACAGGATTACTCGATCCTATTATTGAAGTTCGACCAGTAACAACACAAGTTGATGATTTATTATCTGAAATACGTATTCGTGCCGCGAAAAACGAACGTGTACTTGTTACCACGTTAACAAAACGAATGGCGGAAGATTTAACGGAATATCTTGAAGAGCATGGTGAACGTGTCCGCTATTTGCACTCTGATATTGATACTGTTGAGCGTGTCGAAATTATTCGTGATTTGCGTCTTGGTGAGTTTGATGTATTAGTCGGTATTAACTTACTTCGAGAAGGTTTGGATATGCCAGAGGTTTCTCTGGTTGCCATTTTAGATGCTGATAAAGAAGGCTTCTTACGGTCAGAACGTTCTCTTATTCAGACTATTGGTCGTGCTGCGCGTAATCTTGAAGGTAAGGCTATTTTATACGGTGATAGAATTACAAACTCAATGGCAAGAGCTATTGAGGAAACTGAACGTCGCCGTGAGAAACAGCAACAATTTAACCTTGAACATGGCATTGTGCCTACAGGGTTAAACAAAAAAGTGAGTGATATCCTTAAAATTGGTCAGCCATCTCAAGGACGCAATAAGAAAGGGCATAAAACTACCGATCTTCACGATAATTATCCGTTGTTATCTACGGCTGAGTTGGAAAAAGAGATCCAACGTTTAGAAGCCGAAATGTATCAACATGCAAAAGATCTTGAATTTGAAAAAGCGGCAAGCACGCGTGATAAGTTACAAGCATTACGCGCACAATTTATTGCTAACTCTTAACAAGAGAACGCAAGTCAGCAATACAATAAAGGGATATCCTCAGTTTTATACTGGGATTATCCCTTTTTACCTTCTATCTTTCATTTTTACCTAGTTTGATATTCCCTTAATGGCGTTCAACTGTTTAAATATCACTACAAACAAAGGGTCAATTATTTACAAAGATAAAAAAGACATTAAGGACAGTGAATGAGTGGTTATGTTTACGCAGGGTTTTCAAGCTCTGTAGGAGTCATTGTTGGTGTTATTCTTCTTGTTATGCTTTTTAAATGGTTACGCAAATTTGCAGTACAAGATAGTGAATTATCAAAATCATCAACAGTAGGGCAGGAGCCCATTTTATCTGAAGCTGATACCCCTTCAAATCAACTCTTACCTCATGAGTGGGGATTATATGTAGCCGCGCCTTATGCTGAGATGAATGAGTGGGCATATAACGAATACAATCAAGGCAAGGATGATGGTGGGTTATCAGCAGGTTGGGGCATTAATGATCGTTGGGATTTAATTTATCAACTATTTTGGCTATTAACTCAAGGCCATACGAATGACTTTTACCAGCTTCGTGATCAGATTTTGGATGGCAAAGAAGATGATATTCAATCATTAAAAAATGATATTTTGCTCTCAGAGCTCACTGAACATGATAAAAATGAGCGTTTATGGCAAATCGATATGATGAACACCAATCGAATGAATATCCAAAACGTAAAATATCTTATTTGGGATCTTTGCCGTTTTAACAAGCTCTGTCTAGAAGGTTGTCAGCAAGGCTATATTACCCAGCAAGAAGCACAAACATGGTCTTTAATGAGTGCATCAATGCTACGTCGAATTTACGATGGTTGGGAAGATATGTGGCGAAGTTTTATTGCTGCACGCTGGTTTTGGGCGAGTGGTGATCAAGATTGGGTTTCTTCCCATCAAGCCTTCACAGATGTTGTGCAAAATATTCTGAATGCCGAAGAGACGTTAGCAACAGAAGAAAATTGGATAATGGATTTACCTCCATTAGATTTAATGTCTTTCTCTCGTACTGTTGCTGGACTTGGTTTAATGAAAGAAGACGTGCCAATGACATTATCTGAAATCGAAGAAGCCATTAGCCAGCGTATTACGCTAAAACAGCTTAATAGCTAATATATGATTAAACACGGATAGCAATAATTTATTCGTTATTAATAAAAAACCGCACTTTATTTCAGATGCGGTTTTTTAATAGATATAGATTATTTAAATACAGTGTAACGGTTTAGTTTGATGCGTTACGTTGCCCTAATTGTTGCAACGTTAACTCAATGGCTTTACCTAACAGATGGCGATCATGACGATAAGGAATATCTTTAGCTTCTAATTGAGCCTGCACAATTAACCGACCTTTCATCGATTCATATTGTGTTTCAGGGCTAATAATTACTGCATCTATTGTTTGTAGACCAATATAATTTTCCATCATGGCAATCTTATCTGACATCGTCATGCTGGCGGCGGCTGGACTTAATTCTTTACCCAAATTACCAATATAAATCGTTGTTGCACTGCTACGGCGTAATGCTTGTGCAAGCTCTGGCAATAATAATAAAGGCATTAAACTGGTAAAGAAGCTGCCTGGGCCAATTAAGATTAAGTCGGCTTGTTCAATAGCTTCAATCGCTTCTCGTGTTGTTGGCACTTTAGGGTAAAGATCAAGTTTTTGTGGGATCTTGGGTAAAATATCAACATTAACTTCACCATAAACCTCATTTCCTTGGTCGTCTATCGCCATCAGATCAACGGCTTGTTCCGACATAGGAATAAGGTGCGCATTGACTCTTAATAACCCGCGAATAAGATTAATTGCCTCTAAAGGTCGAACACTTAAGTTATCTAGCGCTTTAAGCATTAAATTTCCTAAATTGTGTCCAGCAAGCTCTCCTGTACCTGAAAAGCGATATTCAAACATTGCAGAAGCCACAGAAGGTTCTGTGATTAACTGATTAATACAATTGCGCATATCTCCCCACGCAATGCCACCTTCTTCTTGACGAATACGGCCAGTAGAACCGCCATTGTCTGTTGTTGTGACAATACCGGTAAGGCGAGAGCCTAAGTAGGCGAGTGCTGAAAGCACACGTCCAAGGCCATGACCCCCCCCTAGGGCAACGACACGATCTAAATCACTTAGCGTGCGATTTCGCATATTTGTTCGACTCATCTTTAAAAATTTGCGGCTAATTTATCACAATTAAATTTTAAGCCTATGATCATGACGTGATTTCGTCACATTCCTAGTTCTATTTTACTTTTGACAGCCTAATATTTAATCAATGAAAGTGTTTTTACTTATGTTATCAGAGTAACTAAAGTGTCGTAAGTCGTTGTGTTGTAAGTTGTATAGCGAAAACATTATTCGCTTTTTACATAATTAGCAGGTAGAATCCACAATAAATATATTGGTATTAGAACCTGTTAAAAACAGGTAAAGATTAACTCCTAGCCTTAACGTCTAAGTCGTGTATTAATACGATATGATGCTCTGGCCGTGACGAAATAAGTCACCAGGGTGCAAGGTAGAAATACCCGCATCTCCCGATTTGGAAAGGTGTTACTATGCAACAACTTATTGATGCGTTTTCCCGCAAATTCTTCTATTTACGTCTTTCAATTACAGACGTGTGTAATTTCCGTTGTACTTATTGTCTACCTAATGGGTATAAGCCTAACGGGCACAAATCATTTCTTTCATTAGATGAAATCGGCAGACTCACCCAATCTTTTGCCGCACTCGGCACAGAGAAAATCCGCTTAACCGGGGGTGAGCCGACAATGCGCCGTGATTTTACAGATATTATTGCAACGATTAATGAAAATGCGTCCATCAAAAAAATCGCAGTGACCACCAATGGTTATCGAATGGCGCGTGATGTTGCTCAATGGCGCGATGCCGGTTTAAGTGCCATTAATGTTAGCGTTGATAGTCTAGATCCCCGTCAATTCCATGCTATTACGGGTCAAGATAAGTTTGGTCAAGTGATGGAAGGTATTGATGCTGCATTTACTGCGGGTTTTGAAAAAGTGAAAGTCAACGTTGTGCTGATGCGCAATGTTAATGATAAAAATCTTCCTGACTTTCTTCATTGGATCAAAGACAGACCTATTCAATTACGTTTTATTGAATTAATGGAAACCGGTGATGGTAGTGATATTTTTAACCGTTTTCATTTGTCTGGTGATGTTATTCGCCAACGCCTTCTTAATGAAGGTTGGTTACACGTTCCCCGCGCTCGCAGTGACGGGCCAGCTCAAGTATTTACCCATCCTGATTATCAAGGTGAAATTGGTCTTATCATGCCTTATGAAAAAGACTTTTGTCTAACTTGTAACCGTTTACGTGTTTCCGCTATTGGTAATCTCCATCTTTGCCTGTTTGGTGAAAATGGGATCCCTTTACGTGATTTACTGGCTGATGATACTCAACAAGAGGCATTACAACAGCGTATTCAGGGTGGTCTCCTTCATAAACGAGAAACGCATTTTCTTCATCAAGGTGATAGCGGTATTACACCGAATTTATCTGTTATTGGTGGATAGTTTTTCGCTCTGTTATTTCGTTAATTTCAGGAGTTGTGCATGTCTCAACTAACTCATATTAATGCTGCCGGTGAAGCTCACATGGTGGATGTTAGCGCTAAAGCTGAAACAGTGCGAGAAGCGCGTGCTGAGGCCTTTGTTGAAATGTCAGCAGAAACATTAAGTATGATCACCGAAGGTAAACACCATAAAGGTGATGTGTTTGCAACGGCAAGAATTGCAGGTATTCAAGCTGCAAAAAGAACATGGGAATTAATTCCGTTATGCCATCCGCTGTTATTAACTAAAGTCGAAGTGCATTTAGAAGCACTCACTGAATCTAACCGTGTCCGCATTGAATCTGTTTGTCGTTTAACCGGTAAGACTGGGGTTGAAATGGAAGCACTAACGGCGGCTTCAGTCGCTGCTTTGACGATTTATGATATGTGTAAAGCCGTTCAAAAAGATATGGTGATAGGGCCTGTACGTTTGTTAGAAAAGACAGGTGGTAAATCAGGTCACTTTAAGGTGGAAGCATGATTAAAGTTCTCTTTTTTGCTCAAGTCCGTGAATTAGTCGGTGTGGATTCTCTCGAATTAGATTGTGCATACCATACAGTTGATGATTTACGTAACGCATTAATCACTAAAGGTGATCGTTGGTCATTAGCCCTTGAAGATGGCAAGTTACTTTCTGCGGTAAATCAATCCTTTGTTCAAGGTTCTCACATTATTACTGATGGTGATGAAATCGCCTTTTTTCCACCTGTTACAGGAGGATAAGATGGGCACATCAACTCGTATTTCAGTCCAAACCGAAAATTTTAACGTTGGTGATGAATATCAATGGCTATCAGAGTGCGACAGTGATGGTGCCGTTGTGACATTTACGGGGAAAGTCCGTAATCACAATTTAGGGGATGAAGTGAGTACGCTCACGCTTGAACATTACCCAGGCATGACTGAAAAAGCGCTTAATGACATTGTCAGTGAAGCACGAGGCCGTTGGCCTTTACAGCGTGTAAGTGTTATTCACCGTGTAGGGACTTTGCATATTGGTGAGGAGATAGTGTTTGTCGGTGTTACCAGTTCTCATCGTAATAGCGCTTTTGAGTCCGCTGAGTTTATTATGGATTTCTTAAAAACACGTGCACCCTTTTGGAAAAAAGAAGGGCTTTCTGAAAATAAAAATAGATGGGTTGATGCTCGCCAAAGTGATTATGACTCGGCTGAGCGCTGGGAATAAACTATCACACTCAATTAAACACGACATTACTTTACCTAAATTTATTTTGTGATGACATTTCATACAGTTTATTTCATGGAAATGTAAAATCAGTGTGATAAAATTAAATTCTAATGAGCCGACTATGGGCTCTTTACTGAAATAAACGTTATCGTTAAACCTAACGTTATCACTATGATTAAAGGGTAATCATCATGGATCGATTTTCACGTTCAAATGATTCAATCGTACAGCGCACAGGTTCTGGCCTACAAACCTTCATGGCTCAGGTTTATGGTTGGATGACTGTAGGTCTGTTATTAACTGCGTTTGTTGCATTCTACGTTGCATCAAGCGAAGCATTATTATCAATGATTTTCTCAAGCAAGATCGTCTTCTTTGGCCTGATCATTGCTCAATTAGGGTTAGTTTTCGTGTTATCAGGTATGGTCCATAAAATGAGTGGTGCAATGGCAACCTCATTATTTATGCTCTATTCTGTGCTAACGGGTGTGACTATCTCAAGCGTATTACTGCTTTATACCGCCTCTTCAATTGCGAGCACATTCTTTATTTGTGCGGCAATGTTTGGTGCATTAAGCATTTACGGTTACACGACTAAGCGTAGCTTAACGGGTATGGGTAGCTTCCTGTTTATGGGGCTTATCGGTATCATTATTGCTTCTATCGTTAATATCTTTATGCAAAGCTCAATGATGAGCATGGTTATCTCTTACGCAGGTGTGTTAATTTTTGCAGGTTTAACTGCTTACGACACCCAAAAATTAAAAGATATGGGTAATGAGATTAACCAAGAAGATAAAGAAAATATGCGCCGTTACTCAATTATGGGTGCATTAACGCTTTATTTAGATTTCATCAACCTGTTCTTAATGTTACTGCGTATTTTAGGCGATCGTCGTTAATTTTAACGATATTTGCGGATAAACGTAGTTTAAAAACAGCATAAAAAATAAATCCCATCACTTTATAAGTTGTGGGATTTTTTTTGCTTTTATTAAGAGAATTTTTCTGTTGCACACAATTGAAATAGAATGAAGCTTAGTTATTTCGCAGCCAAGGTGTAATAGTTAACCCCACTAAAGTACCTTCAGGGCTTAATAAGCGTGTGACTGTTTGCCCCCAAGGTTCAACGCGATTATCAACCAGCAGTTGATAGCCTTTTTGTTTTAAGGTTTGAGTTGCCGTATTAATATCTTCAACTTCAAATTCAACCCACGATTGAGGAATTGGCAAATTGTTCGGCCAAACCTCATTACCAAAGCAAGATATCGCCGCTTGTGTTAATGGCCATAATGCAAAGTGCTTAACACCGTTTAATTCACCTTCCGATGTTGATAAATAATCACTATTACCTTCCATAGGCTTTAATGGCAGGTTAAGCGCATCTTTATAAAAAAGCTGGCTTTGTGCATTATCGCGGGTAATAGGGCCAAAACCCGCAACAAAGAGAACATTGATATCAAAAATAAAAGGTGTCATAAAATGCCTTTAAATTAATTGCTATTGTTTTAAGCAATCTTCCGTTGGAAAAGATAATACGCAAAGGAGCCTGTGCCTGCTGCAATCACCAATAAAGGCCATAAACTGTGCCATATTACAGTGATATCGGCATTTTTAAGGTAAATCTGTTTTGTGATATCGGTGAAATGACGAATAGGGTTTATCCAAGTGGCATGTTGTAGCCAAATAGGCATATTTTCTACGGGGGAAATATAGCCTGATAATAAAACGGCAGGCATCATAAATACAAATACACCAATAAAAGCCTGCTGTTGTGTTGAGCTTAATGCCGAGATTAATAAACCAAATCCCACCAGCGATAAGCCATAAATAAGCATGGTAAAGTAAAATAGAAGTAGCGAGCCTGAAAAGGGAATTTGATAACCAAATATCCCGATAATCAATACAATAGTACCTTGAATGGCAGCCACAACCATTGCTGGAACCGCTTTGCCTACAAAAATTTGCCATGTTGATAATGGCGAAACTAATAATTGATCTAATGTGCCTTGCTCTCGCTCTCTAGCAACAGAAAGTGAAGTGACTATCATCACACCAATGGTAATAATCAGTGCGACTAAAGAAGGCACAATAAACCATTTATAATTCAAATTAGGGTTATACCAATTACGGACAACCAACTCTGTTTTATTCAGTAAAGAGGGCGTATTTCCCGTTAATGCAGTTTGATAATTTTGTACGATTTGTTGCACATAATTAGCAGCAATTTGTGCGCTATTAGAATTTCGACCATCTAGGATTATTTGTAATTTAGCAGAAACATGACTTTCTAAATCAGCACTAAAATTCTGTGGAAAACGAACTAATAAAAGCGCTTTGCGGTTATCAATGGTTTCTTTTATTTCATGCTCATTTTTCAGTAACAATGTTTTAGAAAAGGCACTCGCTTTGGCGATCCGTTGAGTTAACTCAATAGAGTGTTTACCGTTATCTTCATCAAAAATAGCAATAGAGGCATTGGTAACATCTAATGTGGCAGCAAAAGGGAATAAGATCATTTGAAAGATAACGGGCATTATTAAAATAATGCGAGTTTGAGGCTCTTGTAATAATGACTGTAACTCTTTCATTATCAGGGTGAGAAGGCGATAAAACATAAACACTCTCCCTTTAATCTAATCGACGACGTGTTGCTAACGCCGTTAAGCCAATAAAAAATATTGCCGATACGATTAATAACCACATATCTAGCATTAATATCAACGGAATATCACCTGCTAAAAATAATGTTTGTAAGCTACTGACAAAATAACGCGCAGGAATAAAGTAGGTTACCACTTGAATAAAGAATGGCATGCTATCAATTTCAAACACAAAACCAGATAACATAATCGCGGGTAAAAAGGCGGCATTTAAGGAAATCATAGCAGCATTAAATTGATTACGTGTCAGTGTAGAAATTAACAATCCCATTCCTAACGCTGTCGCTAAAAAGAGCGATGTAATTCCTGCTAAAATCCACAGTGATCCTCGATAAGGCACGCCCAATACAAAGACAGTAACCACCATACATAACACCATGACAAAGCTACCTAAAATTTGATAAGGAATAAGCTTTGAAAGGAGAAGTTCGGTACGTGTTATCTGAGTTGAAAGCAGGGCTTCCATCGTGCCCCGTTCCCATTCACGGGCAATGACTAAAGAGGTGAGAATAGCACCCACTACAGTAATAATAATGGTCACAGCACCCGGAATAATATAGTGCTGACTTATTGCCGCAGGATTAAACCAATAGCGAGGTTCTATTTCAATTAAAGGCGTTGTATCAATACCTTTACTTATCGCTTGTTGTTGTAGCCAAATTTGCCAAACACCTTTGGTATATGCTTGCACAAAGTTTGCGGTATTGGGTTCACTGCCGTCGGTGATCACTTGAATAGGCGCTTGTGTATCTGGACGAGCCAGTAACTCTGCAAAATTGACAGGAATAACCACGATGCCCCGAATTTGTCCCGCTTGCATTTTATCAATTAATAATTGGCGATTATCACTAATGGTTGCGTTGATATAAGGTGAATTGGTAAACGTATAAACTAACTCTTGTGCAGGCTGGCTTTGCTGATTGGTTAAAATGCCAACATTTAACTTACTTGAATCTAAATTAATGCCATAACCAAAAATAAACAACAAGGTGAGCGGAATGACAATCGCTATTAAGGCACTACTGGGATCACGGGTAATCTGCTTTGTTTCTTTTAAACACAGTGCGTATAAGCGACGCCAAGAAAAACGGGCATGAGAGGATTGAGCTACATTACGCATTTTTTTCGCTCCCTTTATCATTTTCACGTTCAAGTTTCTTATCGTAATCCAACACTAAACCAATAAAAGCATCTTCCATGGATGGGTTTGGGTTTTCTTGAGTGGCAACCCTTTTTTTCAGTGAGTCTGGCTCGCCTGCGGCAATAATTTTTCCACGATAAACTAAACCAATACGATCACAATACTCGGCTTCATCCATAAAGTGAGTCGTCACCATCACGGTTACGCCTTTATCAACCATGCCATTAATGTGTAGCCAGAATTCTCTTCGCGTTAAGGGGTCAACGCCTGATGTGGGTTCATCTAAAAAGAGAATATCGGGCTCGTGCATTAATGAACACGCGAGGGCAAGGCGTTGTTTATAACCAAGAGGCAAGGTATCTGTGATTTGGTTTACCATGGGTTGTAAACCAAACGCAGTTATCATGTCGTTGATTTTATCTCGCTGTTGTTTGCCATGTAAGCCATAGACACCAGAGAAGAATTTCAAATTTTGTCCCACTTTTAAATTGCCATAAAGTGAGAATTTTTGTGCCATATAACCTAAATGTTGGCGTGCTTTACCTGAGCTTTCTTTTAAATCCATACCTAACACCAGCGCTTTACCGCTAGTGGGGACTAATAAACCACACATCATTTTAAATGTCGTTGATTTACCTGCACCGTTAGGTCCCAATAAACCGAAAATTTCACCGCGTTTAACTTGAAAATCAACGTGATCGGTTGCTGCAAATTGACCGAACATTTTGGTTAATTTCTGTGCTTCAATCACGGTTTCATCAGGTGCAGAAGGGATCTGAGGCATAATTTCAGCTAATTCAGACTTATGTGAAGGGCCACCTCCTAATAAATCTATAAAAGCATCTTCAAAACGCGGTGTAGCGGGAATAAGCTTTGCATCAGGTTTACCCAAAGCACTTAGTAATTCAGTTTGATTACTCTGCTTTTTCAAGATCAAACGGACAGATTGCCCTTGAATAACGCCATCAGTGACTTGAGGTTGAATAATGGCTTGTTGCAATACTTTTCTACGTTGATGACCTTCAACATTGAGTAGAAAAGAACGACCTGTCATTTTTGCTGTTAAATCTTGAGGAATGCCACTGTAAAGTAACTCTCCTTTGTTAAGTAAGAGAATGTTTTTACATTGTTCTGCTTCATCAAGATAAGAGGTGCTCCACAGTATCAACATACCATCGCTGGCCAAAGCATGTACCATTTGCCAAAGCTCACGGCGTGCAATAGGGTCAACACCGACACCTGGCTCATCAAGCAGCAAGACTTTAGGGCTTCCTAATAAGGTACAAGCCAGCCCCAGTTTTTGTTTCATCCCACCAGAAAGATTGCCCGCAAGGCGAGAAGTAAAGCGTGTGAGATCGGTAAAAGTGAGCAACTGTTGATAGACTTTTTTGCGCTCATCACCGACAACATTTTTTAAATCAGCATAAAGATTGAGATTTTCTAATACGGTTAAATCTTCATAAAGACCAAACTTTTGTGGCATATAGCCAAGGATCGCTCGGACATCCACGCTTTGTTTTTGCGGATCCATTCCTAAAATACGAATATCACCTGCATTTGGTTTTAATAGCCCTGCAAGCATGCGAATTAGTGTTGTTTTTCCCGCACCGTCAGGCCCCACTAATCCTGTGACAGAGCCACCCGTTATGGTGGCTGTTAATGCAGAAACCGCAGGGTTTTCCAGTCCAGTAAAGCGTTTTTCAACACCTTGTAGTTTAATTGTGTAATCAGTATGTTCCATTTTTTGCTCCCCACTTAATGAGTGGGTGCAAATTTTAGGGTCACAGGCATGCCTTGGCGTAATGCGTCATCAGCATCAGTGACAACTACTCGGAGTCGATAAACTAAATCGGTTCTTAATTCAGGGGTTTCAACGCTCTTTGGCGTAAATTCTGCTGTCGGTGAAACAAAACCAATAGTGCCATGATAAGGCTTATCTTTGCGTCCATCAGTGTAGAGATAGACTTCCCGATTAGGGATTGCTTCACTTAAGTGGGTTTCACTAATATACGCTCTAACCCAAACTGGGTTAGTTAAAGACACCGTAAATACGGGATTACCTGCAGATAAAATGGTGCCAGGTTCAACAGCTCGAGTTAATACGGTACCTTGTGAAGGTGAGATTAATTGAGTGTCTTGAAGGTTTAATTCTGCTTGAGCAACAGCGGCCTTAGCCTGCATGACTTGCCCCTTAGCGGCATCTATATCTTCTTTTCGATATCCATTTTGATACTGATTTAACTTGTCTTGGGCTGCTTTTAAGGCTGCCGAGGCTTGATTGCGATTATTTCTTGCGCTATCTAACTCATTGGCTGAAATGACTTTACGATGAGCTAAATCTTGTTGACGCTTATAAAAATTCTCTGCATATTGCCAAGCTGCTTGTTTTAATGACACGTCAGATTGCGCTTGTGCGATTTCTTCAGTGCGATAGCCTGCCTCCATTAACGCTAATGCAGCAATAGCGCTGTCACGCTCACCATAAGCTTTGTTAAGGGCATTACGATAAGGAGCGTCATCAAGTTGGCCGAGTAATTGGCCTTTTTCAACAGGAGCGCCTTCATCAACGTGTAATGAATCTAATTTCCCCGCAACACGAAAACTCAGGTTTACGGTACGTATATCGACATTGCCATAGAGCACTAATTCAGACTCTTTGTTTTCTTCATAATAATAGATACCTGCAACAAGACCGATAATAATCATTAAGATGATAAAGAAGCTGACTTTTTTAGTTTTCATAATAACTCTATTTATGCATGATGTGGGTGAGTGTAAATCTCTCTTAATCCATTGAGTAATAAAGTAATGTGCGTTTTTAACGTATTGGAGATAATCTGATACTCATTCTTACCAATCCTATCCCATCCTGTTTGTCTTAGAATGGTTTCCCGCACTAAACGAAATGATAACACTTCTCCTAATATAGCGTGAGTGTGTAGCATTGTTGTCGGAAGTGAGGCATCTAAACCAATATAAATTGCTAATAATTTATTTACACGTGTTAAAAGTGGCGATAATGCTTGCTGGTGGATAAGGGAATAGGCCTCAGTGGGAACAAGCTGTTCTCTTGCCATAATACGGCTAAGGTGAATATTCGCTTTATCAAGCACCAGTTGGGCATATTGCAAGAAACTATCCGTGATAAGCGTTTGCAGTAATGGAAGATGTTCTGTTGGATTTGGTCGTTCAAGAAATTCGTCAAGGATGATAACAGTCGGTTCAAAATCAAGACGAATTAAATCTGCGATATGTTGGGCAACGGCAAGATACAACCCTTCTTTTGAACCAAAATAATAAGCAATAGCGGCAATATTTTGTTGAGCAGCTTGTGCAATTTGGCGTGTTGTGGCGGCATCGGGCCCGTTTTTACCAAAAATTTCACATGCCGCTTCCAATAATTGTCGTTTTGCTAGTTCACCACGTGTCGTCTTCTGATGGGTTTCTGACATAATAGAAGATACCTTACTTAAGTAAAATGTAACAAAACCAATGATATTAAAAACAGCGATAACAAGGCGTATTATATTAGATGATATTGAACAATAGGAAAATTTTGTAATAAATAATCAAATAAAGCTGATTTGTAATAAAAAAACGCTATCTATTATTGAAAATTATTTTTGTATTCTGAATATAGCAAAAACTGTTAGAATGGGGGTTATTAGGTTAACCTAACAAGGTTCATTCTCTTTCATTACTGTTTTTACTAATAAATGATAGTACCTATAGCGTAATAATACCTATAGATTGACAGTATGAAAGCTCGTCATTTTTAATTTCAATCACCGTGTTATACGTTCTGGTTGTAGGAGACTACTGTTTTGACCGATTTTACATCGCTTGGCTTAAGTGAGGCGCTTCTCCGCGCTATTGATGAACAAGGGTATAAAACCCCAACCCCTATTCAACAGCAGGCAATTGAGCCAATTTTGGCGGGTAAAGACGTATTAGCAAGTGCGCAAACAGGGACAGGTAAAACAGCGGCTTTTACATTACCAATATTGGAAAAGTTGACTAAATCAACAGAAAAAACCAAAGGTCGCCAGCCTGTTAAAGCGTTAATTTTAACACCAACACGTGAATTAGCTGCGCAAATTGCTGAGAACGTAAAAGCGTATAGCCGTTATTTACCGATTCGTTCACTTGTGGTTTTTGGTGGAGTGAGTATTAACCCACAAATGATGAAGTTGCGCAGTGGCGTGGATGTGCTTATTGCAACCCCTGGGCGTTTACTCGATCTCGAACATCAAAATGCGGTTGATCTTTCTCGTGTGGAAGTCTTAGTCCTTGATGAAGCCGATCGCATGCTAGATATGGGCTTTATCCACGATATTCGTCGTGTGATCAATAAATTACCTAAAAAACGCCAAAATTTATTGTTCTCAGCGACGTTCTCTAAAGATATCACTGGGTTGGCAAATTCATTATTAAACGATCCAGTCAGCATTTCAGTGGCAGCTCGAAATTCGGCTGCTGAATCTGTCGAACAACATGTCCATTTAGTGGATAAAAAACGTAAAACAGAACTGTTATCACATCTGATTGGTTTAGAAAATTGGTCACAAGTACTGATTTTTACACGTACTAAGCATGGTGCTAATAAGCTTGCTGAACAGTTAAATATGGATGGCATCAAATCAGCCGCTATTCATGGCAATAAAAGCCAAGGTGCAAGAACTCGCGCTTTAGCTGATTTTAAAGACGGTAAATTAAAAGCCTTAGTGGCAACGGATATTGCGGCTCGTGGTCTTGATATCGACCAACTGCCTTATGTTGTTAACTTTGAATTACCACAAATAGCAGAAGATTATGTTCACCGTATCGGTAGAACAGGTCGCGCCGCAGCAACAGGCAAAGCTATTTCATTGGTTTGTGTTGATGAACATGGTTTATTAGCTGATATCGAGCGTTTATTAAAACGCGAAATTCCGCGTTTAGCGTTAGAAGGCTATGATCCTGACCCTTCAATTAAAGCGGCACCTTTGCATAAAAAACCAAAAAATAATGCACCACGTAGAAGCGGCGGTGGCAGTAGCCATGGTCGTGCAGATATTCGTGGTAAAGATAATCGCAATAATGCTCGTAAAGAGGGTGATAGCGAAGGAAGTAAAGAAGGCGGTCGTAATAAAAGTAAAGAAAACTATCGCAATAAAGATGGCTCTCGTACTGGTAAATTAGGGCCTCGTCGTTCACGTAAAAGTGATGAAAGTAGTGACAATCAAAGCCCTTGGGCAAAAGCTAGAAAAGAGTTTTGAGGTTAAAAAGTGCGAGTTCTATTAGCGCCAATGGAGGGGGTTTTAGACCCCCTTGTGAGAGAGTTACTCACCTCGATTAACGATTATGATCTCTGTATTACTGAGTTTGTACGTGTTGTTGATTCATTGCTGCCAACCAAAGCGTTTTATCGTTTATGCCCTGAATTGCAGACAAAAAGTCGCACGAAAAGTGGAACACTTGTACGAGTACAATTATTAGGGCAACATCCTCAGTGGTTAGCGGAAAATGCCAATAGAGCCGTTTCGTTAGGTTCTTGGGGAGTGGATTTAAACTGTGGTTGTCCTTCAAAAACAGTTAATGGCAGTGGGGGTGGCGCTTCACTTTTAAAACAACCAGAAACAATTTATCAAGCAACCAAAGCGATGCGCAGTGCAGTACCTTTAGAATTACCTGTATCAGTCAAAGTCAGACTGGGTTGGGATTCTTCTGCTTATAGTCATGAAATTGCTGATGCTGTGGCGCAAGGTGGTGCTACTGAAATTACGGTACATGGTAGAACCAAAGAAGATGGCTATAATGCTGAAAAAATCAATTGGCAAGCTATTGGTGATATTCGCCAAAGACTTTCAATTCCTGTGATTGCCAATGGTGAAATCTGGAACCGTGAAGATGCATTAGCCTGTTTAGCCACAACGGGTTGTGATGCGATAATGATTGGTCGTGGTGCGATGAACACGCCTAACTTAAGCCGCGTTGTTAAAGGTATTGAAACAAGAATGCCATGGCCTGAGGTTATTCAATTATTAAAGCGCTATGTTCGTTTAGAAAAGCGCGGTGATACGACAATTTACCACGCATCACGTATTAAACAGTGGTTTAGCTATTTACGAAAAGAGTACACCGAAGCTGATGATTTATTTAGGCAAATAAGAATACTAAAAACTTCACCAGAAATTGCAGTGGCAATAGAGGCTCTATAGTTTAAACATAATCTTATTCAATAAAAATAGCGCTAATTAATCAGCGCTATTTTTTTATTCATTAAGAAATAATCCCTCTATTTATCCTAAATATCATGTCATTTATCTCCAATAATTGGAAAAAATTACTTTTTCGACTTACACTCAATAAGTGACATTTTTTAGGTATGTTGTTTATATCAAGACTATTTTAGGGGGAAATATGGGAATTATTGCTTGGATTATCTTTGGTCTGATCGCGGGTATTTTGGCGAAATTCTTAATGCCGGGCTCTTATGATATTGGTCTGATATGGACTTGTATTTTAGGTATTGTGGGGGCAGTTGTCGGTGGTGCAATTAGTAGCTTCTTTGGTAAAGGTAAAGTGGATGGCTTTAACTTTGGTAGCTTTATTGTCGCTGTAATTGGTGCCATTGTTGTGCTCTATCTTGCCAAAATATTTGCAAGTTAATACCTTTACACCAAATAGATATTGATAATAAACCCGCTTAATGCGGGTTTACTTTTTTAAGGCACAGACAGATTAAATTAACATACACAAGGAAGGGCACTTTCAGCACCCCATTGCGCCCAAGAGCCGTCATAAAGTGCAATGGATTGGCAACCTAATACAGTTAACGCTAAAAATAAAATTGCCGCAGTCATACCAGAGCCACAGGTAACAATAATGGGCTGTGATAAATCAACGCCCGCTTGCTCAAATATTTGTTTTAATTCTGTTTTCTCTTTTAATTGCCCATTAACCACTAACTCATTCCAAGGCACATTTTTACTGCCAGGGATATGCCCACTACGTAGGCCTGGGCGAGGTTCTGGTGCTCTACCATAAAAACGATCAGCAGAGCGCGCATCAACTATCTGTTTTTGTTTAGTGTTTAAATTATCGAGAAGTTGCTGTTTATTGGCATAACGTTGAGTGTGACGTTCAACCACAAAAGGAGACCGTGCTGGTACTTTGATTGCCTCACCTTGTTCTGTCACAAAACCTGCATCTACCCATGCTTGTAAGCCACCCGCTAAAATTCGTACATTACGGCAACCTAATGTTGTTAATGTCCACCAGCCTCTTGGTGCGGAGAATAAGTTACCTTGATCGTAAAGAATAACCGTCGTGGTATTGGTGATCCCTAATTGCGTTAGTATTTCTGAAAACAGTGCATCAGATGGCAACATATGGGGCAGTGTCGTGGATTTATCGGCGACTTCGTCAAGGTTAAAAAAATGGGCATGAGGAATATGGCGTTCAAGATAAAGTGCTTGGTAGTCAATGCATTGGGTTGGCATTGGTGCACTGACATCAAGGATCACAAGATCACTCTCGTTCTGATGTTCAAATAGCCATTTGGGTGTAACAAAGTAATTGTATTCCACGGTGCGACCTCATTTATTTAGCAGAAGGTGAGCTGTCTGGGATAGCTGGAAATTGCTGTGTCGGGGATGTTTCAGGTTGCGTTTTTTCTGTTTCTATCGGTGTGGTGGAGCGTGTATAGATATTTAATCCCGCAAGGAAAACCCCTCCGATAGAACCAAAAGCCAGTAGCGCGATAATCACAATAATTATTTTTTTCATAAGGTTCATTTGCAGATGAATGTTGCGCAAAAGTATATCGAGATATGAAGTTGAAACAAGTGCTAAGTCCGTTTAATCGACAAATGATAGTGGCCACCAACGGGGGGAATAGATAAATAAACAGGCTATTTATAAAAAATAAATAGCCTGTTTAGAGTTAATGTTGACGTTAATTATTTCAATCAAAGGTTACAGTCAATGATAAGAAAAAGCCCTTAAACTCAGGAGTAAATAAGTTTAAGGGAAGGGGTAACGCCACTTAATTAAGTGTATAAAAACCAGAATGTCATTGCCAAATTCACTATTGCCGCAACCGCCATAGGAATAGCTGTACGTTTAACAATTTGGAATGGTGAAACATTCGCGATCCCTGCAATAGCGACAATGGCTGCAGTAATCGGCGAAACAGTACGACCAAAGCTGGTCATAATTTGCATGGGTAAAATTAAGGTAATAACATCCACTTTTAAGAAGGCAGCAATTTTGGGCGTTAAGGCAGCAAATGAGAAGAATGCTGCATTACCTGAGCCCATTAAAAATGCGGCTAATGCAAGAATAGCACTCATGACAATGATCATAGCGGCAATGCCAAAACCCGCATCTTGAGCAGAGCTAATTAGCGTATCAACAGCACCACTTTTTAATAAACCGTTAGCAAAGAATTCGCCCGATACAATCAGAGATACCACTAAAACAAATTGTTTACCCATACCTTCAAAGAACAACATAAAGCTGTTCATCACCGCTTTTGCATCACGTAAGCGAACATATTCAAAAAGAAGTGCAATTACGGTACTAATAATCATTGCTGTGGTGACTTCTAATTTAATATAAGGGTGTAGCAAAGGACTGAAGCCAATAATCAGAATTAAAGGAATAACAGGTAATAAGGCATACGATAATGGAATTTTACTGCCTTCTTCTTTTACGACATCAATAGTCGTTGGGTCAAAGACAAAACCTTCACGTTTATCCCACCAGCGCTGAATAAAGAAGTGAGTGATCGCAACAGCAATAATAATAGGAATAGTAATAGGCAACTGGTGCTGAACAAAATAGACGGCAGGTTCAATCTCCGCTGTTTTTGCTGCCATAATCACATTACCAGAGCCAGGACCATGGTCGATAAATTGGCAACATCCAATCACGGCTAAAGCAGAAAGTGGACTAATACCTGAACGAATGAGTATTGGATACATGGTGACCATTAACAACATACCTAAACCAGCATGGCTAGGAATAAAAATCACCAAGATTTGAGTCACTAGAAATGAAATCACCAATAATAAATAAGGTGATTTTATGGCTTTTAAAGGCTTTTCAAAAATAGCAAATAAAGCACGGCTTGCGCCGACATGTTCCATATAACGAGAGAAACCCGCAATTGCCATCAATGTTAAACCTAGGCCAGCTAAGCGTGAGCTCATAATATCCGTAAAGATTTGAAAGACATCAAAATACTTAAATTGAGTGGTCTTATTTTCTGGTAATAACGGATTCAGGTCGAGAGACGCCGTCAGGAGCAACAGCAGTAACCCCCCGAGTAACAATACTGGCTGAGGTTTATAACCTCGCGCCAGTAGATAAACCACCAACGCTGTTACCAGCGCGGCAATGATTAAACCTGTCATAGTTAATTCCCCGGTAGTGATGCAATATTTTTTTGTTATTGGTTTAGTGCTGTAAACGCTTGTGTAATATCTGCAATCAGATCATCCGTTGCTTCAAGGCCGACATGTAAACGCACAAAAGGGCCATGACCTTCACGCCAATTAGACGCTGTTCTTGCGCCAACGACATTGGCCGGCAATGCCAAGCTTTCAAATCCGCCCCAAGATGCACCAATGCCAAATAATTCAAGGGCATCAATAAATTGTTCTGATTGTTTTGTGGTGAATTTTTGTTTAAATTCAATGGTTAATAGCCCATTACTGCCTTTGCAGTCACGTTTCCATAAATCATGACGAGGGTGATTAGGCAATTCAGGGAACCATACTTTTTCAACTTCAGGACGGGTTTCCAACCACTGCGCAATTGCGAGTGCAGATTTACCATGAGCGGCGATACGTTGACCTAACGTTCTCATACCACGAAGGACTAATGCTGCATCGTCAGGGCTACTGGCTTGGCCTAATGCTTCTGGCAATGCGCCAATTTTTTCCCATGCTTTTTCATTTGCAATCATAATGCCCATCATGACATCAGAGTGACCACATAAGTATTTGGTTGCTGCGATAACAGAGACATCTGCACCTAACTCTAGAGGGTTATAAAGCCATGCAGAACCCCAAGTGTTATCAACACCAACAGGGATATTCCTCTCATGGGCAATACGGCAAATTTCAGGTAAGTCGAGCATTTCATAAAGTAATGAACCCGGTGATTCAACAAAAATAAGTTGCGTATTGGATTGAATTTTTTGTTCAAAATCTGAGCCATCAGTTTTAAAGAAGCTATAAGCAATGTTATTGGGTTCAAGAAAAGCAGAGGCGATTTTACGCACAGGTTCATAAACAGAATCGGCAAATAAAACATGTCCACCACTGCGTGCATATCCCATAATGGTCACCGCAATCGCAGCTAATCCGGTAGGAAATAACTGAGCACGATGACCGCCTTCTAATTCAGTAATTAACGCTTCAAGTGCAAATGCGGTTTCTGTACCCCGAGCGCCATAACTCAATACACGTTCTGTGGCACGACGATCACGCACATCACGCCAGCTTTTAATTGAGTCAAAAACAATGGTACTTGCTCTCATTACAGGGGGGTTAATGGGGCCAGAGGTTTTAATTTCTTGACGTCCGCTGTGTATTAGTTTTGTTTGTTTATTTCGTTTCATTATTTATATCTCCAAATATAAAAATAGAGTTCCCTGGTAATTAAATAAAATACTTAATTACTGTTTGTGCTTATTTTGTTTCTATTATTTATAACAAACTTATTTATTTTTAAAATAGCTATTTTCTAAAAATGATGATCTTCCTCTAACTTTTTAGCATTAATTATTCTAATTAAATCTTAAATAACATTTAAGATTTAAAAGTTATAACTAATAAATAAAACGTTATTTATAACTTATTGAATTAATGTTACTTTTTAATTGATTAGAAATATTTGGATTTAGATTAAAATTATCAAAGTGTTTTTGTTGAGATTATATTGCATAAATAAAATAAGAATCTAACAAGTCATTTGATTAAAAAAATGATTTCTTTATTATTTTTAAACAGGGGAAGTAATTATGGGAACCAGCGTTTTCGATTCGGTTTTATTAAAAAATTTATGGTCAACAGAAGAGATGAGAACTATTTTTTCTGATAAAACAAGAATGCAAAATTGGCTTGATTATGAAGCGGCATTAGCGATTGAGCAAGCCGAATTAGGATTGATCCCCAAAGAGGCTGCCGAGGTGATTGCCGATACCGCGAAGCTTGAAAAACTGGATATGGATTATGTATTAGAACAAGTCCGTTTAACTCGTCATCCATTAGTACCCACTATTCGTGGTTTAGAGCATGCTTGTCCTGAACATTATGGTGAATATGTCCATTTTGGACCCACAACACAAGATGTGATGGATACCGGCCTAGTACTCCAACTAAAAGAAGCGCATCACACTTTTTTGCGTGATATTAAAATAGTAGGCCGAGCATTACTTTCATTGAGTGAACAGCATCGCAATACGCCGATGGTAGGACGCACATTAGCATTACAAGCACTACCTATTACTTTCGGTCATAAAACGGCGATTTGGCTGACAGAGTTAGCGCGACATTATCAACGTCTTAAAGAAGTTGAGTCTCGTTTATTTGTTGGCAGTGTGGTCGGTGCGGTAGGAACTAAAGCCTCTTTAAGTGATAAAGCTGATGAATTAGAAGAACGTGTATTAAAACGTTTAGGCTTAGAGGTACCCGAAATTTCATGGCAGCCCGCGCGTGATAGATTCAGTGAATATGGCATGCTAATAGGCTTAATTAGCGGTACATTAGGCAAAATCGCCAATGAAATCTTGCTATTAGCCCATAACGAACTGGGTGAATTATCAGAGCCTTTCAGTAAAGGGCAAGTCGGCTCTTCTACCATGCCACATAAGCGTAATCCCGCAATTGTTGAAAATGCAGCTTGTGTGAGCAATACCTTAAAAGCCAACCTTTCTGTTTTAACAGACATGATGAAACATCAACATGAGCGCGATGGTGCCATCTGGAAAATGGAATGGAAAATCATGCCTGAGATGTGCCTGATGCTTTCTGTTATCTTCGATAATATGAAAACCGTATTAGGTGGGTTAAACGTGCATGTTGAGAAAATGCGCGAAAATATGGATATTTTGGGGGGCTTTATGCTGGCAGAGCGTGTGATGTTTGCATTATCTGATAAAGCAGGTAAACAAACGGCACATGAAATTGTGTATGAGGCCTCAATGTCTGGACAAGAAGAGGGTATCACCTTTGTTGAGGCAATTAATCGTGATACTCGCATTCGTGATCACATCACCCAAGAAGAACTTGATGCGTTGTTAGATCCAACCACTTATGTGGGGAATGCACCAGCACAAGTTGATCGTGTAATAGCACAAACCAAAGCATCTGGTTGGTTAAATGATTAAGTGACTTGACGGAATTCAACCTTCTTATTATCTAAAAGCCGGTGAAATGCTGGCTTTTTCTTATCTGTTTCGAGGTGTTTATGACATTAAGTCAGCAATTAGCCCAATTTATTACCACAACAACGTTTTCTGATTTACCTGCGCAAGTTGTTGAGCGAGCAAAAATACATTTATTAGATACATTAGGTGTTGCTCTTGCTGGCAGTGTGCAACAAAGTGCGATTCAAAGTCGTCAAGGTGTCACGTTCTTACCTGACAGACAAGGGACTATTCCTATTTGGGGCAGTTCACTCACAACAAGCACAACAGTGGCTGCACTTGCCAATGGTATTGCGTCACATGCATTAGATTTTGATGATACTCATACAGATTCTATTGCACATGGTAGTGCGGTATTAACGCCTATTGCCTTTGCATTAGGTGAATCTATCGGTGCGTCATCACAAGATATTTTAACGGCGTGGGTTATTGGTTGGGAAGTTGCTGCAAGGGTAGGCTTAGCAAGTCATAGTGGGTTTCACCAACGTGGTTTTCACGCCACAGCCATTGCTGGGATTTTTGGCGCAACGGCTTGTGCTGCCTCGCTATTGAAATTGACACCAGAACAGACGGTGAATGCTTTAGGGCTTACAGGAAGCCAAGCGGGCGGTGTGGCGGAGTATTTGACTAATAGTTCGTCTTCTAAATGCTTTCATGCGGGATGGGCTGCACAATCCGGTATTATTGCTGCGTCACTAGCAAAAGGCGGAATGACAGGCCCTGAAACCATATTTGAAGGTCGTTATAGCCTTTATCAAACCCATGGTATTCGAGAGCTAGCACAACCAGAACAAGTGACATTAGGATTGGGTAAAGTATGGGAATTCTTAAATGTTTCTATTAAGCCATATCCTGTGTGTCATTTTGCCCATGCAACCGTTGATTGTGGGCGTCATTTATTGAAAAAAGGTATCACAGCGGATGATATTGAAAGTGTGGAGTGTGTGGTTGATCCTGTCGCAGCGGCGTTAATTTGTGAGCCACTTGAAACCAAGTGGGCACCTCAAACGGCTTACGGGGCAAAATTTAGTTTGCCATGGCTATTTGCAGCGGGTTTTTTAGACAATGCGCTAACATTATCGTCGTTATCTTTAGAAAATTTACAACGTGAAGATATTCAACGGTTAGCGAAAAAAGTGAGTTATCGTTATCCTGAAAAAGGCGAAATTCCATTTCCAATCTATTTTCCGGGATTAATTTTCGTGACATTAAAGAATGGCGAGAAGATCACCGAAAGATTAGATATTCAGTATGGTAACCCGAAAAACCCAATGACAGATGAAGATGTGATCAGTAAATTTTATGATAATGCCTTATTGGCGATAGAGGCTCCACAATCAAGGCTGCTGGTTAAAAAGGTACTGAATTTTGATAATGTGATGCTTTCTGAGATAACACAATTATTGCAAATTAAAGAGGCAACACGTTAAGCCAAAGATAAAGTAAACAAGATGATTAAGTGAAGGATTGGTTTTGTCTGCCAATCCTTTTTTTATTGTCTTGCACACATAAATTCTGATGTACAAACCACTTTTTCGCCAATACGTACGACACCTAAAAAGCTGACAATTGTGCGGCGCTGTCGGCGAAATTGAATATCAAGGTGTAGTTGATCTCCCGCTTTGACGACATCATAGAACCGCGCATTTTTTATGCTAGCAAAGTAGCATTGCTGGCCTTCTTCCATTGGGGAAAGATAGTAATGAGCGAGAACACCCGCCGCTTGAGCCATACTTTCAAGCAGTAATAAAGGAGGATAATATTCACCAAAAACAACAGTGTCGTTAGTAGTGATATTTTTAATTGCCGTTAATTTGCCGTTGGCAAGTTCAGCGGGCTCAGAAATGACGCGATCAATTAATAAGAATGGATAACGATGAGGTAATATTTCCATTATTTCACTGACGGAAATGGGCATACTTTTTCTCCTCGCTATGGTGATAGAACAGGCACAGTGTTGTGGCAATGGTCGCTATTATTCCATTCTTATTCAATACCGTACAGTAGTACTGCGTGTTTTTAAATGAGAAATTGGTGTTAAAGAGAGAACAAAGACGAGCATAGAGAGATATTCCGTCTTTGTTATCACTAAATAAGAATAGCTTATTAATTGAGGCGGGCAATAATTTGGCGTAGGTCAGCCATTGCTGCTTCATTCAGAGGCTCTTGCGGTAAAATAGGTGAGCCCACGTCAAAGCCTTGAATATTAAGAGAGGCTTTAATACATGATGCCAACGAATATTTAGTAAAGGCCTCGTTGATTTGCCACATCTCTTTTTGTTTTGCCAATGCGGTATTAAAATCACCTTTGGTGGCTAATTCATAAAGTTCGACACATTGTTTTGGTAATACACAAGCAGGGCCCGCCATCCAACCAACACCGCCCAGTTTTAACACAAGCAAGGGAATATGCGCAGAGGCACTGAAGATTTTAACGCGTTCACCAAAGGTGTTGATCATGGTGAGTAAGCGACCTGTATTGCTTGACGCATCTTTAATATATTCAATGTTCGGGATATAGCTAAGCTCATTGAATAAAGAGATAGGTAGAACATCCCCCAAGAGCCCCGGATTGGTATAAATTGTCATCGATTTTTCAGGAAATGCGTCAGCGATAGTTTGGAAATAGCCTGCTTGAGCGGTTTCACTTAATGGATACATTTTTTGTGAAATCAGTACCATGCCATCTACACCTAATTGGGCGTATTGTTCAGCTTGATGACAAGCATCTGCGGTTGAAAACCCAGCAACACCCGCAATAACAGGAACACGCCCCGCAGTTTGATCAACAGTGATACGCACAATTTCATTACGTTGCGCTTGAGAGAGATAAGCATATTCACCTGTGCTACCTAATGGGCTTAAACCATGAACGCCACACGAGATTAAATGCTCCACTAAGCGACGTAATGACGCTTCAAGAATAGTCCCTTTTGTTTGATCAATAGGGGAAACAAGGTAAGGAAAAATGCCATGAAATTGGGTCATAATCGGTGTCCTGTTTTGTGGTTTTACTTTTCTATTACTTCTATTATTACTTTGATTATCAATGGTATTTTTTGTATAGGGTCTGCTTTTTTATTCTTGTTGAAGTGTTATATCAGCGTGATTAATTACTTCATTTTGCTCATTTTTCAATGAATCAAACAGTATTTGAGCGGCTTTTCCTGGACTATTGGCATTGAGATATAGGTTATAGCTAATTGCGGGTAAGGCGGGTAAACCTTCTTTTTCGCCCAAAATACGCAAGTCATCACCTGCAAGCTCAATTGAACGCGCCATAATACCTAAACCTGCACGTACTGCGGCTCTTGCGCCTGACAAGGTGGTGGCAACATAAGCAATTCGCCAACGAATACTTTGCTGATCAAGATGGTTTATCATCATATCTCGGTAAGTGCTGGGCTCATCAAGTACCACTAATGGCAGAGGCTCATCCAGATCAAATCTGAAATGTTTTCCGCAATACCATAATGAAGGAGAAACTCGTAGGACAATTTTGGGATACCCTACATGTTCTTCTGTGGAAATGGCTAAATCAAGTTCGTTATTTTCTAACATTGACATTAAAAACGGGCTACGTTTAACAATAATTTCCATAATAAGGCGGGGGTATGCCCCAGAAAAACGCGCAAGTAGATCAGGTAAAATTGTGTTTGCTGTGTCATCAGGAGAACCAATTTTTAAGATCCCATCGATTTCTTCATGCATTAATGAAAGGCACGCTTCATCATTGAGGCGTAAAATGCGGCGAGCATAATTAAGAAGTTGTGTTCCTGCGTCGGTCAGTGTTTTATTTCGGCCTTGCCGAGCGAAAAGCTCTTTACCGATGAGTGATTCAAGTCGTTGCATTTGCTGGCTGACGGCAGATTGTGTACGACAAACGGATTCTGCGGCTGCAGCAAAGGTATTTCCATCGACAACAGCAACAAAGGTTCGGAGTAAATCAAGTTCTAAGTTAAAAATAGGGCGCTTTGCAGAGGTCATTATTGTGTCTCTTAACAGGTGTTGTTGTATTTAATGAAGCCAAGAAATCATATTTTTTTATAAAGCTATTTTTAGATGTTACGTAATCAATACTCATACTATGAAGAGTTGAATTAATAATCTATAACAAAGCTCAATAATTTCGAGACGTTATCCATTCTTTGATGAAAAAAGATCGTAAATGAAGGTAACTACTGATTTTTATACAGTGTTATGAGACAATGGCGCCTTTCTTAAAATCAGTCGTAGAGTGGTTATGTCCCTTTCTCAATCAGTTAAAAATCAAATAAGTCAGTGGTATAAAGCCCTACCAGAGCATATAGAAGGGTTTATTCCGCGTGCACCACAGCGTGAAATGATCGCTGAAGTGGCCAAGACTTTTTCTGATGAAATGGGACGTCATTTGGTGATTGAAGCCCCGACAGGGGTGGGTAAAACACTCTCTTATCTTATTCCGGGCATTGCGATTAGCCGTGATGAGAAAAAACCTCTGATTATCAGTACCGCGAATGTGGCACTTCAAGATCAAATCTACAGTAAAGATCTCCCCTTACTTAAAAAAATCATTCCTGATCTCACGTTTACAGGAGCTTTTGGTCGTGGGCGATATTTATGTCCGCGTAATTTAGAGGCAATTTGTGCAACTGAAGGCGAACAAATTGACTTAATGTTTTTGCTAGAAGACAAAGTGGATGTGGCGACCAGTGCAGAAAGAGAAATTTGCCAAGAGCTAAAAAATGATTTTACAAGCTTTGGTTGGGATGGTTTGCGTGATCACCATAAACGAGCATTAACTAACAGTTTATGGCGCAAAATTAGCACTGATAAAATGAACTGCTTAGGGCGTAATTGCCAATATTATCATCGCTGCCCATTCTTTATTGCTCGACGAGAAATTGATGAAGTGGATGTCGTTATCACCAATCACGCTTTAGTGATGGCGGCAATGGAAAGTGAGTCAGTATTACCTGATGCAAAAAATCTACTTTTAGTGCTAGACGAAGGGCATCATATTCCAGATGTTGCACGAGATGCGCTAGAAGTAGAAGGGGAAATTACCTTAGTTTCTCTTAATAACCAACTTGATAATATCACGCGCCATGTTAGCCAATATTTAGCGCAATTTATTCCTGTAAAACCGCCTAAATTGGCTGATCCTATTCGTTTTGATGCACATATTGCGAAGCTACGTGAAGCCTATCAAGAGGTTGATACTTTTGCGCGGGCATTATTACCTGAACGCAGTGAGAAAGATGAATATCTCTTCCCGTTAGGTCAATTACCTGAACAACTTCTGTTAAGTTGCCAAACCTTATTTAAGCTAACGGATGGCTTAAAAATGCTAGGTGAAGCTATTTTGACTGATTTAACAGAACGTACTGCCAAAGAAGATGTTGTGCGTTTACACCGTGCCATTTTAACCACTAGCAGAATGGTCGGTTATTTAGAAAATATGGCGAAATTGTGGCGTCTAGCAACGTTAGAACAGACTTCCAAAGCTCCTGTGTCGAAATGGCTCTCACGTCGTTACGATAAAAAACAGTCACATCTCTATTTTCATTGCGCAGGAATTCGAGTCAGCGAGCAACTGACGCAATTATTATGGAAAAATATCCCGCATGTGGTTATTACATCCGCCACATTACGTTCCTTAAATAGCTTTTCGCGTATTCAAGAGCTAACTGGGTTGAGTGAACATTTTGATGATCGCTTTATGAGTTTATCCTCACCTTTTGAGCATCAAAAACAAGGCAAATTAGTGATCCCTAAAATGCACTATGAGCCCACAATGAGCCATGAACGTGAACACTTAAAAGAGATGGCACAATATTTTCGACAAGGAATGGAAGAGAATAACCACCGAGGTCAACTGGTTTTATTTAGTAGCCAACGGGCAATGGAGGGTTTTTTAGATGAAGTCAAAGATTTACGCTTGTGTTTATTAGTGCAAGGTGATCAACCTCGCTATCGATTAGTTGAAACACATTGCAAACGGATTGATGCGGGTGATAATAGTGTGTTGATAGGGTTACAATCTTTTGCTGAAGGGCTTGATTTAAAAGGTGATTATTTAACACAGGTACATATTCATAAGATTGCCTTTCCGCCCGTGACTGATCCGGTGATTATAACAGAAGGTGAGTGGCTTAAATCTTTAAAACGTTATCCCTTTGAAGTCCAAAGCTTACCAAGTGCATCATTTAATTTAATTCAGCAAGTTGGGCGTCTTATTCGTAGTCATCATTGCCGTGGTGAAATTGTGATTTATGATAGACGTTTATTAACCAAGAATTATGGTTCTCGTTTATTAAACGCACTACCGGTTTTTCCTATTTATCAGCCTGATATACCTAAAATAAAATAAATAAAAAGGCCACCTAAATAAATGAAGGTCGCCTTTCTAAGGTATAAACGTATTTTATAATGACGAATTAATTTTCAATATTGGCTTCAATAAACCATAAGAACTTATCAAGATCACGCGATGCCGCGGTAAACATATCGGCTGTATCTTCGTCTTCAACTTCATCAATAGCTTTACGAATATCATTAGCAACAATAGCGTAACGATCGGCTAGTGCTTTTAAGTGGTCTTGCACATCATGAATATCCAGTGGATAGGCTTTCAATGGTGTTTTCTTGCTGACAACTTGAGCGGTGCCTAATACAGTGCCACCTAATTGAACAATACGTTCTGCGAATTCATCAGTGTGCTCATTAATGGTATCGCGGAAGCCATCAACCATCTCATGGACAGAAATAAAGTTTCTGCCACGCATATTCCAGTGCGCTTGTTTTGTGATAAGAGATAAGTCGATAAACTGCGTTACCATCTGTTGCAGTAATTCGATAGCATGCAGTTTTACGCTATCATCAAGATTATTACGGGTATAAAGCAGAGTTGATGGTGTGGATTTGACTAATTTAGCAGTACTCATAATCGTTCTCCCTAAATAATTAATAAATCAATATCTTAATTTCTGTTAATTATGATAGTGAATTATTAATGGTTAGTCTTATCGATTGATACTATTAAATTGATAGGTCATCTATTAAAAAAATCTAATCTATCGAAATAGTCTATTTAGAGTAAGACAATGAGCGAAAAATAGCAATGATAGGTCAGTAAAGTTATTATTTAATAAGTAAAAAGGATCACAAGATCCTTTTAAAATTAATATTTATTTTCTGATGAGTAAATAACGTTAAATATCTATTTAACTTCCTCAATTTTGGTTTTACTTTTCATTGTCGTTGTTGAACCAATAGAGGCTAAAACAATAAAGGCTAAGGCAACCCATTGTATTAACGTCAAATGTTCGTGTAGGAAAATAATACCAATAAAGGCTCCCATACAAGGCTCTAAGCTCATTAATGTGCCAAATGTTTTTGCAGGCAGACGCGTGAGAGCAATCATTTCTAAAGTATAAGGGAACGCAGTGGATAAAATCGCAATGGCTAAGGCAATAGGTAAAATAGACCAACTAAACATAAGGTCAGGGCTGCTTTGCAATAGACCAATAGGCACGAAAATAAAGGCGGCCACTAATGAACCAATAGATACAGTTGCTGCACCATAGCCTTTTCCTGCACGTTGTCCGAATACAATATATAACGCCCAACCGACACCTGCGCCCAGTGCGTATAAAATACCCAGAGGATCCAGTCCGTGAATATTGTCACCAATAGGAAGCAATAATCCTAAGCCCGCAATCACTAACGCTATCCATAAAAAGTCGATAGCTCTACGTGATGAAAACATGGCTACAGCCAAAGGACCCGTAAATTCGAGTGCGACGGCAATACCCAAAGGAATAGTTTCAAGCGCGAGATAAAAAAGATAATTCATTGCGCCTAAAGATAAGCCATATAAAAATAGGGGCATTATTGATTCACGAGTTAATTTGAGTCGCCACGGTTTAAAAATAAAAAAGAGGATCAAAGTGCCTAATAATAAGCGTAACGCTGTGACTGCTGGGGCACCGATAACTGGAAATAGGCTTTTAGCAAGGGATGCGCCGCTTTGTATCGAAAGCATGGAAAGAAGCAAAAGAAGTACAGGATAAAATACCTGTAATTTAGCTGAGTGTCTGGCTGACAACATCCTATAAAACCTCATCAATAATCATTCGTATGTGTGCTCTGTTAGCGGTATAACAAAGGATCGCATAATATAAAATAAAATCACAAGCTTTAATATAGTTATTTATTAATTAAACTAATTAATTTATTTTTAGTTTAAATATAAATAAATTTATTTTTAATAGAATAAAAATTAAATTTATTTAAGTATCTAGCTTTAATAAAATTTAAATATATCTGCGTGATAAAAAGAGTAAAAACACTTTTTTTGACCTTTTTTATTAAAAGTACCTTCAGTATAATTCCAAGCTCGTTTTAACTAGCTAAAAGAGAATAAAAAATGAGTAAAATAAAATCTATCGCAGTGTATTGTGGTTCTAGTTTAGGGGCTTCACCTATTTATAAAGAACAAGCAATTATTTTTGCCAAAGAGCTGGTTAAACGTAATATTACCTTAATTTATGGTGGTGCAAGTGTCGGTATTATGGGAACACTCGCCGATACTGTATTAGCCGAAGGTGGAAAGGTAATTGGTGTTATTCCTACGCTGTTAGAAGGGCGTGAAATTTCACATAAAAATCTGACTGAACTACATGTTGTTGAAACAATGCATCAGCGTAAAAGCAAAATGATTGAATTAGCTGAAGGTTTTGTCGCTTTACCCGGTGGTTTTGGTACATTAGAAGAGTTTAGTGAAGTCTTTACATGGAGCCAAATTGGGTTACATCAAAAACCGTTAGGCATACTCAATATTAATCAGTTCTATTCTCCATTATTAATGATGATTGATAAAATGGCTGATGAACAATTCTTACATGAAAAATACCGGAATATGGCGATTGTGGAACAATGTCCTATTCAACTTTTAGATAAATTTGAAACGTACACCGCACCTCCTGTAAAAACCTACAACAAATAAAGGTAAAAAATGATAATAATAAGAAAAGCAATTTTGTCTGATGTAGAAGAAATTAATACGCTTTACACTTATTTATTTAATGAAATGGCGAATTTACAACCCGATCGATTAAAGCCGGGTAAGCAAGATGAAGCTTTTATTATTAATGGAATAAAAAATAATAAGTTTCATCTTTTAGTGGCAGATTTAGACGGTAAAGTAGTTGGATTTAGCATGGCGCAAATCCAAGAAACACCAATGTTTAACTGCTTAGTTCAGCGTAAATATGCTTATATTTATGATATTGTTGTTGCCCCTTCAGTACGTAGCCAAGGCGTAGGAAGTTTATTATTAACAGCAATGAAAGAGTGGGCTAAATTAGAGAAAATGACGCATCTTGAGTTATCTGTATTAGCTGAAAATGGTGCTGCTAAACGTTTTTACGAGCGTGAAGGATTAAAAGAAGTGAGCACAGTAATGGCGATTGCTTTATAGCAGGCTAAATTTACGTTAATTCTCATAGAATTAAGTGCATAGATAAAAATAAACCCGCTCAACGCGGGTTTATTAATTATATTATTCAGCTAAATTGTGGGTTTCCCCGCAATGATCGTACACAATACCCTGACATTTTCAACATCTTCTGCCGATATTTCAAACAAGTCTCTATCTAATACAATAAAATCGGCAAATTTTCCGACTTCTAGTGATCCAATTTGTCTATCCATATCCAATGCTTGAGCCGCGTTAATTGTGGCTGCACGTAGGACTTCAATTAATGTTAGGTTACGATCATTATCAAGGCGAGGGCTTACTGTATCTTTTTGGCGCGTCATCGCTACTTTAAAATCGTACCACTCGTTAAGTGGGTCAATCGGCCAATCGCTACCAAAAGCAACAGTAACGCCAGCATCAATAAACTTGCCAGCAGTCTCTAAATAGTTACAGCGAGATTTACCGAGCATTTCAATATCTTTCTCGATATTGCTCTGTTCTACAGCTGCCCATTGGAAGGAGATAAAAGGGGCGGTTTTTAGTTGTGCAAAACGTGCATAATCTTTTTCACACATCAATTCATTATGTGCCAGGCCCGGTCTTATGTCTTTTTCAGGTAAGGCTTTACGCATTTCACTAATAGCATCAAGTGCCGTGCTAATCGCTCCTTCAGCAACTGTATGAATATGAGGATGGTAACCCGCACGAGCAATTTCTGTGACTAACGGCGTTAATATATCAGGTGAGAAATAGAGATCACCAATATGCTCAGAAGCCTGCCAATGTGGCGTGTCATCCGTTCCTACATTAATGCGATAAGGTGAGTGTAAGCGTGCTGTCATAATCGGTGCTTGTAATACACCATCAAGGAAAAGTTTGATATGGCGGATCGCAACACTAGGTTGAGCTCCATCGCTGATTTGATGCCATTGTGAAAACCGAGTTGTAGCATGGTGTACAGCGTTTGGAATATCATCAACACAAGATACCTCATCTGGCGTGATTTCAACGGCATTCTCTACACGAAGAGTCAGTTCACCTGTTTTTCTTAATGTATTAAAGGCACGCAGTTGAGGCTCACCCACACGCGCATCCATAATGGTGGTTACCCCTTGTTCATTTAACAATGCTTGAACATGACGGGCTATTTGCAGGTTTTGTGCTTCCGTCAGTGGGGGCAAGTTATCCATGGCCTGCATTGCTGGGGCATCTTCAAGAATACCTATCGGGGTTCTGTCACCGTCGCGTTCAATATTCCCATCGGGAGGATCAGGCGTTTCAGCTGTAATATTCAATAATTCTAAAGCACGAGAGTTCGCTAAAGCACTATGACAATCACTGGAAAAAAGCAAAATAGGACGAGATGTGTGTAAAGTATCAAGGTGATAACGTGTCATTTGCACGCCTTCGGGTTGCATCCCTTCACGATACCACGCAGAGACTTTTAACCATTCGGTATCACTTTCAATCACGTTTTCATCAAGGTATTTTTGAATGCGCAATAAAATGTTATCAATAGAGAGTGATTGATAATCAAGATGACAACCCGCTAATGTTGCACCTCCCCAGAATGGGTGCATGTGTGCATCAATAATGCCCGGCATCCCCATTTTTCCCTGTAAATCAATCTGCTCAGTATTTTCATTACAGTAAGAAAGTAACCGTTCTTTTTTACCTGTCGCAATAATCATACCTTGAGCTATGGCGATAGCATCAACGAAATTATCATTATGATCAGCGGTATAGATTCGCCCGTTGTAATAAAGAGTATCTGCAATTTGAAATGTCATTCTTCTACCTTGTATTGCTTTTTTAGCACCTTGAGAGAGTGCTTAAATGAGTATCTGTGCTTATTGGGCATCCTGTTGCGTTTTGACGCGGGCGGTCATAGTAGAATTAAATCAGAGGGAATACTACAAGCTTATTACATTGATTTAACGAGAAATATGACTTGGAAAATAATTAAAATTATTAAAAAACAGATAAATACCATACTGTTTGAGAGGTGATAAGGTAAGTTTGAAAAAGTTAGACTTACCTTATCAAGAATATCAGAGGGGGGCGTTGTCTGGTAAATTGGCAGAACACACTTCACAATGCGGATTTTTAGGGAGTTTGAATTCACGAAATTGCATTCGCATTGCGTCAAACATTAATACTTTGCCATGCAAGTTTTCACCATAACCAGTGAGTAATTTTATCGCCTCAACGGCTTGTAAAGTACCCATTGTTCCTACAACAGGCGCCATGATGCCCGCTTCAACACAACTTAACGCATTATCACCAAAAAGGTGACTCAAACAGCGATAACAAGGCTCGTTATCTTGATAGGTGAATACACTGATTTGGCCTTCCATTCGAATAGCCGCGGCAGATACCAGCGGTTTTTTCTGGTGGAAGCAGAGTCGATTAAGTTGCTCGCGTACTGCCACATTATCCGTACAATCCATTACGATATTATGGTGGTGAATAAGTTCAGCTAAAGCCTCATCTTCCAGTAATGCATCAACGGTTTCTATTTTGACATGAGGATTAATCGCTTCTAATGTTGCTTTTGCAGATAACACTTTAGGCTGACCAATCGTTGTATCACGATGCAGAATTTGGCGTTGAAGATTAGAAAGTGAAACCGTATCAAAATCTAGTAAAGTTAATTGGCCTACACCTGCAGCAGTCAAATATTGAGATGCACTACAACCTAAGCCACCTGCTCCGACAATCAGTACAGAGGCACCTTTTAGCGCCTCTTGACCATCAAAATCGAAACCTCTTAATACAATTTGGCGATTGTAACGCAGTGTTTCTTCATCGGTTAATTCGATACTCATAAAGACTATTCACTTTTTAACAGGGAATTAAAGAGCTCAATAGTCACCGTATCGCCTGCGGCAACTTTACCGCGCTCACGCTCTAATACGATAAAGCAGTTAGCCTCACTAAAGGAGCTATAAACATGAGAACCTTGGTGGCCTGAAGTATCGACTTGCCATGCACCCTCAGCATTAATACTGGCTATACCTCGTTGAAAATCAAGACGACCCGCCGATTTTTTTAAAGGTGATTGCGCTATGGCTTGGAAACGCTGTGGCGCTTTCCAATGACTAAAGCCTGACAAGCGTGCGATTAAAGGTTGAACCAATTGATAGAACGTAACGGTTGCTGAGACAGGATTACCCGGTAAACCGCAGAACCAAGCATTGTGTAATCGACCAAAGGCAAAAGGTTTTCCAGGCTTAATGGCGAGCTTCCAAAAACCGATTTCACCAATTTCATCAAGAATTTGTTTGGTGTAATCAGCTTCGCCCACAGAAACGCCACCACTGCTGATCACTAAATCCGCTTCTTGGTCTGCTTTTTTAAAGGTTTCACGCAGTTTCTCAGGCGAATCAGGAATAACGCCTAAATCTAAAACTTCACAACCTAGTTTTTCAAGCATTAAGCGTACCGCAAAGCGGTTGGTATCATAAATTTGGCCCGCTTTTAATGGCTGGCCAATAGTTTGTAGTTCATCACCGGTTGAGAAAACAGCAACTTTTAAGCGTCGATAAACTTGTACAGTGGCGATCCCTAAAGAGGCAATTAACGGTAATTGTGCTGTTGAAAGCTTAGTGCCAGCCGGTAATACCCCTTCATTTTCTTTAATATCTTCACCAATACGGCGAATATTTTGACCTTTTTTAGCAGGGTGAGGAAAGCGAATACCACTTTCGGTTACTTCAGCTTCTTCTTGCATAATGACGGTATCAACACCCGAAGGAACCATTGCGCCAGTCATAATACGGACGCATTGTCCCGCTGGGAGCTCACCTTCAAAAGGAATACCCGCGAACGATTTTCCTGCCATAGGCAGTGACGTTTTAACGGTTAAGTCAGCATAACGAAGCCCGTAACCATCCATTGCTGAATTATCAAAAGGCGGAACATTCAGCGGAGACGTTATTGCTTCACTGAGAATATAGCCTGCTGCATTATTTAATGGGATGTTAAGGGTATCGGTAATTGCCAGCGGTTTTTCAAGTAGTTTTTCTAGCGCTTCATCAAGAGATAATAAACCGCTAACGTGACATTGACTCATTGCATACTCCAAGATCTATCGAAATGTTCTGTTTTATTTCATGATACTAATCTATCACGATGAACATCATCATGTCAGAGATCATCTTGTGAATAGAAAGAAATGAAACTTCTTGTCACAGAAATGTTATCTGTTTGAGGTTAATGTGTTGCTTGTTCTGTTATTAGTAAAGAGCACATTAAAATATATAAAACGATAAAACAAAATAATGGATATCAATGAATACTTCAAATCGCCAAAGCCATTCAGCGCAAGCCTTTCATATCGCGTTTAGTGGTTTTCTTGCTTTAGTGGTTGCTATGGGGATAGGGCGTTTTACCTTTACACCACAAGTACCGTTAATGATTGCAGAGTCTCAATTAACATTAACCAGTGCGGGTATTGTGGCGGCGTTTAATTACCTTGGTTATCTCGCCGGCTCTTATGATGCAATGAAAGCTGTTAAAGGCGTAGGATATCGTTTGTGGGCGGGGCTTTGGGGAGCCGTCATTATTACCCTATTATCTGCTTTTTTAAATGATGCATTTATGCATAGTATTGCTCGTTTTTTTATCGGGTGGGCAAGTGGTTGGACATTAGTGCTGGTGGCATCATGGGCAAATGAGTTACTGGCTCGGTTAAATCGTCCTGCATTAAGTGTGGCTGTTTATGCAGGAACTGGCGCAGGTATATTTATCAGCGGTATGCTTGCTGTGTTAATTATGAAATGGCAAATGAGTGCTATGACTGGCTGGCTTATTTATGGCTTACTTGCTTTTATTTGTGCAATATATGTCAGCTATCATCTTCCTAAACCTTGGACAATGAGCCGAGAAGAGGTAAACGTAGCCCCTTTAACGCTGACACCTGCGATGAAAAAGCTGATTTTGGGTTATACCTTTGCGGGTTTTGGTTATATTTTACCTGCAACATTTCTTTCTCAAATGGCAGCAGAGCGCTTTCCAGGAAGCTTAATTGCTCAATTCGTTTGGCCTGTTTTTGGCGCTTCTGCGGCATTGTGTATTGGGATCGCAATTTTAACGCGTAATGTATTAAACACACAGTTACGATTAGCTATTACGCTTTGGCTACAAGCGTTAGGTATTTTAATTGCAGAGTGGATACCGTCGATAACAGGGCTTGCCATTGGTGCATTTCTAATTGGTGGTGGCTTGATGTGTGCGGTACAACTCGCTTTTTTACGCGGGAAAGAGTTGGCACCTGACCATGGTCGTTATATGGCAGGTTTGCTCACTACTTTTTATGCAATTGGGCAATTAGTCGGTCCCGTTATTTCGTCATTTTCAACGGCAGTGACAGGGAAATTAGAACCAGCCCTTTATGTCGCTTTTATTGTGTTGATAATTGGTGGTTTTCTGGTGTGCTCAAAAGAAAAATAGCAGGCTTAAACTAAAAAAACTGCATACAAAAATGCAATAATTTCATAACGAAAAATGCGGTATCGCTGGATAATGTGATTCAGGTCATCTAAAGTGTAGACGTTGTCGCTAACAGCGAAACAGATACTTAATTAATGTGTTTATCGGAGAGTCCAATGTCATCATTAAGTAAAGAGGCGCAATGGGTACACGCTGCGTTGGTTGAGCGCGGTTTGGAAACGCCTCTTCGTGAGCCAAAGCTATCTCCAAGTGAGAGTAAACTGCAAATTGAACATCATATGACAGAAGTGATGAAGCTGTTAAACCTAGATTTAAGCGACGATAGCTTAGCTGAAACGCCTCGTCGTATTGCTAAAATGTATGTTGATGAGATTTTCTCAGGGCTGGATTATCACAACTTTCCCAAAATCACGCTAATTGAAAATAAAATGCAAGTTGATGAAATGGTGACAGTACGAGATATCACATTAACAAGTACATGTGAACACCATTTTGTCACGATTGATGGCAAAGCGATTGTGGCTTATATCCCGAAAGACAAAGTGATTGGGTTATCAAAAATTAATCGTATTGTGCAATTTTTTGCTCAACGCCCTCAAGTTCAAGAACGCTTAACACAACAAATTCTGATTGCATTACAAACGTTGCTTGGCACAAAAAATGTAGCGGTATCTATCGATGCGGTTCACTACTGTGTTAAAGCCCGTGGCATTCGTGATGCAACCAGTGCAACGACAACAACCTCATTGGGTGGACTATTTAAATCGAGCCAAAATACGCGTCAGGAATTTTTGCGCGCTGTTCGTCATCTTTGAGATTTTAAATAAATGAATGAATCGTCTCATCAACGTATTGAAGCACTCGATGCGTTGAGAGGAATGGCGATCCTTGGCATTTTATTGCTCAACATTTCAGGTTTTGCCTTATTAAGAGTTGCCTCATTCAACCCGTTACATTCGGGTGAGGCGACTTTTAGTGGTCGTCTAACATGGATGGCATTAAATCTTTTTGCTCAAGGTAAATTCCTCTTTATATTTGCACTTCTCTTTGGTGGTACGCTCTATTTATTATTACGCAAAGGAACGCGTTTTAATGTATCTCGATTAGTGGTGTTAGCGTTAATAGGGCTTATTCACACATTATTTATTTGGGAAGGTGATATCTTATTTCCCTATAGTGTGTGTGGTTTATTTGTTTTAGTTTTTATTAAATCGATGTCAATAAAACGCCAATTTATACTAGGTGCTGGGCTCTATATTATTGGCGCGTTCATTTTAGGTGCTCTGTTTTATTATTATCGCGACTTTATCGATACCGTTTGGTATAGCACGCCGTATTCTCAGCTTGTTGAATCAGACTGGAAAACAGGTCCTTACATGAATAGTGTCTATTATCGGCTAAATGAATTAAGTCTCTTTATTTTTAATTTGATACGTCAATATAGTTGGTTTTTATTCGGTGCAATGTTAATGGGCTCTGCATTAATGGCATCGGGGTGGTTACAACAGAAATTTAGTCGTGCTCATTATGGTTATGTGGCGTTCTATTTCCTCTCGACGAGTTTAAGCCTACAAACACTTATTGTGCTGGTGGATTACTATTCTGATTGGCATTACCGTTGGGCTGCTGTTGTTGCACAGCCTTTGACTATGCTTATTCAAGTAATACAAAGTTTAGGATATATCGCACTATTTTATTGGAGTTGGAATGCAATTCAACACTCCTATTTTGCCTATGCTTTACGTTGTATTGGGAAGATGGCGCTAACCACCTATTTAATGCAAAGCCTTCTGGGTATTATTTTATTCCAGCGAATGGGGTTATTTAACCAATTCACACTACCTGAGCTAATGCCGTTTGTTGCTGTTATTTGGGCAATCAATATCGCTTTTGCTGTAGTTTGGCTGCGCTATTTTCCACAAGGACCAATAGAGTGGAGTTGGCGTAAGTTATCAGCTAAATTAGCGCACTATATTTAGATTTAGCGCTTTTTATTGCGTTTTTTCGTTATCACTGAGAGGAAGTAATTCGACTTCCTCTGGTGAAACCGCAGGGTAAGCTTTAATGCCTTCGGGAATAGATTGTATTGCAGGAATTGTTTCTGGTGGACCTAAAAAACGAGGTTCGCGGTTTAAAATATAGACATCAATTATGGCTCCAGCTCTTGCAAACACTTCACGTACTCGTACTTTAAACATACTTTTAGGTGAGGCAACGGCAAAACACTGCGCATCAATACCTTTTTCAAGTGCGATAAAAACGGCTCGCTCACAGTGAAAACGCTGTGTGATAATGGTAAATCCATCGGTGCCAAAGACTTCTTTAGTACGCACAACGGAATCAAGTGTTCTGAATCCAGCAAAATCCATCACAATGCGAGAGGCAGGAATACCCGCCTTAATCAGATCTTTACGCATGGTATTCGGTTCATTATAGCTATGCTTTGCATTATCTCCGCTTAATAATAAATACTGAATTTTACCACTGTTATAGGCATTGACAGCACCTTGTATGCGATATTGGTAAAATTGATTAATGTAACCGCTGGTGTAGTACTTTGATGTACCCAGCACCATTCCTACTTTTTTAGCGGGTAAGGTATCAATATCTTCAAAGATATAAGAATTAGTTTTCCATCCGATCCAGCGATCGCAGGCAATCAAGGTGATAGCCAGCAAAATAAAGAGTGTAAGAAAGAGATAAACGAGGCGTTTTAGCATGTCCTTGCCTTAATGACGCATGACTTTAATAATACTTAAGGCTACTTGAGCCGAGAAATGGAAGCAAGAAAAAAGCACCTCATATTAAGTAATGAAGTGCTTTTCAGAATGGTACTTAGTGGTAAAAACTGACTTAGAACGAAGTTCTTTTATAAATACGGTACTCAGGTTGCCAGTAATTACGTTCAATAGCTTCTTCTAATGCAGAATCTGATGTGACGGTAGCTACGCCTTGAACTTGCGCTTCTTTAGCAACTTGTTTGGCAATATAACGTGAAACTTGTTGGATGTCAGACAGTGGTGGTAATAATGAACCATCACCCTCTTTTGCCATTGGTGAGCAATCTGCTAATGCACGGCTAGCGACCATTAACATGGCATCGGTTATACGTTTAGCACCACTTGCAATTGCACCTAGCCCAATACCAGGGAAGATATAAGAGTTGTTACATTGCGCAATTGGATACTCTTTATCTTTGTATTTAACGGGTGCAAATGGGCTACCTGTTGCCACTAAAGCTTGTCCATCAGTCCAGTTGATAATATCTTCAGGACGTGCTTCTACGCGGGACGTTGGATTAGATAATGGCATCACGATAGGGCGTTCACAATGCTTGTGCATTTCACGAATAATTTCTTCAGTGAACAATCCTGCTTGTCCTGAAACACCAATTAAAATAGTAGGTTTTGCGTTCTTAACCACTTCTAGCAGTGAGATTGCATCACTTTCTGTATTCCAATTAGCAATCGTTTCACTTTTTTGGATTAGCTTGCTTTGGAAATCAAGTAGGTTTGGCAGTTTATCAGTTAATAAGCCGAAACGGTCAACCATAAAGATGCGCTCGCGTGCTTGCTCATCACTTAAACCTTCAGATTTCATTTGGGCAATAATTTGCTCAGCAATCCCACAACCCGCAGAACCCGCACCTAAGAAAGTAACGGTTTGGTCTTTTAATTGGCGACCCGCGGCACGACTTGCTGCAATGAGACTACCTAAAGTAACAGATGCTGTACCTTGAATATCATCGTTAAAGCAACATAATTCATCACGATAACGGTTTAACAAAGGCATCGCATTTTTTTGCGCGAAATCTTCAAATTGCAGTAAAACATTTGGCCAGCGACGTTTAACCGCTTGAATAAATTCATCAACGAACTCGTTATATTCATCACCTGTGATACGAGGATGACGCCACCCCATATACAGTGGATCGTTTAAACGTTGTGGGTTATTCGTGCCGACATCAAGCACAACAGGTAGAGTATACGCTGGGCTAATGCCCCCACACGCGGTATATAAAGAGAGTTTACCAATAGGAATACCCATACCACCGATACCTTGGTCACCTAAACCAAGAATACGTTCGCCATCTGTCACAACAATCACTTTTACGTTCTGTTTAGTGGCGTTTTGTAGCATATCGTCGATATTGGCGCGGTTAGGATAAGAGATAAATAAACCGCGGGCACGACGATAAATATCGGAGAAATGTTCACACGCTTCACCCACTGTTGGTGTGTAAATGATAGGCATCATTTCAGTGAGGTGAGATTCCAATAAACGGTAAAACAGTGTTTCATTGGTGTCTTGAATATTTCTTAGGTAAATGTGTTTATCGTTATCGTTTTTGAAATCAAGATATTGGCGATAAGCGCGTTCAACCTGTTCTTCAATGGTTTCAACAGCTTCTGGCAGTAAACCATGTAAGTTAAAGGTGCTGCGTTCTTCTTCGCTGAAAGCACTACCTTTATTTAACAGGGGAAATTCAAGCAGGATTGGACCTGCATACGGGATGTAGAGAGGGCGTTTACTTTCGTGTTCCAGTTCCATGAAAAATACTCTTGTAAGGCAGTTAGTCACATGACAATAGTAGATCCTACAAAATAATAAAAATATGTACAGCTTATGTTATTTTTTTATGATTTTTATACTTAGAAATGAGAGATAGATACAGTTGTTACAACTTTTTATGGTAAGCATCAGCAAAATTTACATGCTGATGCTTTTTTAGGCGCGATTTTTAGAGGAATAAGTTAAAAATTTTTACAAAGTGATGCGCTGCATCTGGCGGCAACCTAAAGCCGTTAATGTCGCTTGAGTCGCATCCCATTGCGTTAAAATAGTCTCTGCTTTTTCAATTAATACCGCAGATTCAATTTCCATTACACTCTCACCCGCCATATTTAATAAAATCAATGCTGCTTGTAATGGCGGTAGGCTTGGGTTAAATGCGGCATTTTCAGCATAACTACCTTGGAAAATTTTACCGTCTTTCATTTGAACGGCAATACCGCTATGGGACTCACTATAAGGAGCATGGCTACGATTAGCCGCTTGTAAGGCTTGTTGTGCTAATTCACTTGGGTTATCAATTTTGTAACCGTGATTAACTTTATCCATCAATAACGTTGTGATATCCAGATCTTTTGGGCCAAAACTATCAGGTAAGTAATCACCTAATGTCGCCACTTTTCTACCGGGTAATTGAATTTGAATATGGGTGCCACTGTTGAGTTCGTTCATAAACTGGCGACAATGACCACAAGGTGTATAGTTAACCGTAATCGCGATTAAGCGAGATTCACCACGTAACCATGCGTGAGTGACCGCACTTTGTTCAGCATGAACGGTTTGTTGTAGTGGTGCGCCAGCAAATTCCATATTGGCACCAAAATAGAGATTACCACTTTCACCGCGGGCAACCGCACCCACTTTGAAATTAGAGATAGGGGCAACAGCACAAGTTGCGGCAACCGGTAAAAGTGCAAGGGCTAAGGCCTCATCATTACATTGTAACTGTGTTTTTATGGCATTGACCTGTTCTGCCGTGAACATTGCAGGAAAATCATCTTGCTCAAGATAAGGAGCAAGTGCGTGTTGTAACTGCGGGGGTAAATCTGACCAAATTGCCTGAAAACGAGTATGCATACATGAGTCTCCCATTAATCTTTCTGTATTATAAGATTCTAGGCATCTTTACCCATTCTTATATGTGATGAAAATCATATTTTCAATGAAACAATTGCAACAAATTCATTAATTGAGAGATGTATCTCAAATTTATAGTAAAAATCCCCGAAATAAAATGAATTAAATCGGGGATTTCAAAGGACAAGAAGAGTAAAAATTAAATTAGCTATAAAGATGCAAAATAATAGGGAAGATAAATGGTGCGGTAAGGGAAGTAATAATCCCGCAAGTCATTAATGCTAATGAGCTGTAAGCGCCTTCAATATAATCTACTTCAGCCGCTCTTGCGGTTCCCACTGCGTGAGAAACGGTTCCCATAGCTAAACCACGAGAGGCGTGGGTAGGAATACGCAATAGTTTAAAGAGCGAATGACCAAAAATGGCACCTAAAATACCTACTGCAATAACACATGCAGCACTGATTGCAGGAATACCCCCTATAGAGTCTGCGACAGCCATTGCGATAGGTGTTGTGACTGATTTGGGTAAGATTGATGCGGCAATTTCAGGTGTTGCTCCTGCCCATAAGGCAATCGCGGTACCGCTGACCATGGCGGCAATACTGCCAATAAAGCAAATACTGATCAGCGATTTCCACTGAGCACGAATTTGGTGTAGTTGTTGGTAAAGTGGGATCGCTAAAGCCACAACGGCAGGCTGTAATAAATCATTTAAAACACGACTCCCTGCAAAATAGTCTTCGTAAGGGACTTTCGCTATTAATAGAATAGGAATAATTACCACAATCGCGATTAAAAGTGGATTTAAAATAGGTAATTTAAATCGGGCAGCCAGTTTGCGTGCTAAGTAAAAAATAAAAATACTTAAAGGAAGTGACCACCAAATATTTATTAACATGGCTAACATTTTTTCTTCTCACTTAACGCATTATCGTCATCATCTTTTTCTTTTATTTCAACAATGTCATTAACTTGATCTGGTTTTGAACCCACGATAACACGCTCACGATGCACATAGTGCGAGCAATAAGCAACCAACGCCATCACACCAAAGGTACTTATTACACTGGCTAAAACGATAGGAAAAAGCTGCTGACTAAGTAAATCATAATAGTTCATTACGCCCACACCGATAGGGATAAAGAGTAACGACATATTTTTTAAGAGGATATTGGCACCGGGTTTAACCCAGCGTAAAGGAATAAGCTGGAAAGCGAGTAAACCAAAGAGAATAAGTAAGCCAACAATGCTACCTGGAACCGCGAAGGGTAGAAGGGCTGATATAAGATTACCCGCAAAAAGGCAAAGATAAAGTACCAAAAAAGATCGTAAATAATGCCAAAGTGTAATCTGCAATCGTGCCCGTTTAGATTTCATAAGTAAGTGTCCCAAATCAACTAACAGAATTATCATACACCGATTTTGAAAGTGTGCTATGGATCACAATAAAAAAAGAGCGGGGCTCTAATAGAACCCCGCCTTTTATTTATTTAGCAAATGAATTTTGGTTGCTATTTTACTTGCTGACCTGGTTTTGCCCCAGAATCTGGGCTGAGTAAGAAGATATCTTTATCGCCAGGGCCTGCTGCCATTACCATGCCTTCTGAAATACCAAAACGCATTTTACGAGGTGCTAAGTTTGCGACCATTACCGTCAAACGACCTTCTAACACTTTAGGATCTGGATATGCAGTACGAATACCAGAAAATACTTGGCGAGTCTCACCACCTAAATCCAACATTAATTTTAGCAGTTTGTCTGAGCCTTCAACAAAATCTGCTTGTTTAATTTCAGCGATACGCATGTCTATTTTTGCAAAATCATCAAACTTAATGGTGTCTTGAATAGGGTCATCCGCTAGTGGGCCTGTCACTTCTTTTACAGGTGCAATGGTACTTTTTGAGGCTTCAACCATTGCGTTAGCTTTATCCATTTCAATGCGGTTAAACAGCGCTTTGAATTTTGTGATATCTTGATTTAACAGCGGTTGAGCAAGAGCATCCCAAGTTAATTGGGTTTGTAAAAATGCTTCTGTACGCTCTGTCAGTGAAGGCAAAACAGGTTTCAGGTAAGTCATCAGCACGCGGAATAAGTTAATTCCCATGGTGCAGATAGCTTGTAACTGTGCATCTTGGCCTTCTTGTTTTGCCACTACCCACGGTGCTTTTTCATCAATATAACGGTTAGCTTCATCTGCTAATGCCATAATTTCACGAACCGCTTTACTAAATTCACGGTTTTCAAAAGATTGGGCTATGGTTTCTTGCATATCAACAAAGTGTTGATACAGCTTAGGATCATCTAAGGTGTCCGCTAATTTTCCATTAAAACGTTTACTGATAAAACCTGCGGTACGTGATGCAAGGTTAACCACTTTATTCACAATGTCACTGTTTACACGTTGAACAAAGTCTTCTAAGTTTAGATCAATATCGTCAATGCGAGATGAAAGTTTTGCTGCATAGTAATAACGCAAGCAATCGGCATCAAAATGATCAAGATAAGCACGCGCTGTAATAAAGGTGCCACGAGATTTTGACATCTTCGCACCATTTACGGTGACATAACCATGAACAAACAGGTTGGTTGGTTTACGGTATTCACTGCCTTCTAACATCGCAGGCCAGAATAAGCTGTGGAAATAGACAATATCTTTACCAATAAAGTGATAAAGATCTGTCTTGCTGTCTTTATTCCAAAACTCATCAAAACTTAAATCATCCCGTTTTTCACATAAGTTTAAAAATGAACTCATGTAGCCAATAGGAGCATCTAACCATACGTAAAAATATTTACCCGGTGCATCTGGAATTTCAAAGCCGAAATACGGTGAATCACGAGTAATATCCCACTGCTGTAAACCGCTATCGAACCACTCTTGCATTTTGTTCGCAACTTGCTCTTGCAGTGCGCCAGAACGTATCCATGCTTGTAACATGTTGCTAAATGCAGGTAAGTCAAAGAAGTAGTGTTCAGTTTCACGCATTACAGGGGTTGAGCCTGAAACAACAGATCGTGGATTAATTAATTCTGTTGGGCTGTAGGTGGAGCCACACACTTCACAGTTATCGCCATATTGGTCTTCGGCTTTACATTTAGGGCAAGTGCCTTTTACAAAGCGGTCAGGTAAGAACATCCCTTTTTCTTCATCATAAAGCTGAGAAATCGTTTTGCTTTTGATGTGACCATTTTTTTTCAGTGCCAGATAAATTTTTGTCGATAGCTCACGGCTCTCATCACTGTGTGTAGAGTGATAATTGTCGTAACTAATATTGAAACCAGCAAAATCCTGTTGATGTTCTTTGCTCATTTCTTCAATCATCGCTTCTGGGGTAATACCCAGTTGTTGTGCTTTCAGCATAATAGGTGTGCCGTGGGCATCGTCAGCGCAGATGAAATGAACTTCTTTGCCGCGCATTCGCTGATAACGGACCCAGATATCTGCCTGAATGTGCTCAAGGATATGACCGAGATGAATTGAACCGTTAGCATAAGGTAACGCGCAGGTTACCAATAATTTATTCGCGACGTGAGACATAGTAAGGATCTTACTTCCATAAAATTAATAAAAGGGTCTTTGATGGTAACCGATCCGTCTTGATGTCGCTAGGGCAATAATTGAGTTTTTGCAAGAGAAATTTCAGTTAGCAAATTGAGGTAAGGCATTATCGTAGTCATCTACTATCTGATATGATAGGTGTACTCATATATTTAATAAATAATGAAAACGAGAGGAGCCGGGATGAGTGAAAAATCCCCCGAGCAGACCACCCCTGAGATTCTGAATGAAAAAGTTTCAGGTGTCTTGTCTACTTTTGAACACCCGACATTGAAACGTAATCTGCTTTCTTTAAAAGCATTACATCAATGTGCAATGATTGACGATGTTCTTCATATCGAATTAGTCATGCCATTTGTTTGGAAAAAACCTTTCCAAGTGCTAATCGAAGAAAAAACAGCGGAACTTCGTCAGATCACTGGCGCAAGCGCCATCGAATGGAAACTCAAGCATAATATTTCTACTTTACGTCGTGCAAATGATCTGCCTGGTGTAAATGGTGTACGTAATATTCTTGCGGTCAGTTCTGGTAAAGGTGGTGTAGGTAAATCAAGTACAGCCGTTAACCTTGCTTTAGCACTCGCACAAGAAGGCGCTAAAGTCGGTATTCTGGATGCGGATATTTACGGGCCGTCTATTCCTAATATGTTGGGTACCACAATGGAGCGTCCAACGTCTCCTGATGGACAACATATGGCGCCAATTATGGCTTATGGTTTAGCGTCTAATTCTATTGGTTATTTAGTGACTGACGATAATGCAATGGTGTGGCGTGGCCCTATGGCAAGCAAAGCATTGATGCAGATGCTTCAAGATACGCTGTGGCCTGACTTGGATTATCTGGTTATCGATATGCCACCGGGAACAGGTGATATTCAATTAACCTTATCCCAAAATATCCCTGTAACTGCGGCGGTTGTAGTAACAACACCACAAGATATTGCGCTGGTGGATGCGATGAAAGGGATTGTCATGTTTAAAAAAGTCAATGTGCCTGTATTAGGTATTATTGAAAACATGAGTGCGCATATTTGCAGTAACTGTGGTCACCTTGAGCCTATTTTTGGGACAGGGGGAGCGGCGAAATTGGCAGAAAAATACCATTGTGAATTATTAGGCCAAGTACCTCTTCATATCTCGTTGCGTGAAGACTTAGACCGCGGGCAACCTACAGTGATGCGTGATCCTGAAGGCGAATTTACTGATATTTATCGCGAAATTGCGTCTACGGTTTCAGCACAAATGTATTGGGATGGCGATGCAATTCCAACGGAAATTTCTTTCCGCGCAGTGTAATTACAGTAAAATAATACGTTGAATTATTTACTGATTTAAATGGAGAGTCATTCGGCTTTCCATTTTTTACATGTGATTTCCGACTATTTTTGATAAAAAACAAATAGATTTCTGGTTTTACGCTGGAACCAGAGTGATTTCAAAACTATAATCTGCGCTAGCGTAATATTTACATATTATTACGTTATCCCTCTTTTTATTTCAAACCAGGTTTTTGATTATGGCTGACACAGCACATCAGTGCACAATTGTAGGTATCGCTGGAGCCTCTGCTTCGGGTAAAAGTCTTATTGCGAGTACGCTTTACCGTGAATTAAGAGCGCAAGTAGGTGATCATAATATCGGTGTGATACCAGAAGATTGTTATTATCGTGACCAAAGTGATTTAACGATGGAAGAACGATATAAGGTTAATTACGACCACCCTAATTCGATGGATCACTCTCTTTTATACCAACATTTGTGTGAACTAAAAGCAGGAAATGCCATCGAACTCCCCCAGTATGACTACGTAGCTCACACGCGCAAAACAGAATCCATTCCTTTTAAACCCAAAAAAGTTATTATTATTGAAGGTATCTTGTTATTAACAGATAAGCGCCTGCGTGAAGAGATGGATTTTTCTATCTTTGTTGATACCCCGTTAGATATTTGCTTAATGCGCAGAATTAAACGTGATGTAAATGAACGCGGGCGTAGCCTTGACTCAGTCATTGAACAATATAATAAAACCGTTCGTCCGATGTTCTTCCAGTTTATTGAACCTTCTAAACAATATGCCGATATTATTGTTCCAAGAGGGGGTAAAAACCGCGTTGCAATTGATATTTTGAAAGCAAAAATTGGGCAATTCTGCGAATAATAGGTTCATTTGTGGGCAGCTTTCATGCATGATGAAACTGCCTGTTTAATTTGAAAAAGGAAATAAAATGCGATTATGCGACCGTGATATTATTCAGTGGCTAGATGAGGGTAAATTAGTCATCGAACCCCGCCCGCCCGTCGAGCGAATTAACGGCGCAACAGCAGATGTTCGCTTAGGGAACCAATTCCGTGTTTTCCTAGGTCATACTGCACCTTATATTGATTTAAGTGGCCCTAAAGCCGAAGTGAATGCTGCGTTAGAACGTGTAATGAGTGATGAAATTGTTTTACCTGAAGGTGAAGCATTTTATTTACACCCAGGTGAATTAGCATTGGCGGTAACGCTGGAATCGGTCACATTACCTGATAATGTGGTGGGGTGGTTAGATGGACGCTCATCATTAGCACGCTTAGGTTTAATGGTACATGTGACGGCTCATCGCATTGATCCTGGTTGGCATGGGCAAATCGTATTAGAATTTTTTAATTCAGGTAAACTTCCTCTTGCATTAAGACCGGGTATGGTAATTGGTGCATTAAGTTTTGAACCAATGTCTGGCTCTGCTGATAGACCTTATAATCGTCGTCAAGATGCTAAATATAAAAATCAACAAGGTGCAGTAGGTAGTCGGATTAGTGAAGATTAACTATCTTTATAATCATCATTATCAGATTTCACTAAACGGGTAATTATATGAAAAGGTTTCTGACAACACTGGCTATTTTGCTTGTGGTTATTTTGGCAGGCTTAACAGCGTTAGTTCTACTCATTAACCCCAATGATTTCCGTGGATATCTCGTTGAGAGAGTCGAAAAACAAAGCGGTTATAAACTCACATTACAAGACGATATGCGTTGGCATGTTTGGCCAAAACTCAGCATCATCAGTGGTAAAATGTCATTGACGGCACCGGGTGCGGAAATGCCTTTAATTACGGCAGATAATATGCGTCTGGATGTTGAACTATTTCCGCTTTTCTCTCATCAACTTGAAGTAAAAGAAGTGATGCTTAAAGGTGCTGTTGTTCGTCAAACACCTGAAAGTAAAGCTATTCCTAAGATAGTACCGCCTTCTACGCCTAAAGAAACCTCTCATCCTGTTATTGAACCCAGAACTCATAGTTGGCAATTAAATATTGCTAAAGTGAAAATTTCAGACAGCTTAATCATTTGGCAAATGAAAGACGGTGAGCAACTTAATTTACGCGATATTAATTTGTCGTTGAAAACCGATGATAAAAAACAAGTTAATCTTGAGATGAGCACGAAAGTGAATCGTGATCGTCGTGAGGTCACGTTGAATGTTATCGCTAATGCGGATATGAATACATATCCTTATCAAATTAACGGGAATATTACGCAGTTAGATTATGCTTTATTAGGAATAGGGATCCCTGAAAATGGCATCGCAGGAAGTTTAACCTCAGATTTTACGATTAGAAATGAAGGTGTTAGACGAATTTCCTTTGATAATTTAAATCTCACAGCTAATGACAGCCAATTACACGGTAATGTCAGTGCGGAGTTCGCCAATAAAACACGTTATCAGGTTGATTTAACCGGTGAGCAATTAAATTTAAATACCTTGTTGCCAGAGTTAGCTGAAGCTAAAACGGCAGAAACGGTATTATTGAAGCCGATGACGGATAATACATCATCATTTTCATTATTTAATACCGCACACGCTGCACCTGCACCAAATGCCACTATTATGGCAAAACCCATTATTACTTCAGTGGCCGTCGAAAATAAAGAATATGATTTAACTCACTGGGGTGATGTCGAATTTACGTTGAAGCTAGCGTTAAATAAGCTTCTGTATAAAGAATTAGAAATTAATAATTTTAAAATTGAAGCGTTAAATAATCCTCACTCGCTAAACATTCAAACATTAACAGGGCAAATTCTTAACGGTGATTTTTCACTTCCTACTGTAATTTCAACAGGTATTGTGCCAGCACATATCAGTATGGATATTACAATGAACAATATCCCGTTACAGCCACTATTACGTGTTTTTAATCAGCCAGAGAATTTCAGTGGATTGATTTCAGCGAAAGGAAATTTGGAAGGTGCTGGGTATAACCGAAATGCCTTTTTTAACCACTGGCAGGGTAAACTTGATACCTCATTAACTCAATTTAAAATGCAAGGGTTAAATGTGCCTCAGGTTATTCAGCAATCAGTGGCTCAGGCTACAGATAAAGTTGTTTATCCCGAAGATATTGAAAGTTTTACTCAAGCCGATAATGTGATTGCCCAATTTAAATTAGCCCCTAAAGGGCAAGTTACTGTTAATGCGTTAGATGCTCAGGCAGAGGCTTATCAAATTAAAGGGCAGGGTAAAGTTAACCTTCAACGTCATGATTTGGATGTGGTGTTGTTGGTCAATATTAAAAAAGGCTGGGGTAAAGAAAATGAGTTAATTCGCCAGCTTGCTAAAATTGATATTCCGTTAAGGCTTTATGGTGATTGGAATGCGGTTCAATATGAGTTTAACGTTGAAAAATTACTGCGTGATCAATTACAGCAAAAAGCGAAGCAAGCTATCGATAACTGGCTTAATAAGCAAGATGCTGATAGCCCAGAAGTCAAAGCATTGAATCAGTTATTGAAGAAAATCTAATCTCACAAATTTTAACTTCATCACACTCTGAATAAAAGCACACTATTTTGATAATCGTGTGCTTTTTGCTTTATATCTATCATTTAATTTATGTTTTGAATGAAAAGTAAGCATTTGTGCTATGCCTATGTAAAAAAATAGTCGTTTTTTTTGATATATGTCATACACTGCAACGTTGCCTTTGGGCAGAGTGTGTCAATCGCACTAAACGCAAAAATGATGATAAAAATAAAAAACTTCATTTTATAAATAACTATTTTTAGACAGGAAATATAAATGATCGAAATTCTTATCGGCGCCTTCGTTGCTGTAGGTGTTGGACGTTATATTGTAAAAGGCTATTCACCAACGGGTGTTTTAATGACGGGTGGTCTGTTATTACTGATCATCAGTGTTATTATGGGAAGGGCTGTTTTACCACCAAGCGCAGCCGCAACAGGGTATGGTTTAATTGATATCGTTGAGTATGTGAAAAATCTACTAATGAGCCGTGGTGGCGATTTAGGTATGATGATCATGATACTGTGTGGCTTTGCCGCTTATATGACGCATATTGGTGCCAACGATGTGGTGGTAAAATTAGCATCACGTCCATTAAAAATGATTAACTCACCTTATCTTCTGATGGTTGCGGCTTACATTGTGGCATGTTTGATGTCACTGGCGGTTTCATCAGCAACAGGTTTAGGGGTGTTGTTAATGGCAACGCTATTCCCTGTTATGGTGAATATGGGAATTAGTCGCGGTGCCGCTGCTGCAATTTGCGCATCTCCAGCTTCTATTATTTTAGCGCCAACGTCGGGTGATGTTATTTTAGCCGCTGAAGCTTCTCAAATGTCGCTCATTGATTTTGCCTTTAAAACCACATTACCTATCTCTATTGCTGCAATTATTGGTATGTGTATTGCCCACTTCTTCTGGCAGCGTTATCTTGACCGTAAAGAGCATATCGAAACAGAAATGTTAGATGTGAATGAAATTAAAACTCACGCACCCAGTTTCTATGCGATTTTACCTTTCACACCTATTATCGGTGTTTTAGTTTTTGATGGTAAATGGTTACCAGAGCTTCATATTGTTGCCATTATTATCATTTGTATGATTTTAGCGGCTATTATCGAATTTATTCGCAGCTTCAGTGCAAAACAGGTTTTTGAAGGCTTAGAAGTTGCTTATCGCGGTATGGCAGATGCATTTGCTCAAGTTGTTATGTTATTAGTCGCTGCAGGGGTATTTGCTCAAGGCTTAACGACCGTTGGCTTTATTAATGCGTTAATTGAAGGGGCTCAGTCATTAGGCTCAGGTGCGATTGTTATGATGATTGCTCTGGTATTAATTACCATGTTAGCTGCAATGACCACAGGCTCTGGTAACGCACCATTTTACGCTTTCGTTGAATTAATTCCTCGCTTAGCCAGCAACATGGGTGTTAACCCTGCTTATTTAACTATTCCTATGTTACAAGCTTCAAACTTAGGCCGTACATTATCACCCGTTTCTGGTGTGGTAGTGGCAGTATCGGGTATGGCAAAAATTTCACCGTTTGAAGTGATGAAGCGTGTTTCTGTTCCTGTATTAGTGGGTCTGGTTATTGTTATTGTTGCGACTGAAATTCTTGTACCCAGTACTTTAGGTTAATTATTAACTTATTGAAATAAAATTAATTTTATCTAATTTGCTTTTATTTTTATTGACGGGTTTTGTTATCAATTAACAAAGCCCGTTTTTTTATTGGATAAAATTAAAAAGCCACCTTAATGTTTTCACATAGCATGCATATATAGATAAATAATTATAATGTTTTTTGTGGTTTACACATATCTGGAGTAATTAGATATATTTATGTTGTGAGTTCTCTATATCCAATTAAATTTCATTTCAAATATTCTATTAATATCCTTCATCTCATCAAAGTTAGATTATTTTTATGTAACTAACTGTATTTAAATAAAGTATTATTTTTTGGTAATTATTCGTAAAAAATGAGCTATAAATACATTACCAATATAAATAAGAATAACTACTTATTTATTCCTATTTTTTTACTATTAAATCACATTTAAAAATAAATATGTTTAATTTAATTTATCTATCATGATATGTTTGGCTTAATTTATTGGTGGTATTGTTTAAATATGCTGTTTTATTGGCTAAAAATGATGCTGTGGATAATAAATTGGCATTACGCCTTATGTGCTTTGGTTTACGGCAAAGGGCGGTAGCGTGTTTTATGGTGATCAATTAAATACATAAAAAAGAGAATGTAAAAATGGAGAATATGGCTAGGTTTAATGGACACAATCGCTATCATCTTACTGTACAAGGGTGTGATGTTTTACTTGA
>NZ_JABUYL010000075.1 GCF_014897315.1 Proteus sp. FME41 | reverse complement strand
AGTGACATACGGATTAACAGTCCGCCGTTCTACCAACTGAACTATGGAGGAAGCGTGTTCTCTTGAGAACGAGACGGATGATAGCGAGGGTCGTGAACTTTGTAAAGTAAAAAAAGTAAAATAAGTGTTTAAGTGGTTAAAAAATAACTAATTTATCAACTTTAAATGAAATAAGTGGATTTTTAGATAAAAAGCAGGGTGAGTGAAGCGGCATTGATAAAAATAATCAGATAAAAATGTATTCTTTTGCCGATTGTCCTATAGGATTTTTATCCAAGAGCAATAAAGAGTATCAGGTGGGTGAAGCAGGAAATAATCATCGAAAAGGATCTGAAAGCAAAAAGCCCGCACTATAATAGCGCGGGCTTTTCTAAATTTGGCTCCTCCAACTGGACTCGAACCAGTGACATACGGATTAACAGTCCGCCGTTC
>NZ_JABUYL010000074.1 GCF_014897315.1 Proteus sp. FME41 | reverse complement strand
GTTAAAGCAAAAAAAGCACAGCAAGCCACCGAAGCTACATCAACAATTGAAGCCCCTGTTGAAAACGCTAAAGCCGAAGACGTCGATCCACGTAAAGCGGCCGTTGCTGCCGCATTAGCTCGTGTTAAAGCAAAAAAAGCACAGCAAGCCGCCGAAGCTACATCAACAATTGAAGCCCCTGTTGAAAACGCTAAAGCCGAAGACGTCGATCCACGTAAAGCGGCCGTTGCTGCCGCATTAGCTCGTGTTAAAGCAAAAAAAGCACAGCAAGCCACTGAAGCTACATCAACAATTGAAGCCCCTGTTGAAAACGCTAAAGCCGAAGACGTCGATCCACGTAAAGCGGCCGTTGCTGCCGCATTAGCTCGTGTTAAAGCAAAGAAAGCACAGCAAGCCGCTGAAGCTACATCAACAATTGAAGCCCCTGTTGAAAACG